>NZ_JAGGPX010000029.1:19771-55372 GCF_018613575.1 Planococcus sp. ISL-110
TTGTAGAACGCTTCGAAAACTTCAGAGCGACCAGAGCGACTTATAGAACCCAACGAAAACTACCACTCCCAAGCGACTTCTTCCTCCTGCCACCACTACTGATTCTTCTGACCCTGTTCCCGCCTGATTAAATCCCAGACTCTCTCCTTTAACCCCCATTTCTTCGCTTTTAAAGGCGCTATACCCCCATATAAACTATTACCAGCGCGGAATAAATAAAAAGACCTATAATATGATACAAGAAAATAAATTTATACTATAAAACAATTAATTAACAACGAAAATTTTCCAGTTAAATATATAGTCACGACTATTTCGAACAAATGTGTAACTAAAGACTGTAAAAAATTATAATAAGTAATGCAGAATATCCATTTATATTGTATACTAATTAAATATTTAGAAAATAACGTCTTTTAACCTACATTTAACTTTAAAGTTCTACGATATAAAAAAGATGTGGTTCGAAAGATTGGGGAATGAGGGATTCGGAACGACTGCCTCGCCCGTGAATCGTAAGAATCCAATAAGAGAGGAGAGCGGCTATGAGCGCTAAAACCATACTTATTACCGGTGGCCACGGATTTATCGGCTCCAATATGATCCATTATTATTTGAACAAATACCCGGATTATCAGATTGTTAATATCGACTACAACATCGAAGCGGCCAATCAGAAAAGGATCCATTGTCCCGAGCAGGCAAACCGTTATTCGTTCCACCGGGTCGATATCCGGAACGTTTACGCCATCAGCCATTTGTTCGAGCTGTATGACATTACCGACATCCTCCATTTTGCAGCGGAAACGCGCAGTGTGGAACGGGTCGGGGAAATTCGCCTTTACGAACAAACCAATGTGCTCGGCACACTAAACCTGTTGCATGCCGCACAAAGTGCTTGGATGGTAGATGCACATCAGCCGAAACCGGAATACGCCCGATCGCGCTTTCATCATTTGTCTCTTGCAGATAAACCCAATGACACCTTATACAGTGAAAGTAAAGAACGAGCCGATGCGATGATTCAGAAGTTCCACGAGCAGCACGGTTTGGATATCGTCACCACGGCCAGCCCGGAAATCTTCGGGCCGATGCAGCAGGAAGACGAGCTGATCCCAGCCTTAATACGGCAAGCGCTGGACGGCGACCTGCCCATCCCTGAAAGCGGGCAGCAACGCAATTGGCTGTTTGTTGGTGATTTATGCGAAGCGATCGATACCATGTTCCATTTAGGAGATGCGGGTCAGCGCTATGAAATTGGAGCCAATGCCCGTTTGGATGACAGGGAGCTGTCGCAGCAGATCAATGGCTTGCTGAATGAATATTTCCCGGGAAATGACCTGGGCGGGACTAAAGGAAATGAAGCTGCGCTTTATTCGAAAGCATCTCCAATCGCCCAAAAGCAAGTTCTGGGCTTTGCGCCGTTTACACCATTTGGAATCGGCTTGGGCATTGCACTGGACTGGTACATCCAAAAATACAAATATGCAGATTTTATAGAGAAACAATAGAAAATATTCCGCCAGAAGAGGTGAGTACTTGATAACATTCGGAAACGACCAATTCTTTAGTTTTGAAAAACGGACACGGCCCATCAAATCGATTGCACTTATTCATAAAAACATGAAGATGGGCGGCGTGGAAATGCTGGTGGTGCGCATGGTCAAATGGCTCAGCGCCCACGGCTATAACGTGACGCTGTTCTTGTTCAGCAGCGGAGGACCTTTGCTGCGCGAACTGAAATCCGTCAAAGGCGTGACCATTGTGGTGGACGATGACAAAAGAGATCCTTCAGTCAATCTGTGGCTCCTCACCAAGATGCTGAGCAAGCGTTTTGACGAAAAATTCGATTTGGTTTATTCGTTCGGGCCAAAGTCGTTCCTATTGTCTTATCTGCTGCCTGCCAGCAAACGGCTGTCCGGCGTCTACCACCCGGAAAGCTATAAACAGGACTGTATGGACGGTGTACTCAAAACCCTCAAGTTGATCGATCCAAAATTCTACACGAAACTGCTGTTCATGAATCCATCGATCCAAAAAATGACGGAACAGGCAATTGGCGAGCCTTTGAACAATACCATCTTCCCGATGCCGCTGGACTTTTGTTCGCCGACGAAAACATTGTGCAACTTCGGGTCGCGCCGCATTGTCTCTATGGGACAGCTGGCGCATTTCCGAACGTATAATTATTATATGGTCGACATCATGGAAAAGCTGGTCGAAATCGACCCGGCGTTTACGTACCATATTTATGGGACGGGTCAGGGCGAAGACTGCCTTCGTGAAAAAATCGCCAATTCTCCGGCGCGTGACCACATCTTTATGCACGGCGCGTTCACGTATGCGGATAAAAAGCGCGCATTGCAGGACAGCTTCTGTTTTGTCGGCATGGGCGTTCCGCTCATTGAAGCGGCAGGCTGCGGCATTCCGGGAATCGCCGCCAAGATCAATGACCAGTTTGGATTGACGGAAGGCTTTCTTCATCAGTTGCCGCCGTACGAAAGCGGCGATTCGTTCTCGGCAGACAGCGAACTTTTCGGCGTTCAGGCGCAGATCGAAAAATTGCTGTCGAATGAAACGCAATACCAGAAAATCTCCAAGCGGGACCGTGTCAAAGCCAATGAGTTTGAAAGTGATCATGTCATGGAAAACTTCATCAAAGAAGCTGAGACCAAGAAGTTTTCATTTAGGCTGCACTAAACCTTTGAGAACTTTTAATGTGGTAAATAAGCTGAAAGTTTCTATAATAATGACAAGTAGTGTAAATATCATAAGTTTGCAGAAAAAAACATGCCATTTAGACTAGTATTATCGGCTTTCAGATACTATAATGGAAATATAAGTAGGGGGAAGCTACACAAGACCTATATAAATCCATAGGAAAGCGAGTTGAAAGGCTTATGACGGAGTACGACTCTTATAGAGAAAAAGTAGAGCGGCGACATAACAAGGCCTTAGTAGAAGTCATCAAAGACGTCTACATCAAGGACAACATGGGGCCATCGGTGAGCGCAAAAAAGCTCGGGATGCCACGGCAAGCCTTTGTACATTTTGTACATGAATACGATTTAAAGAAACTCAAATTCAGTGACTATAAAAAAAAAGTGATGATTTTACCGGAACGCCAGATGGCCCGGTAAAATAGCCCACAAAAACCCGCTCCCTGATCGACAGGAGCGGGTTTTTGTGTGGAAAAAAATAGAGAGGCGGAGATAGCAGGTGAAAGAATAAAGATGAAAGATAGATGGAGTTGGTGGGGAGAAATCGTTTCAAGTGGACGCTTTCCTGTGGGAGTCCACTCCAAAGCACCCGAGCGACTTATAGAAATCAACGAAAAACTACTCCTCAATCTCTTTCTTGTTAGCGACATGTAGGATCAGAGCATGGGAGGACGTCCCTGTGTCGGCCACAAATTGAAAAAACATTTGAGTCCGACACAGGGACGGCAACGGGCGAGCCACAAATTGGAGGACATTTGTGTCTCACCCCGGCTACCGCAACCCAAAATGTTTTTCTCCCCAGGCGAAGGCGCGTGCACCACCGCCGCCAAGCGCTTCCAGAACCCCACGCTTACTTCCCCCCCCCACACCACAAGTTTGCCGCGTATCCCCACAACCCCAAGCGAACGGTGCGTCAAGGAGTGGACGGAGCCATAAGACGAGCAGCGCCCTTCAACTGCCCGGCTTATCGCGGGAGTCCACTCCAGAGCACCCGAGCGACTTATAGAAATCAACGAAAAACTACTCCTCAATCTCTTTCTTGTTAGCGACATGTAGGATCAGAGCATGGGAGGACGTCCCTGTGTCGGCCACAAATTGGAGGGCATTTGTGTCTCGCCCAAGCAACCGCAAACCGCATCCACTTTCGAATTTCCCTCACTAAGCGCCGGCGCGTGCACCACCGCCGCCAAGCGCTTCCAGAACCCCGCGCTCACTTTCCCCCCCACACACCACAAGTTCGCTGCGTATCCCCACAACACCAAGCGAACGGTGCGTCAAGGAGTGGACGGAGCGATAAGACTGGCAGCGGCCCTTCAGCTGCCCGGCTTCTCGCGGGAGTCCACTCCAGAGCACCAGAGCGGCTTTTAGAACTTCACCAAAACTACTGCCATCACTCTATATTCATAGGATGCAGCAGGATCTAGCGTGTGAACACGTCCCTGTGTCGGCCACAAATTGAAAAACATTTGAGTCCGACACAGGGACGGCAACGGGCGAGCCACAAATTGGAGGACATTTGTGTCTCGCCCCGGCTACCGCAACCCAAAATGTTTTTTCTCCCCAAGCGAAGGCGCGTGCACCACCGCCGCCAAGCGCTTCCAGAACCCCGCGCTCACTTTCCCCCACAGACACCACAAGTTTGCTGCGTATCCCCACAACACCAAGCGAACGGTGCGTCAAGGAGTGGACGGAGCCATAAGACTGGCAGTGTTCTTCAGCTGCCCGGCTTATCGCGGGAGTCCACTCCAGAGCACCCGAGCGACTTATAGGACCCGCCAAAAACGACTCTCGAATCTCTTTCTTGTTAGCGACATGTAGGATCAGAGCATGGGAGGACGTCCCTGTGTCGGCCACAAATTGAAAAAACATTTGAGTCCGACACAGGGACGGCAGCGGGAGAGCCACAAATTTAGGGGCATTTGTGTCTTGCCCCAGCTACCGGAAACCGCATCCACTTTTGAATTTCCCTCACTAAGCGCCGGCGCGTGCACCACCGCCGCCAAGCGATTCCAGAACCCCACGCTCACTTTCCCCCACACACACCACAAGTTTGCCGCGTATCCCCACAACCCCAAGCGAACGGTGCGTCAAGGAGTGGACGGAGCGATAAGACTGGCAGCGCACTTCAGCTGCCCGGCTTATCGCGGGAGTCCACTCCAAAGCACCCGAGCGACCTATAAAACACCACAAAAACAATAAAAAGCGCAACCCTATTAGGATTACGCTTTTAAATCTCACATATTCAAATGCGCTTTCAACGCAGCCTGGATCTCTGCCAACTCAGCATCATCCATCATATAATACCAAATGCCATTGATTGTCTCGCCAACACCATCTTCTACAATAATCTGATCCACTGTCCCAATCGCATCGCGGTAATTCGACTGGACATCCATCATCTCGTCAAACGTCATATTCGTGCGGACGTTGTCGCCGAGTGCAGTGAAGATGCCCTTGTAATTCAACAAGCTGTTGACCGATGCGCCTCTTTTCATAATCGCTTGAATCACTTGCTTCTGGCGGTTCTGGCGGCCAAAGTCGCCTTCAGGATCTTGCTTGCGCATTCTGACATAACCCAATGCTTCCTCGCCGTTCAACTCAATGTTTCCAGCGGCGAATTCATCAAACGCCATCGCATTGTTCACTTCCACGCCGCCGACTGCATCGACAATGTCCTTAAAGCCTTCCATGTTCACTTGCATCACATAGTCAATTGGAATATCCAATAGGTTTTCCACTGTCGCCATCGACATTTCAATGCCGCCGAAAGCGTAAGCGTGGTTGATCTTATCCATGGTGCCGCGTCCGACAATCTCGGTATACGTATCACGCGGAATCGATACCATCTTCGTGGATCCTTCTGCCGGGTTGACGGTCATGACAACGACCGTATCTGAACGGCCGCGGTCGTCTTCGCGTTCATCAACACCCAATAACAAGACCGAGAAGGGATCTTGGTTGTCCAGGACAACTTCCTGGTCTGTCGTGCGTTTGTCTGATGCTTCGCGCTCGATTGGTTCGTGGATTTCATCCAATGTGTTGGTAAAGCTACTATAAATCGTAAACAAGTAAACGCCAAGACCAATAACGATCAATCCCAGAATTCCTAACACCCACGGCCATTTTTTCTTCTTGGTCTTTTTCTCTTTTCTGCTCATCAACAAATTCCCCTTTAGTCAGCGATAAAATACGCTTCCAGTTCTTGTGCCCATGTCTCTGCGCCTTTGTCATTTGGCAAGCCATCGTCAGTTAAATAGTCTTTCAGCAGTTCGTCGTCAGTATCCGGCCATGCCGACCAATGGTCAATGTAAGCATAGCCGTTTGTCGCTGCAAATTCATCTAATGCGGCGACCTGTGCCAAATAATAGCCGGCACCGTAGATCGGCTGTGGGGGATGGAGTAAGAGTACGGCATCTGCCACTTCAGCAGTCATGGCAGCATCAAAAGCTTTAATATGTTCGCGCTCTTGTTCGATGGCGAGGCGATCGTTGTTCATCAGCGTCATCGGTTCGAGCAGTACCAAATCATAGCCCGCGGACAAGTCGACATTGACCAATGACTGAGAAGTTCCTTCTATTGAAAGCACTTCCATTTCGACAAAGTCACCATAAGCTTTTGTTACTGCATCTTTCAGCAGTTCAGCATAGCCTGGTGCACCCGAGTCAAGAGCTGCAGAACCGGTAATCAGCATCTTCAGGGTTTCGTCATTACTGTGACGATCCAATAGCAGCTCGCGGACCTGTATATCCATTTTCAAAGTCAATTCCTCAACGTTCACAGTATTGACGCTTGTTTTGGTTTGCAGTTCCTCTTTTTTTGTCTCTCCTGTTTGTGCAGCCACTTCCTCAGGTTTATCCAGCACGTTCTCCAGTTTGTCCTGCCACGTTAAATAGCTAAATACTAAGACAACTACACAAATAATAACAGCAATTGCTGCGCCAATTTTATACAAATTCATCGAATACTCCTTTCAAAAAACACCTATACTTACAAATAAAGATAGCATAATTCCTTCTAATAGCCTATAAAACATTTTAAAATTGGAAGTTCTTTCGACTCTTTCCTATGCTATACTATTTTATGTTGTTTATGAATCAAAAATGATAAGAATATGAAAATAAAAGGAGATAATCACTACATGGAAGAAACCATCAGCTTACAAGACTTGTTTAAAACCTTGAAAAAACGGGCCGGGTTAATTGCCCTTATGACCATATTAGCCATCACCATCGCAGGCGTTGTGTCGTTTTTAGTCTTGACACCGATGTATGAGACTTCCACACAGATCCTGGTCAACCAGGAACAGTCGGAAGCTGCCCAATTGACAAACCAGAACATCCAAACCGATCTTCAATTGATCAATACATATTCAGTCATCATCAAAAGCCCGGCCATCTTAGATGAAGTATCAAGCCAGTTGGATCTTGATATGACAGCCGAACAGCTGAACAGTAAAATCACGGTCGCTACCGCTGAAAATTCTCAGGTGGTCAATGTCACCGTGCAGGACGAAAATCCGGCACTTGCAGTGGACATCGCCAACACAACAGCGGAAGTGTTTGAAGGCGAAATCATGGAATTGATGAACGTCGACAACGTCTCAATCCTGTCACCGGCTGTACTAAAGGAAAATCCGTCACCGGTTGCACCAAACCCGATGCTGAACATGGCCATTGCGGCTGTTATCGGCTTGATGCTTGGCGTAGGGATTGCGTTCCTGCTTGAATACTTGGATACATCTATTAAAACGCAGCAGGATATCGAAGAAATCCTCGGCGTTCCGTTGCTCGGTGTTATTTCGCCGATCAAAGAAGAAGCAAAGCTCGAACAAACCACTACATCAAACAGAAGGGCGGGATAAAAAATGGCGAGAAAGAAAAAGGTCCTGCAGGAAACTGCGCGTAAACTCATCGCATTTACAACACCCCGTTCATTCGTGTCAGAACAATTCCGTACCTTGCGCACCAATATCAACTTCTCATCACCAGATGCAGAAATTCGCACATTGGTTGTTACGTCAGCGGCACCATCAGAAGGAAAGTCGACAACTGCCGCAAACCTGGCAGTCGTTTTCGCACAGGAAGGCAAAAAAGTCTTGCTGGTGGATGGCGATATGCGCAAACCGACCACGCATTACACATTCCGGATGGGGAATACGGTCGGTTTGTCGAGTGTTTTGACGCGCCAAAATTCGATCCAGGAAGTGATCCGCCCAACAGCGATTGAGCGTTTAGATTTGATGACGTGCGGCCCGATTCCGCCAAACCCGGCAGAGTTACTGGCATCCAAATCGATGTCAGCGCTGATCGAACAGCTGAAGGAAATGTATGACTTGATCATCTTTGATGCGCCGCCTGTTCTTTCGGTAACCGATGGGCAGATTTTGGCGAATAAATGTGAAGGGACGATTTTGGTCGTCAGCTCGGGAAAGACCGAGAAGGACACGGCATTGAAAGCTAAAGAAGCGATCGAATCTTCCAATAGCCGCCTGATCGGTGCGGTGCTAAATAATTATGCTCTGGCAAAAGACAGCTATTATTATCAATATTACGGAAATACAGAGTAAAAAGGGCTTTCCTTTTTACTTTTTTTTAAGCATCTGAGGAGGACGACATAATGATCGACACGCACGCCCATATCCTTCCCGGTCTGGATGACGGTGCAGAAACCATGGAACAGACAAAGCGCATGCTGGAAAAAGCGGTCGCCGAACAGCTGACAGGCATCATTGCCACGCCCCATGCATTTCACCCGAACTTCAACACCAACCTCGCTGCCTTGAAAAAACAATTAGAGCTGGTCAACAGCTGGATTGCACAAGAACAGCTCCCTCTTACCATCTACAGCGGCCAGGAATGCCGGCTGTCCGATAAATTGCCTGAACGCCTCGTGGCAGGAGAAGCATTGACGATGGCGGGTTCTAGATACGTTTTACTGGAGCTGCCATCTTCAGGAATTCCGGCTTACACGGTGCCAATCATCCAGCAATTGATCACCCGCAATTACGTGCCGATCATCGCCCATGCCGAGCGAAACCAAGGCATCATCGAAAAGCCGGAGCGCCTGAAAAAGCTGTTGCTTCACGGAGCACTGGCGCAAGTGACGGCGGGTTCTGTTGCCGGCAGCTTCGGCAAAGCCATTCAGCGCACAGCAATGAGCTTGATCGACGCCAATTTGATCCACGTTTACGGTTCAGACGTCCACAGCTTGGACAAGCGGCCATTCCTGTTCAACGAAGGCCTCGATTATTTGGAGAAAAAGAACCAACATGACATGGTGGATATTTTCCTCGAAAACAACGAGCGTATTCTCCTGGATGACCATTTACATGTATTAGAGCCAGAAGACATTCGTAAAGGGAAATGGTGGAATATATTTGCTTAATAAATAATAAAAAAGTATTATTTTGTTTTTAAAATCCTATCATTTCCAATTCATAATATGTTAGACTTAAAAAGAATTTTTACCCATATATGAATATAGTACTGGATAACGAAAGGATTGACCCCTATTGTCCCTGAAAAACCGTGTTTCCCTATTACTAATTGTCGACTCGCTGATTGTCTTTTTCTCCGTTTTTGTCGGCTACTACATTCTTTATCCCTATACGAATGTTATTCAAAATCAATTTCTTCTGGCAAGTGCCTTGACGATTTTTATCGCCCATCATGCCTTGGCGATGTACTATGGCCTGTACCGCAAAGTCTGGGAATATGCTTCGATTGGCGAGTTGACTTCCATCTTCAAAGCCGTCAGCTGGTCGATCGTCGTTATTGGTCTGGTGCAATACCTGTACAGGGGAGATGTTCTGTTGCGGGCACTGGCCATTACGTGGATGCTGCATCTCCTGTTAATCGGCGGCTCACGGCTGTCATGGCGCTTGTTTCGTGACAAGAAAATCCGGCACAAGGATCTAGAGCTGAAACGCACCTTGATCATCGGAGCGGGAAAAGCAGGCACCTTAGTAGCACGCCAGTTGCTGTCCAATCCTGAAAATGGCTTGTTGCCGGTCTTGTATATTGATGATGACAAGAACAAGCAAGGCCTTGATATTTACGGCGTCCGTGTGGTTTATGGCAACACAAAAAACGTTGCTGACATCGCCAAAGACAACCGGATCGACACCATCATCATTGCCATCCCTTCACTCGGCAAGCAAGAAACCGCCGAGCTGATCCAAATTTGCATGGACTCTGGGATCCGGACACAGACGATCCCGATGATTGAAGACATTATGACCGGCAAAGTGTCGGTGACGGATATTCAAGACGTCAAGATTGAAGACTTGCTGGGCCGCGACGAAGTCAAACTGGATATGGACAAAATCGCCAGCCAGTTGACCAGCAAGACGATTCTCGTAACGGGAGCAGGCGGTTCGATTGGCTCTGAAATCTCCCGACAAATCGCACGCTTTGGTCCGAAAAAGCTGTTGCTTCTGGGCCACGGAGAAAACTCCATTTACTTGATTGATATGGAGCTTCGACAAGCTGTGGCGCCGGACACGGAAATTATTCCGATTATCGCCGACGTCCAGGACCGCGCACGCATCCTGGAAATTATGGAGACTTATAAACCAGATGTGGTTTACCATGCAGCGGCGCATAAACATGTGCCGTTAATGGAAGGAAATCCGATGGAAGCGGTCAAGAACAATGTCTACGGCACGAAAAATGTCGCAGAGGCTGCGCATTTGAGCGGTGTAGGCAATTTCGTTATGGTGTCGACTGATAAAGCGGTCAATCCGCCAAATATCATGGGGGCTACCAAACGCTTTGCTGAAATGATCGTCCAGAACCTGGCGAAACGCAGTGATACCAAGTTCGCAGCAGTACGTTTCGGCAATGTACTCGGTTCGCGTGGTTCGGTTATTCCACTGTTCAAGAAACAAATCGCAGCAGGTGGGCCTGTTACGGTTACAGATCCTCGTATGACTCGTTACTTCATGACGATTCCGGAAGCATCACGGCTTGTGATTCAAGCTGGAACTTTGGCTGAAGGCGGCGAAGTATTCGTGTTGGATATGGGAGAGCCGGTGAAGATTGTCGATCTGGCACAGAACTTGATCCGCTTGTCGGGTTATTCAGAAGGGGAGATTGGCATCAACTTTTCTGGGATCCGTCCTGGTGAGAAGTTGTTTGAAGAGTTGTTGAATGACAACGAGATCCAGACCGAGCAGGTATTTCCGAAGATTTATATTGGGAAGGCGAATCCGGTTGGTGAGGGTGAGTTGACTTATCTTTTGGAGAAGTTGCCGGGGATGCGGGATGATGAGGTTAAGGAAGTGCTGGTAACTTTAGCTAATCGGAAGAATGTAGCAACTCCGAGAGTAGAAGTTGGTACTGCTTAATGGAAGCAATCAAAGAAAATGCAGATAGAAAGGGGAGCACGATGTTCTCATTCACGAAAAGAATTTTAGATTTTTCTTTATCTCTACTAATTATTGTTGGTTTGTCTCCCGTTCTTCTGCTCTTATGCATTTTCATAAAGATAGATTCACCAGGGCCTATTCTGTTTAAACAAAAAAGGATAGGAAAGAACAAGGAGAATTTTGATATCTTGAAGTTTCGAACGATGAAAATTGATACGCCTAACGATATGCCAACCCATTTGTTGGAAAAACCTGACTTTTATATTACGAAAACAGGTAAGTTTTTACGCAAGACCAGCTTAGATGAGTTGCCCCAATTGTTTAATATCCTAAGGGGTGAAATGAGCATTATTGGTCCGCGTCCAGCACTGTGGAATCAGTATGATTTGATTGCGGAGCGAGACAAGTATAGTGCGAATGATATTTTGCCTGGACTAACTGGGCTTGCTCAAATTAGTGGTAGGGACGAGTTAGCGATTGAAGTTAAGGCGAAGATTGATGGAGAGTATGTTGAAAAAATGAGTCCGGTGTTGGACTTTAAGATATTCTTTGGGACTGTGTTTAGTGTTTTGAAGAGTGATGGGGTTAAAGAAGGCATAGATGTAAATAAAGATAACTCTTAATGTAAAGGTTGTTTGAGGCATGAGTAAAAAAAACATCTTGATTACTGGCAGCGGCAGTTATGTCGGTACAAATTTAATAGAGTGGTTAAGCCAATGGCCTGGTCAATATGAAATTGAAGAGCTTTCTGTGCGTGGTGAAGAGTGGAAGAAAAGAGACTTTTCCAAGTTTGATTCTGTTCTTCACGTGGCAGGGATAGCCCATGTTTCTACAGACCCTAAGATGGAAGAGCAATACTATAAAGTGAACCGGGATCTTACGATTGAAGTAGCTGAGCATGCCAAGAACAAGGGTGTTAAACAGTTCATTTTTATGAGCAGTATCATTGTTTACGGAGACAGCAGCAGCGACAAAAGGGTTATTGATCGGAGTACTATACCAAAGCCAAGTAATTTCTATGGCAACAGCAAACTCCAAGCTGAAGAAGGAATAAAACTTTTAGAGGGTGAAAATTTTAAGGTTGCGATAATTAGACCTCCTATGATTTATGGGAAGAATTCTAAAGGTAATTACCCGAAATTGGTTAAGGCTGCTAAGGTCCTTCCTACATTTCCTGACTTCGATAATGAGCGCAGTATGCTTCATATAGACAATTTAAGTGAATTTTTGAGGTTGATGATTAAGAATGAAGAGAGTGGATTGTTTTTTCCACAGAATCGGGAGTACGTTAGGACTAGCGAGATGGTTCGGGTTATTGCTAGAGTCCATGGGAAAAAGATAAAGCTTTTAAAAATATTTAATTTTGTTTTAAAGCCAATGATTGGTAAAGTAACCATCGTAAACAAAGTTTTTGGGAATTTAATTTACGATAAAAATATAAGTACATACAAAGAAAATTATCAAATAAGAAATTTGAAGAAATCGATAGAAGTGACGGAAAGATAATTTAGAAAGGTTTGAGTTCTTAATGAAAAAACACATTTTAGTTATTTCCCAATACTTCTATCCTGAACAATTTAGAATAAATGATATTTGTACTGAGTGGGTAAAAAGAGGATATAAAGTGACAGTCATTACTGGTATACCAAATTATCCCCAAGGGAAATACTATGAGGGCTATGGTCTTCTTAAGAAAAGAGAAGAAATATACAATGGTATTAATATCATCAGATTACCCTTAGTTCCTCGTGGTAATAACTCGCTGATGTTAGCGTTAAATTATTTTTCATTCGTAGTTTCTGGTTTTCTGTGGAATAAACTAACTAAGATTAAAGCAGATTATGTATTTATTTTTGAAGTTTCCCCTATGACACAGGCATTGCCAGGAGTTTGGTATGCGAAAAAAAGAAACATACCAAGTTATCTATATGTACAAGATCTATGGCCAGAAAATGTTGAAATCATAACGGGCATCAAAAATAAATATATTTTAGGTAATATAGGTAAGATGGTTGACTACATTTATGCACACTCTACTAAGATTTTTACTACATCAAAGAGTTTTGTAAACTCTATTCATGACCGTGGAGTACCCAATGAAAAAATTGAATATTGGCCACAATATGCAGAAGACTTTTATATTCCTTTGGATAGAGAAACAATTCCTGAGATATCCGAAAACAAAGCTTTTAATGTAATATTCGCCGGTAATATAGGCAATGCACAAGGACTAGAAATCCTTCCTAAGGCGGCTTCAATAATTAAAAAGAAAAAACCGAGTAGCAATATTCAGTTTAATATTGTTGGTGATGGTAGATATAAAGGTGAATTAATAAAACTGGTAGCATCTTTAGGTTTAGATGAATCATTTAATTTTATTCCAAAACAACCAGCAACGAGAATTCCTGAATTGATGGCAGTTAATGACGCGGCATATTTAAGTTTAACAGACAATATTTTATTTACTAAGACAATACCTGCAAAGCTACAATCTTATATGGCTTGTGGAATTCCAACTATTGCTTCAGCAGCGGGAGAAACTGAGAAAATTATTAGTATTGCTAATGCGGGAGTTTGCTGTCCTCCAGGAGATATTGAGAATTTAGCCGATCTTATAATCGAGATATCCACTAAATCCAAAGTAGAGTTAGAACAAATCGGACTAAATGCTAGAAGTTATTACGATGAAAATTTTAGTAAAGAAAAGCTTTTGGATCGAATGGATACATACTTTGAAAAAGTTTAAATTGGAGGAAATAAAATGTTTAAAGATAAAATTCTGCTTATAACAGGCGGTACAGGGTCGTTTGGCAACGCAGTACTAAACCGTTTTTTAGATACCGATATCAAAGAAATCCGTATCTTTTCTAGAGATGAAAAAAAACAAGAAGATATTAGAAAACGCCTAAACAATCCAAAAGTAAAATACTATATTGGTGATGTAAGAGATGTTAATAGTCTTAATACTGTAATGAATAATGTTGATTATGTCTTCCATGCTGCAGCTCTTAAACAAGTTCCTTCTTGTGAATTCTTTCCAATGGAAGCTGTAAAAACTAATGTTTTAGGAACAGAGAATGTTCTAAATGCTGCAATTCAAAACAATGTTAAAAAAGTAATATGTCTCTCAACTGATAAAGCTGTATATCCGATCAATGCAATGGGAATCTCCAAAGCCATGATGGAAAAAGTGACAGTTGCTAAATCTCGTACTGTAGATGTGGATGAGACTACTATTAGCGGAACCCGGTATGGTAACGTAATGGCTTCACGCGGATCGGTAATTCCTTTATTTATTGACCAAATTAAAACTGGTAAACCTTTAACAATTACGGATCCGGAAATGACGAGATACTTAATGTCGTTGGAAGATGCTGTTGAATTGGTGTTGTTTGCTTTTAAAAACTCAGACCAGGGAGATATTTTTGTTCAAAAAGCTCCTGCCTCTACAATCGGCGAACTTGCTCAAGCACTTAAAGAGTTATTCAAAGTTGACAATCCAATCGAAGTAATTGGAACTCGCCATGGTGAAAAATTATATGAAACACTTCTCACAAGAGAAGAAATGGCTGTAGCTACAGATATGGGTGGCTATTACCGCATCCCAGCTGACAACCGTGATTTGAACTACAATAAGTTCTTTACTGAAGGCGAAGAAGAGATTACAGAGGGTTGGGAATATAACTCTCATAATACGCACCGTTTAAGCATGCAGGAAATTAAAGAGCTATTACTTACCCTTGATGTAGTTCAAGAAGAATTAGCAAAAATGGGTGTTACGCAATGACTAAGATTTTAGTGACAGGTGCCAATGGATTTGTCGGCAAAAACTTAGTAGCAGAATTAAAAAATCAAGGCCATGAAGAGTTGTATTTATTTAATAGAGAGAACTCTTCTGAGGATCTTGAAAAGTATACAAGAGACTGTGATTTTGTCTTTCATTTGGCAGGCGTTAATCGTCCGCAAAACGAAAGTGAATTCATGGAAGGCAATCATGGATTAACGTCTCAATTGCTTCAGTTTCTAGAAAAAAATAAAAATAAAGCTCCGGTATTAATTACTTCTTCTATCCAGGCTGAAAAAGATAATCCTTATGGTAAAAGCAAGAAAGCTGGAGAAGATGAATTGTTTGCTTATGCTAAGCATACAGGTGCAAAAGTGTTTGTTTATAGACTACCAAACTTATTTGGTAAGTGGAGCAAGCCTAACTATAATACAGTAGTTGCCACATACTGTTATAACGTCGCTAGAGATATAGATATCCAGGTTAATAACCCTGAAGCTGTATTAGAACTAGCTTACATTGATGATGTGCTGGAAGAGTTTCTCCGAGCTTTGGAAGGAACTCCGACCAACAATGAAAACCTTTGTGTTGTACCAGTCACTCACAAAATTGAGTTGGGAGACCTAGCTGATCAAATCAAAAGTTTTAAAGAAAGCAGAAAGTCTTTAGCTGTACCAACAATGAGTGATGGAATGACGAAAAAATTATATAGTACATATCTTAGCTTCTTACCAGAAGATAACTTCTCATATGATTTGAAGATGAATGTCGACAATCGAGGGTCTTTCACGGAATTCCTTCGTACGTCAGACCGCGGTCAAGTCTCGGTTAATATTTCTAAATCTGGAATTACAAAAGGAAATCATTGGCATCATACGAAGAATGAGAAGTTCCTTGTAGTAAGTGGTAATGGTCTAATTAGATTTAGAAATATTGATTCAGAAGAAACTATCGAGTATTGCGTAACTGGCGACAAACTGCAGGTAGTTGATATTCCAACAGGCTATACACATTCAATTGTAAACATAGGAGAAACAGATTTAGTTACAGTAATGTGGGTGAACGAAAGCTTTAATCCAGAGAAGCCAGACACTCATTATTTGGAGGTATAAGGATGAAAAAGTTAAAAGTAATGACTGTTGTAGGAACAAGGCCTGAAATCATTAGACTTTCAGCAGTTATCAATAAACTAGAAGAATCAAATGCAATAGAACATATACTTGTACATACAGGACAAAACTATGACTATGAATTAAATGAAGTGTTCTTCGAAGACTTCAACTTGAGAAAACCAGACTATTTTTTAAATGCAGCCAACGGCACTGCCGTTGAAACAATCGGCAATATCCTGGTGAAAATTGATCCGATTTTGGAAGAGATTAATCCAGAGGCATTGCTTGTTTTGGGTGACACAAATAGCTGTCTATGCGCTATTGCAGCTAAGAGAAGACAGATTCCTATTTTCCACATGGAAGCAGGAAACCGCTGCTTTGACCAACGTGTACCAGAAGAAACAAACCGGAAAATCGTTGATCACACAGCGGATATCAACTTAACGTATAGCGATATTGCTAGAGAATATCTATTAAGAGAAGGTCTTCCAGCAGATCGAATTATTAAAACAGGTAGTCCAATGTTTGAAGTTTTAAATTCAAGAAAAGAAGATATTGAGAAATCAAATATAGTTGAAAAATTGAATCTTGAAGCAGAAAATTACTTCGTGGTATCAGCACATCGTGAAGAAAATATCAGTTCCGAAAAAAACTTCATAGATTTGTGCGATAGTTTAAATGAGATTGCAGATAAATATGGTATGCCGATTATTATTAGCACTCATCCAAGAACGCAAAAGATGATTGACGCTAAAGGTATTAAATTTAATAAATTGATTAAAACTATGAAGCCTTTAGGGTTTAACGATTACGTCAAGCTGCAAATGAAATCGAAGGCTGTGCTTAGTGATAGTGGCACAATAAGTGAAGAGTCTTCTATTCTTGGATTTAGAGCACTCAACATTAGACAGGCTCATGAACGGCCAGAAGCAATGGAAGAAGCGTCTGTTATGATGGTTGGGGTAGAACAAGAGAGAATATTGCAAGGACTAAAAGTATTGGATTTCCAAAAAAACAATACTCTGAGAAATGTAGAAGACTATAGCATGCCTAACGTATCAGACAAAGTATTGAGAATTGTATTATCATACACTGATTATGTTAATAGAGTTATTTGGAGGAAGTAAATATGAAAGTTGTTTTATTAGCTCCGACGCCTCCACCAGCAGGTGGAATCGCAAGTTGGACTGTGCGTATGCAAAATGCTACTTTAAAAAATGGTTGGAAAGTCGAAGTAGTTGATGAAAAATTACTTGGTAATAGAGAAGTTTTTGGGGGTAAAACTAATAAAAACTTACTTATGGAGATTAAGAGATGTATTAGAATTTGGAAAGATTTAATAAATTCCTTAAAAGACGATGATGTAAAGGTAGTTCATTCATGTATTCCAGCCAGTACTTTAGGGATGCTTAGAGAATATGTATGTGCACATATATCAAAATTTAATAGAAAAAAGTTTATTATACATTATCGTTGCACCATACCGAATATGTGTACAAGCAAAATAGGGAAAACAGTCTTTAAGTTACTAACCAATAAAAGTGACCTTGTTATAGCTCTTAATTCCCAATCCATGGATTTTGCAAAAACTTACAGCGAAACTCCAGTTATGGTCATTCCAAATTTTATTGAAAAATCTGCTATTAGTAACAACAATTCAAAAAAAAATTCTGAGAGAGTTAAAAGAATACTTTATGTAGGTGGAGTTATAAAAAGTAAAGGGTGCGAAGATATTATAAAAGTTGCTTGGGAATTTCCAAATATAAATTTCCGTTTTGTAGGTAACATAGATCCGGAGGTATACAATCAAAGTATTCCTCAGAATGTAGAATTCTGTGGAGAGAAAAATAAGTTGGAAGTTAGACAAGAAATGATTGAAGCGGATATCTTTATGTTTGTTAGCTATTTCCCTGGTGAAGGTTTTTCGAATGCTCTGGCAGAGGCCATGGCTTCGGGCTTACCTTGTATAGCCAGCGATTGGGCAGCAAATAAAGATATGCTGGAAGAAGAAGGAGGTATAATAGTACCGATAAAAGATACGGTGAAAATGAAAAGAGCTATAGAACTTTTACAGAACAATAAAGATTTGCGCAACTCTCAATCAAATTGGAATATAAGTAAAGTGAAAAGATACTATACTGAGAAAATTGTTACTGATATGTATGTAAATGAATATGAAAAACTAACAAAATTATAATGCTAACAATATTTTGGTATATGAACTGATGCTGCTAATGTTAATATTATTTAAAAATTAAATGATTCTAAGAGATTTGATTAATCTTTATAAGATATTTTCTTATATTTGAAGTATCAAATGTGTATAAAGATTATTTTTATCCTTTGAAAAATTATAATATTAAAGTGGGTGAAATTTTGAAAAAAAATATTGGATTATTAGTTCCTTCTATGAATAGTGGTGGAGCTGAAAGAGTGGTATCAAGGTTGTCTTATATTTTGAATGAAGATTATAATGTTTTTGTTATCTTATTTGAAGATACATATATGAAATACAATCTAAATGGGACAGTTATTAATTTAGGAGTGCCAGCTAAGGTCGGGCATAATTTCAAAAGAATTCTACTGCCTTTTAGGAGGGCAAGAATATTAAAAAAAATAAAAAAGGATAAAAATTTAGATGTAGTAATTAGTTTTTTGGACAGCCCTAATATGGTAAATTTTATCTCTAGGACTAACATATGTAAGACAATTTTATCAATTAGAAACTTTGATACTAATTATAAGAATTTTATATTAAGATATCTATTCCGATTTTTGTATTCTAAAGCGGATAAAGTAATTACAGTTTCACAAGTTATAAATGAAAAAATATCGGATGAATATAATCTTAGTAGAGAAAACGTAATTACAATTTATAATCCCTACGATTTATATGAAATAAAAATCAGTGGAAGAGAAGAAATTAAAGAAGAATATAAATCATTTTTTGAAAGTAACAAAGTTTTTATTAGTGTAGGAAGACAAGTATATCAAAAAGGATTCTGGCATTTAATTAAAGCATTTAAGAAAGTTCATGATATAGATCCAGAGGCTAGATTAGTTATAGTTGGTAGAGAAGAAAGTGGAGGAAAATCAATAAATCTTGTAAAAGAGCTAGGATTAGAAAAAAAAGTGCTCTTTACTGGTTATGAACAAAATCCATATAAATACATGGCGAGAAGCAATATTTATGTTGTTTCTTCATTGTATGAAGGATTTCCTAATTCAATGGTTGAAGCGATGGGAGCCGGATGTGCTATATTGGCAGCTGATTGTAAGTCTGGACCTAGAGAGATATTATACAAGTCACCAAACTTACAAGATATTAGCTTCGAAATAGAATATGCAGACTTTGGTATACTTGTCCCGCCTTTAAGCAAGATAGAAAACTGGGATAAGAACGTTTTAGAAAAAGAAGAAATTATTTTGTCAAATGCAATGCTAACTTATATACAGAATCCTAGCATGCAAGAAAGATATTCAGAAAAAGCATTAGAAAGAGTTAAAGATTTCAATTATGAAAAATGTAAAACTGAATTCGAGTGTGTTATTAATGCATAAAAAAGTTATGTTGAACAATAATAAATTTCTTTTTAGTATAGAAAAAGTAAATATATTTTTATTTTCGATATACATGGTTTCTTTATATCTTTTTGATAATAATGCCAGTTTTTTGATTTTATCAGAATTATCTTTCATACTATTTTCTATAACTACTATGACTCTAATTTTTAAAGAAAATCGACTTTATGTTCATGAATATATTTGGTTTGCTTTATTATTTTTGGGGTACTCAACTTTATCAGTATTATGGGCCATCGATCCATCATTAGGATTTGCTAAGGTGAAGACACTTATACAGTTAGTATTTTTGTATTTTTTAGTGTACCACACTTTTTATAAGACAAAGAATATAATTGTTTTTTTAAGAATTCTTCTTATAGCTGGACTCATCTTAAGTATTTATACTCTATTTTATTATGGACCTCAATATATAATAAACGCAATGTTAACAGGTTCAAGGTTGGGTGGAGACTTTAGTCAAGAGAATGTTTTTGGAATAAATTTAGCGATAACCACTATCCTTTGTTTCTTTTTTTATTCCTTTAAAAATTCTAAAATGGCTGGTTTAATATTTGTTTTACCACTTGTACTTGCAATGTCGAGCGGGTCGCGCAAAGCTTTATTAGTAATAATTATAGGTATAATTTTAATTTTATTTTTTAAAAATGGTTGGAAAAAAGTATATAAAGTTGCGATAAGTTTGAGTTTGTTTTTTATTGCTATATATTATGCAATAAAATTACCGATTTTTAGTTCTATTTATAATAGAACTGAAGGTTTACTTGCTGTACTAAACGGGAGTAGTGGAAAGGAAGCTTCAGCAGTATATAGACAGATGTTAATAGAACAAGGAATTATATGGTTTAAAGAAAGTCCGATATGGGGTTATGGACTGGCAAACTTTCGTACCTTGAATATAAATAGTTTTGGCGTAAATAGTTATGCACATAACAATTTTGTCGAGTTGCTTGTTAATGGCGGTTTGATAGGATTTATAATTTTCTATTTTATGTATGTTTATATATTTATAAGGCTTTTCCCATATTTAAAAGCTAAGTATCCAGAAGTAATTGCTATTTATATTTTACTCTCAATAAGATTTTTCATGGATTTCGCCATTGTGTCTTACGACACTAAAATGACGTGGATATATTTAGCGATAGGATTTATTACAGTGAAAAAATATACTGAAAAAACTTAGCATATCGTATTTTAAAACCAATAAAAGTAAAGGAAATGATATTTTGAGCCTTATAAATAAGAGTATTTCATTTTTGAAAAAACCAAGTAAAATTATTTTATATTTAAGTGAAAAAAGATTTTTTAATTTTTTAGCAGATGAAACATATTTGAAGCTAATATTCCGTGTTCGTACAGGAAAGAAATTAAAATTAGACAATCCTTTAACCTTTAATGAAAAATTGCAGTGGCTCAAGTTAAACTGGCGAGATCCGGTCGCCATTAAATGTGCGGATAAGTATGAAGTAAGGGAATTTGTAAGTGAAAGAATTGGAGGGGAATATCTAAATGAAATCTACGGTGTATTCAATAAACCAGAAGAAATCGACCTCGGAAAGTTATCTGATTCTTTTGTGCTAAAAGGAACTCATGGTTCTGGCTATAATATTGTTTGTAAAAATAAGGCGAATTTAAATTGGAATTTAGCAAGAACACAAATGAATCAGTGGCTCAAAGTTAACTATTTTTGGAGAAATAGAGAGTGGGTTTATAAAGAGATAAAGCCTAGAATAGTTTGTGAAAAACTTTTAGATCAAGGGAATGGAGAAGAACTTCAAGATTATCGGTTTTTTTGTTTTAATGGAGAACCTAAATTTATTTCAGTTGACTTTAGTATTACTAATAAGCAAAAAACGCGAAGAAATTTATATGATCTGAATTGGAATCTATTATCTGAGGAAATTTCCTACCCAAAAGAACTCTCTCTCGTTATTGAAAAACCCGAAAAATTAAATGAAATGATAAGTTTAAGCAAGGAATTAGCCAGAGATTTTCCGCATGCTAGAGTAGACTTTTATTATATCAAAGGAAAAATAATTTTTGGGGAAATTACATTTTTCCATCAAAGTGGTATGGCAAAAATAAAACCATATAAATTCGATGAAATAATGGGTAGTTGGTTAAGACTACCTGGTTTTAAAAGTTAGTTAATGAAAGTTAGTTTTATTAATGTTATATCGAAAAATGGAAAAAATAATAAATTTTTTAATAAAAAGGAGGTATTAAAGTGAAAAAAGTACTGCAAGTTTCATGTGGAGGATTAGGAAGAGGAGGTGTTCAAAATGTTATAATGGGGATTTGCAGGAATATTGATGATATTCAATTCGATATTTTACTATTCACTGATGAAGAAAGGTATTACGATCAAGAATTTTTGGAGTTAGGTGGTAAAATATTTCGAGTACCAAATTACAATGGAAAAAGTATCCTAAGAAAAAGAGCGGATTACTATATTAGATTTTCAAGAATATTTTTAAATGTCTATAGAATATTAAAAAAGAATGGCCCATATCTAGCAATACACTGCCATAACTCATTTGAAAGTGGAATTTGCAACTTAGCTGCCAAGTTGGCAGGAGTAAAGGTTCGAATTTCTCATAGTCATACTGCTGAATCTGCTACTAAATTTAATGTATTAAGAAGATTTTATGATAAAATATTGTCCGAATTATTGAATAAATATTCGAATGTGAAAATCGGGTGCTCAGCTGAAGCAAACAATTATCTTTTTGAAAAACAAGAAAATTCATATGTGATAAATAATGCCATTGATTTGGAACAATTCAATCCTCTTAAATTTTCAGAGATTAAAAAAAATGAAATTCAATTTATTCATATTGGTCAATATTCCTCTAATAAAAATCAAACATTTTTAATTGATATATTTGATAATATGCAAAAAAAAATCAGCAATGTTAAATTAGTGTTGATTGGTTTTGGGAGCGAAAAAGAATTCTTAAGAAGTAAAATAAAAAGTTTAAACCTAGAAACTAAAGTAGAAATGAGAAACCCATCTTCTGATATTCCTAAATCTCTTTTTGAATCTGATTTTTTCATATTTCCTTCATTTAAAGAAGGGCTTGGTATCGTTTTATTAGAAGCACAGGCTATGGGATTAAAGTGTTTTGTTTCTTCAACTATTCCTAAAGAAGCAAACTTGGGTTTATGCACTTATATAGATTTAAACTTAGGAGCTGAAGAATGGGCAAGCCACATACTTAATCATATAGCAAAAAGAGACTTTAATAAAAAAATTTTGGAGCCAGAAAGTTTAATGGCTTATGACATAAAAAATATCTGTACTAAGTATGTTGAGATATATACAAGGAAGGAAATGAAGAATGAAAACTGGAACTTTAACATTTCATAATGTCACAAACTATGGAGCGATGTTACAAGCATATGCTCTCCAAAAATATATTCACAAGTTAGGTATTGAAAATGAAATTATTGACTTCTACCCTAACACCACAAAACAGGTTGTAAATCGCTCCATCTTTAAGAAAGCTAGTTACTATATGTTGAGATTACCTGAATTAGTAATTAAAAGGAAAAAAATAGAGAAATTTAATGATTTCAAAAATGGCTTTTTATCAATTTCATCTGAAAAATTTTATGGAGATGATGATATTAACAATGGCATTATTAATTACGAGGCGTATGTTGTCGGCAGCGATCAAATTTGGAATACACAAATCACAAATAATTCGCAAACATTTTATTTAAACTTCGTTGATAATAAAAGAAAGATTGCTTATGCGGGAAGTTTCGGTAAAACCGAATTGTCTTTAGAAGAAAAAGAGAATATTGGAAACTATTTGACCAGTTTTGATAGTTTATCAGTAAGAGAATCGGAACACCAGAAAATACTTGAAGAAGTATACAATATCACGACAAATCATGTTCTAGATCCGGTATTCCTATTAAATAAGCAAGAATGGATTTCAATAGCAGCTCCTATAAAGTTACCGTCTAAATACATTTTAGTTTACGTTTTAGAAAATTCAGCAATACTGCATGCTCATGCTAAAGAAATGTCGAAAAAATTAGATGCAGAAATTTTGTACATATCAATGATTCCCGAAAAAATCAAAGGTAAAGTAATAACTGGAATTGGCCCTCGAGAATTTTTATATGCTTTTGAAAATGCAACTTATGTATGTACAAACTCTTTTCATGGTACAGCTTTTGCTATTATTTTTAATAAACAGTTTTCTGTTGTAAGACATACACGTCGTAATTCAAGAATTGAAAGTCTCTTACAGCTTGCAGAACTTAGTCATAGATATGTAGACAGTACCACTGATAAAGTTGAAATAATAAACTATGGTGACGTGTTGGAAAATATCAATATTCATATCAAAAGTTCAAAAAAATTTCTAGAAAATGCACTCGAAGAATCTACTGTATCTGAAAAATAAGGGATGTAAAAAACTTGGGTATTAATACAAGATCACAAAAAGCGTTCGTGAACGTAGCTGCTGCATTTTTGAATAAAATTTTGTCTTTAGTTATTAAGTTCGGGGTTAGAACTGTTTTCATATATACACTAGGGGTTGAGTATTTAGGTTTAAATGGACTGTTTTTAAGTATTATAGCGTTACTGTCCTTGGCTGATTTAGGCTTTAGTATTGCACTGCCATACAGTCTGTATAAACCACTAGCTGAAAAAGATAATAGAAAAATACAAGCTTTAATGGCTTTCTATTCGAAAGTTTACAAATGGATTGGACTATTTGTTTTTGTTATTGGACTTATATTACTTCCCCTACTTCCATTTATGTTTAATAATATTCCAAACATCAATAATATTAATAGTATTTTTATGCTGTTCGTTATAAACTCCGCAATTTCTTATCTTTTCATTTATAAAAAAACTTTAATACTCGCAGATCAAAAAGGGTATTTAATTTCAAATATCGAATGGGTTTTTGCTCTGATTTTAGCAATTATACAAATTTACATTTTAATCAATTATGAAAATTATATTTTATATCTGATTATGATGATTCTTATTACTATTTCTCAAAACTTGTATATTTCTAAAAAGTGCGACGACTTATATCCTTTTCTAAAAGAAAAAAATACTAATAAATTAGAAAAAGCAGAGAAAAATAAGTTATCCAAAGATATTTTCGCTTTAATGATATATAAGTTTGCTAATGCCATTGAGAGTAGTATTGATAATATTATAATTTCTATTTATTTAGGAATAGCAATTGTAGGAATATACTCTAATTACTCTTTAGTTATCCTTTCAATACAAGGAATACTTATGGTAGCTATTAATTCATTAACCTCAAGTGTAGGGAATTTAATTGCGCAGGGGGACAAGAATAAAATATATCCAGTATATAATGCAATAAATTTGATGAGTATATGGATGTATGGTGTAGTTGGAATTTCTTTGTGGATTTTAATTAATCCTTTCATTTATTTATGGATAGGTGAGGAATACTTACTAGAACCATTAATTGTATTTCTTTTAGTTATTAACCTATATATATTTGGAAGTCATAATACTACTTCTATTTTCAGAAATTCTTTCGGACTATTTTGGGAAGCAAGATACAGACCGATTTTAATGATTATTATGAATGTATCTTTATCGATCCTTTTTGTGCAAATTATAGGCTTAGCTGGGGTGTTTATAGGGTCAATTTTAAGTCGCTTATTAACTGTAGGAATTATGGATCCTTATATAGTTCATAAATATGGGTTTAAAAGTTCAGTAATTCCTTATCATTTTAAGAAATTTTTATATATGATTTCTATTTCTGTTGTTGGGTTACTCACATATCTAATTACATCAATAACTTCAGATGAAAGTATATTCACTTTCTTGCAAAAATGCATTTTTGTTCTGCTAATATCAAACGCATTATTGTTTGTGATTTTTTATAAATCGAAAGAATTAAAATATCTATCAAATTTAATAAAAGGTATATTAAAACGGTGAAATGGTGGGATAATTTATGGTTACAGAAAAAAAAATTTATAGCAATGAAACTGATGTCTTATCGAGATATAAGACAAATCATTTCTTTAAAAATTATGCAGAAATTGAAACAATTGATGATTTTTCCTTTTACTTAAATTGGGCAAAAAAGAATGGAAAAAATATTTTTATTTTGGGAAATGGTTCTAATACTTTATTTGCGAAAAAAAATATTGAAGCACTGGTGTTGAAAAACAAAATCCCTTCTAGTATAGAATGTATTTCGGAGGAAAAGTCTCATTATCGAATATCATCAAATACACTAATGAGTAAAGTCTTGCCATTTTGTTTCAAAAATTCCCTTGATTCATTTTATTATTTAGCATCGGTTCCTGCTACCATTGGAGGTGCCTTAGCAATGAATGCCGGAGAAGCAAGAAGTAAAAAAAGCTCTATTTATGATTATGTACTAAGTGTAGAGTATATAGATGAGAACAATGATATTAAAAACGTAATGGTAGAAGAAATGAATCTAGATTTTCGAAAGACTATGTTTACTGGTTGCCAAAACAAGTTTATTTTGAGTGCGGTTTTCCAATTTCCCAGGCGTGAATTTAATGGATTAAATCCTATTAAAGAACGTATTGCTTGGTCAAAAAAACATCAGGACAATATAGCGCCAAATTGTGGATCTGTATTTAATCAAGGGTATGGGAGAATATTGAAGTTGATTAAAGGTTTAAAAATAGGGGAAACCAAGTTTTCTTCCAAAACTCAAAACTGGATAAATAACAACTCTAAGAGTCATAGACCAATTGTTTTCTTGATTTTTGTTGTTAAATTACTACATATTATTACTTTTAAAAAATGTAATGTGGAATTAATTATTGTCAAATAGATGGTTTAAAAGATTACTAAATTACTAAGGAGGAAAATATAAGTGTATAAAATAGCTGTAGCAGGTACAGGGTATGTAGGCTTAGTCGCAGGAGTATGCTTCGCTGAAAGAGGACATCACGTAGTCTGTGTTGATATTGATGAAAACAAAGTAAACTTAATGGAATCCGGAATATCTCCAATATATGAAGCAGGTTTAGAAGAATTAATGAAGAAAAATTATGAAGCAGGTAGACTGCAGTACACTACGGATTATAAGTCAGCCTATAAAGACGCAGATGCAGTATTTATTGGAGTAGGAACTCCGGAAAATGAAGACGGATCGGCAAACCTTTCATACATAGCAACTGTCGCTCGGCAAATTGCTGAAACGATTGAAAAAAATTGCTTAGTTGTAGTTAAATCCACTGTACCAGTTGGAACAAACGATAAAGTTGAACAATTTATCCATGATTTTTTAATCAACGATGTAAGAGTCGAAGTTGCTTCAAATCCTGAGTTTCTGGCCCAGGGATCTGCAGTACATGATACTTTAAATGCAAAAAGAATCATTATTGGTACTGAAAGCAAATGGGCAGAAAATCTTTTGCAGAAAATTTATGAACCATTTAAGTTGCCTGTTGTATCGGTAAATAGAAAGTCTGCGGAAATGATTAAGTATGCTTCTAATGACTTTTTAGCTTTAAAGATATCTTATATGAATGATATTGCGAACCTATGTGAATTAGTTGGAGCAGATGTCCAAGATGTAGCTAAAGGAATGAGTTTTGATGATCGTATCGGCAGCAAGTTCTTAAATGCGGGTATCGGTTATGGTGGATCTTGTTTCCCTAAAGATACGAAGGCACTTGAATACTTGGCATCTCAAAATGGTTATGACCTAAAAACTGTTAAAGCTGCGATTGATGTAAATAAAGATCAAAAGACTTTGATGTATAAAAAGGCTAGTAAACGACTAATTACATTTAATGGTCTTAAGGTTGCTATTTTGGGCCTTACTTTTAAACCTGGAACAGACGACTTAAGAGAAGCGCCATCTTTAGAAAATGTGCCTTTATTGTTAAACCAAGGTGCTGATATTTATGCGTATGATCCAATTGGTGCAGAGAACTTCGCTAAAGCCTTTCCAGAAGGTAAGAATGGTAAAGGGAATATTAAATACGTATCAAGTGTTGAAGATGCTTTAGAAGATGCAAACGTATGCTTTATCTTTACGGAGTGGGGAGAAGTTAAGGCTGTTGATGCAAAAGCTTATAAAAAATTGATGAGAACTCCATTGGTCTATGATGGCCGTAATCTTCACAGTGTTGAAGAGATGGAACAAGCTGGAGTAGAATATTATTCAGTTGGTAGAGCTCCTGCGAACCAAGACGCGCTTAAGGAGTTGAGAAAGCTTGAGCTACAAGCCTCTAGACTCTAATAGAATATATTTCATTACCGGTGCAGCTGGATTTATTGGTTATTACCTTTCAAGACGGTTATTGGAATCGGGATGTCGTGTAATCGGTATTGATAATCTCAATGAATATTACGATGTGAATTTAAAATATGATCGCTTAAGCGAGTTAGAATCAAATGAGAAGTTCACTTTTATTAAAGGCGATATTTCTGATAAGGAATTGGTTACGAATCTCTTTGAAGAATATAAGCCAAATATTGTTGTGAATTTGGCAGCACAAGCTGGCGTAAGATATTCGATTGAAAATCCGGATGTCTATATTCAAAGCAATATCATCGGGTTTTATAACATTCTGGAAGCATGCCGTCATTATCCAGTTGATCATTTATTGTATGCTTCTTCAAGTTCTGTTTACGGAGCCAACAAGAAAGTACCTTTCGAAGAAACCGACTTTGTGGATAATCCAGTTTCTTTGTACGCATCTACAAAAAAAACAAATGAATTGATGGCCCATACATACAGCCATCTTTACAAAATTCCAGCAACTGGACTTCGATTCTTCACTGTTTATGGCCCAATGGGACGTCCGGATATGGCTTACTTTGGATTCACAGATAAACTATTTGCAGATGAAGAGATCAAAATTTTTAATAACGGTGATTTCAAAAATGACTTGTACCGCGACTTTACGTATGTAGACGATATTGTAGAAGGTATTCAACGACTCTTATCCAACCCACCAAGTGAAACAGGAGAGGTTCCACATAAAGTCTTTAATATCGGAAACAACAGCCCTGAAAAACTGATGGTATTTATTGAGACGCTTGAAAAATGCTTGAGTAAAAGTCTTGGTAGAAATATAGAGTTTAAGAAGAAGTTTGAACCGATCAAACCGGGGGATGTACCTGCAACTTATGCTTCGACAAAATTATTAGAAGAAGCAATTGGTTTCAAACCGAAAACATCCATTGAAGAAGGACTTCAGCAATTTACGGACTGGTACTGTAAATATTTTAAAAAAGCATAGTTTTTTCGATAAACAGTTCAATTTTTTACAAAAAAATAGGACTATTCAGTAGTTTATAAAGTATAAGCGGGTGCAACGATGAAAGTGAAAAAAGCGATAATTCCAGCGGCAGGACTTGGAACACGATTCCTTCCTGCTACAAAGGCAATGCCGAAAGAAATGTTGCCAATCGTCGATAAACCGACGATTCAATACATCATTGAAGAAGCTATTGCTTCTGGTATAGAAGACATCATCATTGTGACAGGAAAAGGCAAACGTGCGATTGAAGATCATTTTGATCATGCGTTTGAATTGGAAGAAACGTTGATGAAGAAAGGCAAGCAGGAAATGTTAGATTCTGTCTTAGAGACATCTAAAGTGGAAATTCATTTTATTCGTCAGAAGCAGCCGCTTGGTCTAGGCCATGCGATTTGGTCGGCACGCAAATTCATCGGCAACGAACCTTTTGCTGTGTTATTGGGCGATGATATCGTTGAAAACGACGAACCGTGTTTGGCTCAATTGATGGCCCAGCATGAAAAGACGGGCAAGAGTGTAATAGGTGTGCAACAAGTAGCTGAGAAAGATACAGGCCGCTACGGCATTATTGATCCAATTTCAGTTGATGGCAAATTGATTGAAGTAAATAAATTTGTCGAGAAACCGGCAGCAGACACTGCGCCTTCTAACTACGCAATCATGGGCCGTTACATCTTGACGCCGGAAATCTTCGACTACTTGGAAGAGCATCAATTAGGCGCAGGTGGAGAAATTCAATTGACAGATGCTATCCAGAAGTTGAACGAAGTCCAATCAGTATATGCTTATGAATTCGATGGGCAGCGTTTTGATGTAGGAGAGAAGTTTGGCTTTATTGAAACAACTATTGAATTTGCTTTGAAACGTCCAGAGTTGAGAGGTCAATTGTTGGAGTTATTTGAGAAGAAACTACAAGAGTCTTATGTAAATAAGAAGTGAAATAAACATAATTAAGCCGTTCACCTAAAAAATGTGAGCGGTTTTAGATTGTAATCATAGGAACCCAATTGGGTAATTTCTTCCTCCTGAACATTAAGATGTTTTATGTCATCCTTTTTGAATATTACATGGTTAATGAGCGGATTCTGTCAGTTCAGATACCAGATTATTCTTTTAAAGATTTTATAAATTTAGCAGGAGTGCCAGCGTATACTGAATTTGCTTCACAATCTTTAATTACTACTGAACCGGCAGCAATGACTGTACCATTTCCAATTGTAACATTTCCAAGAATAGTGCAGTTGGCGCCTATCCAACAACCGTCACCTACTGTAATTGGGGCATATAGGGCTTTGCCTGCCCTCTTTTCTAGAGTTCCTATCTCGTGTGTATCGGAAATGAAACCAACTCGCATTCCAACTGATACATTCTTACCAATTGAAACATGTGGCCTTATTAAGCACTCTTGGTTAATGAACGTATTCTCGCCAATGTAGGTAGGTAAATTGTTGAAACCGATTAATTCGGTACCACGCATAATAATTACGCGCTTACCAATTTGTATTGATTTTTTTCCCATCTTACCTTGGCTTGGTTTGTAAAATTTAACTTTCTGAAAAGAACAACCTTTTCCTATTGTATAAAAAATGTTGTAGTAAATAGCTCTTAGTCGAGACGAATAATAGCGGAATGGATTAGATTTCATTCGAGTGATGGCGTAGCGAATGTATTTATTCAATAAAATATCCTCTTCTCTATTTTGGGTTCTACAAATTTTAACATTTAAATAATAAAAAATGTATTTTAGTTTAAAATTATTATTTTATTACTATTTTTAAAAATTGCGTTCCTTTTTCAGAGTTAATTCAGTTTATACACAACCATTGCATACCGACAAAGCCGCATCCAAAAATTAAATAAACCTCAAATGGTAGTCACTTTTTTAAAAGTGGTCCATCAAGAAAATCGCGCCCCTGTGTCAGAAACAATTCAGTGTATGCAAGACAATTGCATGCCAAAAATGCCACATCGAGGAACCCCAACGGTTTCGAGGCGCGGCTTTGGCATGTTTATGGGAAGTGGTAAATAGTCATAACTGTTTTGCACACAGTGGTCGACCCCCTCATAATGGACATTGGACATGTTATGATTGTTGATAAATAAGGGTTCGAGGGGGATTTTAATGCATAATTATGCAAAAAAGCCGAGAAAAGCCTATAAACGGCTCTCGCAGGATGAAAAGCTGGAGGTCGTATTAGAGGTACTCGAAAATGGAAAATCGCGCCCCTGTGAGCAGGAAGATTCAGTTTATTAAAGAAATTTGCATAGCGTAAACGCCGTCTTCAATGAAATCAGCGGATTTCGAAGGTGGCATTCGTATATTTATTGATAGTGATAACTATTCATAATTGAACCGCTCACAGGGGCCATTTGGGAACTGCTGGGAGAATGGGAAATACAGGTGCCCCTAAGTTGCGCAGACAGTGGCTCTATTCTTCGCACAAGTGGCTCAGTTTTAATGCAATAATTATTGGAAACACTAGATTGGTTCAGTGTTTTCTTTCAGAATCTCAGCCACTTCTTCCAACGTGTACCTGTGTTTGACAACATCTACGACAAAGTCCTCTTCTAATTGAGGATATGGAAAACGCAGGAGGTAGCCGTTGTAACGAAAGAATATAGCTGTACACATAAGCGCAGTCCGTTTATTGGCATTATGAAATGCGTGATTTTGTGCCAGTGATTCGAGTAAGGCTGCTGCTTTGAGGTGGAGACTTGGGTAAGCATCTTTGCCAAACAAAGATTGTTGCGGTCTTTTTAATGCAGAATCCAATAAGGAATGATCTTTTATCCCTGATTGTTCATCAGCTGAATGTTCCAGTATGACCTTTTGGTTAATGAGAATTGCCATTTCGACCGTAAGAAAAAAAGAACTCATCGATCAACAAGTCCTTTTAACGCTTCATGATGAGCTTCCATTTCTTCCTCAAGCAAGTTAAAAAAATCTGCAGGGACACCATCGGGAAGCTGAATCATTGTGGGAGCTTTTTTGATGATCAGCTGATTTCCGACCAGTTCTACTTGAACCTCATCGCCTTTTTTAACATTCATCGCTTTCAGCGTTTCATTCGGCAGTGTCAAACCTAATGAGTTGCCGATTTGCGTAATCCGTCTTTCTATCGTTGCCATAATTTTTCCTCCTTTTTCTGTTTCGGTCGTTATAATAAAGCATTATTATTATAACAATGATAACAGTTATTTGTCTTTCTAACAAGAGTTTGCCCTCTAAAATCGCGCCCCTGTGAGCGGTAAGATTCAGTTTATTAACGAAATTCGCATAGCGTAAACGCCACCTTCAATGAAATCAGCGGATTTCGAAGGTGGCGTTCGTATAGTTATTGATAGTGATAACTATTCACAGGGGCCATTTGGGAACTGCTAGGAGAATGGGGAATACAGGATAATCGCTATTTCCTAAATCTCCTGCTCCATGAATTGTGCGGTTCCCTGGGAACAAGGAATCCTTCCCTGTCCAAAAATGGGAGGCTAGCATACAGAAACCATCTGTGACCTTCTGGAAAGGGAAGAAGGCTGCGTCTTATATTTACCCAATTTGCCATACCTTGTTTTTTCTCTTATCCTAATAAGAAGAGAAAAACCAAAAGGGAACTAAATCGCGTACTTTGCGATGGCTTTCACAAGAAAGCAAAAAGAAAGAGGAGGCGGACAGCAATGCCGGGAAGAAATGAACCGTGCCCGTGCGGCAGCGGAAAAAAGTACAAGAAGTGCTGTGGCACAGGACAGGCGGCTGGACAATCAAAGGCGATAGAAGAAGAACTTTCAAAGGTCAACGAAGAATTTCAAGTGAAAGGGCTCCGGCCGGAAACAGTCACGGCAATCGAGGAGAGGATCAATGAGTGGATTGATGAATTGAACGGTGTGTTTCCCGACACCTTTATCGAGCAGGCAGCGTTCGATACGTATGCGTTTTTGGATCATCCAGAAGACTGGCATAATTTTCTTGATAAACAGCTCCAGCGGCGCCCGCGCAGGGAAGTCGAGGAAGTCCTTCAGGCGTGGCGGCATCCGTTTTTGCTGCTGGCGAAGGCGGAGCGATCGGAAGATGGGCGGCTGTTTGCCAAGGATGAGAAGAGCGATCGTCTTTACGAGGCGATCCATGAACCTTCTGAACTTGACGGCCAATGGATCCTTGGTGTCGCGCTCCCATTTCCAGCAGCGGGGGAGCAAGCTGTCTGGTTCAGACACGGAGCAATGTATTTAAAGGCCGATACGCCTTCCTCTTTTATTGAAGCGCTGAAAGAGAATATGCCGTCGCTAGACTTGCTAAGTCTCTTGAAACTCCTCATCCATCTAAATCAGGAGAAGGAGGCGGAACTGTCGCCGTTCGCACGGGAAGTGCTGGAGAAGGTAGATCGCTTTATGGGTCCATTTTCAGAAGAATCCGGGATCTCCGAACTGACAAAAGAATTGCTCCAACAACTGGAATTAAACGCGAAGAAACCAGAAGCGGTCGCGGCCGGAATCATTCAGGCCGGGGCGGATATCGGAATTGTCCAGCAGCTGCTCAATCAGAAGCAACTTGCGGCTGCATTCGGCGTTTCAGTGATGACGATGCTGAAATACCGCGATGTGGCGGTTGATTTTATAGTCAGTAGGATGGAAGAAGCGGAAGGATTGTCGATTGAAAGGGATGAAGGCGACTGGAAGCTAGAGGAGCCCGCTGCCGGTGGGACGGGTACGGTTATGCAGGTCAAGGTCAAGCTGATCAGGATGAGCCCACCGGTATGGCGCCGGCTCCAGGTGGACAGCCGGATGAGTTTTGCAAATTTCCATCATGTGCTGCAGGCGGCATTCGAGTGGGACAACGATCATTTGCATGAATTTCGGGTGACGCGCTCCGGCGGCAAGGCAAATCAAAACATCGTGATTGATATGGAAGATGAAGGACTCGATCTTCCTTTATTTGCCGCATCCTTTATAGAAAAGCTTGACGAGAATGTCGAGCGGCTGGAAGATTGGTTTTTGGAGGAGAAAGATCGGGTGGTTTACACGTATGATTTCGGGGCTGACTGGGAACACGAAATCGTGCTGGAGAAACGACTGCCGGCTGAACCGGGTGCACGTTACCCGCGCTGTGTAAAAGCAAAAGGGGAAGCGCCGGGTGAGTATGGATTCGAGCCGGAAGATGAAGAAGGGGAAACTTCTCCGGATGAGATGACGGAAGTCGTCAATGACCTGCTTGAGATGGTGCACGCTGACTTGGTACCGGAAGAACCAGATCTCCTCAGCAGCGGCCGGGACAGCTGGCAGCAGTTGCTCATGGATATGGCGGAACTCCGAAAATTGGAGCCGTGGAACTGGCTGCACGATGACCAGGTGTTCGCCGTGCAGGACCCGGCGAGCGAAAGACCGCTGTTTGTGTCGGTGCTGGGTGCAGCCGGTGAAGAGTTTGGGCTCGCTGTCTATATCGGGGAAGAAGGCTTTAAAAGTCTTCTGGCAACGATGAGCGGAAAGGTTCCGATGGAAGAACTCGTTTTCAGCCAACGGAGTCTGCTGGCGTCCTTTTCTGACCGGGATGAGCTGGAAGCGGATGATTTGCAGCTGTTGAAGGATGCCGGAATATCGTTCCGCGGCAAAAAACAATGGCCGCTGTTCCGGAGCTTTGTGCCAGGTTATTATCCGTGGTCGATCGATGAAGAGGAAGCGCATCTTTTAATCCAGGTGATCGCACAGACGAAAGCCGTATTGAATGGAGTAAAAGACGGGATGGAAATTCCTCCTGCGGAGAATGGACGCTCATTCTTCGGGCGCCGAATGAACGAAAGTGGAGAGTGGCAAGATGGCCGATTTATCGTTGATAGTCCGGCAGATCCCAAAGAGAAAGTGGTCGCTGAACTGATGGTGCCCGAAACGGAGGTCGCACGTTTGAAACAGAACAAGGCGGCGGATCTGAAAGCGGAGTATGGCCTATTTTTCATCAATCAGCCGGTTCAGAATGAGCCAGGAGAGCGGCCATATTTCCCGGTTGCAGCGGTCGCCCTGGACGAGGCGAGCGGGCTCGTGCTGCACCAGCATCTCGACGGGCGTAAAGAAAAAGCTGAAATTGCGCAGCAGGGACTGCTGAACTGGATCCGGGATTCTGGAAAAATGCCGAAGGCGCTTGTTGTGACAGCAGAAACCGAAGGGCTGCTCCGGCCATTGGCTGATAAGCTGGCGATGCGCATGGAAGTAAAGCGGCGACTGCCTGAATTAGAGAAACTGAAGCAGGCGATGAAGAGGATGTAAAGCGTGTCCCTATGAGCGAAAAAAATTGCATAAAGAAAATGCCATCTTCAATGAAATCAATCGATTTCGAAGATGGCATTTTCTTTATGGAGAGTCATAAATGAATTGTACACAGGGAGGAGTTTTAATGGCTAGAAGTATAGCTATTACCGTATTCTCAAGACAAGTAACATAGGCTTTCCGTAAAGCATTTCCAAAGTGATAGAAGCGGCTTTTGGAGTTGATGGCGAAAGCCGAACGGGGAATGGCTGAACAGTATGTGGAGCGGGGAACGTTCCCCAATGGCCAATCGTACGATTCGATCAAGAACAACCGGCTGGCTGGGAGGGTTGAATGGAACCCAAGGGATGAAGATGTTCCTTTGCTGGTGGTTGACGGCAACTTTCTTTTCTATTATGATAAATTTTTTTCTATCTTTTCAAGGTGGACTTAATTGCGCCAAACTGTTTGGACATTTCTGTGAAAGAAGCTCGACTATTAAGATACTGAAGAAGGACAAGCTCGAGA
>NZ_JAGGPX010000030.1 GCF_018613575.1 Planococcus sp. ISL-110
TTTTTTTTTTTTTTATTTTTTTTTACGATTTGATGTATTTTTTATTTCTTTCATTGAGTATTAATATGATAATCTTCAAATTAAAATATATCACGCTATTCCTCCTACAATTTGTTCCGCTAAAAAATTCAGAGAAGATTGGGGCAATAAAAAATGATTGTTAAAAACTTTTTCATGCATCTTTCAGAAAACCAACTTTTAAATAAAGCAGCTCAAAACTATGGCTTCAAGCTGGGCGCCCATAGCGTTGTAGCCGGAACCAATATCGAGGAATCCATTGACAGCATCAAAGAGTTGAATGCGCAAGGCATCAGCTGCACAATCGATAATCTCGGTGAATTTGTCCATGAAAAATCAGAAGCATTGGAAGCGAAAAATCAGATCCTGGGCGTAGTGGAGGCCATTCACAAACATCGGGTGGATGCCCATATTTCTCTGAAGCCTTCGCAGCTCGGCTTGGACATCGATTACGATTTTTGCCTGGAAAACATCAAAGAAATTGTTGATGAGGCTTCTAAATACGATATTTTCATCAATTTTGATATGGAAAACTATGCACGCCTTCAACCATCCTTCGACCTGATGGATGAGCTAGCGAATGACTATGACAATATCGGAACAGTCATTCAATCCTATTTCATCAGAGCCGAAGACGATATCAAGAAATACAGCAACTATCGCCTGCGCATCGTCAAAGGCGCCTATAAAGAGCCCGAAGCGGTCGCTTACCAAAGCAAAGAGGAAATCGATGCCAATTTTATTGAATTGATCGAGTACCATCTATTGAATGGCAAGTTCACTTCCATTGCGACACATGACCACAATATCATCGCTCATGTAAAGCAGTTTGTTGCTGAACACAATATTTCCATGGAAAAATTCGAATTCCAGATGCTGTATGGTTTCCGCAAGGACATGCAGCTGGAGCTCGCAAAACAAGGCTATAATTTCTGTACCTACATCCCGTTTGGCACAGACTGGTATGGCTATTTCATGCGGAGACTGGCCGAACGCCCGCAGAACTTGAACTTGGTGGTGAAACAGGTCTTCACCAAGAAGACCAACACCGCTATCGGGGTTATCGCCGGAGCATTTTTACTTGGCCGTCTGAGCAAAAAATTGTAAGCTATCAAATAATGGCTGCATTATAAAGTAAAGCTGGAATCCAGGCGCTCATACTGATCAATTCTCCATCCCAAAGGAGCAATTATATTTATTCGAGACAGCAGAAACGGCAGAAAAATATCTGCATATGCATTCCACACGTTTAGCTGGGTTTGACATTCCTAAAGTCAAAGGAAAAATCTTTGAAGTCAATTCGCTTTTAACGGAAATCAACCATTGACCAGTAAAATAAGTAAAACCTGCAGACCTATTGAAGGCCTGCAGGTTTTTTCAGTATGTACATTCATCCCCCTTTAACGGTCAGGTGATTGCTGATCAGCAAACGGTGGCACTGCGAAGGATGGCGCTCTGAACAACAGTAGGCCATCCGGTTAACCGCTGCTTTCTCCAGCAGAACTCCGATGCCCTGCTGGAACTCTTCTGTCAGCGTGTAATCCGCAAATTATGGAAAGATTGGTTGCGCCAGCCTGCATTTTTTTCTTCCTGTATGTCCTTCGATTTCCTCCGCCTGCCGCCAAGATTCGGAAAATGCTCGTAGGCGATTCCTTCGGCTTCCAGCCACACAGGAAATCTATCTTTGGAAAACTGTGGCCATTTCCGGCTTCCTGGAAATGCCTGGACATCTGCCAGAAGCTTAATGCCGGTTTTTTTAGCATCGCGTCGAAAACCTCCTAGGAATGGCCGGAATGGCCGATTGTATAAATATCCATTTATCAATCCTGCCTCTCCAATAAGCTCTTGCTCTCCTACTCTTTTGAGCAGAAGCGGTTAAACCTGAACAAGGTGACCCTTCAGATTTCGATGACTTTTATAGTTGAGCTGATTTCCGCCTGCGCCGAATCACTGGTCCATTCATGCGGAAAATAGCCGAGCGGATTGCAGATGCAGTCGATGCCTTTGTATTGCTCATGATACCTGGTGTGGATATGGCCAAAGACCAACTTTTTCACGTCATATTTTTCAGCCAGCCCCCCGATTCCTGCACTTCCCATCATGGCATTGAAAAAATCCCAAGAAGGTTCATTTTTGACTTGGACAAAATGGGCAAAGGGCACGAAATGGCTGACCAGGATGATGTTTTTGTCTTGATGCTCCACCAGCCAACGCTCTACTTTTGCTAAATAGTGCCGCGTTACAGCAATATCCTCTTCCTGCCAATGCGCATGGATTTTATCCGGCCAGGTAAAATCGTTGAATTGCCCGGCGGAAAACTGCTCTTCGGTAAACCCATCAACGCCGAATGTATAATCGTACCACCCGCCATCGCCGATCACGACCCAGTCTTTACCCAAGTCGACAGGCCCGTTGCCAAGATTGCCCGGAAACTCCAGCAACTTGTCATAGGCACTAGAGGCATCGTCATGATAAAGATCGTGATTGCCATGGACAAACAGAATTTTGATCTTGGGCAACTCGTTTTTCAGCTGGTTCAGCAGTGCCAGGCTTTTTTCCGGACCGGCTGTCATGTCCCCGCTGATGATAAAAACATCCGGTGCCTGCTGGGCCAGCCAATCCTTCAGCAAGCCCAAAATATCAGCACCTGATTTTTTGCGGTTGAGCCCTTCGTGAATATCAGACAAAATGGCGATTTTCAACAGTTACTCCCCCTTAACCTCATTCATTTAAGCTGTCCATCCACTGCCCCGAGATCGGTGGCCATTATTTCCAGGAATCATACATCGCTCTATACTCTCCTTTAATGTATACGATTTAATCACTAACAAAATAAAGTGGGAGACAAAAGGCTAATTGCATAACAATAAGTATCCGCCTTTTCGCCTTATTGATTAGTTTGATACAAGCGATGCCTTTTGAACCGGTGCATTCTTCAACGATATGCCGACAAAATCACCTGTATTGAAGCGTGACGCAAATACCGAGTCGTGGATGGTCCAGGACTCTTCACCAACTTCCACCGTATAGTGGATTTCATGGCCTTGGTACTGAACAAAAGAAACGATTCCCTGCAAGCCATCACTCTTTTCCGGCATCAGCAGAAACTGCTCTGGTCGTACTGGATAAATACCGCTTTCCTTGAAGCTGTCAGCTACACCGAGATCTGGCCAGACATTCTTCAAATCGATGGCAGGGACGAATCGATCGTTCTGCCATTGCCCTTTCACCAGATTGCATTTGCCGACAAACGTTGCGACAAACTCTGTCTCCGGACGTGTATACAGAACTTCCGGCGGCGCTATCTGTTCAATGCGCCCCTGGTTCATGACAACAATCTTATCAGCGATAGCCAAAGCTTCTCCTTGGTCATGCGTGACAAAAACGATGGACGCCTTGGTTTCCCGATGGAGTTTTTGAATCTCTTTGCGCATCTCCATCCGCAGCTCGACATCCAGCGCGCTCAGCGGCTCATCCATCAGCAGCAGATTCGGCAATGGTGCAATGGCCCGCGCCAGCGCAACACGCTGCTTCTGCCCACCTGACAGCTCTGACGGATAACGGTTAGCCAGCTCATTCAACCCGACCAGTTTCAGCACTCTATTGATCCGTTCCTGCAGTTCGTTCTTACCTTCTTTGATTTTATTCGGATGGTAGCTGAGCGGAAATTTGACATGCTCTGCAACCGTCATATGTGGCCATAGGGCGAATGACTGGAACACCATGCCAATGTTGCGTTTCTCAGGCGGCAGGACACGCTTGGTCGATGCCAACACCAGGTCGTCCATCGCAATGGTTCCTTCTGTCGGTCCCATAAAGCCTGCCAACAGTTTCAGCAAAGTCGTTTTTCCGCATCCGGAAGGGCCCAACACGGCAATAAATTCCCCGTCGCCGATTTCCAGATCAATGGAGTGCAACGCAGTAAACGAGCCATATTTTTTTGTTAAATTGGTTACTTTAATCATTTGTTTTTCAGCACCTTTCTGTCCCAAATATTTCCAAGCAGCATAAACAGCCCACCCCCGAGCAGGATGCCCAGCACGAGCACCGTTGAAAACGCGGTAGAGTAAGTAGAATAGCCTGCCTGTTCATAACCGAAAATGACGACACCGATTGTTTCAGAACCAGAAGACCACAACAGGCTGGAAACCGTCAATTCAGTAAGTGCCATCAAGAATACCAACAGTGCCCCACTGAGAATGCCCGGAAACAGCAGCGGCAGTAAAATCCGTCGCCATTTGACCCAGCCGGCAGCGCCAGAAATCCGCGCTGCTTCTTCCATCGACGGGTCGATTTGCAGAAATGCTGTATAGCTCCCTCTGACCTGCAGCACCAAGAAACGAGTGGCATATGCAATGAATAAGATCCACACCGTACCGTAAATGCCCGGATTCCATCCTGGAACCGGCTCCAGCCACATAAAGATCATGCACAAAGCAAATACCGTACCGGGCAGTGCAAACGGTATAGTCATAAACAGTTCAGCGACTTTTGTGCTCCAGTCCGGATACTTAAAGCGCAGATATGCCATCGCCGTACCAAGCACCAGACAGACCAGCATGGTGAAAAAGGCAAGCTGTAGGCTATTCGTTAAAGCCGAAATAGGCTTGGAATCCGTTAAAAAGACGTATTCGTAATTCCGCAGCGACAGATTCTCCAGATTGAAGGGAACTCCATAAGCCGAGATGAGCGACAAAGCTCCCATTGTGATTAGCGGCATCAGGCTCGTTACCAATAGGAAAATCCACAGTGACGCTTCTAGCAACTTTTGTTTTCCAGCAGATAAATAGATGCGCGGCGTCGAATCGCTTCTGTTTGTTTCATTGACACGGCTGCGGCGCAGCAGGAACCATTGCAGGACTGTCCCCAGCAATGCAATGATGCCGAGAATGACCGACAGTACGGCTGCCCGTGAAAATGCAGAAGGGCCAAATCCCACCACCTGCTCGTAAATATAAGTGCTCAAAACCCTTATATTGGCTGGAGTTCCGAGAAATGCCGGAATCCCGAAATTATCCAGATTCGACAAAAATGCAATGAGCCCACCGCTGGCAATGCCGGGCAACGCCAATGGCAGCACCACTTTCCGGAATGCCTGTTTTTTCGACAGACCACTTGTCGCGGCGGCCTCTTCCAGTTCACGCGGAATTTTTCGGAAAACGTTGACTGTAAACAAATACACCAGCGGATAATGCGAAATACCGAGCAGCAAAATAATTCCACCCATGCTGTACAGGTTCGGCGCTTCAAGACTTCCCGGCAACCAAGACAGCACCGCCGTCACCGGACCCGAAGCGCTGAAAAACTGAGTCCAGGCCAATGTCGTAATATAGGAAGGAATGATGAACGGCAGGAAGATAAATAGCTGCATGGCTCGTTTTCCGCTCAATTGGACATATGCTACAATCCAAGAAAACAGGACGCCCAGCACCAATGCCAGGATTGTCGAACCCGCTACGATGATCAAAGTGTTCTGCACCGTATTCCAGGTCGCAGGTTCTCTCAGGACTTCTTTGTAATACTGCAGTGTCAGCGAGCCGTCATCAACAAAACTTAGCCAGACGAGCCGCAGAACCGGCAGCAGGAAAAATACAGAAATGGCCAGCAGGCCGATTCCTTTATACAGATTCTTTTTTTGAAAAAAGAGAGAAAAAGAGGAATCCCCCTCTTTTCTCTCTTCAACCATTGGCTGTTTTACTGTCATATCCGTAACTCCTCACATCGAAATTCAGGCTGCTGATTACTGGCCAAAAATCTGGCCAAATTTCGTTTTGTCTTCATCACGCGTTTCCAATAATTCAACCGCTTGAGCATCCATAATGGTCATTTCATCCAGTGTTTTCAACCCTTCAGGTGCCTCCACGCCTTCGCGGATCGGTGTATAGCCCTGTTCAGAAGCCAATTGCTGACCTTCTTCTGACAAGATGAAGTCAACAAATGCCTTGGATGCTTCTTCATTTTCCGTATTCGCCATAATGCCCACCGGCTCAGTAATGACCGGGACACCTTCTTCCGGATAAATTAATTCAACTGGAGATCCTTCACTTTTTGCTCGCGCTACAAGAAAGTCGACAATCACACCATAATTTTTGTCGCCGGTCGCGACGCTTTCCAGCACTGCACCATTGCCTTGGGTAATGGTGATGTCATTGGTGCGAAGCGCTTCATAAAACTCCCATCCCATTCCTTCCTGGCGAGTCATCACACCGAGGTTATAGGCGGCTGCACCGGAATAAAGCGGACTTGGCATGATGGCCTGGCCGCTGGTGGCTTCGTCAGTCAATGCGTTCCAACTAGTTGGAAGCTCTGTCACTTCGTTGGTATTGACGATCAGGCCGGTCGCCATGATTTTGGTGCCTGCATAAGTGCCGTCAGGATCGACAAAGGCTTCATCGATGGATTTTGCTTCAGGCGATTCATAGGCCAACAGCAGTTCCTCGGCCTTGAAGTTCTCGAAGGTCACTGAATCGGCAACCAGCAGAACATCCGCCTGAATATTTCCGCTCTGATTTTCTGCCTGGATTTTCGATACAACTTCTTCAGTACCAGAACGGAAAATGCTGATATCAATTTCCGGGTTTTGTTCTTTAAAAGCATCCACTAGTCCTTGTGCATCCGCATCCGGCTGGGATGTATAGAAATCCAGGGAACCAGAAACACCTATTCCGCTTTCAGCAGATTCCGTATCTGACACGCTTTCTTCGCTGCCACAAGCCACTAAAAAGGCTGACAGACACAATGACGCAGAACCAAAAAAGATCTTTTTCATTTTATTTCCCCCTCGAATTTTGTATCAACCTTTATTGCGTTGATTATGTAAAGACTCTATGTAAGTATAGTGCTGTTTTATGAAGCTGTTGTTAAGCTGGCATTAAGAAATATTATATCGAGTGGTAAGAGCGCTGTCATTTTGACCGTTTTCACATACTGGAACTTTTTCTGCTAGTTATTGCCTTATATAGCAACTATAAATTGCCTGGCGGATGAGGTCAAACATAAGTCGGTCTAATATTTTGATTATTTAAACTTTCCTGTCCGACTTTGCCTTACATATTTCAGGCGGCGTTCGAATGGACGAACCGTCAACATTTAAGAGAACGTGATTGTCGAAGCCTCAGCTGCCTTACAAAAATCAAACAAAAAAGCATTTTCATTCGCAATTTCCAGTTTGTAATAACCGGGCGAATAAAAATGCTATTTTGTATTTGTTAGTGAATCCTTAGCTTAGTTGACTGTTTCTTTTTTGTCATTCAGTTGAGCAGACAGTTCTTGGAACCATTCCTTGTCGTCAGTCGCAAGCGCCAGATCGATTAAAAAATCCAACTGTGCAGCGTCTTTTGTATCGGACGGCGGAAGGGTTTCGACCCGATGGACCGACATTGGAATCGTCATTCCAATCATTTCTTCGTTATCGCTTTCCACCACGGTGACATTCACAGCTTCTTTGAGGACATTCATGGAATCGATGAAACCGATAATCAGCTCGTCGTGGCGGGATCTGCCTTTCACCCAATCACTTGTTTTCAAAATCGTTTTATTCGTACCCATATCTATGCACCTTCTTTACATTATTTATCGTTCGCTAATTAGTAACTCAACACTATTATTTTGGCTTATGGTCATTGTTTCCCTAAACAAGCGCCAGCAAACGTCATTTGCAGAATTTCCATACTGGTTTCAATGCAACATACATAAGATTGCCTAAGCCATTTCAACGCTTTGAAAGATGAGGCGGTTGGAATGGAATCTTGTTGCTAAATCCCATTCTACGGCTGTCAACCTACTAATACAAACTATTTGCCTCAGCTTCGAGATAACTAAAAATCGGTTATATTGAGATATTTCACCCTTTTTAGCCCGCACTTATTTTTCCACGTTCAACAAGGCTAGATTTTAAAAAATCAACAACTCAAAAACAATTCAAAAAAACACCTCCATTGCCGTTTCCAGCCGGCAGCAGAGGCGTTGTTATCTTGTCGTATTATTAGATCGAGCTTTACAAATTCAACTAAATAGACCAGTTGATCAGCATACCTGCGTGCGTTAAACCGCCGCCGAAACCGTATAGCAGCAATTTGTCATCGGGTTTGATTTTGCCTTCCCGCACCCCTTTATCCAGTGATAAAGGGATCGAGGCTGCGGACGTGTTTCCGTAATACTCCAGGCTGTAAATCGTCCGCTCAAGCGGAAGCCCGTTTCTGCTGCAGATAGACTCGATAATGCGAAGATTGGCACTGTGTGGGACAAACCAATCAACATCGTCTTTCTCGAATTCAGCTTTTTCCATCAGGGCCTTCATCCCTTTTGGAACGGTATTGACGGCCCATTTGTAGACCTCACGCCCATTTTGATTTACAAATCCGTTGACTGCCAATTCATTGCCGAACATTTGAGTAGAAAGATCGGTGCAGTAAAGGTTGTTTGCCAGCTCCCCATTTGTTCCCATATGAAACTCGATAAAGCTTGGCTTTTCTTCGTCGTATTCAACTAGTACCGCTCCGCCGCCGTCTCCAAACAAGATGCAGGTCGAACGGTCGCTATAATCCAGGATTTTGGAAAACGTTTCCGCTCCGATCACCAAGACCTTTTTGTTCAAGCCCGCAGTGATTAAGCCATTGGCTACATGAAGCCCGTATGTAAATCCTGAGCAGGCCGCATTCAGATCGATAGCTCCTGTATTCTTTAAGCCCAGCTTTGCCTGAACCAGCGCTGATACACTTGGCGTCTTAAAATCAGGCGTCATTGTACAGACAATGATCATATCCACGTCGTCCAGGGATTTGTCGTACCGCTCCATTAAGTTCTGGGCAGCCTTAATGCTGATATCACTCGTAAATTCAGTATCTGAAGCAATCCGGCGTTCCTTTATGCCAGTCCGTTGGATAATCCATTCATCATTTGTTTCCACTAATTCTTCTAAGTGACGATTTGTCAGTCTCTTTTCAGGCACATATGAACCGATGGCTGTAATTCTGGCTTTTGAAATGTTCATTTTGATCGTCCCTTCTTGATGTCCTCGCCCTATTCTACCATCAACTATTAGGATTAGGTACTAATTTATTGGGTTCAGGAATTTTTTTAACCCCTGTCCAGGAAGCCCTCACAGAAACGTGTATTTCTTTTAGCTTAAAGGCTATAATTAGATTTGCTCCAACTAATTTGTGAGGTGAATAATGTGAGAAGTGGAAATCCAAGTTTAAAAACCGGAGCATTCGAGAATTTCAAGGATGTTAAAACTGGCGAGATGATGACCATACAAGGCACGGTCAATAAAACATTCATTTTGTTATTGCTCTTATTGGTGACGTTCGTCTTTTCCTGGAATCAGTTTGTCAGCAGTCCGAATAGCGTATTGCCGTTGATTCTTGCAGGAGCTGTCGGAGGCCTGATCGTGGGCTTGATCACGATTTTTGTACCGAAAGTATCCCCTTTCACTGCGCCCGTCTATGCGTTGCTCCAAGGATTATTTCTTGGTGCGGTATCCGCCCAATACGAAGCCCAATATGGCGGCATTGTTTTTCAGGCGGTACTGATTACAATCGGTGTTCTGCTGAGTTTATTACTTGTTTACAAGTTGGGCCTCATCAAAGTGACGCAGAACTTCAGGCTTGGTGTCGCTGCTGCTACAGGTGCTATCTTCCTGGTGTACGTGATTTCATTTGTCGGTGGTTTTTTCGGCTTTGAAATCCCGCATTTGCACGAATCGACACCACTTGGCATCGGGATCAGTGTAGTCATCGTCATTATCGCCGCGCTGAACCTGGTATTGGACTTTGACTTTATTGAGAATGCAGCCGCAAGACAGGTTCCAAAATACTTTGAATGGTATGGAGCTTTCGGTTTGCTGGTGACGTTGGTCTGGCTTTATCTTGAAATGCTTCGTTTGCTGTCTAAAATACGCAGCAGATGATCACAGAAACGTCCTTCGGGGCGTTTTTTTTGTGAATGAAAAAAACCGCATCCTGAAACCAAACTGGTTTCAGGATGCGGAAATTCATTATGAAATTCGCAAAAAGCAACTGCAACGAATCTTTGCGCTATGTTTTAGCGTCTTTTATTTCGCAGCACTTTCAACTTTCTCTGCTTTAGCAGATTGTGCATCTCTCTCCATTTTGTATTGTTTATAGCCGTTGATAAATTCCTCATACACTTCCAAATACGTTTTTGCGCGGTTACCCATTCTGTTTTCTTTCATTATCACTGCTGTCATCCCAATCATCCTCCTTAGTATTGTTCTTCATAATCATTAACTAAACAATCTGCTTGTTTCTGTTGTAGCTGACCACGATTCAATTTCAAGGTATGAATTTCTCACGGGTGCATTCCCGGTGGTAAGGCGTGAGATAGAAAAGCTCTTCAGGGCAGCTCTTCGATAACTGATAAAGGCCATGGAAAACATTTTGTGTGATTTCGTACCGCTGCATGCAGTTCGGCAATGCTCTTGCTTTTTTAGATGCATGCTCCAGCAGCACCTCATCTATCTCCACCCACACGGTCTGAACCTCAGTCTGTTCCTTTCCTTCTTTTCTGAAGGAAATTTCTTTTGTCAGGCGAGCAAAGAAGGTGATAAAAGCAGTACCATTTTCAAGATGAACATCTTTGGATCTTAGAAAAAAATAACCAACCGATTTTTGAGGCATTCGCTCCATCTGTTCCATTTTCACTTCTCCCCTTTGGACCAATAACTAGCATGAGTTTTATTCTAGTACAGAAAGCGCTTCAAAAAGGCGTTCAGCAAAATCCTCGGGAAGTTCATATGATGTTAACCGAATGCAATACATTCCTCGTTCCATAGACAAGTGCTGCGAATAACTGGTGGGAAGTAAAATAGGATGCTCTATTAATGCCCTTGTAAAAACCGGTAGTTCCTCTGGCAGAAGAAAAATTTCAGCTTCATTAACCGCTTCCCAGTGACCACTGGCTAACCGACAAGAAACGTTCAAGTCCAATGACCAGCTGACACACATCTCAGGACTTTTTTGCAATTTGATCGTCCGTTTCTTTTCGAGCCGCAAAAATTCTCCGTGCATTTCCACTCCTTCACCCATAAACTTGCTGATGGCCTCAACCCTTAATGGCAATGAATCTGTTTCAATCACTCTTACCACTCCTTTCATTATCTTTAATAAAATTGCTGACAAGTGAGACAGAAATCTATATTATTGATATTTTAAACAATTTAACAATTCTGATACATAAGTATTCAGTCTATTATTAAAAAATAGTCATTTATAACTCTTGAAATTAAGTTAGTAGTCTATATTATTCTTTAAAAATTAATTTTTCATTCCTTTACCGATACAATAAGCCTATAACATAGTCTAAAATATGTAAAGTGCCTCATAATATTCTTTTAATTCAGAATATATAAAGCTTTTCTTGTATACTTTAACTTGAAATGAAATCAGATGTAAATAGAACAAAAAAAGAAGAGACATGATTTCTCATGTCTCTTTTCCTTTAAAATCCAATGATAATGTGATTGTTTTTTTCACTGCTCTTTTAAGATGATCCATTTCCATTTCCGCAATGTTTTACTAAAATAAGGAAAACCGAAAACTTTTTTATAGGTTTTCACCGTTTTTCTGCATTCTGCACAGCAACTGGGTTTATCACCTTAAAACAGCAGCCTCCCGCTTGCTGTGCTAATGCGTTGTCACCAGGGAATCGAAACGCCATGTAAAGCTTTCAAATATTACTTTTTTCTATCTTAATGGCGTTCTTCCATACAATTGCCATAGCTGCGGAAACTTCCTGCACAACCCTTCTTCGTCTTCTTCGTCCCAGCCAAAGTCCAGGTCCGGCTGTTTGTAATCATCACCTGACAGTCTCCAGTGCAAGTTGAGGTATTCTTCCTGGTCGAGATCAGTCTTTTCTTCAAATGCCATACTGGCACAATACAGAAAATCCTCGAACTCGGGAACATCCTCATCGAGCTTTTGCAGATAGGGAATGATGCTTTCCGGATTTCGAATAGCATCTTCATACGCCGTTTTTCCCAGAAACAGCAGCCACGCGCGGAAATAATCGAAGGAATCACCTGAACAGCCACCCATGACGATATAGGCTGCCGCCCACAAATCTGATGTATAGGACTTGTAATAATACCGGTTAAAATGGCTATCAAACCGGATAATGTCATGCACCGGTTTTTTTGCCAGCCTGCCAATGAGCCATTCCAGCTGTTCCTCCAAATCCTCTCCTTTCCGATGCGCAGTATCCAGCATCTCCCAGAACTGATCGTCTGTCATCCCGCTGTCCTCAATTTCGTCTACTTGCCGCTCACTTTCCCTGTATCCTTTTTTCAGCTTGGACTCGACCAGCTTGTTCGCCTCTTTTAAACAAAGCTCTTCAGAAGGGAATTCTTTCGTATTTACCGAGCCGTGCGTCCCAATTCTTCCATAAGATACGATAAAGAAGTTGCCTTGGGCTTTTATTTTCCAAAATTTATTGGAATAGACGGTAATGCATACCAGTGACTTTTCCACTCGAACACCTCTCATTTTTCTTTTTCAAAATATACTTAAACAGATGTACCCATCTATAAGCTATATAAGTTCAACTAAAGAAACCAGCTTTTACCCAGCCCATGCAGGCGCAGTCGCTAAGAAATTTAGTGAATTCAAAGCAAGCCTATATTTTCCCCTCTGTAATCATAAAAGAGCTGAATTAACGATAAAGCCTGCTCACGTTTTCCGGACCATAATCCAAGCAATCGCGAGGACCAGCGCTTCACCGACATTCTTTACGAGTTGTTCGACAAAACCAACAATAGAGACCTCGAATAGTACTGGCTTACTGTCCGAAGCCGCCCCCGAAACAATGGAACTATTCCACCTGTTAAACGTATACACTATTATTCACCCAAAGGAGGAGTTTTCATGTCAAAGTACTCCATTCACCAATTTGTTCAGAAAACGCAGCAGGACAGCAGGACGAAAGCGCACGGGAATTTTTTGAGCTTGAGACAGATCGTCTGTTGGAAGTAAACCTGGATGGCCTCGTCTGGGCAAAAGCAGGATCCATGATTTCTTACGAAGGAAACATCAAATTCGAACGGGAAGGGATGCTAGAACACGGACTCGGAAAATTCGTCAAAAAAACGTTCAGCGGTGAAGGTGCACAGCTGATGAAGGCAAACGGCCAAGGAAAACTTTATGTGGCGGATAGAGGCAAGAAAATCACCATTCTGGATTTGGAAGGCGAGAGCATCTTCATTAACGGAAATGACCTGCTCGCTTTTCAGGATGGGCTGGAGTGGGATATCAAACTGATGCGCCGCGTTGCCGGAATGATGGCCGGTGGTCTGTTTAATATACGCCTGGAAGGAAAAGGGCTTGTCGCCTTTACATCACATTACGAACCACTCACCTTGCTCGTTACACCTGACAGACCAGTATTCACAGACCCGAATGCAACGGTTGCGTGGTCGGGTAGCCTGGAACCTGATTTTGTAACGGATATCCAGCTGAAAAGCTTGTTTGGAAGAGGCAGCGGAGAATCGGTACAGATGAAATTTTCCGGTAATGGCTTTGTCGTTGTTCAGCCTTTTGAGGAAGTGTATCATGCGCAAAAAACCTGATTTCACATTTAAAACTCGCCAGTTGCCTGATTCGGCAACTGGCGAATTTTTTAATGATCAGCACACTTCATATCTTACACACAGTTTTGCTCATATGCTATTTTGCATCTAAATTGATAACCCCAATCCCTTAAGCGGTCCTTTGTAAACCTTCAAAATACTTCTACTCTTCGTTCCCCTTTGCATAGTATGGTTCATTGCTGCTTTTTCTCTAATCCAAACACCCTCAACCTTTTAAAGAGCTTCGAAAAAATCCTGTTAGAGCATGAATCAAAAAGAACAAGAGCAATTTAAAAAAATGGCGAAACAAAACCCAAAAAGAAGCTGAACAAATCAGCTTCCTTTTGGGTTTTGTCATGCTTTTTCCCACTTAGCATCAATTGGTATTCCTGCTGCTTGAAATGTGGTGAAAACAGGACAACGTGCATCCGTCTTTTCTTTTAGTTCTTGGATACGCTCAACTGTTTCATCAGTTTTCACTATTGCATGCACAAAGATTTTATGGAAATAAGGCTGAATATCCGCTTGCCCCATAAGACCGCGAGGATCCAATTCCCCCTTCACATCAAACTCTATTCCCTGCAGATCAAATTTGATATCTTTTGCTACAAGGTTTGCGATTACGTTCTCACATCCAGCCAACGAAGCCAGAAGGGTCGAAAGGGGGTCAGGTCCTTGATCGGTGCCCCCATATTTGGTGGTTCGTCGATTGTAAGTTGATGATTCCCCATCTGGAGTTCTGATTTCATTTGATTGGATGTACCTGTTGCTTGAAAAGTCATCATATTTGCCATATTGAATTTCCTCCTCTAGTTGAATCTTCCTCCACTTTAACACCATCTTTTAACTAATCATGTTAGATGGCTTACACTAGAATTTCTTCTTAGAAGGGAAATTCCAGTCATATTATGATTGTTAGATTTGTACTTAATACTCCAATCTTCACCTATGCGTTTCTCAGCTTAACGTATTTCCTTCTGCAGGAATGGGTGTGTTCTTCAGCATTCCTGCAAGGTGATATGTGTTATATGCAAGCCTTCTAATGGCCTTTTTCGAAAATTCATTGTCTCTTCCCGCATCCATATAGGAGGCACCTGGACCGGCTTCTCCCACCCAATAGGCATCGACATTTGGCGGAACCAGGAAGCCGATGTGAGACAATCCATATAATAGGGATGCTGCCGCATGTTTTGCGCCGTCTTCATTGCCTGTAATAACAGCCCCTCCAACTTTGTTATAGAAAACGGCTTGCCCTTTTTCATTGGTTTTGCTGCTGCTGCCGTACAGCCGTTCAATGGTTTGGGTAGCTAATGAGCTTTTTTCTCCAAGCCATAGAGGGGTGCCAATAATCAGGATATCTGCAGCTTGGACCTTCTCAAAAATTTTAGGCCATTCATCATCTCCACCCATATCTTCCTGCACGCCAAGAGCAATTTTGTAATCAGCCAACCGGACAATTTCAGATTCTACTCCCAACTGATTATAGTGAACTTGCACGTCGTTCATAAAGCCTTCTGTATGAGACGGTTCTTCCGTGCTTTTTAACGAAGCATTTAAGAATACAGCTTTTAATGGTTGCATAAAATTACTCCCCTTCTGAAATTTATTGGATAAACCTTTATATGCGCACTGGATTCGAGCATTTTCATGGCAATAATAGTCCATTGATTTTTTTGACTTATGGGAGACTCCAAACATCCTGATCTTCTATTAGCTAAAGATAAAGCAGATTTAATCTGCTTTATCCAGAAGACACAGCCGTAATTTTATTTCTGGTCGTCTGCCAATCTGAAGCCACCAAACTGCCAACGTTTTTCCGGGGGAAAGAAATTCCGGTAGGTCTCCCGGATGTGACTGGCAGGAGTTGCGCAGGAGCCTCCCCTCAAAATCATTTGGTTGCTCATGAACTTTGCATTGTACTCGCCCAATGCTCCTTCTAATGGCTTGCTTCCAGGATAAGATGAGTAAGCAGTTGATGTCCACTCCCAAACATCACCGAACATTTTCGAAAGCGGCGCTCTAGCAGACTCGTTATTCATAGGCACCGGTTGGTAAACTGCTTGTTCCAAAGTATTCCCGTTTATAGCAATTCCCTGGGATGCGTGTTCCCATTCGGCTTCGGTCGGCAGTCTTTTGCCTTTCCATCTGCTAAAGGCATCAGATTCATAAAAACTGACATGGCATACGGGTTCGTTTAAATCCAAGTTCTTCACTCCTCCCAAGGTGAAGATTCCCCATTTGTCCTGCTCGTTTTTCAGCCAATACAGCGGCGCTTTCCAGTGGTTCTTCTTCACAATGGCCCAGCCATCAGAAAGCCAGTGTTCCGGTTGTTCGTAACCACCTGCCTCGATAAATTCGAGATACTCTCCATTGGTCACAGGTTCCGTTGCCAATTTAAAGGGCTCGAGCCAAACCTTATGACGCGGGCTTTCGTTATCAAACGAAAAACCTTCCCCGTTGTGCCCAATCTCGACCAATCCACCTTCAAATTCAATAAATGCGGGTTTTCTCCGCTCGCTTTCCGGAGGTTCCTCCGTTTTCAAATAAACCGGAAAAAGGGGATTTACAAAAAAGTTGTACTTCACATCCATCAAAATTAATTCCTGATGCTGTTGTTCGTGTTGAAGACCCATCTCGATCAGTTTGACCAGTTCTTTTTTTATTTCTGAAGACTGCAAATCAGAAAGCAAATCACGTATCTGTCCGTCCACGTAATTTCGGTAGGCGATGATACCTTCTACCGTTGGCCTCGACAACACGCCTCGCTCATGACGGGGCTGGTAAGGTCCGATCGTGTTGTAATAAGAATTAAACAAAAAGTCGAAAGTAGGATTAAATTCTTGATAACCTGATTTGAATTCCTTTAAAATTATGCGTTCAAAAAACCAAGTTGTGTGGGCAATGTGCCATTTAGGCGGACTGACATCGGAATGGGACTGGATAATGAAATCCTCTGTTTCCAATGGTTGTATCAGTTTCATGGTGACTTTCCTGATTTCGGCATAGCGCTCGATTAACGTCGTTGCGTCCATAGTTTCCATTAAAAAACTCCCTTCAACTTTTCACATGCTGAAAAAGGCTCACCCACAAATCCTGCTTATGAAAATTGGAGTGAACTACCCTATAGTTCTTCGGTCAAATCAGCTAACTTTATTCTTCAATTAATCCTTGTTCGACAAGAAATTCCACAGCTACGTCTCTCGGTTGCTCTTTATCGACATCCACTCGGGCATTCATCGCCAACATTTCTGCTTCGCTGATCTCGCCAGCGAGCCCGTTCAGCACTTTTTCCAACTCGGGGTATTCTTCAAGTGTTTCCAATCGCACAACTGGCGCTGCGTCGTATTTCGGGAAAAAGTTCAAATCGTCCTCGGTTGTGGCCAAGTCGAACAAGCCAATTCTGCTGTCGGTTGTAAACGCCGGGATGACGTCTATATCTCCATTCCGTACCGCCTCATACATGATGGCAGGATCAAAGCTTTCCGTCGCGGAAAATTCAAAGTCGTATGTGTCTTTCAAATCTTCGTATCCGTCCCCTTCACGTTCGTAGATGGAGTGAGGGCCGCCGAATGTGACATCCTGCGAACGGGAGATATCCGCCAATTGTGAATAGGTTTTTGCATCAAATCCGCTGTCTTTCAAATAAGCCAAGGTATAGCCATTTTCAAACCCCAGCGGTTCCAACCATGTGGCACCTAATTCTTCTTCGTATCCTTCCCTCACCTGCTGAAGAACTTCTTCAGAGGACTGGCCCGCTTCTGACTCGCGTTTCAGTACATCTTTCAAGCCCGTTCCCGTGTATTCAACGTACATATCAATATCTCCCTGTTCCAAGGCTGGCGTCAAAATCGCCACTTCCCCTAAGCCATCTTGATACTCAACTGTATATTCTGAACGCGCTTCTATGTACTCCCCCAGAATATAAGGCAAAATATACTGCTCTGTCCAAGGCTTTCCTCCAATCACAATCGGATCTGATTCTTCTGCTGCTGAACTGCAGCCATAAAGCGTTAACAAAGCCAACATGGAAATGCCTATCAATTTTTTTCTCATGTTTATTCCTCCTAAAGTTTTTGTCCCAGCACCATTCGCTCGATGTTACTGTGACCTCTTTTCATTTTATCAGAATTTTCACTCAATAAATGTAAATTACATAACATTTTTGGTACGCTTTGCAAACGTGCTTGAAATCCGAGGACCCTCAAAAATCATGGAAAAATTAAAAGGATTAAATATCGGGTTTCAGTACTCAATCCTTTTTCTGATAATATTTCTTCAAACATTTTACCCACTCTTGTGATTAGTACTTACTGCATATCGAAGTATAGTAGATCTTTGAAAATAAAAATGTGAAGTGGGTTACGTTCCGAAAGTTAGCTGCCCGTATTTTTGGGAATGTAACGCATCTTACAGTATTTCAAGCCCGGCCATGTACACTTAATTTGACACGTTAACTTATTTGCTTATTTTTCTGTATCCATTATTTCGTTATATGTGTAATAGGCATCCCGAATTTTCAAAAGCGGAAAACCTTGTCTTTTTTTCTCGATAGGTACATTCTGAATTAAACGATGATGCTCAAAAATATTATAGATTTGAAAAGAAATGCCCATCTCATCCAGTTTGCTTTTCGCTTTTTCACATTTGGTACAACCCGGAACTATGAATAAAATACAATCAGACGACTTCCTATTAAGAAGAGAGGGGATTTTAACCATGGATAAACTGACACTCCTTTCGCATATCAATCTTTTTGATGAGTTGCCAATGGAAGACATGAAATTAATTGACAGGAACAGCACAATGACACCCGTGAAAAAAGGCACGCAACTACTGATTCCAGAACAACCTCTGGATGTATTGTTCTTTTTGAAAAAAGGGCAAGTTCGTCTATATCGAATGACTTCCCAAGGAAAGCAGTTTACTACTGACATTCTTGTGGACGGCAATGTCTTTGGTGAAACGGAATCCTTCATGCTGACGGATAAACAAACCTATGCAGAGGCAATGACCGACTGCTATCTATGCACGATGGATAAGGCGAAATTCGAATCTTTTATACGAACAACACCGGATGTATCGCTCAAACTCATTCAAATTTTATCGAACCGTTTGAAAGAAACCTATGATCTTAGTGAAAAAATTGCTCTCGGGGATGTACGCTACCGTACGCTTTTCCTGTTGCTCAAAATGAGTGAAAAAAGCGGAACACGAGACAAAGAATGGCAATCAATCAATATGAAAATTACCCATGAAGACATTGCTACAATGGTTGGATCCTCGCGGGAAACGATTTCCCTTTTAATGAGCAAGTTAAAAAAAGAAGGATTGCTGAAGAAAACGCTGTTAGGGTATTCCATAAAAGCAGATGAGATAAAGAAGATTCTTATTGAATAAGGATCTTCTTTATCTTCTCAAAAAGACGCAGTAAAAAAGTAAGAAAACTTACTTTACTAAAGCATTTAACATCACTTTTAAAAACCTTTCTCAAACTACCAAGAAAGCAACTTCCGGTAAGTTTGGAAAGGTTTTTTCTTCTATGCTTTCTGACCGACGAGACGACTGAATACGGCTGCCAGGATGAGTGAGAATGCCAAGTGAGTGATTAAACTCATCAATTGTTCACTTGCAAACATTTCTCCAATCATTGGCCCCATTCCCATCATCATCGGCATGACAAGTAATGGTCCGATCACCCAAATGATCACACCGTGAAGAACACCCAGCACAAAGTAGTGCGAAGATAGCAATGTCATTGCACCATACCCAAGCCCGAAGATCCAACTGATCATCATATGCAAGATCCATCCCAGCACAAGACTTTCACTGCCAAGCATCGAAGCCAACACCGGCATCATACCCATCACCTGCATATAAATACCAAACACTACACCTGCGACCGTGCTGCCGATTAATGACGCTTTCACCAGCTTTGAGTAGCTCGAAACCTTAAATGTTTGTCTGGATACCACCATTGTTTCTCACTCCTTTTTTTCTTTAGTATAAATTGGGCTTGGAAAGAAAAAAGTAAGTTAGCTAACAATTCTGATAATAAATAAAAAAAGAAACTGCTTTTATGAAGTTCGCTGAAATCAATTGACAGCAATCCCTCGGCTCTAATGACCAAAACTGTTAATCCACTAAACTCTCCATACCATCCCTCCTCCATTTTTCTTTCCGAAAGCTTTGGCCTATCGGGATGATTGAAATACTTCTCCTATTACTCTTCATAACGTTCGTCATTTTCATCCTTTAATTGATTTACTGGAATCATTAGGTCATCCATCATCCTTATCAATCCGCTTCACTGGAAAGCGAAAGCGCTGGAACGATCGCTCCATGTGTGCCCTGTTTTTAAAGTTTAACTTATGTAGCGAAAATCCAAGTAGTCGGCATGCTAGTGTGCTAGTGTGTAATCATATGAAAAAAGGAGGTTCAGAATTGATTTTACTTCGCCGACTCTACCTGCAGGCAACCAGCCTGTCTTGGCTTATACTCACTGGCAGCACGATAATACTTATTGCATTTAGTACACTCATGCTCCCTGCCATAGAGCCTTCAACTTTTACCGGTTATGCAGATTCATTGTGGTTCACCATGACGACCATCCTGACAGTCGGTTACGGTGATATTTTTCCGTCCACCCATGCGGGAAGAATTTTTACAGTGGTTTTTTTATACATAATTGGCATCGGATTGTTTGCGTCATTCATCGGAAAGGCGATAGAAAGTCTGACATTGCACAAAAAACGGGAAGAAAGGGGTGAATTGATGTTCAAGGGAAAAAATCATATTGTCATCATCGATTGGTCACATAAAGCTGAAAATGCGATAGAAGAGATACTGAAGCAAGATAAACAGGTCGAAGTTGTGGTGATTGATCGGCTGGAAAAAGCAAAAGAGATCCATACGAGAATTCACTATGTCAGAGGGAATGCCACCCACCAAAAAGTCCTGCTGCAGGCAAATGTTCAGCAGGCAAAAGCAGTCCTGATTTTTGCGGATGACCGAATTGATGATCAGATGCTGACGGACGGAAAATCGCTGCTGATTGCCACGGCTATAGAAAGAATGTCACCAAATGTATATACGACTGTGGAAATTGAACGGGAAGAACATCTCCCGAGTTTCTCACACATTAAGGTGGATAAATTTATCATGTCCAACGGGACTATAGCGAAAATGGCCGTAAACTCCATCTTTTCTGAACTGAAATAAGCTTCATTAATTTTTGGACAGTTGGTTACAATAAAACGAAAGAGCCTATAATTTAAAAACGGAGAAGGTGCTTGCAATCAGCACCTTCTCCGTTTTATTTGGTTGAAATCTTCAAAAAAAATACGCAGCCAGAATGTAGGACAAGCCAGCATCAAGTTTCCCATACGTTAGGCTACCACTCGAAGAAAAACTTCAAAGATATGGTGATAGCAGAATAAATGAGAACGGCACCTAAAAAAGTCGGGAAATGTGTTTCTTTTTCATTAGGCAGTTCATGTTTGAACACAGTGAAAATCATCGCCCCGGAAACAAGGGAAAAAATAATGGATTTAAAAAGCGGTGTTAGTTCCGTAGTTAATGCAACAATCCAATCGACAACAATCCCCACAGTTACTATATAGCAGCCGTACTTAGTGTATTCGACGGGAAACTTCCTCCACATATTATGGGCAACCGCTACGAAATTGTGCGGAAGATATAGTTTTTCTGGATGATGATCTGAATGCCGACAAATAGGACAACACCGAGAAGGCCAACAATTTTTAACAATGCTTTGATGAAAGGATTGTTCTGCCTAATTATTGTTTCCTTAATTCCCATTTAGTCCATTTTTTCACAGTACATGCAGAGAATTTATTATGACACTTTTATTGCCCAAGAAAAGAACGATTCCATTTTATTAGAATCGCCCTTTCTTATCTATTTATAGTCCTAGATTTTTCTTTGTTTGTTTTATTGCTTGTTTTCATCACTCAAGTTAGCCAATTATTTACTGGATGGCATCGGAGGTCTCCTCATTTGCAATGGCGTCCCACCTTTTCTTCAATTGCTTATACACCTTGTACCCAGCGATGTATTCCTCATAATCGCATATCTCCCAATTGAATGTATCTTTTAGTTCCGCAGTTGGATATTTTTCCATGAAATATTCCTCCTCCCTTTTTTATTGCCGCATGGATGACTCAACAAAAAATCATTTTCTTTTAATGGGTACCGGACTCTTCCAGTTGGTTCTTCTGCCAGCTTTGTTCCAGTTCCGGCCACGAATGGAACATCTCCCGATTGGCTTTTAAATAATAAGGAATAACGCCATACAATTCGTTCGGACAACTTTTGGATAGCTGCAGTAAATGCAGAAATACTTTTTCAGACACCTCGTATTTCTCCATGCAATTTGGCAAAGCTTTCACTTTTTCAGTTGCGTGTTCTATCCCTAGATCATCGATTTGAACCCAAAAGGTTTCAACTCGAGTCTGTTTCTCCCTGTCCGTGACAGAGGTTATTTCACGCGCCAATCTGGCAAATAAAGTAATGGATGTCAACCCATTTTCCGTGTGTACATCTTTGGATTTAAGAAAGAAATAAGTGACTGACTTTTGGGAACTCAACTTTTTTTGCGCCATTATCCTAGTCTCCTTTCCCTTTTTTCTGAACGGGGGATAATTTTAAATCAACAGAACTGCAACCACTTTTATCACGAAAAACTGCCCTATTGGATATCTATATGGCTCCGGTAGTCAGAAAAAAGGGGTTTTACATCTTTATTTAATAGTGGATTAACTTCTCAAAAACACTTCCACCTTCAGTTGCTTCTAATTTTTATTATGATTTGACCTTTTTTATACATGGCATGAGCTGTTTTTTTAGAAAGAGTTTTTTTGTTTTCGTTGTCCATAAAACCAATGGAAAAAGTATTTCCGTCAGCAGTTTGAACATATTCCAGAAGCTTAAAATCCACTTCTTCTGAAAACATTTCAGTTACCTCCAGTTTTATTATCGTCTTTTTCCTCCTCCAGTTGCTGACATGAAAATCGGAACTTCTTTGTAAAGGCCAAAGCATATTTTCTGCTGAACAGAATAGCCTATTGATAAATTTTTTAACAAGTACCGTGTTAATGGATAAAGTAGTTCGGGTTTTCCTACATTCATCTTTCAGATAAAAATCGCACAAATACCAAATAAACAAGAGGCGCATTACTACTACTTTCAGCCTATTATACCCATGTGTTTTGTACTGTGATATTGCTCACATCCGAAGATTATTTTTTGAAAAATTAAATAATACCGGATAAAAAAGTCTTACTCATGGACAAGCTTTTCTGCTAATCAATTTTGCACAAACAGATCGAGCAGTTCCCATAATTTTTTCTGACTTTGAACGCTCAATATCGTGAAAAAGGAATCTTCCTTCTCTCAAGGTCAATAATTCACGCTTTTTCAACTCATTCCCACTCCTGTTGACCACTTCTCTCGTCATGCCGCAAAAGTTCGCCGGGTTCCCGTTGGTGAGCACCCCATCAATCAACATGCCCTTTTCTGTATAGACCTCATAGCTTTTGGAAAGTCTGATTAAGTTTGAGTACTAATTTGAATGCGCTACATACCAACGAGATCAAATTGGTCTGTAATGACGAAGTAAAATGAAAGTAAGTTGATTTTAAATAGAAAACCGTTCGTAAAAGTACACGTTTCCAGACAGAAAAGAAGAGCGGTGCTGTTTAAGCACTGCTCTCCTTATTTGTCCTTTGCCTCCAGAATCACTTTTGTTCTCAATACCCCGGGAAAAGACACTTTGCCGTCAGCATCAGAAAAAAGTTTAACTAAATAAGCGTAATACCGTTGCAGCAAGTTTACACGATTGCTTGGACTAGATTTCCTCAATTGTAGATAGGACTGATTTGGCATGTTTTTTCGCTAGTTCTCTTCTTTCTTGACCAGTTAACTTGTCAAATTGTTGATCGTTGGGCAATATTACATAACTTAAAAATATTCCTCCCAATTGTCTTGCATAAAAATCGCTATCAACTTGCTGATTCTTATGCTGGAAATGGCATTCCAATCCTTTTTTTAAACTTGAAAAAATAACTTCTGGCAAGTTGATTTTTTCTGTTAAATTCCCACGTAAACTCTCTGACAAAAGCATCCTTACCAAATCTTTATTTTTCACCAATACTTCTAATCTATCTTCGATAATATTGGTTAAAAATAATTCAGTATCGTTTTCTTTGGCGATTTCTAAAACACGGGAGCCGAACTTTTTTTCCAGTACTTGCTTGAGAACCGTAGTAAATAGATTTTCTTTCGTGGAATACCTCCGATAGAGTGTCACTTCTGCAACTCCAGCTTCTTTAGCAACTTCTTGCGTTGATGCTTGCATTCCCTTTTTTATAAAAGCAGCAATAGCCCCTTTGAAGATTTGTTCTGTTTTATCCATCAATAGTTTTCGCCTTCTTTCTTGATAAGCTAGTAAAAATTAAGATGTTTGTTTTATTTTTACAAAGCGATCCAAAATAATCAAGACCGGCGGCATGACAATCAGCGTGGAAAACAAAGCAAGTGAAATATTAATGAGTGTCATTAGTCCAAAATTGTTCAAAATCACAAAATCGGATACCAGTAATGCACTAAATCCACCAATTGTCGTAATGGCCGATATTAAAATCGCCTTGCCAATATTTTTGTTGGCCATTTGGATGGCTTCCCTACTATGATAACCTTTTTCTCTTTCCTCATAATAACGTTCCATGATCAATACGGTGAACTCCGTACCAATCCCAATGATTAATGCTCCCAATGTTGCGGTAAGCGGTGTGTAACTCATATCCAGAAAGTGCATGATCAACCCTGACCAACCTATAATGAATGTGATAGGAAACAAAGGAATCAATGCTTTCACAAAATTCCTGTAAATAACTAATAAACTGAAGAACACTAGCCCCATTCCAAGCAAGGTCATTTTATACCTACCGGTTGTCAGCCCCCGAATCATCTCAACATCTAATACAGCTTTCCCTGTAATAGTAGTTTCGATTGTATCTAAACTGCTGCTTTCCATATAGACTTCTAAATCATCAAGGAATACGCCTAATTCCTTTGCTTCCAAATGTTTGATCCCAATCGTGATAACACCTTTTGTCTTTGGTTCGTTTAAGAAGAGTTTTAACTGGTCATCTGGAATGGCAGTTACCCCTTCCTCGAATACTTGGCCCACGGGCAGCTCATCACCATTCATTTGCTTCAAAAGGCTCGTGAGCGAATTGGTGTTGACCACAACATCAGGAAATTCGGTTTTCACCGATTCTGTCAAACCATCAACCCAGCTATTTACTTGATCCGAAAAAATATCCTCGCTTTCATACACAATCGATATTTGATCTGTTGTGCCAAGAACCTCTCTTAACTTAAGAATATCATCCAGTTCCTTCGTATCTTGCGGCATGAAAGTCTCCATGTCTGTTTCCGCTTCAGCATCCAGGTCTACCCATATACCAAACGCGGCAGTACCAGCTGCGATTATGATAATTACCCATCGAAAAGCTATGGTTTTCCTGGTGATCCAATCAAAAACACGATCGGTTTTTGAAGGTTTCTTTTTTTGCAGTTGCTTTGGTTTCACCACTTTATCTTCACTAAAAAAATAATCCCTGGTGAACAGAATAGGGATTAAAAGGAATACCCCAAGAACAAAACTTACGATTAAACCGATTGTTAACATTTTGCCGAAGTCCTGGATCATTGGCACAGGCGAGGCATATAGTGAAACAAATCCAAGCGCAGTCGCAATCATTGCAGTCAAGACGGCTGGAGTCATCTTCGTAATGGTTTTCTTTAAACTTTCCTTCGATTTATTTTTATTGTTACTCATTTGAATCCTCCTTTGCCATTTCTTCTGCATAACGGTTTTGGAACTGAATTGCATAATCGATGCCAAGACCGATTAAAATCGGAAACACAGCCATTGAGACCATCGTAATCGGTATTTGTAACCAGCCCATTAAACCGACCGTTCCAATTACTGCTAAAAGAACGATTACTAATGGCAATATGCGCCAACGGACTTTAAAGAGAATGGATAACACAATAATCATGATTACAAGCGCTAATCCCATCATGGCTTGAATGCTTTCCTGCATGGAAGTGCGGGTCGCATTGTCAAGAACAGGCTTCCCGGATACCATAGTTTCTGCTGTATCAATTTCTTCTGCGACCAAATAATTGTTTATCGTGTCAATTACTTTTGTTTTTCCACTATCATCTGTTTCTCCATTAAGCTTTATCATCATAATCATGTAACGATCGTCTATAACTAATTCTTTAAACATAGGGCGAAGTTCGTTATTTTCGCCATAAATCATGTTATCCAGTGTCTCCTGGTTGTCAGGTAATCCAGGCTCCATAGAGAACCCCTTCTTAAGCGTATCCGTTTGGCTTTCTACCATTTCTTCAGTGAGCGTCACTGGACTTAAGATGCTGTAGATCGATTCATTATTTTGCAGCGCGTCTTCTATCCCTTTCATATGTTCCAAATGAGCAGGGGTCAATAAATTTTCCGATTCATACAAAACGATAATCGATTCTCCACCGAATTCCTTCTCTAACATTAAATTTTCGAGATATACTTCTGAATCAGGTTCTACCAGCGTATCGTTACCGGTCGCCATAAATATATCTTTTACGCCCATTGCTAAAAGAACAACAATGATTATCATGATAAAAATCGACTTCATCGGAAAACCGCTTAATACGTGCGCAAGCCTCTTTAATATTTTCATGTACTTCCTCTCCCTCTAATTCCTCTCAAAAGATCGTTAGTGCTAACTTTTATCAACATTAAAATAAGCCGTTTTCAAAAAACTTAACGGCAATAAATATGTAAGTTACTACTAACATACATATTAACGTTAAGCTTTTTACCTGTAAAGTATTTATAACTTTTGCTGGGTATTAAAAGTGCGGGGATTGAACATTTCTGTCCTAAAAGAAAGTTTTATTTCCTTTTGTCTTTGTAAATTGTCAATTCAAGTCGAACGCGGCAAGAAACTCATGAATACCTCAAAGGGCGTGTTGTAATTCAATACTTTCCGAGGTA
>NZ_JAGGPX010000031.1 GCF_018613575.1 Planococcus sp. ISL-110
TGAAAAGAACAATGGCGCGCACATCCAAATCATTCCAAAAATCGAGAACCAAGAAGGCGTAGACAATATTGATGAAATCATCATGGTTTCTGATGGCTTGATGGTCGCACGTGGCGACCTGGGCGTGGAAATTCCACCGGAAGAAGTGCCCTTGGTTCAGAAATCGTTGATCGATAAATGCAACAGTGCCGGCAAACCGGTCATTACCGCGACCCAGATGCTGGACTCGATGCAACGCAATCCGCGTCCGACACGCGCAGAAGCAAGCGATGTCGCCAATGCGATTTTCGACGGTACGGACGCCATCATGCTATCGGGTGAAACAGCAGCCGGTCTGTATCCAGTCGAATCGGTTGAAACGATGCACCGCATCGCTGAAACGACAGAAGCCGCATTAAACTACAAGAGGCTCGTGGATCACCGACGGAAAGAAAAACAGCCCAACATGACGGAAGCAATCGGCCAGGCCGTTGCCTATACCGCGTTGAACTTAAAAGTTCGAGCCATCATCGCACCGACGGAAAGCGGCACAACCGCCAAGATGATTTCCAAATACCGTCCAGAAGCTCCGATTATTGCGGTCACCTCTTCCGATAGACCAGCACGCAAGCTGTCCCTGGTTTGGGGCGTTCAGCCGATTGTAGGCAAAAAAGTCACATCAACAGATGAAGTGCTCGATAATGCTGTACATGAAAGCTTACTTCATCAATATGTTCAATACAGTGATCTTGTTATCATTACAGCGGGTGTTCCAGTTGGACAAGCCGGAACGACTAACTTGATGAAAATCCATATAATTGGGGATATTCTGGCAAAGGGCCAGGGTCTCGGCAAAGACGTTGTTTTTGGTGAAACAGCAGTAGTAAAGAATGCAGAAGAATGTTCTTCTATTGATATGACTGGCAAAATCATCGTAACGATCGGAACAGACCGCGATATGATGCCGGCCATCAACAAATGTGCCGGAATCATCACCGAAGAAGGCGGATTGACCAGCCATGCCGCAGTTGTCGGGGTCAGTCTTGGCATCCCGGTCATTGTTGGTATCAAAGAAGCGACTTCACTTATTAAGAACAACTATGACATCACAATGGATGCAAGTACAGGTGTCATATATCACGGTCATGGAAGCATTCTATAATTTTTGGCAGTCTGCTTTCAGCGTTTCTCTACATCGATAAATGCAGCAACTTTGTAATTCTTTACGGCATGAATTGAGGTTGAAGTATTTAAATTCTTAGCTAAAGATATTATTACAGTACAAAAGCAGGCTGCCTGAGAGTTTCAGGGCAACCTGCTTTTTTGTGCCTCATACAATAGAGAGTTGAAGTGAAGCCAGAAACCTACCTTTTAACCGCATTATTTAAATCAGTCAGAAAATTAGTCAATGCTTTTCCGGGATCATCGTTTTGATAGACGATGGGAATAATACCTCTCTCATTTAATATAGCTTCTCTTACTGGATTAGGATCAGTTAAGAAAATATACGATTTTGGCCTAAGATGCTCGTATTTTGAAGCTTTCCATTGATGATGTAGTTTGTAAAGCATATAGCGTATATTGATATCAGAAAGGCTGTATCCAATAAACAAGATGGATTTCTCCAACGAATCCGATCGTAATTTTATATCCAGTGAGGTTTCAAAGTCAAGTCTATTGAAATAACTGGATTCCGTCAAAACAATAGAAGAATCATCGTCAAAATCTCCATGAAACTTAATGATTTGTGTTTTATTGTTTTCAGTTAAAGTCATATCAGCAACATTTGTAATTTTCGTATATTCTTTTCCGTAATGATCATATGCATATTCAAGCCATCGATCGAAATTCGTTGTATAGATAACCGGAAAATCTAATTTAATGATTTCTCGATAAATGGCTGAGTTAGCGATGTTAAAACTTGGATTGTGCCAAACACGATCCATCCAGCTTCTCAGTTCTCCTAATGAACCTTTCTTCAAATAATAATACTCTGCCAAAATCAAAAAATCGCTATTTCCCCATTTATTGAAAGCTTCTGCATCATATCCCAGTTTTGCTGCCATCTGGTTAATCAGTTCTGAATAATCCGGAAGGCCGATATTTTTAGATACCCCAGAACCTACAAATAAAACTACTTGTTTTCTTAAAATGGCTAATGCTAATTCATCTAACACAGAACCTGCCTCCTTATAAAAAACGGCATTATTAAGCTAATGTTTTTCTGAATTGAGAATGAAACCCTGAAGGTAGTTTACACATCTATTAAAAAAATTTTTTATTTAATTTTTTTCTAGGCTCTATTACATTAAATTTTTTCTCTATAAAGCGCCCTGTTCCACTACACAAATCACAAGTTCTTTTAAACAAGATAAAGTGTTTGTGGTATCCCCGACCATCGCAAGAACTACAAATCAGGCGTAAGGCCATTATCTATCCCTCCATCGCTATTATTTTCGGCATACTGCTATTCCGATTGGATAATGAATATCATTTCGCTTTGGTTCAATTAAAACGCCTCTTTGGTAATAAAAACTTTGTTCTGAATAGCGTTCGAATAAGCTGTGGAATTCATCCCAGCTCAATTGATGTAGATGGAAAGGAGAACCGCAAGGCTTTCCTCTGCCTAAACCGAAAGGCGTGGAAAGAATAAGCATTCCACCTGGCTTCAGCATTTCATATAACGAGTCCATAAATTGCTGTTCATCTTCTAAATGCTCTAATGTTTCAAAGGAAATAATGGCATCGAATGTGCCCAATTTTTGAGAGAGGAGAGGATTTAAGGCATTTTCTTGAAGAAAAGTGACTTTGGGATGGTAGTATCGATGCTTTGCATATTTGATTGCTTCCATTTCTGAATCTACTGCTATAACTTCTGTTAGTTCTTTATGCTTCGCTTTTGCAATAAGTTGTGAACCGTATCCTGCTCCGCAAGCAATGTCCAATATCCGGCCACCTGCATAATCGATGGCAAACTGATAACGTGCGATGTGCTCAAGCAATAATCCGTTCAAGGGATTCATAAGTTCAGGAATGACTCTTTCACCAGTGTAGATCAATTAATGTATCCCCTTTCTGATTGTTAATTTCTTGTATTCTATCATGCTTATATAAGTTGAACTAAAGAAACCAGCTCTTATCCATCACTTCGGCCGCTTTGCGCTTGGCGAAGCAAGCTTATGTTTTACCACTGTAATCATAAAGGCTATAGAGCAAATCAGCAGAGACTCCCAAGGAGAAAAACTATTAGCAGGCCTTTCACTTTTATGCTGAATTTCTTGGAAAATCCTCTGTAATCACCCAGGTTAAAATTATTCTTATAGGGATTGAGTGCGGATTAATCTTATACATATTTTAACACCAACCTTCCCATAAAGGAACTAAAATGGGAAGGCTGGTGTGAATAAAACATTGATAATTAGTCATAATGCGGATACAAGAAAATACTGCTAACAAACAAAGGAAGGCCAAATGCCTGTAAGCATTTGACCTTCCTTTGTTTATATTATCGACTTCCGACGATTTGTTGGCAAATGCTTACGCTTCCAGTTCTCTTTTCTTCTTAATGCTGATCACGGCACCTGCCAAAACAATTCCCAGTAACACTGCCCAGAAAATCAGCTTCCACTCTGTTGAGTGGGCAAAGTCGTATGGCAGGAAACCAAGCTTTTCGTGCGATAAGGTGAGGACTGTCAATTTGACGCCTACCCAGCCAACAATAACAAAGGCTGTCGTTTCCAATTGCGGATAGTCTGCCAGCAGCTTGACGAATTTATGGGCGGCAAAACGCATAATGATGATACCGACCAATCCACCGGCAAGCATGACACCGAATTGCCCGCCATTAATTCCTCCAATTTCCACATTGCCCAGGTGTGGCAATGTCATCGCTAAAGCAACTGCAGCCAGCATTGAATCGACAGCAAAGGCGATATCCGCCAGCTCAACCTTCAGGACAGTCATCCAGAACCCGGAGCCTTTTGTTTCTTCCGGTTCGATTGAATGTTCTTTTCCTTTTCGCTGATCGTAAATGTGCTTGAAGGCAATAAACAATAAGTAAGCGGCTCCCAAAGCCTGAATCTGCCATACATCAACCAGCAAGGTGATCATGAACAAGGCTGCAAAACGGAAGACAAACGCCCCGACCAACCCGTAAAACAAAGCTTTTTTCTGCTGCTCTTTCGGCAAATGTTTGACCATGACTGCCATCACCACTGCATTATCCGCAGCGAGCAAGCCTTCCAATGCCACCAGCACCAGCAACACCCATACATACTCCAATAAAATTGCTTCCATCTTCCATCATCCCCCTATTTTTGACAACAAAAAAGACCCTTGCCTAATTAAAGGCAAAGGTCTCGCTAAGCAAATTTCTGCTATCACAACCGATGGCTACGAACCATGTAATGACGATTGTGAAATAGGTTTCCCTAAAGCTACTCCCCTTTGACGTGAAGTCAAAAGTATATTCCGTTGTATAAATAGAATAGCATGGCGAAGGCTTTTTGGAAACAAATATTTTATCAGCATTGCGAATTATCTCATTTTTTCTGTCTGGTCCTCATTTGCCGTTGAGCAGATCTTCATTTCCATTTTAATAATCCATTCAGGTCCGTGAAAATATAATCAGGCTCCAATTCAAGCTCTTCTACGGGTAGGTTTTTGCGGTTGATCCAAGCCGTTTGAAACCCGAAGTTTTTGGCTCCTGAAACGTCCCATCCGTTTGATGACATAAACAAGACTTCGCGGCTTTCAAGACCGAGTTTTTCCAGCGCGTACTGATAGGATTCAGGTGCCGGCTTAAACTGTTTGATTTCATCGATGCTGAGTACCTGGTCAAATACATCTGCCAACCCGGCATTCTCGATTAATGGGTCAAGCATATTATGGGAACCGTTGGAAAACACCACTAAGTTTTTATCCTTCAGCTGAGCGAGTACCTCTTCCACTTCTGCATAAAGCGGCAGATGGAGATAGGCTTCCAACAGTTGTTCCTCGTTCTGTTCGCTGCTTTTCAAGCCGTTTTCTTTCAGGGTATATATTAATGCCTGGTGAGTAATTGAATACAGCGTGGCATAATTCCCCATCAGCTGACGCAGCATAAAATATTCAACTTGTTTGGATCTCCAGGTATGGCTAATCTTTTCGCCATACCCAGGATAAAGATCCTCACACTCTTTTTTAATCGCTGTTACATCAAACAATGTGCCATAGACATCGAAAACAAAAGCTTTAATAGATCCTTCCACATTATCCCCTCCTTCAGCTTGCACTCCCCTATATGAACTTTAAGTCCATACGCAATTCATCACAAAATCTGTGCAGCCTTTTACACCTTATACCCTAAATCAGTGAGACTAGTCGGACCTGCAGAGATTGGCATGATAAACAGGGCATTGCACTCAGTTAGGAAGACCAAACCCCATATTTCATCTGGCTATAGTCAATCTAAAAAGAGCTCATGACTGAGCTCTTTTTGTCTGCTATCAAAGTAGTTTTTATGAGACAAGAAACCATCCAGCTTCTCCTGCTCATTACTTCGATGTCAGTTTTGATAAAAAATGCGTTTGAGTGATTCTTTGAGTTGTGGTTTCACCATGATTATTGGGCGCACCGCAGTCGCTTGAGCTTCTGCTTCTGCTTCTGCTTCTGCTTCTGCTTCTGCTTCTGCTTCTGCTTCTTGTACAGTATCCGCTTTCCCAAGTGCCAAAAGCGTACCAATTGCGACAGTGCCAGTCCGGTTGCTTCCCCCCGCACAATGAAAATACACTTTCTTGCCTTCGTTATAAGCATCCATTACCTGATCGATCGCTTTCTTAATCGACTCATCCTGCTGTTCGTCAGAATCATCCACAATTGGACTATGAACCCGGACATAATCGTAATCACCTTCTGCTGCTTCTGCACGCAGGTCGATCACCACATCAATCTTTTCGTCTTCAACTGCACCTTTCGCATCAGCTGCGCCGCCAATAAAAATGCGGTCTTTTACCAATTCCTGATATTTATTGGTCATTTCGCTTTTTCCTATCATGGCAAAGTTTGGCTCCAATCTACAATTTCTTGTCCTTCCAGAAAACGCTCCGTGTCCATCGCCGCCATACAGCCGGTTCCCGCCGCAGTGATAGCTTGACGGTATCTTTTGTCTTGAACATCGCCGCAAGCAAAAATACCTGGAATGTTCGTTTCTGTCGTACCAGGCACCACTTGAATATAGCCCATTTCATCGGTGTCGATCTGTCCGTTCAGAAAAGCCGTATTCGGCGTATGGCCAATGGCAACAAAAATACCATCCGTCTCAATGACATCTTCTGCCCCGGTTACTCTATTCACCACTTTCAGTCCAGTGACTTTTGTTCCGTCACTGATCACTTCCATCGGTGTATGGTTCAGTTTCCATGAAATCTTCTCATTCTGTCTTGCACGATCCTGCATGATTTTAGACGCGCGTAATTCATTGCGGCGATGAACGATGACGACTTCTTCTGCAAACTTTGTCAGAAAGCTCGCTTCTTCCATGGCAGAATCTCCTCCGCCCACGACAATGATTTTCTTTCCACGATAGAAAAATCCGTCACATGTAGCGCAGGTGCTGACGCCCGTTCCAATATTCTCGGTTTCTCCAGGAATCTGCAGAAGCTTGGCCGAAGCGCCGGTTGATAGAATAAGTGCTTCCGTCACCACTTCACCTAAACCGCTGACCTCTAATTTGAATGGTTTTTGAGAAGCATCGACTCCCGTGACCCAACCGCTTTTAAATACCGCACCGAAACGCTCGGCCTGCTTTCGCATATTGTCCATCAGTTCCGGCCCCATGACGCCATCGACGAAACCGGGAAAGTTCTCGACTTCGGTCGTCAGTGTCAATTGTCCACCTGGCTGGTCTCCTTCAATAATAAGAGGATTCATGTTGGCTCTCGCTAAATAAATTGCTGCTGTCAGTCCGGCAGGCCCTGTTCCAAGAATGACTACTTTGTGCATGTTGATTACCTCCAAGGGGTTATAGGATAAACTCTTTCAACTGTGTATAACCGATCTTTTCTTCCTAGAGCCACGGAATTGCGGCACAACAGCCGCAAATGATTTCAAAGCCTTTCTTTTCCAACGAATAGACCGCAGAAGCAATACGTGCGTGTCAAGTCTGGATCTACACCGGCCGCAAACACCTGTGGAAAAGTACATGGCTGGATTAAAGATTCCAACTTTTTTTTATGATGGATTCTTCTTCATTATGATATTAGAATATGCTAATGTTTTTTGGAAACGAAAGCCGAGATCTAAGATCACGGCTAGTTTTTTACTTGCCTGTTTCAGCAAACTGACGAATCCGTTCGCCGATTTCGTCACGGACGTTTTGGAAGACCGTCCATTTTTCTTCATCTGTTCCTTCTGCTTTCGCCGGATCGGTAAATCCCCAATGATCGCGTTTAACATGAGACGGTGTCATCGGGCATTTGTCTGCCGCGTCGCCGCATAGCGTCACAACAAAGTCGGCATTGTTCAAGATGTCCAAGTCGATCATGTCAGAAGTCTGGCCCGAAATGTCG
>NZ_JAGGPX010000032.1 GCF_018613575.1 Planococcus sp. ISL-110
AAGGGCAGTGGATTTTTTATTCGTTGAATGAAGCCAGTGCTATGTACGAAATGATCCTAAATATTCTGGCATTTATTCCAAGCCAGGACGAGCGGATCCAGGAATTAGAGCAACAAGGATTGCGAATCAGTTGCAAATAATGGAGGGAATTAAATGGTACAAGTTGTTTTAGCATCGGTGATTTTCCTCCTCACACTTGTATTGGTCATTTGGCAGCCACGGAATCTTTCGATCGGGTGGTCAGCTATCGGCGGTGCAATTCTTGCCTTATTGGTGGGAGTCGTGGATTTTCAAGATGTATGGGATGTAGTAGGAATTGTATGGAACGCCACACTGGCCTTTATCGCCATTATCATCATCTCGTTGATTTTGGATGAAATCGGATTTTTCGAGTGGGCGGCTTTACATATGGCGCGAATCGCCAAAGGAAATGGGTTGCGCATGTTTGTCTTCGTCAGCATTCTCGGTGCGTTTGTCGCCGCTTTGTTTGCGAATGATGGAGCGGCGCTGATTTTAACCCCGATTGTTCTGGCCATGGTCCGGAACTTGAACTTCTCGGAAAAGATGATTTTCCCGTTTATCATCGCCAGCGGATTTATTGCGGATACAACATCGCTGCCGCTAGTTGTCAGTAACTTAGTAAACATCGTTTCGGCCGACTTTTTCGGCATCGGTTTCGTGGAGTATGCTTCCCGGATGGTGGTTCCGAATCTTTTTGCCTTGGTATCCAGTATTTTGGTGCTGTACTTGTTTTTCCGCAAAGATATCCCGAAAAACTACGATGTTACGAACTTGAAGAAACCGGTTGAGGCCATCAAGGACCACAAGATGTTCCGTCTTTCCTGGGTGGTTCTGGCCGTCTTGCTCATCGGTTATTTCTCAAGTGAATTTATCGGCTTGCCGGTTTCCATTGTCGCCGGCATTATCGCCATCTTCTTCTTGCTGATGGCACAGAAGAGCCCGGCTGTCCGTACACGAATCATTTTACGCGGAGCCCCTTGGGCAATCGTCTTCTTCTCACTCGGCATGTACGTCGTGGTCTACGGACTCCGGAATGTCGGGTTGACCAGTATTTTGGCGGATGTCATTCAGACCGCTGCCGATCAAGGTTTGTTTGTGGCCACGATGTCGATGGGCTTTATCGCAGCCATCCTGTCATCAATCATGAACAACATGCCGACCGTGATGATCAATGCCTTGGCGATTTCCGAGACACAGACAAGCGGCACAATCCGCGAAGCCTTGATTTATGCAAACATCATCGGGTCGGATTTAGGTCCGAAAATCACGCCGATCGGTTCACTCGCGACCTTGTTGTGGCTTCACGTGTTGTCGGTAAAAGGTGTGAAAATTTCATGGGGAACGTATTTCAAGGTTGGCATCATCTTGACGATTCCGACACTGATTGCAACGCTCACCGGACTTTATTTATGGCTATTAATTCTCTAACACTATACGCAAAAGAAAAAGGAGTTTTCTCTTATGACGAAAAAAACATTGTACTTTCTATGCACGGGCAATTCATGCCGCAGCCAGATGGCAGAAGGCTGGGGAAAACAAATTCTTGGAGATGAGTGGCAAGTCTTGAGTGCCGGCATCGAAGCGCACGGATTGAACCCGAACGCCGTAAAAGCCATGAACGAAGTGGAGATCGACATTTCGGGCCAGACTTCTGACATGATCGACTTGGACATCTTGAACAATGCC
>NZ_JAGGPX010000033.1 GCF_018613575.1 Planococcus sp. ISL-110
TCATGTTATAAGAGTTGAACCATTCTTGCATCTTATTTTTTTATAAAGTATTCTTAGAAAAAATTAGCGTATCCAAAGGTGTTAAATAAAGAGGAAGATCCTTTATATGAAGAAGTAGAAGAAAGAACAAGGCGGTGTAATAAATGACATTAACCGAGTACGATAAAAGATATGAAACACTCCTTCACAGTAATTTATCAAGCCATGAAAAAGATGTAAGACTATCCAGTCTTATGACTGAACTAGAATCAGCTTTTGAAATCCCTATGCTGAGAACGCCTGAATGGGAAGAAAAAAATCGAAAAGTGATTGCATTGTATCGCAAAATATCCTTAAGCAGAAATTTCTAAAATTCTACAAAATAGCTCATTAAAAAAGCACCCAAAAAGGGTGCTTGGATTTTATCCGATTCTCTCTATTCCATCTAAAAGTGGTCCTTTGTTAGGGGTAAATCCATCTAATCAGGCTTCAAGTGTTTTTAAAACACGATTATTTGCTGTTGCTTTGCGGAAAATTTATCTGTAGAATTGTCAGTAATTAGAATATGAACGGAAAAAGAACCTCAACTGTTACAGTGGTGTTGGAAGCACCCTGTAACCGTTCCCCCTTCCTAGCAGGGAAAACACTTGTCGAAGTTCTTGTAACTAACTTTAGTTATACCCTTTATTTTACGGGCTAATGCAGTTAGTTTCAAGAGATATTATTCTCTTTAGCTTACATTTAGTTGATTTGAGTAAAAAAAGACACTGTTTCCCCCTATGTTTATTGGGAAACGGTGTCTTTTTCTGTTCCTGAAAAGGAGAAATTTCAATGACACTTTTAACAGCTTATAACCAAGACGTACAACGCTTTTTCCAAGGCGGTTACTGCAATAAGATCCGCAAAGAAACCATCCTTTCCACGATTGAAGAGAAAGTTTTTGAGATGGGCAAAAGTTTTGGCCAATTGTTCCCGAATAAACGAAAACAGGTGTTGGATGAAATCATTTATTTGTTGAGTGGTACCGGCATTTGCAAAATTGGCGCCGATAAACTGGCAGAAAAGGTCAATTGCTCAACAAGAACCGTAAAAAGCGCTGTCGCCTCAATCAAGGAGACGGATCAACTGGTGGTCGCCAGACTGGCAGACGACAAGGCAGGGAAATACATTTTCGTCTACAAGGAACACCCGAACTTCCACCAAATTTTAAAGGAGGTCTTCTTCCTTGATTCACTGCCCGAATCGGATGCAATTGCACCTCCTTTTGCACCTCTAGTTGCACCTCTTCAAAACGCTGAACCCGTTGAAGCTGTAAGCGTAAAGGGGCAAAAAACGAGTTCTAACCATATTAACTCTTTTAATTCACTACAAGAAAGAGATAGTATACAGCAAGCTATTGAAAATGATGTGCAAGATTCAAACCAAAACCAAGAAAAAACACGCGAAAAATTGCAGGCGTATCGAGCAAACAAATACCAACTCATGCTATTTGATGAAATTATGGCCTTTCCGTTTCCTCATTCCATCAAAACGGTTGCTGGAACGATTGCTTTACGGGTTGGGATGGACTGTGACGAGAGAAAAGTACTTCGAGCGATGCAGTTACTCAATAAAATGGCGATTAATATGATAAACGGTGTGGAAATACGCAATATCGTAGCTGTTTTCAGTGAAGGAATGGTCAATCAGCGGTATTTAGTGGTTTCAAAACCTGCTGTGCAGCCGCCCAAAACGCCGAAAGTGCCTTTTTATAACTGGTTAGAGGACCGAGGGTAAGGGATTGGACCCTTTCAATTGGGCCATTGAACGAAAAAATCCCCCTTCCATGCCTTTATTCGACACGAAAGAGGGGTAAAACTCGGTTTTAAGGCATTTCTACGCCCATCAGTGAGAAAAGGAACTTGATTACTAGATAAACGGGCACGATGAATACAGCCGTTCCTAAGCCGTATTTCGCGACATCCGACCAGTAGCTAAGTAAGGCGCTCTTTCTAACGCTCTGGGCCAAGGTCGCGCTCTTTTTCTCGAGGTCTTTCATGTTTTCGTTCATTCTGCGATTCAGCTGGCTCATGCTGTTGTCCAACATGCCCTCGATCTTGCTCATTTTCTGAACGGTCGTTTCGTTGTTCGCTGCCATCTCGCTCTTGCCAGTCTCCAAGTGCTGCAGAAGCTGATTCCCGTAATCGCGCTGCGTGCTCTCGAGCGCTTTCAAAATCGAAATCATCTGTTCTTGCACGTCCTGGCTGACTTTCGTGATTTTGGTCAGTTCGTTGTCCAGTGTCAGTTGACTGGTCCCGTCCTTGTCCATGTGAACCCGAATGTAGCTTTTCATCAGGGTGTTGAGTTCGTTCGTTTCCTTCATCAGTTTTTCCAGTTCGTTCGAGTTCGGCAGAGGCTGCGTCTGATAGACTGGCGCTTCCTCGCTCTTGACCTCGTTCAATTTGTCTTTCAAACTCATGCGTCAACGTCTCCTTTTCGTAAGCCAAGCCTAGTTTGGTTCCCCGGACAAACCGTTCGAAATCGGGGTGCTTGAAGCTGATGTTTTTGGGGGTGATTTTGGTTTCAATGCCAAACTGCGCTTTTAATTGATGGGCGAGATCCGGCAGGCTGGTTGCCTGGCCTTTGATGCTGTCGATGCTTTCGCGAATCTCGTCTTTCCAGCTGTCTTTCCCTTTTTCTAGCAATGCTTTTTCCGCAAGGGTATAGCGAATCTGGGCCGTGGGTTCTTTGACGATCGACAAGCCTTTGGCCAAACAAAGTTGATCACTTTGTTCCCGAATCTTGTACAAGTCTTTTTTGGATGATTGATACTTGCTGCCATTCTCGTAACTGACCGCATTAATGACAATGTGATTATGAATGTGGTCTTTGTCGGTATGCGTATAAACCACCGCTTCATGCCCCTTGGCGATGTTTCGGGCTAAGTCTTGGCCGATTTCGTTGGCCATTTTAGCCGTCACTTCTCCTGGTTTAAACGATTGAATGACGTGATGGGCCTGAATGCCTTCTGTCTTGCCCCAGAGCTCTCTGGTAGCTTTAAATTGCGCCTTGGCATATTCTGCTGGGCAATCCACTCCGCCCCGTTCTTTCGCGCGCTTCTCCGCATATGAAATTAGCTTTGTCGCTACTTTTGTATTGCCGAGTTGAATTGTTGCCATAACGCGTGCAACTCCTTCTCTATGCGCTGCACTTCCTCTTTCGGAACCGCAGCCCCCTCATTGGCCCGTTTGGACAACTGGTTGACGTTGTTTCCAATCGCGCGCAATTGCCGAGCCAGCTCAAACGCCCCCTCCCGATCAATCTTAGGAGGTGTCATTCTCGCCCCTTGTGCCTGCTTCTTGCAGAAGGTCGGCACACTCATTCCAGCAGCTTGAGCCATTTGCTCAAGTTGCTGGAATTCGAGGTCGTTCACCCGAAATTTAATCTGTCGATTCTCTTTTCTGTTCTCTCCCAAAAAGACCGCCCCTCCTTTTTCAATCTGCGCTTGAAATTATGCTTCCTACTCGTTGGTGTGCTCCGAGTATATCAGCATAATAGAGGGTTGGCAAGCTTCGTAAATGGTACCCATTTACAGCTTGTTGGGGAGTCCCCCAATCCCCCAAAGACCTTGGGCGTTGCCCAAACCCACAAGGGAAATGCTTTCCCTTGACCCTCCCCAAAAAGACAAAAGAAGGTTTCCGGCACGCAGCTGATCGCTCGTTCCTGAAACCAAAAAGCAAGCCGATGACCAAACGTTTTCACGTTTCGTAGCGGCCCATTTAACCGAATAATTGCCGGAATTGCTTACGAGCCCGAACGAAATAAAAGGAGCTGTTTTTCTAAAAATGAAAAACAGCTCCTTCTTTCTGATAAAAAATAGACGGCATTTCGTTTCATAATCGAAACGTCTTTAGGTTGCTCTCAATCTGTTCAGCCGTGATGCCGATGTAGCGCAACGTAATTTGCGGATGCGCATGGTTCAGGATGTTCTGCAGCTCGGCAATATCCTTGAATTGCTTATAGTGCCAGTAGCCAAATGTCTTGCGCAGCGTGTGCGTGCCGATGCCATCCGGCATATCGGCCATCTGGGCCGCTTTATTGAGTTGTCGGTATGCTTGGACCCTTGTAATCGGGTTTTGCCCCTTGCGGCTCGGAAACAGCCATTCTGAGCCATTTAACGTGTCGATATAAGCGTTCAGCTCGTCGTAGATGTTGCCGAGGTGGATGGTCCGGCGTTTGCCGGTCTTGCCTTCACGTAACGAGACGACTTTCTTGCCTTGGATCTCGCTCACTTTGATCTTTAAGAGGTCTCCGACCCGCAGCCCTGAATTGATGCCGACTAAAAAAAGGATGTAGTCCCGATCACCACACCATTTCTTCAAACTCCATTTCATATCTTCAATCCGATCCAGCGACCGGATTGGCTGCACGTCTTTGATTTCGGTTTGTTTGTTCATGACAAGCTCCTTTCGGTTGGCTGCTAAAGAATTATTGCTAGAAAAAACGAATGTAATGACCTATCCAAGGAAATTCCGGGAAAAGAAAAAGAGCGTCGCCAAGGAAAGGCAAGCCCAGTAAAATCAAGGTTTTGAATGTATCTTTTTTTCGCGTAATTTCAGTTTCGTTGATTTTTAGCATGAAGTCAATGGAATCAGGGTTTTGAATGTAACATAATTACCAATAAGTTACATTCAAAACCAATAGAAAATTTCTAGAAATTAATTATTTCGAAAAAAATGAAACTTTACTGGGAATCATTGGGTATAGTTACTTGAGTAATTTTTAACCAGAGATAGAAACGGTAGATACGAAAAGGAGGTAAAATCATAAAAACTGTAATTGAAAAAGCAAGAGATATCTTGGAAGGTATTGAAATAGGGTTCTTTGATACAGCTAAAAATTGGAGTATCGATAACTATGCTAATTATTATCGATATTTCTCTCACTCAGACCGTGATATAAGAAAGTATTCTCTTCTGGTTTTTGCTGCAGCACTAGGAAATTGGTGGATGAAATCAGCTTTCGTATTTCTCACACTTGGGGAAATTGAAGAAAAACAAGACTTTCAAAGTGAATTATATTTATTAGAGGATTATGTACAGGCTTTTTTGAAAAATAAAGAAGCTATTCAACGAGAGTTTCCACTTTTGTACAATTCGATATTAGTTGATTTAATTCACTTAGACAATGAAAAGTGCTTTGAAAACACATTCCCTGCTGCTAACAAGAAAATATTTAGCGAGCTCAGAAAGACTTTAAAAAATTCCGATATTGATGAAAAATATCAATACAATTTCAACGATCTTTTAAGGGAAGTAGGGCTTCCTACTTTCCTTAAAGATTAATTACGTATGAGATTGTCTTAAAAAACGATTATTTAGAAAGCGGATTACATTATTAGCTATATCACTTGTCATGAATTGAGTAAGCCCTCCTAAATGGAGGGATTTTTGAATGTAACTTAATTGCTAATAAGTTACATTCAATTGCTTCGAATTCGACTAAATAACAGTAGAACTAATTTTATAATTCATACTCGAAATTGGGATTAATACACATCATGATAGTTACAATAGCATTATTGTAACCACTCATTTTTTCTATATCTTTTTTATCCTCATCTGCTTTATCTTCTTCAAATTTCTTAGCTAATTTTCTCATTATATTTTGGTACTTATCTACGAATTCATCTTCTTTTAATTCGTTGACATCTTCCAACATTTCACTGAAAGCCAACAATTTACCTTCATCGTAATCTTTAAAGTCTGTCTTATCGAACACGGTATTTGTTTTGGTGAAATGTATTTGTCTTTCAATCACATCTATCAATGTAAATTCCGTCATTTTTTTATTGTTAATCATAATTACCCCCGTTTTTTCAAGCACTATTATTTCCTTAAAGATGATTCTTCTGAATGTAACTTACTTCACATTAAGTTACATTCAAAACTGATTTCCTCAGCTTTTCAAAAAATATTTCAAACTTGTTTATATTGCTTCTTTTTCTGTGCGATCAAGCCAATTCCAATGCCTATTGCTACGAATATGAGTGCAGTAAATAAACGAATTATAAAGCTGTCTGTTAAAAATAAATGATGGACAATTCTTTCTAAAATTGCGGCGAAAATTACTATCCAAATTACAGTCCATTTTTTCATTGAATTACACCTCTATTCGCTTTAATCTCTTAAAATTGAATTGTGAATGTAACTTAACTGCACATAAGTTACATTCGTTTCCGCTGAAATAGCGCCTTTTATTTGTTCCAGATCCTGGCCCATAAACCTCGGGTATCTTTCTTGGACGTTACCGGTTCTGGTTCGCTTTCTTCTTGCTGTGAGGACAGTTCTGGTCCCTCTATTTCTGGTTCTTCGGGTGTTGGTGCAGCTAACTGCTTCTGATTCTCTTCTATCCGATCCAGTTTATGCTTCATTTCTTCCAAGACTTCCACAAACAAAGAGTCCCGTTTTCGCATCTCTTCTTTCAGACTTCGATTCTCTTCTTCAAGGTCTTCCAATTTCTTCAAGATAACGGCTGTCGCGACGTCGTCATGACGCCGCGGCGGTGTGCTTGTGACGCCGTTTTCCGGCGTTATTGTAGATGTACCTTTTAAGCCGTCAGCAGCTTCTCTGACAGCATTCTCAAGCGTTATGCCACCGCTTTTCGTGACCGTCACAGCATCCCGTAACGCCGCGACCTCTGTGACGGTGTAAATACGGCTATTACTTTTGTTTCTTTTGAAGAGAATGCCTTCAGATTCAAAGCGAAGACTATATTTTCTTAATGTCGAAGGAGAAATTTTTAACTGCTTACAAACTTCACTGGGCGTCATTATCAATTGCTCGCCACCTCTTTTTGTT
>NZ_JAGGPX010000034.1 GCF_018613575.1 Planococcus sp. ISL-110
GCCGCGTTCAACGGCCGTTGCTGTTTGTTGACGTTTTGCTGTTCAGTTTTCAAGGTTCAGTTTGTTGCCGCCGTTTCATTTATGTTGTTCGTTGTTGCTTGGCGACTTTTACTATATTAAAGCATGTTTATATTCCTGTCAACACTTTCTCGAAAGTTTTTCTTGAAACTCTTCTTTTCCTTCTGTATTCCTCATTTCTAAATCTTTTCCAGCCACGTTCTTCCTTACAGCCACCTGCATTCTCTAGCCACCTAGCTGTTTTTCTCACAAACATAAAAACCATTCATCCGCTGGAATGAAATCAGCGGATGAATGGTTTTATTTTTTGGAAGCTGTCTGCGCTTGCGCTTTTCTTGCAGTGCGCCGCTCTTCCAATTTCTGTCGGTCAACATCTGATTGGGCATTGTATTTCGGCAACACCAATAGCTGATAAGCATTCACTGCCAGGAATGGGAACAGCAATAAAGTAACCCAACTGTCGATATTCCCTTCTTCCACCATCAATGCAGGCAGCCATTCCACCGTCGTGATAACAATCATGAAGAACAACGCGGATATAAATGTCTCCTTATTGGTCCACTTCGCTTTGAAGTAAGCTGTTACAACTGCTGTAACGATCAGAATTGCCAAGAGTATTCCGTATAACCAAACCTGCTCGGTCGTTTCTGCATTTGGCGCAAATCGGAATAAAACCAAATCGGTAATGACCACCAAGATAATCAATAGTTGAACCCAGTTCCACAGGCGCAATGTACGGAAAATATTCATCCCTATTTGGTGTACTGTCAAATACGCAAAGAAACACAATTGGCTGATGATACTCATCGTCAGACCGATAATGACCAGCCATATAAATCCTGCCAGAAACTCGCCCCACTCGCCCGCATGAAACGGTTGTGAAAATACATCATCCCAGCGAACGAATAAACCGAGCACTCCGGTTACCGCTCCACCAAGTAAAAGTGCTTTCAAAAAAAACTTAACCCAATTTCTTATTGTCAATTGAATGCCTCCGTTATTTAAAGTCCTTCTAAGATTGTACCAACCGGCTATTGAAAAATCCATTCACCACGTGTAACAGATTGTGAACAAACCTTGAAAGTCGGATCTTTGTTACGGAATCGCCATATCCCATTGCCCATCTAACAAAATAAAAGCCCGAAAACCAGTTAAGGCTTCCAGGCAACTTGCGCTTTTATTTTTTATCGGCGAATTGCTTTAATACTTGCTTCGCGATGTCTTCGTAGATTTTTCCTGTTGGATGATCCTCCAGGTAGACAGACGGCGCGAAGTCTTCTTCGTTCCAGTCCGGCTGGCCCAGTGGAATCTGTCCAAGCAACGGAGTTTGCAGTTCTTCTGCAAGCTTCGGTCCGCCGCCTTGTCCGAACAAGTATTCTTTCTTGCCGGTCTCTTTACTTTCGAACCAGGACATGTTTTCGATGACACCCAATACTTCGTGGTCGGTTTGAAGTGCCATGGCTCCTGCCCGCGCCGCGACAAATGCTGCCGTCGGGTGAGGTGTCGTGATGACGATTTCCTTGGAAGCCGGAAGCATTTGATGGATGTCGAGTGCGACGTCCCCTGTGCCAGGCGGCAGATCCAATAGAAGGTAATCCAAATCTCCCCATTCTACATCGCGGAAGAATTGGTCAAGCACTTTGCCCAGCATAGGGCCGCGCCAAACGACTGGCATATTGTCTTCAACGAAAAAGCCCATGGAGATGACTTTCACGCCGAACCGCTCAACTGGAATGATCGTTTGGCCGCGAACGACCGGCGATTTGTCGATGCCCATCATATCCGGTACGCTAAATCCGTAAATATCCGCATCGATCAGGCCTACTTTTTTGCCAAGACGCGCCAATGCAATCGCCAGGTTGACAGACACTGTCGATTTTCCGACGCCGCCTTTACCGCTGGCGATTGAAATAAATTCAACTTTGTTCAATGGCGACAATAGATCCTGTGCTTCTGATTCGTTTGCCGTTCCACGGAACTGGGCCAACGCTTCTGGCGGAAGCTCTTCAAAACGGATGCCGACAGATCCCGCTCCCGCTCCTTTCAATACATCGACAACTTTCATCTGAAGCTGCATTTGTTCAGGCGTGTTGGTTTTAGCAATCGCCAATTTGACGCTGACATGTTTTTTTTCTTCTTTGATCGTTACGGACGTGATGCCGTTCGTTTCAGTAAACGATCTATGTAAAAACGGATCTTCTAACGCTCCGAGTAATTCGCGCACTTGTACTTCAGTTAACATATCGATACACTCCCCATCAATTTTGCTCACCATAAAGTATAGCACAGCAAATCTTATTTTTAATCTATTCGCTCTTACAAGAAAAATGAAAAAAACCACTTAGCTCCAGCAGGGATGAAAGAAACGGTAAAGCGGCTTTTCTTCAATAGAATAGTCGGAGTGACGAAGAATACCATTTACGAATTCAGTTTCAGCATATCGTTTTCATCGTACGCAAAATTCGGCCCCCACGCCACTTCCCAGTAGTAACCGTCGGGATCTGTGAAGTAACCTGAGTAGCCACCCCAGAAAACATCTCTCGGTTCTTTGACGACCTCTCCCCCAGCTGCCTTCGCTGAGGCTATTACCTGGTCCACTTCTTCTTTAGACTTCGCGTTGAATGCCAAAGTAATGCCAGAAAATCCGCTGCCGCTTGGCGGATTCTTTTCATCAATATCTTTTGCTAATTCGTTTAATGGATACAACTCCAGTTTTGTACCAGAAGAGTTAAAAAACACAATTTCAGGATTTTCTCTTTTTTCCTCTGTTTCAAAGCCGAGCCCCTCTCTGTAAAACTTCACCGATGTTTTCATGTCTTTGACACCCAAGCAAATTAAATTGATCCGGTTCATCTTACCTCGCCTCCTCTAGTTTCTTCTATTTTACTTGTTCAAGCTTCTAATTGAACATAAAAAAGCACTCTCCGAATTTCTTCGGAAAGTGCTTTGTAAACGAAAATCGAAATTAACGTTTTGAGAACTGAGGTGCACGACGTGCTGATTTAAGACCTGGTTTCTTACGTTCTTTCATACGTGGGTCACGTGTTAACAACCCAGCAGATTTCAACGCAGGACGGAATGCAGGGTCTACAGTAAGTAGAGCGCGAGCGATACCGTGACGGATTGCTCCGGCTTGGCCTGTGAATCCACCGCCGTTTACGTTTACAAGGATGTCATAGCTTCCTAGAGTATCCGTAGCAACTAGTGGCTGTTTGATGATTTGTTGTAATGTTTCGTAAGGAACGTAGTCTGCTACGTCACGTTTGTTGATAGTAATTGTGCCGTCACCCGGTACTAACCGTACGCGAGCTGTTGAGTTTTTACGACGACCTGTTCCAATATATTGAACTTGTGCCAAAGGTGTATCCTCCTCTTATTTACTAAATTATTATCCGCGAAGCTGGTAGATTTCTGGTGTTTGTGCTTGGTGGTTATGTTCTGGGCCAGCATAGACATGCAGCTTTCTGAACGTTTGACGACCTAAAGAGTTTTTTGGAAGCATCCCTTTGATAGCCAATTCAAGCATCTTAGTTGGGTATTTTGTGCGCATTTCAAGTGCAGTACGCTGTTTCAATCCACCGCTGTATTGTGTGTGGCGGTAGTAGATTTTGTCCGTAAGCTTTTTACCAGTAAGGTGAATCTTTTCAGCGTTGATGATGATCACGTGATCACCAGTGTCAACGTTTGGTGTGAATGTTGGTTTATATTTCCCACGTAAGATTGAAGCGACTTCAGAAGCTAAACGTCCAAGAGTTTGCCCTTCTGCATCGACAACTAACCATTTACGCTCTACTTCGTGACCCTTAGCCATGAATGTTGTACGCATGTATATTGTCCTCCTAATAAATCGTTTGTTTTTAAATTCTTTTACAGTGTTCCGCTGTTCCGTTTTTTCGTTATCCCTAAACACAAATAACCTTCCGGGGCATATCGTGGGGGTAATGAAAATACCATCCATTATGTTATAACGGAAACGCTAAAAAGTCAAGAGTATTTCTGAAAACACCAGGAAAAGTTGCTTCAGCTCCTGTAGATCACGCTTTCCAGATAGAGACCATGCGCCGCCGCTGTTTTTCCTGCAGCATCCCGATCAGCCAAAGTCACAATTCGGCCAAGCTCTTCAGCTTTTCTTTTGCCGATGCCGACTTCCGTTAAAGTCCCTGCAATGATGCGGACCATGTTATATAAAAATCCGGATCCTTCGATGACCATATGCAATTCATTGCCATGCTCTTCAAAATCCACGCGCCAAATCGTACGTACTTTGTCGACCACCGTTGTATTCGCTGCACAAAAGCTGGAGAAATCGTGAGTGCCGATCAAGGCCCGCGCAGCTGTTCTCATGGCTTCTACATCAAGTGGCTGCTTGACATGAACCATATAATTTCGCGTGAACGGGCTGATGATCGGACTGAGGTCCCATTTGTAGCGATAGGTCTTGCCTGACGTATGGTAGCGCGCATGAAAAGATGCATCCACCTCTTCGATCGAACTGACTCGGATGTCTTCCGGCAACAGCACGTTCAGGGCCTTTAGCCAGCCGCTCACAGGAATGGAAAATTCCGTATCAAAATGGATGACCTGCCCTGTGGCATGAACTTTGGCATCTGTTCGCCCGCTTGCCACTACTTGGATCACTTTTCCTTTATGGATGGTTTTCAGCACTTTCATTAATTCAAGCTGGACCGTACGGGAATCCGGCTGCACCTGATAACCTGCAAAACCGGAGCCGTCGTAGGCAATTGTCGCTTTTAATCGTTTCATAATTTCTCTCCTTATATCCGGAAATACCAAAGCATTCCCGCAAGCCCTGCCAGCACCAGCAGACTCAGGCTATCCACAAAACGCCAGTCCAACTGGCGGTAACGCGTTCTGCCTTCGCCTCCCCGGTAGCCTCTTACTTCCATCGCTGTAGCCAAATCCTCAGCCCGTTTAAAAGCGCTGACGAACAATGGAATGAGCAAGGGCACAACGGCCTTAATGCGCTCTTTTATCGGCCCTGAGCCGATATCCGAGCCTCTGGCCATCTGCGCTTTGAGGATCTTGCCTGTCTCGTCCATCAATGTCGGGATAAACCGCAGGGAAATGGACATCATCAATGCCAATTCGTGAACCGGCAGCTTGACGCGCTTGAATGGCCCGAGCAGCACTTCAATGCCATCAGTAATGGAAATTGGTGAAGTCGTCAACGTCAAGATGCTGGTGATGAACACCAGTACCAGAAAGCGGATGGAAATGAATATCCCTTGCCGCAATCCTTCTTCATAAATCTCAATAAAGCCGATATCCAACAGCAAATCGCCTTCCCGCGTAAAGAAAATATGCAGCAAAAAGGTGAAAATCAATAGAATAAAGACCGGTTTCAATCCGTTTATCAAAAAATACAACCGAATTTTAGACAGGAATACCACTGCTAAGGTAAACCCCAGAATAATCCCATAAGTCACGGCACTATTGGCAATAAAAACGATGGCAATAAAAACAAAAACAAATGAAATCTTCGCTCGCGGATCCATTCGGTGGATAATGGAATCCCCAGGAATAAAACGGCCAAATATCATTTTCTCCATCATTCGGAACCACGTCCTTCCGATAAAGCCAATGCGATGTTCTTGGCCAACGCTTCTTCCGTCAATGAAATAGCATCGAGTTTAATGCCTGCTTTATCTTCAAATTTCCGCTGCAGGCGGATGGTCCGCGGCGGCTCCAAGCGATAATCCCTCAGCTGCTCCTCATTCGAAAAGATCTCTTCAGGCTCTCCTGTGACTACACAACGCCCATTATGCATAATCGCAACACTGTCTGCGTAGCGCGCGGCATCTTCCATGCTGTGGGTCACCAGCACGGTCGTCAGGCCTTTTTGAATGTGCAGCTGATGGAACAGGTCCATAATCTCACGGCGGCCACGCGGATCGAGTCCGGCTGTAGGCTCATCCAGAACCAGCACATCCGGCTCCATTGCCAGCACACCAGCGATGGCCACACGGCGCATTTGGCCGCCGGACAAATCAAATGGCGACTTAGTCAACACCTCAGGAGGCAAACCAAGCTGTTCAACCAACTCATGCGCCCGTCGACTCGCTTCTTCTTCCGGAACACCATAATTGAGAGGACCAAACATAATATCCTTCAAGACCGTCTCATCAAACAGCTGCTGTTCGGGAAATTGAAAGACAATGCCGACCTGACGGCGGACATCGCGTAAATTCTTCGCTTTTACTCCCGCTTCGATTTTGCGCGCGCCAATCAAGACAGACCCTTCTGTCGGCTTCAACAAGGCATTGAGATGCTGAAGAACCGTCGATTTGCCGGATCCGGTATGTCCAATGATTGCCGTATAGGAACCGGAAGGAATATGCAGTGATACATCCGTCAACGCCCGCTTTTCAAATGGCGTGTCCTTTGCATAACTATATCCTACTTCCTGGAGTAAAATGTCCATAATTCATCCACCAATTCATCTTCTGTCATATGTTCCCCTTGCAACTCTACTCCGGCTTCCCGCAGCAAATGCGTCATGCGCATCGCAAACGGCAAGTCCAAGCCTAAAGTCATCAGTTCGTTTCCGGAAAGAAAAACAGCTTCCGGCGTGCCTTCTAATTGTTTATGCCCCGCATTCATCACAAGAATGCGGTCAGCCATCGCTGCTTCTTCCAGATCATGCGTAATCGATATGACCGTAAGGCCTGTCGCTTCCCTCAGTTCACGAATGGTTTCGATGACTTCCATGCGCCCTTGCGGATCGAGCATCGATGTCGCTTCATCCAGTATCAACAGACGTGGGCGGAGTGCAAGAGCACCAGCTATCGCCACACGCTGCTTTTGGCCACCGGACAAATGATGGGGTTCGTGGTCAAAATAAGCTTCCATCTTCACTTGATGCAGCGCTTCTTTTACACGTATCACCATTTCGTCATGCGGCACACCGTTGTTTTCCAATGCAAAAGCTACATCGTCCTGGACCGTCGCTCCAACAAACTGATTATCCGGGTTCTGGAACACCATACCCATCTGCGAACGGATGTCCCAGAGGGTTTCTTCCGCCATCAATTTGTCCATGGCATAAACTTTTCCGGTTTGTGGAAACAATAAGCCGTTCATCAATTTGGCGATGGTCGATTTTCCTGAGCCGTTATGGCCGACCAAGGCAATCCATTCCCCGTTCTGAATCGAGAATGACAAATCCTGTACGGCCGGTTTCACCGTCTCATCTTCTGGTGCATATGTAAATGTCACATTTTCAAATGACAATATGTTCGAATTCATCTCAGCTGACCTCCTCTAACACTTGCTTTTCTTCGCTCTGCTCTTCTCTACTCTACTGGGTTTCGACAGCTTTTGTAAAACGGTAAATAAATAAAAAAAGCGCGCACCTCATTCAGAGAAATGCGCTTTTCTGTCTCTATGGCTTCCCCGGTTGCTTAAGCCAGGGTTGAATGAGGTGCGTAGAGCTAGACGAGACGCCGCCTTTCGGCTCGCTCATCATAACACTCAGCTTTTCATATTGTCGTATAAATCATAATGCTAAAAGAAGAGGGCTATTAACCCCCTTCGATTGATTAAACCAGTTCGATAATAACGATAGGTGCTCCATCTCCGCGACGAGGCCCCATTTTCATAATACGAGTGTAACCGCCTTGACGGTCAGCGTAACGTGGTGCAACATCATCAAACAATTTCTGCAAAGCATAAGTTGTTGTTTCGTTGCCTTCAGCGTCTGCAGTTGTTACCAACTCACGGCGCATCCATGCTGCTGCTTTACGGCGAGCGTGAAGATCTCCACGTTTACCAAGCGTAATCATTTTTTCTACAGTCGAACGCACTTCTTTCGCACGAGCTTCAGTCGTTTGAATGCGTTCATGTACGATTAAGTCTGTTGTAAGGTCACGTAATAGTGCTTTACGTTGAGAACTTGTACGTTGAAGCTTTCTCATTGAAGTTTCCCTCCTTTGTTGAATAGTTCGGATCCGATCTCAACACTCAGTCTTCTTTACGAAGGCCAAGCCCTAAATCTTCCAACTTCACTTTAACTTCTTCAAGTGATTTGCGTCCGAGGTTGCGTACTTTCATCATGTCGTCTTCCGACTTGCTTGCCAATTCGTGTACCGTGTTGATACCCGCACGTTTTAAGCAGTTGTAAGAACGGACCGAAAGATCAAGTTCTTCGATAGTCATCTCTAATACTTTTTCTTTTTGGTCTTCTTCTTTTTCAACCATGATTTCAGCCGTTTGTGCCTCATCTGTTAATCCCACGAAGATATTTAAATGCTCAGTAAAAATCTTTGCGCCAAGCGCAATTGCCTCTTTAGGACCAATGCTGCCATCTGTCCAGACATCAAGAGATAATTTATCGAAATGAGCCAGTTGACCCACACGAGTGTTTTCCACTTGGAAATTAACGCGTGAAACTGGAGTGTAAATAGAGTCAATCGGGATAACGCCGATCGGAAGATCTTCACGTTTGTTCTGATCTGCACGGGCATATCCACGGCCTCTGTTCGCATACATGCGCATACGCAGGTGACCATTTTTAGCGATTGTTGCAATATATAGATCCGGATTCAGAATTTCCACGTCACTGTCGTGCGTGATATCTGCAGCCGTAACCGTTCCATCACCTTTTACATCAATTTCAATGACTTTTTCTTCGTCAGAGTAAATTTTCAAAGCCAGCTTTTTGATATTCAAAATAATAGTTGCTACATCTTCTTCTACACCTTCGACAGTGGAGAATTCGTGCAGAACGCCATCAATTTGAATTGAAGTAACAGCTGCGCCAGGTAAAGATGAAAGTAAGATTCGACGTAAGGAGTTTCCTAAAGTGGTTCCATATCCACGCTCAAGAGGTTCAACAACAAATTTACCAAACTTGGCATTGCTGTCGATCTCAACCGTTTCAATCTTTGGTTTTTCTATTTCGAGCATTCATTTTACCCTCCTTCAAAACGTCGGTTTTTTTCGCTTCATCAAGAATTCGATAGTCACAGACTTTCGCTACGATTCAGAACCCATTCAGTAAGTCGTGATGTTCAAAAATCCCATTCAGATTAACGATTATACGCGACGGCGTTTTGGCGGACGGCAACCGTTATGAGGTACTGGAGTTACATCTTTGATAGCTGTAACTTCGAGTCCGGCAGCTTGAAGTGCACGGATTGCAGCTTCACGACCTGAACCAGGACCTTTAACTGTAACTTCTAGAGTTTTAAGGCCATGTTCGATTGATGTTTTTGCAGCAGTTTCAGCAGCCATTTGAGCAGCGAAAGGAGTAGATTTACGTGAACCTCTAAATCCTAGAGCCCCTGCACTTGACCATGAAACAGCGTTACCCTGCATATCCGTGATAGTAACGATTGTGTTATTGAATGTTGAGCGGATGTGAGCAATACCAGATTCGATATTCTTTTTCACACGACGCTTACGAGTTTGTTGTTTACGTGCCATGTTAAGAAGAAACCTCCTTTACTGATTATTTTTTCTTGTTAGCTACAGTTTTACGAGGACCTTTACGCGTACGCGCATTGTTCTTCGTATTTTGACCGCGAACAGGTAGTCCACGACGATGGCGGATCCCTCGGAAGCTAGCAATTTCCATCAAGCGTTTGATGTTCATTGAAACTTCACGGCGAAGGTCACCTTCGATTTTGTACTTATCTAATTGTTCACGGATATTGTTCAACTCATCTTCTGTAAGATCACGAACTCGTGTCTCTTCAGAGATACCAGCAGCAGAAAGAACTTTCTGTGCAGTTGTTTTACCAACACCGAAAATGTATGTTAATGAAATAACAACGCGTTTGTCGCGCGGAATGTCAACACCAGCAATACGTGCCATGTGTGCGATGCACCTCCTTCAGAATTAGCCTTGTCTTTGTTTGTGTTTCGGATTTTCACAGATTACCATTACTTTACCGTTTCTGCGAATAACTTTACATTTTTCACAGATCGGTTTTACAGATGGTCTCACTTTCATCTAACCCAACCTCCTTATAGTCCGGAGTGCAAAAGATTATTTAAAACGGTATGTGATACGACCGCGTGTTAAATCATAAGGAGAAAGTTCAACTGTTACTTTATCTCCTGGCAGAATGCGGATGAAATGCATACGAATCTTGCCTGATACGTGCGCAAGAATCGTATGGCCGTTTTCCAATTCCACTTTAAACATCGCGTTAGGCAAAGTCTCAACGACAGTTCCTTCGATTTCAATTACATCGTCTTTCGCCATCGACCCAGTCTCCCTTCTGTATACAAATCAGGTTCTCATCTTCAAACAGTATTTGCTGATTGAATAGTAATAGTACATTCATTCACAAGAAATGCATGAGTGACATTCGAAAGACATTCTCCAAGTCCGCCAAACAGCGGGCCGTGGTTAATCCGGCAAAGCCAGTCTGTCTCATGTATCCTCGACTGCCCGGACTGCTTTGGATGAGTTCCAAACCCGTTACACAGATGCTTCCACGAAACTCATTATACTAGTTTCAATGCGCAATTGCACTATAGTGCATTTTGCATCAACTTTCATATCCTAAGTCTTGTTTGCTTTTGCAGCTCTCGAAAATTCATATCTTCGGTGCTCCTTAAAGCCACATGGAGGCAACTAGCTTCGCCCGGCGCCGGGGATTAGCCTCGGTCGCCCTTTAGAAGAGCATCAATGTCAGCAAATACTTTTTGGATGTCCTGCTGTCCATCTATATTTTGCAGCACGTTTTTGCTTTCGTAGAAATCAAGAAGCGGCTGCGTTTGTTGCATATTTACTTCTAAACGTTTAGTGACGGTTTCAGGCTTGTCATCCTCACGCTGGTAGAGTTCTCCGCCATCTTTGTCGCACACTCCGGCTTTTGCCGGCGGGTTAAACACAGTATGGTAAGCAGTTCCACAAACTTTACAGATCCATCGGCCTGTCAAACGTGCAATTAACTCGTCTTGTTCAACTTGGATATTTACGACATGCTCGATTCGCTTATCAAGATCGGCCAAAAGAGATTCCAACGCTTCCGCTTGAGGGACTGTTCGTGGAAAGCCATCTAATAAGAAGCCCTCTTCACAATCCTTTTCGCTTAGTCGTTCTCGGACAATGCCGATTGTCACTTCATCAGGCACTAGAGCACCTTGATCCATGAATGACTTTGCTTTCAAGCCCAGTTCCGTTCCACCTTTTATAGCGGCTCGGAACATATCACCTGTAGAAATATGAGGGATGTCGTACTTCTTAACAATTTCGTCTGCTTGAGTACCTTTTCCGGCACCCGGTAGACCCATTAATACGATATTCATACGTTTTCCCCCTCAGACAATTGGATAAGAGACGCTTTCACGCCCCCCTAGATCCTACTGATTATTTCATAAAGCCTTTATAATGACGTTTTACAAGCTGAGATTCCAATTGTTTCATCGTTTCAAGTGCTACCCCAACAACAATCAGAAGACTCGTCCCACCGATTTGCGCCGATTGCGGCAAATTCGCAATGTTGATGAAGAAAATCGGTAGAACTGCAATGACTGCCAGGAAGATGGCACCGACGAATGTCAATCGGTATAACACACTTGTTAAATAATCCTGCGTATTTTTACCCGGACGGATTCCCGGAATATATGCGCCTTGCTTTTTAAGGTTATCCGACACGTTCTCAGGATTGACCTGAATAAATGCGTAGAAGTACGTGAATGCTACGATCAAAGCGACATAAATGATCATGCCGACAGGGCGCGTATAATCGAACGTATTCTGAATCGCTTCTGTAAACGCGTTGGCACCAAAGAAAGAAGCAATGGTTTGTGGCGTAATGATAAACGCTACTGCAAAGATTACCGGGATAACTCCGGCCGCGTTCACTTTCAAAGGTAAATGCGTTTGCTGCCCACTTGTTGTCTGGCCACGGCCAGCAACTCGTTTTGCATACTGAATCGGTATTTTACGCAACGCTTGTTGAACGTAAATGACCAAGACCGTAATGGCAACAACAGCCAATGCAAGCAATGCCATGATGGCAATATTGATCGGAAGCTGATCTCCAGCTCCTTGGATCTGCTGTGCATATAATTGATTTACAGCGCCTGGTACTGCAGCGACAATCCCTGCGAAGATGATAATCGAAATACCGTTCCCCACACCTTTTGCCGTAATCTGCTCACCAAGCCACAGTAGAAACGCCGTACCAGCAGTCAATACAATGGCGATTACAACATAGGTTGAGATCGTGTCGTTCTGGATTAAAGAACCTCCGTACATTTGGTTAAATCCATAAGACATACCGATTGCTTGAATAAAGGCAAGAACGATTGTGAAGTAGCGAGTGAATTGAGCAAGTTTCCGTCTTCCGACTTCACCTTGTTTCGCCCACTCTGCAAATTTCGGTACAACATCCATCTGCAATAACTGCACGATAATTGATGCTGTAATGTATGGCATAATTCCCATCGCTAAAATCGAAAAGTTAGCAAGGGCACCTCCACCGAAAGTATTTAAGAATCCAACCAGACCCATCTGGTCAGTAGCTTGCAAAACCGAAGCATCAACATTCGGTACTGGAACAAAAGTTCCAATACGGAAAATGATGAGCATCAGTAATGTAAAGAATATTTTATTTCGAATATCAGTCACGCGCATAAAATTAGAGATTGTCTGAAACATTAAACCACCTCGGTTTGTCCGCCAGCAGCTTCGATCGCTTTTTTAGCTGATCCAGAGAATTTGTGAGCTTTTACTGTCAATTTCTTTTCTAAGCTACCATTGCCGAGAATTTTGATTCCAGAACGTTCATTGCTCACAACACCTGCTTCAATCAACAATGCAGGTGTTACTTCTGTGCCTTCGTCGAAACGATTTAACACTTCAATGTTCACGACTGCATAGTCTTTACGGTTAATGTTGGTAAATCCACGTTTTGGCAAACGACGGAACAAAGGGTTTTGACCGCCTTCGAATCCAGGACGAACACCGCCGCCTGAACGTGCGTTTTGACCTTTATGACCTTTACCTGCTGTTTTACCAGTACCTGAACCGATACCGCGTCCGACACGCTTTCTTGAGCTGCGTGAACCTTCTGCTGGTTTTAATTCATGAAGTTTCATTTGGTTGGCACCTCCTTCTATAGAAATCCGTAATTAAACTTCTTTGATAGTTACTAAGTGAGCGACTTTATCAAGCATTCCGCGAACGGCTGCATTGTCTTGGTGCTCAACAGTTTGATGCATTTTGCGCAATCCTAATGATTGAACAGTTTTACGTTGTGGCGGCTTAGCACCGATCACAGATTTTGTGAGGGTAATTTCCAATTTAGTTGCCATGTGATTTTCCCTCCTTATCCTAACAGTTCTGCAACTGATTTACCGCGAAGTTTTGCGACTTCTTCGGCACTCTTCAATTGAGTTAAACCGTTAATAGTTGCACGTACCATGTTGATTGGTGTGCTTGAACCTAGAGATTTAGATAAAATATCTTGTACCCCAGCTAATTCAAGTACCGCACGAACAGGTCCGCCAGCAATTACACCAGTACCTGGAGAAGCAGGTTTGATAAGAATTTGGCCTGCGCCAAAACGACCAGTTACTAAGTGTGGAGTTGTACCCTTAACCATTGGTACTTCAATAAGGTTTTTCTTCGCATCTTCGATGGCTTTGCGGATAGCATCTGGAACTTCTTGAGCTTTACCAGTACCAAAACCAACATTACCATTTCTGTCGCCTACAACAACTAAAGCGGAGAAACGGAAACGACGTCCACCTTTTACAACTTTAGCTACGCGATTGATTGTAACTACGCGTTCTTCAAGTTCAAGTTTGTTTGGATCAATACGACTCATGAAATGTGTCCCTCCTTCTTTTTAAAATTGTAAACCATTTTCACGGGCAGCTTCTGCTAATGCTTTTACGCGTCCATGATATAAATAACCACCGCGGTCGAAAACAACCGATTTTAAGCCGTTTTCAGTAGCGCGTTTTGCGATTGTTTCGCCGACTTTAGCTGCCGCTTCCACGTTGCCAGTTGATTCTACTGAGAAATCTTTCTCCATAGATGATGCACTTGCAAGTGTAACGCCATTTGTATCGTCGATCAATTGAGCATAAATGTATTTATTTGAACGGAATACGTTTAAACGCGGGCGTTGTGCTGTACCCGTAATTTTAGAACGTACGCGTGCATGACGTTTTTTACGAGATGCGTTTTTATCGAGTTTCGTAATCACTGAGGTCACTCCTTTCAGCCTGCCTAAGCAGCATTATTTACCTGTTTTACCTTCTTTGCGGCGAACTGCTTCTCCTTCGTAACGAATACCTTTACCTTTATATGGCTCTGGTGGACGTACTTGGCGGATGTTCGAAGCAAGAGCTCCAACACGTTCTTTATCGATGCCTTTAACAATGACTTTTGTGTTAGCTGGAACTTCAACTGTGATTCCTTCTTCCGGTGTGAATTCAACCGGGTGAGAGTAACCTACGTTAAGAACCAATTTTTGTCCTTGCAATTGAGCACGGTAACCAACACCAACTAGTTCAAGTGAACGTTGGAATCCTTCTGAAACTCCAGTGACCATGTTCGCAAGCAAAGCACGAGTTGTACCGTGGTTTGTGCGGTGATCTTTAGAATCTGAAGGACGTGTCAATGTTAGCACGTTATCTTCTTGTGTGATTGTAATATCTTGGTTAAATGTGCGAGTCAACTCGCCTTTAGGTCCTTTAACAGTTACGGCATTCTTGTCTCCAAAAGTTACAGTAACGCTAGCAGGTACCTCGATTGGTTTTTTACCTACACGTGACATTCTTTTGCACCTCCATTCGCTTGTTGCTTATTACCAAACGTATGCTATGATTTCTCCGCCGATTTGTTTCGCGCGGGCTTCTTTATCAGTTACTAAACCTTGTGATGTTGAGACTAAAGCGATTCCAAGACCGTTTAGTACACGTGGCACCTCATTAGTTTTAGCGTAAACACGTAGTCCTGGTTTTGAAATACGTTTCAATCCAGTAATAACGCGTTCGTTGTTTGATCCGTATTTAAGGAAAATCCGGATCATGCCTTGTTTATCATCTTCAACATATTCTACGTCACGAACGAAACCTTCACGCTTAAGGATTTCAGCGATGTCTTTTTTCACATTAGAAGCCGGAAGCTCTAATTTCTCGTGACGAACCATGTTTGCGTTACGAATGCGTGTCAGCATATCTGCAATCGGATCTGTCATTGTCATTACTTTTACCTCCTTCCCAAATTAGGGGATTACCAGCTGGCTTTTTTGACGCCAGGAATTTGTCCCACATATGCAAGTTCACGGAAACAAATACGGCAAAGTTTAAATTTGCGTAATACTGAATGCGGACGTCCGCATCGTTCACAGCGTGTGTACTCTTGTACTTTAAACTTTGGCGTGCGTTTTTGTTTTGCGATCATAGATTTTTTAGCCACGTTTACGCCTCCCTCACGTTTACTTTTGGAACGGCATTCCGAATTGTGTTAATAACTCACGAGCTTCTTCATCAGAGTTCGCAGTTGTTACAATTACGATGTCCATACCGCGTACTTTGTTAACTTTATCGTAGTCGATTTCAGGGAAGATCAATTGTTCTTTCACACCAAGTGTGTAGTTACCGCGTCCGTCGAACGATTTGTTCGATACGCCACGGAAGTCACGTACACGTGGAAGTGAGATAGCAATCAATTTATCCAGGAAGTCATACATACGCTCTCCGCGTAGTGTAACTTTACATCCGATTGGCATACCTTCACGTAGACGGAAGCCAGCGATAGATTTCTTAGCTTTAGTAACGACTGGTTTTTGGCCAGTGATAGTTTGTAATTCTTCAACAGCAGAGTCAAGTGACTTAGTGTTTTGAACAGCTTCGCCTACACCCATGTTGATGACGATTTTGTTTACTTCAGGTGCCTGCATTACCGATTTATATTCAAACTTGCTCACTAGAGCAGGAGTGATTTCATTGACATATTTTTCTTTTAGGCGGTTCATGTGTGTACCTCCCTTCATTCAGGAATTTTATTTATCTAATTTTTCGCCGGATTTTTTTGCAACACGAACTTTTTTACCATCTTCAACCTTATATCCTACACGAGTCGGCTCGCCGGATTTAGGGTCAAGTAACATTACGTTAGAAACATGAATTGCTGCTTCTTGGCTGACAATCCCACCCTGTGGATTTGCCTGGTTCGGTTTTGTGTGCTTTTTCACGATGTTTACACCTTCTACAAGCACACGGTCTTTCTTAGGTAAAGCAGTCAAAACAACACCTGTTTTGCCTTTGTCTTTGCCTGAGATTACCTTAACTGTATCGCCTTTTTTAACATGCATTCTGTCGCACCTCCTTGGTATGGCACATTGATTTATTAAAGAACTTCAGGAGCAAGTGATACGATTTTCATGAAGCTGTTATCGCGAAGTTCGCGGGCAACAGGTCCGAAAATACGAGTTCCGCGTGGACCTTTGTCGTCACGGATGATGACACATGCATTTTCATCAAATTTGATATAAGTACCGTCTTTACGGCGAGCTCCGCTTTTCGTGCGAACGATGACAGCCTTAACGACTTCACCCTTCTTAACAACGCCACCTGGTGTTGCTTTTTTCACGGTACAAACGATTACGTCTCCGATGTTTGCAGTCTTGCGACCAGAACCACCAAGTACTTTAATCGTTAGTACTTCACGAGCACCCGAGTTGTCTGCAACTTTTAAACGACTTTCCTGTTGGATCACTTAGGTAACCTCCCTCCGGAATTTCTTAGGTTCCGAAATTATTTAAATTAAATGATAACCGCTTTTTCTACAATTTCCAATACGCGGAAACGTTTTGTAGATGATAACGGACGAGTTTCCATGATGCGAACTACGTCGCCCATTTTCACTTCGTTTAGCTCATCATGAGCTTTATATTTCTTAGAGTATTTTACACGTTTGCCATAGAATGCGTGCTTCTTTTGAGTTTCAACCATTACTGTAACGGTTTTGTCCATTTTGTCAGACACAACACGGCCTGTGTATACTTTGCGTTGGTTACGCTCAGTCATACTTGCAAACCTCCTCTCGATTTATCAGTTAGTGCCACTGAGTACTCTTTCGTGAATCACAGTTTTCATACGGGCAATCGCTTTACGTACTTCGCGGATGCGAGCAGTATTTTCTAATTGACCAGTAGCCAATTGGAAGCGAAGGTTGAAAAGCTCTTCTTTCAGTGATTTCACTTTTTGTTCAATCTCAGCAGTGGTTAGGTCACGGATTTCATTAGCTTTCATTCGATTCACCACCAATTTCTTCGCGTTTTACGAACTTCGTTTTGATTGGAAGTTTGTGAGATGCAAGGCGCAATGCTTCGCGTGCCACTTCTTCAGTTACTCCACCAAGTTCGAACATGATTTTACCAGTTTTGACAACGGCTACCCAGCCTTCAGGTGAACCTTTACCAGATCCCATACGAACCTCTAGAGGCTTTTTCGTATATGGTTTATGAGGGAAAATTTTAATCCAGACTTTACCGCCACGTTTCATGTAACGAGTCATGGAAATACGTGCAGCTTCGATTTGACGGTTAGTGATCCAAGATGATTCTAGTGCTTGGAGACCAAATTCGCCGAATGCGATTTCTTTACCGCCTTTAGCTTCTCCGCGCATCTTGCCTCGGTGCTCTCTACGATATTTAACGCGTTTAGGCATTAACATATTATTTGCCTCCTTCCTCAGATTTCTTCTTAGTTGGAAGGACTTCACCGCGGTAGATCCATACTTTCACGCCAAGCTTACCATAAGTTGTGTCTGCTTCAGCATGCGCATAATCAATGTCAGCGCGGAGCGTATGGAGCGGAACAGTACCTTCACTGTAGTGTTCGGCACGCGCAATGTCAGCGCCGCCTAGACGTCCAGATACTTGAGTTTTGATTCCTTTAGCGCCAGAACGCATAGTGCGTTGGATCGCTTGTTTTTGTGCACGGCGGAAAGATACTCGGTTTTCCAATTGACGTGCAACACTTTCAGCAACCAATCTTGCATCAAGGTCAGCTCTTTTGATTTCAATGATGTTGATGTGTACACGCTTGCCAGTCATAGAGTTAAGCTGATTGCGAAGTACTTCTACTTCAGATCCACCTTTACCTATTACCATACCTGGTTTCGCAGTGTGAATAGTTACGTTGACACGGTTTGCAGCGCGTTCAATTTCGATTTTAGAAACTGAAGCTTCTTTCAAACGTGCTTCAACGTATTCACGGATTTTAATATCTTCGTGAAGAAGCGTCGCATAATCTTTCTCAGCGTACCATTTAGATTCCCAATCACGAATGATTCCGATACGCATCCCAATTGGATGTATTTTTTGTCCCACGAATTACCCCTCCTTCTGGTCAGATACCACTAGTGTAATGTGGCTTGTGCGTTTATTAATTGCGCTTGCGCGTCCCATTGCACGTGGACGGAAACGTTTAAGTGTTGGTCCTTCGTCAACGAATACTTCACTGATGACCAAGTCATTCAGATCCATTTCGTAGTTGTGTTCAGCGTTAGCAGCTGCAGATTTCAATAACTTCTCAACAACAATAGATGCTGCTTTTGGAGTGTGGTTCAAAATCGCAACAGCTTCGCCGATTTGCTTGCCTCGGATTAAATCTACTACTAAACGGACTTTACGAGGAGCAATACGTACTGTTCTAGCGACAGCTTTTGCTTGCATGGGGAAATCCTCCTCTCAATTAACGTCTTGTTTTCTTATCGTCTGCACCATGACTAGCGTATTTGCGTGTTGGAGCGAATTCGCCTAGTTTATGGCCCACCATATCTTCAGTCACATATACAGGGATGTGTTTACGACCATCGTATACTGCGATTGTTTGTCCGATGAATGTCGGGAAAATTGTAGAACGGCGAGACCAAGTTTTGATCACTTGTTTTTTCTCAGAGTCCTTTTGTGCTTCAACTTTTTTCATAAGATGATCATCAGCAAAAGGTCCTTTTTTCAAGCTGCGGCCCATGTGGGATCCTCCCTTCGTGATTGCACCACGGTTCTTTTGACGAACCGTAGCGGAATCAAATTATTTTTTACGACGACGCACGATAAATTTATCTGACTTGTTCGTTTTCTTACGTGTCTTGTATCCAAGAGTTGGTTTACCCCAAGGAGACATTGGTGATTTACGTCCGATTGGCGAACGTCCTTCACCACCACCGTGTGGGTGATCGTTAGGGTTCATTACAGATCCACGTACTGTTGGGCGATTGCCTTTCCAGCGGTTACGTCCTGCTTTACCAATGTTGATCAATTCGTGTTGCTCATTTCCTACTGCGCCGATAGTTGCGCGGCAAGTAGCAAGAATCATGCGAACTTCGCCTGATTGCAAACGAACTGTTACGTATTTTCCTTCTTTACCCAATACCTGAGCTGAAGTTCCTGCAGAACGAACTAGTTGTCCGCCGCCGCCTGGCTTCAATTCGATGTTATGGATTGTAGAACCCATTGGGATGTTTGACAACGGCAAAGCGTTACCCGCCTTGATGTCCGCTTCAATACCTGACATAAGTTGAGTTCCAACTTCGACTCCTTTAGGAGCGAGGATGTAACGTTTTTCACCATCAGCGTAATTAATCAATGCGATGTTTGCAGAACGGTTTGGATCGTACTCAATTGTAGCAACGCGTCCTGGAATGCCATCTTTGTTACGTTTGAAATCGATAACACGGTATTGACGTTTATGTCCTCCGCCGTGATGGCGAACAGTTATTTTACCTTGGTTGTTACGGCCGCCCTTGCGCTTTACAGGTCGTAAAAGCGATTTTTCAGGTTTGTTCGTAGTGATTTCAGCGAAATCTGAACTCGTCATGTTACGACGACCGTTAGTGGTAGGTTTATATTTTCTTATCCCCACGTTGTTTCCCTCCTTCTTTAATAGTTCTTTAAGAACTTACGGAAATTAAATTTCGAATAACTCGATGTCTTTAGATTCCGCAGTCAATTTAACAATCGCTTTACGGCGTTTGTTCGTATATCCTGCGTGTTTGCCCATGCGCTTGAATTTACCTTTGTAGTTCATGATGTTGACTTTCTCAACTTTCACGCCAAAGATCTCCTGCACAGCTTGTTTAACTTGTGTTTTATTTGCGCGAGTGTCCACTTCAAAAGTGTACTTTTTCTCTGCCATTACTTCAGATGATTGCTCAGTAATGACTGGACGTTTAATTACATCACGTGCTTCCATTAACTAAGCACCTCCTCAATTTTCTCAATCGCTGCTTTTGTCATAACAATTTTGTCATGTCCAAGCAAGTCTAGTACGTTAATGCCATCTGCTGCTACTACTGTCATACCGTGTAGGTTACGTGCAGATTTTGCAACGTTCTCATCAAGGTCAGCAGTTACGAACAATGCTTTTTTGCCAATTGAAAGATCTTGGATCAACTGGTTGAAAGATTTTGTTTTCGGTGCATCAAATGTCAATCCTTCAAGTATCATCAGGTTTTCTCCGATTACTGCAGATGAAAGTGCAGAACGTAGAGCTAAACGACGTACTTTTTTAGGAAGTTTGTAGCTATAGCTACGTGGAGTTGGTCCGAATACGACACCGCCTCCGCGCCATTGTGGTGAACGGATCGACCCTTGACGAGCACGTCCAGTTCCTTTTTGACGCCATGGCTTTTTACCACCACCAGCTACTTCAGAACGGTTTTTTACTTTATGGTTACCTTGACGAAGTGAAGCGCGTTGAGACACTACTGCGTCAAATAACACTGATTCATTTGGCTCGATACCGAATACATAGTCGTTCAATTCGATGTCGCCCACTTGTGAACCTGTTTGATTTAATAAAGCTACTTTAGGCATTCTTGTTTCCTCCTTTCTCTAAAAAATTATTATTTCGCTTTAATTGCCGATTTAACACGGATCAATGCTTTGCGAGAACCAGGAACATTACCTTTAACAAGTAGCAGGTTACGTTCAAGATCAACTTTCACGATGGAAAGGTTTTGAATCGTAATTGTCGTGCCACCCATTTGACCAGGTAATTTTTTCTGTTTGAATACGCGGTTAGGAGCAACCGGACCCATTGAACCAGGACGACGGTGATAACGAGAACCGTGAGTCATTGGTCCGCGAGATTGTCCGTGGCGTTTAATAACACCTTGGAAACCTTTACCTTTTGTTGTTCCTGTGACATCTACTACATCGCCTTCTGCGAATACATTTACTTTAACTTCTTGACCAATCTCGTAATCAGCTAAGTTTACATTGCGAAGTTCGCGAATGAAGCGCTTAGGAGTAGTGTTTGCTTTTGCTACGTGTCCTTTAGAAGGTTTGTTTGAAAGCTTTTCGCGCTTGTCTTCAAAACCTAATTGGATTGCTTCGTAGCCGTCGACCTCGACTGTCTTCTTTTGAAGTACTACGTTTGGAGCAGCTTCAATAACAGTTACAGGGATTAAATCACCGTTCTCAGCAAAAACTTGCGTCATACCGATTTTTCTACCTAAGATTCCTTTGGTCATGTTGTCACACCTCCTGTGGTTATTTATGTTTTTCTATTTCGTTCACCGATTAAAGTTTAATTTCAATGTCAACGCCTGACGGTAAATCAAGTTTCATCAACGCATCGACAGTTTGTGGTGTCGGGTTAACGATATCGATTAGACGTTTGTGTGTACGCATTTCAAACTGCTCACGAGCATCTTTGTACTTATGGACAGCACGCAAGATTGTGTAGACCGATCTTTCAGTCGGCAACGGTATCGGACCCGATACGCTTGCACCTGAACGTTTTGCGGTTTCTACAATTTTCTCGGCAGACTGATCAAGAATTCTGTGATCATATGCTTTTAAACGGATACGAATTTTTTGTTTTGCCATTATTTTCCCTCCTTTTCGCCTATTTTTGATAGACATTCTCCACGAAAATTTTCCAATCACTCGCCATGGCAAAGCGGCCGGGTGTATCGGTAACCTCTCGCTTCATCGCAGTCAAAGACCAACATTCACCATTATACAAAAGAAAAAAGAATTCCGCAAGTACTTCCACGAAATTCTTTTCAATTCGCTTTTATTAGTATAACAGGATATTTTAGAACTTCAAGCCAGATCGTAATAGTCCGAACATTTCGAGCTTATCCCAGCAACATGGCAGCAACCCATCCGAAAATTACCAAGGGAATATTGTAATGAAGGAAAGTCGGAACGCACGTGTCCCAGATGTGATTGTGCTGCCCGTCGACATTCAGTCCGGCAGTTGGACCAAGCGTCGAGTCAGAAGCTGGTGATCCAGCGTCGCCCAATGCCCCTGCAGTGCCGATCAAGGCGATGATCGCCATTGTCGAGAATTCGAACTCAAGGCTCAGTGGTACGAAGATGGCAGCAATGATCGGAATCGTCGCAAACGATGAGCCGATGCCCATCGTCACAAACAAGCCTACGATAAGCATCGCCAGTGCCGCAATGCCTTTATTTCCGGCAAACAGTTCGGAGACGCTTTCAACTAGTGGCTCAATAGCTCCTGTCGCCTGTATGACTGATGCAAAGCCGTTTGCTGTAATCATGACAAAGCCGATGAACGCCATCATGCGCATGCCTTCTGTAAGGACATCGTCAGCTTCGCGCCATTTCATTGCACCAAAGACGTACAGCACGAGAATACCGGCAAGTGCACCGATGATCATTGAGTCCGTCTGTATTTGGGCAACCAGGGCCGCAATCAATGCCAGGATCGTCACGATGACATCTTTTCTAGATGCCGTCTTTTTCAAAGTTCCTTCTATAGTAGAAGTAGTTTTATGATAATCACGCGGCTTACGGTAAGAGATGAACACCGCAATGATTAATCCTACCAATAAGCCCGCTACCGGAATTGCCATCGCTTTCGGAATATCCGCCATGTCGATGGTCAAGCCCGCAAGTTCCATCTGCGTAAAGACAATCTCGTGGAAAATCAAACCAAAGCCATACGGCAATAGAATATAGGGAGCCGTTAGACCGAACGTCAGGACCGCCGCAATCAAGCGGCGGTCGATCCGCAGTTCATTTAGAATATGCAAAATCGGTGGTACCAATAAAGGAATAAAAGCAATGTGGATCGGAATCAAATTTTGCGAGAAGATAGCCATTGCCAGCAAGGCAATAATGATAAGGGCTTTCGCCAGGTTTTCCCGTGTCGCCTCCCCATCTTTATTGACCAGCTTCAAGACGCCTGACACAAGTAGTTCCGGTATTCCAGTACGTGAAATTGCTACGGCAAATCCACCGAGCATCGCGTAGCTGAGCGCAATGGTTGCACCCGCCCCTAAACCGTCTGTAAATGATGTTAATGTATCCATAAACGATAATCCACCGCTTAATCCCCCTGCAAGCGCGCCAATCAATAAAGCAAAGACGACGTTCACACGCAATAAGCTCAATACGAGCATGACTAAGACAGCGACAACAACTGCATTCATAAGTAAACTCTCCTTTAGTTTGCTAAAGCGTTAAAGTACACACTTTAAATTACCAAACCGCGAAATGCTTGTCAACAGCCTATTTCTGTTTTTCTTATAGACAAAAAAATCTAAAAATAAAGACCCTTTACGGTTTAGGTAAAGGGTCTCCTTATGAAAACAAGCTATTCTGACACCAATGGCCTGTTCTCCTCTATTCCTTTAAATCTGCTGCTGTTTTTCTTCGTAAGCCGCGATATAAGAATCGTACTGAATTGTCAATGCGATTTCATCCCAGCCTTTCAGCAGCATTTCTTTCCAGTATGGATCAATATCAAATTCATAGTGTGTGCCATCCTGGCTCGTGACAGTCTGGTCCTCCAAATTGATGTCCAACTTGAATTCCTGACGTTGTCCCTTGTCAATCAACTCATTGACTTCCTGACCCTTTAAGCGAATTGGCAAAATGCCATTCTTTACACAGTTATTATAGAAGATGTCTGCATAGCTGGGAGCGATGACTACGCGGAATCCGTAATCTAAAATCGCCCAAGGAGCATGTTCACGAGAAGAACCGCAGCCGAAATTTTCTTGTGCGACCAAAATTTCGGAGTCTTTGAATCGGGGGTCATTCAGAACAAAGTCTTCTATTGGTGTCCCATCAGCATGAAAGCGCCAATGATAAAATAAATACTTGCCGAATCCCGTCCGTTCAATACGCTTTAGAAACTCTTTTGAGATGATCTGGTCAGTATCTACGTTTTTGCGTTCGAGCGGAGTCAAAACGCTTGAGATTTTATTGATCGGTTTCATCGTTTGGCCTCCTCATTTCTGCCTGTCATGCTGATGGTAAGGGCTCTTTCATATAATTGCGGACATCAGTTAGATGGCCTTCAATCGCAGCCGCTGCTGCCATTACAGGGCTCACCAGATGCGTCATCGATCCCGCTCCTTGACGCCCTTCGAAATTCCGATTGGAAGTTGAAGCACAGCGTTCACCGGCAGGCACCGAATCTTCATTCATCGCCAGGCACATGCTGCATCCTGTTTCGCGCCATTCGAATCCAGCTTCAAGAAATACCTTATCCAATCCTTCCTGTTCTGCTGCACGTTTTACCGTTTCAGATCCAGGTACGACAATGGCCGTTACGGACGGATGCACTTTTTTACCTTTGATGATTTCACTGGCCGCACGCAAATCGCCAAGACGGGCATTTGTACAGGAGCCGATAAAGACATGCTGAATATCAATCGAAGAAAGTGGTGTTCCTTCTTCCAGGTGCATATAAGTTAAAGCTTGCTGCAAAGCGTCTTTATCCGACTGTTTATCATAATCGACTGCAGATGGAACGCGTTCTGCAATGCCTGAACCCATCGAAGGGTTGGTGCCCCATGTGACGAATGGAGAAATTTCATCTGCGTGAATCGTCACTGACGCATCATACTGTGCGCCTTCGTCTGTTGCAAGAGCCAACCAACGGGCAGCTTCTTTTTCAAACGCTTCGCCTTCAGGTACATTTCTGCGCCCTCTCAAGTATTCCACCGTCGTTCTATCAGGACTGATCAGCCCTGCGCGTGCACCGGCTTCAATCGACATATTGCATATGGTCATGCGTTCTTCCATCGATAACCCACGGATGGCTTCACCTGTATACTCCATAATATGCCCAGTTCCCATATCGATGCCGAATTTCGAAATAATGGCCAGGATGGCATCTTTGGAAGAAACGCCAAAGCCCAGCTTGCCGTCAATTCGCACTTCCATGGTTTTCGGCTTTGACTGCCACAACGTTTGTGTAGAAAGAACGTGCTCCACTTCACTGGTACCAATACCGAAAGCCAAAGCGCCGAAAGCACCGTGCGTTGAAGTATGGCTGTCGCCGCAGACAATGGTCTTGCCGGGTTGCGTCAAGCCCAGTTCCGGTCCAATGACATGGACAATTCCTTGGTCTGGATGGTTGATTCCCGCAAGCGGAACACCAAACTCATCACAGTTATCCTGCAAGGTTTTAATTTGTTTCCGCGAAATGGGATCTGTAATCGTTTCACGGTTTCGTGTCGGAACGTTGTGATCCATGGTTGCAAAACAAAGATCCGGCCGGCGAACTTTGCGTCCGTTCAACCGAAGCCCTTCAAAAGCTTGTGGGGATGTCACCTCATGCAATAAATGAAGGTCGATATATAGCAGATCCGGCTTGCCTTGCTCTTCAAAGACGATATGTTGTTCCCAAATTTTCTCTATAATTGTTTTTGCCATGCGAACTGCTCCTTTCACTTACACATAAGAATACATGATATGTTCTGATACAAATTCTCTTTCCAACTCTTCCACAACTTTCGTTACGAATCGATCGGTTGAAACTACGCGTTTCCCTTCTCCGGCCAGATCTCCTGTGCAATAGCCATCTTCCAGGACGCCCATTACAGCTTTTTCAATAGCTGCAGCTTCCGTATGAAGACCGAATGAATGCTTAAGCATCATAGCAGCTGACAAGATGGCAGCAGATGGATTCGCTTTGTTTTGTCCTGCGATATCCGGGGCTGAGCCGTGTACGGGTTCGTAAAGGCCAAAGCCGTCTGAACGGATGCTTGCAGATGGCAGCATGCCAAGTGAACCGGTGATGACTGAAGCTTCGTCGCTCAGGATGTCACCGAACATATTTTCCGTTACTATAACATCGAAAGAACGTGGATCGGTAATTAGCTTCATTGCCGCTGAATCAACCAGCATATGCTCCACTTCGATATCCGGATACGCTTTTCTGCGTTCTTCCACAACTTCACGCCATAGTTTGCTAGTTTCCAATACATTGGCTTTATCGACCGAAGTCACCTTGCCTTTACGTGTACGGGCGATTTCAAACGCTTGATTGACGATGCGCTCGATTTCCTCTCTCGTATAAACCAAGGTATCTACTGCCGATTTTTCCGACCGGCGTTTCGGCTCTCCGAAATACAACCCGCTCGTTAATTCGCGGACAATGACCATATCCACTTCTTTCGCCACTTCTTCTTTTAAAGGAGAAGATCCCAGCAATGCTGGCACCGCTTTGACCGGACGGATATTGGCGAACAAATCGAAATGTTTCCGGATGTTTAAAAGCCCTTTCTCCGGACGCAAGTGAGCAGGGTTACTATCCCATTTCGTTCCCCCGACCGCACCGAGGAGAATCGCGTCGCTCGCGTCGCAAACATCAATGGTTTGCTGAGGCAGCGGGTTGTCAAATTGATCAACCGCCGTGCCCCCGATTGCCGCGTGCTTTAAATGAAAAGTATGTCCATAACGCATTGCGATGGATTGAAGTACTTTTACCGCTGCATCTGTTACTTCTGGTCCGATTCCGTCTCCTGGCAATACCGCTATTGTTTTTTTCATTTTGAATTCCTCCTCTTTCGATCTGTTCTTTCTTACACTGCAGACATTCTGACTTTCTTTCCTACTTGGACAATTTGGCGATTGACTGCATTCAAATATGCTTTTGCTGTTGCTTCCAGGACATCCTGTGCAACATCGCGGCCGGTAACCGTCTCTCCGTTATAACTCATATTGATGACCGCTTCGCCCAAGGCATCGCGTCCTTTACCGATGGATGTTACACGGTAATCTAAAATATGGACTTTGCCTTCAACAATCCGCTCCAATGTGTTGAAGATTGCTTCAACCGATCCGGCTCCAGTAGCGGCTTCGCTGATCAGTTCACCATTTGGGTGATAGGCAGAAGCGGTAGCTGTTGGAATATTTGCCGTACCATATTGCACTTGAACACTTTCCAGCTTATAAACGGGTGTTTCAGTATCATGGATTTGCTGGTCCGTCAGCAATACGTATAGATCATCTTCTATAATTTCTTTCTTGCGGTCAGCTAATTTCTTAAACTCGACAAATGCGTTATTGAGCTTCTCATCAGTTAAATCAAAGCCCATTTTGATTGCACGGTCTTTAAAGGCATGGCGCCCAGAATGTTTGCCAAGCACCAATTCGGTCGCGGCATCGCCGATTAATTCCGGTGTGATGATTTCATAAGTCAATGGGTTCTTCAGCATACCGTCCTGATGTATGCCAGATTCATGGGCAAAAGCATTTTTGCCGACGACGGCTTTATTCGGCTGAATCAAGCTGCCTGTCAACTGGCTGACCAATTGGCTTGTGCGCTTGATTTCATGAAGATTGATACCCGTTTCGATATTGAAGATCTGTTTGCGTATATGCAAAGCGACTGCAATTTCTTCGAGTGCGACGTTGCCGGCACGTTCGCCGATACCGTTAATGGTTCCTTCAATTTGAGTGGCTCCATTTTCAATCGCGGCCAAAGTATTGGCTGTTGCCATGCCCAAATCATTATGGCAGTGTGCGGAGAGCTTCACTTTCTCAATTCCCTCTACGTTTTCTTTCATGTATTTAAACATTGCACCATACTCATGAGGCGTCGCATAACCGACTGTATCCGGCAGGTTGATGGTCGTTGCCCCTGCTTCGATGACTTTGCGGATAATATGGGCCAGAAATTCCGGATCTGAACGGGAAGCGTCTTCCGCTGACCATTGGACCAACGGGAAGAACTTACGCGCGTATTTCACCGATTCCACTGCCAATTCTACAACCTGCTCCGGTGTTTTAAATAATTTTGTTTCCATATGGATGGGTGAAGTCGCTAAAAAGATATGAATATGCGGCTGTTCCGCTCCTTTTAACGCTTCCCATGTCCGGTCAATATCACTTTGGATCGAACGGGCCAGACCCGTTACGATGGAATTCTTTACTGTGCCTGCGATTCGCTGCACAGCGTCAAAGTCTCCTGGAGATGAAGCAGGAAACCCTGATTCGATAATCGTCACTCCCAGACGTTCAAGCTGGCGGGCGATTTCTATTTTCTCTGCTGTATTCAAGTTGATCCCGGCCGACTGTTCCCCGTCTCGTAATGTCGTATCGAAAATATCAATTTGTGACATTAGCAACCACCTCTTTTTGTTTAGCTTTTTTGCCTTCATTGACGAATGGCATCATCGCACGCAATTCACGTCCAACTTGTTCGATTTGATGAGATTCTTCTGCTTTTTCAATTGCTGTAAATTCCGGACGGTTTAATTGATTTTCAAGCAACCAGCCTTTGGCGAATTTCCCTGTTTGGATATCCGTAAGAACATCTTTCATGCGGGCTTTCGTATCTGCATCAACAATGCGTGGTCCTGAAACAAAATCTCCCCATTGAGCAGTGTCGGAAATTGAGTAGCGCATTCCTGACAAGCCACCTTCGTACATTAAGTCGACGATTAGTTTTAATTCGTGCATACATTCGAAATACGCAAGTTCCGGTTGGTATCCAGCTTCGACAAGTGTTTCGAACCCAGCTTTCACCAGTGAAGTTACACCGCCGCAAAGAACTGCCTGTTCTCCGAATAGATCCGTTTCTGTTTCTTCTTTGAATGTCGTTTCCAAAACTCCTGCACGAGTAGCTCCGATTCCTTTCGCATAAGCAAGCGCAACTTCCTTAGCTTGCCCTGAAACATTCTGATGGATGGCAATCAATCCAGGAACTCCAGCACCGGCCTCATACGTACGGCGTACAAGATGTCCCGGCCCTTTTGGAGCCACCAGGAATACATCCACATCTTCAGGGGCGACAATCTGGTTAAAGTGAATATTAAAGCCGTGTGCGAAAACAAGTGATTTTCCAGCTGTTAATGAAGGTTTGATTTCTGCGTTATAGATTTGCGTCTGTTTTTCATCCGGTACTAAGATCATGATTACGTCTGCTGCTTCAGCTGCTTCTTTTACTGTAGCCACTTTCATGCCGTCATTTTTAGCTTGGTCGAATGATTTGCCTGGACGTACTCCAACAACTACATCAAAGCCTGATTCCTTTAAGTTTTGAGCATGTGCATGACCCTGAGAACCATAGCCGATCACCGCGATTGTCTTTCCTTTAAGTACCTGTTCGTTTACGTCTTGGTTATAATACATTTTTGCCATTTTTAATTTCCTCCTCGGGTTTGGGTTGTTATAGGATATTCAATTGCGGTGTTTGTGCTTTTTGCGTTTCTCTGACAAAAGCGGATACCCCGGTTCGGGTCAGCTCTTTTACACCATAAGGCCTCATCAGATCAATAAACGCTTCGATTTTTTCCGGGTCGCCTGTCACTTGGAATGTTGTTACATTCTTGCTCATATCGACGACTGTCGCCCGAAACGGCTCAACAATGCTGAGAATTTCGTTTCTCAGTGCTGGAGGGACGACTACTTTGACCAGCGCCAGCTCTCTCATCACCATCGCCTTATCGGTAATATCATTTACTTTGATTACATCAATTTGCTTTTGCAGTTGCTTTAACAATTGTTCCAGTTTTCCTTTATCTTCCACGTTGACCACGAAAGTCATTTTCGACATGCCTGGCTGCTCAGTGTGACCAACCGAAATGCTTTCGATGTTGAACTGCCGTTTCATCAGCAATCCTGTCACACGATTCAATACTCCGCTTTGATTGATCACAGTTGTTGTAATGACTCGTTTCATTCGCCTTTCACTCCGATCATTTCATTCAAGCCCTTGCCAGGCGCAACCATCGGATAAACAGATTCTAGCTGTACCACTCGGCAATCTATCAAGACTGGCTCGTCTGAATTAAGTGCTTCCGCAAAAACCGCTTCTGCTTCTTCCATCGTTTCTACTTTATAGCCTTTGATGTCATAAGCTCCAGCCAACTTCACAAAATCAGGTTGAACAGGAATCAACGACTGGGAATAACGCCCTTCGTAAAATGTTTCCTGCCACTGCCTTACCATTCCTAAACTTTGATTGTTTAAGATGACAACCTTCACCGGAAGCCGCAGCTCCTGGAGCAAAGACAATTCCTGCAAGGTCATTTGAAAACCAGCATCCCCAACAATGGAGATGACCAGCTCATCGGGTTTTGCCAGTTGCGCACCGATAGCTGCAGGGAAACCAAAGCCCATTGTCCCGAGGCCGCCTGATGTTACCCAACTATGCGGATTATTAAAGCGGTAATATTGAGCCGCCCACATCTGATGCTGGCCCACATCAGTCGTCACCACTGCATTTCCTTCCGTCAAACGATGAATCAATTCAACCGCCTGCTGCGGAAGAATACCTTCACGGCCCTTTAGATGATACTGAAGTGGATATTCAGTCTTATCACCCGTTAACTTCGCTAGCCATTCAGTGGTATCCGGGCTTTCAAACGATTGATTCAGCAATTGAAGCAGCGCTTCTTTGGCATCTGCTACAATCGGGATTGCCGTCGGAACGTTTTTGCCGATTTCTGCTGGATCGATGTCGATATGGATCACTTGTGCATTTGGTGCAAAGTGAGCGAGATTTCCAGTCAATCGGTCATCGAAGCGGGCACCGATGTTCAGGAGCACGTCACAATCACAAATTGCGGTATTGGCTGTATAGGTCCCGTGCATCCCGGCCATTCCAAGGAACAGTTCATGCTCGCCAGCAATGCTGCCTAATCCCAACAGTGTATTGGTGATCGGAATTTGGTGTTGTTCCGAAAAAGCTTTCAGCTCATCTGTCGCTTTAGCAGCAAGTATTCCGGCTCCCGCTAAGATCAATGGCTTTTTCGCCTGTGATAACAGTTGAGCAGCTTTTTGAATCTGTAGGAAATTCGGATTTGTTGTTGGCTGATAACCTGGCAAATGAACTGCCTCTTCTTCTTTATTGGATAAGAATAATTCAGTTGCAATGTTTTTCGGTATGTCGACCAGAACCGGTCCCGGACGTCCAGTAGAGGCGATATAGAATGCCTCTTTTATGATTCTTGGCAAATCTGCCACTTTTTTCACTTGATAATTATGTTTCGTAATCGGTTGTGTAATGCCGATGATATCCGCTTCTTGGAAAGCATCAGTTCCGATTACCGAAGTTGCTACCTGACCTGTAAAGATGACCAGCGGCAAGGAATCCAGCATGGCATCTGCTATTCCTGTCACTAAGTTTGTCGCACCAGGACCGGATGTAGCAAGCACAACCCCGGGTTTACCGGATACTCTTGCATATCCCTCTGCTGCATGGATAGCACCTTGCTCATGTCTGGCCAATATATGGCGTATTGGATTTTTGTGCAAGGCATCATAAATTGGCAGCACCGCGCCTCCTGGATATCCAAAAATGATTTCTACACCTTGGCTTTTCAAAGATTGAATCAGTACGTCTGCACCACTGCCTGTTAGCTGCTGTTTAACTTCTTCTCTAACCTGTACGTTTACTCCCAATCCTTCCGCCTCCTTTTCTCAGTCTCTGGTGGAATAAAAACAAAAAAGCTTTTCCATCCCTACACAAAGAAACATGTTCTTCGCATAGGGATGAAAAAGCTTCATGGTACCACCCTAGTTCACTGCGCAACCGCAGCCTCATGGACAAGCAATGCTTATCCGTTGTTAACGATGCCTTCTAACTTGCAAGTCACCGGGACTACCTAAACAGCCGTAGCTTTTCAGCAATCCACTCAGAGGGGATGTCGCAAATGGTTGTATTACCGGCTTCCACCTATACCGACTCTCTGTGAATACAGTGTCCATTTACTTTAACCTCGTCATTGAGTTGAACTAATATTTGATTGAGATGATTCTTTTTTATACTACATTTAAATGATCGGTATAGACTTTCACGCCATCATTCTGGACAAGTTCTCTGAATGATTCAAGTAGGTCGTTCGTAACCGGTCCTGGTTTTCCTTCACCAATCACTCGGCCATCCACTTTTACTACTGCAATTACTTCTGCTGCCGTTCCTGTCAAGAATACTTCATCTGCTACATAAACATCGTGTCTTGTGAAAACAGCTTCCTGGATGTCATAGCCTTTTTCAGCAGCCACATCCATGATTGCATTCCGTGTAATTCCTTCAAGTGCTCCTACGTAACCTGGAGGTGTCAGCAACTTATTTTTACGGACAATGAAAATGTTGTCCGCAGACCCTTCAGCTACGTACCCTTGATCATTCAGCATAAGCGCTTCAGAAACACCTGCCAGATGAGCTTCAAGCTTTACTAAGATATTGTTCATATAGTTCAATGATTTAACTTTTGGGCTTAGCACGTCCGAACGGCTTCTTCGTGTAGCAACCGAGACAATTTCAATTCCCGTTTCATACATCGCTTTAGGGAAGAGAGATAGAGGTTCGGCTATTACAATCACGCTCGGACTAGAACAGCTGTAAGGATCTAATCCTAAGTTTCCGACCCCTCGTGAAACGATGAGGCGAATATAGGCATCCTTAAACTTATTTTCTCTCAAGGTTTGGACAACAATTTGAGTCATCTCATCAAAAGTGTGTGGTATCTCGAGCATCACAGATTTTGCTGAATCGTAAAGCCGCTCTAAATGTTCTTCCAGCCGAAAGACGTTTCCATTATAAGAACGGATTCCTTCGAATACACCATCACCGTATAAAAAACCGTGATCGTAAACTGAAATTTTAGCGTCTTCTTTTTTAACGAATTCACCATTTAAATAAATTACTTGTTCGCTCATGATGTCCACTTCTTTCTCAAAAGTTTTATAATATGCAATATATCGAATTTCGTTTGTGTCTTGTAAATTGTTGCTATCATATCGTCTATTTTGAAGCGTGTCAATCAACTTCTTAGTGATTTTTCATAAATTTCGAATATTCATAAACTATGTATCCGTTTTCATTGTTGCTGGCACTGGTTTTGAAAGATTTTTTAAAAAGTTTGAATATTTTATGAACGAAGATAAAATTAATGGTAATCAGGTGCTTTTCTCTTTGCTACTATGCAAAAAAAGACCCTGTCTCATTTAATGAGACAGGGTCTTAAATCAACAACTCAGCAGTTATTACTTAGTGATTGTAGCAACAACGCCAGCGCCTACAGTACGTCCACCCTCACGGATAGAGAACTTAGTTCCTTCTTCAAGTGCGATAGGAGAGATTAGAGAAACGATCATTTCGATGTTATCTCCAGGCATAACCATTTCTACACCTTCAGGAAGGTTACAAACACCAGTTACATCAGTTGTACGGAAGTAGAACTGCGGACGGTAGTTTGTGAAGAATGGAGTGTGACGTCCACCCTCTTCTTTTGAAAGAACGTAAACTTCAGCTTTGAACTCAGTGTGTGGAGTAATTGTGCCTGGTTTAGCCAATACTTGTCCACGTTGTACGTCATCACGAGAAACCCCACGAAGAAGTGCACCGATGTTGTCGCCAGCTTCAGCATAGTCAAGCAATTTACGGAACATTTCTACACCTGTTACAGTTGTAGATTTTGGCTCTTCAGTAAGACCGATGATATCAACGTTATCACCGATTTTGATTTTGCCGCGTTCAACACGTCCAGTAGCAACCGTACCACGGCCAGTGATTGAGAATACATCCTCAACAGGCATCATGAATGGCTTATCAGTGTCACGTGGTGGAGTAGGGATATACTCATCAACCGCGTTCATCAATTCAACGATTTTATCTTCCCATTCTGCTTCTCCTTCAAGAGCTTTAAGAGCAGAACCTTTGATGACAGGAATGTCATCGCCAGGGAAGTCATATTCAGAAAGAAGGTCACGGACTTCCATTTCAACTAGTTCAAGAAGTTCTTCGTCATCTACCATGTCGCATTTGTTCATGAATACAACTAGGTAAGGAACGCCAACTTGACGTGAAAGAAGAATGTGCTCACGAGTTTGTGGCATTGGGCCATCAGCAGCAGATACTACTAGGATCCCGCCGTCCATTTGAGCAGCACCAGTGATCATGTTTTTAACATAATCGGCGTGTCCAGGGCAGTCAACGTGTGCATAGTGGCGAGTTTCAGTTTCATACTCAACGTGTGAAGTATTGATAGTGATACCGCGCTCTTTTTCTTCAGGTGCGTTATCAATTTGAGCGTAAGAACGAGCTTCCCCGCCTGATTTTTTAGCAAGTACTGTAGCAATTGCTGCAGTCAAAGTTGTTTTACCATGGTCAACGTGACCAATTGTACCAATATTCGCGTGCGTTTTAGAACGATCAAATTTAGCTTTTCCCATTAAAAAATCCTCCTCAAAATGTAAGTGAATGTTTGTTTGAAGTGCTGAAATAATAGGGCCCTATTATTCCAGACATACAAACTATTTATACTTTATTAAAGATCAAAATTCAATTATTGACCTTTATTTTTTTTGATGATTTCTTCAGAAATTGATTTCGGCACTTCTTCATAGTGATCGAAGTGCATTGAGAATACACCACGGCCTTGCGTATTTGAACGCAATGAAGTTGCATAACCGAACATTTCTGCAAGAGGTACCATAGAACGGACAACTTGTGCGTTTCCGCGTGCGTCCATACCTTCTACACGGCCTCGGCGTGACGTAATGTCACCCATGATATCTCCAAGGTATTCCTCAGGGATAACAACCTCAACACGCATAATTGGCTCAAGAAGAACCGGCCTAACTTTAGAAATTGCATTTTTAAGCGCCATAGAAGCAGCGACTTTAAATGCCATCTCATTCGAGTCAACATCATGGTAAGATCCGTCGAACAAACGAGCTTTGATATCAATCAAAGGATATCCGGCAATAACACCGTTGTCTAGAGAGTCGCGAAGACCCGCTTCAACTGCTGGGATGTATTCACGTGGAACAACACCACCAACTATACCATTTTCAAATTCAAAACCTGCTCCTTCTTCGTTTGGAGAGAATTCAATCCAAACGTGTCCGAATTGTCCACGTCCACCAGATTGGCGTACGAATTTACCTTCAACTTTAGCAGACTCACGGAATGTCTCACGGTAAGATACCTGAGGTGCACCCACGTTAGCTTCTACGTTGAATTCACGGCGCATACGGTCAACTAGGATATCAAGGTGAAGTTCACCCATACCCGCGATGATTGTTTGGCCAGTTTCCTGGTCAGTGTGCGCACGGAAAGTTGGATCTTCTTCTTGCAGTTTTGCAAGGGCTTGACCCATTTTATCTTGATCCGCTTTTGACTTAGGTTCCACAGAAAGTGAGATAACAGGTTCTGGGAATACCATACGCTCAAGAATAACCTGTTGTTTCTCGTCACTCAAAGTATCACCAGTTGATGTATCTTTAAGTCCGATAGCAGCAGCAATATCTCCACAATATACTTCAGCGATTTCTTCACGGGAGTTTGCGTGCATTTGAAGGATACGTCCTACGCGCTCACGCTTGCCTTTAGAAGAGTTCTGAACATATGAACCAGATTTAAGAGAACCTGAATATACACGGAAGAAAGTCAATTTCCCAACGTATGGATCCGTCATTACTTTAAACGCCAACGCAGAAAACGGTTCATCTTCGCTAGGTTTACGCAATACCTCTTCGTCTGAATCCGGAAGAACGCCAGTCATTGGAGGTACATCCAATGGAGATGGCAGGTAATCAATTACTGCATCAAGCATTAATTGAACCCCTTTATTTTTGAAAGCAGATCCACAAACTACTGGGTAAAACTCAACGTCTAGCGTTCCTTTACGGATAGCAGCTTTAAGTTCTTCTTTTGTAATTTCTTCCCCGCCAAGATATTTTTCCATCAAGTCTTCATCAAGTTCAGCAACAGCTTCCACTAATTTAGTGTGCCATTCTTCTGCAAGCTCTTTATGAGATTCCGGAATTTCACCTTCTGTGATTTCAGTTCCCAAATCGTTTGCATAGAAGCGCGCGTTCATTTCAACAAGGTCGATAATTGCTGAAAATTCGTCTTCTGCGCCGATTGGCAACTGGATTGGGTGAGCATTAGCTTGTAGGCGATCGTGCAATGTACCTACAGAGTAAAGGAAATCAGCACCGATTTTATCCATTTTGTTGATAAATACGATACGTGGAACTCCGTATGTTGTAGCTTGGCGCCAAACTGTTTCAGTCTGAGGCTCAACACCTGATTGAGCATCAAGAACAGTAACAGCACCATCAAGTACGCGCAATGAACGTTCTACTTCAACAGTGAAGTCTACGTGTCCAGGAGTATCGATGATGTTAACACGGTGGTTTTTCCATGAAGCAGTTGTAGCAGCTGACGTAATCGTGATTCCGCGTTCCTGCTCCTGCTCCATCCAGTCCATTTGAGAAGCACCTTCATGCGTTTCCCCAATTTTGTGGATTCTACCAGTATAATATAAAATACGCTCCGTAGTAGTCGTTTTACCAGCATCAATGTGTGCCATGATCCCGATATTACGTGTTTTGTCTAAGGAGAACTCTCTAGCCATGTTGTTTTTCTCCTTCCGTTTCTGATTAAGATGTTAAAAACATCTCGAAAGAAATTACCAGCGATAGTGAGCGAATGCTTTGTTGGCTTCTGCCATTTTATGCAAATCTTCACGTTTCTTAACTGATGAACCAGTATTGTTGGCTGCATCCATGATTTCATTAGCCAAACGCTCTTCCATTGTTTTCTCTCCACGAAGACGTGAATAGTTCACAAGGAAGCGAAGACCTAAAGTTGTACGGCGTTCAGGACGAACTTCAACCGGCACTTGATAGTTAGCTCCACCAACACGGCGAGAGCGAACTTCAAGAACTGGCATAATGTTAGTCAATGCTTGTTCGTATACTTCAATCGGATCTTTACCGCTGCGTTCTTTCACTAACTCAAACGCTCCGTATAGGATCTTTTGTGAAGTACCTCTTTTTCCGTCAACCATCATTTTATTAATTAAGCGTGTCACCAATTTTGAATTATAAATTGGATCTGGCAACACGTCACGTTTAGCTACAGGACCTTTACGAGGCATGTATGTTCCTCCTTTCAACGAAATCTCTTCGTTAATTTAACTTATTATTTTTTTGCTTTAGGACGTTTAGTACCGTATTTAGAACGGCTTTGCATACGGCCGCTTACTCCAGCTGTATCAAGTGCTCCACGTACAATATGGTAACGTACACCTGGTAAATCTTTTACGCGTCCGCCGCGAAGAAGAACTACACTGTGCTCTTGAAGGTTGTGACCTTCTCCAGGGATGTAAGCATTAACCTCGATTTGGTTAGTCAACCGTACACGAGCATATTTACGCAATGCCGAGTTTGGTTTTTTTGGTGTCATCGTACCAACACGAGTACATACTCCACGTTTTTGTGGTGATGTCACGTCAGTTTGAGACTTTTTAAAGCTGTTGTACCCTTTGTTTAGCGCTGGTGAACCTGATTTCGTAGTCTTTGGTTTACGAGGCTTGTTAACTAATTGGTTAATTGTAGGCATCGATTTTTTCCTCCTCTCAAAAGGTGTTCTAATACCACATATCCAGGTGGTTCATTTTTGGGTAAAAAACAAAGTCTTTGTGTTTTTACACAAAAACTGTTATCCAGTAATAGCCACAGCAGCTGCACCGACATTAATGCCATATGCTTTGCCAAGCTTCAATCGTGAATCTGCAAATTCGATCCGAATACCTTTTTCTAAGGCTAGTTGGATAATCTGTTCGGTCATTCGATCGTCCGCGTCTTTTGCCACTATTATCTCTTGGACAATGCCGCTTTTCAATGCTTTTACTGTCTGCTTTGTACCGATGATTATTTTACTTGCCTGTTTTACTTTTTCATTAGACATTTGCATATCCTCCAAAGTGTCAGACCGTTAACCATCAACCCTCAACATATTATCATTCTATGACAATACTGTCAACTGAATTCTTAAAAAATCCCGGGGAGGCTATCAGTAGCTCCCCGGAATCCAAAAATCTATTTTATGACTCTGTACCGACAATTTCCTGCTTCGCTGCTTTTTCGCTTTGAGCAATCTTGATTTGGCGGTAACGCTGCATTCCTGTTCCAGCTGGAACAAGTTTACCGATGATGACATTCTCTTTCAATCCTAGAAGCTCATCACGTTTTCCTTTAATCGCTGCATCCGTTAAGACGCGAGTCGTTTCCTGGAATGATGCGGCTGATAGGAATGATTCTGTTTCAAGTGAAGCTTTCGTGATCCCTAAAATTACAGGACGGCTTGTCGCTGGCAAGTTGCCTTCTAGAACCGCTTTGACGTTGGCTTCAGTAAACTGGTGAATATCCAAAAGTGAACCTGGCAGCAATTCAGTATCGCCAGCTTCAATAACGCGAACTTTACGGAACATTTGACGAACCATAACTTCAACGTGCTTATCGCCGATTTCTACCCCTTGCATACGGTATACTTTTTGAACTTCTTTCAATAGGTATACTTGAACAGCTTGAACATCTTTTACTTGAAGCAATTGTTTCGGGTCGATTGAACCATCCGTCAATACTTCGCCACGGAAAATGGCATCATCAACTTGAACCTTGATGCGCGCATTGTATGGAGCTAAGTATTTACGAGTTTCAACGTCACCTTGAATTGTTACTTCTTTCTGACCTTCGCGAATTTCATCAATCTCAGTAACTGTACCTGTAATTTCTGAAATAACTGCCTGGCCTTTCGGATTACGCGATTCAAATATTTCCTGGATACGCGGAAGACCTTGTGTAATATCGTCTCCTGCAACCCCGCCTGTATGGAATGTACGCATCGTAAGCTGAGTTCCTGGTTCACCGATTGATTGAGCTGCAATAATACCTACTGCTTCTCCCACTTCAACTTCGTCGCCAGTTGCCAAGTTTGTGCCATAGCATTTCTTACAAATGCCGTGTTTCGTATTACATGTAAACGCAGAACGGATTGTTACTTCTTTGAGGCCCGCTTCGAGAATAAGACGGGTCAAATCTTGTGTGATCAATTCATCTTTCGCTACAATTATTTCTTTTGTTTCCGGATGGCGAATTGTTTTCTTAGCATGACGGCCAACGATACGCTCATCAAGCTCTTCAATCACTTCTGTACCTTCCATCAACGCACCTACCAACAGGCCTCGGTCAGTGCCACAGTCATTTTCGCGGACAATTGCATCTTGTGCAACGTCTACCAGACGACGTGTCAAATAACCAGAATCGGCTGTTTTAAGTGCTGTATCAGCAAGACCTTTACGAGCACCGTGAGTAGAGATGAAATATTCAAGTACGGTCAACCCTTCACGGAAGGATGATTTAATCGGAAGTTCGATGATGCGTCCAGCCGGGTTGGCCATCAATCCGCGCATACCAGCAAGCTGTGTAAAGTTGGATGCATTACCACGCGCTCCGGAATCACTCATCATAAAGATTGGATTCAAGTTATCAAGAGATGCCATCAGTTTGCTCTGAATGATATCTTTTGCATTGCTCCAATATGAAATGACGCGTGCATATCGCTCTTCTTCTGTAATCAATCCGCGACGGAATTGTTTCATTACTTTATCTACGTTTTCTTGTGCATCGACCAGAATTTCTCCCTTGTCCGGAAGAACTACGATATCCGCCACACCAACAGTGATGCCGGCTTGTGTCGAATACTTGAATCCAAGACTCTTCATACGGTCAAGCATTTTAGAAGTTTCCGTAATGTGGAAACGTTTGAATACTTCCGCGATGATTTCCCCAAGAATTTTCTTCTTGAACGGTGTCACAAGTTCCGCTTCCTCAATATGCTTACGAATATCAGTCGTTGTAGCGACGAAATATTTCGCTGGTGTTTCCACCTGCAGATTGTAATCAGTCGGTTCATTGATGTACGGGAATGACTTCGGCAGAATTTCATTGAAAATGATTTTACCGACAGTTGTCAATAAAAGCATTTTGTTTTGTTCTTCTGTGAACGTCGGGTTGTTGACGGCTCCACCTTGGATTGCAATACGCGTATGCAGATGTACGTGGCCTGTTTGATAAGCGATCATTACTTCTTCAGGTCCTGAGAAAGTAGCGCCTTCTCCTGTAGCACCTTTGCGCTCAAGCGTTAAGTAATAGTTTCCTAGTACCATATCCTGAGATGGTGTTACAACAGGTTTTCCGTCTTTTGGATTCAAAATGTTTTGAGCTGCAAGCATCAACAGTCTTGCTTCTGCCTGTGCTTCGGATGATAAAGGTACGTGAACAGCCATTTGGTCACCGTCGAAATCGGCATTGTATGCAGTACATACAAGCGGATGAAGACGGATTGCTTTACCTTCAACTAATGTCGGCTCAAATGCCTGGATACCCAGTCTGTGAAGAGTCGGTGCTCGGTTCAATAGAACCGGGTGCTCCTTGATGACATCTTCCAATACATCCCAGACTTCAGAATGAAGACGTTCGATTTTGCGTTTTGCACTCTTGATATTATGGGCCAATCCACGTTCAACCAATTCTTTCATAACGAATGGCTTGAACAATTCGATTGCCATTCCTTTCGGCAAACCACATTGATACATTTTCAGGTTAGGTCCAACAACGATAACGGAACGGCCTGAGTAATCAACTCGTTTACCAAGAAGGTTCTGACGGAAACGCCCTTGTTTCCCTTTCAGCATATGAGAAAGAGATTTCAATGGACGGTTACCAGGTCCTGTGACCGGACGACCGCGACGGCCGTTATCGATCAACGCATCAACAGCTTCTTGAAGCATACGTTTTTCGTTCTGTACGATAATGCTCGGTGCGCCAAGGTCCAAAAGACGTTTCAAACGGTTATTCCGGTTGATTACGCGGCGATAAAGGTCATTTAAATCAGAAGTCGCAAAGCGGCCGCCGTCTAATTGAACCATCGGGCGAAGTTCAGGTGGAATAACAGGAAGAACATCAAGGATCATCCAATCAGGATTGTTTCCTGAATTACGGAATGACTCAACCACTTCAAGGCGTTTGATCGCACGGGTGCGGCGTTGGCCTTGAGCTGTTTTTAATTCTTCTTTTAAAGAATCCGTTTCGCGCTCAAGGTCGATTTCCTGCAATAGACGTTTGATTGCTTCAGCTCCCATGGCAGCTTGGAATTTCTTTCCAAATTTATCACGGTAAGCACGGTATTCTTTTTCAGAAAGAAGCTGTTTCTTTTCAAGCGGTGTATCCGCAGGATCGATTACTACATAAGAAGCAAAATAAATAACTTCTTCAAGTGAACGTGGAGACATATCCAGGATAAGTCCCATGCGGCTAGGAATTCCTTTGAAATACCAGATGTGCGAAACAGGAGCTGCTAATTCAATATGCCCCATGCGTTCACGGCGAACTTTAGATCGTGTGACTTCAACGCCACAGCGATCGCAGACAACACCTTTGTAACGGACACGTTTGTATTTACCGCAATGGCATTCCCAGTCTTTTGTAGGACCGAAAATACGTTCACAGAACAAACCATCTTTTTCAGGTTTCAGTGTACGGTAATTGATTGTTTCTGGCTTTTTGACTTCTCCATAAGACCATGAGCGAATTTTATCGGGTGACGCTAATCCGATCTTCATATACTCAAAATTATTAACATCTATCAAGGAGCCTACCTCCCTTTTGTCTCGAGTTTCTGTACGGCTCTTCCTCGGTAATGGCTAAGTGAATAAATGGAGAACGACCGGTTAAAGCCGTTCGAATCCAGTGGGTATTAATCAATTGTTCCAACCGGTGCTTCTGTATCTGCAATCGGGAGGATGTTCAATGAATCCGCTGGCTGAAGATCTTCCTCTTCATCCAAATCGCGCAACTCAATTTCTTCATCATCAATCGTCAACATCTTAACGTCCATACCTAAACTCTGAAGCTCTTTGATCAAAACTTTAAATGATTCCGGCACACTTGGTTCCGGTACACTTTCACCTTTGACGATTGCTTCATAGGTTTTCACGCGGCCTACGACATCATCCGACTTCACCGTTAGGATTTCTTGTAATGTATGAGCAGCACCATACGCTTCAAGTGCCCATACTTCCATCTCACCAAAACGCTGTCCGCCGAATTGCGCTTTACCACCCAATGGCTGTTGTGTAACCAATGAGTAAGGCCCCGTTGAACGGGCGTGCAATTTATCATCGACCATGTGGGCAAGTTTAATCATGTACATGATTCCTACAGACACACGGTTATCGAATGCTTCACCAGAACGGCCATCATAAAGAATTGTTTTGCCATCGCGCGGCATACCTGATTCTTCCATTGTTTCCAGTACATCTTCTTCATTCGCTCCATCAAATACAGACGAAGCCATATGAATTCCAAGTGAACGGGAAGCCATTCCAAGGTGCAACTCAAGCACCTGACCGATATTCATACGGGATGGTACACCAAGTGGGTTCAACATGATGTCGACCGGAGTACCGTCTGGCATGAATGGCATATCTTCTTCAGGCAGAATCCTTGAAATAACACCTTTGTTTCCGTGGCGTCCAGCCATTTTATCGCCAACAGAGATTTTACGTTTTTGAACGATATATGCACGAACCAGCTGGTTAACACCCGGTGGCAGTTCGTCTCCATCTTCACGATTGAAGATCTTAACATCCAGTACAATACCGCCGGCACCGTGAGGCACCCGCAATGAAGTATCACGCACTTCACGTGCTTTTTCACCAAAAATGGCATGAAGAAGACGTTCTTCAGCAGTCAATTCAGTAACCCCTTTAGGTGTTACTTTACCAACTAGAATATCTCCATCTTTCACTTCAGCACCAACACGGATAATTCCTCGGTCATCCAAGTTACGCAATGCGTCTTCCCCAATGTTTGGGATGTCACGCGTAATTTCTTCTGGCCCGAGTTTTGTATCACGTGAATCGGATTCATACTCTTCGATATGAACAGATGTGTAAACATCGTCTTTCACTAAGCGCTCACTCATGATGATCGCATCTTCGTAGTTAAACCCATCCCAAGTCATGAAGGCAACCAGTACGTTTCTTCCTAATGCCATCTCTCCACGTTCCATTGAAGGTCCATCAGCCAGGATGTCACGTCTCGAAACACGGTCTCCAACTTTGACGATTGGGCGCTGATTATAACTTGTTCCTTGGTTGGAACGAACGAATTTTTGCAATTTGTATGTGTCAAGGTCGCCTCTGACTTCATTGCCTTCCACGACTTCAATGCGGCGGACAGAAATTTCTTTAGCTTCCACAACTTCTACAATACCATCATTTTTTGATACTACAGCTGCACCGGAATCACGTGCTGCCAAGTGTTCCATCCCAGTTCCTACAAAAGGAGCTTCCGGGTTTAGTAATGGAACTGCTTGACGTTGCATGTTCGCTCCCATTAATGCTCGGTTGGAGTCATCGTTTTCAAGGAACGGAATACATGCTGTAGCTACAGAAACGACTTGTTTTGGAGAAACGTCCATGTAGTCTATGCTACCGCGTTTGTAGACGGTGTTCTCACCGCGGAAACGTGCAACAATGCCTTCTTCAACAAATGAACCATCGTCATTCAGCTTTGAATTGGCCTGAGCCACTACATAATTATCCTCTTCATCAGCAGTCAAATAATCAATATTTTCCGTGACAATGCCGGATTCAGCATCTACGCGGCGATAAGGAGTTTCAATAAAACCAAACTTATTCACTTTCGCAAATGTTGAAAGCGTGTTGATCAGTCCAATGTTTGGACCCTCAGGCGTTTCAATCGGACACATACGGCCATAATGGGAATAGTGAACGTCACGCACTTCAAAGCCTGCGCGTTCACGTGTTAAACCACCGGGCCCAAGCGCCGATAGACGGCGTTTGTGCGTCAATTCAGCTAATGGATTGGTTTGATCCATAAACTGGGAAAGCTGAGAGCTGCCGAAGAACTCTTTAATCGATGCAATAACCGGACGGATATTGATCAATTGCTGAGGAACGATTGCCTGTGTATCATTAATGGACATCCGTTCACGAACAACGCGCTCCATACGGGATAAACCGATACGGAATTGGTTTTGTAGCAATTCACCTACTGAACGTAGACGACGGTTACCAAGATGATCAATATCATCCGTGTTTCCAACACCATAAAGAAGGTTAAAGAAGTAACTAATAGAAGAAATAATATCAGCCGGTGTTACATGTTTGATTTTATCTTCTATATAAGCGTTGCTGATGACAGTAATCTCTTTTTGATCCTCATTGTTTGGCGCGTAGATTTTGATCGACTGCAAGGTAACTTCACCTTCCAGGACACCACCCACTTGGGAAACGGTATGGAAACCAACTCCATTTTCCAAGTTTGGAATCAAGCGATCAAGTACACGGCGATCAATTAATGTGCCGGCTTCAACTAGAATCTCACCTGTTTCAGGATCCGCCAGGGTTTCAGCGATAGTCTGATTGAAAAGACGGTTTTTAATGTGTAGCTTTTTGTTCATTTTGTAACGGCCGACATTTGCCAGGTCATAGCGCTTTGGATCGAAGAAGCGTGAATACAATAAGCTCTTCGCGCTTTCAACTGTTGGCGGCTCACCAGGGCGCAAGCGTTCATAGATTTCAAGAAGCGCTTTTTCTGTGCTCTCTGTGTTATCTTTTTCAAGCGTGTTTTGAAGGAATTCGTTATCTCCAAGCAAATCGATGATTTCCTGGTCAGACCCGAAACCAAGAGCTCTCAAAAGAACCGTTACCGGCAATTTACGTGTGCGATCAATTCTAACGTACACGACATCTTTCGCATCTGTTTCATATTCCAGCCATGCTCCACGGTTTGGAATAACAGTGGCTCCGAAGCCTTTTTTACCATTTTTATCTGTCTTATCATGAAAATAAACACTTGGCGAACGAACCAATTGGGAAACGATGACGCGTTCTGCGCCATTGATGACGAAAGTGCCCGTTTCTGTCATTAATGGGAAATCTCCCATGAAGACATCCTGTTCTTTCACTTCATCTGTTTCTTTGTTGTGCAGACGTACTTTAACACGCAAAGGTGCTGCATAAGTAACGTCACGCTCTTTCGATTCATCGACTGGATACTTCGGTTCCGCGAGACTGTAATCAACAAACTCGAGTGATAGATTTCCTGTGAAATCTTCAATCGGTGAGATGTCCCGGAACATTTCACGAAGCCCTTCTTCGAGGAACCATTCGTAAGATGATGATTGAATTTCAATCAAGTTCGGAAGATCCAGCACTTCACTGATTCTCGAAAAACTTCTGCGTTGACGATGTTGACCGTACTGAACTAGTTGACCTACCAACTTATTCACCCCTCAATAAAACGATTATAGGTCTTTGCGATTTCTACAAAATAGTGTATGATATCGAAAAGACAAAAAGAAAACGAGACTAAAATCAGCTCATTTTCGGTTTACACGTGATTAGCTCTGTCGCCATGCCAAGCCCAAAAAAGGGCAAACGACCTCAAAATAATAAATTTTGCATTTCATTATAATAACACAGCCGTTTTGTCAAGTCAAACTTTTTTGGCCTCAAAAATAAAGTAACCTTTCTTCTTGTCGACTATTCTGACTTCTCCGAAAAGCTCTTCTAGTTTCGCTTGTGTAGAAGGAGCGCCCTGCTTTTTCTGTATAACCACCCACAACGATCCGCCATCCACCAACTTTTCAGCAGCTTCTTCATAAAAACGAAAAATGGTTTCTTTACCTGCCCTAATCGGCGGGTTTGTTAAAATCGCAGAGAAATCAACAGCTTCAACAGCGCCCAAGCCGTCACTTTCGTAAATCTGGACATTGGAGATACTGTTCTTTTCAACGTTTATTTTTGCCAGTTCGATGGCCCGTGTGTTGACATCCACCATATGCACATGTTTATGAGGAAGTACTTTGGCAACCACCATTCCGATGGGTCCGTACCCGCAGCCAACATCCAGCACCGGACCAACTATCTCAGCTTCTTCGAATGTCTCGATCAACAAACGCGAACCAAAATCGACTTCACTTTTGCTGAAAACACCCGTGTCGGTCTGGAAACGGAATTTTTCCCCGCGCAATACGTCTGTCCACTCTCGGGGATTACTTTTTGTTTGAGGATTTTCGGAATAATAATGTTGAGACATATAAAGTCCTCCTTGCGTTCACCTTATTACGGGCAGCTGCCCGCTATACAAATGAATTTAAAAAGAAGAAAAGCCCGTCGGTATACACTGACGAGCTTTCCTTTCATTTTTATAGATTCATGAAATTACTTAACTTCTACTGATGCGCCAACTTCTTCAAGTTTACCTTTGACTTCTTCAGCTTCTTCTTTAGTAACGCCTTCTTTGATTGCTTTAGGAGCTTCGTCTACAAGAGCTTTCGCTTCTTTAAGACCAAGACCAGTTACTTCACGTACTGCTTTGATTACTTTGATTTTTGAATCGCCAGCAGAATTAAGAACTACGTCGAATTCCGTTTGTTCTTCTTCAGCAGCAGCACCGCCAGCAGCAGCAGCGACTGGAGCAGCAGCAGTTACGCCGAACTCTTCTTCGATTGCTTTTACTAGGTCGTTAAGTTGAAGAACTGTCATTTCTTTGATTGCGTCTAAGATTTGTTCTTGTGTCATTATAGTTTCCTCCTATTGATAGGTAATATTTTTTGTCGTGCTTAGCCGGCTAACTTATTAAGCGCCTTGTTCTTCTTTTTGATCTGCAACTGCTTTCGTCGTAGCTGCAAAGTTGCGGATTGGAGCTTGTAGTACGCTGAGTAGCATAGATAGCAAACCATCGCGTGATGGAAGTTCTGCCAATGCTTTCATATCTTCAGCAGATGCGATTGCACCTTCGATGATACCCGCTTTAATTTCAAGCGCGTCGTTTGTTTTAGCGAAAGTATTGATGATTCTCGCTGGCGCTACTACATCTTCGTTAGAAAATGCAATTGCGTTTGGTCCTGTAAAGTGTTCGTTGATCGCTTCAAGTCCGTGCATTTCTGTCGCACGGCGAGTCATTGAGTTTTTGTAAACTTTAAACTCAACGCCTGCTTCACGAAGCTGTTTACGAAGTTCTGTTAATTGTGCAACGTTCAATCCACGGTAATCAACAACTACAACCGAAGCTGCAGCGTTGAATTTATCAGCGATTGTTTGCACGACAACTTTTTTCGTTTCAACTGCTTTGCTCATTTTGGCACCTCCTATAGATTTTTCATTTATACCGTCCATAAGAAAAGCCTCTGGTCCATTACAGACACAGAGGCATAAAATCAGCATCAAAAAGATGTTATCTGAATTCATCATGTCCTCGGCAGGGATAAATTAAGCGGCTTGCGCCCCTGCTGTCTGCGGTACAAATGGGTATTTCACAACTCCGCTAGTATAGCAGAGCAAAAATACGATGTCAATATCTTATTTAGCAACCACTTTTGATGGATCTACTTTAACAGCAGGCCCCATTGTAGTAGTGACGTTCAACGATTTGATGTAAGTACCTTTAGCAGAAGATGGCTTCGCTTTTTGTACTACATCATAGATTGCTTCCAAGTTTTCAGCAAGTTTGCTGTCATCAAAAGAAACTTTCCCAATTGGCGCATGGATGATACCCGTTTTATCTGCACGATATTCCACTTTACCAGCCTTGATTTCCTGAACAGCTTTTGTTACATCAAATGTAACTGTGCCTGTTTTAGGGTTTGGCATTAAGCCTTTAGGTCCCAAAACGCGCCCAAGTTTACCAACTTCACCCATCATGTCAGGAGTTGCAACGATCACGTCGAAGTCAAACCATCCTTGTTGGATTTTTTCGATATATTCAGCGTCGCCTACGAAATCTGCGCCAGCTGCTTCAGCTTCTTTCAGTTTTTCGCCTTTAGCGAAAACCAATACGCTTTGAGTTTTACCAGTTCCGTTCGGAAGTACTACTGCCCCACGGATTTGCTGGTCGTTCTTACGCGTGTCAATTCCTAGACGGAAAGCCACTTCTACTGTAGCGTCAAAGTTCACTGTGCTTGCTTTTTTCGCAAGTTCGATTGCTTCTTTAGCTTCGTATAGTTTTGAACGGTCGATCAATTTTGCTGCATCTTGCAGCTTTTTGCCTGTTTTAGCCATTTTAAATGTCCTCCTTGTTGTGGTATAACGGAATGAACCTCCCACGATTAAAGGCTGCGCGGCTCATGATGAACTGCGCAACCCATCCAAAAACAACTACTAGAATTAGTCTTCGATTGTAATGCCCATACTGCGAGCAGTACCTTCAACCATCAACATTGCAGCTTCTACTGAAGCAGCATTTAGATCTGGCATTTTAGTTTCTGCAATTTCGCGAACTTTGTCGCGTTTCACAGTCGCTACTTTATTGCGGTTCGGTTCGCCTGAACCTGATTCAATACCGGCTGCTACTTTTAATAGAACAGCTGCGGGTGGAGTTTTAGTAATGAATGTAAATGAACGATCTTCAAATACTGAAATCTCAACTGGAATGATCAGTCCTGCTTGATCTGCCGTACGCGCGTTGAACTCTTTACAGAAGCCCATGATGTTAACACCTGCTTGACCCAATGCTGGACCAACTGGTGGCGCTGGATTAGCTTTTGCTGCAGGTATCTGCAATTTTACAACTTTTACAACTTTTTTAGCCACGAAACACACCTCCTTAAGTCCGTGATGTGGTAATAGGGTTTCCCCTCCCACTCAATATCTGTCTGTCAACGATGTTGATAGAATTAGCTAAATTGTACAGATTGTCCTATGACAGTCTGACCTATGAAATAATACCATTAATAATTCAGAATAGCAAGGGGGGTTTATACTTTTTGAACCTGCTCGAAATCCAGTTCCATTTTGGTTTCGCGGCCGAAGATATCAATCGACACTTTAACTTTGCCTTTTGTATCATCAATTTCTTCCACTTTCCCTTGGAAGTTGGCGAATGGCCCTTCCATCACTTCAACTGTATCGGCAACTGCAAAGTCGATATCCATCTTGCGTTCTGTCATTCCCATTTGTTTCAGGATGAAATCAACTTCTTCATCTAGTAAAGGCGTCGGTTTTGCTCCCCCGCCCGATGAACCGATAAATCCTGTAACACCTGGTGTATTTCGGACTACATACCAAGACTCATCTGTCATGATCAACTCAACTAGGACATATCCCGGGAATGTTTTGCGCATGACTGTGCGCTTCTTGCCATCTTTAAAATCCGTTTCTTCTTCTTCTGGAATGATGACGCGGAAGATAAGATCTTCCATACCCATTGTTTCAACACGCTTTTCCAGGTTTGCCTTCACTTTATTCTCATATCCGGAATACGTGTGGACTACATACCAATTTTTCTCCATAATCGTGCGGACTGAACGTCCATCCCTCCTTTTTTACCAAATGAAAAAACCCGTTCTCATAGAATGACGGGCTATTTTTTATGCGTTATTCTTGTCGAATGACTTATAGTGCTAAGAACCAACGGAATAATTCCGAGATGCCTGCATCGACTACTGAGAAGAAGAGAGCCATGAAAATACAAGTAGAAAGAACAACGATTGTATACCGTGTTAATTCTTTTCGTTTCGGCCAGCTAACTTTCCGCATTTCCGAAACGACATTTTTAAAGAAACCGCCAATGTTACCCATTGTTTAAAAAACCTCCGAATTTCAAAATCACTCTATATCGTCCGGCATTCAGTTAAAATTCATATCGTTTGTTTATGCACGGTATGCCCATTGCAATGAGCACAGAATTTTTTGAGTTCCAAACGTGTGCTGGATTCCGCTTTTTCAGGAACCGTATAATTGCGTGATGCACATTTCGAGCAGCTTAAAACAATTTTTTTAGCCATGTTATCACCTTATTCAAGTTTACAGCTTTTTCAAGGTTATCACCTTAAAACAGACCTGTCAACCGCGCATCAGGAGCTCGGCATCTCATTGATCTGCAAGTGGCGTTCCAGTTTTCGCTTGACCCGCTGCAACGCGTTATCAATCGATTTCACATGGCGCTCAAGCTTTTCTGAAATTTCCTGATAGGATTGGCCGTCTAAATAGAGGGCCAGCACCTCACGCTCAAGTTCACTTAATACTTCGCCCATCTTCTCTTCCATGTACTGAAATTCTTCATTATGGATGATCAGGTCCTCCGGATCGTCTGCTCCATTTCCGGTCAGTACATCCATTAAGGTCCGGTCAGACTCTTCATCGTAAATCGGCTTGTCAAGAGATACATATGAATTCAATGGTATATGCTTTTGGCGTGTAGCCGTTTTAATGGCTGTGATAATTTGCCGTATAATGCATAATTCTGCAAATGCCCGGAAAGAAGACAATTTATCACTGCGGAAATCACGGATCGCCTTGTATAAGCCAATCATTCCTTCTTGAATGATATCTTCCTTATCGGCACCGATCAGAAAATACGACCGGGCTTTCATTCGAACAAAAGGCCTGAACTTTGTAATCAAAAAATCCAATGCTTCCGTGTTGCCACTGTGGACTAAACTGACAAGTTCCTCATCTGTCAGGTCGGTGAATCGTTGGGGCTGAACTTGCTCATGATTTTCCACGGGTGATCCCTCCGATTGCGTGAGCCTCGATATGTTCAGTATACAGGAAGAAAAAAATGAGCGTCAACCGTTCATTTCAAGCCTCTTCGCCATTTTTCGAAAATTTCCGCTACTTCGCCGGACAGCGGTATTTTTGAAATCCCGCGCTGCTCTTGGATTTCTTTTACTTTTTTAGTGATGTTCTCCTGTATTTCAATCATTTCAACTTCCAGTTCGCGCGCCGAAATTCGCAAAGCTCCTTTGCCGAAAATAACCCATTGCTCCGTTAAATCCGAAGTAGCTACATAAACCTGGTCGCGGCGATTGTTTAAAATAGCCACCAGTTTTTCAATACGTTCATCTGCCGTTTCGCTTTCTTTTGTGAAAATGACTTCAACATCGTGGTGCAGATTCTTGGCTTCGATACCCGGAACAAGATGGGCATCAAATACAATGATGACACGCCACCCCTTATAACTCCGGTATTCAGCCATCCGCTCTATAAGACGGTCCCTGGCATTTGCCAACTTATCTTTTTTCAATCCCTGCAGTTCCACCCAGTCACCAATGATATTGTATCCATCAACCAGCAGAATATTCATGTCATTAAACCATTGGATGGCGCTTTCTGTAAACTTCGTACATCAATAGGCTCGCTGCCACTGAAGCATTTAGAGAAGTGACATGGCCGACCATCGGCAATTGATACAGAAAATCACATTTGTCACGCAAAATCCGGCTCATTCCTTTGCCTTCGCTGCCGATGATGACAGCCAGCGGCAGCGCGGCATCCATTCTGCGATAATCGACCGACTCTTTGGCATCTGTACCAGCAATCCAAAGACCACGTTTTTTCAACTCGTCCACGGTCTGCGACAAATTATTGATGCGCACGACGGGTACGTGCTCAATCGCACCTGTCGAAGCCTTTGCCACCACACCAGTCAGACCAACAGCACGGCGCTTTGGAATAATCAAACCATGAACACCGATTGCGTCGGCCGTTCGCATGATCGAGCCCAGATTGTGCGGATCTTCCAACTCATCTAAGATCAGGAAAAAAGGATCTTCATTTTTTGCTGCGGCCGCCTCAAACAAATCATCCAGGTTTGCGTAATTATAGGCGGCTACTGCCGCTGCGATGCCTTGGTGATTGGTATCCGTCAGCCCGTCAATTTTCTTTTTTGGTACCGACTGAACAATGACGCCTTTGTCTTTTGCCAGTTGCAGCAATTCGGTGATGCCTTTTTTCTGGACGCCTTCTGCAATCCAGATTTTATTGATGTCCCGGTCTGCACGCAGCGCTTCCAGTACAGGGTTCTTGCCTCCGATTATCTCCGGTGCCAACTCTTCTTCAGTCATTTCAATACGCCTCCCAGCTCTTCAACAATCTCAATCGCATAGGAAATGATTTCGTCCACACGCGCTTGTTCTTCTTTTAAATATAGCCAGCCCAACACCGCTTCAAAGGCGGTACTAAAATTATAGGTCTGTACATCAGTATTTTTTGGAACAGATCCGGACTTGGCGTTGCGTCCCCGTCTCATAATCGCCAATTCTGCTTCTGTCAGAAAATTTTCTTCTGTCAGCCGTTTCAGAACCATCGCCTGCGCTTTCGCAGAAACAAAAGTAGTTGACTGGCGGTGGAGGATGTTCGGTTTGGCGCGGCCTGAACGCAATAAATGCTCGCGGATGGACTGCTCGTAAACGGCATCCCCCATATAGGCAAGAGCCAATGCGTTCAGTTGGTCTACATCATTTTTTCGTAAAACGTTCAATATATTACCCTCGCTTCCAGCGTGTACCTTGTGCCGTATCTTCTAAGATGATATTTTTCTCTTTGAATAAATCACGAATTTCATCAGCACGTGCAAAATCGCGGTTTTTGCGAGCTTCAATACGCTCCGCCATCAAAGCTTCGACTTCATCGTCCAGCAGCTCTTCTTGCTGGCTGAATGGCACGCCTAAAACACCAGCTAATTCATCGAACACGGCAATAAAAGTCTCCAACACCGTTGTCGCAGTTTGTTTTTCCAATAAATACATATTGGACAGACGCGATAAGTCAAACAAGCTTGAAATCGCATTCGCTGTATTGAAGTCATCATCCATTGTTTCAATAAATGCTGTTTTAATGACTTCGATTTTATTGATCCAAATATCGGAATGATCGCCCAGATCTGCTGAAGTCCCTAAACGGTGCTTCAAGTTGCCATAAGCCGTACGCAAGCGCTCCAGTCCGGCGACGGCATCTTCCACCAATTGCTGCGAATAGTTAATCGGGTGGCGATAATGGACAGACAGCATGAAGAAACGCAGCACCTGCGGGTCCATTTCCTTCAATATGTCGTGCACCAGCACAAAGTTATTCAGAGACTTCGACATTTTTTCGTTATCGATATTAATATACCCATTATGCATCCAATAACGCGCAAAAGGTTTGCCAGTTAATGCTTCGGATTGGGCAATTTCGTTTTCGTGATGTGGGAAAGTCAAGTCCTGTCCACCTGCGTGGATATCAATGGTATCGCCCAAATGCTCGCGTGCCATAACTGAGCATTCAATATGCCAGCCCGGACGCCCTTTGCCCCATGGGCTATCCCACGAAATTTCTTTCGGCTTCGCTGTTTTCCACAAAACGAAATCCAGCTCATCTTCTTTCTTATAGCCAGTTTCAATGCGTGCTCCAATTTTCAATTCATCAACCGACTGATGAGACAGCTTGCCGTAGCCTTCAAATTTACGGGTTCGGTAATAGACATCTCCTTGAGATTCATAGGCATAGCCTTTTTCAATCAACGCTACGATAAACTCGATGATTTGTGCCATATGATCTGTAACGCGTGGATGGACATCCGCTTCTGCGCAGCCCAGCGCTTTCGTATCTTCAAAATAAGCAGCGATAAAACGCTCTGCAATTTCCGGAACTTCCTGGCCCAGTTCATTGGCCGCTTTGATTAATTTATCGTCGACATCCGTAAAGTTCGATACATACTTCACATCATAACCCCGGTATTCCAAGTGGCGGCGCACTGTATCGTAGACGATCACAGGGCGCGCGTTGCCGATGTGGATGTAATTATAGACGGTCGGTCCGCAGACGTACATTTTCACTTTTCCTTCTTCTAAAGGAATAAATGCTTCTTTTTGCCGTGACAATGAATTAAAAATCTGGATACTCATAAACGTTGCCCTTCTTCCTGCCTGGCTTTTTTTAATTCGTCAATTTCATTTTGCAATCTGGCAATCTTCATTTCCATGCCATCGCATTTATCCATAACGGGATCCGGCATATTCTGATGATTTAAATCCGGTTTTACCTTCACGCCATTTTGAATAACCACTTTCCCTGGAATTCCGACTACCGTTGAATTCATCGGTACGTTCTTCAAGACAACCGATCCCGCTCCAACTTTGGAGTTGGCTCCGATCACGATAGAACCTAAAACTTTAGCGCCAGTCGCAACCAAAACATTATCTTCCAATGTTGGATGGCGTTTTCCCCGTTCTTTCCCGGTGCCACCCAATGTTACACCTTGATACAACGTGACGTTGTCGCCAATTTCACAGGTCTCCCCAATAACAACACCCATTCCATGGTCAATAAAGAAGCGGCGGCCAATGACAGCCCCTGGATGAATTTCGATTCCCGTAAAAAAGCGGCTGATCTGTGAAATGACCCGGGCAATGAAAAATAATTTGTTCTTAAAAAAGAAATGTGCCAAACGATGTGCCCAGATGGCATGCAGACCGGAATAGGTTAAGATTACTTCTAAATAATTACGTGCTGCCGGATCCTGTTCGAAAATGACATCAACATCATCTTTCAATAATTTAAACATCTCTCTCGCTCCCTTTCTGCTCCAAAATAAAAAGCGCCCCTGTCATGTAAATGACAGAGACGCATAGTTGCGCGGTTCCACTCTGATTAAAAGGACAATATACTTCCTTTTCTCTCGAAGGCCCGTAACGCAGGCAAGACGTCTGGTCTACTTGATTCGACTCAGCACTCGGAGAGGCATTTCGATGCAACAGCGGCCCGGATCCCTTTCAGCCGGTGGGGACCTTCTCTAAAGAGCGTGCTGCATGTACTTCTTCCCGTCAACGTTTTTATTAATGGTAAATTCATTCTACACCGTTAGCGCAATAAGTCAATGTTACGCACTCGCATACTTGGAAACGCGGGCAATGGCTTTGTCTTTCCCTAATAAAGAAATAGAGTCCGGCAATTCAGGTCCGTGCATTTGTCCGGTAATGACTACACGGATTGGCATGAACAGATTTTTGCCTTTATGGCCCGTTGATTTCTGGACTGCTTTGATTGCTGCTTTGATTTCAGCCGGCTCAAAGTTCTCTAAGGCAGCCAACTGTTCTTTAAATGCCGTCATCACTTCTGGAACTTGCTCAGCAGCCAAAATCTCTTTCTCAGCTTCTCCATAAGTCAAATCCTCAGTGAAGAACTGCTCGGAAAGTTCGGTGATTTCTGCACCATAGCTCATTTGATCGTGATACAAAGCAACCAGCTTATTTGCCCATTCCGCTTGATCAGGCGTCATTTCTTCTGGCAATCTGCCTGCTTTTTGCAGATGGGGAAGAGACAGCTTCACCACTTCTTCAAGCGGCAATTGCTTGATATACTGGTTGTTCATCCACATTAATTTCTGCTTATCAAACATCGATGGCGATTTAGACAGGCGCTCGACATCGAAAATGCGGATAAATTCTTCTTTCGAGAAGATTTCTTCTTCACCTTCCGGAGACCAGCCCAGAAGCGCAAAGAAATTAAACAAAGCTTCCGGAATATAGCCCAGATCCTTGTACTGTGAAATAAACTGCAGAATCGACTCATCACGCTTCGATAATTTCTTTCGGTCTTCATTTATGATCAACGTCATATGGCCATAGCCTGGATATTCCCAGCCAAACGCATCGTAGATCATCATTTGTCTTGGTGTGTTTGATAGATGTTCTTCCCCCCGGAACACGTGAGAAATCTTCATCAAATGATCATCGATGACAACAGCAAAATTATAAGTCGGGATGCCATTGGTCTTGACCATTACCCAATCGCCGACATCTTTTGATTCGAATGAAATCGGACCGCGCACTAAATCATTGAACTCATAAGTAACGCCAGCAGGAACTTTCGCACGAATGGTGAACGGTTTGTCTGCAGCTTCTTTTTCAGCGACTTCTTCAACCGTTAAATTGCGGCAAGTGCCACTGTACTGAGGAGCTGCGATACCGGATGCCTTTTGGGCATCACGTTCTGTTTCCAGATCTTCAGCTGTACAAAAACATTTATAGGCCATTCCTTTTTCAAGCATTTTCTCAGAGTGCTCTTTATAGGTGTCCAAACGCTCCATTTGACGGTAAGGACCGTAATCTCCGCCGATATCCACCGATTCGTCGTGCTCGATGCCCAGCCATTTCAAATTATCCAACTGGGACATGACGCCAGTCTCAATATTACGGGCCGTGTCTGTATCTTCAATGCGAACGATGAATTTCCCGTTATTGTGGCGAGCATATAAATAATTGAATAATGCTGTACGGGCGCCGCCAATGTGCAGATGGCCTGTCGGGCTTGGCGCATAACGTACGCGTACTTCTTGTGTCATTTAATTTCCTCCTAAATTTTCGTATATCCTTCTTTTATTCTATCACTCTGGGACATCGAGCGAAACCGGACGCTTGTTCAGTAAAATCACCGCTAATGCAGCAATTCCCTCTTCACGCCCCGTAAATCCAAGGTGCTCGGAAGTCGTCGCCTTGACGTTGACCTGTGAAATATCAGCTTCCAGTAAGCCCGCGATCGATTCGCGCATTTGTTCAATATAAGGTGCCAATTTCGGCTTCTGGGCAATGACCGTGCAATCAACATTGCCGAGCTCATAACCTTGTTCTTTGACATATTTCCAAATATGCGTCAGTAATTTCCGGGAATCGGCATCCTTGAATTCAGGATCTGTATCCGGAAAATGTTTGCCAATGTCCCCTCCGCCAATCGCACCAAGCGCAGCGTCCGTAATGGTATGCAATAGAACATCCGCGTCTGAGTGACCAAGCAGTCCTCTATCGTGCTCAATTTCAACGCCGCCCAATATGAAAGGTCTTCCTTCTGCCAACTGGTGTACATCATAACCTTGTCCAATTCGAATCATTTCTGTTCCTCCTGTAGTCGACTCTCCAGGATAGCTCTCCCGTAGATCAAGTCATCCGGCGTCGTCATTTTGATATTTTCATATGTACTTTCAACAATAGCCACGGGATAATTCAAGCGCTCAACGAGCATCGCTTCGTCTGTCCCCATAAAACCATCATTGTGGGCTGTTCGCGCTGCCTTCAAGATCAATGAATATCGGAAAGCCTGGGGCGTCTGGATCATCCACAAATGACTGCGGTCCACCGTTTCTGAAATGACACCATTTTCCGCTTTTTTGATGGTGTCTTTGACCGGTACACCGGCAATAGCTGCCCCTGATGCCTGCGCGGTTTCCACCAATCGCTCAATAACTTCCTTGTCAATAAAAGGCCGTGCCGCATCGTGAACCAAAACAATGCCACAAGGTGGAATCGCTTCAAGGCAGGCCCTGACACTATCCTGTCTTTCGGTTCCCCCTGCAGCGTAACCCTGTACTTTTGTAATATTATAGCGTATTACATATTCTTCGATCAGTTCCCGCTCTTGCTCTTTTACCGCCAACCAAATCGCATCGCAATTTGGATCCCGTTGAAAAACCTCCAGCGTATAAAGGAATATCGGTTTGCCGGAAAGCTCGAGCAACAATTTGTTTTTATCTGCTTTCATTCGTTTCCCGCTGCCAGCAGCAGGCAAGACGACTGTATAGTTCATTGGATAACATCCTTTATCAATTTGTTGCCGTTTGTTTGCCTTCGCGCGGCTTCGCAAAAATCATCCGCCCTGCAGAAGTCTGCAAAACACTAGTGACTGTGACATTGATCGCCTGGCCAATAAACCCTTTGCCATCTTCAATAACAATCATTGTTCCATCATCCAAATAAGCCACACCTTGATTTTGCTCTTTGCCGTCTTTGATGACCACTACATGCATGTCTTCTCCTGGAATCACGACAGGTTTTACAGCGTTTGCCAAGTCATTGATATTCAATACAGGAACATTATGAAGTTCACATACTTTATTAAGATTAAAATCATTGGTCACGACTTGGCCACCCATTTTTTTCGCAGCGCGCATCAATTTCAAATCGACTTCGCTGACTTCATCAAAATTTTCCTCAGTAATCATAATGGCATCCACACGTTCACTTTGTAGCCTTTTCAAAATATCCAAACCGCGCCTGCCGCGCGTCCGTTTCAAGGTATCCGAAGAATCGGCAATATGCTGAAGCTCAGACAAGACAAATTGTGGCACCACAAAAGTGCCTTCCATGAAACCTGTTGCCGAGATATCAGCAATCCGGCCATCGATAATGACACTGGTATCAAGCAGTTTATAAGAAGCTTTTTCAACCGGCTCTTCCAATTCCAGTTTCTTCACCGGTGTGAATTTAGCCGGTGTCAGCATGGTCAACATCTCTTCACGCTTTTGGAAGCCCACCTGGAAGCCTAAATAGCCAAGCACCACAGACAGCACTAGCGGTGCCACTGTCGCCACCAACGGAATATCGACGGTACTTAATGCAAAGCCGATCAAAAACGCCACTACAAGGCCGATGATCATGCCCACGGTTCCGAACAATAGATCGGGTGTTGGTGCGTGAAGCAGTTTCTCTTCCATCCACTTCATAAAATTGATGAGCGAATCTACAAACAACAAAGATAACAGGAAAAAGACAAGAGCACCAACAATTGCTGCTACGTAAGGGTTACTGATCCATGGATTGTCGAGAAGGGGAATAAGTTCAAATGCAGATGGTAATAATAAAATTCCGACTGTCGCACCAATAAGCAAAAACATAATTTGTATAATAGGCCTTAACACACGCTCCACCTCCTTTTTATAATTATACACATTTTAAAACTGAAACGCTTTAATGACTCTTATTTAGAAATAAAAGGAGGCATGATTGCCTCCTTACTGTGGAAAAATCTCTTTTAATGCATCGTTAACACTTTCTACGCCGACCACACGAATCCCTTCAGGATAATCCCAGCCACCTAAATTTGATGCTGGAACAATTGCCCGCTTGAACCCGAGCTTAGCTGCTTCTTGAACGCGCTGTTCAATGCGTGATACACGCCTTACTTCACCGGTCAACCCAACTTCTCCAATAATACAATCATAGACATTAGGCGCCTTGTCCCGGAAACTTGAGACAATGCTTGCGAGCACTGCCAAATCGATGGCCGGCTCATCAAGCTTAACCCCACCTGCAACTTTAATATAGGTGTCCTGTGTCTGCATTAACATGCCTGCCCGTTTTTCCAGCACTGCCATCAACAGCGACACGCGGTTGACATCGATGCCTGTAGCCATGCGTTTCGGATAGTTAAAACTCGACGGCGTCACCAAAGCCTGAATTTCAACAAGGATTGGACGCGTTCCTTCCATCGAGGCCACGACTGTCGAACCTGCTGCACCGCTCGACCGTTCCTGCAGGAATAGCTCGGAAGGATTCAGTACTTCTTTCAATCCGCTTTGAAGCATTTCAAAAATCGCAATTTCATTGGTTGAACCGAAACGGTTTTTGACACTCCGTAAAATCCGATAGGTGTGATGGCGCTCCCCTTCAAAATACAGCACCGTATCCACCATATGCTCCAAAATCCTAGGCCCTGCAATCTGCCCCTCTTTTGTTACATGCCCAACAAGAAAGATGGCGATATTCTTCGTTTTCGCAATCCGCATCAATTCCGCGGCGCTTTCTCTTACTTGTGTCACACTGCCGGGTGCGGAAGTCACCTCAGGATGATGAACTGTCTGAATCGAATCGATAATTACAAAATCAGGAGCCACATCTTCAATTGTATGATGAATCAACTCTAGATTCGTTTCTGCATAAATGAACAGCTCTGAAGATGAGGCATTCAGACGTTCTGCCCGCAATTTGGTTTGGCGAATAGATTCTTCCCCGGAAATATATAATACCCGATTCCCACTATTTGCAAGCATAGCGGAAACCTGTAAAAGCAAAGTCGATTTCCCGATACCCGGATCTCCACCAATCAGTACCAGTGACCCCGGAACAATGCCGCCTCCAAGCACACGGTTTAATTCACTGAGTTCAGTTTCCACCCTAGGCTCGTCCTGTGTTTCAATTGCATTGATTGGCGTCGCTTTTTGAGGAACTGATGCACTGTGCTGAAAAGCACCGCGCGTCCCTTTGGGAGCAGCCATCTCTACTTCTTCAGTCATCGTATTCCATGCTGCGCAGCCTGGACACTTTCCCATCCATCTGGCTGATTCATAGCCACACGACTGACAAATGAATTTCGTCTTTTTCTTAGCCATGTGTACCTCCTTAAATAGAAAAACGCTCGCCGGAGACCATCTCCGGCGAGCGGAATGTTTTTATTTTTTTTCCACTACCGCTTCTTTTGCTTCTTCTGTTTCTTTTGTGCGAACGATGAATTCGTCATCTTCTACATCGAAGATAATACGTTGGCCTGATAGTGCTGTGCCTTTTAACAGCTCTTCTGACAGACGATCTTCTACATGTTTTTGAAGGGAACGGCGAAGTGGTCGTGCTCCATACTCTGGGTCATATCCTTCTTTAGCCACTTTTTCAAGCGCCGCTTCAGTCAACTCCAAATCGATATCCTGCTCTTTCAAGCGATCAACCAATTGTTTCGTCATCAAATTAACAATCTCTCTTAAGTTTTCTTTTTCAAGAGAATGGAAGACGATCATATCATCGACACGGTTCAGGAACTCTGGGCGGAATGCTTTTTTCAATTCAGCAAGCATTTTGCCTTTCATGTCTTTGTAATCCGATTTTGCATCATCTAAATTGAAACCAACATATTTATTGTATTTCAACTCTTCCGCACCAACGTTTGAAGTCATGATGATGACTGTGTTGCGGAAATCGACTCTGCGGCCTTTTGAATCCGTTAAACGACCATCTTCAAGGACCTGCAGAAGAATATTGAACACGTCAGGGTGAGCTTTTTCAATTTCGTCAAGCAGCACTACTGAGTATGGTTTTCTACGGACTTTCTCTGTCAACTGTCCGCCTTCTTCGTAACCTACATAACCTGGAGGAGAACCGACCAAACGTGAAGTCGAATGTCTTTCCATGTATTCGGACATATCAATGCGGATCATCGCTTCTTCATCACCAAACATGGATTCAGCCAGCGCACGCGCCAACTCCGTTTTACCAACACCAGTTGGTCCAAGGAAGATGAACGAGCCGATTGGGCGTTTCGGATCTTTCAATCCAGCACGCGCACGACGGATAGCTTTTGAAATTGAAGTGACAGCTTCATTCTGACCGATAACACGGTTATGAAGGATCGATTCCAAGTTCAGGAGCTTATCAGATTCTGTTTGAGCCAGTTTTGAGACCGGAATGCCGGTCCACATGGACACAACTTTCGCGATATCTTCCACTGTTACTTCAGACTCTTCTTTTCCTTGCTTTTCTTTCCATTCTTTCTTCGTTTTATCTAATTGGTTCTGCAGTTTTTGTTCCGCATCACGAAGCGAAGCCGCTTTTTCGAATTCTTGGCTTTGCACCGCTTCATTTTTCTCTGAGCGTGCAGCTTCCAACCGTGCTTCCAGCTCTTTCAGATCCGGCGGAGTCGTGTAAGAGCGAAGTCTTACTTTAGATCCCGCTTCATCAATCAAGTCAATCGCTTTATCCGGTAAGAAACGATCTGAGATGTAGCGGTCTGACATTTTAGCAGCTGCTTCGATCGCTTCATCGGTAATTTTCACGCGGTGATGCGCTTCATAGCGGTCACGCAAACCACGGATGATTTGAATCGACTCTTCTACTGAAGGCTCGTCCACTTGAATCGGTTGGAAACGGCGCTCAAGCGCCGCGTCTTTTTCAATATACTTGCGGTACTCATCCAAAGTCGTAGCACCGATACATTGAAGTTCACCGCGAGACAATGAAGGTTTCAGGATATTGGATGCATCAATTGCACCTTCTGCCCCACCTGCTCCAATTAACGTGTGAAGCTCATCAATAAAGAGGATAACATTGCCTGCCTGGCGAATTTCATCCATCACTTTTTTCAAGCGATCTTCGAATTCCCCACGGTATTTTGTTCCGGCAACCACTGTACCCATATCCAAAACCATGACGCGTTTGTCACGCAGGGTTTCAGGAATTTCATTATTGACAATTTGTTGAGCCAAACCTTCAGCAATAGCTGTTTTACCGACACCTGGTTCACCGATTAATACAGGATTGTTTTTCGTTCTGCGGCTCAGCACTTCAATCACACGTGTGATTTCATCACTACGGCCGATAACCGGGTCCAATCCGCCTTCACGGGCTACCTGAGTCAAATCACGTGCCAAACCATCCAATGTCGGTGTGTTTGCCGAAGCATTCGGGCTTGTGCCTGTAGATGCCTGTTCATTGTTCCCCAGAAGCTGCAACACTTGTTGGCGCGCCTTATTCAAGCTGACACCTGCATTTCCTAACACACGGGCTGCAACGCCTTCACCTTCGCGAATCAGCGCCAATAGCAAATGCTCTGTACCAATATAAGAATGGCCCAATTTACGGGACTCATCAACTGACAATTCAATAACTTTTTTCGCTCTCGGCGTATAGTGGACAATCGGACCAACATCTTTTTCGCCGACACCAACAAGTTCCTTAACGCCTTCTTCAATCAATTGTGTGTTCACTTCAATCGCTTCCAAAGCTTTAGCGGCTATACCGCCACCTTCGCGAATTAAACCTAGAAGAATATGCTCTGTACCGATTGATTCATGTTTCATGCGAATGGCCTCTTCTTGAGCTAACTGAAGAACTTTTTGTGCGCGTTGTGTAAATCGATTAAACATCATGCAAGATCCTCTCCTTCACTATTTATACCTTCTTTATTCAATCGCTCCCGGAACAATTTTGCCCGAGCAAAATCGCGTTGTTTCGGCTGCAGCGGCTTGTCTGCATATTGCTGCAGGAATGCCGGCTGCATAAAAATCATCAATTCATTCAAAATTGACATATCTACATCTTGAATCATCTTTAAATCAATACCCAATCGAACATCTGACAAACAAGTAGCAGCTTCTTCCGTAGTCAGCAGTCTCGAATGGGTAAGAATTCCAAGCGACCGATACAGACGATCTTCCAATACCAATGGTGAATTTAGAACAATCGCTTCCCGTGCCTTACGTTCCTGCTGAATAATCTGTTCTGTCATATTTTCCAAATCCTGAAGAATTTCGTATTCGGATTTGCCAAGTGTCAATTGATTGGATATTTGATAAACATTCCCCAATGCCTCGCTGCCTTCACCATAAATACCGCGAACCACCATACCAAGTCTTGAAATTGCAGGAATGATCCGTTGAATTTGATGCGACATAGTCAAAGCCGGCAAATGAAGCATAACAGACGCCCTCATGCCCGTACCGACATTGGTGGGACAGCTGGTTAAGTAGCCATACTTCTCATGAAAAGCATAAGACAAATTCTTCTCTAATAAGGAATCTAATTCATTGGCTATTTTATAGGCTTTTTGAAGATGAAATCCTGACTGCAGACTTTGAATCCGTAAATGATCCTCCTCGTTTACCATGATACTCAGCTCTTCACCTTCAGACAATAAAACAGAACCTGAATGTTGGCTATTAGCGAGATAAGGGCTGATTAAATGTTTTTCCACTAGTACCTCTTTTTGCAGCTGGGCAAGTTCTTCTATACTTACATGGCTAAAAGTATAGTCTAACTCACTGCCTTTATCTAATAATACAGAAGAGATTTCTTTATCTACTTTGAGTGCCTCATCTTCCGTAAATGAATAAGGAAATTTAAAATCATTTAGATTTCTTGCTAATCGAATTCTGGTACTCATTGCAATATCGACATTTTCACCATCATTAGCCATCCAACTGCTTGCTCGAGGTTGCAGAAACCGTTCAACTGCCATTTGGAGCACCTCGCTCAAGCTTGGAACTCAACACTTTTACTTCATCTCTTAATCTTGCAGCTTCTTCAAAGTGTTCTGACTGAATTGATATTTGCATTTGTTTGCGAAGTTCTTCAATTTCTTTTTTTATTTTTAAGGTAGTTCCATAAGAAGCCGGTATTTTACCAGTATGTTCTGTATTCCCATTATGGAAACGTTTGAATATTTCAATGAGCTGTGGTGAAAACGTATCGTAACAAGAAGCACATCCAAACTTCCCAATCTGCAAAAATTTAGAAAAAGTAAAACCACAGGAAGGGCAAGTTGCTACTTCTTTTCTAGCAGGGTTAATGGATGCCTGCGAATTAGGGAACCAATTTGATAATAGCTGATGAATAGCTAATGGATCCTGCTCAAAAGCAATATTAATGCTATGGTTTTCAGCAGCACAGATATGGCATAAATGAAGCTCTGTTATCTGTCCTTGTTGCTGTTGTTTAACTATTACTGATGCGGAACGTTCTCCGCACTGATCGCAAATCATCTTTTCACCCCTTTATGTGTTCGATTGATATTTAATTGTGAAGAGCATCGCTATGAGAATGCGCGCTCGGACTTCATCACGTGTCGGAAGAGGCAAAAGCAGCGCCCTACGATCAACAGCACTGAGAATAAGCTTTGCTTCCCGCTTAGAAATAATCTCTTCATCCAGCAGCCTGAAAACAATATCCTCCGCCATAACCTGCGTAGCACCGTTCTCTAAACGCTGAATAACTTCGGCTATAACATCCGACTTTTGATGAAGTCGGATTCTCCTAATACGAATATATCCACCGCCGCCGCGTTTACTTTCTACTGAGTACCCGCGGTCAACAGTAAAACGGGTATTAATGACATAATTTATTTGAGATGGCACACACTGAAACTTCTCGGCTACTTCACTGCGTTTAATTTCAATATGATCTCTCTCGCTTAATTCGATAACTTGCTTTAAATAACCTTCTATTACATCCGAAATATTCCGCATCGCTTTCACCTCTTCGATACATAATAGGCCAAAGTTGACTTTGACTATATTTGACTTAATTATACACCAAGTTTTTTATAGGAATCAAATAGTATGTATCGAAAGTGTTTACCAATAAAAAAAGTCTTTAAGCCAACTTCGCTAAAAGACTTTTTAACTTTATTCCTGATCTAGTATTCTTTTCACAAAATCTTTAGTATGACTCGATACTGACCTTGTTTTTTCTTCCGCATATTTCGTTTTCCACTTTATACCCTCTTGCCAAATTTCTACAACATCTCCTACGGAAACATTATGAGTGAAGTCTGCTAAAGGAAATGTATACTGTTCATCACCTTCTTCTGTAGTCTTTAATAATACTGTTCTTTTATCAATAGCTTCTACTTTATATATACCTGGTTTCATAGATTTCACCTCACTCATGTTTTTCCCATTCCATAACACCTTCAACCCTTATTTTGCTCCTTTATAAATTTCCACTTTTATCTTCTCATCGTTTTCAAACAAAAAAGCCGTTACCGGAATCGGTA
>NZ_JAGGPX010000035.1 GCF_018613575.1 Planococcus sp. ISL-110
CTGTTGGTACCAATAAGGCTAGTGATAGTGGAAGTGCTAAAAGACATTTGTTTAATTTCATAAAGAATCGCTCCCTTTTTCTTTTTTTTTGGTTATACAGTTATAACGCAAGCGCAAATCATTTAGATCACTTTATTTAAAAAAGAATTCAAATAAAAAACAAAAAAAATAACTGACCGCAAAAGCGGCCAGTTATATTCCTGCACTCATTACAATTTCACCTTCAGGCAATTCGTTTCCTGTCTCAGGTTCCAGCGTAATGGCAATTGTATCCCATTCGGACAAATTTTCTTCCAGCTGATAATAGCTTGCGCCTTCACCGTTTGGATTAGGTGAAAATGCACCTGCCGGTATCGGCTGGTCATCCTTGATCAACCATACTTGATAAACCTGTCCGGCATCCAGTTCAGCCAATTGATTGGCCTGCACGACGAGATTCAGCGAACCTTCTTCTTGTATCATCTCCGCAGTAGCGGTTCCTGCAAATGCTTCACTTGGCTGCAGTTCAATGGATTCGATCGCTGTTTCCGGTGCGTCGTCCTGATCTGACAGTTGCAGGAAAGCATAGGCATTGCCTAACAGTGATGCGAGAAGAACAGCTGCGATAAGTGGCCTCCAGATATTCGGCTTACTTTTCTTTCTGTGCAGCGGTATCGGGGACATCGCTGGATTTAATGCTGCGGGCGGGTTGTTCTGTTCCGGTTTTTCTTCAAACACATTGGACAGGATTCGAGCTTTCATATCTGCCGGCGGTTCCACTGGATCTGCAAGATAAGGGAGCTCGCCTGTAGCTTCTACTATTTCCTGGCATTCTGTGCATGTTTTCACATGTTCTTCAAATTGCTCGATTTCGTCTTCTGATAGCGTTCCGTTCAGATAATCCACTAAACGGTCACAATCCACGTTAGTCATCATAAGCCCCCCTTTCCTGCATCCCGTGCAGCGATGTTTTTAACTTTTTCAATGCCAGACGTATTCGGCTCTTGACAGTTCCCAGTGGGATATCACACATGTCTGCAATCGTTTCATGGGTATGTCCTTTAAAATAGAACAAGTCGATCATCTTCTGCTGTTCGGTCGAAAGACGCTGAACAGCCGTTTCAATCTGCTCCTGCTTTTCCTGCCATTCTACCTGTACGTCTACAGGCGTGTCATTGCTGGCCATTTGGGCAGCTTCTTCAATCGGCACGGTTGGTTTTTTGCGTTTTCGTATCAAATCGATGGCTGTATTCTGCGCCATCCTGAAAAGCCAGGAAGTAAATTTCCCCTTACTTTCATCGTATACCCCTTTGCCGCGCCAGATCTTGATGAATACTTCCTGCAGCGCCTCTTCCGCCAGTTCACGATCTTCCAGCATCTTGTATAGGAATGAAAAAAGGATTTTTTCGTAGCGGTCATATAATTGTTCCAATGCGGCTTTGTCCTGTTCACTGATCCGCAAGTATAAGCTTGTATCGGTACTTTTTTCCATCCCCTGTCTCCTTTATTACATATTTCGTATTTCTACCTTACTATACTTCCCGCTACAGGAAAATCTTTTCTTTTGTAGATTGTCTTAACATTAATTGGACTTGTTAGTTTGAAAACCGATGTTCCGCAAAACAACTGCCACAGGCGTCTTCGCTGTTTTTCTCCATGCCGGCGCAGCCACTGCCTGGTTTGAACGGTGTATGAAAAGATGATTCTTAAGTTCAACTCATATAGTAAGTCCTTTGCCAGCGTTATTCTGTCCAAAACGGCTAAAAACCCCTGGCGGCTATTTCTTTCATTTCCCTTACACACACTACGTAAAATCCAAGCAATTAGTTCACTTTTCCGGAAAAATCGGATTATACTTAAGAAGAGATAACAGAGTGACTGGAGGGATCCTTATGCTTTATAACATCACCGCTGCTACGGGAAATCTTGGCGTCAAAATTGTGGAAGAGGCTTTAAAATATATCGAACCCAATAATCTGGTGCTGACTGTGCGGAATCCCGATAAAGCTGCTCATTTCAAGCAAATGGGCATTGGGATAAAACAAGCAAATTACCGCTCTGAACAAGCACTCACTGCCGCTTTCAGCGGCTCAGACATCCTCATTTACATCCCTAGCCTGACTTTCCCGAGTGTTGCTCGGATCATGGAGTTTGAAAATGCCATTGTCGCAGCTGAAAAAACAGGCATCAAGCAGTTTATTTTTATCGGCTTCATGGCGGATCATGGCAATAATCCCTTTAAGATGAGCCCTTTTTTCGGTTATGTCCAGCGCCGGCTAGCTTCAGGAACCGTTCCATACACCTATATCCGGAACGGCATGTATTCCGATCCCTTGCCGCCTTATCTTCCAGAATTGGCCCGGTGGGGAAAAATTCTTTATCCTGTGGCGGATCAGAAGATTTCTTTCATCTCCAGAAAAGATCTGGCAAAAGCCATTGTGCAGATTGCCATTAAAGAAAGTCTGCACGGCAAGGAGTACACCTTAACCGGCCCTAAAGCCTGGTCGATGGCTGAACTTGCCGAATTGATGAGCCGAATCAGCGGTTCGTCCATCATCTACGACCCACTGACCACCGAACAGTTCGCAGAGCTCTACGATGAACCAAAAGGCTTTGGACCAGTGCTTGTCTCGTTGTATGAAGCTGCGGCTAAGGGGTTGATGGGAGAAGTCACGGAGGATTTCGAACGCATCACTGGAGAAAAAGCAGAAGATCTTTCTATTTATATGGAGCGTGAATATCGGGGTTTGTCTTAATCCCATAAAAAAACCGAAAAGCCCTATGGCCTTTCGGTTTTTCAACTTCACGATACAAAGCTACTCGATCTTAATCTGATGTCCTTCATCTTTTTGCTTTTCCTCTTTCGATTTAGGCACTTGCAGCATCAATACGCCGTCTTTGAAAGAACCGGATATGTGGTTCTGGTCTACTTCACCAACATAGAAGCTGCGTTTGAATGAGCCATATGAACGTTCTTTCCGGATATAATGGCCATCATTTTCTGTCACTTCTTTGTTTTCTTCTTTCTTGCCTTGAAGCTGAAGATAGCCGTCCTTGTACTCTACCGAAATGTCTTCTTTTGCGAATCCTGGAATATCCACTTCAACTTCATAATGATCATCGGCATCTTTGATGTCCACTTGAGGATAATTGGCTTCTTTGAAAAAGCGGTCAAAAACATTCATTTCAAAGTCGCTGTCAAAAAGGTTTGGGAAAAAATCCTCCTGTTTTCTTGGTAAAAGTCTCATTTTCAAAACTCTCCTCTCAGGCTACTTTTCAGTTGAAATTCACTTTAACTTTTTACCAGAAATTCACTGTAAGACAAGCTCGTACAATTGGCGCCCATCCCTCCTCCGTCTATCTGTCATCAATCGAGCGCACCAGCCCTCTTCCTATTAATAATTATAGAAAGTATTATTTTTTTGTCAACACATATATTCTGAATTAAGTGTTAATAAAGAAAACATTTTTAAAAAAACAAGCATCCTGCAATTATCTAGTGTTTAGGCTCTAAAAATCTTCCGGTATAGGAAAGCTTATTTGCGGCAATTTTTTGATGTCGTTCGACAAAAGGTTCATCAAGAATACACAGCGTTTTTGTTTTGGAATTCTTGTTCAATTCTTTAGGCAGCTTTAAGCGCTGCTTCACTGCCGGACAGGCTGGTCAGCATCTGCCCCATTTCAATCGGGTCCACGGGCTAGTCGAAGTAAGAAGACAGGTGTACTTTGCCTGGCTTTTTACAGGATCCGCGCCCAAAGTGGCAGCCACAGTGAATAGTTTAACAAGAAGTCCATGTTCAAAAAGGATTGCGGCATTCAATTGTTAAAAAGAGCCCGCCATAATGGGAAGTGACTTTCTGTATGTCCCAACCTGAATTTTTCAACAGACCAAGGGTATTCCGGTTTAAATGGCAGCCATCACAAAGTTTTTTCCAAATCGGCGTCAATGCCTCCTGGGTTTTCCCCATCATTTTTTGATCCATCTTGACGTGTTCAAACAAAAGAAGCTTGGCCCCCGGCTTGCTGACCCTTCGTATTTCCTGAAGGGCACGCTCTGGTTCCGGGATGGTACAAAAAACCAAGGTCGCGACTACACTGTCAAAACTGTTATCGGCAAACGGAAGCTGTTCCGCTTTTGCCTGATAAAGATGAATGGGAATTCGGGATTTTTTGATGCGCTTGACTCCCTGCTTGCCCATTGCCGGATTGGGTTCAATGGCATCAACCCGCTCGACATTTCGGTAGTAGCGAAAGTTCGCGCCTGTACCAAAACCGATTTCCAAAACCTTTCCTTGTGCTTTACGGACAAGATCAGCACGAATCTTCTCAAAACGCGTTTTTTCCAGCGGCTTCATTGCCACATCGTATATATGGGGTAACCATCCAGCCAATGTTCATCAGCTCCTGTTCTCTATTTTTCTGTTTGTTGTAGAATTCGACTCTGCTTTCCCAATGTCCTTTTTGGCAATAGAAAAACAGCTGCAGGGATCCGCTTGGAGCGATTTCTTCGGCCCTTCTCAAACACAAAATGACGGCAACCCCACTGGTGAGGCTGCCGTCGCATCGTTCTTTTAGTTTTTTGTATTATTAACGAATGGTCCGTACTCGCGGCGTTGATGCTGAACCGATAACCATTTTAAGGTAGTGAATTCTTCCAGCACCCATTCGCCGTTAAAGCGGCCAAGGCCGGAATCTTTTTCGCCGCCAAACGGCATATGTGCCTCGTCATTGACCGGCTGGTCGTTGACATGGATCATGCCCGTATGGATTTGATGCGCAATGTTCGTCCCATGCTCGATGTTCGCCGAATGGACCGCTCCGCTCAAACCGAACGGATAAAAGTTCGCCATTTCAACCACTTCCTCATCGCTGCTGAATGGAATCAAGATCGCTACGGGACCAAAGATTTCATTTTCAGCAAGCGGCATGCTGTTGCTAACACCTGTCAATACAGTGGGTTCCAACACATTGCCGTCTGCTTTTCCGCCAAGGCGAACTTTCGCCCCCTGTTCAACGGTTGCTTCGATGTCTTTCAGGATCCGGTCTACTTGATCGCGATTGATCAGCGGTCCAACCTGAGTATCCTGCTCTGCTGGGTTGCCAAACTTCAGCTTGCCGGCGCGGGCGATAAACTGCTCGGCGAACTCATCGTAAATGTCCTCGTGAACAAAAATACGATTGATAGACATGCAAATCTGGCCCTGATGATAGAACTTGCCGAACAATGCAGAATCGACTGCCTGATCGACATCGGCATCTTTCAACACGATAAAGTTGTTGTTGCCGCCAAGCTCTAATGCCGTTTTCTTCAAAGCGCCACCGGCAAGTTCCCCGATGCGTTTTCCGACAGGGGTAGAACCGGTAAAGGAAATCAGGCGCGGTGTTGGATGCGTGACGATGTCATCGCCAATTTCTGAGCCGCGTCCGACTACTACGTTTAACAGCCCTTTAGGCAATCCAGCCGCTTCAAAAATGCTGGCAAACAGCAATCCGCCGGTTACCGGGGTGTCCGTTGCCGGCTTGATGACCACGGCATTGCCAGTCGCAAGTGCCGGGGCGATGGAACGGATTGCCAAATGCAAGGGAAAGTTCCACGGGCTGATGATGCCGATAACGCCTAACGCATTGCGGTAGACACGATTTTCTTTGCCCGCTTGCTGCGAAGGAAGAATCTTGCCTTCCATGCGATATGGGAATGTTGCGGCCTCTTTCAGAATGTTGATCGACGCACCGAACTCGACTGTCGCTTTGATGACGGTACTCCCCGCTTCTTTGACGAGCCAGTCAATGATCAGTTCTTTATTTTCCTGCATGACTTCCAATGCTTTTTCAATGACTGCCCGCTTGTTCTGCGGCAGTTCTTTTGCCCATGCCACCTGTGCTTCGGCCGCAGCTTTATAAGCAGCGTCCAAATCGGTTTTATCGGCGGCTTGAGTTGTTGCCAACTCTTCTCCCGTGAACGGATTGGTATTTTTCATTTGGCTGTCACTTGAACCCTGGATCCACTCACCATTTATATAAATTTTTGAAAAATCGGTTTTCATTTCTATCGTCTCCATTCTTTTTTTGATTTATGCCTGTTGTCTAGGACGTATCAGAATCTCATTGACGTCCACATGGGCAGGTTGTTCCACAGCATAAGCGATTGCATTGGCAATGTCCTGTGCTTCGAGCGGCTTCATTGAACCTCTATTTTTAAGAGAAGCCAGCACATCTTCGTCTGTGATCGTGCTGGTCAGTTCTGTTTCAACGGCACCTGGTGAAACAATGGTCACACGGATTTCATGCGATGGATCGATTTCCTGTCGCAAGCCATCGGAAATAGCGCGGACAGCGTATTTGGTGCCGCTGTATACTGCACTTCCTTTAAATACCATATGGCCCGCCACTGATGACACATTCAAAACATGGCCGAACTTCTGTTTTTCCATGATCGGCAACACTGCAGCGATGCCATAAAGAACGCCCTTAATATTGACATCGATCATTTTGTCCCATTCATCTATTTTTAATTTGTTCATGAAGGATAAAGGCATCAACCCGGCATTATTGACCAGTACATCGATCTGCCCGAATTTTTCCAGCGCTTCCGCTGCCAATGCCTTCATTTCATCTGCCGATGTTACATCTGTCACTTTATACTCTGCCGTACCTCCAGCAGCTTCAATTTCTTTTTTTAACTCGACCAATCTGTCTTCGCGCCTTGCAGCAAGAAGAACTTGATACCCTTTAGAAGCCAATTCTTTTGCAGTTGCTTGGCCAATTCCGCTGCTGGCACCTGTTATGATTGCTGTTTTGCCTTTTGCCATATCAATTCATCTCCATTTTTACATTTTAGACATTTTCTTGAAAAACAGTCTAACATTATATGCATCTTAACTCTTTACCCCCTCAAGCTGTCCATTCAAACAACTCGGTTTAAAATCGGGAATCTCCGTCCACCTTTCTTGTGTTATAATTTTCACAAGATGGGGGTGTTTATATGCGGAAAATTTCACCAGAGGAACGGCGAATCATGCGCCGCTCCTATGCTGAGAAGATTATGGAGACTGTTCGCACAAAGGGGTTTATCACTTTGACGATTCAGGATTTAGCCCGTTTAATGGGAATCAGCAGGGCTTCCTTATATAATTTTTTCGCATCAAAAGAAGACATCATCCTGGAAGTAACGGAGATTTACATCGATTACCTGAAAAAAACCAACCAATTCATCAACAATCCCCGCTTTTCTTATGTCCAGCGCCTGCCAACCGTTTTTGAGCAATCCGCTTTTTCGGCAGTCTACACTTCGGAGATTTATTTAAATGAATTGAAATCTACCTGTCCTGATCTTTATAGCCGGAAGTTGGAACTGGCGAATGAGCGGATCGCCACGCTTCATTCTTTTTATAAAAATGGCATCATTGATGGCGATTTCAATCCACTTAACCCCTCACTGATTGTTGCTCAAGACGAAGCCGCTTTACGAAAAATCTTGAATTCTTCGTTTTTGGTTGATGAAGGACTAACATTGGAAGATAGCATGTACGGCTATTACGAAATCATGAAATACCGTACCTTTACAGCTGCTTCTATGAAGAAAGGACAAGATCCTTACATCAAAAATGTGGTAGAAGTCATCGTCAGCCAGTTGACGAAAATTTAGGGGGCCTTGCATCAAAAGGGTTGAGTCGATTCCAGAGTTCAAGCTAGAGGACCGAAAAGGGATTTGTCACAGAATTGCGACAAATCCCTTCAGGCTGTAGACAAAGTCTAATAAAAACAAGTAGCGGTGTATAACCCCAACAAGCCTAGTAATTCCTTCACTCAAGGATTTGGAGCGCAAGGCGGCGACTCCTGCGGTAGAACGGAGTGATGAGACCCCGCAGGAGCTTGCGACGAGGAGGCTCAGCGCTTCGTCCGCGGAAAGTGTCCGCCTGGAGCGGAGAATCCAGTATAAACGCGATAAAATGAGTATTCATTCTTTGAATATCATAAATATTCTTTTGTCTACAAGCTCAAGGGATTTGTCACAGAATTGTGACAAATCCCTTTTCTATTGACTGAAGCGAAGCAAAATAGTTTGGATTTTCGAAGCTCTGGGAATAGAATAAAACACATAAAGATGTTGTAAAACGTTGCTATAAAAAAAGAAGTTTTAAAATTCAGATAAATAGAATATAATAAAAGTCACCACCAAAAAAGGAGATGGTTAAAATGAATTTGGATTCTATTAAAGGCTCAAGTATGATTGTGAAGATGGCTCGCACTTTGATGGAAGACGGTTGGTTATTCACTCCCAATGAATTCGATGTCATCGTCAAAGCGGAACACAAAGATACTGGGGAAGCCATCTCTTTTAACTCGATTGGTAACCTCAAGAGATGGATGTATGAAAAAGCGCTAAGCTATTGAACAGCTTGAATTTCAAGTAAAATAAACCTCGCGGGCCATGCTGGCCTGTGAGGTTTTTTAATGGTCTTCTTATAAGCCTGCTGCTTTTTTGCACAACTCTGCATTAATTCCCTGCAACTGCAGTTTTTTGACGATTTCCCTAGCTGTTTCCACTTTTGGATTTGCATAAAATAAGGTTCCGCTCATTTCTTCAACCTCCAAAGATTTTAGATAGCCTCAGTATACAGAGCAAATATGAACAAACTATTACCAAATGAAAACTTTCTAAAAAATCGCCAATTAATTGCGAAACTAGCCAACTTCGTATGACAGGGCTCCGGCAACTCTCCGTCTATTATCATTAAAGTCGAAACGACAGCTTGCCTTCAACTCACCTCGCTGAACAACTCCATGATTTCATCTTCTGAAGTAGCATTTAAAATCTTAGCGATATTTTCTTCTTCAGAACAGACAATCGCAATATTGGAAAGGATATCCAGATGTTCATTGTTTTTACCTGCAATGCCGATCAGGATCTTGGCGATATTGCCGCTGCCAAAATCGACTCCTTCAGGAACAGTGACAACTGATATACCGGTTTCCAGAACGTTGGCTTTGGCGTCTTCAGTGCCATGCGGAATGGCCAGGCTGTTGCCCATAAATGTGGAAGCCATCCCTTCCCGCTCCAGCATTTTGTCGATGTAGCCATCGTCCACATATCCATTATCCACCAGGATTCCCCCAGTATAGCGAATGCCTTCTTCCATTGTAGACAGCGGAACGTTCAGTTTGATGTTCTCCTTTTTCAATACTGCTTTTGCCATGTCCATCACTCCCATTTGGATTTTCGAACTTCCATTTGCGTGCTTATTTTTTCAAGCGCTGTACCAGCTTGTCGTATTCCGGGCTGTTCATGAAGTTTTCCACTGAAATATGCTCAGCCTGCGGCAATTTCTCTTTGGCGCGCGGCGTCAAATCTTTGTGGGTAACAACGACATCCGCATCTTCTGGCAATTGGCTGATCGAGGTGTTCGTAACCGGGATATCGATATTTTCTTTTTTGAATTTATTTTTCAATAAGGAAGCTCCCATTGCACTGGACCCCATTCCGGCGTCACAGGCGAGTACCACACGGTGCACCTGGTCCGCCGCCTTTTTTGCTGGATCCGAAGTTACCACTGCACCTTCCTGCAGCACCTCATTATCAGAAGTTGCCGAAGGGCCTTGCGCTGCCTGAGGAGCCAGATAGCCAGCGGCTGCACTTTTTTTGCCTTTCATTTCTTCCATTTTACCTGTTGCAACTGTTAAATCTTCTTCTATGTCTTTGGTGGTTTTCAGAATGACCGAAGCAATGGTAAAAGAAACCGCCGCCGCGATGACCACGCCCAACACTACCCCCAAATAGTTGCCTTGAGGCGTTAAGGCGAGCACGGCAAAGATGCTGCCCGGTGACGGCGTTGCAACCAGTCCGGCATCAAATAAGACGAATGTGAAGATTCCGCTCATACCACCCCCGATAACTGCCAGCAGCAATAAGGGCTTCATCAATACATAAGGGAAGTAAATTTCGTGGATACCACCGAGAAACTGGATGATGGCCGCTCCCGGTGCCGAGCTCTTGGAAATACCTTTCCCAAAAAAAGTGAAAGCCAGCAGAATGCCGAGCCCCGGCCCAGGATTTGTTTCCAATAAAAACAGGATGGATTTCCCATCAGTCGCCGCCTGTTCAACACCAAGCGGACTCAGCAGCCCGTGATTGATGGCGTTGTTCAGGAACAGGATTTTTGCCGGCTCGATGATGATACTGGCCAGCGGCAAAAGCCCATTATTGACGATGGCCTCGACGCCTGCGGCCAGGCTATTGGTCAACGAATTGACAATGGGGCCGACCCCCAATACCGCAATACCAGCGAGGATGGCGCCTAGAATACCCGCTGAGAAATTATTATAGAGCATCTCAAATCCAGCACGAATTTTGTCCAGAAAAAGCTGATCGACTTTTTTCATTAGATAGCCTGCCAGCGGTCCCATGATCATAGCGCCTAGAAACATCGGAATATCAGCACCGACAATGACCCCCATCGTTGCTGTTGCACCAAGTACACCACCCCTGAAATCATAGACAAGACGTCCCCCAGTGAAACCGATCAGTAATGGAAGGAGATACGTAATCATCGGACCGACCAATGCCGCCAATGGTTCATATGGCAACCAGCCATCAGGAATAAATAATGCGGTTATTAGCCCCCATGCGATAAATGCACCGATATTCGGCATGATCATGCCACTTAAATGACTTCCAAAACGTTGGATCCGTGCGCGGTTTTTGCCTTCAGCCATTTGAATCCCTCTCTTCTGAATTAGTTATGCCAGTACGACAGTAAAAATGCAGAAATTTTTAAAAAATGGCACCGATTGGACATGAGATCTTTTTTGAGCGAAATACTCAGCCATCACATCGCATACACCTCTTTCTATATAGAAGAAAAGCAAGCAGCAAGTTATTTGACTTTACTTAAATGGTAGCATATTCCTGATAAAAGATGTTAGTTTTTTCTGAATAATCAATTATATTATAAAGGTACAGAAACCTCTCATTCATTGGGTTTAGACTTAAAAGTGGACACGACCAAACGGTTTTGGACATACTAAAACCATCAATCAAAAGGGCGTGTAAAATATGGGCAAACACAAAGATGCGGAGTATAAGGAATATATCGCCAAACTCCATATTGAGGAAGGACGCAAAGCCACGGATCTGGCTTATGAAATCGGTGTGAGTGCCACAACGGTGCGGCACTGGGCAAGAGAGTACCGGGAAAAGCAGGACCGTTTAGCGAATCCAACGGGTGAGCCGATGGTCACCTTCTCCGAGATGGAGAAGAAGCTGCGAGAGGCGGAAAATCGACTGAAAGAGCGGGACGATGAAGTAGAAATCTTAAAAAAGGCCATGCATGTCTTCATGAAAAGCCGCACGTAATATTTTTGTTCATCCAGGAGCATCGGAACGAATACGACGTGTTGATGATGTGTAATTTACTTGGCGTATCCAGAGGCGGCTATTATAAATGGCGGACTCAGCTGGTCGCAGCTAATCGGACAGAACGGCAGCTTCTGCGTGAAGAGATTCTCCAAAAAATTGCTCAATCGTATCATGAGAGCTATGGCACCTATGGTAGCCCGCGCATTCTTGAGGATCTCAAAGCGCAGGGTTATTCCATATGTGAACGAACTGTGGGTCGTTACATGAAAGAGCTGGAACTTTGCGCATTGCCGGTAAAACAGTTCGTGACAACGACCGATTCCAACCACAACCAATTTGTCTACCCGAATCTTCTCGAGCGCAAGTTCAATGTCGACAAGCCCAATACGGTCTGGGTTACCGATATCACCTACATCTGGACGCTGGAAGGCTGGTTGTACCTAGCGAGTGTGATGGATCTGTTCTCCCGCAAGATTGTTGGCTGGAGCCTGGATGCCACGATGAAGACGGAACTGCCACTGGGGGCGTTGCAGGATGCGCTGCTCTTGCGGAATCCGTCTGGTGAGCCGATCCACCACTCCGATCGTGGATCCCAGTACTGTTCCGAGGAATACATCAAGTGCTTGAATAAAGCCGAATTCAAAATCAGCATGAGCCGCAAGGGAGATCCATATGACAACGCCTGCATCGAATCGTTTCACGCCACCATTAAGAAAGAGCTGATCTACCGCCACCGGTTCCGAACACGGGAAGACGCCCGAAAGGCCATCGCCCATTACATCGATGACTTCTATAATTTACGGAGACGCCACTCTACACTTGGTTACTTGTCACCCGAAAATTACGAAAAAATGTATGCATCTCTGACATCAGAACGATTGGTTTCGTAACAGTTTGACGGCCATGAGAAGCGGTTCGCTTTTGAACCGCTTCTCATGGCCGTCCGATCAAGCGGAGCGAGATAGGGTTCTTGAAGAAAAAGAACAGTATTTCCGTGTCCACTTTCTTGACAGAAGACCATCATTCCATAAAATAACGGCAGCCAAGACAAATTTTCTGTCTTGGCTGCCGTTATTTTATCTGTCGACTTCTTCTTTACAAATGGCATTCAAGTGATGAACGATCATTTTCCGCTGATGCTCTTGGGTGCACCGCTCCGGTCTGACCATCGCGTCCAAGACCATACCGTCCAGCAAACAGATCAGCCGGTCTGTTTCTAACGGAACATCCAGTCCTTTTTTCAGCAAATTCAATAAAATGAAATTCGACATGATGTTCTTAATGGCCTGCAGGGCCACATCCTGCTCTTCCTGATAGTCCTTCCTGCTATGGCGTCCGTGCAGCTTAAAGATCAGCCTCACTTTGGCTTCTGTTGCCGATTCGCCTTTGGCCGGCAGAAATGCCATCAGCACGCCAATGATTTTTTCCAGCGGAGTCTGTTCTTCCTGGAAAATCTCAATCGTTTTTTCTGTCAACCGTTCAAAAAGCAATGCTTCTGCATAAAGCATCAGCTCTTCTTGTGAGGAAAAATAATACCGCAATGCCCCTAATGACAAGCCGGCCTCCTTTGCAATACTTCTCGCGGACACACCTTCCATTCCTTTATAAAGCATGATTTTCCATGTAGCTTGTGCAATCGACTGTTTACGCTCGTGAAGGTCAATTAGTTTTGGCACAGCTTAATACTATCAGAATAATAATAATTTTCAATCTATTTAGCACGACTGTATTGTAATTAGTTAGGATCTCCGCTTTTTTCAGTACAGTTGTACTGAAAAAATATTAACAACTTTCAGATATTGTGGATAACCACTTTTGGCTGTGTGCAACTGTGTACAGGGTGCTGTGGATGCATCATCAAGCTGGCATTTTTGTATTGGCCCTCAGCATTCTCTTCTATCAGATTCAAGTAATTGTAAGTGTGCGGATACCTTTCAAGCACTGTCATACCGATCCACAAGACAGCCCCGATGAGGGAAAGAAGGAACAGGAGCATCGCAAAAAAGCTCAGTGCAGAGACAGCATGCAGAAATGTCTCAAAGACTGAAACCAGGATCTCTATTCTCGTTTTTTCCTTCACGAAAGTCCCCTCCCCTCTTCACCTCTTTTTTTCAAAAAAGTTCTAACACCAGTAACAGCATAGCTTTGAGCTGCCAGTAAATAAAGTAAAGCAGATTATTACCAAAAATTAAACTCTTTTAAAAAACGAAATTCAGCTCTTTTTTTCGACAGATTTCCGATAAAATTTAACTTTTTCGAGGTTCCCTTGCGTCTGCTCATCGATCACTTGTAAGCAGTTTTTCATGACTATCTATAAATCAGCTTTCCAATTGCTCTTGATTTTTTTCTGTTCTATTGCTGATAATCCGGAACTGTTTTTTGGACAATGGCGTAAAATTTTTCTTCATCGGCTTCTCCCTTTTCCAAATCTGAAAACAAGCGCCACACTGCAAAACCATGTTCCCTTTCTCTCTTTGATAAATCGGCAGAACCCATTTTTTCGGGCACATTAATCAAGCGCCTTAAAAACCGGTCGATACTTTTTTTGTCCTATGTATTCTCGGTTTGTATTGAGCAGGCTTCTACGGCCTCTGCTTTCCATCTCAGAGTAATACTAAAAAACCTAGCTATGCTTGGCGTGAAACTGGATTTCCAACTGAGTCCATGTCTTCACACAAGGCGTTTATAATTGCAGGCCATATACCATCCTGGGACTGCAATTTATTTTCGTTCTCCTTGAGCTTCATCAGAGTCGTCCTCTCATTTCCAAACATATCCTTCTTATCTATATTTTTTACATTTTTTGTACTTATATCCTCTAATTTCTGCTGATATGCATTATAATAGTGTAAAGCCAAATTTTTTTCAAACAGCTTGAAGGAGGCATCTGCCATGTTCAAAAAGTTTTTCAGCAAACTGTCAAAACCCCAGAATCCTACTGATGCAAAAGCCTCGTTCAAACAAATAGATCCAGAAAAAATCTACCTCTTTGAAACCAATCAGCAGGAGCTCGACCGGATCATCCAACTTCCCTCCCTGACCGGAAAAGCACCGGGGTATGTTTATTTTGTACAGGAATACATGACCGGTTCATTTAAAATCGGCAAAACAAAGCACATAGACCGACGGATGAATGTCTTTAACGTCAAACTTCCTTTTGAGAACAAGCTGGTTTTCCTTATCAAAACAGCTGACCATCATCAAACGGAAATCGCTTTTCACCAGCACTTTTCGGATAAACGCCTCGAAGGGGAATGGTTCAATCTGACAAGAGAGGATCTGGCTTGGATAAAGAGAGGATTTTACACAGAAGACATCCACAAAACCATCAAGTCCCCTTCGCAAGTGACAAAACAGCTTGTTGCCAATAAAGCGAAGACTGAAGAAAAGTCCCTGACAGTAAAACAGATTGAATTTGCAAAAACCTTGGTACTGAAGTTGGAGCAGAACTATGAGCTCAATTCTGAATATGCAGATTGGACCCAAAAAGACCTGAATCGTTTGAGTGGATATTTCCGTTTCAAAAATATGGGTGCTTTGACTAACCTGATCGAGAGCGGCATCCTGAAAACAAAATAAGCACTTATTTGCCGGTAAGCGCAATTCTTTACGCCCGCTTAAAAGCAGCTCAACAATCTTTTGAGATACTGATTATAGAAACGCTTGAAAGGGGCAAAACAGCTGATGAAAATTGCGGTGATCGGTGATTTGCATTATCCGGCATTGAAAAAAGCTTATTCCTTTATTGAAAAGGACCGTCAAACGTTTTATGAGAATTTTCTGGAGAGATTTTTTTCCATTCCAGCAGACCTTTATGTATCGATCGGTGATTTGACTAACTTTGGGACTCAGGATGAACTGGCAGATGTCTACTCCATTATCGAAAAGCACGGAAAACCATTCAAACATGTTCTTGGCAACCATGATGTATACGGGATGACACGAAAAGAAGTACTTGCCATCACGCGGCAGCACCGCTTCCATCAAGTTTCAACAGATTCAGTTGTCTTGGCATTTTTGGATACCGCACAAGAACAAAATTATGCCCATTGGGGCGGAACTTTGGATTCACCGCAGCAGGACTGGCTGTCAGTTGTCGTAAAAGAAACCGAAAACCGGCCACTCATCGTTTTTGGGCATCATCCGATCCATGGCACCACAAAAAATTCAACCAAAGACAAACGTTGCATCCATCCGGATATTCCGGTTTGGGAGATTCTGTCCCGAAAAACCGGTGTCGGCCTATATGTCAATGGCCATAACCACTTCAACTCTATTGCGGCTCGTGAAAACTGGACATTTCTGCAGCTTGCAGCGGTTCTGGATGAACAGGCTGTCCGCTTGATCGAAGTTTCTGAATCGCTGCTGTCGATCGACTATGTTTCTTTCACCGACCTGCTGCTGCACAAACATGCACAAGTAATCGGAGAAGCTATTGACCATTTCCGGCTCAATCCCTATCCGTTAGGGACTGCCGCCGATGTGAAGTATGCCATTCCTTTACCAAAAACCGATGCCCTCACTTCTGTTCAAAAATAAAAAAATCTTTTTCACCTTAACAAGCCGCAATTTCCCACTGGAATTGCGGCTTGTTTTTCTTCACTTCGATGTTCAGTATGGTTCACGGATTATTTGTCGAACAGCACCAGATAAACCTGCATGCTATGCTCTTGCAGAAACTTTTCTATCTCTGAAACAGCCACCTGCAGCGCCTGTTCTTTCGGGTACCCGTAAATCCCTGCAGAAATCAGTGGAAAGGCTATCGATGCGCATTTGAGAGAGGCGGCCAACTCCAGTGAATTGCGGTAGCAGGCGCGCAATATTTTTTCCTCATCATGGACCCCGCCTCGCCAAACCGGTCCCACCGTATGGATGATGTATTGTGAAGGCAAACGAAAGCTATCGGTAAAAACCGCTTCCCCAGTGGGACACCCCCCGATTTCGTCACAGGCCCTTTGCAGATCTTCTGCACCGGCCGCGCGGAAAATCGCTCCACTGACCCCGCCGCCCATCTGCAGCCCGGAATTTGCGGCGTTGACAATCGCATCCGCCTCTATTTTCGTAATATCATTGTGAATGATTTCCAATGGCATGCTGCACAACCTCCTTTAGTAATAAAACACCTATATAAGTTGAGCTAAAGAAACTAGCTTTTCCCCAATGCTTCGGCCGCTCGTAGACGCGCTGGCGCTAAGAAATTTAGTGAATTCAAAGCAAGCCTATGTTTTTCCACTGTAATCATAAAAGAGTTGGAGCAAATCACCCGAGACTCCCGAGGGAGCAGCGCAGCGCCGAAGCGATGCAACCATATAGAAAGAAATCCATCCGTTTTCCTTAACTTTAAACTTTGCACAAAAAGATGTAAAGCATCTTCTCGGCCTTTCCACGCTCATCCAATAATCCATTGTCTCATAGGCTGTGCTCTAGAGTAAACTGCCTGTTTTCGTTATACTGGAGCATAGGTATCAATGAATGCGGATTTGTAAAAAAACACCGCTAAAGGAGTTGCTCCATGCACGAAATGCCACATAAGAACCCATTTAAAAAAACATTTTTCGACTTGAAGGATCTGGTCGACAGCATCCATGAAAATTTCCTATGCCCAGTAACGATTGAAGACACTAATCACCGGCTGCATGCTTACAGCTCCCATGAAGATGACACTGATTCGGCACGCATCGGCACTATCATCTCCCAGCGTGTACCTGAGAAAGTCATCAATCGCCTATGGAAAGTGGGCGTCATCCCGAAATTGATGAAATCGGATTCTGCCTTGCGCATTCCCCATATTGAAGATATTGGACTTCGCGACCGCGTGGCGATCGCCATCCGAAAAAACAATGAAATCCTTGGCTATATCTGGGTTGTTGAAGGCCAAAAGAAACTGGATGACGTTCAACTGGAGCTGCTGAAGGATGCCGCACTCGCCGCTACGCCTTTGATGGCAAAGCTCCAAAAGAACCGCAAGCGGAAAGAGGAAAACTACCAGGATTTCCTCTGGCAGCTGCTGACCGGCCAATACAAAACGCTGGAAGAAATCCAGGGGAAATTTCACGATTTGAATTTGAAGATGCCGGACCGCTTCACCGTACTCGCTTTCCGCTTTGAGCAAGACATTACACGAAAAGTGGAAGAACAGATTTCCTATTTGATTACGACCAGCCAAAAAATCACCAATCATTTTCTGGTGGTCATGGACGAGGAATTGATCCTGATCGCCTCCCCTCATAATTCACAGCCCGACGACAAAGCTTTTGACGACTTTATTTCATTTTTCATATCTGAAATGGCCAATCGTTTTTCCATCCAAGGTGTCAAGGGAAGTGCCGGAACGAATTACAGCGTTTTTGACAAGGCAGAGACGAGCTATCAGGAGGCACTGAAAGTATTGAAGATGAAAGAGTATTTTCCAGAGGAGCTGGAAGGTGTATATCATTTCCGGCAGCTTGGCGCTTACAGGTATTTGGATCTTATTCAAAAAGAACAGCGGGTCAGACGCTACGAGCATCCGGCCATCGCCAAACTTGAAGATTACGACAGCCTCCATAAATCCAATCTGCTAAAGACGCTTGAAGTCTTTATCCAGCAGGACAGCAATATGAACAACGCAGCCAAAAAGCTTTTTGTCCATACCAATACACTCCATTACCGGATCAAGCGCATATCGGAAATCGGTGGTATTTCCTTAAGCAATGTCCATGAAAAGATCGGGATTTTCCTTGATTTGAAAGCGCGAAAAATAGATGAAAAATAAGCTTTTGTGAAATTTCACAAAAGAAATCACTTTCTTTCTTCCTTTCATACAATGAATAACGCCGGTCTTCCCGATATACTTATGGATATGTACACCATTCGTTTTATAGGAGGAATAAAAATGATTATTGGAATTCCAAAAGAAATCAAGAACAATGAAAACCGAGTGGCCATCACTCCTGCTGGGGTCGACGCTTTTGTAAGAGCTGGACATCAAGTCATCATCGAAACTGGTGCTGGACTGGGAAGCAGCTTTACAGACGAAGATTACACTGCAACTGGCGCAAAAATAGTCGGCACAGCACAGGAAGCCTGGGCTGCTGAAATGGTCATGAAAGTAAAAGAACCTGTTTCTGCTGAATACCAATATTTCCGTGAAGACCTGTTATTGTTCACCTACCTGCACCTTGCAGCTGAACCTGCATTGACTCAGGCATTAGTGGACAACAAAGTAACTGCGGTTGCTTATGAGACGGTTTCGGTTAACCGCACGCTTCCGTTATTGACGCCAATGAGTGAAGTTGCTGGCAGAATGGCTGCACAAGTCGGCGCTCAATTCCTTGAAAAAATCTACGGCGGCAAAGGCATCCTATTGTCCGGAGTACCAGGCGTACAACGCGGCAAAGTGACAATCATCGGCGGAGGAGTTGCAGGAACAAATGCAGCGAAAATGGCGATCGGCCTCGGAGCTCAAGTTACGATCATCGATTTGAGCCCGGAACGCCTTCGCCAATTGGATGATATTTTTGGAACTGATGTAACGACATTGATTTCCAACCCATTCAATATCGCAGAAGCAGTCAGAGAATCAGATTTGGTCATTGGCGCCGTATTGATCCCAGGATCAAAAGCACCTAAATTGGTGTCGGAAGAAATGGTTCAATCCATGAATCCAGGTTCTGTTATCGTCGATATCGCCATCGATCAAGGCGGAATTTTCGAAACTACAGACCGCATCAGCACGCATGACGATCCAACTTATGTAAAACACGAAGTGGTCCATTATGCAGTTGCCAATATGCCTGGAGCTGTGCCACGCACATCGACAATCGCATTGACGAATGTCACTGTCGGCTATGCACTACAAATGGCCAACAAAGGCGTTCTACAAGCAGTTGCTCAGAACCCGGCACTGAAGCTTGGCGTCAATACGGCAAATGGCCTCGTTACGTATGAAGCGGTTGCCAAAGACCTTGGTTTCAGCTTTGTATCTGTTGACGATGCTCTTGCTAAACCGGCATCACTTGTCTAAAAAAACCCGAAAAGATAGTCTTCCACTGCCTGTTGGCAGCGGCAGGGCTGTCTTTTTTTTTTGCACCATTAACTCAAGCCATATCCCCCTTCTTTCCTGTACATCCGATATGAGTTGTTTTATATTTAGGACAGGTGATAAAAATGAAAGCAAAACTTTACGCAAACAATGAGCAATACGTTTCCGGCATGACGTTGAAAGATGTTGCAGAACCCGAAAGCAATAATATGGCGCTGCATACCTGCGAAAATCAACAGACGGTTTTGGCGAACCGGGAAAAACTGGCCCACTTCCTGGAGGTTCCACTTGCTGATTTTATTTGTACACAGCAGACGCACAGCGCCAATTTCCGTCGCGTGTCACTGGCTGACAAAGGCCGCGGAGCATATGATGCGGATGATGCCTTTTGCGATACCGATGCTTTGTATACCTTTGATGCCGGGGCAGTTTTGTGCAGCTTCGCAGCTGACTGTGTTCCGGTTATTATCCATGACCGAAAAACCGGTCTGATCGGTGTTGTCCATTCCGGATGGCAGGGTACCATCAAAGAAATCACACCCAAACTGCTTCAGCAGCTGATTGAACTTGAGCAATGCGACCCGGCTGATTTGGACATCCAGATTGGTGCTGCCATCAGCCAACAGCAATTCGAAGTCGATCAGGACGTCTATTCCAAGTTCAATGCCCTCGGCTATGCCAGCGAATTTATGTATTTCAATAACGCCACAAAGAAATATCATATCGACAATCAATCCACAGTAAAAAGACAATGTGAGCTGGCAGGAGTCCCTTCTGGACAGATCCGCGTTGACAAAAATTGCACGTTTTCAAGTCCGGATGGCTTCTCTTACCGACAGGACAAAAAAAGTGGCAGGCATTTGATATTTGCAATGAAAAAATGATTTTTGCAGTAACGGGAAATTTCGTGTAAGAAATTGTGGGAAAACATGCCATTCATTCCCTCTAATACCCAGCTCCATTGCACATCTTTTTAAAAGCCTTGCTGTTGTTGATTATTATCAGTAATCCTTACACGATAAAAAAAGTCGATTCTTTAAACCGGCAAGGTTTAAGGAATCGACTTTTTTGTTTAGTTTATGAACTTGCAAGAAATTCACCGTTTTGAGAAACACTACTTTATAACCTTTTAAAGCTTTTATAAATAGTGATAATAGAACTATTTCAATTAGTTATTGCCTTCTTGAAGATTAAGCCCTTTTGAAGCGGCTGTTGTCTTCTGTGATTCTTCCTGTCCTTCAATTCGCTTGATGTCCCAGCGGATCAACAGCGAAATTAGGAAAGCGATGGAAGCAAGAACAATGAAGACATAGAACACTGGAACATAGCTGTCAGTCCGCTCGCGGATCTGCGAAACGATAGCCGGCCCAATGATGCCGCCTAATGACCAGGTCGTCAATAAATAGCCGTGGATTGCGCCCAATTGTTTGGTGCCAAACAGGTCGCCGATAAATGCTGGCAGATTGGAGAACCCTCCGCCGTAGCAGCTGACAATGACCAAAATCAAAGCTTGGAACACTAATACATTGGTGATGTTCGGAAGCATAGTGAACGCTGCGATTTCCAGTACAAAGAAAATCGTGAAGATGGTTGGGCGTCCGATGTAATCGGAAAGTGCAGCCCACCCAAGTCTGCCTCCACCATTAAAGATTCCCATGATGCCGACTAAAGTAGCAGCACCGGCTGCTGAAAGCCCCATCATCTCCTGGGACATTGGTGAAGCAACAGAAATGATCATGATACCGGCACTGACATTAATCAGCATCATTGACCAAAGCATCCAGAAACGGCGTGTTTTCACGGCTTCTCTGGCAGACAACTGCGCTAGATCTTTTTTCATCACTTTTTTACCGGAATCGATAGCCTGCTGCATGCCAGCTGGCATCCAGTCTTTCGGTGGCGGTGCAATGTATGAAGCACCAAGCAAAATCAGGATAAAGTAGCTGATTCCCAGCATGTAGAATGTCGAGCTGACGCCAAATGATTCAATCAGGTTAGCTGCAACCGGTGCAGTGATAAGTGCACCTGCTCCAAAGCCCATGACCGCCATTCCGGTAGCCAGTCCTCTACGGTCCGGGAACCATTTGACCAAAGTCGAAATAGGTGCAATATAACCTACCCCTAAGCCAAGTCCACTTAAGAAACCGTATGTAAGAAGAAACAAGATAAGTGAATCGATTTGGATGGCGAACCCTGCACCGGCTTGTCCAAAACCGAATAGGAATGCGGCAACAATTGCTGACTTTCGGGGTCCGTTCTTTTCGACAAATCCTCCAAAGAACGCGGCCGAGATACCGCCGAGCGCCATCATGATTGTGAAGGCATAGGTAATTTCTCTAGGTTCCCAGCCCATTTCACTGCTGATCGGCGTGGTATAGACACTATAGGCATAAGCCGCACCGATTGATAATTGGATGGCGATTGCTGCCAGAGCGATCAGCCACCTGTTTTTTGTTTTTTTCATCGAATATCCTCCTTTTGCATAAAAATCCACCTCATTGTTTCAGAAGCGATTCTTCAGAGAATACATGCTTATTCGAAATAAAACAAATACTTTTTAAAAAATAAAAATTTCAACTGCACAATATTTTGTTCAAAAACCCAGCAAGGAGTAAGAAAAATCCGCATGAAAAAAATTTCCCGAAAAAAATAAACCTGAAATTTTTTCTTTTTTCTGTTCCCGTCGATTCCAGTAGCTTGCTGATTTTCCCGGAATTTCAATATTCCTCTCCTTCAACCATTGATTCTACTGCTTTAATCGCAATAATCGCAATCACAGACATTTAAGACAGCATTTTCCTAGGAATGCGTTAAGGTAAATAAATAGCACAGAATAGTCACAATTGCACCAAGCTGTCGCTTTCGCCGTTTCGCAGTTGCCGCAAAAATTGAAAATGTAAACGCTTTACTGCTTGCATACGCAGAACTTGAACGTCTGACGATTCGGTCCGAACGAAAGCTTGAATACATTAAAAGGGGAGATTTATATGACAACAACTAAAGGTTTAGAAGGTGTAGTAGCAACCCAGTCCGCCATCAGCTCGATTATTGATGACACACTTACATACGTCGGCTACGATATTGATGACCTGGCTGTCAATGCCAGCTTTGAAGAAGTAATCTACTTGCTGTGGCACCAGCGCCTGCCGAAGGCAGACGAATTGGCGGAACTCAAACAGCAATTGGCAGACAACATGGCCGTTCCCCAAGCTGTGCTGGACCATTTCAAGACATACGACATCAAGCATGTCCACCCGATGGCAGCGCTTCGCACGGCTGTTTCCATGCTTGGCTTGTTCGACGAAGAAGCTGAAGTGATGGAGCCGGAAGCCAACTACCGCAAAGCCATCAAGATCCAGGCAAAAATCTCGACATTGGTGACAGCGTTCGGCCGCATCCGCAACGGACAAGAGCCGATTGCACCAAAATCGGACTTGAGCTTTGCTGCCAACTTCCTGTACATGCTGTCTGGCGAATTGCCGGAAGCCATCGAAGAAGAAGCATTCAACAAAGCCTTGGTGCTTCACGCAGACCACGAATTGAACGCATCGACGTTCACGGCACGTGTTGCGGTGGCAACGTTATCTGATATCTATTCGGGCGTTACAGCAGCTATCGGCGCCTTGAAAGGCCCGCTTCATGGCGGTGCCAACGAGCAGGTTATGAAGATGCTTACGGAAATCGGCTCTGTCGACAACGTGGAAAAAGTCATCACCGACAAATTGGCCAACAAAGAAAAAATCATGGGCTTCGGCCACCGCGTCTATCGCAAGGGCGACCCGCGCGCGAAACATTTGCGTGACATGTCCCAAAAATTGACGAAGATCCGCGGCGAAGAAAAATGGTATGACATGTCCGTGAAGATCGACGAAATCGTCACTGGCCAGAAAAACCTTCCGCCGAATGTGGATTTCTACTCAGCATCGGTTTACCATAGCCTGAACATCGAACACGATTTGTTCACGCCGATCTTTGCAGTATCCCGCACATCCGGCTGGCTGGCTCATATTCTTGAGCAGTACTCGGACAACCGCCTGATCCGCCCGCGCGCAGACTACATCGGGCCTGGCATGCAGACTTATGTGCCGGTTGAAGAAAGATAGGCAAAAGCGAGGCGCATATTCCGTCTTTATGGAATACCCGCAATCGACTTTTCAACATAAAAAGCCACACGAAAAAAGGCGTTTCCTGAACATACAGGAAACGCCTTTTTTCTATTGTAAGGCAGATTGTTCATCCGCCGATATAGGACATGCCAATTTTGTTGCGGTTTTTCGCGGTCAATTCGGTCCGTTCATCCGAATAGCGGTCATCCCGCCGCTCCCAGACAGCTGAAATTCTTTCCAGTAATTCTTCATCGCTCAAGCCGCTGCGGACTAGTTCGCGGATGTCAAAATGACCGGTTGCAAACAGGCAGGTATAAAATTTCCCGTCAGACGACAGGCGGGCACGTGTACAGGAGGAACAGAAGGATTCCGAGACGGATGTGATAAACCCGACTTGGGCATCCCCTTTCTCAAAGCGGTAGCGCTTCGCTACCTCCCCGTAATAATCTTTGTCGACAGGCTCCAGCTTGTAGACTGTCTGCAGCTTTTCAAGAATCTGCTTTTTGGTCACCACTTTTTTAAAGCTCCAGCCATTGTCGTTCCCGACATCCATGAACTCAATAAAGCGCAAAGTCATGCCCCGTTCTTTGAAATAAGCCGTCATCGGCAGTATTTCCTGTTCGTTGACATCTTTTTGGACGACCATATTGACTTTGATTTCAAAGCCGATTTGCTGGGCAAATTCGATTTGTTTCAGAATATGCGACGGGTCGACACCTCGCCCGTTCAACTTGCCGAACAGCTCAGGATCGAGTGCATCCAGACTGATGTTCAGTCGGCGAAGCCCCGCGTCATAGAGCGCCTGTGCCTGATTGCCAAGGAGCAGGCCGTTTGTCGTCAAGCCGATGTCCTCCACCCCTTCAACAGAAAGGATTTTTTCAACCAACTCAGGCAAACCTCTTCGCATCAGCGGTTCTCCGCCTGTCAGACGGATTTTCTTGACCCCCATCGCCGCAAAAACTTTTGTCAGGCGATGGATTTCTTCAAATGACAATAATTCCTGCTTCGGCAAAAATATATAATCGTCGCCAAACACCTCTTTTGGCATGCAGTATGAACAACGGAAATTGCAGCGGTCGGTGACAGAAATCCGCAAATCCCGTATCGGGCGCTGAAATTGGTCCTGTACTGGTTTTATGGCCATTACGCCACCCCCTTTTTAGTCATCGGGCTGATTTAAATTTCGGAAAACAAGTGGGTCTTCATGGAGTTGGGAAGAATCGATCCACTCGGTCGTAACTTTATCCATGAATTTCATGACACGCAATTGCCCCGCTGCCAAATCCTTGTGCAGCTCTTCTTTCACACGGAAGTTCCAAATACTGAATAACGGCATTTTTTCAGTTGCATTCCGAACAGCCGTTATATCGGATAAATCATCTGCCAGCTCCAACAGCTTATTGGCTTCAGCAGGACCAATAAACGGCATATCGCAGGGCAACACCATGTAGTTCTCAGCGGGCCTGGCTGTCATCCCTGACAGAATACCTGCTAACGGACCTTGCCCTGCAACCCATTCGAGATCGGTAATGACATCGCATTCAGGTGAAAAGCGCGTCATCAACTCTGGTCTGGAAATAATCACTACATGATTGCAGACCTGGTCCAAAGCTCTATATGCACGTTCGTAAAACAGTTCCCCTTCAATTTCTGCAAAGGCTTTTGGTGAACCGAAACGCCGCGACATACCTCCTGCCAAAAGGATGCCAACCATGTTGGTCATCCGCCGCTGACCGGTGGAATAAACGCCACAACATCGCCAGCTTCCAGTACATCTGTCGGCAGCGCGTATTCTTCATTGACAGCCAAACGGGCTGCACCCGACAGAAAATCCGGATATTTCTCTGTAGCCCACTGCCATAATTCTTCCACTGTCCGTCCGGCCATATCGACTTGTTCTTCCGAAACGCCGGTCTGTTCTCTGAGCCCCGCAAAATAATGCAATGAGATCATTCCAATCCCCCTTCCGGTTTTTTCTTTTGGTCGCCGATCCATTCTTCTCCATCTTCCCAAATCTCTTTTTTCCAGATGGGCACGATTTCTTTGATCCGTTCTATAGCATATTCATTTGCTTCATAAGCTGTTCTCCGGTGTGGCGATGAAACCGCAATGACGACTGCAATATCGCTGATTTGCAGCTCCCCGATCCGATGAGCGATCGCCACTTTCGTACCTGCCCAGCGCTGTTCGATTTCCTCACCGATCTGTGCCAGTTTTTTTTCAGCCATCGGTACATAGGCTTCATAAGACAAATAAAGCGTCCGAACCCCTTTTGTCCATTCCCGGACATGTCCGGTAAACAAGGTTACAGCCCCCGCTTCCGGCCGCAGCACCAAATCTGCGTACAGTTGGGGATCGATTGCTTTGTTCACTATTTCAAATGCCTTCATTGTTGTCACCATCCATCCATTTAGTAAACCAGCTATAGAGTTGCTTGCTGTCATTCTGCAGAATTACCGGGATATTGTCCAGTTTCAGCATCCCCGGTGCGATCACCAGCGCTATATGTTCCAGTTTTTGAAGCTCCAGCAAGTCTTCCACTGACCGCAGCAAAACGATTTTTTCATAATCGGCTTCTTTAAAGCCTTCTACTAAAATCAACTCCGGATCCCCCAGAGAAGCAAGGGCAACCAGTTCATCCAGTGTCGCTTTTTCTTTTCGCTGATGCCATTGCACAACTCCCCCGCCGTAAGCAATCGAGCTGGCTGCGCCTTTTTCGAATAAACGCATGCTGTCGGTTTCAACTGCCGGCATCTCCAAAGCTCCCCCGTGGCCATGATGTTTGATGGTGGAGACGGTTTTGCCTTTCTGGTTTGCCTGCTTGAGCAGTTCCAGCATCAATGTCGTTTTGCCGCTGTTTTTAAAACCGACCACTTGCAATACCTTTACAAGCGCCATTTGCCGGCCCCTTCTTCCATACCCAAAAGCAGCACATCGACAGCATCGCCTAAACAGAAGCCACGTGTACCTCCCGGCAGCACAATCAATGCATTGCCCCGTGCAATAGATGATACAGCATTCGACTTATTGAATCCGGCCGGCGACACTGTTTCTCCATCATAGGAAGCGCGGATAAATCGTGTAAACGGATTGGCTTTGGTGAAATCCTCCCCCAATACCGCTTTTGTATGCGGCAGATAAAGCTTGCCGGCACCCATCATTTTGAGGAGCGCGGGGCGGACAAACAATTCAAACCCGGTAAAGCAGGCAGATGGATTTCCGGATAAACCAAATAAATAACGGCCGTTCGCAACCGCCACTGTCGTGACACTACCCGGACGCATGGCGACTTTATTGAACAACACCTCAGCGCCCAGCCGTTCATAGATCGCCGGCAGAAAATCAAAATCTCCGACGGACACGCCGCCTGTGGTGATCAGGCAATCGGTTTCTTCCGCTGCTTTTTTGACTACTTTAAAGCTTTCATCCAACTGATCGATGGACATGCCATACATTTTGCAGCGAAAACCCATGCGCCTTAATTGTGCGACGATCATTGGTCCATTGCTGTTGCGGATTTTCCCCGGCACCAACTCGTCCCCAACTGCCAATAATTCAGTTCCGGTTGAAAGGATGCCGACAACCGGCTGTTTCGCCACCAATACATGCGAATAGCCGAAAGTCGCCAGCAGCGCAATCGTTCCCGGGTTGATGAAGCTGCCGCTGTCGATGACTGCTTCACCATTCCGGACATCCTCTCCCTGCAAGGAAACGTTTTCCAATTGTTCAAACGGTTTGCGGATAGTGATGGCTTCTGTTGTTTCGACCGTTTGCTCGAACATCACCACGGCATCTGCTCCTTCCGGAAGCTGTGCCCCGGTCATGATGCGGATCGCTTCATTGGATTCAAGCCTTTTGGCGGACACTTCCCCCGCTCCGATATGGTCGATTACGTTGAATGCGATTCGATTTTCACCCGACGCTCCAGCAGAATCTACAGAACGAATGGCATAGCCATCATAGGGCGAACGGTTAAAAGGCGGCACATCGCTTGACGCGACAATCGGTTCAGCCAGGATGCGGCCGTAACTTTCTTCCAGTTCCACCTTTTCAATTCCGAGCGTCAAAGCATATTTCATTATCCGTTCGACCGCTTCTGAAACAGGAATAGGATTGCGTTTTTCAACCAATGTTCTTCAGCTCCTCAAAGTTGTTTTGCTTTTTTTGTTTGATAGATCGGCGTGTTTCTATATGTATTTTAATTCAGTCTAAATTATGCACTTTCAGCCTTACCTTTCCTGGTTCTCGTATTAAACTTATACAAAGCCTTGGATGCTGTCAAACAGACCTTTTGGAAGAAAAGAAAAAACAACCTTGAAATCTATTGATTTCAAGGTTGTTTCAGAAAACGCATCCAACGATGCAATCGATTTAGTCGCTGGCAACTTCTGCATTGGCCGGCACTGCAACTTTCGCATTTTGCGCACGGATCCGCCGGATATCAAAACGAATGACCATCGAAATGACAAGCGCGACCACAAACAGCCCGGCGAAGAACAACAGACTGCCTTCGTAACTGCCTGTTTTATCCTTCATAAATGCTGCGAACAGTGGGCCGGCTAGCCCCGCCGCTGCCCAGGCTGTCAGAATATAGCCATGGATGGCGCCAAGCTGCTTCGTGCCGAAAATATCTGCGATATATGCTGGAATCGACGCAAATCCGCCGCCGTAGCAAGTATAAATAATGGCTAGCATAATCTGGAAGAAAATCGCGTTGGTGGTGAATGGCAATAAAGCGAATAATGCAATTTGAATGACGAAAAATGCGGTATACGTATTAGGTCGCCCGATATAATCGGAAATCGTTGCCCAACCGAGGCGGCCAAGGCCGTTGAATATTCCAAGGACCCCTACTAATGCAGCGGCCTGAACCGTCGTCATACCGATGCTGTCGATAGCCATCGGTTTTGCAGCCGACAAAATGGCGATTCCGCAAGTTACATTGATAAACAGCATAACCCACAGGTAATAAAAGCGTTTTGTCTTCACAGCTTCATTGGCGGTAAGCTGAGACAAATCAATTTTCCGTTCGGCCTTGCCGCTGTTGACTTTTTCTTCAAAGCCAGCCGGTGACCAGCCTTCTTCGGGTTTTTCCAGATAAAGAGAAGACAGCAGCATGATGATGAAATAAGCTGCACCTAAAATATAAAAGGTCTGCTCCAATCCAACAGACGTGATGAGCACTTCCATGATAGGACTGCTGATGGCTGCTGCAAAGCCAAAGCCCATGATGGCCAAACCGGTAGCCAAGCCACGGCGGTCAGGGAACCATTTCACCAACGTCGAAACCGGTGCAATATAGCCGATCCCGAGTCCGATGCCGCCGAGCGCCCCGTAAAAAACGTAAAGCATCGGCAACGAGGAAGCGCTTACAGCAAATCCTGATCCAATAATACCTGTTCCAAAGAAAATAGCAGCTACAAGCCCAGCCTTTCTCGGCCCATACTTTTCAACAAAACTGCCGAAAAAGGCAGCTGATAATCCCAGAAACAAAATCGCGATGCTGAACGTTAATTGTACTTGGCTGGTGGACCAACCAAATTGTTCGATTAATGGATTCGTAAAATTACTCCAGGCATATACCGAACCGATCGAAATATGTATCCCCACTGCAGATAACGCGATCAACCATCTGTTTTTCGGCTTTTTTTTCATTTTTCTTACCCTCCTGATGAAATTGATAAAAAATATATAAAATGATTTTCAAAAAGCTAAATCATTAATTTTTATTTTCGTGAGGTTGATTGCCTGGAGGAGGAATTTTCAGGACAACTGAAAGCAGTTGGACCGCTTGGTTTTTTTGGCCACAGCAGGCAAAAATCATTGGAATTTGCCCATCTCAATTGACTAAATAATAAGACGATTAGAATCATAGCACCCTTATCTTTTTTTGTCACCAAGTTTTATTTTTTTGTTTGCACAGCATTTTTTTCGGTGACGATCCGCTCGGGGTGTGTATAAAGATTAAACGAGCCGCCACGTATAAAGCCGACTGCTGTGATTCCCAGATCGTCAGCCAGTGTCAATGCCAGTTCCGTCGGAGCGGATTTTGACAGCACAATCTCGCAGCCAATCTTCGCCACTTTCAGCAAAATCTCGGAAGAAATCCGGCCGCTGAAGACGATGACTTTGTCGCGAACATCAATCCTGTTCATCAGGCAATAGCCGTATATTTTGTCCAGAGCATTATGCCGGCCGATGTCCATCCGTGAAACGATGATGCCATCTGCATCACAAAGAGCCGCATTGTGGACGCCGCCTGTCTGCTTGAACATTTCCGCCGAGTCCGCCATGTCCGCCATCAGCTGAAAGCAATTTTCGGGAGTCAGCGTCACCCGTACCCCCGTCATTTTTTTGGCAATCATGGCATCGTGCGCAAAGATAAACCCCTGGCGGCTCATACCGCAGCAGGAACTGATAAAACGCTTGTTCTGCAGCTGCTCAAAAAACGGGTAGACTTTTTCAGCGGTGATGTGGACCGTACCGGTTTTTTCATCCACACGGATTTCCTGGATGTCCTTGTAGTTTGGAATGATCCGTTCAGAAACCAGAAATCCGATGGCCATTTCTTCCATCCGCTCGGGTGAACAGACGATGGTGATGAATTCCTTGCCATTGATTTTAATGGTTGCCGGCTGTTCGACGACAACGCGGTCTTCCTTTTCGATAAATTCTCCTTTTTCATAACGTATGATTTTCCGTATTTTATCTTGCTGCATCAGGCTTGCCTCCCGCTTGGCTATTTTGATCGATCGGCCGGTCGAAAAGGAACACGGACACGGCGATATCATCTTCGACTTTGATGTCCGAGAACAGATGGACAAATTTTGCGCCGACCAGTTCCTCCATTCCTTCCGGTGCAGCTGATGCATAGACACTCTGGATCATCCGTGTACGTGCAGTATGGACCATTTCCCTGCCTTCGGCTGTTCTGGCAATAAATTGTTCCGACGGGCTCAAGTTTCCGTACAAAGTCGCGATGGCCATATCGTTGACAAAGACGGTTTGGATACGTTCCGGCCCTTTGCCGAATAGGTTTTTGCGCAGCTTGCGAATGATGTCGTTAAACTCATGGATCTGTCTGGACATATGGTTTTTCTCCTCTTTTGGACTGAATATTTTTTGGTTTTCGTTGAGCCACTGGTATTCCGCCAAGTATTGGAAGCCGTATGTGGAATAGAATTTTTTTGATTTTAATTTAAAATTTCCTAATTCTGTTGTATATCACATTTTTACTGTTTATAATAATAGCATACGTTGGTCTTGCCGTACGTTGTTGCGGCAGCGCTTTCACTCTACCCTATAACGGTTGGATTGGTCATTTAACACGTCCTGTTAAAATACTATTCCACTATGAAACGGATACACTTGTCAAGGTGTGTTCTTCATAGTGGATTTTTTTATCCCCTTTTTACAGACTCTGAAAGCAAGCGTTCCTCAATGGCCAGAGCATCATTGAGTGAAGTTTCTCTTTAACCCACAAAGGAGGTTTTAGCATGCCCATTAACATTAACGGTCTACCCATCGAATTCGAACAAGGAAAAACCATATTGCAGGTGATCAACGAACAAAAGATTTTGCATCCACAAATCTGTTATATGCCCGAAGTGGATCCGATTGAAACCTGTGACACATGTATCGTTGAAGTTGACGGCAAACTTGTCCGTGCCTGTTCAACCCCCGCTGCAGCCGGCATGGAGGTCCAGCTGGCCTCGCCGCGCGCGAAAGAAGCACAGACCGAAGCGATGGACCGGATTCTCGAAAACCATCTGCTTTACTGCACGGTCTGCGACAATAACAACGGCAACTGCAAAATCCACAACACGGTTGACATGATGGAAGTCGAACACCAAAAATATCCATTTGAGCCGAAATGTTCGGTCGATGAAGTTGATTTGACCAACCCTTTTTATCGCTACGATCCGAATCAGTGCATCGCCTGCGGCCAATGTGTAGAGGTTTGCCAGAACCTGCAGGTCAATGAAACTTTGACCATGGACTGGTCGCGTGACCGCCCAATCGTCCTTTGGGATGGCGGCGCAAAAATCAACGACTCTTCCTGCGTCAGCTGCGGCCAATGCGTAACAGCATGTCCATGCAACGCCTTGATGGAAACTTCGATGCTTGGAGAAGCAGGCTTTATGACCGCCATTCCAGAAAAAATCCTTTCACCGATGATCGATTTGATAAAAGATGTTGAACCGGGTTATAGCGGCATCATGGCCGTATCGGATGCCGAAGCGAAAATGCGTGAGACACGCACGAAAAAAACCAAAACGGTTTGTACATTCTGCGGCGTCGGCTGTTCATTTGAAATTTGGACAAAAGACCGTGAGATCCTGAAAATCCAACCGGTATCGGAAGCACCTGCCAACGCGATTTCCACATGTGTCAAAGGCAAATTCGGCTGGGATTTCGTCAATAGCGAAGAACGCATCACCACTCCCCTCATCCGTAAAAACGGCGAGTTTGTAGAAGCCAGCTGGGAAGAAGCGCTTGACCTTGTTGCATCGAAATTCAAAACAATCAAAGAACAGAACGGCAAAGATTCCATCGGCGTCATTTCTTCATCGAAAATCACCAATGAAGATAATTACGTCATCCAGAAACTGAGCCGCCAAGTATTTGAAACGAATAACGTCGACAACTGTTCACGCTATTGCCAATCTCCTGCAACCGACGGCCTTTTCCGTACTGTCGGCATGGGCGGAGATGCCGGAACCATCAAAGACATTGCCAGTGCCGGACTTGTCATTATCGTCGGCGCCAATCCTGCAGAAGGCCATCCAGTTTTAGCGACACGCGTAAAACGTGCCCATAAACTGCACGGACAAAAGTTGATTGTTGCAGACATGCGCAAAAACGAAATGGCCGAACGCTCGGATATCTTCATTACACCGAAGCAAGGAACTGACCAAGTATGGCTGATGGCTGTTACGAAATACATGATCGACCAGGGCTGGCACGACCAGCAGTTTATCGATGACAATGTAAATTACTTCAACGACTTTAAAGAAGTGTTGGATCAGTACACATTGGAATACGCAGAGCAGCAAAGCGGCGTGTCCAAAGAAACCTTGATCCAGACTGCTGAAATGATCCGTGACGCCGACGGTACTTGTATCCTTTGGGGCATGGGCGTTACACAAAACACCGGCGGTTCAGATACGTCTGCTGCGATTTCCAACCTTTTGCTTGCAACAGGCAACTACCGCCGTCCAGGTGCCGGTGCTTACCCGCTTCGCGGCCACAACAACGTTCAAGGTGCCTGCGATATGGGCTCTTTGCCAGGTTGGCTGCCAGGCTACCAGCACATTACAGATGATGCTGCCCGCCAGAAATTTGAACAGGCTTACGGCGTGAAAATCGACGACAAGCCAGGCATGGACAATATCCAAATGCTGCAGGCTGTTGAAGAAGGCATCATGAAAGCGATGTATGTTGTTGGTGAAGATATGGCGTTGGTTGATTCAAACGCCAACCATGTAGATGAAGTGTTATCAAAACTCGACTTTTTCGTAGTCCAGGACATTTTCTTCTCCCGCACTGCACAGTATGCGGATGTTATTTTACCAGCGGCACCATCGCTGGAAAAAGACGGCACTTTCACCAACACTGAACGCCGCGTCCAGCGCCTTTACAAAGCACTTCCGGAACTCGGCCAGTCAAAAGCAGACTGGTGGATCGTCCAGGAAATCGCTAACCGGCTTGGTGCAGACTGGAACTACAGCCACCCAAGCGAAATTTTCGCTGAAATGGCAAGTTTGTCTCCACTGTTTGCCAAAGCGGATTACGCTTCGATGGAAGGCTGGAACAGTTTCCTATGGGGCAGCCTGGAAGGAGAAAGCACACCGCTTCTCTATGTCGATGGCTTTAATTTCCCGGATAAAAAAGCACGTTTCGCCCTATCCGATTGGGTTGAACCGGTAGTCTTCCCTGCCGAATACGATCTTCATATCAATAATGGCCGCCTGTTGGAGCATTTCCACGAAGGAAATATGACCGATAAATCCAAAGGCATCATCTCCAAACTGCCAGAGACGTTTGTTGAAGTCTCTCCGCAGCTAGCAAAAGAACGCGGACTGGAAGATGGATCGACTGTCCGACTTGTCTCCCCTTACGGCGCGTTGAAATTACCGGTTATTGTAACGGGTCGAGTAAAAGGCAATGAATTGTTCCTGCCCATGAACTCGACGAAAAAAGAAACGGCCATCAATTTCCTGACAGGTCCGGCCGTCGACGAGCGTACCAATACACCAGCATACAAGCAGACGAAGGTTCGCATGGAAGTGTTGAAAGATCACGTCAAGCGCCCGCTGCCAAAATCAAATCCGCGGGACAAAAAACGCACGCCGGTATCCGGCATCGAAGTAGAACGCAAATGGGCACGTGAAGGCTATGTGCATTTGACAGATCAACGATAGAAAGGTGATGTCCTATGGCAAGTCCAATAACGCAGATCAAGAGGAAAGAATGGACGGCAGAAGAAATCCGCCAGCAAAAGCTCTATGAATTGGAGACGCTGATTGCCGAACAAAACGAGGCCCTCAATAAACTATTGGCCATCACGGGTGATCTGGACGATGCGGGAGTTCTGGACGCTGTCCTTGCGATGGTCAAAGCGAAAGAAGGCATTGCGGAAGTGGTGATGGGGCAAGCGACCCGTGAACCGGTGACCAATCTCATCAATAACATGTTGAGTGCAGCAGGTGCATTAACAGCAATTGATCCAGAATCGACGGGCAAGCTGGCATCGAGTGTAGTCAATGGGTTGAAAGAAGCGGAAGCACAAAATCAAAATGGCAAGAAACTCGGTGTGTTCCAGATGGTAAAGGCATTCAGAGATCCTGATATTAACCGCACCATCAAGTTTGGCCTCAATTTCCTGAAAGGCATGGGGAAAGGGCTGGATCGATAGGATTTTCAGCAAGCGTCTATGCTTTCATATAAACAGCCGCGGCTTTTTCATAGCCGTGGCTGTTTTTTGTTTTAAAACAGTGACATCCTTTTATAGCCGATTCGGCCGCTTTGGGCATGGCTCGCGCACTGAACCGGAAAGAACACCCGTTTACCGCTCCGCCCAGCTCGTGGACGCGCCGGCGCTGGTTAAATGGAATATAATGGAATTTTTATGCTGGTTGTGATTTCACTTTTTCAGGTTTTTTTAGGCTGGTGTTTTATCCCTGCTGTATGGAGAAGCATAAGATTACGTGGAATCTTCATGGTTTAAAAAGGTGATTTCTCAGCAATCGCTGGGAGCTTCTATTATATAGAAGGAACTCCAATAGATTCGAGCAGAATGTTGTGGTCGCATGCAGCATCAGAAAAGCTTGCAAAGTCAGTTTTCACGCATTCTAATTCTTTAACTTTAATTTTTCTTCTATATAAGAGATGTGCCTGCTCAATCCATACTTCATTTGATTTTATTGATCTTCTTTAAAGGGTCTCGACCATAAGAAAATTCTCGGATATAGAACCTTCCCTGTCCATTAACATCCCTGCTCTTCTCACTGGTGAACTGTTGTAAAACAGCTAGCTGAAATACAGTCCAGTCTTTATCGCGAATTATCTGCTTTTATCAAGAAATAATCGGTTTTATCCATTTTTCAAGACATCCCCCTCTATCTGTTATATATTAATTAACAAGAAAACAAACTGTATTAATACAGCTTGTTAAATAAATTCTTCAAATCAGAAAGGGATGGATGACATGGTCAAAAACAAACTTCAACAAATCGAGGAACTAAAAGCAAGCTGGACAGAGGACAGCCGCTGGAATGGCATTGAACGGATGTATACAGCTGAGGAAGTTGTAAAACTTCGTGGCTCTGTACAAATTGAACATACATTAGCGAGAAAAGGCGCTGAAAGATTATTCAAATCGATTCATGAAGAAGATTTTGTGAATGCACTAGGTGCACTAACTGGTAACCAGGCAGTTCAACAAGTTAAAGCAGGCTTAAAGGCAATTTACTTGAGCGGCTGGCAGGTTGCTGCAGATGCTAACTCTGCAGGCCAAATGTACCCTGACCAAAGTTTGTACCCGGTCAATTCGGTCCCTGATGTTGTTAAGAAAATTAACCAGGCACTTCAACGTGCTGATCAGATCGACGGAGTTGAAGGCACAGAAGGCTTTGACTGGTTCGCGCCAATCGTAGCCGATGCTGAAGCTGGCTTTGGCGGACCGCTGAATGTCTACGAACTGATGAAAGCAATGATCGAAGCAGGCGCTTCTGGTGTCCACTTTGAAGATCAGCTAGCTTCAGAGAAAAAATGCGGACATTTAGGCGGCAAAGTATTGCTTCCAACTCAAAACGCTATAAGAAATCTGGTTTCTGCCCGATTGGCATCTGATGTCCTTGGCGTACCGACCATCATCATCGCTCGTACGGATGCAGATGCAGCTGATTTGATCACAAGCGACATCGATCCACGCGACCACGCCTTCATTACAGGCGAACGCACACCAGAAGGCTTCTACCGTACGAACGCAGGCATCGACCAAGCCATTGCACGCGGCCTGGCATACGCACCTTATGCAGATCTTGTTTGGTGTGAAACTTCTCACCCGAACCTGGAAGAAGCTCAGCAATTCGCTGATGCGATCCATGCAGAATTCCCAGGCAAATTGCTTGCCTACAACTGTTCGCCTTCATTCAACTGGAAAGCGAAACTTGATGAAGAAACAATCGCGAAATACCAGGTTGAACTTGGCAAGATGGGCTACAAGTTCCAGTTCGTTACTTTGGCTGGATTCCACTCATTGAACCACAGCATGTTCGAACTTGCTCACGATTACAAAGACAACGGCATGGCGGCATACTCGAAGCTGCAGCAAGCTGAATTCGCTAACGAATCGAAAGGCTACACAGCTACGCGCCACCAGCGTGAAGTTGGTACAAGCTACTTTGATGAGATTTCACAGATCGTTTCAGGCGGCACAAGCTCAACGACCGCAATGAAAGGCTCTACTGAAACAGCTCAATTCACATCAAATAAATAAACAATTGCCATCTTTTGATTAGCGTCCATCCATCGACACGGCATTCAAAAAACTAAACTATTGGAGGAGATCCTTATGAAAACGACACAAACTTACGAGACACGCACGAAGAAAGAATGCCGCGAGTGCGGATGCGAAATCAAGGAGCAGCACCAGTCAATCATCTACGAATGTGAGCGCTGCATGTGCAATCAAGACGAATAGAAAAAACAAAAACCCACTCGAAAAATCGAGTGGGTTTTTGTTTGCCTTTTTTAATTTTTGCCAACCTTCAAGATCAGGAAGTTCGGACTTTTCATCAAATGATCGTATTGTTCGGATGCAAGTTCTTTGAATACTGCAGTCGGCTTTGGCTCTGTCACGTGTTCAATTGCAAAATGAACCAGCAGGGTGTTGAGAATTTCATTTAAAGGCCGACGGTAAAAGGGCACTTGATAGGTCTTCCCGCCTTTATTCCATTGGTCGACAATCAGCTCAGCCGAAAAATAATGGGCTTCGTCCAGCAGCTGCAGATCTGTCAGCGGATGATGGATCGACAGCAGAAAGTTGCCGCCCGGCTTTAAGACCCGGCTAAACTCGGCAAAAACTGCCTGCCAGTCTTTCAGGTAATGCAGGGTCAGCGAGCTGACAATAAAATCAAAGCTTTGGTCCCCAAATGGCAATGGTTCTTCCAGATCCAAACACAGCACTTCGGCATCTTCGCCCAGCAGCTTTTTGGTGGAACTGACCATTTCAGGGCTCATATCAACGCTTGTGACCTTTGCTCCTCTGTCAGCTAATTGCTCGGAATACCAACCGGCCGAGCAGCCTGCATCTAGCACCCGCAACCCTGACAAATCAGCCGCAACATGCTGCATCATTGCTGGCCTTTCGTATTGCGTATTGTAGAGATTATTCGCATCCCCCATCTTTTCATAGACTCCTGCCAATTCATTGAATGTTTCCAGCACTTGTTTCTTCATCTTTCACCTCGTGATCTATCGAATTTTTCACACGCTTGCTGTTTGTCGATTTTATACAGCACATGCGTTTTCAGCGGACTGCCATCTTCCAAGTTTGGATGCTCAAACTCGCCTATTTTTGTCATCCCGATTCGCTTCATGACTTTCTCGGACGGCCGATTGACTGCCGAAGTGAACGAATAGACCTCGATCATCCCTAAAGATCCAAATGCATACTCAAAACAAGCAATCGCCCCTTCGACCGCATAGCCCTTCTTCCAGAAGCATTTATCCAGCCGCCAGCCAACTTCTGCAGCCCCTTGTCCTTCTATAGCCATCGCTATTTCCAACAGACCGATAAAGCCAATAAACGTCCCGTCCTCTTTTCGGTCCACTGCCCACATTGTATAAGCTTTATCAACCATATGCGTTTCAAAGCGATCGATTAATCGATCGGCTTCTCTCTTCGCCAAAGGCTTCGGAAAATACTGCATCACGTCGGGATCTGCCGACATGGCCGCAAACGGATTCCGGTCCCGTTCTTCCCAGCGCCTGAAACCCAAACGCTCAGATTCAAAAAGATAGCTTATCTCCATCAGCTGCCTTCCTCCTCGTATAGTATTGTTCTTTTTCTGCTGTTTCCATTTTACCAGAAACCGCCATTTCCGAAAGCTGTCCACTTAATTGTCACTTTCACCCCCCTTATTTATTGAAAAATTTCATCAATATCAAAATTCCCAAAAATAAAGATTGCAATATGCATTATTTTTTTGCATTATTATATGTAGGGATAATTATTAATGCAAAAATATTTTGCGGTAAAGTTTTTTGAAATTGTAAATTGTCAATTCAAGTCGAACGCGGCAAGAAACTCATGAATACCTCAAAGGGCGTGTTGTAATTCAATACTTTCA
>NZ_JAGGPX010000036.1 GCF_018613575.1 Planococcus sp. ISL-110
TTTTAATTTTTTTTTTCTTTTGGTTTTCGTCAGTTTTCGAATGTTTTATGAATTCCTAATCTTCAAAAATAATTAATGCAACACTAGTGATCTGAAACTGGCTAAATTTGTCCGCTGGGTCTGCATGAACAAATAAGTTTCCTCAAATAAATCACCAGCAGAACAGGGGAGGCTGAAATTTTTTAGCCCAGGTAAAAAAAATATGGTAAGCTACTGACATAATATCTTGAAGAAATAGAAAGGTTCTCTAAAAAACCGGAAATTTTCATTTCATAATGATCAAGAGCGGAGCGAATAGTCATGTTAAAAGAACAAAATAGATACTCCAGGCTGGCAGAACTAACCAAAATCATCAATACGAAACTTGAACTGCCCGACATGCTGAAGCATGTCACGACAGCAATATCCGAGGAAATCGTGCAATGTGATTCTGTGGGAATCTATCTGCCCGACGGCACAGGAAACTTTAAAGCAGTGGCAGGGAAACCGGAATTCATCAATGGGCAATCCATCCTGTCACAAAAAATTGAACTGGAAACGGATGCATTTGCCAATGCTGTCTTCACCACTAAAGAGACGATTTACATTCCAGATACATCCAGGGACAATCGGCCCAACCCCGTGGCAGTTGCTGCATTCAATATTCATTCCCTGCTTGGGCTTCCCATCATTTATGAGGAGCATTTATTTGGGCTGGTTTTTCTGTTTGATTGCGGCAAACCCATGAATATCACAGAAATGGAGATCCAAAGCATCGAAGCGTATGTCAATATGGCGGCTGTCGCCATTCAAAACGCTAATAACTTAACACAAAAAGAACAGCTGCTTATTGAAAAGCAGCTGTTGCTTGATGCGAACCATGATCTTTCCAGGTGTTCAACTGTAGATGAAAGTCTGGATACCTGCTTTTACTATTTGAGCAAAACGGTGGACTGCAAGAACGTAGCGGTTTATTTGAGAGATCCGAACGATTCGGAAACCATCAGTTTCAATGGATCCAGCAAGGAATCCGAATGGACCCAGGATGAGTGGAAAAAAGCATTAAGTGACATTCAAACAAATGAAAGTACGAAACACATCCTCCACGAAGTGATTGTCCAACAGAGTATTAAGTTTATTCCAAGTTTGGAAAGGTGCAGGCTGCTCCTCATTCCGCTGATTTCCAAAGGTGATGCTTTTGGGTTTGTCGCCATTGCCTGTTTGATGGAGACCCTGCAGGCTGACGAAAAATCGCAGGTGCATCTGGCACAGTCCATCGTCGACGCCACAGCACTTACCTATTCAAACATAACCTATATGGATCAGCTGGAACTTCGTGTGAAAAAGCGGACAAACGAATTGGACAACGCCAATGACAAGGTCGCTAGCGTCATCGAAAGCATAGCGGATGGGTTTTTCGCGTTGAACAAGGATTGGGAATTTATCTACATCAATCGCCACCAGCCGCTTCCTAAAGGGAAAACGGCTGAAAATGTAATGGGGGAAACGGTATGGTCTGTTTTTTCGGAATATTTTAACGCGGTTTTCCATAAAGAACTGTCTCGTGCAATGTATGAACGGATTCCGGTGCATTTTGAGGTTTCTTCTGCTGCGGATTTCTATTGGTATGATATAGTCGCTTATCCTTTTGACGAAGGCATTTGCTGCCTCTGCAAAAACACCACTGAAAAAAAGAAGTATGAACTTGAACTGAAACGCTTATCCAATCTGGAGCTGATTGGACAGATGGCTGCTGGAATCAGCCACGAAATCCGGAATCCGATGACGACCGTCCGTGGATTTCTGCAGTTGCTGACGGACAATAAAGAATTGCAGCATTTCAACACGTACTTCGCTCTTATGATTGATGAGCTGGATCGCGCCAACTCCATCATTTCCGAGTTTCTGTCGATGGGCAACACACGGTCGTCGGATTTAAAGATGCAGGATTTGAATGCCATAATTTGTGATATTTCACCCCTGTTGGAGATCGATACCTTTAATCAAAATAAGTTTATCCAGTTTGAGACTCAATCCATGCCTAAAATGTCCTTGAACCGGGATGAAATCCGCCAATTGCTCATTAACCTCTGCCGCAATGGACTTGAAGCGATGGAACCGGGAAAAATGCTGTCCATCCGCACATATATTGAAGATGGCAAGACGGCTGTTCTTGAAATAAAGGATCAAGGCGGCGGAATGGACAAGGAAGTCCTGAAAAAAATCGGCACTCCCTTTTATACGACAAAAGACAATGGCACCGGCTTGGGGCTGGGTGTTTCGTACGCTATTGCTGCCCGCCATAATGCGAAAATCGAGGTGCAGTCAAGTAGTGAAGGCACGGTATTTTCAGTCAAATTTCATTATGAATGTTAGAGAGAATGTGTAAGCGAATCGGGTATTGCCTGAGTGATAGCAGCCATACGTTCTACATAGAGTTTTTACGGGATATAATTAACCATAAAAGAAGGCCAAAAGCGATAAATTTCGCTCTTGGCCTTTTTTCTGTTTGATTTACTTTAATTATTCCTCATTTTCAAGATCTTCAATCAATCTTTCCATCTCAGCAATTTCTTCTTGCTGGGCCTGGATAATTTGATCTGCTAATTCCCTTACGCGGGGATCTGAAATATTCGCTCTTTCACTCGTCAGGATAGCGATTGAATGGTGAGGGATCATCGCTTTCATCCAACCGGTGTCTTCAATCAACACCTGGCTGCGGACAAGCCACAATGAAAGTGCAAATACGACCGCACCTCCCGCCAGAATCAGCGTGTTAACTTTTTTGTTCTTGTACATGGGCCACATGAACAGCAACATGACAATCGCCATAATAGACCCCATAATCAAAGCCATGTAGACTCTCGTTTCACTGAAAGTTACATGGTCTAGTTGAAATACATTCAAATACATCAACCAGTACATCAAAAATGTGGAAGTAGCAATCATGATTCCGAACTTCAAATAGGCTTTCATAAGACATTCTCCTCTTCTTGTAGTTATTTTGAAGGCAAATGCTTCTTCTTTATGTATATACCATGATTTATTGGACTTAAACTCCATAGAAACTGCATAAATTGAGCGGGCGCACTCGTCCACTCAATGAAACTGCAATTTTTTTATCTCAAAAGCTGAATAAAGCAAGTATTGCAAATTCCGAATCAGAATAATGGTATGATTATTTTAGCGATAGAACAACAGGCTGGGAGGCAGCAAATGGATATTCCAACAATCATTACCCAATTGACAGAGAGCAACCTTCTGCCGCCAGCCAATTGGCAGTACACGGCTTTGACCGGCGGTACGATGAGCCAAGCCTTTCTCCTGCGCCAAGAAAATGGCAGTGCCTATGTTCTTAAATTCAATAAAGCCATGGTAACAGAATCGGAAGCTGAATTTCTTCTGGCTTATCAAAGGGTTCTGCTATTGCCAGACTTGGTGGCAGTCGATCCTTCATATTGTTTCATGGCCTATACATACATTCCCGGATCCACTGTCGATCCGCTCAACAACAGCAAGAAAGAGCTTCTTCAAACACTCGTGCACGGCTTGATCAACCAATATCAGCCCGTATCTGGCAAAAGAGGCTGGGGATGGCAAGATGCGACCGTAAGCTCCTGGGAACAATTTTTAACAGAAGAAGTCCTGGCGGCAAAAGAAATCCTGATGCCTTGTTTAAAAAAGGAAGGCCTGCAGATAACCGCGCCACTGCCGGTTGCACAAAACCAGAACGCGCAGCAAAAGCCTTATTTTATCCATGGCGATTGCGGAATCCATAATTTGATTGTCCGTGAAGAGAAGCTGGTGGGTGTCATTGATCCGATGCCAATCCTCGGCTATCCGCATTACGATCTGATCTACGCGTTTTTTTCATCGCCGGCTGATACGACGAAAGAAACTTTGGATTCCGCTTTTGGCATGCTTTCCATGGAACTGCCTGGGAATAAACAGCTTTATGAGGAAGTATTGATCGGATTGTACCTGCGGCTGGCGATTTGTGTCAAACACCATCCCGCAGACTTTCCGGCATATTTGAAAGCTTGGTCTTATTGGAGCCGAATCGTCAATAGCCAGTAAATCTCAGCTTACAATACGAGACTAGAGCAGCTTCAGTAGAGAAGCTCTAGGGGAAGGAGAGTGGCAAATTGAAAGCAAAACTGATTTTCTCATTTCTCGTCATTCTCACGACCGGATTGATGGGATCATCCTTTGTGGTAGCCAAGATTGGCTTGATCTATGTATCGCCTTTATTATTGGCAGGCCTTCGGTTTACCATCGCTGGCAGCATCATGATCTTCTTCGTGCTGCTGTTTAAAAGAAAGCATCCGAAAACTGCAACCGGATGGGGAAAAGTGGTGCTGATCGGCGCTGTTCAAACGGCCGGCGTCATGGGTGCCATCTTTCTCAGTTTACGGACCATCACTTCCGGCGAATCCGCCATCCTGACATTCATGAATCCGTTATTGGTGGTGATTTTTGGAACACTGGCACTGAGTATGCGGTACCGAATGATCCAGTGGATAGGGGTCATCATTGGCTTTTTTGGTGTTTTTGTGACCATGGGCAGCCATTTGGGAATCGGGATTGGCACCTTATTCGGTTTTTCGAGCGCCGTTTTTTGGGCAGTGGGAACGCTGTTGATCAAGAGATGGGGCGTATCCATTGATATGTGGGTATTGACTGCTTACCAAATGCTCTTTGGCGGGCTTATTTTACTGCTGGGTTCTGCTTTTCTTGAAAATGCTTATTTTGTCATCAATTCCACATCCATATCCATTCTTTTGTGGCTTTCCATTCCTGCCTCAATTGTCCAGTTTACGATTTGGTTCTACCTGTTGCAAAAAGGGGATTCCGGAAAAGTGAGTGCCTTTCTGTTTCTGGCCCCCTTTTTCGGCATCCTATCCGGCTGGCTGGTTCTCGGTGAAGAAATTGGGCTGCCTCTGTTGTTTGGCGGAAGTTTGATCTTTGCGGGAATTTTTCTTGTGAATTGGCCCGAGAAGCGGGTGCCGGTGAGGATAACTGTTTGAACTATATAATTTCAACTAAAGAAATCAGCGGCTGCGCCCGCGGAAATAGACAGTGAAAACAATTAAGAGAGGATGCAATACATTTTGGTTAAAGTTACTGGAAAAAAGATTGAACTTATAAATGCAACAGAAGATTTGCTTGACAAACTTTATTATTGGCGTTTCGAGGACACCCAGCAGGAAGCGAAAAAATGGAACGGTCCGTACATTCCAGAAGTTTGGCTTAGCAAGGAACAGCACCGAAAAAAATGGCTGGAGGAAAAAGAGATTGCAAAGGGCGTACCGGCATCGCTGATCATCTCCACCGATGACAAAGCAATCGGCTATGTAGGCGCTTATTGGGTGGACCCACATACAAACTGGCTGGAAACAGGGGTTGTGGTATACGACACTGATTACTGGAACAGCGGCTATGGTTCTGAGGCTTACCGGCTATGGATCAACTTCCTGTTTACATACACCGATTTGCACCGGCTTGGCATGTCGACCTGGTCTGGCAATAGACGGATGATGAAAGTTGCAGAAAGGCTGGGCATGAACGAAGAAGCGCGCATACGAAAGGCGCGCATCGTAGAAGGCCATTATTACGATGCCATTAAAATGGGGATATTGCGCGAGGAATGGACAGCAAGGAATTAAGCAGAAAAAGGAAATGCAACGGCCAAGGGGCTATTGCATTTCCTTTTTACATTCTCTAATTTCATCACACTGCCAAATACGCAAAGACCGACAGCAAAATAGAAGTGATGGTCATGGCAGCGAGCGGCAGCATGGCGCGCTCCCGCAGATCCCGCAGGCTGACAGTCAAGCCGAGCCCGACCATCGCCGCCGTCAGCAACCAGGTAGTCGCTGTCGACACAAACTCACGCAGCGCTTCCGGAAAAGGAACGGAATGGCCAAAGACGTAACTGCCGAGGACACTTAACAGGATAAAGCCAAGAAGAAACCAAGGAAATTGGATCGAAGCGTCCGTTTCCTGGTCTTTATTTTTGCGTTTCATCAGAAAAATAAAGATAAAGCATAGAGGGACGAGCAGGAAGACGCGCCCTAATTTCCCTAATAGGGCCATGGCCAAGCCATCTTCTCCAGCCGGCGCACCGGCCAACGCCACATGGGCGATTTCATGGAGGCTGATGCCGACCCACATACCATATTCGATGTCGTCAAGCGGCAAGAATGGCCGGAGGATGGTGTAGGAAATCGCAAAGACAGTGCCCACAAGCGCGATGATGCCGACACTGATCGCCGTATCTTCGTCTTTTGCTTTGATGATCGGGGCGATGGCCGCAATAGCCGCTGCTCCGCAAACGCCTGTTCCGACACCGAGCAAGAGGGAAATGGTCTTGTCGGCTTTAAAGCGTTTCGCCAGCCAAGCCGTCAGCAGGATGGCAAATGCAATGACCACCATATCCCGCAGCAATAAGCCCAGCCCATCGCTCAGGACGGTATCGATGTTTAGTTTTAATCCAAAAAGAATGATGGCAACGCGCAACAAGCGCTTTGAGGAAAAGGTGATGCCGGACCGGATGGCATTCGGATAGCCAAAAATCTGCCGGTAGAAAACCGCGATGATGATGGCACAAGCGAGCTGGCCGACTTGATCAAAGCCAGGCACCTGGGCCAATCCATAGCCAAGAAATGCGATCAGGAATGTGAACAGTACGCCGCCGATCCAGGCGGCGGTTGGTGATAAGGGATTGGAGTTAGGGTGGAAAGAGTTCGTATTGTGATGTGCAGTCATGATGAAACCTCCTGCAGGTAAGTATAGAAAAAAGCTATACATTAGTAAAATAATTATTTAAAATAGTGATAATAAGCATATCTATATACGAGGGTAGGGGAGCAGGATGGATCAGCGCTTGGAAGTGTTTCTCAAAGTAGTCGAAAAGAAGAATTTTTCCAAAGCGGCGGAAGAGCTGCACATGACGCAGCCGGCCGTTAGCCAATACATCCGGTCATTGGAAGACAGCACGGGCGTCAAATTGCTGGAGCGGACCAATAAATACGTGCGCCTGAACAAAGCGGGGGAAATCGTCTACCATCACGCCATCGAAATCAAAGAGCTTTACGCAAAAATGAATCATCTTCTCGACGACTTGACCAACAAAGCGAGCGGGTCGATCGCCATCGGTGCCAGCTACACATTCGGTGAATATTTGCTGCCGCGCATTATCGCGGAGGCAAAAGAGCGGTATCCGGACATTAAACCGTTCGTCACCATCGGCAACACGACCACAATCGCTGGGCTCGTCCTCAGCCATCAACTGGATGTCGGCATCGTAGAAGGGCATTTCAAAGATGTGCAGGAATTGAAGACCGAACCGTTTGCGGAAGATCGGATGGTCATTGTGGCATCAGCCGCTCATCCACTGGCATGTCGCAAAGAGCCGGTAACGATGGATGAGTTGATCGAAGAAACTTGGATCTTGAGAGAGCTTGGTTCCGGCACAAGAGAAGCATCAGAAAATGTCTTTAAGCAGTTTTCAATCACTCCCCAGTCCATCATGCATTTCAGCAGCACCCAGCCGATCAAAGCCATGGTCGAAGCGGGCATGGGCATCAGCCTCCTGTCGGAATGGGCGATTCAAAAAGAACTGCGCTACGGGGACATCAAAGTTCTGGATATAAAAGAGTTGCCATACACACGTGATTTCTCCATTGTCACCAGGTCACCGTTCCAGACCAAAGCACTTTCTGCATTTCTTGAGTTGTTGAAGAGCCATAAGGAGCTCACTGATTTTAAGATTCAATAAGCAAGGCAGAGATTTTTTCTAGAAGAATGTAAAAAACGATTCTGCAATTTGCTGCAGAATCGTTTTTTTTGTTGCAAGGATTAATTTTAAAAAATGATTTGCTGGCTGTTGGCTAATGGGTACGTCGTTAAGTGCATGCCGTCGAGATCTTCGTTGTGCATATTGACTGCTGAGATTTGGCTGTTTTCATAGGTGGTGTAATAATAGATGCCTTTATCCATGTTGCAGCAGGAAGAATAAAGCGTGTATTCGAATTTCCCATCCTCTAATTCACATGCGCCCTTTTGCTGCTCGACTGATTTTAACAGATGGAAAAATTGGCCGACGCTCTCAGATTCGGAGTCGGCTGACACGGAATTCAACTTCGTAAAAGCTGCTTTGACGAACCGGGAAGCGGACGATAAATCCCCAGGAAGCCCCTAGCCCGCCCATGCCGCGACTATAGACAGTCAATTCGACTTGATCCGAAAACTTATTAGCCGAAACGGTCGGAGAAAGATGCCGGTAATTGTTTAGTTGGAGATGGCCGACAAGAACAGCCTTCTTATGAGAAAAACGATTCCTTGATCACCAATAAAAAAGGGGAGATCAAAAAAAGTATCGTCTTTATAAAGATCTTGTCACAACGATTGAACAGTTGCCCGCAATACTGAAGCTCCATCAGCATCAGCAGAAAATACTGGAGCACTTGCGAAGACGGGATCAACGCACTGTCGCATGATTTAAAAATGCCGCTGTTATCGATTTCAGGCTATGCCCGAATACTGGAGTCAACCGATTACGGTTGGTCCGTACAGGAGACCCGTAAATTCGCTTCAATCATGAATGAGAAATCCTTTTATATGATAAAATTGCTTGAAGAGCTGACCTTGACTTTTCGTTTGAAAAATCAAGCGTTGCCAGTGGCCAAGGAACAAATAGACATCAATGAATTCATCCGGCATATTGTCATTCAAGAAAATGAAAAAACTTATTGAAAGTCAATTGCAGCTTTTAGTTAAAATAAAATAATTCAAGTAATAACCCGAAAAAATTCTGTTATCATTATTATCTAAATTATCTGTAATTTTGATTAAAAGGTATGTTAGAATAAGTGGAAAGATGGAATTATTAAGTAAAAAGTAGTGCATAATTCAAGGGGAAATGAGACAAAACTATCCAAAATAACAGTAAAGAGAGGAAAACGTCTAATGGACGAAAAATTGATGGTAAGCATAGTAAGTCTTACTTATAATCATGAGAATTTCATAGCAGACGCGATCGAGAGTTTCTTAATGCAGAAAATAGACTTTAAGATTGAAATATTGATATACGATGATGCGTCAACAGATGGGACTGCAGATATCATCCGGAAATATGAAAGCAAATATCCGGACATCATAAAACCGATCTACCAGACCGTTAACCAATACTCAAAAGGTGTCTTTGTGGAAAATTTTAATCTGGATAGAGTCAAGGGGAAATATGTTGCAACGTGTGAAGGGGATGACTTTTGGACTGACCCTTACAAGCTGCAGAAGCAAGTGGACTATATGGAAAATAATTCTGAATGCAGTATGTGCGTCCATGCCGCAGCCAGGGTTTCTTCAATCAAGAAAAAAGTGGTTTCAAACATTCGGCCGAGCCGAAAAAGCAAAGTGCTATCTATTGAAGAAATCATTGAAGGCGGTGGTGATTTGATTGCAACGAACTCCATCATTTTCTCTAGAGAAAAGATTTTTGATATTCCCCCCTTCTATTACAATGCCCCTATAGGGGATTATCCACTGGTGATCCACGGTGCACTTCAAGGAACTGTCTATTACATGGACGATAATATGTCTGCGTACCGTGTAGGTGTGGAAGGCTCATGGACGGAAAAGCAAGCTGCGTCGTTTGAGAGAAAAAAGAAGAACGTAGAAAACGTAGAAAAGATACTCGACGAGATAAATGAATATACAAATTTTCAATTCAATGAAGTGATTACTAAGACAAAACAAAGAAATAAAGTCTGTATATTATTGGAACAAGGAAAAAAAAGAGAAGCTAAACAAGATCAATACATCGAACAATATAAAAAATTGGGTTTTAAAAGAAAAGCAAGTCTGCAATTCAAATATCAATTTCCAACATTGACGAGGCTATTATTCATTGCTAAATGGAAGGTGATCAAATAAATGAACATCGTAGGGGCCTCGTTAAACTACCTCAAATAGTTGAGGGGCAACAATAAATCGTCTTTTCGGGTGGCACTAATAGTAGACCGGATTTTGAATTGCTTGAAAGCAGTAAGTTTTATTTGCCGAAATCTTGAATAGGAACACTTGAAAGACAATATGAACAGAAAGAAGGGAAGAAGATGAACATTTCAGGGAAAAAGGTTACATTGCGTGCTTTAGAAAGAGAAGATATGGAAGAGTTAAGGAGTTTTCACAATGATCCTGAAATAGCCAATCTCATTGGGGGCTGGTCTATTCCAATTTCTTCCGAGCAACAGAACCGATGGTTTGATCAATTGACCTACGATGATCGAAATTTGCGGCTTGCGATTGATACGAAGGAAGATGGGTTTATTGGCATTTCCAATATTACTAATATCGATTTAAAGAATCGTTCAGCCCACCATGGAATTTTAATTGGAAAAAAGAATATGCGCGGACATGGGTACGGTCGGGATACTGTTATGACCACAATGAAATATGCTTTTGAAGAACTGCAGCTGCATCGGCTTGATGGGGATATTGTCGAGCACAATATTCCTTCATATAATTTATTCATTAAAAAGTGTGGGTGGGTAGAAGAAGGCAGGATCCGTGATCATGCCTTCCGCAATAACAGGTTTTACGACAGGCTCATAGTAGGGATTCTGAAAAGCGAATATGATGAGCTCTGTGAAGAAAATGGTTATTGGAAAATTGAAGAATCTTAAAGATTCTTTTGTAGATGATTTTACTGGAAGCTGTTTTGGAAGGGGGAAGAAGAAATGGCTAATAAACTAAAAGGCCAAGTAGCTGTGATTACAGGTGGAGCCGGAGCCCTCGGCAGAGCTGCAGCCTTCCTTTTTTTACAAGAAGGAGCCAAAGTAGCGCTTATTGACTATGATGAGCAGGCGGTATCAACCTACACAGAACAGCTGAGCGTTCACGGAGAAGTGATCGGTTTAGTTGCAGATGTGACTTCTGAAAAGGATGTATCAAGTTATGTAGAAGAAGTTCTTCGGAAATGGGGAAAAATTGATATCTTTTTAAACAATGCAGGGATACTCGGGAAAGTGGCGTCTCTTGTAGATCAGACAGTAGAGGATTATGAAGCGATTATGAATATTAATGTGAAAGGTGTCTTTCTGGGACTGAAACATGTGCTGCCTGTCATGTGTGAGCAGCAGAGCGGCAGCGTCATCAATACTTCTTCTGTTTCAGGACTCATGGGTAGCAGTAGAAATTCGCTTTACTCGGCCACTAAACATGCAGTTGTCGGCTTGACAAAAACTGCAGCCCTGGAAGTTTCAGTTGACTCAGTCCGTGTCAATTCCATCCATCCAGCTCCATTAGATTCGGACATGATGCGAAAAAATGAAGTAAGCATCAATCCCGTTAACCCTTTAGAAGTTCGAAGTAAAATATCTTCCCGTATTCCTTTGGGAAGATATGGAACTATGAACGAAGTCGCAAAGTTGATTCTTTTTCTGGCAAGTGATGATTCCCGATTTATCACGGGCAGCCAATATAGAATAGACGGAGGAATGGGTGCCCGTTGAAAGCCGGAATCCGAACACAACGAACAGTAAGGCCAGAAAATCTGTTTTTCATTATAAAACATAAGTTCGGTTTTGCATATTTGCGCATATTCCGCGAAATAAACTTTCGAATTCCAATGAGGGAACTATTAAAGAATAGGTTAGGTAAGTTGAACTAAAGAAATTAACTTTCAGTATTCATTCGACCCCTTTAGAAATAACTAATTACTGAAGCATGGATGACAAGTTGATTTCCGGACGTGGAGATACTGTTTGAAATAAAAAAGGATTTATGAAGGTATAAGGAAAGGAGTTAATAATATGACATATGGGATTAAAGAGGGTGCCAATTATTTTAACCAAAGGAATTTTTCTGGAGATACGAAACTAGTATTGATGCAGCCCTATTTTTTCCCTTATATCGGTTATTTTACTCTGGTAAAACATACAGATGTATTTGTTGTTTTCGATATAGCTCAGTATATTAGGAGGGGCTGGATAAACAGAAATCGTATAATTGGTCCAAAAGGAGAGCCTGTTTATATAAATGCTTCTACTATAAAAGCACCTCAAGATACGATGATCAAATCAATTAAATTGAATGAGTCTGTTGAATGGAAAAAAACAATATTAAAAAGCTTGGAAGTTTACAAAAAAACAGCGCCTTATTATGAGGAAGTCTGGAACCTTTTAAACGATTGCTTAGAATACCCGACCGACAGTTTAGCGGAGTTTAATATTAATGCACTTATACAAGTATGTGACTTTTTAGGAATCAATCATAATATCAAACGGCTATCGGATTTGGATATTGAGTTTAAGGAAATCCAAACTCCCGATGATTGGGGTTTGCAGCTTTCGGAATTTTATGGGGCACATATATATATAAACGCCCCAGGAGGCCAAGGAATTTATTGTAAAGAAAAGTATTCTCAGCATGGAATAGAACTAGTTTTCTATAATACCGAATTCCTGCCTTATGATCAAAAGCAAGAATCTTTCCATAAAGGCCTTTCGATTATCGATGTATTGATGTTCAATAGTAAGCAAGAAGTCAACAAGATGATTGATGCTTTTGAAGTTTTATAATGCAAGCTTAGTTTAACAACAGAAGAAACCCTGGTGATCTTCTTTAACGAAGCAGATTTCCGGCTTAGTTGCTTTGTGTAGTTTTTGAAACTGTTTCGTATGAAATCAAAACAAAAGGATCTCTGCAATTAAATTTCCAGCATTATACACTGAAATAAGACTTTAAATAATGCATGAAAATTGAGGGAAACACAAGATTTCCCCATTCTTTACTGACTCGATCAGTGTCAGAATGCTATAGAATAATAGAGTAAGAGACTTGAAGACCGTTTGCCAAATGCATTTTGCAACTGAAATAAACTAGACATTACTAATCAGTATCTGTGGAATGACTTAAAGATTAGGTGTTCACAAAACAATCGAAAACTGACGAAAACAAAAAGAAAAAGTTCATTATAAATGGAAAAATCAGGTACTCCCTGTCCAAATCCACTAAAATGATTAGTGAACTCATATAGAAAAAAGAACTTGAGAACAAATGGGACTAGAACGAACCGGTTGCCTAAGTTTATAAGTTAAATGGAGCTGGGTATATTCTTTATAACCCTGTTCCATTTTTTTATACTATTTTGAAAAGGAAATTACGCATATGAAATTCCGGTGGCTCGTGTTGCACGCATTTTTGTTTGCCATAATGATCATCATTTTCTCAGTTGTCAATGTGGATACCGTGCCAGTCAATTTTGTTTTCGGTGAAGCGGAGTGGCCACTTGTCCTTGTTATCCTCGTTTCTGCCTTGATGGGATTCCTGTTAAGCGGATCGGTGGCGCTTGTCAAAATTTTCTCTTTGCAGAAGAAACATAAGAGCCCTGCAAAAAGGAAAGACGGTCAAAGAGAAAAAATAATAGTTTTTCGTTGAACTAGAAATCTATTGCAATCTTATGGCAAAGTTATTCGGAAGGGGAAGAGCATGAAGGAGCTCCTGCTCTTTTCTTACGAGTAGTCAATGGGTTTTACTCACCTTTACAGCTATTCTTTTGAATCCCATTGAAGAATAAAAAGAAACGACTGTATCTGCAGATTACGAATAATTCCGCTTTGAGCAGAATTTAATGTAGAGCTTTAATGTCAGTAAAATAATGCCACTTTTCTTTATATTGCGATTCCGTGAAGGAGGACACAAGATTTTAGCTTGTGGAAGCCTGCTATGCGAAAAATCGGCGGTGGTTCTAAATTCTGAAGAATTGTATTTTTTTATTTATAAGAATATTCATAATATTTTATGGTACACTGATGGTATAGAAAACAGCTGCAGTTGGAACTGTGAAAGAATTTTGGCTGTACCAATTTCAACTGCTTCAAATCATCTGAGCCAAAGGTTTTAGAAAACAGGAGAGTACTGGCAAGTAAATTATGAAAGGAGCAAACAGCAATGTGGAATTACGGAATGCATAATGGAAGTTGGGCTACTATGTTCTTTTTTACTCTTTTGCTGCTATTGTTTATCGTCCTAGCCGTGGTGCTGGTGGTCTATTTCATGCGGAAAAGCTCATCTACAGAAGGTGGTAGCCGTTCTTCTTCTATTGCAACGGATCTGCTGAAAGAGCGTTATGCACGGGGAGAAATCAGCACGGAAGAATACCGGGAGCGCTTGCAAGAACTAGAGGGATATGATACTAAAAAGTAGGTGGCGCAGTAACGGCACTGAGTGTCGTTTTTAGACAGTCATAAACCCTCTTTTGTTAAAGGTTTAGCAGCCAATTGTCGGTATTTTCACCGGGAATTGGTTGTTTTGTTTTGTCTGGTTTCGGATGTGATTATAATAATCCAGGTATTCTTCGGTGTGACTCTTGTGGCCATGGAAAAAACACCTCCATAAAATATACAATAAATTCCTATACCGAAGTTGTTGCTGTCTCTATTAGGTTAAGATCTAACCGACCAATGCCTGGTGTATAGTTAATATATGACCGATTATCGGAAGAGGGAGCTTCATATGAAGAGACCCTCATGTTTTTCGCAGACATGTACTTACCAGAAGTTGCCTGAATACGAAGGGAAAGAAGAGGAAGATCAAATTTTTGTCTGTATGAGTGTGCTTTTATAAATGGTTTATGATGGAACGAATCAATTTAAAATACACGATGATGTAATGGAGAGAATAAAAAAATAAAGCATTTAGCAAACTTATGCGGATGAGTCTATTTGGAAAGACAAATCCAAGATAAATGAAGGCACAAAAAATAAGCTCAATAATATCGAGCTTATTTTCACTTTAATTACGATTATAACTTTTCATGACCTTTAGAGAGGCCGGGCAAGGTTTCACGTAACCTCACTGCCGCTATTATGCCTGCACTTAACGGCATGAAAGCGACTAATCCGATAGCCCAATTCACATTTAGTAAATCCGTCAACACACCTGCAAATAATGCTCCAAAGGCATATCCACTATCTCTCCAGAAACGATAAACACCCATTGATGAAGCTCTCCATGATGGATCAGCTATATCACTTATTGAAGCTTGCAATGTTGGGTAAACCATCGCTGTTCCGACACCTAACAGGACGGCTGCAGTTATCCATAAACTATACTCATTTACAAACAGAATCATCCATAGTGAAATGGCTTGAAGCCACATGCCGCCTACAATCAATTTTTTTCTTCCTATTTTATCGCTTAGTACTCCTGTGAAAAGCTGAAAAAGTCCCCATGAAGCGGGGTAAATGGCAACCAGCAATCCGATTTGAGCTAAGTTCAAGCCAACGCTCGCAAAAAAAATCGGGAAAAGTCCCCAAGCCATTCCATCTTTAAGATTGGTGCTCAGTCCTGAAAATGTGAGGGTCGATAAATTTTTATTTTTAAATGTCGTATTTTTGAAGACTTCTACCGCTGAAACAGCAGTGTTTTTATTAGAAGAACTAGCTTGTAGTTTAATGTGTGATTCAGTATCTTTTACAATTAGCGATAAAACAAAGCCGATTACCACAATTACAATTCCTATATAAAAGGGTTCTGGACGGTTCGAATAACTCGAGGCAACAAAACCTGAAACGGCCGCCATTACAGCTACCCCGGTATATCCTGCAAATTCATTAAAACCTACAGCGAATCCTCTTTGAGTAGGTTTCGCTATATCGATTTTCATGTTTACAGTCATTGACCATGTTAGCCCCTGATTAATACCCAAGAAAATATTCGCTACTACAATCATCCACCATGAGCTTGCGAAGATTACCAGTAAAGGCACTAGCAAGCCCACACTCCAACCGATCAGCAACACTTTTTTTCTTCCAAACCGATCAGCAATTGCGCCTGCAAAATAGTTCACAATTGCCTTTGAAAATCCAAAACTAATGATAAAGGATAAAGCCGCACTTGTGGATGCTAAACCAAAATCTTCTTCACCGATTATTGGGAGGATGGTTCTTTCTAAGCCAACCATAGACCCAACAAAGAAGTTTGTTGCAACCAAAAGGATGAAATTCAGTAAGTTTTCTTTTATGCCAATTTGTACATTCTTCATACTGTTCACCTTCAAAAAAAGGGAAACCAAAAAAGGTTTTCCTTTTCTTACTTCCCTTGATTTATTTTTCTTATTTCAGCGGATCCTTCTGGTTGTGGAGGCACGTTCGTTCTTATAAACTCGACAAACTGTGATTCATCATTAAGTTTGAAAGCTTCATTAGTAAGGTTTTTCAAATCCAATACTGGCAGAAGGTTTACCACTAAGCCCAGGGACTCAAACAGCACCAGAAAAAGCTTCTGGATAAACTTCAAGCACCCAAATAAATAGGATGCTGCTATTGGTTCGGTGTGCAAATATTGACGAAATAACATGTGGAAGTCCCCGTTAAAATTTAATGGATATACTCCGAGTGTTTCAGTTCATTGACTCCTTCTTCGATACGGTACGCTTCAAATCCAAATGAATTTAAAACTTCAACAGCTTGCGTAGCAAAAAGACAATATGGACCGCGGCAATATGCAATGATTTTTTTATTGCGCGGAAGAGAGGAAATATGACTTTCTAAATTATGAAGGGGGATGGACATCGCCCCTGAAATATGACGTGTGTCATATTCTTCTTCAGGTCTAACATCTATCAGAACAGCTTCTCCATTCTGTAGTTCCTGCAGCATACTTTCTAGTTGAACCACTTTCACTTTATCGTTTCTTTCGATATATTCTTTTCTCTGATATTCGATATCGGGAGAACGTGTTTCAGCTAAATTCCGGACTGCACGAAGAGCTTCGACCACTTTATCGTCTGCCAAAGAATAATAAACGAAATTTTTATCTTTAGTGAACTTAACAAGTTTGGCTTCCAGTAATGATTGAAGATGCTGGGAAGTATTGGCTACAGACATGCTTGTTTCCTTAGCTAATGTCTCGACTGTTTTCGGTGCATGGGACAAATAGTCGAGGATTTCAAAACGCCGTGGGCTTGAAAGAGCTTTGGATATTTTGGCGAAATGACCATATACAAAATCTTTAAAATCTCGTGGTTCCAAAAAAATACCCCCAATCTATTAAAGTAATCAATTGAATAGTTGAATGATATAATAATACCATGATATTTGTAAAGTGTTTGGTTTAAAAAAGAGCAAAAAAAGCCTTTTGAAACATTATTGTTGTCGTTCCCATGAGGAAAAGTTATGGCAACAATAGAAGGGAAGGTGGTGGAACTGAAAATAACAGACGAGTCAGCACGAAGTTATACAGACTCCCCAGATAAATTAAAGAAGTTATCTCAACGGATCCTCTTCGTCGTAAGTTTTTCGCGAATTTTCGGAGGTGCTGGCCTGGCCTCACAACCGGATTTTTGCCCGGTGGATTCGGAGGGCTGGTCGTTGTACTGGCAGCGGTAATGAACAGCGTTCCACTTTTGTTTTTCTCACTGATCATATGGTGCAGGTTCGTTATTCCGGATTGGAGTTGGCAGAAAAGAATCAGTACGATAAAAGAGAATTTCAAGCACGCTGCCTTGTAGTTGAATGTGCCAAAATCGGAAGATGAATTCGAGAACAGCAAACAAATCAAAATCGAGTAAAGGCCTGGTCAGAGTCTCTTCCTTCGTTTTAGTGAAATTTCGTTCGGGTACATATAAGATAACTGAAGATGAAAAATGGAAAGGGGGATGAAAACGTGGATCGTTCAGTAGCAAACGATGATATCCAAAAGTATGAAAAGCGCAATTTCTGGTCTGGATTATTTTTCGGAATCGGCCTGATGGCGTTTGTCGACGAAGTTATTTTTCACCAATTGCTTCAATGGCATCATTTTTACGATTTGTCGACACCGCAAATCGGTATTTTTGCGGATGGCCTGCTTAATGCATTTGCATGGTTTGCAGCGATTGGCGGGTTGTTCATGTTCGCGGATCTCAGAAGGCGAAATGCGGTCTGGATGCGCCGCTGGATAGCGGCAATCCTAATCGGAATGGGGGCATTCCAGCTGTTTGACGGCATCATCGACCATAAAGTGCTGCGGACCCATCAGATCCGCTACAATGTTGAGTTATTGCCGTATGACTTAGCATGGAACATATTTGGAGCAATATTGCTCGCCGCCGGAATCGCGTTGCTTATAAAAGCCCGAAACGAAAGGCGGTCAGCGTGATGCGATGGTCCATCACCATTTGGAATCAATCGAGCTTTGGTTTTCAGTTCCAGCAGCTTTAGCGCTCGCTTGGGCATTGATTTTTTATTCAATTCTCGCGATTTGGACGAATGAACGTTATAAAAGATGGCCGGTCCGCCGCTACTTGTTCTGATTCACAGGCGTTACCGCTGCAGGAGCAGCACTTGTCGGGCTACTGGCGGCACTACCCCACACTAGTATTCTTTTGGGTGATTTTGTTTCGGGCTTTGAGCTTCCTAACGAATATACACGATGGAAGGGAGTTCATGGGCTACAATGTAGGTCGAATGGAGTTTTGATATCCCTCATTTGAACAAATGAAATCACCACTTTTATGAGAAGTTGGGCTACAAAAGAGTTAGCCAGCATCAATTGACTGAAATGCTTTTCTCTATCACTACGTGAAGTGAATCTGAGCTGAATAAGGTCAAGAAGAGCGTTGTGTCCTTAATCGAGTTATTCAATGTTATATTTTTGACTCTAGCATTATTGTTATTTACAAATTCTCAGCGATCAAAGGCTGCTTAGATATAAAGAGAGGGAAGATGTTCTTTTAATCAGTGTCTTCTCTCCTTTTTGTCTGTAAAAGTGTACTTTTACGAACGTTTTTATTTCTGAAATCAATTTGTATCCCAGTTGCGAGAATAAAAAAATAGAAAAGAAGCTGCGGGTGTTTAGCAGCTTCTTTTCTATTCGAGTTAGAGTTACCGCAAAGACTTCATGCAAGATTTCCGCACTTTTTGTTTTCACACCAGATAAAATTGATAAGTTTGATTTCATCCACATCCAAAACATTAGATAATTTCATGATCAGTGAATGTGAGGGGTAGAGCAATTCTTTTTCTAATCGTTCAACCATTACCTTTGAAACACCAAGTTGGTCTGCCAACATTTCTACGGAAAGATTCTTGAGTTCTCGCGATACCTGAATAAATTCCCCAAAACCATTACATGGCTCATTTAACATTTTCTCACTCCTTATCACTATATAATCATTTGCTAATATATAGATATTAATCTGTTTTCTATTAAGAAGTCAATGACAAAAAGTTATTATTTTGTAAATTTTCTGTAAACTTAAAGAGGGCATACTTCAAATAGATACTATAGAGAATTTTGAAAATAATTTTGCAAAAGAAATTTAGTAGACATCGGTAATTTAATTGAAAAACTGCTTTATCGTTAAATAATGAAATGAAAACAGATATGGTCTTGATAGCTATCCCTCTATATAAGGATATGTAAAGTAGTTTAATTTTCACTCTTGAACACATAAGTATATGCTGATATGATATTGTTAGTCTTAAAACTATATACAGATAGCATTAAGATGGAAAAATTAACCGTTAAAAGAGGTGAAAGAACAAATGGCAGTGAAAGCGAAGGAAATTGAAATTGAACAAGCGAGTACAGTGTTGAAGCTCCTGGGAGACAAAACCCGGCTGTCAATGATGAAGCTGTTGGAAAAGAACGAATGCTGTGTCTGTGAGTTTGTTGAAATCTTCAATATCACCCAGCCCGCCATCAGCCAGCATCTGCGGAAACTGCGCGATGTCGGATTGGTAAAAGAAAACCGAAAAGGGCAGTGGATTTTTTATTCGTTGAATGAAGCCAGTGCTATGTACGAAATGATCCTAAATATTCTGGCATTTATTCCAAGCCAGGACGAGCGGATCCAGGAATTAGAAAAACAAGGTTTGCGAATCAGTTGCAAATAA
>NZ_JAGGPX010000004.1 GCF_018613575.1 Planococcus sp. ISL-110
TGTAGTTTTTCAGTGGCCTCGCATTTGCGGATGGTGTTTTTAAAATTCCAGGCTCTTTTAACGGGATTCACTTAAATGAGTTGAAGCTTTTTTTTTAATTTTTCCAGCATATCGAAAGTCATCGCATCCAAATCATAAGACGCCTTAAAGCCCCATTCCGATTTGGCGGCTGAAGCATCAATACTGTCCGGCCAGCTATCAGCGATTTCCTGTCTGGCTGGATCGACTGCATAAGACATCTTGAAATCCGGGATGTGCTTGCGGATCGATGCCGCGATCTGCTCGGGCTCGAAGCTCATGGCAGTTACGTTGAAAGCATTCCGGTGAATCAGTTTGGCAGGATCTGCTTCCATCAAATCAACGATGGCTTGCAATGCATCCGGCATGTACATCATGTCCATATAAGTGCCTTCTGCAATATAAGATGTGTAGCTGCCTTGTTCGATCGCCTTATAGTAGATGTCGACCGCGTAATCGGTCGTGCCTCCGCCAGGCTTTGCTACGTTTGAAACTAATCCTGGAAAACGTACGCCGCGTGTGTCGACGCCAAACTTTGTATGGTAATAATCACATAATAATTCACCGGCTACCTTATTGACACCGTACATGGTGGTCGGGCGCTGCAGCGTGTCCTGTGGTGTGTTCTTTTTAGGTGTTGATGGGCCAAATGCGCCAATGGAACTAGGTGTGAAAAATTGCATGCCGAGCTCACGAGATGCTTCGAGCGCATTTACAAGGCCGCCCATGTTCAGGTTCCAGGCAAGAAGGGGGTTTTCTTCAGCAGTCGCCGACAGCAAAGCTGCCATGTGGACCATTGTATCCGCTCCAAAATCCTTTGCCAGATCGTGCATTCTCTGTGCATCTGTTACATCCAAAATTTCAAAAGGACCTGATTGATCGGCCGCCTGGCGGATATCTGTCGCCAATACACTGTCATTGCCATAAATGCCGCGCATTTTCCCGACAAGCTCCGACCCTATCTGTCCTAAAGCACCTGTAATCATAATTCGTTCCATTTTCAACACTCCTTTTCTCCACAACATTTGTCCTGTCTAAAAACACAAAAATAAGCTTATAAACCTTGTTAATTTAACCTTTAATATTAAGCTATTATAAGATGTTCTCTTTAAAAACACAAATACTTTTTAAAAAAAGATTAAGCAGAACCGTATTCCATTTAACAAAGCTTCCCATATTCATGCATAAACAGTGGATGTCCAAAGAATGGAAATATCGCAATCATTTTGTGTTCACTTCATTTGAGACTGTCGGATAAGCATGCTATAATAAACCAGCTTCGTGATTCCACTCAGATTGAACGGCTATTTTTCCTTTTTTTAATTTTTAAACCTACTATTCCAGTTGGTTAAAAAGGCTTTATTATTAAATTAATTATTTAAGGAATAAAAATAAGGGGTATAGACATTCAAGAAGGAGTCTCAAAACAAAAAATTATAAAAAAGTAGAGGAGAATTTTTATGAAGAAATTTGGTTTAGCGTTTTTATTATTGATGGCAATGCTGGTATTGGCGGCTTGCGGCGGCGGATCCACTGAAGAAGATCCAACAACGGATGATGCAACGGAAGACGATCTATTGGCTAAGGTTCAGGAAGAAGGAACATTGGTTATCGGTACAGAAGGAACATATCCTCCTTTCACTTTCCATGATGCGTCAGGTGAATTGACTGGTTTTGATGTCGAAATCGCGCGTGAAGTAGCAGAGCGCCTTGGCGTTGAAGCGGAATTTCTTGAAACGCAATGGGATGCCATGTTTGCTGGATTGGATGCTTCCCGTTTTGATATGGTCGCCAACCAGGTCGGGATCAACCCGGAACGCCAGGAAAGCTATGATTTTTCAGATCCGTACATCACTTCCACTGCAGTCCTGGTAGTTGCTGAAGATGACACTGAAATTCAAAGCTTCGAAGATTTAGAAGGCAAATTGTCTGCACAGTCTTTGACAAGCAATTATGCTGAAACTGCAACTTCATTTGGGGCCGAGCTTGAAGGCGTCGAAGGATTTAACCAAGCAATTGAATTATTGAACTCTGGTCGCGTCGATGCGACAGTCAACGATAATTTGACAGTTTTGGATTTCCTGAAACAGCGCCCGGATGCACAAGTAAAAGTTGTTGATGAATCTGAAGATGCTGCACAAAGCGGATTGTTGTTCAGACAAGACAGTGGCGCAATCGTGGATGAAGTTAATCAGGCTTTGGCTGATATGATCGAAGACGGCACATATGATGAAATTTCAGAAGAATGGTTTGGTGAAAATGTACTTGAATAGTATTTTCTCGGATCCGGTCAGAATGGAACGGCTTGCGGATATTGCGCAATCCTCCTTTCTTCCATTAATCGAGGCAACGATTCAATTCACTTTGCCTCTTTCGATCATTTCCTTTATTTTCGGATTGGTGCTGGCGATTTTAACAGCTTTGGCGCGGATTTCAACGGTTAAGATTTTTCAGATTATCGCCCGGATCTATGTTTCTATTATCCGGGGAACACCTTTACTGGTTCAACTGTTCATCCTGTTTTACGGATTGCCGACGCTCGGCATCACGATCGATCCATTTCCAGCGGCAGTCATCGGTTTTTCGCTGAATGTCGGGGCTTATGCTTCCGAAGTGATCCGGGCAGCCATCCTGTCGATTCCGAAAGGGCAATGGGAGGCCGCCGATACAATTGGCATGTCCTACACACAATCCCTGCGGCGCGTCATTTTGCCGCAGGCGTCACGTGTTTCTTTGCCTCCCCTTTCAAATACGTTCATCAGCCTGATTAAAGATACATCGCTTGCATCTCTTATCTTAGTTACGGAGATGTTCAGAGTTGCCCAGCAAATCGCCGCGACCAATTACGAATTCTTGCTGTTGTACGGCCAAGCGGCCTTGCTTTACTGGGTCATTTGCTTTGCCTTGTCACTCGTTCAAGGAAGGCTCGAAAATCGCTTTGACCGCTACGTTTCCAGATAATAAAAGCAGTTTACTGATTGCAGTAAGGAGTCCTATATGATTTCCATCAAAAATTTGCATAAAAAGTTCGGCGACCTCGAAGTGTTGAAGGGCATTGACGCAGACGTCCAAAAAGGACAGGCCATCGTCGTTATCGGGCCATCCGGTTCCGGTAAAACGACATTCCTGCGCTGCCTGAATACATTAGAGACACCAACTTCCGGTTCTGTGACAATCGACGAACAAACCGTCGATTTTTCCAAATCCTTGTCAAAAAAGCAGATCATGGCTTTTCGAAAGCAATCGGCTATGGTTTTTCAGCATTACAACCTATTTCCTCACATGACCGCCCTTGAAAACGTCATGGAAGGTCCAGTCACTGTCCAAAAACAGGACAAAAAGCTGGCCAAAAAAAAGCCGAACAGCTGCTGACGAAAGTCGGGCTCGGCGAAAAAATTAACGAATATCCATTCCAGCTGAGCGGTGGCCAACAGCAGCGTGTAGGCATCGCCCGTGCGCTGGCACTCGAACCAAAAGTCATGCTGTTTGATGAACCGACTTCCGCCCTCGATCCCGAACTGGTCGGCGAAGTGCTGCAGGTCATGAAAGACCTTGCCGCCGAAGGCATGACGATGGTCGTGGTGACACACGAAATGCGCTTTGCCAAAGGCGTCGCGGACGAAGTGCTGTTCATGGACGAAGGACGCATCGTCGAACGCGGCAAGCCCGAAGACATCTTCAATCATCCGACAGAAGAACGGACCCAACGTTTCCTCAGTTTGATCCAGGATACAGATATCTAAAGAAAAGCGGAGGCGCCCATGTAGGTCCGACGGGCATAAGACGCGCTGGCGAAGCGGCGTTCTTTGCCGCACAGCCAGAGTGGCTTATGACCCTAGGGCCTGAGCGCTGGAGTCTGGACAACAACGAAAAGCGGAGGCGCCCATGTAGGTCCGACGGGCATAAGACGATCTGGCGAAGCGGCGTTCTTTGCCGCACAGCCAGAGTGGCTTATGACCCTAGGGCCTGGGCGCTGGAGTCTGGACAACAACGAAAAGCGCAAGCGCTCATGTAGGTCCGACGGGCATAAGACGCGCTGGCGAAGCGGCGTTCTTTGCCGCACAGCCAGAGTGGCTTATGACCCTAGGGCCTGAGCGCTGGAGTCTGGACAACAACGAAAAGCGCAGGCGCCCATGTAGGTCCGACGGGCATAAGACGCGCTGGCGAAGCGGCGTTCTTTGCCGCACAGCCAGAGTGGCTTATGACCCTAGGGCCTGGGCGCTGGAGTCTGGACAACAACGAAAAGCGCAAGCGCTCATGTAGGTCCGACGGGCATAAGACGCGCTGGCGAAGCGGCGTTCTTTGCCGCACAGCCAGAGTGGCTTATGACCCTAGGGCCTGGGCGCTGGAGTCTGGACAACAACGAAAAGCGCAAGCGCTCATGTAGGTCCGGCGGGCATAAGACGATCTGGCGAAGCGGCGTTCTTTGCCGCACAGCCAGAGTGGCTTATGACCCTAGGGCCTGGGCGCTGGAGTCTGGACAACAACGAAAAGCGCAAGCGGCTAAACACTAAACCCTGCTTAAGCATAAAAACTCGCAGCCCCAAAAGGGACTGCGAGTTTTTTACTGTCATTATTCAATAACACAGCTCTTAACCGTCAATTTCTCCAGTTGCGCCTGGTCCACTTCCACACCCAACCCGGGTTTTCCAGATAATAAGACGTAAGGATGCTGATAGGTCAAGTCCCCGATTTCTTCGCTGAAGAGCAGTGGACCGGTCAATTCTGTGCTTTCGATATTGATGCGCGACATGGCGACGTGATAGCCTGCCGCTGAACCGACGGATGATTCCACCATGGAACCGATTTGGCACAGCATTCCCGCTGCTTCAGCGGTCTTGGCCATCTGCGCAGCGTGGAAAATACCAGCACATTTCATCAGCTTGATATTGATGACGTCGGCCGCCTGCAGCCGGACGATTTCCAGCAAATCTTCCATCGATTGGATGCTTTCATCAGCCATGATTGGAACTGCTGTCTTCGAGCGGACCTCGGCCAGTCCACGGATATCTCCCATGCGAATCGGCTGCTCGACCCAGGCAATGTTGGCCCCTTCGAGCTGTTTGATTGCCGCTACGGCTATGCCTGGGGATTTCCATCCTTGATTTACATCCACCCGGATTGGCATGTCTCTGCCGACCGCTTCACGAACAGCTAAAATCCGGTCCACATCTTCCTGTGCCTCTCCCTTGCCTACCTTCAGCTTTAAGGAAGCATAGCCCTTTTCTACGGCACTTTTTGCTTTCGCTGCCATGACTTCAGGCGCTTCGATACTTAGGACTTTAGGGTAATCCAGGTGAGCAGTCGCCTGTCCCCCAATCAGATTGTAGACCGGTTGGCCGACCGCTTTTCCCATCAGGTCGTAGCAGGCAATATCCACAGCGGCTTTTGCTGCTGAGTTTCCTGCCATCAACGCATTCATTTTTGAATGGATAGCTTCGATATCGAATGGACTCATCCCGATCACGGCAGGCAGGAACAATTCCTTCAGCACTTCAAATGCTGAAGTAAAGTATTCTCCTGTAACATGCTCATCCGGAACCGCCTCCCCGTAGCCGATCAAGCCTGAATCCGTTTCCAATACGACAATCAATGCCGGCATATCCGGATAAGTCGCATAGGAAATGATAAACGGCTCGTTGAGGGGAAATCTTACTGCATGCAATGACGCTTTTGTGATTTTCATTTGACAGCCTCCAATAAATTTAACTTCCTGTATACTTATACTATAGTGAAATTCAGGACTGATTGGTATTATATTTTGCATCTAAAGGAGTTTTAGGCTAATGAAATTCATTGAGCAGATTGAATCGCTGTATGAGGAAATGGTGGAAACAAGAAGGCATTTGCATATGCATCCCGAGCTGTCGCATCATGAAGTCGCAACTCCGGCTTTTATTGCAGACCGACTGGAAGAGATGGGCGTGGAAGTCTGCCGCGGAGTTGGCGGGCGCGGCGTCGTCGGGACGATCCGCGGCGGCAAGCCTGGGAAAACGATTGCGTTCCGGGCCGATTTCGACGCCTTGCCGATCGATGACCAAAAAAATACCCCCTATAAATCCACCGTACCAGGCGTTATGCACGCCTGTGGGCACGATGGACACACTGCCGCTTTACTGGGCTTCGCCAAAGCCATGATGGCCATTCGGGACCAATTGCCCGGCACCATCAGGTTGATCCATCAATTCGGTGAAGAACTGTCGCCCGGCGGTGCACGTGCGATGATCGAGGATGGCTGTCTGGACGGTGTTGATGCTGTTTACGGTGCTCACCTGCAAAGCAAAATGGACAGCGGCCGCATCTATGTCCGTGACGGCTTTCTGCAGGCTTCTGAAGACACCGTCAAAATCATCGTCTACGGCTCCGGAGCTCATGGCGCAGAACCGCATAACGGCGTCGATCCAATTTTGGCAGCCAGCCATATCATGGTGGCGCTGCAATCCATCGTCAGCCGAAACGCCGATCCGCTGAAAGAACTGGTCGTCTCCATCGGCAAATTCCATGCGGGCGACGCCGACAATGCCATTCCTGGAAAAGCCGTGTTGGAAGGCACCATCCGCGTATTTGATCCCGAGCTGCGCAAGCTTGCCAGCCAGCGTCTGCGGACCATAGTCGAAAACGTCGCCATCGCGATGGGCGCCACGGCTGAAGTGATCATCGAAAATGGCTATGATGCGCTCTGGAACCATCCAGCCGAAACTGAGCGGGTCCGTAGCGCAGGGCGGGAAGTTTTGGGTGAAGAAAACGTTGTGGAAATCGATCCAGTCATGCCGGTCGAGGATTTCACTTATTTTACACAGGCAAAGCCCGGCGCCTACTTCTTCGTCGGAGCAAAAATGGCAGACAGCGGTGCAGTATACCCGCATCATCACGAAAACTTCGATTTTAATGAAACCGCGATGCTGGTGACGGCGAAAATGTTTGCTGCGATTTACTTTGAGGCGCAAGGATTGCCTATCGACAGTATTCCGGCTGTTTTGGACAGTATTTGAGGCAGTTTGGACAGTATTCGCCGGAATTGGACTGTATATCGCCACATTCGGACTGTATAGTTTATATCTGGAAATAAAAACACGCCGGGCAGCATGCGCCCGGCGTGTTTTCGTCTATTACTTGATGACGCCTAATTCTTTGCCGACTTTTTCATAAGTCGCAATAGCTTCATCTAACATTTCTTTCGTGTGGGCAGCTGTCGGCATATTGCGTACGCGTCCAGTACCTTTTGGAACGGTCGGGAAGACGATCGACTTGGCATAGACGCCTTCATCGAACAAACGCTTGGAAAATTCCTGCGTCAGCTTTTCGTCGCCGATAATGCAAGGTGTGATTGGCGTTTCAGAATGGCCAATATCAAAGCCCAGTGCATCCAGGCCTTTTTTCAGGTAATCGCCATTGTCCCATAGTTTATCGTGCAATTCTGTTGAGTCCATGATCATCTGGACCGCTGCTGTGATGGCCGCCACGTCGCCTGGAGTTACCGCTGTCGAGAACAGGAATGGACGTGAACGGACTTTCAGCCAATCAATGAGGTTTTTCTTGCCGGCTACATAACCGCCGACAACGCCGACCGCTTTAGACAAAGTGCCCATTTGCATATCGACTTCTTTTTCAAGGCCGAAATGCTTAACGGTGCCTTTTCCTTTGCCCGTAACGCCTGAACCGTGTGCGTCATCCACATACGTGATCAAGTCGAATTCTTTGGCGATTTCCACGATTTCCGGAAGCTTGGCAATGTCGCCGTCCATTGAGAAAACACCATCTGTGATGACCATGACTTTATTGTAAAGGCCTGATTCTGTCGCTTCTTTCGCTTTCAGGCGCAGATCTTCCATATCGGAATGCTTGAACGCAATGATTTTCGCTTTGGACAACCGGCAGCCGTCAATGATCGATGCATGGTTCAATTGATCGGATAGAATCGCATCGTTCTTGTCCATTACCGCCGAAATTGCTGCCATGTTGCAGTTAAAACCGGATTGGTAGGAAATGGCCGCTTGTGTTCCTTTAAACTCAGCCAACTTCTCTTCCAATTTCACGTGCAGATCAAGCGTACCGTTGATTGTCCGGACCGCTCCTGCGCCGACACCGTATTTATCGATGGCGTCTTTTGCCACTTGCTTCAAATCTTCGTTGGTCGCAAGCCCCAAGTAATTATTTGAAGAAAGATTGATCAAGTCTTTGCCGCGTACTTTGATGATGGCGCCGTTTGGCCCTTCAACCGGATCAATTTCATTATATAGACCCTGCTCTTTTAACTCTGTTAAGTTTTCATCTAAAAATGCATCTAGTTTTTTTGACAATGTCCTCTTCCTTTCACAAACGAAATTCTCTATCCATCTTAACATACGGCCATTTTTTCCAAAAGAAAAAGCAGACCGAGGTCCGCTTTCAACTTATTTATTGGCTTTAGCTTTTTTATTGCCTTTGTTTGGGTTGTCCTGTTTGTAAAGCACTTCGTACGTGAATTCTTTCGCTTCCCGTTGCCCTTCTTCAGCAGCGTAAGAGGTGATCATTTTGACATTGCCTTCACGAAGAACCTGTTGAAGGTCCAGCGCCTGTTTTTCCGTCACGTTAAATGGATCTACGTGGAAGACGCGCTCTTTGCCGTTTTTCTTGGTTTGGATAAATGTTGTTGTGAAGTTCACGTATTCACCTTTCAATTGGCCCAATGACTGGAAAGCATCTGTTGAAGTGCCGTCCGCTGTGAAATCACCTAATTCAATGTTTTTGATAAACCAGCCTTTATCGTTATAGCCCCAGTCCGTCAAGTTCCGGAATGACACCAATACATCCTGGCCAGCATATGCTGAAAGATCGAATGTTTCTGTAGACCAATCCAGCTTATGACCAGTAAAACCTGGCACACTTTCCTTGATAGCCGGGTAACCTTCTTCCACTACGTCACTGCGTGTGTTTTCATTTTCAAGAGAAGTCCATGTTTCCCCATTGTCAGTGGAAACCTGAACTACGGCATAATCCCAGCCTTCTTCAATATCGTAATAATGGTCGAACGTCAGCGCCGGGTTGTCAGCTGGAACTGTTGCTCCAAAGATCAATGCCTGGTCGGCTTCGTCGCCATTGTTTGCGTGCAATACCTGTTCAGAAGCATCTAGTGGGTTTGCAGCGGTTTTCCATTGCAAAGGAAGGAAATCGACGCCGTCAAATTCCAAGCCGCGGACATCCTTGCCGAAGTTGAATTCTTTAAAGTCGCCGCCCCATGCTGGAACGCCTTCTTTTTCAAAGGTCTTCGCTTTTTCAAAGTCTACCGTTTTGCCGCGTACGTCACCCTTTGTGCCGACTGGCAGCTCGCGCAGGTCAATACTGTCGAAATTGTAGTCGCTGCTTACTTCAGTGTTGTCCAAAGTCAAAGCGGTCATGAAGTCCTGATAGACTTCAGTAAAGGTTTTATTTGTGCCATAATCCTGAAGCAGTTTGTCGACGCTCGCCATTCCCTGGCTGTCGCCGTCGGTTGCAAGTTCACGGATAAACTCCTTGCCGAATTTATCGTACATATAAAGAGTGAACAGGTAAGTTTGGCCGTAATCTGCAATTGTTTCAGGTCCAGTTGCTGCTGTTCCATGCTCATCCCAGTTTACTAGCGAGTTTTCCGGATGATCCAAATAGAAGTTGATTGAGCCTTCTCCGTGGCCATAACCGCCCAAGTATTCAGAGAATGTCGACATGCCTTCATTCAACCATGTTTCTTCAGAAGGATCATTATCCGCTTGGATCAAATGCTGCAATTCGTGGATTGTTGTTCCGAAGAAAGTGCTCTCCAGACGTGTTTCCCATGAATTTGTATCAATTGTGATGATGTTGCGGTCTGTGTAGTTTTCAAGTGTCTGCCAGAAAAAGCCGGCAACAAAAAATGGATAGCTCGGGTTGTTCCACCCCTCATCCTGCACGTTATCAACCAGCATGATGACTTTGTCTGATCCTTCGTAATAGCCGTCAGGAAGGCCGACCATTCCAGGAAGCGGCGAACTGGATCCATCCAATACATCTGGTGTTCCGAAGAAATCCGTCGCTACCGGATAGATATTGCTGTCGAATTCAGCAGTCAATTTATCCACTTGAGCTTGTGTCACTACATCAGCCGGTTTTGGGTTATCTGGTCCATAAGCCAGGTCATTCGCTACCCAGATTTCCACATTGTCGCCCTCGCTGCGCAAGGTGAAATCTTTAAATTTCAAATTACGGTTTAAAAATTTCTTCGTTCCGCCATCGTATGTAAATGTCCCGTCGGCTGCCGCTTCAGACCCTTCGTCTGTCACGTCATCAGCCTGCGCTTTTATCTTTTTATCCGCTTCTTTTTTGAAATTTGCGTCCTGCGTCAGTTCATTCAGGCTTTGATCGATATCGATCCGGTCCCCGTATCGCTCACTGTTCCAATCGTTCACTGATGGCACTGCTTCGGTTGGTGCCGCTGCAGCTGCTGACGCGAATAAAGATAGGGTTAACGCACTAGCCGATAAGATTGATACCCATTTGCTGTTCTTCATATTGCATCCCCTTCCAAACTGTCAGAATATTGTTTCTTTGGAAATCTTACCATGACAGAATAATCAGAAGAATAGGGGAAAAGGTATATTTCGAGTTACGAAATTACAGGTAATAAGATTTATTTTTTTATCCTTCTTTTAGTTGAAAAGAGTTAGAAAAAGGAAGAAGAATAAGAAAAAACCGCCCATTATAGGCGGTTTGTCACTTATTTTAACCCGTTTTGCAGATCTTCGATCAAATCTTCCACATCTTCGATCCCGACTGAAATTCGGACAAGCCCTTCGACAATGCCCAGTTCGCCGCGACGTTCGATAGGAATTGAAGCATGGGTCATTTGTGCCGGTACGGAAATCAAGCTTTCCACCGCACCCAGGCTTTCAGCCAACGTGAAGTATTTGAGCTTCGCCAGTAATTCTCCAGCTTTTTCTTTGCTGCCTACATCAAATGAAATCATGCCGCCAAAACCAGTTGCCTGTTTCTGCATTAATTCGCGTCCTGGGTGGCTTTCAAGGCCAGGATAAATGACTTTCCCAACCGCTTCATGCCCTTCCAGGAACTCCGCGATTTTTTGTGCATTGGCGTTGGCTTCTTCCATGCGCAAGCCCAATGTCTTCAATCCACGGATCAGCAGCCATGAATCCTGCGGCCCTAAAATGGCACCGATGGAATTCTGGACAAAATGGACCTCTTCAGCAAGCTCTGCTGAATTGACAACCACCAGTCCGGCGACGACATCACTGTGCCCGCCGATGTATTTTGTCGCGCTGTGTACAACAATATCCGCACCCAAAACAATCGGGTTCTGCAGGTAAGGCGTCATGAACGTGTTATCGACAATCGTCAGCAGGCCTTTCGACTTGGCGAAGGCTGCGACCGCTTCAATATCCGTCACTTTCAACAGCGGATTGGTCGGTGTTTCAATGAAAATCGCTTTTGTATTTTCTTTGACCGCCGCTTCCACTTCCGCCAAATTCCCGGTATCGACAAATGTGAATTCCAGGCCGAAACGGTTCAATACTTTATTGATGACGCGGTAGGTTCCACCGTAGACGTCATCTGTCAGAACAACATGGTCTCCTGCCGAAAACAGCATCATGACTGATGAAATGGCTGCCATTCCTGAGCCGAACGCAAAGCCGGCGTGGCCGAATTCCACATCCGCAATCAATTCCTCGAGTGCATGGCGCGTTGGATTGCCCGTTCGTGAGTATTCGTACCCCTTGAATTTGCCGACCGCTTCCTGCTTGTAGGTGCTGACCTGATAAATCGGTGTGGATACGGCGCCAGTCGCTTCATCTCCAACGATGCCGCCGTGAATTAATCTTGTTTTTGGTTTCATTGCTGATCCTCCTCAAAACTTCTGCCATAAATATTTTGGCTCATATAACGCTCGCTTGAGTCAGCGAATACGGTCACAATATGGCTTCCCGGTTTTGCAGCTTCCGCTTCCCGAAGCGCGGCCACAAAAGCTGCGCCTGAAGAACTTCCTACCAACAAACCTTCGTTCTTCGCCAATTCCCGAACAGCCATGAAAGCTTCCTTATCGGTGATGGTGTGGATGGCTTCGAAATAACGGTCATCCATATAATCCGGCAAAAACTCCATCCCGATGCCTTCGGTCAAATGTGGTCCTGAGGGTCCGCCGTTCAAGATTGATCCTTCCGGTTCCACGATAACTGTTTTAATGGCCTCATTTTTGGATTTCAAGTAACGCGCTGTGCCCATGAAAGTACCGCCAGATCCTGCACCGGCGATAAAGACGTCAATTTCGCCGTCCAATGCTTCCCAGACTTCCGGTCCAAGCGTCCGGACATAGGTTTCGGGATTTGCGGGATTGGAAAATTGGGAAGGGGAAAATGCTCCCTCCGCTTCCACCAATTCTTTAGCTTTGGCGATTGCGCCTTTGATGCCTTTGTCGGTCGGCGTATTGATGACTTCCGCTCCCAGTGCACGCATCAGCCCCTGTTTTTCCTGGCTGAATTTTTCCGGCACCACGAATTTCACGTGGTAGCCTTTTCCGATGGCAGCGATGGCCAGGCCGATGCCGGTATTGCCGGCTGTCGGCTCAATCATCGTACCGCCCGGTTTGAGAACCCCGCGCGCTTCTGCATCTTCGATCAACGAAACGCCCAAACGGTCTTTGACGCTGCCGCCGGGATTAAAATACTCCAGCTTGGCAAAAATGCGGCAGCCGTTCGGGATCTCGCTGTGTGTCAGTTCCAGCAATGGCGTGTTGCCAATCAACTGCTGAATTTCGGTAACATAGTTCATCGTTATTCTCCTTAGATCGCTCTATCCGCGAAGATTTGGCGCCATTGGTCTTTTTTCGCCAGCATTTCACGAGCCAGTTCTTTTGCACCTTCAAGGCTGTGGCTTGCTGCCCAGCCGCATTGAACTTCATTGCAGGCCGGTACTTCGTCTGCTTCGATAACGTCTTTTAATGTGCTTTCCAAAATGCGCAGAACATCCTCATAGTCATCGTGGTTAATAAGGGACAGGTAAAAGCCGGTCTGGCATCCCATTGGCCCGATATCCACAATGTCATCCGAATGGTTGCGGCTGTGTTCAGCCATCATATGCTCAAGAGAATGAAGCCCAGGCATATCCATATGTTCCTTGTTTGGCTGCTTAAAGCGGATGTCGTATTTGCGGATCGTATCGCCTTTAGCTCCAGTTTTTTCCCCTGCCAGACGTACATACGGTGCTACTACTTTTGTGTGATCCAAGTTAAAGCTTTCAACATTCATTTTTTTCATCCGAATCGCTCCTTATTTTTTAGTTGCGTCAATCAGAAATACGTAATTGTTCATCTTCGACAATTTTACCGTAAATCCTGCATCCATGGCCAGTTTTTCCATGACAGGAACCGTCGTGTAATATTCACGGTTCAAGTCCTCTACTAGATTAGCATGACCTCTTGTTTCTTCAAATGCAACGATTTCCTTTTTGGCTCTTTCTGAAGCAAATAGGGTATCAGCGAAAACCACTTTGCCGCCTGCGGGCAATTGCTCCGCGTAAACCTGAAAAGCCTGGGCTTTCTCCGCATCCGTCAAATGGTGAAAGGCGTAGGAGCTGACAAAGCTTCGCGGCGCAACCCCTGATTCGAACTCCAGAAAATCTCCATCAATGAGAGTCAAATCGGCAATTTTTTCTGCCGTCACTCTCCGCATCGCTTCGTTCGGTTCGACCCCGACCACTTCCAGGCCACGGCCCAGAAGTTTTTCAGTCAGGTTGCCGGTGCCAACACCGAATTCCACTACAGGTCCAATCGCTGCATCGGCAACCGCCTGTAGAATTTCGTTATATTTTACGAATACGTCCTTGTATTCTTCGTCTTTTCCGCTGACTGAATCATCATAGGTATGAACCCACTCATCAAATATTTCTACAAATTCCCTTCCCATAAAAATACCCCTTTTCGTTCATATTCAATAAAACCAATAGATTTACTAGGCTTTATTTTCATCATATCAGAATCGGGGATTCAATTACAGCGATTGGGTTCCGAATTCACATTTTTCACGACTTTCGGCATAGCCCTCACCGGAAGCTAGGCAAAGAACACCCGTCTTCCAGCTTCGCTTAGACCTCAGGCGCGCTGCTTAAATTTTGAGAATCGGCGGAACATCTTCTTTTTTGCTGATGAGCGTTACCAGCAGTTTTTCAAATTGCGGCAAAGAAACTTGCACAATCCTACCGGTCAACAAAGCGACCGCAATCGTACCGACACCAACGGGTCCGCCGAGCAGCCAGCCGAGCAAAGCCACGCCCACTTCGATGCCTGCACGAACAACGCTGATGCTGAGCCCGGTTTTGTTGACAACCAGCATCATCAGGCTGTCCCGCGGCCCTGCACCAATTTTCGGTGACACGTATAAGCCGACGCCATAGCCCGATACGACAATACCAGCTGATAAAATCAGGATTTGCCCGACCAGCGTCTCGATATCCGGAATGAGGAAATTAAAGATATCGATGAAGACACCAACCAGCAGCATGTTCAAAAAGGTACCGATCTGCGGGATTTTCCTTGTAAAAAAAGCCGTGCTGGCGATCAGTACAAAACCGGCGATGACAGACCAGGTGCCGATGGTCAACCCGAAATTCAAGTATAGCCCGACGTGCAGCACATCCCACGGGCCGATGCCCAGTTTGCTGCCTTTGATGGTCATGGTAAAACCGAGTGCCAGAACAACCAATCCGACAATAAAAAACAACCAGCGGTAAAACAGCGAACGCTTCATCCAAATCCTCTTTTCTTCTATTGTGATATGAAAAATCCACCCATTCAAAAAGAATGGATGGAGGCTTTATTGACTTGGCGCTGTCAACTCAGCAAACTGGCCGTTTGTCACAGCCATCAATTCAGCGGGAGCCAGTTTCAGCTGCATGCCGATTTTTCCGGCGGAAACGATCATTTCAGGCAATTGCTCAGCTTCGGCCGAAACAAAGGTCGGAAACGGCTTTTTCATTCCGACAGGTGAACAGCCGCCGCGGACATAGCCGGTCAGTGCCAAGATGTCCTTAACGGGGGACATCTCAATTTTCTTTTCGCCTGCCGCTTTCGCCGCTTTTTTCAGATCAAGTTCCTCCGCAACTGGAATGACGAAAACATATGGTTGTTTCGATGCCCCGATCGCCACCAGTGTTTTATAGACAAGTTCGACAGAAGCGGCGATTTTTGCTGCAACAGAAACGCCATCCACTTTGCCATCGTCGGTGCTGTAATAGAGCAGTTCATAAGAAATCTTCTCTTTGTCGAGCATGCGTGCTGCATTGGTTTTCGCAATTTTCTTAGCCATGGCGATTTCTCCTTGCCTCGAAACTCTTTTTTCACTGCATACCATTCAGAGCGTCGGGATTCTATTCGGTTTGTCCCATTAATTTTTTCAGCGCATCGGCCATCGCACTGTTCTGCGGTGCTTCATCCTGCTGATTCAAGTATTTATTGACGTCCTTTTTATTGGCTTTGGACTGGCCGGATTTTTTGCGTTTTTCAAAGGCCGACAGTTTCTCCCGGTGCCCGCATTTGCAGACGAAAATCTTGCCGTCCCCTTCGCCCTGCATCTCCAACTTTTTATGGCAGTTCGGGCAGCGCGCGTTGGTCTGCATTGCCACATTCTTTTTGTAGCCGCAGTCGCGGTCCTGGCAGACATTCATTTTGCCGCGCTTGCCGTTGACTTCAAGGAGCGGCTTGCCGCAATCCGGGCACATTTTTCCGGTGATGTTGTCGTGCTTGAATTTCTTATCGCTCTTTTTGATGTCCGATACCGATTTCTCAGCAAAAACAATCATTTCTTTTATAAATTCTTCTTTTTTCAGTTGTCCTTTGGCAATTTTGGTCAATTGCTGCTCCCAATCGGCTGTCAGTTTCGGCGACTTTAAGTCTTCCGGAACAAGCTCCAGCAATTGGCGGCCTTTTGATGTAATCGTCAAGTCCTTGCCTTTTTTCTCAATCAGGAACGTATTGAACAATTTATCAATGACGTCGGCACGTGTTGCAACCGTTCCAAGGCCACCCGTCTCGCCGAGTGTCTGGATCAGTTCTTTCGATTCGCCGCTCATGAACTGCGCCGGATTTTCCATGGCGCCCAGCAGCGTTCCTTCATTGAAGAAAGCAGGCGGCTTCGTTTTGCCGTCAGTCAGGGCGATGCCTTTGATCGTCAGCCCTTGGCCATTTTCAAACGGCGGCAGCGTCGTATCGTTGTCGTTGTCTTCATCTTTGTAAATGCGTTTCCAGCCTTCATTGCGGATCGTATTGCCTTTTGCCTGGAAAGTTTCTCCACCGGCAGTCAGTTTGACGGTCGTTTGGTCGTATTCATACTGCGGGTAGAACACCGCGAGGAACCGCTTGACGATCATGTCGTATAGTTTGATTTCTTTGTCGGACAGATCATGCAGCGGCGGCGTTTCCTCTGTCGGAATGATGGCGTGGTGATCGGAAACCTTGGCGTCGTCAATGACCCCTTTTTGCGGTGCCACCGGATTTTTCAGGATCATCGCGGCCAGGCTGCGGTAAGGTCCCATCTGCACGGCTTTGACGCGGTCTTTCAACGTATCGCGCATGTCACTCGTCAAATGCTTGGAGTCGGTCCGCGGATAGGTGACGATTTTGTAGCGCTCGTACAGGTTCTGCAGCGTGTTGAGCGTCTCTTTCGCCGACCAGCTATAGCGCTTGTACGCTTCTTTCTGCAGTTCGGTCAAGTCGAACAAAGGCGGTGCCGGCTGCCGTTTCGGCGTGATTTTGATGTCTGTCACCGTACCTTCATGCGTGTTCTGGAGTTTCGTGAAGAGGCTGTCAACTTTATCCTTGTCGAAGGATTGCGTCGAGTTGCCATCCGTCCAGGTAAATGCAGCCTTGTCAGTAATCGCCTGCATGCCATAATACGGTTTGGGCTGGAAATTGCGGATCTGCTGTTCACGTTCGGCAATCATCGCAAGCGTCGGCGTCTGCACGCGGCCAGTCGACAATTGCGCATTGTATTTGACGGTCAAGGCGCGTGTCGCGTTGATGCCGACGACCCAATCCGCTTCCGCGCGTGCCACAGCTGCTTCGTATAGATTCTCGTAAGCGCGGCCGTCTTTCAAGTTTTGGAAGCCGTCTTTGATTGCTTTGTCGGTCACCGACGAAATCCACAGCCGCTTTACTGGCTTGCGCGTATTCGTCTTCTCCAGAATCCAGCGTGCCACCAGTTCGCCTTCGCGCCCGGCGTCTGTCGCGATGATGACTTCGTTGACATCGCCGCGCTGCAGCTGCGATTTGACGGCATTAAACTGCTTCATCGACTGCTTGATCGGCACCAGCTTGAACGGCTTTGGAATGATCGGCAGCGTGTCCATCTTCCATTCCTTAAAGTCGTTGTCGTATTGCTCCGGCTGCGCATGTGTCACCAAATGGCCAAGCGCCCACGTGACGATATACTGCTTGCCTTCCAAGTACCCGTTGCCTTTTTGTTCGCATCCAAGAACACGCGCAATATCGCGCGCCACGGATGGCTTTTCTGCTAAAACTACTGATTTCATTTGGATTCACCCTCATTTCTGATGTGATTATTGTAACATTTTCTGCGGATGCTGGCTTTTTGGAGGGGTTTTTGTGGATTGGAAAGTATTTAGCGTCCAATGGAAAGTAAATTCATCTTATTGGAAAGTATTTATAGGCTTTTGGAAAGTATATTGGCCAAAACAGAAAACATTTCCAAATTTCTTCCAGATGTCGCGAAATAGTATTGCTGCCGCCATGAATTTGCGCTATATTGGGAGCAGATTTATAAAAAGGAGAGGGTCCATTGATTTTAAAAAACCGCAACAAGCCATCAGAAATCTTCCAACTTGAAAGTCTGATCCAACGCACCCCAACTGTCCATCCCCAATATCTCTACTGGACCGAAAAACTCCGCCGCATCACCGCCGGCTATCACGGCGAACTGCGCGTCGACTCCCTTTGGCACGAAATCGATCTCCCTTTGCCGCATTACTTTATCCACGACTTATTCATTCAAAAAGAAAATTCTTCCCACCAGATCGACAGCATCCTGATCACCAGCCGCTTTGTACTGGCACTGGAAATCAAAAGCATTTCCGGTCTGCTCAATTTCGACCCTCAACTGCGGCAATTTTCCCGCACCAATAAAGACGGCAGCATCGATGGCATGAACAATCCGGATGACCAATTGCGCCGCCACGAAAAATGGATGGAACGCTTTTTATCCGATCAGCGGATAAAACTGCCAGTCATCGGCGCCATTGTCTTCACGTACCCTTCATCTGTCGTCCAGTCACGCGCTGGAAACCGCATCATGATTCAGGCATCCGGCATGCCCCATTTAATGGAGCAACTGCTGGAGAAGCATCCCCTAGAGATTCTATCCAAGAAGAAAACGGAATCGCTGGCCCATAAATTGCTGGAGCTCTGCTCAATAAAACCGCTTGCGCCTTTGGGTCTTTCATCTTCATTTATGAAAGGGATATTGTGTCCTTGCTGCTCTGTACTTCCATTGAAGTATCGCCGTGGAAACTGGCGTTGCGAAACTTGTGCCCATCGAGATCCGATCGCTCACTTGACCGCGCTGGCTCAGTACCGGACTTTGGTGAAAACGACCATCAGCAACCGGGAATTTCGTGATTTTACTGGAATCCATTCTTCTACTACCGCCTCCAAGCTGTTGAAATCTACGAATATGCCTTTTAGCGGCAGCTATAAAGATCGAATTTATTCCATTCCTGAACTTATTGGAGGTGCAGAAAGTAATTAGGACCTAGTGGAAAGTATTTTTCCCTTTACGGAAAGTATTTGCCCTCTAACAGAAAGTATTTTCGCCCAAATGGAAAGTAAGCTCTCTTTATGGAATAAAAAAATTTTTTATTCAAATAAAAACCAAAAAAACCTCCCACACAGGGAGGTTTTTTTCACAATCAATCATGGATTATCCAGCGTTTCCTTCGACAAATGCTTGCTCATCTCGGCATATTGCACAAAGACGCGTGCCAGCTCGCGCAGGCGGTTGTGGACGTCTTCGTTGATGATGGTGTTTGCTTTGTCGAAATGGCTGGTGTGTGTGTAGACGTAGTTCGGCGTCACCAGGCAGCGGAAGTAATCGAGAATCGGCTTGAGCTGGTTTTCGATGACCAGGTGATGCTGATAAGTGCCGCCGTTCGCCACGATCGATACCGGCTTGTAGCGCATTGTGCGTGGATGCAGCATATCAAAGGTGTTTTTCAGGACTCCTGGGATCGACCCCTGGAAAATCGGCGACGCGATGATGTAGCCATCTGCGTCTTCAAAGCGGCGAACGATTTCCTGCATGCTGTCGTTGTATTCATCAAGCGGCCGGCCATCGACAAACTGGTGGTCGTAATCGACCAGCTTTAAAATCTTCAATTCCATTTCAGGAGCGAATTCTTTAATATAGATCTGCACCTGCTCCAAGATAGCGCCGGTCTTGCTCCCGAGAATCGTTCCGTCTACTAATAAAATCTTCATAATCCTATGTCCTCCTCAAAATGCGTAAGATACCCGTCAGTTGTATGTGCTAATCCGCATCACTGCAAGCAACTCCCACAATGATCCGTTTGTTTTCATCATAACAAACCCTGTTTCACAATACGCATTGAAAAGCTTAAGAGCGAATGATTTCATTCTTTAGGCTGAGCGGCGAGCTTGAAGCGTTTGTTTTCCAATCGCTCTTGTGTCCGGTCCGACTGGCGGGTAGGTGAAGTGAAGCTGATAACGGTGTCTCCCGCTTTCGGCTCGAGCTTATTGTTTTCAGCGAAAAACTCAATCTTGCCTTGTGGCCGCTGGACAAAGAGCGGAATCGTATCATCCTTCCATTTTTCCTTGAAATCCTCGTAACTGAATTGCTCCGTCAATTGTGTCTTGCGTATCGTGTAGCCTTGTTCTGCTTTCATCTCCAGCTCATGGATGTTCCACTTGTCCCCAAACAAAGTCCGTCCGCTTAAAGAAGAGTGGAAATCGGCTGGGTCACCCTCGTGGATCGCCGTCTGGTAGAGATTTGCACGGCCCAGTTCAGGGACGAAATTATTGACGACAAGTGCATTATAGGAATCCGTTTCAGTGGCGACAATCATCGTTTCGTATGCCGTCATTTCCACTTCATAGTCGGTATGCTCTGATAAAATTTCACCTGCATAAGTCGTCAAGCCAACTTGGCGTGCTCCCTGCAGACGGCCCCATGAAGGATCCACAATCATGACGTTTTTATTGAGATCAGCCAGCGTTTCGCCAAGCTTGGTCGCGAACCGGCTGGCCCCAACAATGATGATGCCCGGATCGTCTGATGTTGCAAGGCCGAGCTTTCTCCCCAGCCAACCAATCGTGAAGCCGTGCGCCACGACCGTAGAAAAGACTAGCGCAAAGGTTAGAGCGGTCAGCAATTCCGCGTCCGCGAAGCCCGCATCAAGCAGCACCCCGGAAAAATAACCGGAAACCGTCAAGGCCACGATGCCGCGCGGCGCAATCCAGCCGACCAGTGTTTTTTCCTGAATCGTCAGGTCGGTGCCGATCGTCGACAGCCAAATGGACAGCGGCCGGACAATGAACAGCGTCGCCAAAACGAATGAAATGATTTGCCAGTTGAAGATTTCAATCAACACTCCGAGGCTTAAAGAAGCAGTCAGCATGACGAAAATACTGGAAATCAGAAGAACCGAAATATTTTCCTTGAAATGGCGCATGTCGTTGATTGAGGCGATGTTCATATTGGCCATGATCATGCCCATCGCTGTAACTGCCAGCAATCCTGTTTCATGCATCACCATATCCGACACGACAAAGGTCAGCAGGACCACGCCAAAAACCATCGGCGCTTTCAGAAATTCGGGCACCTGCCCTTTCTCGAACATCAGCCCCATCAAGCCCCCTGCACCTGCACCAAGTGCTACTGCAAATAAAGAAGCCAGGAAGAACAGCCCGAAAGCTGCAGCTGTTTCATCGCCAATGGCGAACAGCACGAACTGGAACGCAAATAAAGCAAGCAATGCACCGAACGGATCCACCACAATGCCTTCCCACTTCAGGATGGCAGCCGGACGTGTTTTTAATTTTGCCTGCCGAAGCAACGGCAGGATCACGGTTGGCCCGGTCACGATAAACAGCCCGCCAATGACAAATGCCACCGCCCACGATAAACCAGCGATATAATGTGCCGCCAGGGAACCGGCAATCCAGGCGATAAACGCACCAAGTGTGACAATCCGCAAGATCGGCTTGCCGAAGGTGCGGATTTCCTTGAAGTTCAAGTTCAAGCTGCCTTCAAAGAGGATAATGGCTACTGCTAATGAAATGAAGGGATTGAACAGATCTCCAAAACTTTCAGCAGGGTCAATGATCCCCAAAATCGGCCCGACCAGGAGTCCGGCAATCGACATTAATACGATGGCAGGAAGCTGAAGACGCCAAGCAATCCATTGAGAGAGCACTCCCAGAAAAATAATGAGCATCAAGTCGAATAATAAGGTGTCGATGGCATGTCACTTCCTTTTGTTCTTTTTTGGAATTATACAGGTTTTATATATTGAATGAAAATCGTTTAAGATTCAACTTTTGTGTTTTTGTGTTACAATGATAGAAAATTAAGGGTGATTTTGTGAACAAGCAGGAATTGGAATACGCAATTACTGAACTTAAGATGAATTATGCCCACCATCAAGGCGATATCGAAAAGCTTGAAGCGACTGGACACGGCGGCATGGTGGAAAAAGCAGAATTGCGTTTGGAAAAAATGGAACTACAACTAGCGGAATTAAACCAAAAACTCGCGGATCTGTAACCGCGATTTTTTTTATGATAATGGAGGAATTTATTAAATGAGTTTATTGACAGTAGAAAATTTAAGCCACACGTTCGGTGACCGGACACTTTTCAACGATGTATCATTCCGATTGGTCGAAGGCGAGCATGTCGGATTGGTCGGAGCCAATGGCGTCGGGAAATCGACGATGATGAATATTTTAACGGGCAAGATCATCCACGATGATGGGCGCGTTGAATGGCAGCCACGGACGCATTATGGTTATTTAGACCAGCACACGGAGCTGCAATCCGGACGCACAATCCGCGAAACCCTTCAGGACGCGTTCCTGCCTCTTTATAAGAAAGAAGCGGAATTGAACGATGTCGCCATGCAAATGGGCGATGCCGATCCTGAACGACTGGAAGAGCTGCTTGAGCAGATGGCGGAAGCGCAGGACGCTTTGGACGCTGGAGATTTTTACACCCTGGACGGCAAAGTGGAAGAGATTGCACGCGGCTTAGGCCTTGACGCCATCGGACTTGAACGCAATGTTGAAGCCCTTTCCGGCGGGCAACGTACAAAGCTGTTGCTGGCTAAACTGCTGCTTGAAAAGCCGAAAGTATTGCTTTTGGATGAGCCGACCAACTACCTGGATGAAGAGCATATTCAATGGCTCGTCAATTATTTGAAAAACTATCCGCATGCATTCCTATTGATTTCGCATGATACGGAATTCATGAGCAGCGTCACCAGCGTCATTTTCCACTTGGAATTTTCACGTCTGACGCGCTATACGGCCACTTACGAAAAATTCATCGAACTTGCGGAATTGAGCAAGCAACAGCATCTGGATGCCTATGAAAGACAGGAAGACATGATCAAGAAGACCGAGACCTTTATCGCAAAAAACAAAGCACGCGCTTCTACAACCGGCCGTGCCAAGTCGCGCCAGAAACAGCTGGATCGCATGGATCGCATCGACAAGCCGGAAGTTGCGGCAAATCCGCAATTCGCCTTTAAGGAAACACGCAGCCCGAGCCGTTACGTCGTTGAAGCGGAAGCCCTTTCCATCGGCTACGAAAAACCGCTCCTGCCGCCATTGACCTTCATGATTGAACGCGGCGAAAAAATCGCGCTCGTCGGCATGAACGGTGTCGGAAAATCGACCCTGCTGAAAACCATGCTTGGCAAAATCAAACCGCTTGACGGCGATGTTCTTCGCGGCGAGTACTTGACGCCTAGCTATTTCGAACAGGAAGTCAAAGCACCGACCCATACGCCGCTTGATGAAATCTGGGCCGCTTATCCAAGTATGGATCAGGGCCAGGTACGTGGCGCCCTTGCCCGTACCGGATTGAAGAACGAACATATCTCGCGTCCGATGACACAGCTGAGCGGTGGCGAACAAGCTAAAGTCCGTCTCTGCAAATTGATGATGGAAGAAAGCAATTGGCTGATTTTCGATGAGCCGACTAACCATTTGGACATCAATGCAAAAGCTGAACTGAAACGCGCGATGCAAGCTTATAAAGGCACCATCGTCCTGGTAAGCCACGAACCCGACTTCTACGAAGGCCTGGCAACGAAGGTCTGGGATGTTGAAGAATGGATTGCAGCCGGCAAAACGGTACAATCATAAAAATAAATTAAAAAATGCCTCTTCCAGTTTTCCGGAAGAGGCATTTTTTAGGCTGTCGAGAAACATCTAACAAGCCGTGGTTTTCCGAAGCTTACCGCGGTCTCGCGTCCGCCTGAAGCGGAATGAACGCGTGAAGAATTTTTTAATAAGTCGTCAATTTAAACAGTTTTTGGAATCCGTAGATTCCGCGCTGCCAGAATGTGAAATCATCCTGGAATTCTTCGGTGTCCAGCGTGTAGAGGGCATCTTCATTGTCCCATAGCCGGTCAAAATAAGTCTCCATGTCCCCGGTCAACTCACTATCGTTCGGCGCCACAATCCGGATATTGCTTTCTATGTTGTAATCATTGAACGCCCGCTCCGTGTAATTGGTTGAGCCACCTGAGATGACTGTTTCATCCGGTGTTTGGATCATGATGGATTTCGTATGGAATTGCCCGACGACCGCATTATACCAGCGTACCTGCAGACGATCTTCCGTCTCTGCCAGCATCTCGTGGACCACCGGCCGGTTCGGCAGACCTGTCTTTTCGGTACCAAAGGCATTTTCGTTGGCATCCAGGATCAGTCGGACATCCACTCCCCGCTTGACGGCGTCCGTCAAGGCATTCACGACGCTGCTTTCAGAGATGTAGAACATCGCCAATTGGATGGTGTCGCCTTTTGCCGTTTTCTCAATATCTGACAGCAAAGCATCCAGCACTTTCCGTTCGGTCAGGTATTGCACCTGGTACTCTCCCTGTTGTTCAGCTGCTTCGATTCTGGGAAGGTCCGGTCCGCCCGAAAATCTGGATACAGCTTCTTCCGCTTCAAGAATGTCATTTAACACAGGCCCACTGACTTTAAAGGCCATATTGCCATGCAAGCCACTGGCATTGTGGGGATTCGCCGAACTGATTATTGCCTCATTTTCCGTAATGACGGCTTTTCGGTGATTGGCTTTAATGTTCAGCATCTTCAAGTAAGAGGATACCGTTAAGTCAGGTGCATCGCTCGACATTCCGTTCGGCACCCAGCCTCTGCCGCCAGCGTCAAACCACTGAAAAATCACGCGGTAAAATCCGGAATAAAGCGGCATGGAGTCGCGCAGCTTGTCCAGGTCTGTAATGATGACCTCGACTCCCTCGTCTTCAAGCGTGCCCAGGAATTGATTTTCGTAGGAACCGTAGCCAAAATTCAGCGGATCGGTAATAAAGTAGATGGGAAAATCCGGATCTTCTTCTTTTTTATCCAATAAATGATTGGTCAAGGTTTCCGATATTGCCGGATAATCGATGTCCTGATCGTTGTAATTATCAAAAAGGAAAAGATCGATGACGATAAATTCTTCCGCTTCATCAATCATATCGTAAATTTCATTGAATATCCGCAATTCACTTTCTGTGTCCGTACCTTCTTTATCTTGTGCATAAGATAAGTCATAAATCATTTCGACGTCCTCGACTGTATGGAGGTCTCCGGCGCTTGAAATACCTTCAGGCAAAGGCTTGAAAGTCTGCCAGACGATGACCACAATATACAGGAATGCCAGAATGCCAGCGGTGCCTATGACAATCCGCCTTCTTCTGCTCCAATCCTGAAATTTTCTCTTTTTCATGTGTTTCCCCCCCTCCTGTTCATTATAACCAGTCAGCGAATAAAATCTTTATAATTTTACCCATAAAAAAAACAACCGGAAATCCGGTTGTTTTTTAAGTCGCTACAACGTATTCACGCGTCCGGTCGTCTTCCATCAGCATGTCTTTTAATCGCTGTTTGCCGCGGAACAAACGGGATTTAACCGTGCCGATCGATACTTTCATCGCATCCGCAATTTCAATCAACGAATATTGATGAACATAAAAATAAAGGATGGTCGTACGGTAAATGGCATCCAATTCTGAGATCTTGTGGCGGATCATAACCGACACATCCTGTTTTTCCAGCAGTTCAGCGGGAGCCGCTGAATCAGAAGGAATCAGATCAAGCAGCGATACATCCAACCCTTCCGGCTGTTGAATCAAATGCTTGCTGCGTCTTACATTTTTGCGGTAACGATCACGGAACGTATTCATACAGATTGTTGTCAGCCATGCCTTCACATGATCCACTTCTGCAATCGAAGATTCATAGCGTACGACTTTCAGCCAAACTTCCTGCATCAAATCTTCCGCTTCAGCTTTATTGCGTGTCAGTTTTAAACATAAATGATAGATGTACCGATTGTATTCTGTGTATAGCGTTTCCATGATCGTGCCCCCGTCCGTCCTAGTTGTCCGGCAAAGCCATATTGGCTTTCGCTTTCTCTTATAACCTCATATTGACGGAAGTTTGCCTTTCACTCTATCGCTTCTACTTTCATTCTCCTTACAAAGGTGTAATAAAAGGAGAAAACCCCTGTCCGGGGACAGGGGTTACATGGTTTTTCTATGTTAAAGCTCTTTCTTTATCCGTTTTCGTAATTGTTAAGCGGACAATGCGGTTGCGGTCCATTTCGTTGACCACAACTTCAAGATTCTCATATGTGAACTGTTCGCCTTCGTCCGGCACATGCCCCAGCTGCTGCATGACAAAACCGGCGATGGTGTCATGGTCGTTCGGCACTTCCACTTTGAACATGTCGTTGACATCTTCAATTTCAAGGCGGCCGTGGCACGACAATATGGTATCTGTCATTTGAAAGACCAGTTCGTCGTCTTCTACATCGGTTTCATCTTCAATATCCTGGCCGATCATTTCTTCGATTATGTCTTCGTGCGTGACAATTCCAAGCGTCCCACCGTATTCATCCAAAATCACAGCCATATGTTTTTTCTTCGCCATCATCATTTTAAAGACTTTTTCCACGCTGACCGACTGGACCACAAACAGCGGATTGTCATCCATCAGCTCTTCCAGCGTCAAGTTAGGGTTCATCGACCACTCGATCAGTTTTTTTGAATAGAACAAGCCGACGACGTTGTCCATACTTTCCTCGTATACCGGATAGCGTGTATACGAAGAATCCAGGATTAAATCCCGGACCTCTTCATAGGTTGAGTCAATGGCAATCCCCACCGTATCTGTTCGGTGAGTAGACATGACATCTGATACATCTTTATGAGGAAAGTCCAGAACACCTTTGATGCGGTCGGATTCATCTTCTTCAAAAGTTCCTTCAGTAGATGCAATATCAACCATCGTGCGCAATTCTTCTTTCGTCATAGTCGCTTCCTTCACAGTACCTTTTGAAATGATGCGAATGAAAATATTCGTAAACTGCGCCAGCAGCCAGGTTAACGGCTTTAAGATAACCACTAAAAAACTGATGACAGGAAGCACGATATACGCCACTTTATCAGAGAACGTCGCTGCGATTGTTTTTGGCAGCACTTCTCCGAAAATAATAAGAACGAGCGTTAGGATAGCTGTAGCTATTCCGACTTCCCATCCTCGCGTAATGGCAATCGTTGTTACCAATGTCGGCAGCATGATGTTGGCAATATTATTGCCGATTAAGATCGTGGTAATCATTCGGTCCGGCTTCGCAATTAACTTCTGCAGTTTCTGTGCTTTGACGTCACCCTGCTCTGCGCGAAGATGGACCTTCATCCTATTTACTGCAGTTAATGCCGTTTCGCTTCCCGATAAGAAGAAAGACATCATCAAAAAGATACCTAATGCTATAAACAATTTTATTTCCTCCAGTGTCATAAACACATAATTTTACGAACTCTTTCCGTACTGAACACTATACCATAGCCAATTTCCACTTGTCGAAAACCAAAACCTGGTATGTTATAATTTTTTCATACTCCAATTTAACGAATCGAGGGATCCTGATGAACGCTCAAGCCGTAGACCAATACTTTAAAGACAACCGGGAAACACATCTGGATGAACTAAAAACTTTTTTGCGCATCCCTTCTGTCAGCTCTTTATCCGAACATAAAGAGGATATGCAAAAAGGGGCAGAATGGCTGATCACAGCATTGGAAAGTGCGGGCCTGGAAAATGCCAAAATCGATGAGACCGATGGACATCCGGTCGTCTATGCTGACTGGCTCCACGCAGAAGGCAAACCGACTGTACTGGTTTACGGGCATTACGACGTTCAGCCGGTAGATCCGCTTCACCTATGGGAATCAGCTCCGTTTGAGCCGGAAGTTCGCGGCAATAAACTCTATGCCCGCGGCGCGAGTGATGACAAAGGCCAGGTTTTCATGCACATCAAAGCGGCCGAAGCCCTTTTGAAGCTGAACGGCGAATTGCCGGTCAATATCAAATTCATCATTGAAGGAGAAGAAGAAATCGGCAGCCCGAACCTTCCGAAATACGTGGAAGAAAACCAGGAATTACTGAAAGCCGATGTCATTGTCATCTCCGATACTGGCATGCAGGGTCCAGGACGCCCAGCCGTCTGCTACGGCCTTCGCGGACTTGCCGGCATTCAAATTGATGTCAAAGGGCCAAAAGGCGATTTGCATTCCGGGCTTTACGGCGGCGCTGTTCAAAATCCGCTCCACGCCATTGTGGAAATTCTGCAGTCGTTCCGCGACCAGGAGGGCTTGATCCAAGTGGAAGGTTTTTATGACGACGTACTCGATGTCTCCGACAAAGAGCGCGCAGAATTTGCGGCACTTGAGTTCGACCTGGAACACGAGAAACAGGAGATTGGCATTTCAGAAGACTTCGGCGAGAAGGGCTTTTCTTTTGTTGAGCGTACATGGATTCGCCCGACACTTGAAGTCAACGGCATCACCGGCGGCTTTTCAGGAGAAGGCATCAAAACTGTGCTGCCGGCGGAAGCCAGCACAAAAATCACATGCCGCCTGGTGCCAAATCAGGACCCGGACGATATCATAGCGAAACTGAAAGCGCATGTGGAATCCCACAAGCCAGTGGGCGTCACTGTGGAGGTTTCCGAGTTTGATAAAGGCAAACCCTTCCTGACTCCTTATGACCACCCTGCCATCCAGGCAGCCGGCCGTTCCTACGAAAAGGTCTATGGTGTGCCCACTGCCTTTACACGCATGGGCGGATCGATTCCGATTGTTGCCGCATTCGATGAAATCCTCGGCTTGCCGATTGTCCTGATGGGCTTTGGGCTTGCATCTGAAAATTTCCATGCACCGAATGAACATTTCCATCTGGAGAACTTCGATAAAGGGCTTCGCGTCATCAGCGATTATCTTTTCGAAGCTTCAGCGTTAAACTAGTTTTTCTATAAAGGCCTTCCCGGTATGCAGGGAAGGCCTTTCTGCTCTGTTCTCATTTTAAATTAGGGGGCTACTTAATGATCGTTTATTGGCTACTTTCCTATTTCATCGGTAATTTCCTGACAGCCTGGTGGATCGGCAAATGGAAGGGCATCGATTTGCGGGAGCAGCGCAGCGGCAATCTAGGCGCCAGAAACGCCGGCGCCATTCTCGGCAAACCTGCCTTTCTGCTGACTTTTCTCGGTGACGCCGGCAAAGGGGCGCTCGTTGTCTGGCTCGGATTTCTTTTTGATTTCCCCATTTGGGAAATAGCGGGAGCAGGATTGGCCGTCATCCTTGGCCATTTGTTTCCTTTTTGGCTCAAATATCGTGGCGGCAAAGGGGTCGCGGCTTTTATCGGCGTGACGTTTTGTTTAACACCGGATTTATTTTTGGCGATGTTCATCTTATTTTTCACATTTTTTCCGTGGTTCAAAAGCGCGACTTTGTCGATGCTTGCCAGTTTTGCCGGCTTTATCGCCATGTCGGTTATCCTTCAGGTGTGGCTCATCACCTGGCCGCTGATTGCGGCCATTATTATTATTGTGATTAAGCACAAAGACGATATCGAAGAAGCGTTCAATACCCGATTCCGCTCATCTTCTGGGTAGGAAATCAATTTATCCGGCTATTACTACCGCAGAAATATTATACGTGTTATAGTTTTTGTAATCTAATTATTCTAAAAAAAGGGGTTTTTATATGAAGAAACCGATTGCATGGGTTATGGATACGACGGGATTTGTCACAGAGGAATTTAAAGCACATCCGGACGTTTATATTGTTCCATTGAATATTCATTTTGGCACCGAGGAATTTATTGATGATGGTGTGGATTTGACAAATGACGAACTTTATCAGCGCATTAAAGATTCAGCAGATTTCCCGAAAACATCCCAGCCTTCCGCAGGGAAGTTTGCGGAGCTGTATGACAAGTTGAAAGAAGAATACGAATGCGCAATTGCCGTCCACGCTTCTGCAAAACTCAGCGGAACAATCGCCTCTTCCACTGCCGGTGCGGAAATGAGTGAATTCAAGGTTTATGCCATTGATTCGTTGGCGCTGTCATATGGCTTATCGGGCTTGATCGAGCGTGGCCTTAAGCTGCAGGAACAAGGAATTGAAGCCGAGGAAATTGCCCAGCGCCTTGAAAAGGAAGCCGCGAATTTTCGAAACTACATTCTGATCGGCAACCTGTCGCAGCTTTATAAAGGCGGCCGAATGAGTGGTGCCCAATATTACCTGGGCAGTCTGTTGCAGATCAAACCGATTGTCCAGCTTACCCCCGAAGGTGAATTGAAGCCCATCGATAAAGTACGGTCACACAAAAAAGCCATTCAGTATTTGATCAACCACGGCAAAAAAGATTACGAGGAGCATGGTGTCCGGAGATTCCAGATCATGCATGGCCATGTGCTGAATGAAGCCGAGAACCTGAAACAGGAACTGCTGAAACAGATGCCGGACGCTGAGATTTTAATCGGTGACTTGAGTTCATCGCTTGCTGTCCATGCAGGTGAAGGCACTCTCGCTTTCCAATGGCGACGGGAAGCTTTGTAGAACAGAATCAGGACTAATGAACGGCAGAACCATTTAAATTTTCAGACTTTTCGCCTGAATCCACTGGCTGCAAACAGATATTCCACCTCAGTTCTGCTACAATAAGAGTAGAAGAATGATGGTGAGGTGGATTTTGTGCAACATGTAGAACGAGAGCTTACTGAATACGTAAAACTTTGTGATGCAAAAGGCCAATTAAATCCAAAAGCCATTGGGTATGCAAAACAGCCATTGGTAGAAAGCAATTTAAGCGGTAATTTCATGCGCAAGAAGAAATGGAATTATTGGTGTGTGTTTGGAGATGAAATCTTGTTTTCGGCAACCATTTCCCATTTGGATTATGCAACCGTCTGTTTCGTTTACTTCCTGAATTATGAGACGCAGCGTTTTTATGAGAAAACGGTTGTGGTTCCGTATACGCGGCACTTGAAATTATCCGAAAACGCATTGGATCCGTGCCATTTCCGTAGTGATTCCATGACCATTGAGTCCATTTTCAGCCAGGATGCGACACATTTGACCGTCAGCGTCAAAGACTTTGACGGAGAGGATCTGGAAGCAATCCTGGTTATCTCGCACCCTGAGGATTACGAATCCTTGAACGTGGTCGTTCCTTGGAATCGCCAAAATTTTCAATTCACCGGAAAACATAATTCACTTCCGGTCAACGGCATGGTGAAAATCGGCAGTCAGCGTTTTGAATTTGAAAGCCTGGACAGCTTTGCTGTATTGGATTACGGGCGCGGCATTTGGCCTCGGGAATCTCTCTGGAATTGGGGCATGGCCTCGCAGCGTTCACTGGGAAAAGTGATCGGCTTGAATTTAGGCGGAAAATGGACCGATGGCACCGGAATGACAGAAAATGCTTTTTTTGTGAACGGCAAGATGACGAAAATCCATGAGGATGTGCTGTTCCATTATGACCAGGAGGATTTCAAAAAACCTTGGCTGGTCCACAGCAAATTCTCTGATGATGTCAAGTTGACCTTTTCCCCTTTTTTCGAGCGTGTCTCCAAAACAGATGCACGGCTCGTCAAATCGGAAGTCCATCAGCTTTTCGGCTATTATAATGGCTATGTTCGTTACGCCAACGGCAAAAAACTGAAAATCAGCCAGCTTCTGGGTTCGATTGAAGAACATTACGCAAAATGGTAATCGAAAAAGGCCGAATTGGATTTCTCCAATTCGGCCTTTTTCGTCATTTAAAAGACACCGCTCATAAAAGCTGACTTTTAATTCAGCTCATTCATACAGAAACTTGTTTACCCGAAATGCGCCAGCATCTTTTCGGGATGATCTGTAAAGATTCCATGGACTCCGATTTTCTGCAGTTCTTCTGCATAGCTTAGGTCGTTGACCGTATAGACATAGACAATGGCACCTTTTATCAGCGCATCAGTGGTCATTCTTCTGAAAGCTGAAGGCAAGGAAACATGAATCCGCTTAGTCCCTATGACACGTGCATAATCGTAGACATCCACCAGCACTTCAAAGGTCAGAATGGCGCTTTCCACTTGCTTTCCTTGCACAACAGACTGAATGTCTTCGTGATTAAAAGAGGAAATCAGTATACGATCCGTAAATCCGCGCCGGGCGGCCAAATCAATTACTTTATCCACTAGGCCGTCGTATGGGAAGACATCGCTCTTCAATTCAATATTCAGCCTGTGGTTCGTTTCTTCAAAAATATCGAATATTTCATCCAACGTCGGAATCTGTTCCCCGCTCCATTCTTCGGAATACCAGGAACCGCAATCCAGCTCTTTCAGTTCTTTTAACGTCAGCTCTTTCACATACCCTCTACCGTTTGTGGTACGGTTGACTTTTTCATCGTGAATGACGACAATCTCACCGTCTTTGCTTAAATGCACATCAATCTCGACACCCGTAATCGGCAGCTGGGCTGCTGCACGAAAAGCCGCTATGGTGTTCTCTGGATAGTCGCCAGAGCAACCTCTATGCGCGTAAATCTTCACAAAACCCCTCCTAAATATCTGTCCGTATTTCCCATAGTTCCGGGAAAAAGTATTGATCAAGAACTTTCTTCAAATAATTGACTCCTGATGAGCCACCCGTTCCCTGCTTGAATCCGATGACGCGCTCTACTGTCTTCATATGGCGGAAGCGCCATTGCTGAAGCCAGTCTTCGATGTCCACAAGCTTCTCTGCCAGCTGGTACAGCTCCCAATGCGTATCCACATCGCGATAAACCGTCTTCCAGGCGTCGCGCACGCTTTCATTGGACTCGTAGACCATGCTGACATCGCGCTGCAGCACTTCGTCGTCGATGGCAAAACCGCTTCTCGCCAGTTTTTGAATCGCTGCATCATAAAGTCCAGGGGCGTTGAACGCTTGTTCCAACTGAACATGAAGAGCCTCATCTTTTTCATAGACTTTCAGTACGTGCTTGGTTTTATAACCAAGTGCGAACTCAATCATGCGGTACTGGTAGGACTGAAATCCGCTGGCATGTCCCAAGTCATCGCGAAATTCCATGTATTCGGCAGGCGTCAATGTCGACAGCACATCCCAGCCCTGGATAATCTGGGATTGAATCCGCGATACCCGTGCCAATTGCTTGAACGCCGGCTGCAGGTCGTCTTTATGGATATTATCGATTGCCGCCCGCAGTTCGTGCAAAATCAGCTTCATCCACAGCTCTGATACTTGGTGGATGATGATGAACAAAGTTTCATCATGATGGCCACTGACCCCGTCCTGAGCCGTCAATAGCTTGTCCAGATGAAGATAGTCACCATAAGTCATGCTTTCCTTAAAATCTGTACGGATATTCTTTTCGGTTGCTGCGGCAATATTCTGCCCATTTTCGTAATTGTTCATCAAAGTCGCTCCGTTCGTTCTCGGCTTTGGCTCTGCTGCTCTCGGTTGATGGCTATTCTGTAAAGGATTGATTAAGCTCCTTAAATACCGGGTACGTGCTTAATACTAAGCATAAGCTACCTGAAAGGAGTGAATCAGATGATTTTCAATAAAAGAAATACATTAGCTCCTCTGCTTTTTTCGTCAGTCCTTCTTCTTGCTGCCTGTGGCGACGATGAGCAGGTAACGGAACCGGTGAACAACGACGGCCAGGAACAGCCTACCGACTCAGAAGGCACAGAAAACACCTCTCCTGAAGCCAGCGAAACATTTGGTTTTACTGAATTTGAAGTCAATGCCGATTTCCCAGATATGGACGACATGATTGAAATCAACTACGAAGAAGACCGTGACGAAATTGAAGCCGAATATAAAAACAAGATGACGGAAACAGATTTGTCAGGAAATGATGCTATGGATGAAATTGAACCAGGGCTCAGCCAATTGGAGCTGACACCAGATACAGCCGATGATGACGCCATTGCACAAGTTATTGCTGCCTTCGGAATTGAAGATGATTTTACTGAAATTGAAATCGAAGTCAAGTACCCTGACGGCACAGAAAAAGAATACAAACAAACCCGCAACTGATGTAATGAGTCAACTAAAAAAAATCAGCCGGTCACTGTCGCCAAAAGCCATTCGCCTATGCGGATGGCTTTTCTTTTTTTATTGCACCCTACCAGGTTTCCAGTAGGAGATGCTTTGTATCCGGCGGAATCCTGATTTCTCGTAAACATGCAGCGCTCTATTGTCCGTTTCGACATCCAGCAGAACTTCTGACAGACCTCGCTGAAACGCCAAATCCCGGCACCATTTCAAAAACATCTTGCCATAACCGTGGCCTTGCTGATCCGGATGGACCGCAAACGCCGTCACCCATAAGGCGTTTTCTTCCGTCACAAGCGTTACAGTCGCAACTAGCTGTTGATCTTTCTGCAACAGCCAAATCTCCCTGTCCGGATCCACCATGTTATGCTCCAAAATCGGCAACACGGTGTCATCAAATGCTGCGGCCAGTAAAGCTCTCAGCTCTTCCGCTTGTCCTGCGTACTGAACAGCCTTTACCCCTTCAGGCAAGGCACTATTCCGGAGCGGCTCCGCGGAAAGCAAGATTTCGTTGAAATCGGGCTGGTATCCGATGCTTTTCATAAACACAGCGATTTCAACGTCATCGACGAAAGCTGCCAATCTGCTTTCCGCCTGGCGCTGAGCCAAGGCATGGGAAACACCATCTGCCAGAGCTGTACCAAGCGAAAGTTTCCGGTAATCCGGATGGACGAACAGCGACCATTCATAATGATGCAGCCCCACCATATCTGCTGCTGCAGCAAAGCCGATCAATTCTTCCTGATCGGTATAGGCAATTACAGCAAAGCCTCTTGACTCATCTGCTCTCCACAAAGAAGGATGAAGGACCGTTCTCTGTTCAACCGGCAATTCTTCCAGCAATTGTGCCATGTCACTGGCGGTTTGTTCATCTACTGGAAATGAAATGATTGATAGCGATAAATCCATTCTGCGACCTCCTATCGACACTCTTTCCGCTAAAGCGGTTTATGGAATTAGCTCCCATTCTATAAAGCTTCTCTGTATTTCATCCTATCATAGAGCAGCAAAAATCGGTATTAGCTAAACAGATAAAAGCCTGCTCCGCATTTGCCGGAGCAGGCCTTTTTTATTGCTCTATAACGGTCAGTGTTCATAGAGCACCACACTGGGAAGAAATTCGTCTTTATAATTTCGCATCTGCCAACATATTGGCGTAAATGCCGTTTCCATTCAACAACTGCTGCTGTGTGCCTGACTCGACCAATCTCCCCATCTCCATAACCAAAACCAAGTCGGCTTTTCGCACCGTATTCAAGCGGTGGGCGATAACAAAGCTGGTCCGGCCCGCCATGAGCCGTTCCAAGGCATCTTGTATCTTTAATTCGGTGACGGTGTCGATGCTGCTCGTCGCCTCATCCAAAAGCAGAATGACCGGATCAGCAATCAGCGCGCGGGCGATCGACAGCAATTGCTTCTGCCCCTGGCTGATCATTGAACCGTCGCCCGTCAGGATGGTGTCGTAGCCATCTGGCAGCTTTTCGATAAAGTCATGTGCGTTGGCCCCTTTTGCCGCATTCACTACTTCTTCATCCGTTGCGTCCAATTTGCCATAGCGGATGTTGTCGCTGACCGTCGCTTCGAACAAGAAAGGGTCCTGCAGCACGAAAGCGATTTGTTTGCGCAAAGTTTCCCGCGGCATGGCGGCAATCGGTGTGCCGTCCAGACGGATCTCGCCTTCATTGGCATCGTAGAAACGCGCCAACAATTGCATGATGGTCGTTTTTCCTGCCCCAGTCGCTCCAACCAGCGCGGTGGTTTGCCCGATGCCGACGGAAAAGCTGACGTCGCGAATGGTCCAGTCTTCTTCTGCCCCTTCGTATTTAAAGGAAACTCGGTCGAAGACCACTTCGCCTTCCAATTTCTTTTCCAAATTGAAGACCTCGTCGTCTTTTTCCTCCGGCTCGTCCATAATTGAGAAAACCCGCTCAGCTCCGGCTATTGCCGATAGGACTGTATTAAACTGATTGGCCAAATCGTTTAATGGACGCGTAAATTGGCGGGAATACTCAGTGAAAATGACAATGACGCCGATCGATACAGAGCCGTTCAGCGCCAGTATTCCGCCAACCCCTGCAACAATCGCAAAGCTTCCGTTATTCAGGAAGTTCATCACTTTCGGAATAAATCCGGCATAGGTCCATGCCCAGAATCCTGCATGGCGAAGCCGCTCGCTCCTTTCACGGAATTCTTCCATGACACGGGGTTCTTGTGAAAACGCCTTGACGATTTTCTGGCCGGAAATCGTTTCTTCGATCATGCCGTTCAATTCCCCAATCGCTTTTTGCTGCTCTTTATAGAGACGGCCGGTGCGTTTAGTGATCCATTGAATCGAAATGTACATGAGCGGAATAATGATCAAGGTCAATAAGGTCAATAACGGGCTGAGTGTCAGCATGACAACAGCCGTACCGGTCAAAGTCAGGATACTGGAAAACACTTGAATGAACGAGGTGTTTAATGTTGAAGAAACGTTTTCTATATCATTGGTCATCCGGCTCATCAATTCCCCATGCTGCCGCTTGTCGAAAAAAGTTACCGGCAATCGCTGGAGATGTGAAAAAAGACGTGTCCGCATGCGGAAAATCACTTGCTGGGCAATTCCCACCATCCAGAAATTCTGCAGGTACAAGGAAACGGAATGGCCGATGTAGACCAAAACCAGCCATAGCACGACCGTCCCCATCCCGTTAAAGCTCTGCGGAACAATGTACTCATCAATGATGAAGCCGATTAAATAAGGCCCAAGCAGCGCTAAAGCCGAGCTGACAAACACCAGCGCCAATACCACGATCAGCAGAAAGCGCTGTTCGTCCACCAGCTTCCAAACTTTGAGAAGGGTCGACTTCCAGTTTTCGGCACGCTCAGACTTCTTCTTTTTCTTTTTGCTCAAATCTTCCTTCGTCAAAATCGGTTCATGGCCGAAAGGGCGGCGAATGGCATCAAACATATTCATCAACCTCCTCTTCCTGTTGGGACATCGCAATCTGGCGGTACAGTTCCGAGCTCTTCATGAGCTGTTCATGGGTTCCGTAAGCCGAGACGCTGCCATTTTCCAGCAACAGGATGCGGTCGGTCTTCATCGCGGTCCGGATTTTTTGTGTCACCACGAGCATCGTCGCTGCTTCCCGGTCCAATTCTTCCCACAAGGCCGCTTCGGTTTTGACATCGAGAGCACTTGTGCTGTCATCCAAAATCAAAATTGACGATTTGCGCACCAAAGCACGCGCAATTGACAGACGCTGTTTTTGGCCACCGGATAGATTGACGCCTTTTTGCCCAACGCGGGTAAAATAGCCTTTCGGGAAGCGTTCCACCGTTTCGTGGATCTGCGCTTTGACAGCGGCATCAGCCAGTTCCTCCTGCATCACTTCATCTTTTCCCCAGGATAGATTATTGGAAATCGTTCCGGTAAAAAGAAGCGATTGCTGCGGCACGATGCCAATCGTTTTGCGCAGTTCGCGCAGCGACCAGTCTGTGACATCCCTGCCGTGCACCGATACAGTTCCCTCGGTCGCATCATAAAAACGTGGAAGCAGCTGCAGCAAGGAAGATTTTCCAGACCCCGTCGCTCCCATAATTGCCATCTTTTCATTGGCCTTCAAATGAAAGGAAACATTTTGCAGAACAGGGCGAGAGGTTTCGGGATACGTGAACGATACATTATCAAACCGCACTTCTCCTCGACGGACGGCATTGACCTCCCCAATCCCGTCTTTTTCACGGACATCTTCTGCCAACAACACTTCTTCAATCCGTTCTGAAGAAGCTTTCGCACGGGCGAAAATCATGATGATGAAGGAGAACATTGTGAAAGCGCCGGTCATACGCATCGCATAGTTGATGATGGCGACCAATTCACCGATTTGGGCTCCGCCGCTGCGGATTTCAAATGCGCCGAACCATAAAACAGCCAATAAGGACAGATTCATCCCGAATAACAAAATCGGCAAAATGATTTCCATGATCCTAAAGGCTTTTACTGTATCAACCTTCAGGGCACCCGCCACTTCAGAAAAACGGTTGGCTTCGTACTTCCCGCGCAAGTATGCTTTGACTAGGCGCACTGCCTGCAGGTTTTCCTGGACGATGCGGTTGACGCGGTCCAAGCGCTTTTGGACAAAACCAAAATAACTGACGCCTTTTTTGATCATGACGTACAGAAAAATCAGCAGAAATGGAAAAACAATCACCAAATAGAAGGCCAATTTCGGATTGACGACGAACGCCATAATCATGCTTCCCACTACGAGAAGAGGAGCCCGCAGCATGATCCGCAATCCCATGTAGAGGACCTGCTGGACCATGTTGACATCACTTGTCAACCGTGTGATCAACCCGGAAGCCGGGAATTTGTTGAACATTGCCAATGAAAAAGATTGGATCCTTCCGTATACGGCCAAACGAAGATCGAACGAGAAGCTTTGCGAAGCATGCGCGGCAAAATACGAATTGACGATTCCAGAAGCAAATGCGATGACGGATAGCGCCATCAGCACGATGCCCAATTGGATAATGACATCTTGATCTCTTGCGACAATCCCCTTATCAATGATGCTGGCGATAACAAGTGGCTGCAGCAACTCGACCACCAATTCCAGAAGCATTAAAATCAATGCAATGACGATGTAAAACTTATATGGTTTGGCATATGAAAATACCGTTTTCATGGGAATGCCTCCTAAACGTTTCGAACCTCGAACCTTTATATTGAATAGTATGCCATAATTTTCAGATATCGAATAGGAATTTCTATTTAGGCGCGTAAAAGCGATGCCCTTTTATGCGGCATCGCTGACATTAGACTTATACATAAGTTTAACTAAAGAATTTCCTCTTTAACTCAACAAGAGTGAAGAAACGAAGAAAGTGCTCTACTCGGGCGTTTAGCCCGAGTTAGTTCGGCGCAAGCCCTGGGCAGTTGGCGTGCATCCTGCGGACCCGAAAGCGGAGCTGGTTTGTGGAATATCCATAACAGAATCGTTTCTGTTATAGATTATTAGTTCAACTTATATGGGTAGAACTGCAGAAATCGGCAAGCATAGTTTTGCTTTATCTGAGATTACTCAGAAGACTGCGGCTGACAAACCTGCCCTTTTTTCTTTTTCGGATTGCCGGCAAGCGACAGCCAGGTGACAAACACCAGCATGGCCAGCGCACCGAATAATTGGATCGGCGACAGCACTTGGCCGAACCAGAACATGGAAATGACCATGGCGGTCAGCGGCTCCAAAGATGAAAGGATGCTGGTTTCAACGGCTGTGATATAGCGCATGCTGCTGAGGAACAAGACAAAAGCGGCTGTTCCAATGACGATTATGGCGAGTATCGCCCCAATAACAGGTGGTTCAGATAATATCGGCCATTCATCTGAAAGAAAAATCGGATTTACCAGCCCCAGGAAGATTCCGCCAAAGAGCATCGACCATCCAACGACGAGCAGGACTCCCCATTCCTGCATCAGGCGCGCAGGGTAAAGGGTATAGAAAGTGAAGGCCAGCCCCACCAGGATTCCCCAGAAAAATGCTTGTCCACTGATGATCAGCTGATCGGGTCTGCCGTTGGTCAGCAATAGGAACAATCCAGCCAATGTTCCGGCCATTCCGATCATTTGATAGCTTGGCGGCATTTTTTTATGGGTTATCGAAACAAACAGAATTATGTAGACTGGAGCCAAAAACTGCATCAAGGTTGCCACCACCGCGTTGCTCGCTTCAATCGCTGCGACAAAGCTGTACTGGACACCGAGCATGCCCAATATGGAGAAAATCAACAAAGGGCGAACCCAGGTTTTATTGCGGAAGATAGCTGTGACGCGTACACCTTTCAGCTTCAGGAAAAGCAGCAGGAAAAGGCCCGCCACTATTAAACGAATGGTTAAAAGAAACGGGACTGATATACCGTAGATTTCCATTGTCCACTCCATTAAGGGTCCCGTGGCTCCCCACAGCATGGCTCCGATCAATATCATGGAAATTCCTTTTAAGCGTTCCATGCTCCCACTCCTTTCCATAGAAAAACCAATCCCGAGAGATTGGCCAGTAATTAGTTAAAATGATAGGTTCAGCATCAATCCCGCATAAAAACTGACGATGAACCCGATGCTGAACAATAGCGACAGCCAGGCATTCAGCTGGCGCGAAAAGCCTACCAGCATCAAGGCCAATAGCAATAAGCTAAGCCCCATCAGAAGCGAACCATTGAGTGTCCAATCCATCCCCGCCGAAAGCGGGATGTATAGAGGGCCTGCCAATGCTTCAATCAGCCACCCGCCGCCTTCAATCCGCAGCGTATCATTGATATCGTGAGGCGGCGCTTGCTTGCTCATAAAAGCGGTTAAGACAAAGACGATGAGCAACAGGATGCTTTCTACTTTCAGCCAGGCCTGTTGAAAAACCTTTTCCTTATTGAGAAAACCGTTGATCAGAGCTGCCAGCAGCACCGGAATGATGCTGAGATGCTTCAGCAAGAGCAACTGGCCATAAGGCAAAGCCCAGGAGTTGGCATAATCGGACGGAGCTACGAAAAAGAACATGATGACAATTCCACTGCCAATAACCGCCGCTACACAGAAAAACGCAAACGGCGTGAACCAGGCCAGAAAACGGCGCCAATTTGTTCCATCTTTTGCAAACCAGGCCACGTGAAGCAAAACGCCGGCCCATATCGACGTAAAAAGGATGTGAATCGAATGAAGAGCAAATCCAGCCCATAGGTCGAGCGTTGAAACATGACTGTAGAAACCGACAGTCAATATCAGCAGGAACAAATAAAGCGCCTGGATATACCTGCTGCCACCCAAATAAATGGCCACAGCCAGAATGATGCTGAGCAGCAATGTAATCAGCCAGCCTTGCCCTACGCGAAATCCGGTAATGGCATTCAGGTAAGACTCGCTCCACCCCTGGGTGCTCTGTAGAAATACAGCCAATTCATAGACCGGACCAAAAGACAGCAGCACAATTCCAGCTGTGCTGAGCAGCAGCAGAACCTTGGATGTGGAAAGCGTTGGTTTCCGGTCTGCAGGAACAAATTGCAGCACAATAGAGCCCGCCAAATATGAAAAGGCAATATACAGTAAGACATCGGCAAATGCAGTGAAAACCATCATTTTTTCTTCATCAGCACTTTGTAGATTCCAAAGATCACTAAAACAGCAACGAGCACAAGCAGCATCGTTACAAGCAGATTGCTGTCACTTTCAGTTTGGACTTCTGCCGTTGCCGCTTCCTCTACCGCTGTAACAGGTTCCTCTTCCGCTTCCTCAGTTGGAGCTGCCACTACTTCTTCTTCGGCTTCAATAGAGGCGCCGAATGCAATTTCCCCTTCAATCGGATGTCCGTCTTCTCCGATGATGTTCCAGAGAATGCGATAACTTCCATTATCCAATGCAGCGCTAAAATCGCCAACCATCGAGTCCTCTGCTAAAGTAATATTATCGAATTCGTAAGATTCGCTTTCTCCTTCGATGGTCATAGTACTGCCTTCTTCGATTTTCGTTCCAAAAATCAATTCCACTTTTTTCAAAGCTTGAGTTACATTTTCGCCTTCTGCCGGCGTAGATGACAGTAATGTTGTATGCGCTTGAACTGAAAAAGGCAAAAGAAGAATCAGGAATAATATTACAAAAATTTTATTTAACATTTTCTTACCTCTATTTTCATATGATTTATGCCTATTCTCTCACGATTGTTAGTGAAAGGATAGTGAAAAATCGGTGAATTTCCTCTAGAGATTATTTTGAAAAGGATGACGATAGACCTTTTCTTCTCTATAATGAAAGTACACTACGGTTAAGGAGCGTCAAAGAATGAGCGAATTGCAAGGAAAGTTAGCTGACACCCTCGTTTTTAACCATATTCCTTTCCCCATCATCATTATAGATCAAAACGGCTTGATTGCCTGGTGCAACCAGCATGCTGAGCGCGTTTTCCAAATAGAATCCGAAGCGGTCAAGGGCCAGCTTTCTCCTTATATGAATCCTGAAAAAGCAGCGTTAAGCAAGCATTCATGGGACAAATTACTGCATACTGAGGAACCGGTGAAATTTGAAGATGTGGAAATAGAATTGGGCGATGGAATAAAGGCATATACAACAGTTGTGGCCAAATCCTATACTTCCAATAACGAACAGTTCGTGATGACGATTTACGAACTGGATGAAGGGGATGAAGAAGGCTCTGCCCCTAAAGAATTAAACCATTTGCGCAATGGTTTGGATGACTCTTTCATGCTACTTTATTTTGATCAGGAATTTCTGATTACATATGCAAATCCCTTGTTTTTGAAATTGAGCAAGTGGACACCAAAACGGATATTGGGCAAGCCTATCTGGCATATGTTTGGAGACGGTGAAGCGGATGTCCAATTTGTCGATTCCATTCTATCCACCTTAAGACAAGGAAATGTTTGGAATGGCGAAGCGAAAAAAGTGAAAAAAGATGGAGAGATTTACTGGGTTGATTTGACAGCCATCCCTATGCAGCTTTCCACCGATGACACGTATTACATTTTCCTGGAAAAAGACATAACAGCCAACAAGAAAGCCCAGCAGCATCTTGAGGAAATTGCTTTTATCGATCCCGTGACAGGTTTAGAGAACCGTCATCGGCTTGAACAGGTGGTTAATGAATACATAGAGGAAGGACGCCATTTCTCCTTTATTTTCCTGGATATTGACCGTTTTTATACTTTGCGTGATGTATCGGATACAGACACTGAAAACGAATTGCTCATCGAATTCACCAAGCGCCTGCGGATGTACTTTTCAGACTCCATCATTACACGCGCCGGCCTGCACGAGTTCGCTTTGGTGACGCCATTGAGCAACTGGTTTATCGAAGGCTTTCTTCAGTACCTTAAGCAGCACCCAATCTATCTGCAAGGTACGGCGGTGCCAATGACCATCAGCGGCGCCATTACGAAATACCCTGACGACCAGCAAAGCTTCATGCATTTGATCAAAGCTTCCTATGCGACGATCAAAAAAGTGAAAGACCGCGGAGGCAGTGCCATTTCTGCGCTGACATCCGATGACCATGAACGACTGAACCGCAAAGCCCTTATCGAAAAGCGGCTGATTTATGCGTTGGACCGCCAAAATCTGCAACTCTTGTATCAGCCACAGGTAAACTTGAACAACGGCAAAGTCGAACGCGTAGAAGCATTGGTACGTTGGACCGATTCAGAAATCGGTGTGGTCACTCCTGACGAACTGATTCCCATTGCAGAAGAAAATGGCTTGATCAACGAAATTGGCAGCTTTGTCATTGAAACCGCCTGTAAGCAATTGAGTGACTGGCAATCCAAAGACATCGACCTACAGATCAGCATCAACTCATCTATCCGCGAATTCAGGGACAAGGATATGGCGAAAATGCTGCTCGAGCAGCTGAAGATCAATAATTGCAAAGCTAGCTCATTAATGATTGAAATCACCGAGAAATTCGCCCTCGAAGCCGAAGCCGAACGTTCGATCATGACTCAGATGAAGATTCTTCACCAGGAAGGCATAAGTTTTGCACTGGATGATTTTGGAACTGGCTACGCTTCGTTCCGTTATATGCTTATGCTGCCAATATCTTCATTAAAGATAGATCAAATGATTATTCAATCCATCACCAAGCAAGAAAAAATACAAAAATTGATCAACGGCATGATTCAGTTCGGCAAATCGCTTGATTTCCAGGTAACGGCTGAAGGCGTTGAGACCAATGAACAATTTGAACTTTTGCGCGCCATGGGCTGCGACAGCCTGCAGGGCTACATCATCGGCCACCCGATGACTGCAGCAGATTTGGAAAAATGGCTGGGGTAAACAGAAAAGCGGAAGTGCCCGTGTAGATTCGACGGGCATAAGGCGCGCTGGCTGTGCGGCATGGCTTCAGCCGCACAGCCAGAGTGACTTATGACCCTAGAATCTGGGCACTGGAGCTGGACAAAACAGAAAAGCGGAAGCGCCTGTTCAGCTCTGACAGGTGTAAGACGATCTGGCGAAGCGGCATTTTCTCAGCCGCACAGCCAGAGTGACTTACATCCCGAAGAGCTAGGCGCTGGAGCTGGACAAAACAGAAAAGCGGAAGCGCCTGTTCAGCTCTGACAGGTGTAAGGCGGACCAGCAGAGTGGCGTTCTTTGTCACGCTGCTGGGTTGACTTATGACCCGAGGAGCTAGGCGCTTGCAACTGGACAACAAGAAAAACACAAAATAAAAATGGGTCTGACAAACAAGAATCACTCTTGTGTCAGGCCCATTTTTCTCTGTATTCTTCTTGCCTGACGCTTAAAGTACAGCTGCATCAGCACTTCCGCAAAGACCAGTCCCATGGCGACAGCGCCGGAGATCATCAATGCTTCGGAAGCAAAAGCGATAGCTTCCAGGTGATTATTTTCAACAATGTTTCGCATGGCATTATACGCTTTACTTCCCGGCACTAAAGGGATGATTCCCGCGATACTGAATATGATCATCGGCATCCGGAATTTCCTGGCCAGTAAATGCGCTACGATAGAGACAGCAAATGCGCCGGCAAAAGAAGCCTGAACCGAATCATCAAAGGCCAGGAAGAATACGCGGTAGATGAGCCAGCCGCTCATCCCGACCAACCCACAGCTGACCAGGGTCCGGCGCGGGGCATTGAACATGACGCCGAATGCGCCTGCTGCCAAAAAACTGAGAAATGCTTCCAATGGCCAGTTCATCTGATCTCCTCCTTAAAATGATAGCACCACAGCGACTCCTGCGCCGATGGCAAATGCCGTCAAAAAAGCCTCGGCTCCTTTAGATAACCCAGATATAAAATACCCTGCCATCAAATCCCGTACCGCGTTGGTAATCAGCAATCCAGGAACCAGCGGCATAATGGAGCCAATGATCAATGTATCCAAATTTGTCGCGAATCCGGTATAGACAGCGATGGACGCCAGTATTCCGATGATAAAAGCGCCGATGAATTCAGCAAAAATCTTTACCCGTGTTTCGGTCAAAATAGTGTCCACAATGAAAAATCCGATTCCACCGATTACAAAAGGAAAAGGGATATTGCCCCAACTGCCACCCAGTAAAATAAAAAAGCAGGCACTCGCTACGGAAGCGGCCAGGGTCTGCACCCATATACTGGTTCGGTAATTGGTTTGGTCGATAATCATCATTTCATCATAAGCCTGTTGCAATGTATATTCACCAGCCACCAGGTTCCGTGAAACGGCATTGACAAGAGCGACCCGTTCCAGGTCGGTGCTCTGGTTATTGACTCGAACAAATCGTGTAGCCAGCTCTTCACTTGGAGAAAACATGATGCCTGTCGGTGTGACGAAGCAATGGGAGTTGACCATATTTTGTGATACAGCCATCCGGATCATCGTATCCTCCACGCGGTAAGTCTCGGCTCCGCTCTCCATCATGATTCTGCCGGCCAGCAAAAAACAATCCAGCGCGAGTTCACGCCGGGTCTCTCCTATTTGCGCCACATGTTTCTCTCCTCTCGCTGTCGGTTTCTGTACTTATCATAACTCACATAGACAAAAAATTAAACGCCCCGACTCTTCGGGACGTTTAATAAGCTTTACTGCACGTATATGGGTAATTATGGTTTCAATATGACTTTAGTACAATTGTCCTGATGGTCATTAAAAATTTGATAGGCATCACTAGCACTTTCCAATGGCACAATGTGCGAAATGATTTCGCGTGGATCGAATTCTCCATTTTCAATTTTTTCATACAGCATCGGCATCAAGTGGATCACTGGAGCCTGCCCCATTTTCAAAGTAACATTACGCTCGAACATATTTCCAAGCGGAAATTGATTGTAAGTCAATCCGTAAACTCCTGTCAACTGAATCGTCCCGAACTTGCTGACAGCATCTTTGGCGATGTTAATGGCACTGAGTGTACCTCCCTGGAGCATCAGTTTTTGCTGTGCAGCTTCTGCTGGAGATTTCTTGCCGTCCATTCCAACACAATCGATTACAACATTTGCTCCACCTTGCGTGATTTCGTGGATTAAGGCCCCTGTATTGTCATGCTTGCTGAAATCGACAATTTCCACATTGTTCATTTTTTTAGCAAGTTCCATTCTGTAAGGAACTTCATCCACCGCGATTACGCGGCTGGCACCTTGCATCCAGGCAAACTTTTGGGTCATCAGTCCAATAGGACCACAGCCCAGAACGACTACAGTATCCCCTTTTTTCACTCCGGCATGTTCAACGCTCCACCAGGCAGTCGGGAGGACATCAGATAGGAACAGCAACGATTCATCCTCCAGTTCAGAGGATTCCGGAACTAAAAGAGGCATGAAATTTCCGTAAGGCACACGCAAATACTCGGCTTGTCCGCCTGAATAATCGCCATAGCGTTCCGTCAGGCCGAAATATCCGCCGGTATCGAAATGGGGGTTGTCATTCGAGTTGTCACACTGGCTTTCCATTTCATTGCTGCAGTAAAAGCATTTTCCGCAACTGACGTTAAAAGGCAGAACAATGCGGTCTCCTTTTTTCACTTTGGTGACATCGGGTCCGACTTCTTCTACAATGCCCATCGGTTCGTGCCCAATAACCGTGTCCTTTGTGGTCGGCAATGCGCCTTGATAAATATGCAAATCTGTACCACATATGGCGGTAGAAGTTATTTTTACAATGATATCGTCTTTTTTCTGAATTTCTGGATCTTTGACATTTTTCACTTGCATGTTTTTCGTCCCTTGAAACGTTACTGCTTTCATCAGTATCCCTCCCGTTCTAGTTTTCAGAATACTCCTCAGCTTCCCTTTTTTTGCTAGTTAAAAACATAAAAAAAGAAGAGGCAAATAGAAATTTGCCTCTTCTCGCTATTGATTGAATGCCAGACTGCCGATCGGTTCGAAGGTTTCCATGTTATAGCACTTGATTTCACCATTCGCCACTGTGTACAGCTCCCCGCCAATGTAGAGGATGCGCTGAATGGCGGTATTCCAGTCTTCGTATTGGCTATCGGTTGGTTCGATTAAGCTTGCTGCTTGAGAAATCCCGTCTGGTGTAATGGTGTAGATGAGCGCACCTTCGCCTTCAAATTCCACATAATCACCCGTGGATTCCTCGTAAAGTGCTGCCGGAAAGCCGAACAGATTCTTCTCCTTATGCGTAAACAAAGCCTTATGGTCGTATTGAAGCGTCGAATAAGTTCCAGGTCCTCCGATAATCTCGGTGTCTTTCTCTACCGGATCACTAAAGTCGCTGACATCAAACAAGGAGATCTTCATGCCTCCCGTAACAACGCGTGGTTCTCCGTTCTTTACAGGCAACAGCTTCGTGTCATAGCCAAAGCCGATCAAATGATCGTCATCCAGCGGATGCAGGTAATTTGAGAAGCCCGGTATCTTCAGTTCTCCGAGCACCTGTGGGGAAGAAGGCTCCGAAACATCGATGACGAACAGCGGGTCGGTTTCTTTAAAAGTCACCATATAGGCCTTGTCACCGATAAAACGGGCCGAATAAATCCGCTCTCCCGGGGCCAAGTCTTCCACCGATCCTACCTGATTCATTTGTCCATCGAGAATAAACAGATGATTCTTTGACGGAGAAGCCAGATCCCATACAACTCCTTCTGTCGTCACTGCACGGAAATAACCATTGTGCTCATCCATTGAAAACTGGTTGAGCAGAGAGCCCGTTATTTCTGCAGAAGCCAGAAACTCGACAGCTGTGCCATCCAATTCAAATTTGAATACTTCCGTATTGGCCTGCTGCGGCAGCCAAATTGCCATTTCCCTGCTGGCCTGCGTTTCATCATTTAAGGGAACATAGGCAGCGGCCGTTAAAAAGAGATTTTCTTCATTCATGTAAAGCTGTTCGCTGCCCCCTAAAAATCCTTCTGTCGAGATGTCATTGGTTTCGGGCTCGTTCAAATCGATTGCCGTGATGACGCTGTAGCTGCCTTCCGTGGTTCCTGGCAGTATAGCGATGCTGTCGTAAGGCAAAGGCTCAAGCTCTCCGCCGTTCTTCGAGTCGTAGCGGTGCGGGCGCAGTTCAGGCTCACTTTGTTCTTCCAGAACCCAATAATCCGGATAGACATTGGTCACAAAATAAAGGATATTGTTGGTCAGTCTCGCGCCGCTCAAATTTCCTTCAGCGCCGAATTCACGGATCAACCGAGGAGATTGTGGGTTGCTGACGTCATATAAATAGATGGATGTGAGGCCTAAATACGGCGACTGGCTGTGAGGCAGTCGAAAGTCATCCATTGGCATGGCTGAATAGCTGCTGCCCAGGATTACCAATGTGTCGCCTGACAGGAAAAGCTGTTGCGGGTAAGTTTCTTCTGTGAAAGGCAGCTCAGCTGCAACAGCCATTTCCTCGGAATTTCGAACATCTGAAATCATGACACGACCCTCACTGATAGAGTAGATATACGAACCATCCGTTTTCACCAAATCGGCTTCGTCTACTCCCTCCACCTGGTTGTTGGTGGTGGAATAATCGCCCCCAGCTCCCGCTTCGCTTTCACCAGATGTAGAGTCACTCGATTCGGCCGTTTCTTCTCCGCTTTCAGCAACAGTGCCGCCGTACCACTCATTATTCTGCTGCATCTCCAGCAGTTGTGCAAAATAATTCCGCAGCTCTTCTTTACCTGAAATTTGCTCCAATTGTTCCTGCACAGTGAATGAAACTTCCGTATTTACTAAGCTTTTCAAAAAGCTGTTTTTTAATGCCGCTCTTTTAATATGCAATTGATATTCGCCTGTCGGAATTTCCGGGATTTCCAATGTCTTTCCATTGTCGTGGATGATCATTTCAACATCGACTGTTTGTCCCTGCGAGTCCGTGATATACACATTCCCCTTATCGATGGCATCCTGCTGGAGCTCTGAAGAAAAATTGGCTTTCCAGCCCTGCTCCGCCAATGCGACAGTAGAAGCGCTTACCGATACTTTATCATTGAGAAAAACAAACACCAGACCAAACAATGCAGCCGCAATGGCAGCAATCGCCCAAACCTTTTTATTCTTCACGATGCTTCACGCCCTTTCAGACATCCCTTTTCCCATTAGACAGAGAAGCATTGGAAAAGTTACAGCTTTCATTTGAAATTTTTCAAGGTTTCCCGAAAGACATTCTGAAATGCTTCCGGCGCTTTGGCAGTTCTGCCACCGCCCTGGGCAAATTGTGCGTTTCCTCCGCCTTTGCCTTCAGTCAATGCCAGAAGCTGCTTGAGCACTTCACGCATATCGCCCGTTGCCTGTTCACCTTTTGCGCACACCAGCCTCATGTCTCCTTCTGCTGCATTAATGAACAGCAGCGTCGCTGATGTATGCTTGCCAGTCACCAGGCGGGCAAGCTGCTGCAACTCTTTAACTGGACGTCCTTCGAAAACTCGTTCTACTATGCCATCGATTGGGAGAATCGTTTCTGCTTCAAGGCTCAGCACTTGTTCCTGAAGGTTTTTGATTGTTTTATCAGCTGCGGCTTTTTCAACCAGTAAGGCTTTAGCGGCCTCCGGCAATTCAGCAGTTGGCGCATTTAATTGGACCACCAATTTGTCTGTGGTTTCCATCAGAAAGTTAAAATAATTCAAGGCCCGTGTGCCACACAAAAAATAAACCCGCATGCCGCCTTTCGCTTTCTCCGTCGAAATGATTTTTAACAGCCCGATATCTGCCGTATTTCGGGGGTGGGTGCCTCCACAGGCATTCAAGTCGATGCCGTCGATTTCCACCAGACGAATATCTCCCTCCACTGTTGGCGGTTTTCTTAGCGCAAGCATATTGGCCTCGTCGTTAGTGACCCAGCGAGCAGAGATGGCCAGGCGTTGGCGGATCAGCTGATTGGCCATTTTTTCCACGCTCTTCAGCTGTTTGTTTGTTGCTGTATCCAAGTCCAGATCGATGGACACACGCTCCTGCCCCAAATGAAAACTCTGGGTCTTTAAGCCATAGCTGTCTTCAAACAAAGCGCTCAATAAATGCTGGCCTGCATGCTGCTGCATGTGATCCCACCTTCTTTGCCAATCCACTTCGGCAGAGAAACTTTCTTTCGGCAGCTGAATATCCGTATAATGTCGGATCTCCCCTTCGACTGTCTGGACATCCACCACTTTTGCAGGCCCGATTCTTCCAGTATCTGCCGGCTGTCCGCCACATTCAGGGTAAAAGCAGCTTTGATCCAGAACGGCATAATAGCCGGCTCCATCTTTTGCACTGCTCAACACCTGCACGGATGCTTTTGAAATCTCCGAATCTTTGTAATATAATTTCATTGTCATATCGATCCCTCTTTTTTATCAGTCTAGTTATTTTGCTGGTTCCGGTTGTTTACGGAATCGCTGGAAGTGGAATTATAAAAGTAAACAGAAGTACAGGAGGGCACAAAAAAATGCCTAAGTTCAATCGTTCCGTATTATTGTATAACGGCAATGCAGGAGCGTCTACGATAGACTCTGTCCTGAAGCTCGCCGTTCCCCATCTGGCCGAAGCATCCAAATCACTCGAGCTGATCCAAACCGCTTCACCCGAAGAATTCGAAAGTGCCTGTCAGAAAGCTGCAACCTATGCCGATATCCTGTTTATTGCCGGAGGCGATGGAACTGTCCATTCTGCGGTTCGGGCCCTATCCAGTCTTCCCGATGCTCCTCCAATCGCTATCATTCCAAGCGGGACCTGCAACGACTTTGCGCGCACCTTGAATATTCCGTTGGACCTGGATTTGGCGTCTTCAGAACTGGTCAACGGGCAAATCAAAGAAATCGATACCGGGAAAATCAATGGCGGCTCATTTCTTAACTTTGCCGGAATCGGCTTGATCACCGATGCTTCTTCCAATATCGACCCCCACCTAAAAGAACGCTACGGGAAACTCAGTTATTTCATGAGTGCGCTGCAATCCATGCGGCAGGCGACCCCGTTCTCGGTGTATTTGAAAATCGACGGCATCAGCTACGCTGAGGAAGGCGTGCTGGTGCTTATCATGAACGGCAATTCAATCGGTACTCATAACTTCCCAATGGCAACAATCGATCCAGCAGATGGCCTATTGGACCTGTTCATCATTCAAACATCTTCTCTGGCCGCATTGCGCGAATGGTTTTCACTGTCCCAGCCAGAAGTCGTGACAGAAGAACTGGAACACATCGTCCATTATCAGGGCCGGTCCATCTCTGTCAAAACTGACGAAGAGCTGGATGTCGATACCGATGGCGAAATCTATCTGACAACACCGCTGGACATTGAAATTGTTCCTGGCAACTTGAAAATGCTGGTCCCAAAGAAAGTGGAAGAACTTATTTAAACCATAGAAAAAGGATGGCTCCGACAGGAACCATCCTTTTTCACTTTACTTCTTCATCCAGCCAAGCCTTTAGTTCTGTAAAGCAGAACGATGGACGATTTCTTTAATATCAACGCCGCGCTTTGCCATCTCCGCTATATATTCATCTCCTGGAACGATCATTTCTGGAGGATAGGCTCCCCGCTTGTCGATCACTCCCTTGCCGATCATCTGCGCCACAACTGAAATGGTGTAGGCCGTTGCACGTGCCATTGCAGTGACCCCTGTTTCCTGCTCTTTCATCGTCACCATATTGTATTCATAGCTGATTTCCTCTCCTGCTTTTACTCCTGATACGAGCACCCGCAAAACGACGGCATCCTGCTTGTCTCCCAGTTCTGTTATCGGTTCGAGCACGGCTTTTAAAACAGCACGAAGCCTCACTTTACGCCCTTCCACTTCAACCGTTTTCATCCGGTCTGTAAAGCCCAGATCCCTCAGCAGCTTGAATTTCTCAGCGTGGCCTTTATAGCGCAAAGTTTTGTATTCCAATGAATTTACATCGCTGAAGGTATCTGTCAAAGTAGATGTTCCGCCCGAGGTGTGGAAAGCCTCCAGTTCGCCGAAGCCTTCAAATTCCACATACTCAATTTCGGATAAGGATTCAACCTCCAGTAGCCTGCCGGCGCGGATCACATGCGATTTGTCTGTGTAATGGTCAAAAACACCTTCCAGCGAAAAAACATGATTGTATTCCAGCGGAGGTTCCGGATGGACAGGAATGCCACCGACAAATAATCGGATATCAGATACTTGATCCAGCTTGCTGGCGCCGTATCCTGTCAGGATATTGATCATTCCCGGTGCCACACCCAAGTCCGGAATCAATGTGACGCCTTTTTGCTGCGCTTGTTCATGCATCTCCAGCACCGCTTCTGTTGCTCCCCCGATATGGCCGCCCAAATCCACTGCGTGGACACCGCATTTGAGTGCAAGTGCTGCCACTTTTTCATTAAAAGTGTAGAACAGGGCGTTGATGACGATATCCCCTTTTGAAATGGCCGCCGCCAAGGCTTCATCATCGCTGGCATCCAACTCCAGCACTTCCAGCTTGCTGCTGCCGAGCTGCGCTCTGAACTGCTCGGTCGGAATGATATTCCGGTCCGCTAAAAAGACCCGTTCAACAGCTTCGTCGGCAACCAGGTCCCGAGCTGCCTGTTTCCCCATCAATCCAGCGCCTAATACGACGATTTTCATCTTCCTCATCCCCTTTCGCCTTTAAAATTCATTATCAATTTGTGCGCGCTGCAATTTTCCGCTGTAATCGACATACACACTTTTCCATTCAGTAAAGACATCCAATGCCGCGACTCCTGAATCGCGGTGGCCATTGCCCGTACCTTTTGTTCCGCCGAAGGGCAGATGAATTTCAGCACCTGTCGTTCCTGCATTTATATAGACGATTCCGGTATCCAAATCGCGCTGTGCTTTAAAAGCACGATTGACATCTGCCGTGTAAATCGAACTGGACAATCCGTATATCACGCCATTGTTCACCTCAATCGCGCTTTCGAAACTTGTCACTTCGATAATGGATACGACGGGCCCGAAAATTTCTTCCTGCGCAATGCGCATATCCGGCGTCACGTCTGTGAACAATGTCGGTGCGTAATAGTTCCCTTGATCGAAGATGCCACCTGTCAGGATTTGCCCGCCAACCAGCAGCTTAGCTCCTTCCTTTTCACCGATTGCAATGTAGGAATGAATTTTTTCAAGAGCTTTCCGGTTGATGACCGGGCCGACTTTGGTTGATTCATCCGTTCCGTCTCCAATCGTCAATGACTCCATTTTCGACAGCAGACGATTCTGCAGTTCCTGTTTGACGTCTGCATGTACAATTACTCGACTGCAGGCCGTACAGCGCTGGCCGGCGGTTCCAAATGCACTCCAAAGAATTCCTTCGACAGCCAGATCCAGATCAGCATCTTCCATGACGATCACGGCATTCTTGCCGCCCATTTCGAGTGACACTTTTTTCAGGTTGCGGCCTCCTGCCTCCGCCACTTTACGGCCAGTCTCTGTTGACCCGGTAAATGAAATAACCCGGACACCCGGATGCTCGATCAAGGCAGTCCCCACTTCAGCGCCGGCACCGAAGACGATGTTGGCGACACCTTCCGGAAGGCCGACCTCTTCAAATATTCTCGCCATTTCGTATGCCATCATCGGCGTTTCTGTCGCAGGCTTCCAGATAAATGCATTGCCCGCCACTATCGCTGGAAAGGACTTCCAGGTGGCGATCGCTACAGGAAAGTTCCAAGGGGTGATCAGCCCCACTACACCGATTGGCGACCGAATGCTCATCGCAAACTTGTCAGCCAGTTCTGAAGGCGTCGTTTCACCAAATAGGCGCCGCCCTTCCCCCGCCATGTAATAAGCCATATCAATGCCTTCCTGGACTTCGCCACGTCCTTCTTCGATGACTTTCCCCATCTCTTTCGTCAGTACTTGAGCCAGATGCTCTTTTCGTTCTTTCATCAGGTGGCCAATTTCATATAAATAATCCGCGCGTTTAGGTGCCGGTACCTTTGCCCATTTTTTTTGTGCTGCCTGTGCCGCTTTCACCGCCAGGTCGACGTCCTCTGCTGTGGACATCCGGACCTGCGCCAGTTCTTCCCCATTCGCTGGATTCAGGACAGGCCTGAACTCCGCCTGTTCTGCCTGTTGCCATTGGCCATTCACAAAATTGGTCAGTTTCATCATCATTGCTCCTTTCATCCATCAGCTTTTCGATAGCACTTTCAATTTCATTATTTCACAGATATCTAGAAAATCCCATAATATTTCTGAATTATCTGTTTTTATTTTCCGATAGATCATACCATATTATTTATTTTGGGATTTTTTATTCGTATACCTACTTCCAAACTGTAAAAGTTTCCTGTAGAAACAGCGAAGGTGCGTGCCTTACTGCCGCCAAGTGCTTCCGGAACTCCACTCCAGCAATCTGCCACAGAAAAATTAAAATTTCATCCTATTAAATCTCCATCAAGCAGAGCTGCGTCGGCGGGGGTGAAGCGATTATAGAACCACTCAAAATCACTTGCGCATCATCATAATTGCCCCGCCCTTCACCTTCAATTCCTACTGAGAGATTAGAAACCCGTTAATAACGGTCCCTATAAGACAGAAATAATACATTTCAGCGTCTTTTTGCTGAAACTATTGACACTGACGGTGCGTTATAGTGTATTTTAAAGAGTGAGGTGATTAGATTGTACAAAGTACAAGAAGTGGCAAAAATAGCGGGCGTCAGTGTACGGACACTCCATCATTACGACAGCATCGGTTTATTGAAACCGTCAAATATCGGAACCAACCGTTATCGCTACTATAATGGGGGAGATTTAAAGTTGCTCCAACAGATTTTATTCCTGAAAGAATTGGATTTTTCACTAAAAAAAATACAGGAACTTGTGGCTGACGGCTTTGACCGGGAATACGCATTGTCTCAGCACATCGAATTGCTGGAACAGAAAAAACAGCGCATTGAAAACCTGATTCAGAATGCCGAGCTCACGCAACAGGAACTCCAAGGTTCGCAAAGCCTGACGGATGCGGAACGGTTTTCTGCATTCTCCAGTATGAAGTCGGAGGATCTGATCAACAGATACCAAAAGCCTGAAGTCGATTTGCCAATATTTGAGCAGCCAGAAACTCAGGCTGAAACTTCTCAAGCTGCACCCGGATATGCCGAGGAATCAGCTGTCGCTGTTGCCGTTGCTCCCGTGGAAACAGTATTATATGAAGAGCCTGTTGCAGCAAACAGCGAGCCGGTCAAACCGGAAAAAGAAGAAGAAGATTTGGATGAAATCAACCGCGAGGGAGACCGTATTTACAATACAGTCGCCAGTTTGATGCATCTGCCTCCACAGACGGATGCGGTCCAAAAAGAAATGAAAGCTTACTATACGTTGTTGAACCGTTTCTACGACTGTTCTCCGAAAATGTTCCGCGGGCTCGGCGACTTGTATGCATCAGACAGCCGTTTCGCCAATAATATCGATCAGCACGGCCAAGGTTTGGCTAAATACTTGCAGAAAGCGATGTATGTCTACGCTGAAGGATTACTGGATGAGTGAACTTATCGGACCGTGCAGCAATTGCGGGAAAGACGTTTATTGCCGTGATGGCTTTCTTGACGGGGTTTATGTGGATGGGGAACTGGTCTGTTTTGACTGCCAGGAAGAAGTCGACAAGTAATTGAACACAAAAATAAAAGCTGCCGAATTTATCGGCAGCTTTTTTTGCATCCACTTATACTCTAGTTGTTTCCTTCAATGCATTCAAACGCGCCTGCACTTGTTCACCAGTCAAGCCGTGTTCAAAAGCATAGCGGTTGCGCGGGTGTTCCCGGCATTCGTCTGAGCATGAACGCATGTATTTGTGCTCGTTTTCTTCAGAAGCCAAAATCTTCGCGTTGCATTCCGGGTTTGCACAGTTTACGTAACGTTCGCAAGGTTCGCCTGTAAAATGATCTTTCCCAACAATCGTGTGTTCCAGTTGGTTCACCGGCACAGCAATACGCTCATCAAAAACGTATAATTGTCCATCCCATAGGTCGCCTTTCACTTCAGGATCTTTGCCGTAAGTAACGATGCCGCCATGTAGTTGGGCCACATCCTCGAAGCCTTCTTTTTTCAGCCAGCCCGAGAACTTCTCGCAGCGGATTCCGCCTGTGCAATACGTCAAAATTTTCTTACCTTCAAATTGCTCTTTATTTTCACGGATCCATTCCGGAAGATCACGGAAGTTTTCAATATCCGGACGGACTGAATTGCGGAAATGCCCAAGATCGTATTCGTAATCATTGCGTGCATCCAATACGATGGTGTCCTGTTCCTGCATTTGTTTGTAGAATTCAACCGGCTCTAAATAAGTGCCTGTCAGTTCATTCGGGTTGATGTCTTCTTCCAGCCCAAGGTGAACGATTTCTTTTTTCGCACGGACGTGCATTTTTTTGAATGCATGGCCTTCCGCAGCATCGATTTTGAAAACGATGTCCGCGAAGCGCGGGTCGCTTTTCAACAGTTCCATATAAGCTTCTCCCTGTTCGATGGTTCCTGAACATGTGCCATTGATTCCTTCTTCGGAAACAAGGATACGGCCTTTCAGCTCAAGCTCTTTGCATGCTGCCAGATGCTCAGCCGCAAAAGCCTCTGGATCTTCAATCGGTGAATATAAATAATAAAGTAAAACATTGTGTGTATGATTTTGCATGAATCATACCTCCTATTTCTCAATTAGTTTCTGTACCAGAAAAGGCAACAAAAACCTCAATCATTTTACAATAAATAACGGCAAATTTCAACTTTTGCCAGGCTAGAAAAGCACTTTGGACAAGATCATCCCTTAGCTAAGCCGCAAATTCCACCGCAGAACAGCCCTTTGACATCGTTTGGATCCAACTGGCAGCCAATTCTTAAATTTCAAAAAAGACAGCTGAACATCAGCTGTCTTTTCCTGCCTTCACTCAGCAGATTCTATTCTTCACCGGTCTATTTTCGAAACAAGCCTTGATGGCTTCCGCATTCAACGCCATCATCTCGAGGCGCGTCTGGACAGTGGCACTGCCGATATGCGGCAAGACCGTAACATTCGGCAGCGTCAGCAACGGATGATCCAGCGGCACCGGCTCCTGCTCAAATACATCCAGGCCTGCGCCCCAGATTCCGCCCTCTTTCAACGCTTCGTACAAGGCCATCTCATCGACGATGCCACCTCTGGCTGTGTTGATCAGGCAGGCTGTCTCTTTCATCAGCGCCAATTCTTTCGATCCGATCATCCCTTTTGTTTCCGGTGTCAGCGGCGTCAAGATCACTACGTAATCCGAAATCTTCAGCAATTCCTCAAATTCGGCGTAGCGCACGTCTTCAAGGCTTTTGCGCGTGCGATTATGATACAGGATATCCATGCCAAAGCCCTGGGCACGGCGAGCCACCGCCTCACCAATGCGTCCCATACCGATAATGCCAAGCGTGGCACCGGCCACATTCTGTCCGGTCATCCCCATAGGTTTCCAGGATTTCCATTCTCCTGAACGGACTGTTTTCTCCGCTTCAATAATTCTGCGGGCGGTCGCCAATAATAAAGCAAAAGTCAGATCCGCAGTGGATTCCGTCAAGACGTCCGGTGTATTGGTGACCGTTACTCCATGTTTGTGGGCTGCCTCAAGGTCGACATTGTTGTAGCCAACTGCCAGATTGCTGACGATCTTTAAGTTGGGTGCCGCTTCAAACACTTCATTGTCCACCCGATCGGACACCATGGTCCAAAGCGCATACGCCTCTTTTGCTTCCTCGAGCAGTTTTTCACGTGGTGCGGGAGTGTCTTCTTCCGGCCACATCCGGACTTCATATTGTTCTCTCAATCCAGCTACCGCCTGATCCGGCAACTTTTGCGTGATGAATACAATTGGCTTCATAAGAATCCTCCATCCTTTATTATTCCATAATTATAACAATTAAAAAAACTCCCGGCAATTGCCAGCAGTTTCCTGTTAGTTCCGCACTCTTATTTTCTTGACGTAATACCAGACAGCCGCTATTGCACCCAAAGCAATTAAAGCGTAGACGACGTTGGAATACAGCTCCAATTGGTGCATGATCTGCTCTCTATTGTCGCCCACCGCTTCGCCGATAAAAACCAATACAGTGTTCCACAGCAGGGTGCCAAGTGTGGTAAAGCTTATAAACAGCCAGAACTTCATATTCGACATGCCCGCTGGAATGGAAATCAGGCTGCGCAACAAAGGAATCAATCGCCCAAAAAATACCGTCCAAATTCCAAATCGATCAAACCAGGCATCCGCTTTATATATATCCTGCTTTTTCACGCGCAGCCAGCTGCCGTATTTGTCTATGATTTTCTCCAGCCGCGCAACATCCAGCAGCAAGCCGACACTGTACAGAACCGCCGCCCCAACCACCGAACCCGCAGTTGATGCCAGAATCACTCCCGGTATGGTCATCGTGGTCGTAGTCGTCATAAATCCGCCGACCGTCAAAATCACTTCCGACGGAATCGGCGGAAACACATTCTCCAGCATAATGAGCAGGAATATGCCGAAATAGCCATACTCCGACATGACTGAAACAATCCAATCTTCCATATAAACACTCCTTTTAAGAAGACGGCCGGAAATTCATTGTTACCGACCATAATTCTGAACGGCTTCCGAGGCGCAATGGCGGCCCCCAAAATCCGAATCCTGAAGACACGATAAAATGTGTTTCCCTTATCAGCCTGTACCCATAATCCAGTTCAAAAATCTTTTTGGTCAATAAATGATTGGGCCACATCTGCCCTTTATGGGTATGCCCCGACATATGAAAATCCGCGCCTAATTCGACAGGCATTTTCAGATCAGATGGTGTATGGTCCATCACAATCCAGGGCAGTCCCCCTTTTTCAGGCTTTAAGTCGAGCAGCGAGTGCCGGTTGCCGTTGGTCCGGTCTTCACGCCCCGTCAAATAAAAACGATTTGCCACCAGAATAGTTTCATCCCTTAGGATATTCACACCCGATTTTTCCATCAACCGAACTAATAAAGGAATTTTCTTCCCGTAATACTCATGATTTCCTAAAACACCGTAAACGCCAAGACGAGGCTTCAGCTGTTCCATCACCTCTCCCATGCCGTAGCGTGCATACCAGACCGGGTCATCGTCCACCAAATCCCCTGCTAAAAACACGACATCCGGATCGAGTGCATTGGTCTTTTCCACAAAGCGCTTTAAATGGCTTTTGCCTGACAAAACGCCTAAGTGAAAATCGGAGCCGATGACCATGTGCAGTGGTTCTGCCTCTTCCCCGTCCACTGTAACTTCCAAAGTGCGGACTATCGGACTGTAGGCCAAATAAGTGCCGATGATGAATATCACCAGCAAAATCGCTGCTGTGGCGCAACCGATGATGAACACATCGTCTTTAAAATCCACCAATAAGACGATGATATTCGCCACAGGAATCAGCAAAATTGCATACTGCAGAAAAGCGAACCAATACGAACCGAGAATCGTAAAGCCGAGCCATTTATGACCGATTCGTCCAATGATATAGCTGAAGGCAACAATCAGCCAAAAAGCCGTAAAGATCCATGGGTTGAGGCCATCTGCAAAACTGGTCAGCCAGGAATATACCGTCCAGCCAAGATACGCAATAAGCGCCATATAAATCAGTAAAGCACCACTGATGCCTGCCAACAATTTCATAGAAACACGCCTCTTTCTTCTTTTAAGATAGACCATATATGAAGAGTTCATTTTTTTCAATGTGATAAAAAATATTATAGCATTCTGCTTGTCGATATTTCGCAAAAGAGCTCCTGAGAACCCTTCACCCTGTTTCTGCATCGCTTCGCTCCAGACCTTTTATCAAAAACAGGAAAAATACAACAACTTGCTCAATTCTTAGCGCCGGCGCAGCCACGGGCTTGGCTAATGCGAGGTAAAAAGTTTTAATTTAACTGCTGTAGACGCTTCTACGCCTCAGGACCTAGTAAAAGATGCAGTCAGAGACCGTATTGGAAAATGCGTTCACTTAGTATGATTAGGTTAGAAATTGAGAGGAGGAAAATAAGATGAATAAATTTTGGTTAATCACACTCGGCATCATCGCCGGAATCGTCGCCCTTTCCAATCTGGGACCCATCATCGGATTGGCAGTATCCCTATTAATCGTCTACGCAGGGGTGCATTACTACTTAAGAAGCATCTCGACATTGGCGAAAGTATGTTGGGCTTCTATCGCCGTCGTTGGGGGAATCGCAGCCATCTCCAATGTGCCGGCTTTGATCGGCGTCGCCGCTCTTGCCGCTTTGGGGATGATTTACCGCAAATGGAATGGCCAAAGCGTTTCAGTCGCAGCCGTAAAAGAAAGCGATCCATTTACGAATTTTGAACAACAATGGAACAAACTAAACAAATAAGGAGGAAACGAAAATGACAACTTTATGGGACCGTTTTAAATTTGCCGTCGCAACCGACCTGGATTCCGTCGTCGCAAAAAAAGAGGAAAAAAATCCACTCGCATTACTGAACCGCTATATCACAGAAGCAGAAAACCAGACAACAGCTACAGGAAAATGGGTGGAGCGACAAGCTCAGCTGAATGGTAAGCTGGAGAAAGAATTAGCTGAATCGTCCGCTATGCTCGACAAGCGTCAAGGTCAATTAGAACTGGCAGAGACTTCAGGCGAATCCGATCTTGCTGATTTTGCCGCAATGGAAGTTCAAGCTTATGCTGGCCGCGTTGAGGTACTGCAGAACAACCTGAATGAAAATATTGCTGAACTGACTGGTCTGGAACACCGTTACGAGGAAATGAAGCATAAAGTGAAGGACATGAAAGTAAAGCAGCTGCAATTGATGGGCAAAGAAAATGCAACGCGTGCCCACCATCAGATGGATAAAGTATTAAGCCCTGAACTCGTCGCTGAACGTATCGGCTCATTTGACGATATGGCGTCCTATATCACGACACTCGGTGCTAAAGTGGAAGAACGGCACGAGCGCTCAGCGATGGAGCGCCGCTTGGAAACTTTAGAAAAAATAGCGCAAACCAAAAAGAAATTGTTTAAACTGGAGTGAGAAGAAGTTTTCTCTTCTTCTCACCCCAAACTCTAAACGGAAATTGAGACAGAGGATCTGGTATGGAGCCGTTAGTTGCCAATTCACTCTTCTAAATAAGGAAGATTTTTGTCTGTAAGCTCTAATGAGATGAAGTTTTCCTTCTTCTCATTTTTTCTGATACAAAGAAGGAGGCAAAAGCCATGCAGCATTTTTCAACAAACAGACAAGCGTTTTTCCTGCTGAGCGCTTTATTACTGATATTCGTGGAAGCTGCCTTTTTCGGAAACGGCAGTGTGTTTTTGATCCTTCTTGGTATCGGAACCATTTACTATGCGTTAAGAAACAACGTCAAATACCGCCGTTTTTATTTTTGGACAGGCACTTTTCTCATCGGTGTTTCCATTTTATCTATGTGGAGTCTGCGGCTGATGGTTTTCGGACTTGCGATTTACCTCCTGATCCGTTTGTGGAAAGGCGAAGAATGGCTGCAGACTGCACCTCTCTATGCCTCTACAGATACAGGCCTGATCCAGAACAAAGTGATGGCTGCACAAAGCACGCCAATCGAATCTTATGAGTGGAAAGACATTCATGTGCAGGGTTTTATCGGCGACATCCTGGTGGATACCACCCACACCGTGTTGCCGAAAAAAAACTCGCTGATTTCCATCCGGCAGGGTTTCGGGAAAGTCCAGGTTGTGGTGCCGTATGAAGTTCCTGTGCGCGTCTTTTATTCGACGCTGTTGGGGGAAGCTCGTTTTTTTAATGGAAAAAGCCAACGCATTCTTAATGGCACCATTCATACTGAAGACGGCTATCCTGCAGACACTGGCAATAAAGTCGAGTTGATCGTTTCCGTGACCACCTGGATGGGGGATGTCGAGGTGATCCGCAGATGAGACAGATCTTGCCGCGAAGCCTGTTTTTCATTTTCCTTTTCGCATTGATCGTGTTCAGCATCCTTTTTGCGTTGCTCGGCTTGCCGACGCTCAACAGCTGGTCCGTCCTGTGGAAAGATTTTATCGCCGGCCTTCCTTTAGGCATTTGGCTTTTTGTTCTGATGCTCGTTTTGTCTGTCGGCATCTCATGGTGGACCGAGTCCTTGTCACGGGCAAAAGTTCAGGACATTGAAGAGATTTTCCAGGCCCTTTTGCGCAATGAAGACAAGACAGTCGTTCAGGCTGCCCAAATGAAAACCTTACCGCGTAATTTATCCAACTCCATCCTAAAGCTGCAGAAGCTTCTGGAGTCACAACGCAAAAGCTTGGCCCGCATTGCCAACGAACGGGCAGAAACACAAGATCAGATTATCCAGGAACGCCTGATCATGGAACGCCAACGTCTGGCAAGAGAGCTTCATGACTCTGTTTCCCAGCAACTATTCGCCGCTTCCATGCTGCTGTCCTCCATGACCGAAAATGAGGACGTGCAGCCAGGATTACTGCAGACGGAGAAGATGGTCCAACAGGCGCAATTGGAGATGCGTGCATTGCTGCTGCATTTGCGGCCCGCTGCCCTGCACGACAAGAGCCTGCGTCAAGGGCTGTTTGAATTGGTCAGTGAACTGAAGGAAAAAGTCTATTTTACCATCGAGCATAAATTGGAGGAAGTCCCCTTGCAAAAGGGAGCTGAAGACCATCTGTTCCGCATTGCACAGGAAACTTTATCGAATACGCTGCGCCATTCCAAAGCGACCGAAGTACACATCCTGTTTGTCGAACGCGACAATTTTGCGATCCTGCGCATCCAGGACAACGGCGTCGGGTTTGAAAGCGAGCAATCCAAGTCAACCTCCTATGGCCTGAAGCATATTGAAGAACGCGCCATCGAAATCGGCGCAACCAGCAAAATTGTTTCGGTGCCTTCAGAAGGTACGATTGTGGAAGTAAAAGTCCCGATTGAAAGGAAGAAAACCCATGATTCGAATATTATTAGTGGATGACCATGAAATGGTGCGCATCGGTGTCTCTGCCTACCTGCAATCCCAAAAGGACATGGAGATAGCCGGCGAGGCGGCGAACGGCCAGGAGGCAATTGAAATGGCATTAGAGCTGCGGCCAGATCTGATCTTAATGGATATGGTGATGCCGGTCATGAATGGTGCCGAAGCGACAAAAGCCATCATCGACCAGTGGCCGGAAGCCAAGATCATGATTGTCACCAGTTTTCTTGATGACGACAAAGTCTATCCGGCTCTTCAGGCGGGAGCCGTCAGTTACATATTAAAAACTTCGAAAGCTTCACGCATCGCCGACTCTATTCGTGAAACCATGAACGGCACACCTGTCCTCGAGCCCGAAGTCATGACCAAAATGATGAAGCAGATGCGCCACGAACGTGTTCTTCACGCTGAACTGACCGAACGCGAGATGGAAATCCTCCTGTTGCTAGCTGCCGGATTGACTAACCAGGAAATCGCCGATCAATTATTCATCGCTTTGAAAACAGTCAAAACCCACGTCAGCAATATCCTGGCAAAACTGGAGGTCCATGACCGGACCCAGGCGGTCATTTATGCCTTTCAGCACAGACTTATCTCCCCACCTAAATGAATCCATAAAAAAGCCTGACAGTGTTTTCCTGTCAGGCTTTTTTCGTTATACATTCAGTTTTCGCAGTTCTACGCGGCGGATTTTACCCGAGGCGGTCTTCGGCAACTCATCCATAAACTCGATGATACGCGGATACTTATAAGGTGCGGTAATTTCTTTGACGTGGTCCTGCAGCTGCTTCACCAGCGCACCTTTATCCGGAAAATCCAGGGGATTACGGAGCACGACATAAGCTTTAACAATGTTTCCGCGAATTTCATCCGGAGCAGCCACAACCGCACACTCCTGAATGGACGCATGCTTCATGAGCGCATCTTCGACTTCAAAAGGCCCGATTGTGTATCCCGAACTAATGATGATGTCATCACTTCGCCCTTCAAACCAGAAATAGCCATCTTCATCACGCTTTGCCTGGTCTCCGGTTAAATACCAATCGCCGCGAAACGCCGCCTTGGTCCGCTCAGAGTCCCGATAATATTCACGGAACAAAGCCGGACAATCGCGGTGGACGGCAATATCCCCCACTTCTCCGACCGCTGTCGGCTCTCCTTCATCATTGATGATATCGACCGGATTGCCTGGTGTCGGCTTGCCCATCGATCCCGGCTTCACTTCCATATCTTGGAGCGTTCCGACCAGCAGCGTATTTTCCGTCTGGCCATATCCGTCACGGACATTAATATCAAACGCCTGCTGGAACGCCTCGATGACCTGCCGGTTCAGAGGTTCCCCAGCAGACACCGCAGATCTTAATGCTGGCAGTTTATAGGAACTCAGATTTTCCACTTTCGCCATGATCCGGTATTCTGTCGGCGTGCAGCAAAGAACATTAATATTTTCTTCTTTCAATAAATCCAAGTATTTCAAAGCATCGAATGGCCCATTATAAACAAAAGCCGTTGCTCCAAGAGTAATAGTCGACAGGAACGGACTCCAGATCCATTTTTGCCAGCCAGGAGCCGCGGTTGCCCAAACCATGTCGCCACTTTGGACACCCAGCCATTTTGTTGCGGCTGTCCTTACATGTGCGTAGCCCCAGCCATGGACATGAACCACACCTTTCGGATTGCCTGTGGTGCCGGATGTATAGGATAAGAAAGCCATATCTTCCCGATGGGTCGGAACTGCTTCGAATGCCGGCGATTCTTTTTCTGCCAGCTCCTCAAAAGATTGCCATCCCTCTTCTGTGCCCCCGATAATCAATTTATTGTTCAGCGCATCCACTTTTTCATCAATCGAGTTGGTTTCCTCAGTGGTTTTATAGTGGGCGACAATTCCTTTTGCACCTGAATGGTGCATCCGGTAAATCAAATCCTTCTTACGGAGCATTTCTGAACAGGGAATCGCCACAATTCCAGCGCGCAGGCACGCCAAATATGTGATATAAGCTTCTGGAATCCGTGGAAGAATAATCAGCATCCGATCGCCTTTCTCAATGCCAAGCTTCAACAAGGCCTGAGCGTATTGATTCATTTTGCCGACCAGCTCTTTATAAGAAAGATCTTCCCTATTGCCTTCACTGTCGAGCCACCGAATTGCCAATCGGTCGCTTTCTTCTTTGTATTTCTCCAATTCCGAAGTGATATTGTACTGCTCCGGCGCAATTAAATCCTTGAATTCCATAAGATAGCCTCCAATCGATTTTTCTTCACGCTGGCGGGATAATCAAGTAGTAGACGCTTGCCAAAAAAACGAATGCTGCCAATGCCGCCAGATAAGCTTTTTTAGTGGTGAAATTTTGAGTGGTTTTGATGATTTTGGCGCAGACCAGGTACATCCAGACAACACCAACGACCAATAGCACATAAACCAGCGGATGGCCATTTCCGGCTTCTGCCAGATATGGCGCTCCCAAAAGACCCGGCAGCAGCGCAACCGGCGCTGCCCGATTGATGTCACGCAGCAGCCCTTTTCCGCCTAGCCCCTTTGAACCTGCCCAAAGCAGCAGCGCCAGCCCGATTTTTGTAATAAAAGCCATCAAAAGCCCGAAAAGGATGAAAATTGCGGGAACAATGAAGCTTTTCAACAAAGCCGAATCGAAACTCGCTATGTATGAGGCATTTGACGCGATCGAAATCGCGCCATAGCCCAGCCCAACGATGAGCAGCAGCAGATTGCTCACCAATTGGGTTTTCGGCAATTCTAAAAATGACCGAAAAGATGAATCATTCAAAGTAACCATTTTTCCGACCATTTTACTCACCCTTTCTTTCATTCTCTACATCCCCCAAGGCATCAATGCCCATATCGCGACAGCTGCAGAAACCACTACTGTAATTCCAGCACCTACCGTACTGTTGTAGCGATACGATTTGATATCCTTCCATCCATGGATGCGTTCGATCAACTCAATATCCGATTGCTTGGTCAGCTTGTTTGCCAGCCCAGGCATACGGTTGGTGATGTAGGAAACAACAATCAACAGGATAAAGCTGATCGGCACAGCAAGCATGGCCCCGGATAAGCCCATTCCATCGGTAACGCCATGACCGGTCAAGACGATGCTCGGGAAAACGAATGGCGACACGATGATGTAAATGGCACCCCCGACCACAGAAGCCGCTATGGCGCCGAACTTATTGGCCTCTTTCCACCAAACCCCAACGATGATCAGAGGTGCGTTCGTGACTCCAGCTAAACCGAATGCCCACAGGATACTGACGACCAGGAAAGCGGGCGGTTCGATTGCCAGCAGGATACTGACCAATCCACCTGCGAAAATAGCGATAAAACCAATTCGTAAACTTAAACGCTGGGGAATATTCGGCTTTAAGGTAGCGATGATATCCTGGGAAATCAAGGCACCGATTGCCAGCAAATTACCGCTCAAGGTCGAAAGTCCAGCTGAAATCGCTCCAGCGATAACAAGTGCGGTCACCCATTCCGGGTTATAAACCAGATTCAGGATGATGGTCAGTTTATCAGCATCCCCTTCTGAAATGACCAGACCCTGTGTAGCTGTAGCATACACACCCACAAAGCCCATTGCATAAGTGGCTGAGAACACCAGACCTAGAATGAACGCGAACCAAACCATCGCTGAACGCGCACTTTTCAGACTGGATGCTGTATAGACCCGCATCGCTAAATGGGGAAGCCCCAACGCTCCGATTGTTAAAGCGGGAATAATGGAGAAATACCATTTTGGCGAAAACTGATAGTCAAAGAAAGTCGGCAAAGACTCCAGCATCGCCGGAACCATGTCCGAATAGAACAATGGTGGGAAATACCAGCCATCTGCCCCAATCGCTTTCATGATGGCGCCAAGCGGAATGATGAACATCAAGGCGATGATGACCATCTGGATGGCTGCGTTGTTCGTGGCTCCGGCCATTCCGCCGATCGTAATATATCCAACAATGATAATACCGAAAACAAAAAGTCCGGTTAAATAAGGAATTCCCAATAATGTTTCAAACGTAATGGCAATTCCGATCATTTGCCCTAATGCATACATGACGGATACCAATATCATAAAAAGAGCTGCAATGATGGAAGCTGTCACTCCGTATCTGTCACGGATAAAATGAGTAGGAGAAAAAGCGCCCATCCGGCGCAGGCTTGTTCCGTAAATAATCGTAATCAACGGAATTGCCAGGATCAACTGGATCCACAGCATGATGAACGGCACCTGCAGCTGCAAAATCAATGCCGTGATGCCGAGAAAAGTTGCCAGGCTCATGTAAGTTGATGCCATCGCAAGCCCGTTGGTAAAAGCCCCAACATTTCCTCCGCCTATGTAAAGATCTTTGGCTGAGGCACTTTTTCGGTTGGACAGGAACCCGACGACATAAAACAATACAAAAGTTGCTGCCACGACCGCTAAACCAAGAATTGGATTGGATAATTGCCAGTTTTGTGCTTCCATCATCTACACATCCTTTACTTCGTCGGACACCCCGAGCGCGTCGTTTTCACTATCAATTTCATCATCAATACGGTTGCCAACTTTTCCGGCTACAATCGTCAGGAAGAAGACACCGAACCACCCCATCAGAATCGGGACAATGTACATAACTGGAAATCCGAACAACATGGCATCTACCGGAAAGATGGAAAAAATTAATCCTACATTCCCAACTAAAATAAAGGCGAGCGTCATCCAGACCGTAAATTGAACTTCTTTTTTATACGCTTTCATCGTATCCCCCCCATTTCAACTAAATTCCTGTTTATCCATTCCTCCAACTGAGCGTTCGCTCAGTCTCAAAAAACAACTACCCCCTTTGGATATTATCTATTTAATAACTATCTTGATTGTAACCGTTTGCATAAAAACAAGTCAACTGAATTTTTTAATTATTTAAACTACTATATTAAAAGCATTTAACCTAGTCTGGATCACTGATTGCACTTCAAAAGAATAGAATAGGTATGCATAAAAACAAAGATATGCTTTTAGACTAATAGGTTTTTTATATTCTAATATATCTTTCATTTTCTTAAGTTTAGTTTAAGTAATTTACCTCTCTATTTCACCGGATAATTATGCATCAGTATTTTAAACACAAAACCCCTTAGGCAGATAACTGCCTAAGGGGTTTTGTGAGATGTACCTACAGATTCGGTTTATCGTCTTCTTTTTCCATCTTCTTTTCCAAACTTTCAAGCTGCCGCTTGGCAAACTCGCGTCCGCCCATACCGAAGGAAACAGCAAATGCCACTGCAAGCCCCGCAATGATGAACAGGAATGCCAGGTTGACGATGTTTGTTGCAAAATTCAGCTGGTCCAAGGTCATGAATACGGCAACAATGATGATGGCGTATTTTACGATGCCTCCAAGGAAACGGTTGTTGGAAGTCTTCTTGACATAGCTTCCAAGCAAGCTGCCTCCGATTAATCCAAGACCCAGGATGATCAGTGAACTGATGAGAAGCGGCAAGTATCCGATGATGGCTTCACCGATGTTATTCAACACATCAAGCTGCAGGACGTTCATCGCTTCCACCGTGAAGAAGATGATGATGATTGCCTGTACTACCTTGCCGATAATGTTTGCAATATCAAAGCTTGGTGATTTTGTTTTATCGGGATTCAAGTATGTCGAGAACCGGTTGATGCCTGTTCCGTTCAATAAGCTGATCAACAGATCTCCGACAAATTTCGCAATCAAGACACCCACCAGTATCAAAATGATCGCTACAAAGATATTCGGGATCATGTTCAGGACCTGATTGAGCATATTGACAATCGGTTCAGAAATAGAGCGGATATTCAAGGTTTCTAAAGCAATCGTCAGGATCGGAATCAGTACGATAACAAAAACTATATTGGCCAGAACATTCGCCAGCGTCGATTTGTCACTAGCATCCATTCTTGTAGTTCCCGTTGATGTACTACCGGTTTTGCTGGTGACCTTATTAAACCACTTGTCGATATTTATGGCAGTCAAAAGGCTGAACACAAGATTTTTTACGAATTTCGCTACAAAGTAACCAATCACTATAATGATGATGGCCATGAAAAGGTTTGGCAAGAATGCCAATAGCTTATCCATCATGTTCGAAATCGGCTGTGCCACATTCTGCATATTCAAAGCCTGCAGAACGCTTGGAATAAACAAAATAAAGATCAGATAATAAAGAATTTTCCCTATAGAGTCCAGTTGGTTGTCTGCAGTTTCTTTGGTTTTTGCCATATGGCCTTTGACCATGGCTTTGTCCACGCCTGCTTTTTTTAATCCTTTAGTGAAGATAGCCCGTACAATCGTCGCTACAATCCATGCAACAAGAAGTAGTAACAATGCACCTAGTACATTCGGAATGTAGTCGATGATCGTATTGCCGACTCCTCTGAAAGAATTTCCCACATCGTTCATATACTCAACCCCTTTTATAATTTTTTGTATCATATTTACTATCCCCCTACTTCACTGAAAGTAAACTCATAAAGGATTAAGACAGAAGTTTAATAAGAAAATACCGCTCAATTGTTGAGCGGTATTGCTGGGCAGACATTCTAAATCGCTAAAAAGATGGTTTTCTTCTTCTCCCTATCGTCAATACGATAATGCCGCATAGGAGCAGCCCCACTCCAACCCAGGAAAGGCCACTTAGTACTTCTCCCACCACCAGCACACCCAGAACAGCAGCCGTCAACGGTTCCGCCAACGATAAGGTTACCGCAGAAGAAGACGGAATCTGTTTTAATCCATAAGAAAACAGGATATACGATAAACTTGTCGCGCCAATCCCCAAATAAATGAGCAGCCACAAGTTTCCTGGAACCGTTATATAAGATAAATCAAAAAAGAATAAAAAAGGCAATAAACAGCAGGCGCTCAGTGAAAAAATCACCGCAACAGCTGAAACGGGTTCCATCGCCTTGAGCACATTTTTACTGACAATGGCATAGATTGCAAAAGAAAATCCGGCACCAAGTGCCATGGCGATTCCCGCCGGATCAACCAGCTGCTGCCCTTTATTGGCAAATAGCAAGATACAGCCCGTTAATGCCAGCAATGTAGCAGTGGCCCAAATCCTGTCCGGTTGCTTTTTTAAAGCGGCCCACTCGATTATTCCCGTCAATACAGGTGCACTGCCGATTGTCACAACAGTCCCAATTGCAATTCCAGTCAATTGAACAGATGAAAAAAATAAAGGTTGAAACAATGCCATACTGATGGCCGAGAGGATTGCTGCGGGCCACGGAATCGAGCGGACTGACAACTTTCTGGCTGCCAGGACGAAGAGCAGCAAAGAAAAACCGCCTATCGCTAAGCGGAAGGCGCCAATCGACAGCGGATGCGCTGTTCCGTCAAAAAAAGATTGAGCTGTCCCTGTCGTTCCCCATAAGACGGCTGCCAGCAGCACCCACAAATAAGCTGTGTAATTCAAAATCAACACCTCTGCCTTTCTTATGCTATCCCATTAACATACCATGGCACTAATGATTTGAGATAGCCGTCTCCTTCTATTATAATAAAAGAAAAGAGGAGGAGATCCCATGTATATGACAGTCCAGGAAACTGCCGCTTTCTTGTCCATGCCTGAAGAACAAGTCAATCGCTACGTATTGGAAGGACGCATTCGCGCAGTCCACGATGGGGAACAATACATGATCAACACCTCTCAGTTCGGAACTCATTTCCAGCAGCTGGAACAGGCGAAGCAAGCGCTTGAGGAATGGCGCGCCATCCCGATTCCAGACGATGTAGATATCAAGGACGAAGATTGATTACAGCAAAAAAGCATTTGAACGGGGCTCTAGCCCCGTTCAAATGCTTTTTTCTGGTAAAGGTTCCCTTACCGCGTGAGTTCAGGCACTAAAAGGCTTTTTAATTTCTTTTCGATAAATCCGCCCCATTTTTCGAATTCAACCAGAAATCCATCATGGCCAAAATCCGTTTCGACAATTTCCCAAGTTGCAGCCGGCTGTTTTTCGAGCCACGGGACCATCAATTCACTTGGATAAAGCAAATCCTGGGTAAAGGATAAGGAATGCACCGGAATCTCCAGTACAGCATCTTGAACGTCATGTGTGTTCATGGCTTTCAGCAACAGGACATAGCTGTTGGCATCAAAACGGCACGCCAATTTTTTTCCCTGATAGTTCAAGTACGACTGTACATTGAAGTCATCGCCATCACTGGTGCGTCCGAATCGCTGATTGAACATATTGCCGCTGCGGTATGTGACCATGCCCGCCATTCTGGCTACGTGAAATCCTTTTAATAGAGATGAATCTTTATAGTTTCCAGAGTTGAAATCCCCATCATTTTCAATCGCCAAAATGCCAATATGATTAAAAGCCACCCCGTAATCGCCGTAGTATGGTGTGACGGCTAAAGGAAGTACCGCATCAATGAACTCGGGATACGTCTTCCCCCATTCCAAGGTTTTCATACCGCCTAATGAACCGCCGATCACGCCTGCTAGATGGTCGATCCCCAGTTTTTTCAAGGCATAATATTCAGCCCTCACCATATCACGTATAGTCAGTGTTGGGAACTCGGCACGATAAGGTTTCCCTGTTTCTGGATTTGTTGATAATGGGCCGGTTGAACCATGGCAACCTCCCAGTACATTAAAGGTAATAACTTGAAAAACAGTCGTATCCACCGGCTTTCCTGGTCCGATCAATCCTGCCCACCACCCCGGGTTCTCCTCTGTGCCAACTGCATATTGGTCGCCTGTCAACGCATGGCACACCAGGACAACTGGAGCTTTTTGGTCTCCGTGACGTTCGTATGCAAGTTCTACATCGTTTAAAGTCTCAGTTGAATCCAGGGTTAACGAGCCGATGGATACTGTCTTCATGAAAATCCCTCCTTATGCATTTTCCAATACTGCTGCTTGTATCGCCTGCTCTAAATCAGCGATTAGGTCTTCTGCGTTCTCTAACCCGACAGACAAACGGATCAACTCTTCCGTTACCCCGGATGTTTTAAGTTCTTCTTCGTTCAATTGTTGGTGCGTAGTGGAAGCCGGATGAATGATCAGTGATTTGGCATCGCCGACATTGGCTACATGCGACCAGAGATTGACGCTGTCAATCACTTTACGGCCCGCTTCACGACCGCCTTTGATACCGAAATTGACGATCGAACCATAACCGCCATTCTTCAAGTATTTCTTCGCCAATTGATGTGAAGGATGATCTTCAAAGCCCAGGAAATTTACCCATTCGATTTGTTGATGTTGCTTCAGATAATCCGCGATAAGCTGGGCATTGCTGCTGTGTTTCGGAATGCGCAGATGCAGAGTCTCCAGCCCTTGAAGCAAAGCGTGCGCACTTTCCGGACTCAGTGAAGGTCCAAAATCCCGCAGCAGCTGGACGCGAAGTTTTGTCGCGAAGGCCGCTTCCGGCACATCGATTCCGTAACGCAGGCCGTGATAGGTTTCATCCGGCTGCGTGTAATTTGGGAAGCGCGGATTATCCCAATTGAACTTTCCAGCGTCAACCGCTACGCCTCCGATTGTCGTACCATGTCCGCCAATCCATTTCGTAGCGGAATGGATGACCACATCTGCACCAAATTCAATGGGATTGCTGCCGTATGGAGAAGCGAATGTGTTATCAATCAATAAAGGAAGACCGTTTTCATGGGCAATTGCTGCCACTTTTTCCACATCGAAAACATTCAGGCTCGGATTCCCGATAATTTCACCGAATATAACTTTGGTTTTATCCGTAATTGCCGCTTTGAAATTTTCCGGGTTTGTAGCATCGACGAATGTGGTCGTGATGCCGTAACGCGGCAAGGTATTTGCAAATAAATTATACGTGCCGCCATACAGATTGCTGTCCGCCACAATTTCGTCTCCAGCTTCAGCAATATTCAAAACGGAGAATGCAATAGCCGCCATCCCTGAAGATAGAGCAACTGCAGCCGTGCCGCCTTCCAGCAACGCGACCCGCTGTTCAAATACATCGACTGTCGGATTCATGATGCGCGAGTAGATATTGCCGGTATCCTTCAAGCCAAAGAGATCTTGTGCATGCTGTGTGTCCTTGAAAACGTAAGAAGTGGTTTTGTAGATCGGCACCCCTCTTGATCCTGTCGTTGGATCCGGCTGTTGTCCGCCGTGCAGCAATAATGTTTCTGGTTTTAAGTTTGTCATTTTCCATTCCCCCTGTTTTTTATCGATATATAATGCCGAAGGGGACAGCAAAAAGCCCCCTTCGCTAAGAAGAGGGCCGTAAATTACGGAGTTTCCTCCTCTTATCTATCAGAACCTGTCGATCGATTCTGTAGGAATTAGCACCTTTCCAGACAAATGCGTCTGTTGGTTGCCGGGCATCACAGGGCCTATCCCTCCGCCACTCTTGATAAGAGTATTTGATTTGGTTTTTCGTCTTGTTGAGAAGTATAAAAACTTTGGCGCTATTTGTCAAGTGAATTAGTCAAAAAATTTTGAAACCTTGAACTTCTTCAATTATCGCTTTTACTATAGAGGGGAAAACGGTATGCTTATTTGGATTTTGCTATTATTTATTATCGGCTATGGGATCGCTGGTTTTAATGGGTCTTTGACAGCACAGGTTTTATCAGGAGTGAACATAAAAAAAGAAGGCATGAAAAATTCCGGTGCTTCCAACGCCGCCATTGTGCTGGGCTGGAGATATGGTTTGCTTGTTGTATTTATTGATATTTTTAAAGGCTTTGCAGCTGTTGCAGGTCTGCTATTGGAATCAGGCAGCTTTCCCACTGAATTGGCCTGGGCATTATTATTTGTGGCAGGAGCTGGTGTGGTTTTCCGCCATAACTTCCCTTTCTATATGAACTTTGGCGGAGGCAAAGGCACCGCTTCGGTCATAGGTGTTGTGCTGGCCCTCGACTGGAAGCTCAGTTTGCTTTGCCTGCTGTTGTTGATTAGCGCTTCACTCTCGCTGCAGACTATCTGATTATCGGCGTTCTCGTGCTGTATGCCGTTTATTTTGTCATCGCTTTCGGCCCCGATTCAGGACCTTGGCCACTGTTGACAACCACTGCCCTGTTTGCCATGACAATATGGAAGCATCGGAAAAATATTATTCGAATAAAGGATGGAACCGAAAAAAAGTGTCTTCTGTTTTTCAAAAGAAAACCACAACTTCAAGCTGAGTTGGATTTTAAACTTATTTTTCCCTCCATTTTAAAGATTGTGAAATAATTCTCAATAATCCCCTTGACTTTTTTGTTATTTCACAATAAAGTAAGACTCACGAATCGAATAGCATACATCACTTTCTTATCAAGAGAAACCGAGGGACAGGCCCTGAGACGTTTCGGCAGCAGATTTGTTTAACCGCAAAAACTGTGCCAACTCCTGCAAATGCCGTTATCGCATTTGGAAGATGAGAATTAGATGGTTTCAACAGGAGCCTTCTTTTTTCTTATGGATAAGAAAAAAGAGGGCTCTTTTCTGTCTATTATCTCAAAGAGCATGCGAGACACCATCGATTTGATAAGATCCATTACAGCACAAGGAGGCTCTATCACCATGATTCAATTCGAAGGCGTCGCCAAGACCTACCAATCAGGCAAACAGGAAATCCATGCCTTGAACGGCATTGACCTGACCGTCGAAACCGGCGAAATTTACGGAGTCATCGGCTTTAGCGGGGCCGGAAAAAGTTCATTGATCCGCACGGTCAACCTGCTCGAACGCCCTTCTTCAGGACGCGTATTGATCCAAGGAAAAGACATCTCCACCTTATCAAGCAAAGAAATCCGCACGATCCGAAAGGATATCGGCATGATTTTCCAGCATTTCAATCTGCTGAATTCTAAAACGGTTTACCACAATGTAGCGATGCCGCTCTTGCTGGCGAAAACGCCTAAAGCGGATATCGAAAAACAAGTAAAAGACCTGCTCGACTTTGTCGGTCTTGGGGACCAGGCACAAAAATACCCGGACCAGCTATCCGGCGGACAGAAACAGCGGATCGGCATTGCACGGGCGCTCGCCACCAATCCTTCTGTCCTGCTATGCGACGAAGCGACTTCGGCACTCGATCCCCAAACGACTAAATCGATTTTGGATCTGCTGCGTAAAATCAACAAGGAATACAATATCACCATCCTGCTCATCACACATGAAATGGGCGTTATCCGGGAAATCTGCGATAAGGTGGCCGTCCTGGAAGCAGGAAAAGTCATCGAGCAAGGAAGCGTCTTTGATATTTTCTCGAATCCGCAGCAGCCTACCACCAAACGCTTTGTCCGCTCTGTCATGAACGATGAGCTGCCTGAATCGCTGCTGGCACAGATTCAGGATGCCAAAAGCGATAATGCCATCTACCGCCTCCAATTTACCGGAAATTCAGTCGGCAAGCCATTCATGTCCCATGTATCGCGTGATTTCAAGGTCGATCTGAATGTGCTGTTCGGCAACATCACCGAGCTGCAGGGCATCCCGTATGGCAACCTGATCGTCGAATTTTCTGGAGAGCCAAATGAAATCAAACGGGCCTTATCCTCTATTCGAGACAGCAATATTCACATAGAGGAGGTCAATAATTATGTCAGTTAATTACGAACAGATTCTGGAAGCTCTTTGGGAAACCATTTATATGACCGGTGCAGCATTCGGCTTTTCTTTATTGATCGGCTTTCCTCTCGGCATCCTGCTTGTGGTCACACGCAAGGGGCATCTACTGGAAAATGAAGCGGTCTCTAAAATGTTGAATATCGTCATCAATATTTTTCGTTCGGTCCCATTCATCATTTTAATGGTCGCCATCATTCCCTTGACACGCCTGATTGTCGGCACGTCCATCGGTACCGCAGCTGCCATTGTTCCATTGGTTTTCTATGCTGGGCCATATATTGCACGCCTGATTGAAAACTCCTTATTGGAAGTCGATAAAGGTGTCATCGAAGCAGCACAAGCTATGGGCGCTTCGCCGATGCAAATCATTTTCCGCTTTCTGATTCCGGAGGCTTTAAGTTCACTGGTTCTCGCGTTGACGATAGCGGTGGTCGGCCTGATCGGTGCATCTGCCATGGCGGGTGCCATCGGAGGCGGCGGCCTTGGCGACTTGGCCATTACTTACGGCTATCAGCGCTTCGACACACTGGTGATGTTCATTACCGTAGCGATTCTGGTCGTACTGGTACAAGGTGTTCAATCGCTCGGAAATGTATTATCACGAACTGTAAGACGTAGTTAAAAATAAAAACAATATAGAGAAATTGGAGGAATTAATCATGAAAAAAATTACAGTAACGGCATTACTTTCACTAGCAGCATTAACTCTGGGGGCTTGCGGCGACAACAGCAGTTCAGACGGCAACACGACCGTCACGCTTGGCATCAGCGGTTCCGATACAACCATCTGGGATTACATTGCCGATAAAGCAGAAGCCGAAGGGATTGATTTGGAGATTCAAACCTTTTCTGATTATGTAGCACCGAACCTGGCGCTTGCCGAAGGTGAACTTGACTTGAATGCCTTCCAAACGATTTCTTATTTTGATGAATTTGTTGAAGAACATGACATCGATATTGTGCCGATCGGCTCTACTGTAATCGCACCAATGGGCTTGTATTCCGATAAATACGAATCCATCGATGAAATTCCTGAAGGTTCACAAATCGCAATGCCGAATGAAGCGACCAACATGGGCCGCGCCCTTCTGCTGCTAGATGAAGCAGGTCTGATCACGCTATCTGAAGATGCCGGACTTACAGGAACTGCCGAAGACATCATCGATAACCCGAAAAATATTGAAATTATGCCGATGGTCTCCGGGCATACCCCACGCGCTATGCCCGATGTTGCTGGTTCAGTCATCAACAACGGCGTCGCAGTGGATGCTGGATTAAACCCGACAGATGATCCGATTGTCCGCGAAAGCGACACGGCTAAACCTTATATCAACTTGATTGCTGCAAGTGCTGAAGAAGCAGACAACGAAGCTTACCAGAAAATCGTCGAGATTTATCAGCAGGAAGATACCGCTGAATTTATCATCGAGCATACAAAAGGCGGTCAGATTCCTACCGTTGTCACAGTTGAGGAATTAGTTGATTACCAATAAGACAATGCTAATCTAGGAGGAATTCCAATGACCTTTATCAAGGAAACAGCCCAGACCATTTCCAAGTCCATCGATTCCCGAAGCGTGACATACATCGAAACAAGCCAGGCAATCCATGCCAAGCCCGAAATCGGCAATGAAGAGGTTTTTGCCAGTTCTTTATTGATCGCCTTGCTGGAAGATGCCGGATTCTCTGTGGACAAAAGGGTTGCCGGCCACGATACCGCTTTTTTCGCCAGCAAGAAAAGCTCTATTGCCGGACCGACGATTGCTTATCTTGCTGAATATGATGCACTTCCTGGAATTGGCCATGCCTGTGGCCACAACATCATTGGAACGACCAGCGTCGCTGCCGCTATCGCATTGGCAGAAACACTGGAAACTACTGGCGGCCGCGTCGTCGTCCTTGGAACACCGGCGGAAGAAGGCGGTCCGAATGGCAGCGCCAAAGGCAGTTTCGTCAAGCACGGCTTGCTCGAAGGCATCGATGCCGCTTTGATGCTGCACCCTTCCGGAAATTCCGCTGTCACCGGCCCTTCCCTGGCTGTCGATCCATTGGAATTCCACTTTTACGGCAAGCCTGCCCATGCGGCAGGCTCTCCTGAACAAGGCATCAATGCGCTGGATGCCGTTTTGCAGCTGTTCAACAGCATCAATGCATTGCGCCAGCAATTGCCGGCGGATGCCCGCGTCCATGGCATCATCACTCACGGAGGTGATGCCCCAAATATCATTCCTGAATATGCGGCGGCCCGCTTCTATATCCGTGGCGATTCATGGAAGAAAACTTCCGATACTGCCCGCAAAATTCGGGCCATTGCAGAAGGTGCAGCCTTGGCGACCGGCGCCACAGTAAAAATCGAACGTTTCCAAAATGAAGTGCGCGACTTGGTCATCACTCCAGCTTTGGATGCGATTGTCCGCAGCGAGCTTGAAGCACAAGGTGAGGCTGTAGCGGATTCCCGAATCTCGGGCCTTGGCTCTACAGATGCCGGCAATATCAGCTATGAAGTCCCTACTGCACATGGCTATATTAAAATCGGCCCTGAAAGCCTGATTGCCCACACCGCTGAGTTCCGTGAAGCTGCTAAATCAGCTCAGGGTAACGACGCGCTGATCAAAGGCGCCAAAGCATTGGCCAATACTGGCTATCGCCTGCTGACCGAGACTGTTCTTTTGGAACAAGTCAAAGCTGCACATGACGATGCCATCAAAGCAAAACAACAAAATTAAAAAAAGATGCCCCTGTCATTAGGCCGTTCAGTTTTGAATCGCAAAATCGCAATTAGAACATCAAAAAGACCGTTAATTAGAACCCTAATTAGCGGTCTTTTTTTTATTGATTCTATTGGGTTTGAGCTGCTTTTCCGCCTTTTTTAGACATTCAATTGACACCCGAATTATCCCGACTACAATTAAAATTGTAAACCAACTATTTCAGTGTCTAATTGACACGCTAAAAAGGGAGTGAATTACAATGTCAAAAATCGAACCAAAAAGACTGAACAAACAACCTGTGGAGTGGGAAATATCGGAACTGGCACGGAATACGGTGAAACACTTTTCCGAATACAGCGAACGATCTGAGGAAGCTATTGTTGGTCGTTTAATCGTTGGACTTCTAGAAGATGAAGACTTCATTGAATGGGTACGCAGCAAGAAAAACAACAAACGAATTTTGAAAGAACTGGGGCTGTCGCTTAATGACGATCTATAAAGAGTTTTGCACTCCAGCTGATACATTCATCAAACCGAAGCCTTTTCTATCAAGTAAGGAAATCAAGAATCGACAAGACACTTACGAAGTCCTTACACCTAAAAAGTTTTCCTTCAACGAAAACAAACTTGCCTTTCGTCCGATGGAGTTCGAATGGCAAGGCAAGACTTATGAAATCCAGATGAACCATTGCACAAATCCATTGTGTAAGAACTTCGGTTTGCCGCAAGAAAAATTTAACGTCAAGGGAAAACCAAGTAGATACAAGCTAATCGGAGAAATAAATAAAACATCGATTTTGTGTAATTCAGACAAGAGAGATTTGAATGATGTACAACCACAGAAATGTACTGTAACAGCATTATCCAACTGGTCTTTATCCGAAGAGATTGAACGCCTTATCCGAATCAATTCATTAAAGGCAATCCAGCCTGATTATGAATTCCACAAACCAACCTGCATCTTAGACTCCACTCCATTTAAAACACCCAAAGACTTCTACAAACGCGGTGTCAGCAAATCTAAATCTCAAATCTATCAGTGCAAGACTTGTAAGAAGTACACAAGTGTCCTACCGACAAAACAACGGAATACAACCTATCACCAGCAGCGCAACGAAATTCTTCCGTTGTTCGCAAAGTTATTGGTCAATAAAACTTCCATCAACAGAACCTGTGAGATTTTGGGCATTGCCAAAGGAACTTACTATCAAAAGCTTGAATGGCTATATCGCTGTTGTTTAGAATTTTTGGAAACAAGAGAAGCGAAGCCGTTAGCTCAACAATCGTTCGATCAGATGTGGCTCACCACAGATAAACTTCATTATGTATTAAACAATGTACTAAAACGTGGACAAGGTAAAAATAGCAGTCGCCATATGGATGAAAAGCAATTACCGACTTATATTATCGCAACAGCCGATGCTTCTTCTAATTACGTTTTCCGTTCAGATATTGCTTATGATTGGGATATTTCACTGGATAGAATCGAAGAAGATACACAGCTTTATAAAGAAGATCACTTAAACGGTTTTCAACGTAAGAACGATCGTTATGCCAAATACTCACATTCGCCAATGATTCCAACCAAGAACGACACACAGACTTTTAACGAGTACCTTGAACAGTCGAAAAACTTCGATACCAGACGTCTTTATGTGGACGGATTACACGTGAATTCTGGTTACACAGCAAAGGCACATCTCTGGTTGATTAAAAATCAACTTAATGTTCAAAAATGGCGCTTCATAACAGACAACGACGATTCCCTTATCAATTCGTTTCAACGCGTCTTTAAAGATGAAATTCTATTGAAAGATGCACATCAAATTGTGTGTACGACTGACAAAACCTTGACCCGAAACCAAGCAAAGCGGACTTTCTTTTATTCTGTTCGCGCACTAAAGGATTGGGGAAAGCTTAGAGGTTATGAGAAGTTCAGTCTTCGGCAGATTGCTTTGTTTTATATCGAGGACGAATTGAAGCTTGGCCATAGATTTCACGACCAACAAGTTTCTGGAAACGGTGAAATCTTTCACACTCACGCTAATAACCGAATGAAGCATCCGATTCCGACAAGTGATCGTGGACAGCGCGAAATTGATATTTTAACGGATGTGTCTCATTTAACCGAATTTCAACAAGCGACACTCATCTTAAATACCAATGACAATGCGATTAACAGTTTTCTTCAAATCATACGGCGTAGGTTGTCTGTACTTGAAAGACCGCTTGTAACAGCACGTGGTGATGGTAAGAGCTATATCTATGCCAACTTCTATCCACGGTACTCGCAAATGGCAATAACCATCCTTAGAACCTATTACAATTTTTGTCGATCGTTTAATTCACAAGGCGTAAAGAAAACACCAGCCGAACGGCTAGGTATCGCTGACCGTGTTTACACTTTGGAAGAGATTATCTACAAACGTTAAAACTTCGAGAGCTTAACCAAACTTTGGTTGAGCTTTTTTACAATTTTAAGGATATGGTTATAATTAACAGAAGAATAGGGTAGCATATTAAGTAATATATTATTAAAACAGAGAGGGTTGGTAAAATGTACACGGTGATCATTGTGGGGTATGCAATTGCATTAGTAGGGGTGTTCCTGGCGCTTCTATTTAGCGAAGGTAAGTCTAAAAGAACCAAATATAAGATATGGGGTACAGCCCTTATGATCCCAATCTCACCAGCATTATCCTTTGCCCTTGGAAGACACTATGCAATCATCGAACAAAACGGTTGGGCTGCATTGATAATGTTTTATATTTTCCCTATCATTTTTATAAGCGGATTAATTATGTTATTAGTCGGAATCTTCAAGAAAGAAGGAACGGAAACGGCTTAACTTCTTGAATTGTCTCAGTTAGTTTGGAGAAAACTAAGACACTTCATAAATACAGCTTGTATTAACATCGCACTTAGCGATGTTTTTTTGCATAAAAAAATCACCTTCGAAGTTTATCGAAAATGAATCGTCTTATTGCTTATTTAAGTTGTTCGAACGCTCATATATCATATGTGCATATGCTTCGGGTGAGTAGTGCGCGGCGATTGATCCGTGTCGATTAAATAACTCCTGAAGCTTGAAGTCTTTGATAAGCATTGTTGCTTCTTCATTAGATACGCTATAAATCTCCATTAGGTCTTCTTTGACATAGCCGATAAATTCTTCGATATCCTTTTGTCGTTCGTTCATTTTGGATACCTCCTTTTGATTAGTGTATGTCCCGTATCCCATTAAACAAATTACATACAAAAAAAGAATATCGGAAAATATTCTTTTTTTGTTGGCCTTCCGCCCGAGTATTGTTTAGTTGTTACATTTTGGCCTTCCGCCCGATAGTGCTTCTCTCTCTCGATTACTTATATCTTAACGATATTTTTATTAAAATCAAGTAAAAAAATAAAAAAGTTTTTTAGTGGACTTGTGCCTTACTAATTTTTTCTTCTTTAATTTGAATATTATACTCTTCAATTTTTTGTTTTTATCGATTTCATTCATCAGTTTTATATTTTCTTTTTTAAACATTATTTCGAATAATGTTTTTTTAATGACTTTATATGTTTCAGAATTAGTTTTGATATAGCCCAAAGCATTTTCTTCTATAATCTTAGTTAAAGAAATAAACTGCGCGTTGTCTAATTTAAAAGCTGTGTCAGTATCTAACATACGACCCTTATTTGTTTTTGATTCTTCCTTTTTAATAAGAACAGTCTCTATTTTTTCATTTTCATTATTTTTCGTTTGTCAATTTAAGCTAGACAGATCGACTCCATTCAGGTGACTCAAAAATGCTTCCAAGGGTGTACGGTAATCCAGCGACTTTCTAGGGATGTTATTCCGTTTATCGGCCACCGTGGAAATGAACGGTTGGTCCACCTGGTTGAAGTCCATTTCCTTTGGCAATCCATCTTTACGAAGGAGTCCGTTGGAATTTTCATTCAAGGCGCGCTGGGAAGGGGTGCCGGGATCCGCAAAATAAATCGAGACGTCATGTCGGTTGCACAGCGGTATCCAATTGGAGAATTCCTTCCCACAATCAAACGTGATCGATTTGAACAGATGTCTCGGGATCCCTTGAAACCACTGGTTCAAAGCAGTTTCAATATCGCATGCCTTGCGCCCTGCAGGCTTCAAGGCGATGATGACTTTCGTCAGCCTTTCGACCAGCGTGATCACGGCACTTTTATGGCGAGCGCCCACAATGGTGTCGCCCTCGATGTGCCCAAACTCTTCTTTAAAAGAAGGATAATCGGTTTCCCGTTCGGAAATGTGCCGTTTGAACGCCTGCTTTCCGCGCCGTTCCTGGTAGCCATTGGGTTTCCGTTTGCCTTTCATCGGCAGTGTGGCAACATCAAAGACCCGATTTTTGAACAGGCGATAGAGCGTACGCGCAGAACAATCAATCGCCGTCTCTGCGCGGCCGACAATGACATCTGGAGTCCAGCCCTGCGCCACCTTGTCTTGAATATAGGTCATTTGTTTCTTCGGCAAAACGATTTTTCGTCGGCCGCAGCGTTTCTTATTTTTCTTGTACTGTGTATAGAAGTCGAGAGCGCTATATCCCATCTTCAGGAAGTTGATGACATTGTAAATCGGTTGCCTGGAACGTTTTATTTGTTTTGCGATGATTGTCACCGGTATGTTTTGGTGGTGGTAGGATTCTATCATCACCAGTTCATCCGTGTTAAGATGGGTGTAGGTCATTCGTGATCACTCCTATGTTTTTCTTTGGTCGGAAAATACATTTAGAGTGTACCACGAATGGCTTTTTCAGTTGTCTAGCTTAATTTTACAATCGGCGATTTGTAATCCAATGATAAGCGTTTAGCATATAAGAATCGCTAGATGAACCTGGAACAATTAAAGCCCTTCCGCCAATCACTTCTAATATTAAAACAGGGTGAATTAAAGAAGCTTCTCCTTTATAGCCTAATAACAAATTTGCCTTGTAAATCTCTCCCACTCTTGGTTTTGTGATAGGAGAGTTTTTCCGATTTTTTAAAAAATAATGAAATGTTTCAACGTATAGCGAAGCTACTTTGGGGTCTCCTTCAAATAATTTCTCCCATATATTTGAGTTCGTGTCCAAAAAACAAGATCTTAGATACCTAAAATCTTTTTCATTTAATATTTTTTTCTTTCTTAACTCTTTTAGATACTCAACATCGATTTCCCTCATCTCTCACCATCCACAATCAAAAAGTCGAACAATTTTGATTAATCATAATGAAAAAGATTAAAAAGGCGAGAAAAAGTCAAAGAAAAAACGCCACCCGAAGGCAGCGTTAACTGAAACCATTCACCGTCATTAATGAAATCAGCCGTTATTTGTACTCATTTCTTTAAAAGTGTCCCATTCTACAACTCTTTGATACTCCTCTTCGTTCACTGTAAAATTGATTTTTGCACTTCTGCTTTCATCTTCTGTTACATCACCTAGACGAACTTCAGCTACAATTCGACTTTCTCCTTGGAGTTCAAATCCGTTAATATCTACTACATCTCCTATGCTACGATCTCCTGAATATAACCCTACCTGTTTTAAGGGATCAGCACCGAAAAACTCATATTCGATTCCGTCTTCACCTAAAGTCACAGGTTCTTCGTTTCCTTTAACTAGTTCAACAGAAGTGATTACCGCTGGTTCTTCGCCTGTCCACTCAAATGGAAGGACAATGTAGTAGCTTTCGTTAGCTTCAAGTGAATCTCCATACATATTTCCAAACATAAACTCTCCATCGATCGATTCTTCCGTACTACTACAAGCAGCTAATAGTAAAAACATAAATGTAATTGACGCTATCTTAAGTGTTTTCATAATCGACCCCCTCTATTAATATCATCTTACTTTTAATAGTATCTTTTCCTTGAGAAAAATGGAAGAGAGTTGGTAATTCCGAAATTCTATTCTTCTTTTAAAATCTCCTTAATAAATTGTAGGGAAGAGATAACATTTATCAATCTCAAAGCATCTACTTTCTGCCAGTGGCTAGGTTCGTCTCTGCCGTGCAATATCCTGTGGCGGTTAATAAGGTCGTTTCTTTCTTGAGAAAAATGAAGTGAACCGAACAATCTGTCCGTCATACTATGAACAACTGAGTATAAGGCTATTTGTTTCAATTTCGATTCTTCACTCCCAGCTCTTTTTTCCATTTTTTCGATTAAGCCACTGCTACCTTGATGCGAATCGAAAACGTACGACATTTCACCTTCGATGATCGTAAACAGGGTAGGGATCACAAGTTTATAGTTGTCCGCTTCGAAGCTGTGGAAACACTCTTGAATTAAGTCGTGCCATCTGGGTTCAATGCTTTCTACGATGGACTCTTTCGAATGGTTAAAATAAGCCCAGTCATCTTGAGAATAAAACTCATAAAAGTAATCGTCTTTTTCTTTCTGAGAAGTGCCGACCATATCGTCGTCTAAATAATTTGCCATACCCATTTCGCCAGTCAACGTCCAACCATATTTGGAGTTGTCGTCGGTGATTTTTTTGATTCGGTCGTAATCGATTTCTGGGAATTCAATCTTCGGAAAACTAATGTCGGGTATTTTAAAATCAGCATAACGGTTAAGGTAGGCAGAAATCTCGGGTGTGATCAATTTAATCGATGGTATGAATGAAGTATCAATCACTGGAAGACTAAACTTAGGTATTTCAATTTTGGGTAAAGGGTTAGCAGCTCTTGCTATAAACTCTCTATATTCGGCTTCTAATTCCCTTGAGCGTCTGAAAAACTCTTCTCTTTCTTCTGGCGTCAAAAAATCCCTCCTTAGAATTTAATTATGAGTTCCATTATAACCCAATTAATGATTGATTCGAATCAGTTTTCTGTTCACACAAAAAACACCCTAATCGAAGAAGCTCTGAAATTCAGAATTTCTATCGGATTAAAGTGTTCGTTTTAACTCTTCGATTTCACCAGAGAGGCTTTTGTTCATTTGAAAGTTTTATTGTATACGGCATTATGACAAACATAATGAGAGTAAGTAAAATTCCAATTGAAATATAAACTGTGTCACTTAAATCGAAAAAGGGGCGTGAAAATAGAAGTACGATTAAAAAAGCAAAAAATACAAAATATATCGTTTTACTTGTTTGTGGCATTACATATTGCCTCTCTCCGCAATTCGGACACTTTTTGTTATTCGTAATTCCAATTTTAAACGTATCGAACCAACTCCATTTATAATCACAGTTTTGACAGTTTGGCATTAGATTTCCTCCTTTCTTTTGAAACTTAAAACTGTTCGAAGATATAGTTAATCAGCATTCGATTTTTTCTGTTCAAGATAGAGAATTAACATTACAACCGCAGGTATCATAGGCATTAAAAAAGCCAAATCCGTATAGTAAAATATTGGCGCTATCAAGGCACCAATGCCGAAGAGCATTAACGCTAAGGTTTTATCCTTGATACCATAAAAGAGCAATAAAATTCCTGTTATCCCTAATAAGATAAAAAATAAAATTACCCAATTCATATGTTTATGCCCCCTTAACTTTGATCGTTATAAATATCCTGAATGTTCCGTTATTATATTCGTTTCTATTGTAACCTTTTTCCAATTAAAAACCAAATGAACTTGAATTTTGATAAAAAAAACACCTAAGTTCGTAGGTTCGAAAACCTGTCGAATTTAAGTGTTAATTAGTGTTATAAAGAGTTATCTAGATAGGTGCTAAAATGCGGTCTATTTAGGTGATTATTTCGATTTTTGCGATTCAAAACTGAACGGCTTACCCTGTCATGGGCATCTTTTTTTATGGCCAAAATTTTCATCACTTTCCCGCTTCGTGCTAAAATACTACTATATAGGTGGAAGTTATTGTTTTTAGCTGTTAATGGCCTGAATCAGTTGCACATCCAAACGTAACAAGTGCATGAAACAATTCAACTTATACAGAACTTATTCTAGGGGGATTTATACATGTTGGAAACCTTAATCGAGCGGCTCGTCCGTTATGCAAAAATTGATACACAATCTGATTTCAACAGTGCCACTACGCCTTCCACAGCCGGACAGTGGGATTTGCTCCGTGAACTGGAAGAGGAAATGAAAACGATCGGCCTGACCGATGTTGGAATGGATAAATCAGGTTACCTTTTCGGTACGCTGCCTGCTAATACCGAGCGGGAAGTTCCGGTAATTGGTTTCTTGGCACACGTAGATACCGCCACAGACTTTACCGGAAAAAATGTCAGTCCGAAGCGGATCAACAACTATGACGGACAAGATATTCCATTGAGCGACAGCGTGCTGATGACTGTTTCGGATTTCCCTGCGCTCCAAAATTATGTCGGCCATACACTAATTACAACGGATGGCACTACCCTTCTTGGCGCTGACAATAAAGCCGGTGTCGCTGAAATCATGACCGCAATGGAGTATTTGAATGCCCATCCGGAAATTGAACATGGCAAAATCCGCGTCGCGTTTACGCCGGATGAAGAAATCGGCCGCGGTCCCCATAAATTTGATGTTGAACGCTTTGGCGCTAAATATGCCTATACGATGGACGGCGGACCTCTTGGCGAATTGCAATATGAAAGCTTTAATGCAGCCAGCGGAAAGCTCGTTGTCCAAGGTAAAAGTGTTCACCCTGGTTCAGCAAAAGACAAGATGGTCAATGCCCAGACAGTGGCCATCCAATTTCAGCAGGAAATGCCGAAAAACGAAGTGCCTGAATTGACTGAAGGCTATCAAGGATTTATCCATTTGAACAACTTTACAGGCAACGTGGAAACTGCCGAACTGACATACATTATCCGTGATTTCGATAAAGATAAATTCGAAGCCAAAAAGTTGCACATGCAGGCGGTTGTTGAAAAACTTCAGCAGCAATACGGTGAAGAAGCAGTCCGTTTGGAAATTGAAGATCAGTATTACAACATGCGCGAGAAAATCGAACCTGTCATGGGAATTGTCGATAATGCGGAGCGTGCCATGACTGCATTGGAAATCAAGCCAAATATTGTTCCTGTACGCGGCGGCACAGACGGCTCCCAATTGTCTTATATGGGGCTTCCAACACCGAATATTTTTACGGGTGGAGAAAATTACCACGGAAAATACGAATTCATCTCGGCGGAAAACATGGAGAAAGCAACGCAAGTCATTATCGAAATTGTAAAATCAGTGGAATAAAAACTGTACACTATTTAAAAAGGCGTATTGGACTGGGTCCAATACGCCTTTTGATTTAGAGCTTAAAAATTTTTATTTCCAACTCTTTATTTATTGTCCAGACTCCAGCACCCAGCTCTTCGGATCATAAGCCGACCCAACTGTGTGGCAAAAAACGCCACTCTGCTGGTCTGTCTTATGCCCGTCAGAGCTACATGGGCGCTTACGCTTTTCTTAGATAATGCTTCGTCCATTTTGCGCCAGCGCATAATGAATGCTGTGCTGCAGAGTTTGGAAGCATTGGAATTTCGATAAATTGATGCCTGAGTCTGTAATGGTCATGCTCATTTTCGATGAGATGCCAACCAGGATTGTTTGTGTTCCAATCAACGACGCGGTCGATCCCAGTTTTTCGATCAGCATTGCTGCGTGCTGAGTAAAATTATTGTTCAATCCCGTCAGATCTAAAATCAGATATTTGGCTTTGTGTTTCGGCATGTTCTGCAGCGTCTTCACTAACAGCTCTTCCGCACGGGCTTCATCATAAGTTCCAAGCAAAGGGACAACGACAATATCTTCCAGAACTGGTATGAGCGGAGATGAAATCTCTTTGATCATTTCATTCAATTCTCTTGTTTTTTCATCCACTAACTGCTGGAGCTCGTTGATTTTTTCAGCTTCTTTTAAACGGGACAAGTGATGGATATTCTTTTCAATTGTCTCATCAGAAGGGAAATACTGAATGATACTTTCTTCAAAACCATCCAATTGATGATGAACGACTTTATACCAAATATTTTGCTTGAACAGGGATGAAAAAATCCCTGCGTAATGGGCAGGCAAGAAACTTCCTCCCTGTTCTTTTTTTTGAGCCACATTGATCGTGTGCTCCCAACTGTTTTTCAAATGTACTTCCAATGTATGTGTTTTTTCATTCAACTTTTTAGTTTCCGCCAATCCCCATCCTGCAGATGCGTATGTGTTGGTGATCAATTGAGCAGCTTCTGTGATAGAGACATCTTTCATACCGTGGAAATATTCTCCTACTACCAGACCTTGGCGAAATCCTGTTGATTCCAGAACGACATTCGCTGCGTCTTTTCCAGAAATCTCTTCTATTGAATCAAAAAACATTTTCATTGCGGATGCAGTCCAAAATAAAACGGACTCCTGTCCTTCGAACAAAAAACGACCTTCAGCCAAATTCCATTCAAAATTCAGACCGCCTACTGTTATTGCTAATTCCTTATTCATCTCGCAGCTCCTCCCGCTCACTGACTCCATTTTATCATATCCTTATATTTCTTGATATTTGAAGTGTAGTTTAGTGTATACCTTGATAAACATATGCTGTTTCCCATCTAACTGCACAGCACTTGAAACAGTGAAACCGAGTGTCCTCTATTTTTCCGCTGTAAAGAAAGGGTCATCTGCCTTCATGTTTTAAAAACTTCATTAAAGGAATACAAGTAGTAACACAAAACAGGAAGAGGTGCTTTATATGTCAGACAAAAAACCATTTGATAAAGAAGACCGCAACATAAGTGATGGCGGTCCCATGGATAACCCCGAACAATACAAAACCGATAAAAAGACCCTTAGCGAAATGCATGAAGAAGAAATGACTGTCGATGCAATTCCAATAGAAGATTTGAAACAGGAACAACAGGAAGAAAAAAACAAGCGCGCCACAAAGAGCAATTCTTCAAGCGAAGAGAAATTCCCTGAGTAATCAGCGTGAATTTTCGTAAAAATGAATGCTTTCAAAAAAGACCGCAGAGGCTATGCTCTGCGGTTCTTTTGTGCTATGATTCTCGTTTGAACAGGAGTGAAAGAAGATGAAAACCTGGATTTACCCGCTTATGGTCGTCATAGCAGCGAGCAGTTACGGAGTTCTCTCAACCATTATCAAAGTGGCCATGAAAAATGGATTTACTGCTGCAGAAGCAGTGACCGCCCAATACTTTATAGGGTTCGCATTAGCGGCTCTTTTATTTTTTGCAACACAACGCAAAATTCCCCGGATCAAAGGATGGAAAATCCTGATTTTATCCGGCAGCTTTACAGCCGTTACCGGCATGGTTTATGCCCACTCACTTAACTATCTGCCAGCATCTCTGGCTGTCGTGCTGCTGTTCCAGTTTACCTGGATCGGCATGTTCCTCGACTGTATTGTCAATCGCAGATGGCTGAAACGTACAGAAGTTTTTTCCCTGATCCTGTTATTTGCTGGAACATTGTTTGCGGCTGGTATCATCGGAACGGATCTGAGTGGAATCCCATGGCAAGGATGGGCTTGGGGAATTGGCGCTGCCTTTTGTTTTTCAGCGTTCATGTTCGTCAACGGGAAGCAGATCGAAGGCATGGATACTTCAGCCCGATTGTTTTATGTATCGCTTTTCGCAGCCATCGTAGTCGGCCTTTTCCAAACGCCGGAGATTGTCTGGAACGGACAGCTGTTCAATGAAGGCTTATGGGTTTTCGGATTGTTGCTGGGCTTTTTTGGAATTATCATGCCCATCTACTTTTTCTCCATCGCCGTGCCGCGTGTAGGCTCTGGGCTTGCCTCTATTTTAAGCGCCATGGAATTGCCGGTGGCTGTCCTGGCATCGGTTATTATCCTGAACGAAGCTTTGACGCCCCTTCAAATTGGCGGGATTTTCATTATCCTGATCGGAATGGTGCTGCCGAGCGCATTTAACCGGACACCCAAAACAGTCCAACAGATTTAAAGGCCTGCTGCCCAGCAGGCCTTTTATGTTTAGTTCGGAGTTAAAAAGGAATAGATAAGTACAAAGACAAAAGGAGTGGTATGGATGAATCAGGAAGATTTAAAAAAAGCAGCATTAAAGATTTTAGAGGAAAGTTATGTAGGGACATTGGCAACGATCAAGGGAAATAAACCCCATTCGCGCTATATGACTTTTTTCAACGATGATTTCACACTTTATACGGCTACCAGCAAAAAAACTCAAAAAGTTGACGAACTGGAAGCCAACCCTAACGCTCACATTCTTTTAGGCTATGATGGCGAAGGGGTCGGCGATACATTCCTGGAGATTGAGGGAACTATGTCCTTGAATGACGACCGCGAAATGATCAACAAAGTTTGGAATGAGCATTTGCAAGGATGGTTTGAGGGGCCTGATGATCCAAACCTCATTATTTTAGCCATTAAACCTACCCGCGTTCGCCTGATGAATACAAAAGGGCAAGAGCCGCAAGCTCTGGAACTGTAATTACAAAAACGGCTCAAATTTTTGAGCCGTTTTTTATGTTTGCAGAATCTCACGAAGCCCTTCCCTGTTGAACATCAGGTCTTCGAGTGTATATTCGTCCAATACGGACAGATAAGCGTGGAGAGCTTTGCCCAATACACCACGCAGACCGCAGATTGGGGAAATGGGACAGCGATTAGTCGCTGAATTAAAGCATTCAACCAACTGGAAGTCGTCTTCCATCTGTCTTACCACTGTTCCGACATTGATATTTTGCGGAAGATCGGCAAGACGTATTCCGCCGCCTCTTCCCCGAACAGTATGGATAAAACCGGCTTTTCCCAGTTCGAATGTAACTTTCGTTAAGTGGTTTTTGGATATATTATATGCATCAGAAATTTCTTGTATTGTTGCCAGCTTACCTGTTTCTTTGGTTCCTAAATAAATCAAAACACGTAATGAGAAGTCTGTATACATGGTTAATCTCATTCTTTTCACCTCTTCTGCATGTTCAGTATAGCGGCTTTTCAGAAAGTCTGAAAGCAATTGAACCTCAAGACTTTATTGAGAAAAGGAGTAGATCAATATGTTATCAGAAAAAACCCGTACAATCATCAAATCCACCGTTCCGGTTTTAGAGGACCATGGTGTGGCGATTACCACCAGATTCTATAAGAACCTTTTTGTAGCTCATCCGGAATTGCTGAATATATTCAATCATGCCAATCAGGCACAGGGCCGTCAGCAAACGGCATTGGCTAAAGCGGTATATGCGGCAGCTCTCCACATCGATAATCTGGAAGAGATTCTTCCAGCTGTTGTCCAGATTGGCCATAAACACGTCAGCCTTGGCGTCTTGCCGGAGCATTATCCGGTTGTCGGCGAGCATTTGCTGATAGCTATGAAGGAAGTATTGGGTGATGCAGCGACCGATGAAATCATGGAAGCTTGGGAACAAGCCTACGGGGTCATTGCAGACGCCTTTATCGGTGTCGAAAAAGACATGTATGTAAAAACGGCGGAACAAGAACACGGATGGAACTTCTTCAAGGAATTCATTGTTGCACGAAAAGTGAAAGAAAGTGAAGTCATCACTTCTTTTTATTTAAAACCCGCAGATGAATCCAACGTTCCACCCTACACGCCAGGCCAATATATTTCCGTGCGCCTATCGTTGCCTGATGACGAATTTCTAGTGATACGACAATACAGCCTTTCTCAAGCGCCAAAACCGGATGAATTCCGCATCTCGGTCAAGCGCGAAAGCGATAATAATCCAAATGGTGTCGTTTCAAATTATCTGCATAGCAGCATCAACGAAGGAGATCAAATCGAAGTCAGTGCACCGGCTGGTATCTTTGTCCTCGATGGAACGAAAACCTCACCTGTCGCTTTCATAAGCGGTGGTGTCGGTATCACACCGATGATGAGTATGTTTGAAGCAGTGGCGAGCTCAACACCCGAGCGGCCGACTACATTCCTTCATGGCGCACGTAATGCATTACAGCATGCTTTTGACGATGATATTCAGGCGTATGCCATGATGATGGACGATGCCCGCTACAAAACCGTTTATTCGGATGAACCCAACGGATTTATCACCCGGGAAATGCTCGAGGAATACGTCGATCCCTCGAGCGACATTTATGTCTGCGGTCCAGCTCTATTCATGGAAATCATGATCCGCGAACTTCACGGCATGGGCATTTCGGAAGAACAGATCCATTATGAGTTCTTCGGTCCGGCAATGGATTTGAATACGAATAATTGAAGAAGATCTTTGTGGCCCGACTTATGTCGGGTCTTTTATTTTGCACTTTATTGATGCTGCAGTTATTTTCGAAAGTATAGCCGATTAATAGAAATGCATAATTCCTTTATCGAATGAAATATGAATATACTCCGCTTGCGGGAGCTACACAGCTGCTTCCGCTTTTCTTTTTGTCCAGCTCTAGCGGCTAGCTCTTTGGGTCATAAGTCAACCCAACTGTGTGGCAAAGAGCGCCACTCTGCTGGTCTGCCTTATGCCCGGCAGAGCTGGACAGCTGCTTCCGCTTTTCTTTTTGTCCAGCTTCAGCTCCTAGAACCTCGGGGTTTTAAGTCCGCTTGCCTATGCGGCTGAAAACACGCCGCTTCGGCAAACTGCCTTAAGCCTGTCGGTTCTACACAGGCGCTTCCGCTTTTCTTTTTGTCCAGCTCTAGCGGCTAGCTCTTTGGGTCATAAGTCAACCCAACTGTGTGGCAAAGAGCGCCACTCTGCTGGTCTGCCTTATGCCCGGCAGAGCTGGACAGCCGCTTCCGCTTTTCTTTTTGTCCAGCTTCAGCTCCTAGAACCTCGGGGTCTTAAGTCCGCTTGCCTATGCGGCTGAAAACACGCCGCTTCGGCAAACTGCCTTAAGCCTGTCGGTTCTACACAGGCGCTTCCGCTTTTCCGTGTTGTGACTTTTCTGTGAAGGTAAGTGTGTCTAAAATTTAAAGATGTATTTTAAATATATCTTTAAAAGGATTGAGGGTGTATAGTCAAGATATAGAAAAAAAAAGGAGAGATTCATAATGTTATCACAAGAAACAATCGCAATTATAAAATCTACAGTACCGGTGTTAGAAGAACACGGAACAACAATTACGACTGTATTCTACAAAAACATGTTCGAAGCGCATCCTGAACTTTATAATATTTTTAACCAAGCTAACCAGAAAAAAGGACGCCAGCAGGCTGCATTGGCAAATACAGTTTACGCTGCAGCAGTCCATATCGAAAATCTGGAAGCTATCCTTCCTGCAATCGTGCAAATTGCCAACAAACACGTAAGTTTGGGAATTAAACCAGAACACTATCCGATTGTTGGAGAATACCTGTTAAAAGCGATCAAAGAAGTGTTGGGCGATGCAGCAACTGATGACATCATCAATGCTTGGGCAGAAACTTATGGCGTAATCGCAGATGCCTTTATCGGCCTTGAAAAAGATATGTATACAAAAATGGAATCTCGGGAAAATGGCTGGAGCTTCTTTAAAGAGTTTACGATTGTCCGTAAAGAAAAAGAAAGTGAAAATATCACTTCTTTCTATTTGAAACCAGCAGACGGAAAAAATGTTCCAGCTTACCAGCCCGGACAATATATTTCTTTACGCATGTCAATTCCCGGCGAAGAATACTTATTCAACCGCCAGTACAGCCTTTCACAGGCAGTGCACGAAGATGAGTTCCGTATTTCCGTTAAACGCGATGCAGACAATGACCCGAACGGCCGCGTATCCGTTTACCTTCATGATGAAATGAACGTGGGAGATCGCTTTGAAGTCAGCGCACCTGCAGGCGAATTCGTCCTTGACACTGAAAAAAATACACCTGTAGCATTCGTCAGCGGTGGTGTCGGCATCACACCAATGATGAGCATGTTAGAAACTGTAGCTACATTGAATCCAGAACGCCCAACAGCATTCCTTCACGCTACGCGCAATGAATCTATGCACGCTTTCGACAAGGATATCCAGAAATATGTTGCAGCTATGGACAATGCAAGCTATAAAACACTTTATTCCGATCAGCCTGAAGGCTATATCACTCGAGCGGTTCTAGAAGAATACGTCGATATCACAGGCGATGTTTATGTATGTGGTCCAGCACCTTTCATGGAAGCTATGATTACGGAATTGCGGGCACTTGGCATGAAAGAAGAACAAATTCACTTTGAATTCTTCGGTCCAGCCATAGCTCTTCAAACTGTATAATTTCTCAGGAAGCTGTCCGCTCGCCGGACAGCTTTTTCTATGCCTCCATTTTCAAACCAACCAATAAAGGACCTGCCTTGTCGGCAGGTCCTTTATTAGTCATTCTATTGAGTAAGCGATTCTCTTCTTAATGAATGATCGATCATGCAATTATTTCAGGAACTCCAGCCGGTTGCCAAACGGATCGAAAACGAAAAATCGTTCAACTCCCAGTATGCTATCATCTTCTTTCAACTCAATTCCATTTTCGGATAAGCAGTTCTTCAGCTCGTCATAACCAGCTACACGAAATGCCGGATGGGCTTTTTTGGCCGGTGAAAAAGGTTCTTCTACGCCCACATGCAATTGTTGTCCGCCGAACTCAAACCAGGCTCCGCCCCTTCCTTTTAAAGCTTCCGGTTTTTCAACTTCCAGCATGCCTAAAATGCCGGCATAGAACTCTCTTGCAATCCCTTCTTTTCCTTTAGGTGCTGCTACTTGTACGTGATCAATCTCTAAAATAGAAAAACCCATATCTCCACTCCTTCACCTCCTATTTTATCCCATTTAACCAAAAAAGTATTTAAATCTGTAAATCAGGCTAAAAAATTTTCCATGAAAAATAACGGTAACCAATGTTCTTACTTTCAAATCAGCGATTTTTTTGACATCGGCGTATCCACGGGCTACGCTCAAAGCGACCGAAACACCAGGGAAAAGTAAGTTCTCTCGCTTAACTCCTATCGCTCACTTTGCAAACTCACTCGGTTTGCCGTAGCATAAAACATAAAGAGGTGAATCATCATGACATTCCCATCACAAGCAAGATACTTGTTGAGCAGCCACTCGGTTGCAGTAGACCGCATTCCGCTGCAGCCGCTCAGCCAGGATATTCCCACAATGATTGAAGAATTGAAGCATTGGTGCGGAAGCGACAATGCCAGTGTGGCGGTATCGTATTTTTTTCGGCAATATGCTCTCTATGTAACTGCCCAATTCAGTCTGCTCTATCAGCATGGCGGTTATTTTTCACTCCACTGGCGCGAACTGCAATTTGAACAGATCCATAATTACGGCCTGCCTCTTTTACAGGTACATGTAAAGTCGTCCACTTTCAAAAATCTTGAGCCAAACGATAGATTCCAAGCTTTTCATGAAGTTCTTTATCTGCAAGTGGATGAATTGCTGAATGAATTCAAAAAATACATAAAAATATCTCCCATCACCTGCTGGGAGAATGTCTTAGGTTCTATCCTATGGTTTTATGCCGGTTTGGAAACCCAAAACCCGAGAAGGGCTGCCCAAGACTTGGAATGGCTTCTGGATTCAAATAAGTGGCAACCGGTCAAAACCTCATATCTCGCCAATCTGCTTGGCACTGCTTCACTGGAGCAGGCCATCTCGAAGCCCTTGAGAAAAACCTGTTGCCTGTACAAAGAGATGTCTTCTTTTGATACCTGTACATTTTGTCCCAACCCAAATTAAAACACCTCAGCAAAAATGCTGAGGTGTTTGTTTATACTTCAAATACTTCGTGCAGGATTTTTCCGGGATCATTATTCATCAGGTTTTTGTAAACGCAGCTTGTCGGTTTCTTTTGAAGGGATTTAGAGAAAGATTTGGCATGCTCCGCTTCTCCGACTACATGGATTTCTTCCCATTTACGTTCTTTTTTCAACTTTTCTATTTTGCTTCCCATGTCTTTATAGAAGCGTTCAAGATTTTCTTTCAGTCTGTGGTCCAATTCATCGACAGGACTTCCACCGCCGCTTCCGCCGATGACTGGGCTATTTCCTCCAGCGGCACCACCGCCGACCGATCCAGCGCCGGAAGTGCCAGTTCTTCCCTGGATACGGCCCGAGCTGCGTACGCCTTTTTGCTCCGTCCATACTTCCAGCCCAGCATCGAACTCATAAAAGAACTCCTCATTGATAATTCCCATAGAAGTGTCGATTACACGGATTCCTTTAAAGCCGGGCAAAATGATGCCTGCATAAGGATACGCTTTATACATATAGCGCAACTCTTCCAGAACGGGCTTGGTCTCCCAGTGAAAACTCGTTTTAACCGGAATCTGGACATAGTGTACGGACCACAAATCTTTATGTGGCGATGCAAAAATAATGACCCCTTTCTGGAGATCATTTTGGTTATCTAAAATCTCTTTTTCCACTTTTTTTCTTAAGGTTTTATACGCCTCTATTTCGTTTTCATCATTGGATCCCTTTAAGTATTCGTCTAGCCGTTTCATGCCATTTTTCAGGTGGATTTTCCATGCACCATTCTGTGCGCTTAAGTCAGCTGGATTTGTATTCAAATAAACACTTAACACGCGACGGTCTGGGCATTCAAAACTTTTCAATTCCTGGATTTCATCGTATAAGGTCATTTAATCATCATCCTCCTTGTATTCCATCCTTGTTATCTGATTACCCCTATGAATTTTATTTAAACGAATCTTCTGAATGATTATCAGAACTACGTTTAAAATCTACAGCCTGTGGTAAATAAAGAGTACGATAAAAATTTTGAAGGAGCGTGTTAAGGACATGGAAAACATCAACAAACAGGTTGAAGATAAACTTAAAAATACAGATGATAAGAAAAAAGAACAAATTTTAGCAGACTTCTCCGTTTTCATTAATTATTTAGGAGACAAAGTAGAAATCGGCGAGAAAATGGGCTTAAGTGAAGAGCGCATAGCACAGTTGGCTGAAAAAGTAGCAGCTTACTTAGCGAAAAAAGAGGATCCAAAGAATAGCGAAGAGTATTTATTACACCGTTTATGGCAGGTTGGCGATAAAGAACAACAACATATGCTGGCACACATGCTGGTGAAATTAGCGAAAGATCAAAACTGATTATAAACAAAAGGCCTTCCTCAATGGGAAGGCCTTTTTTCGTACAGATGGAACATGAACAGGTAGATAAAGCCACTGGCCAGTGCAAGCAGACCCAAAAGGCCAAACGTCCATCCAAAACCAAACCAGGCTGTCATTGGTATGGAGACCGGCGCAATCATCCGGCCAATCGTGTACCGTAAACTGGCAGCAGCAAAATATTGGCCGCGCATATCTTCTGGCGCGAGTTTGGAAATGAAGTTTTGCTGGAGCCCGACAACCATCAACTCCGCAAAAGTGAATACTGCCATAGCGACAACAAACATCCAGAACCATGAAGTCAACGGGAAGAGCCACATCGCTAATCCGTAAAAAGCGGCAGAAGTGAAGAAAACCCATTTTTCCGGAAATTTGGTCATCCATCTGGTAATCACTACTGTCAGCAAAGCTACAAACAATCCGTTCTCAGCTAACAGGATACCAAAGGAAGTTTCCCCCGTGACGGACCACTCCCGACCAAAAAGAGAGGCCACCGTTTGGCTGTCAATCGTTTCTTTCAAATAGATCGGAATCAACAGATCCAATTGCATAAAGGTCTGTGCCCCCAAAATTCCCGCAATAATGAACAACAGGAATAATCGATCCTTAAAAATTAAACCGTATTCCTTGAATTGTTTCGAAACCGCGCCCACCCAGCCTGTCGCTGCCTGTGACTGCCATTTGTCCACCATAACCTGTGACAAGGTTTCTCTTGTCAGCAATCTCAGAACCAAGCCCAGCAGCATGGAAATCACCGTAACTGCCAACAGCAGCTCAAAGCGGTAAGAAAAGAACAGCACTGCGCCGAAAAGTGGACCTACTACAACGGCAATATTCAAAGTCGTATAAAAAATAGCAAAGACATCGCTGCGGTATTTTTCCGGTACTACGTCCGCAATCATTGCCTGGCTCGCCGGCCAATAGAGGGATCCGCACATTCCAGCAAGTGTAAACGCAACAAACCCGAGTTCGGGGGATTGCAGCCATGGAGAGTTGGCAAAGGCGAACAATAAAAACGCAAAGCCTTGTGCAATAGAAGCCAAAACCAGCATCCGCCTGCGCCCGAAACGATCCGCACAGTAACCACCGACCAGGTTTGAAGCGACAGAAAACACCTGGGAGATAACCAGCAGCAGTCCCGCCGTCCCTTTGCCGAACTCTTCAGCAAAGTAAATCGCTAAAAACGGGAATACCATCCAATAACTTGTATTCATAAAAAACTCGCCTATCAGACGAACTTTTAAACTTCGATCCCAATCCCTCAGTCTCATTCCCTTTTCCTCGCGTTCTCCTATATGTCACATCTGTATCATCACAGAGGCGCTACTCGATAATTTCCAATAACCTATAGCTCAAACAAATATCAATCATCAAGTCTTTACGCTCTTTTTCGAATTGGATAGAAATTCGTTCTTTGTCTCGCTCAACGATTTTTCCTGCACCAAAAACACGATGCCGGACCTGTACGCCTTCATGCAGTGCATCTTCCGAATCGATGGCATTCGGATTATCGGGCACCTTTACTTTAACGGGTGTTTTTACAGTAGCCCGTTGTGGTTTGACCTGTCGTTTTTCGGGAACAATCAAATCGCGCACTTCGTCCACAAAACGGGACTCGCTGTCATAGCCGATCAGTTCCAAATGGCTTTTAGCCCTTGTCATCCCTACATAGAACAGACGGCGCGCTTCTTCCAGGGCATCTGGTGTTTCCACATCTTCTTCTGTCGGAATGATACCTTCTACTAAATCAATCATATATACCCGCTCAAATTCCAGACCCTTAGAGCTGTGTAACGTCGATAAGGTCAGCATGTCATCCGTTTTTTCAACCTTTGCCTGCTGTGTCACTTGTTCCAGCAGTTTCAGCCGCTTTGCAAAAGCCGTCATGGATTCCAGCGGCTCCGCGATTTGTTCCAAAGTCGTTAAGATCTGTGCCAAATAAGTCATTTTCATACCGAACTTCTCGGCGCGGCTTGAGAGCATCTGGTCATAGCCCATTTCTCCCCGGATGGTTCGGATGACTTTCAGCGGTTTCATGCCACTCAATGCTTGGAACCATTTTTTCTGTTCAGCCAAAATCTTAATTTGGTAATCTTTTAAAGTGATATTCAAATTGATTTCATCAAAAGCAGGCTTTTCTGTGGGCTTCATTCGGCTCAACATTTTCAGTTGGCTGCCCGACCAATAGGCATTGGTTTTAGAAGCGACTTTCGAATAAATATCAATGCGCTCCGGCTTCAAGCTGAAACGCATGAAGTTCAACATATCTTCTACAATCCAATGTGAGAAAAAGCGGTTATCCGAGTCTTTCATGTAAAAAGGAATGCCTAAGCGCTCAAGTTCGCTCATCAGCAAAGTGGAAGACGAGTTATTGCGGTATAGAATGGCTACATTTCCGTATTCAGTCAATTCCTTAAGCTCTTTCATGACGTATTTGAACTGTGCTTCTTCTGATCCCAAGCGTTTCAAAACGATCGGATTGCCTTCTGGCTGCTTGGTGAACATGTTTTTGTCATGGCGTTTTTTATTGGTCTTGATGAATTGGTTAGCAGTATGGACAATGTTCTGGGAAGAGCGGTAATTGCGCTCCATTTTCATGATATACGCATCAGGATAGACCGTTCTGAACTTCAGCAGATAAGTGGGTTCAGCAGCTCTCCACGTATAGATCGACTGGTCATCGTCGGCCACTACGCAGAGATTTTGATGGCGGGCCACCAGCTTTTCCACAATGGCATGCTGAATCAGCGATGTATCCTGGCTTTCATCAGTCATGATGTAATCCCACCGCCCCTGGTACTTTGCTAATAGGCTTTTGTCCTTTTCCAGCGCCTCATAGGCAAGTGATAACATATCATCAAAATCAACTAACCTTACGTCATAGTTTTCTTTGAAGGCTTCATAGGTTTTCAGAATTTCGATAGCACCTGGAAACGGCTCTTTCGACTTGGCCAATTGTTTTCGTGGCAGCATTTTGTTTTTGACAAAGCTGATGAATGAAGTCAATTCCTCCAATTGATCGTCGGTGATCGGCTCGTCATTTTCCGTTTGGTACATTTCTCGGAGCAGTTTTTTCTTATGAAGACCATTTGTCTCGCTTCCTTCAATCATGACGTAACGTGATCCTGAAAAATAATCGCGTGTGATCTGAAAAGCTAAGCTGTGGATGGTCGAAAAATCGATGGGCTGGAGTGATGGGAAAAACCGCTTGTAGCGCTCGAGCATATCGTTAGCGGACGCTTTGCTGAAAGTGATGGCTTTGATTCGCTGAGGCGAGACGCCTTTTTCTTCAATCAGGTAACCGATGCGCATAATCATCGTAGTTGTTTTCCCGGAACCGGGACATGCCAACAGCAGCAAAGGGCCTTCTGTGCGCTCTACTGCTTTTCGCTGTATTTTATTTAATTGAACTCCAAGTTCCTGCTTTTTTCGTTCAAAGAATTGGCTCATTATGAGGGGCTCCTTCATTTTTCAATATCCCTATATTAACATAAAAACGAACCCGTTTTAATGGGTTCGTTTTTATTCAAATCAAACCAATAAAAAAATTTTCATTGGCATGTTTTTATTTTCGAGGCTACGGTTGGCTACGGTTGCCTCCGCTTTTCTTTTTGTCTGGACTCCAGCGCCTAGCTCTTCGGGTCATAAGTCAACCCAGCTGTGCGGCAAAGAACGCCACCCTGCTGATCTGCCTTATGCCTGTCAGAGCTGGACAGCCGCTTCCGCTTTTCTTTATCCAGACTCCAGCGCCTAGCTCTTCGGGATGTAAGCCACTCTGGCTGTGCGGCTGAGAACATGCCGCTTCGCCAGATCGTCTTACACCTGTCAGAGCTGGACAGCCGCTTCCGCTTTTCTTTGTCCAGACTCCAGCGCCTAGCTCTTCGGGTCATAAGTCAACCCAGCTGTGCGGCAAAGAACGCCACCCTGCTGATCTGCCTTATGCCTGTCAGAGCTGGACAGCCGCTTCCGCTTTTCTTTTAAATAAAGTTTTTTTCATCTGGCTTGCTGATTGGGTCGGCGTTGCGTTTATCTTTTCTGAATGCCGGATCTTCATAATGCCGGTTATCCAATTCGACTGCTTTTTCTTCCCGTTCTTCTTCTATCGAACGCGGACCTTCCGACTCAAGCTTTTCGTTTTGAATCGCCGTCTTTTCGTCTTCAGGTAATTCAAATGCATCCTGTGCATCTTTGTTGACATATAGCAATAGCTTGCCATCCTGTACATCCCGGTAATAGTGCTCGGACTCATTTTCATCGATGCCCATATTCAAAAAGGTTTGATGAACCCTTTCATCTCCAGTCAAAAATGTGGCGAACCGATCAGCCCATCCGCCTTCCGATACATGTACCTCGACATCCGTTTTGCCTTTTACAAGAGACAGTTGGTCATCGGACTTGGCCATTATATACATGTCTTTTTCCAAATAGCCGTCTTTTTTCAGCTCTTCGATTTTCTTCAGAACAACTTCCTGTGTCTCATAGATTTCGATAAATCGATTTGGCATTATGATCTCTCCTTAAAAGGGGTTACTGTATTTTACCCTTCTGCTGGAAGCTCGAAACACTGCTTACTTTCCCGAAAGAATCTCACAGACACGCCCAACCTGCCCGTCTTGCAATCGTACTTTGATGCCGTGCGGATGGGTAGCGGAGTTTGTCAACAAGTCCTTGACTACGCCATGGGTCTTCTTTCCAGAACGCTGATCCTGCTTTAAGATTACATTTACTTCAATCCCCGGCTTCACGTCGCTTCTTTTTTTACCGTCCATGCTTATCTCCCCTTACTTTTCTTTTCTCTACTATACGCTATTCTTTCCGGCCGGACAAAAAATACTCAAATTCAAAAACAATTGAAGAAAAGACCGCTATTCATCGTTTCATTTAGCTCAACCGCTTGCCAAGCAGAATTTTTCAAGAGGCTTTTTCTCAAAACAAAAAAGGTGAGGATTGCTCCCCACCTCACTCTGCATTTTACTGATTATAAACGGTCGCGATCTGTGCGATCTTTCCGGCTCAACTTGTCGTCTGTTGAATTGGTGTCTTCATCAATATCCGCTTCTTCATGGCGGACGGTTTCGTTGACAGTTTCCGTATCCTGTACTTTGCGCTTTCCAACTACAATCTCCTCAGCCACAACGTCTTTTTTCGTAACTTCGACGCGTTCTTCTGATACCGGTATGTGGATATTTTCGCCTTCCTGATAAGCATCTCCAGTCGACCCAGAATCCTTATCGAAGGAATTCCCTGTTGTTTCTTCATTTACAGGACGGCGTTCCACGTATACTTCTTCACGTTCCACCGGCACTTCGATTGATTGATTTTCCTCAACAACATGTTTTCCAACATTGACTTCACCAGTCTGCACACGCTCTTTATCGACATTCAATCGTTCTTCATGCAGACGAATTTTTTCTTCGTCGGTGTCTGTACGGTTCAGGTCTCTGTCCTTATCTTCAAACCGATCTGTACGATTTTTATCTTCAACCGTACGGTCAGATCCAAGCCCAAAGCCTGTGCCCGAATCTTTTCCGACACCTGCTGTTTCTGTTGTATCACTGCTTAATGTATCGTCTTTTTTATTGTAATAAACATCGTTTTCAGCATTTGTGTCTACTGTCAGGCCATCTTTGGCTACAGCTTCGTCATCCATATGGCTTCTGCTGCTTCCTACTCCAGCTGCCCCCATTGTACCTGCCGCATTACTTGTTGAAGTGTTGTCATACGGTGCTTTGCCTTCGTAGTTCGCACCATACTCACGGTCTACGAACAATAAGATTTTACCGTTCTGTACTTCGTTGTAGTAACGGTCAGCTTCTGCTTCGTCTACACCCATTCCTGAGAATGCTTCACGTGATGACTCGTTTCCTGATAGGAAGCCCATAAACTTATCCATCCAGTTTCCTTCAGATGATTTGTAATCCACATCTGTCCGTCCCCGTACCATTGAAATTTGATCTTTATCCCGTGCCATAACATACATATCATCTTCACTTGAACCTTGAGCTTTCATTTCTTCTATTTTCTTCAATACTTCCGTTTCACTATCGAACGTTCCCATAAATTTATTGTTGGCCATTTTCTATTCCTCCAATTTTTTTAATGGTTGCTTAGTTTAGAAAATACCCGACATATCTTTTCTTAAACATCATGAACTTTTTAAGATTTGATTTCCCTGATTTTTTTACTCATTATTCCACTTGTCTTTCCCAGTGGCGATGTGCCGTAATAGCTTCCAGGAAAGACGCCGTAAAACCTGTACCATCACCTGCAGTCACTACGCCGGGCTGGCTTTCAATCCCAGCTGCTTCGATCCATTGCTGGCCATCGTGTGTTGCACCAATCGGCTTGTAATGGTCGAATGCCTCCCCGATGTAGCGTGCTGCTTCTTTGGCGAATTTTCTGCTGACATCCGGCCCGCCCACTGCGTAAACTGCATCATAGAGAACAGGATCAGTTGTAGTGAACGTATGGTCAACCTTAATTTCTTTGCCGCTTGAGCTCTTCAGCTTGCCTTGCATTTCACTGACCACTTCATATTGCACGCCTTTTGCTTCGAGTCCTTCGAGAATCTTTAATACCTCAGCATCGTTAAAGCCTTTATCCGCCAACACGCCGACTTTGCGCGTAGCAGGAGACTTCACAGTATTGTCCAGGCTCAAGGCCGGTGACGCTTTCGTCACATCAGAACCGCCGCTTGTTGGAGGGGTTACTCCGATATTTTCAGCAACTGCCTGCGCCATTTCCAGATTGACGTTGGTGAACATTTCGACAGCGCCTTCGCGAATCCATGTCTCCTGGCATTTTCCAAGCTCAAAACTGAAAGCCTCGATAATATGCTTACATTCCGGTTCTGTCATGCTATTCCAAAACATGGTCGCTTGCGAAAAGTGATCTTTAAAGCTTTCGCTGCGTGCACGCACTTTACGCCCTTCCATTTTCTCCTGATAATGAGAATACCCGCCGTCAGCCTCGCTTACAGGAGCCGGTGTACTATTCGTAAATGAACTCTTCTGATAGGAAACCCGCCCTTTATTGATTGTTTGGCGTCCGAAGCCGTCGCGCTGATTGTTGTGGAACGGACAAACCGGCCGGTTGATCGGCAGTTCGTGGAAGTTCGGCCCATTCAAGCGGAGCAATTGTGTATCCGTATAAGAGAACAGACGACCTTGCAGCAAAGGGTCATTCGAGAAATCGATTCCCGGCACTACATGCCCAGGGTGGAAAGCCACCTGTTCTGTTTCCGCAAAGACATTGTCGACGTTGCGGTTCAAGGTCATTTTCCCGACAATCTGAATCGGGATCTCTTCCTGTGGCCATAGCTTCGTAGCATCCAACAAATCAAAGTCGAATTTATGCTCATCTTCCTCCGCGATGATCTGAACACCTAACTCCCACTCAGGAAAGTCTCCTTGCTCAATGGAATCGTACAGATCCCGACGATTGAAATCCGGATCTTTTCCGGCAATTTTCTGTGCTTCGTCCCATACAAGCGAATGGGTCCCAAGCGTCGACTTCCAGTTGAATTTGACGAAATGCGATTTCCCTTCGGCATTGACGAAACGGAATGCATGCACGCCGAAACCATCCATCATCCGGAAGCTGCGTGGAATTGCGCGATCAGACATCAGCCACATCATCATGTGCGCGGTTTCCTGGTTGTTGATGACAAAATCCCATAACGTGTCGTGGGCACTTGCGGCCTGCGGCATTTCATTATGCGGCTCAGGCTTTACGGCATGGACAAAGTCCGGAAACTTAATGGCATCTTGTATAAAAAACACCGGCATATTATTGCCAACCAAATCATAATTTCCTTCTTCCGTGTAAAACTTCGTGGAGAATCCGCGAACATCCCTTACCGTCTCAGCAGAGCCCTTGGATCCTGCTACAGTGGAAAAACGGACGAACACTGGCGTCTTTTTGCCTTTTTCCGATAGGAATTTAGCTTTTGTCAAATTCTCCAGCGATTCATATGCCTCAAACACACCATGTGCTGCATATCCTCTTGCATGGACAACACGTTCAGGAATACGTTCATGGTCAAAATGGGTCATTTTTTCCCGAAAATGAAAATCCTCCATCAAAGTGGGACCTCTTTCACCGGCTTTCAATGAAAATTCATCTTCAGCCATCTTCAGCCCCTGGTTAGTCGTCAGGCTTTTGCCGGAATCGTCTGTCCGATACTGCTCCAATTGCTCATCTTTGCTGTTTTCATTCACTTTGGGTTCTTTTGCCATTTCGCCACTCCTTCAGTTTTTTTATTCTTTCTCCTATTCCCCTGTTTTCTTTTATAAAACACATTGCTGTCTGTCTAACTTCATCAAAAAACCCCGTAAGCTAATTAAAGCCCACGGGGGTTGGATTAAAAAATACTTAAATCCCATTCTTTCGAAATTTGCCGCAGCATCATCGTGCCTGCTGCACTGTTTCCTTGCACATCAATGGCCGGACCGTAGACACCAATGCCCGCTCCTGCTCGAAATTCATACGTTTGCGAATGGAGCTTCGGCGGCACAGCGGCCATAATGCCGCCTGCCACGCCACTTTTCGCCGGTATGCCCACATGCGCGGCAAAGTTTCCGGACGAATTGTACATGCCGCATGTCACCATAAGAACTTTTGCAACCTGTGCGATTTCTTCAGAGAAATGCTTTACTTTCGTGATCGGATTAAACCCATCATAGGCAATGATCAAGCCGATTAATGCCAAATCCTTCGTGCTCACTTTAATCGAGCATTGACGAATGTAAATATCCAATGCTTCCTCCACTTCGAGTTCCAGGAACTTCGCTTCCTTCAAATAATAAGCCAGTGCGCGGTTGCGGTGGGAAGATTGCCATTCCGAATCGTATACCTCTTTATCAAGTTCAAGCGGGTGGCCAACCAGTTCTTCCAGAAAATGCAGCAGGAATTCGTATTTTTTCTGGCTGGTCTGCCCTGGCAACAAAGCCGAGATGGTAATCGCTCCCGCATTGATAAAGGGATTGAATGGCTTGTTCGGCCGATGGATTTCAAATGGAATAATCGAATTGAATGCTTCTCCGGTCGGTTCTACATCCACTCTCTCCAACACAAATTCCAAGCCATAATGACTGCTCAATGCGATGAATGTCAATGCTTTTGAAATGCTTTGCAGAGTGAATTCCTTAGTTGTATCTCCTGCGCAATAATAGTTTCCTTCATCATCGACCATACAGATTCCAAGCTGGCTCGGATCCTCTTTTCCCAGTGCCGGTATATATTGTGCGGTCGTTCCTAATACGGCATGGCCTTTATTATCTTTAACCCAAGCCTCTAACTGCTCCTGAATGCGCGGATTGCTGTGCAATGTCATCCCTCCTTAAACTTCTTTTCCTCTATCATGAATGAAACCAGTTGCCTTTGTCAAAAACTCACGCCGCCTTTTAAGAAGAGAAATTACAATCATTGGAGGGTTCTCAGAATATAGACGACTATAATGACTGGATAAAAAACCTTCCCTTTGTTCAGGGAAGGTTCGTCTTATAGTTTGTCGTACCAGTCTTTGGCGGCTTCCACTTCGGGCATTGTCAATTGATGGCCGAAATCTTCCCAATGCAGATCAACTGTGGCGCCAGCATCTTTCAACAGCTTTTCAAGATCTGTCGATTCTTCTGCCGCGCAGATTGGGTCGTTGGTCCCTGCTGCAATGAATACTGGAATGCCTGTTAAATCAGGCAAATTTGTTTCGCGGTTCGGCACCATCGGATGGTGCAGACATGCTCCTTTTAGTGAATCCGAGTAAGTGAACAGCAAATTGGCGGCAATATTGGCGCCATTTGAATAGCCGATTGCGATGACATTTTTGCGGTCAAACCCATGCTCTTCAGCCGCCTGGCCAATAAATTCATGCAACTCTTCTGTACGGATTTTCAAATCTTCCATATCGAATACACCTTCAGATAAGCGTTTAAAAAAACGCGGCATGCCATTTTCCGAAACGTTTCCGCGAACGCTTAAGACAGATGCCTCCGGATCGACGTGGGCAGCAATAGCTAATAGATCGTTTTCATTTCCGCCTGTTCCATGCAGCATAAGGAAAGTCGGTTTGGCAGGATTGGTGCCTTGCTGAAAAATATGTTTCATCATTAATAACCTCCAATTGTAATATAGATAAATTGACTTTAAGAGCGTACTTTTCCAAACTGCTTTGGGCATAACTCTTGGACGCGCCGGCGCTGAATGGATTTATTCTACTTGAGTAAGCTGTTCAGACCGTTCCCCAATTTATCAAAAAAGAAACTTATCTCGAATTCAAGATAATAATAACATAGATTTTCAATTCCTCCAATAGAAAAGGTCCATGGCACAGATGTGCACGGACCTTTTGATCGTATTATACTTGTGGAGCCAACATATCCTCCAGGTTTTCTTTTGAGAACAAGTAGTTTTCGTTGCAGAAATGACATTGTGCTTCTGCTTTTCCATCCGTAACGATCATATCTTCAATTTCAGCAGATCCAAGGCTTTGAATGGCTCTGGAAATACGGTCTCTGGAGCATTGGCATTGAAACTGAACAGGCATTTCATCAAGCACATTGACGTTGCCGATGCCCAATACTTCGTTTAGGATATCTTCCGGCGTCAAACCTTGGCGAACCATATTGGAAATGGTCGGAATGACTTTTAAACGCTCTTCGATTTCCACAATAATTTTTTCTTCAGTTCCAGGCAGCAATTGAATAATAAATCCACCAGAAGCCTGAATGGTGTTATCAGGATTAACGATGACCCCAACACCTACAGAAGAAGGAATTTGTTCAGATGTCACAATGTAATGAGTAAAATCGTCCCCTAATTCACCCGATACTAAAGGAACCTGTCCTACAAATGGTTGAAGCAGTCCGATGTCTTTCGATACCGACAATGTCCCTTCCGTACCAACAGCTCTTTTGACATCAAGCTTGCCCTGCTCGTTCAAATCGAAATGGGTTAGAGGATTTGTTACGTATCCGCGCACTCCGCCTTTAGCGTTTGCATCTACTAAGATGGTTCCAATCGGGCCTCCCCCGTTGATGCGGATTGTCAGTTTTTCTTCGCCTTTCATCATGGCACCGAGCATAACGCTGGCTGTCATGGAACGACCAAGTGCAGCTGACGCAGTCGGCCAGGTGTAATGGCGACGCTGAGCTTCTCCTACAGTTTCTGTCGTCCGCGCAGCGTAGGCGCGCACTTGTCCATCATAGGCTAAAGCTCTTACTAAATAATCGTCCATTTTATTCTTCCTCTCTATTTCAAGCGTTTTAGATTTGGTTGGTTTGTTTTTTCATACGTAATTTGTCAGGAGTAACGTCATCACCCAGCGGATCGATGACAGTCATGCTTGTCACAGTCGATTCCACTTGGCCGCGGATTGACCGCAAATAGTCTTCACGCAATACTTGGCGCTCTACTTTCTCAGCATTCGTCAGCCCTTCTTCACGTGCTTTTTTTGCTAATTGGTTGATGCGCGGTAAAATCCCAAGCATACTTTCCCTCTTTTCATCTTTACCTGACTAACTTTTGAGACAGCCACTCGGTCAATTTTCTGGTTTTTTCCTGAAACCGCTCTTCTTTCATTTTTTCAGAAAGCAGGGCAATCGTTTCCTGTTCCATCCGGGAACGCCAGGCAGTTTCCGCCTCGAGCATTAAATCCGTCAGCAGACAGCACCGCTCCGGCTCCTCCAGTTCCAATAGGTCTCCCAATACTCCACTTGAAGAATACAGCGATTGCTGGCCTTCAATTGCTATATATATATCAAACACACTGATGTCTTCTGGTTTTTTATTGAGTTTAAATCCACCTTTAACTCCCGATACAGAAGTGATCAAGCCTGCACTGACCAGCTTTCTTAACAGCTTCTGAAAATATGTCGGGGAAGTGCCGAGTTGCTGGCTGATGGCTTCTCCGGGAAGCACGGCTTTGTCCGGCAGCATGTTCAATAAAAGAATGGCATACACCGATTGTTCTACACCTGGTTTCATATGCACCCAAATCACCCTCTTTCAATTACGGATAAAATTTATCCTCGTTATCCACATTAAACTACCTCGAATTAAAAGTAAATAATTATGCTCGACCTCCTTGCTTCTTTGAGAAAGATGCTTGACTAGTGATAAGGAACGCTTCCGCCTGGAGTGAAGAACCGGTATGAAAACCCACGATTGTCGATTTATTCTTCTAAAAAAATAATTCTTTTGTCTACAAACTCAAAAAAGACCACCCGTATTGGATGGCCTTCTTTTTATCTACCGAAATACGGAAAAACTGTAAAAGCTAAACGATTCCGGACAAAGCACCATAAGCAAGCGCCATTAAAATAACAAAAGCCGGATGGACTTTCCTGATTTCCAACAGCCAATAGCTGACGACAATCAAGATCACCGTTTGCAGCGTGCCGGATGTATCAACAGAAGTCATGAAAAATTGCAGTGTCATGGCACCAAGCAATACAGCGATGACCGGACGGACAAGCTTTGTGATATTTTTGACTTTCGGCGAATCCTTGTATTTCAAAAGAGTCACCATCAAAAGGACCATCAGAATTAGAGACGGCGCCACTGAAGCGAATAAAGCGACAATCGACCCTAATATTCCACCTTCCATATAGCCGATATAACCCGCCATTTTGGTGGCGATCGGTCCTGGCAGTGCATTGCCCAATGCCAGAACTTCCCCAAATTCCTGAGTGGTCATCCAGCCATAGCGGTCCACCACTTCTTTTTCAACAAGTGGAATTGAAGCAGGCCCCCCGCCATAACCTAATATACCTGGGATAAAAAATGCTAAAAAAATGGACCAGTAAATCATTTTGACCCTACCCCTTTCTTAAAGGAAGTTAAGGAGAGAATCAAAACACCCAATATGACAATCGCCGGATGGATATTCAATAATTCCAGCAGGACGATGGCGATCGCTGTAAATAGGATGGCACGGCCAACCCCTAGAGCCTTGCCCGATTTTTGGAAGAAATCCCATGTCATCACTGCCAGCATGACGCCAACGACCGGCACCACTGCGGCCGACATGCTACTGACCCATGCAAGGTCTTTGTATTTTTGCAAAATCCCCAAAAGGATGATCATCATAACCACTGTTGGAACAACTGAAGCCGCCAATGCGATAAGGCAGCCCACCATCCCATTGACACGGTAGCCGATGTAGCCCGCCATTTTTGTGGCAATCGGGCCTGGCATGGTATTGCCCAAAGCTAGTGTGTCGCCAAACTCATCTTCCGTCATCCACTTGTAGTTGATTACGGCTTCACGATGAAAAAGTGGAATAGCGGCAGGTCCGCCGCCGAATCCAAGAAGGCCGACACGGAAAAAAGCGAGAAAAAGATCCATATTAATTTTCAGGCTGGAATATTTCCTTTTCTTTTTCTCTACTTTTCTAGCGCTTACCAAGCAGCCACCGCGCCGTCTGTGCGCGATTCGGTGCCTCCGGCCAATACGCCTGTCTCGGGGTTTCGCCAAATGATTTGGCCTCTCCCGAAACTGCCGCCATCTGTCGCGACTTGAATTTGATGGCCTTTGCGGGCTAAAGCCTGCGCCAGGTAGTTCGGGAAGTTGGGTTCTACGAGCACGGTTTTCCCTTCCATCCATTGCCATCTTGGCGCATCAAGCGCGGCTTGCGGATTCATTAAATAGTCAATGGTGTTGGTGACCACCTGAAAATGGCCCTGCGGCTGCATGTACCCACCCATTACACCGAACGGCCCAACAGCTTTTCCGTCTTTTGTCAGGAATCCAGGGATGATGGTGTGGAATGTCCGTTTTCCTCCTGCCAGCACATTCGGATGTTCAGGGTCCAAGGAGAAATCAGCTCCACGGTTCTGCAGGCCAATGCCGGTTTCCGGGATGACGATTCCTGAACCAAAGCCCATGTAATTGCTTTGGATGTAAGAAATCATATTGCCTTCTTCATCTGCTGCGGACAAATAAACCGTACCGCCTTTAGGCAATTCATATGGTTCCGGATCTGAAGCGGTTTCGCCGATGGTTTTAGCGCGGGCTGCGGCATATTCTTCAGACAGAAGATGTTCTGTGCTGACCGGCATATTTTCCGGTTCTGTAATAAACGCCTTGCCATCTGTAAATGCCAGTTTCATCGCTTCAATCTGTTCGTGTAAAGTATCTACAGACTGCCATTTTGGCTGACCGAGCTCTTTGAAGATGTTCAACGCCATCAAAGCAACCAAACCCTGGCCATTGGGTGGGATTTCCCACACTTCATAGCCACGGTATTCTGCCGAGACAGGCTCAACCCACTCGGGTTTGAATGCTTCCAAATCTTCTTTAGATAGGAATCCACCTTGTTTTTTCATAAAGGCATCGATTTTATCTGCAATCGCTCCTTCATAAAAAGACCGTGCATCAGTTTGCCCGATTTCAATTAAAGTGCTGGCGTGGCCTGGGGATGACCACATTTCTCCCACTTCGGGTGCTCGGCCATTCGGCGCGAAAGTATCAAACCACCCTTGGTATTCTTTGCCAGTAAATGTAGTTTTGTATTTAGCATAGGCGGCTTTCCAATATTTCCCGAGAATCGGCGTTAATGGATAGCCTTCTTCCGCATAACGGATTGCGGGCTTTAGTACATCAGCAAGCGACAACTTGCCAAACTTCTTCGATAGCTCTGCCCATGCAGCCGGTACGCCCGGAACCGTCACTGGCACTAAGCCAAATGTCGGCATTTTTTCAAATCCCAGCGATTTGACCGCTTCTGGAGAAATGCTTTTTGGCGCAGGACCAGAACTGTTCAGACCGTGCAGCTTGTCTTTGACCCAGACCAAGGCAAAGGCGTCTCCTCCAATGCCGTTTGAAGTCGGCTCGACGACGGTCAATGCCGCAGCGGTTGCAATAGCCGCATCAATGGCATTACCGCCATTTTGCATGACTTCAATGCCAGCCTGTGCCGCCAGTGGCTGAGAAGTGGCTACCATTCCTTTTTTTGAAAATACTGTATGGCGCTGTGATGCAAACGGATTGTGTAAATAGTCCATGAAAATTCCTCCTGTCAGTATAAAAGCCGGATACGGAAACACTTCCCGCATTCGGCTTATTGTTATCCGGCAAAATGGCAAGCAGCAAAATGATCTTTTTCATGTTCAATAAATGCTGGTTTGTCCACTTTGCATAGCTCCTGTGCGATGGGACAACGAGTGTGGAAAGGGCATCCTGAAGGTGGATTTGACGGATTTGGCATATCTCCTACCAAACGCACCCGTTCCTTTTTCGCATTTACTGTCGGTCTCGGAATTGCGGACAATAAAGCCTGAGTGTAAGGATGGAGTGGTTTCTTAAAGATATTGGAAACATCACTCATCTCTACAGTGTGCCCCAAATACATGACCAGTACACGATCACAGAAATAACGGACCACTCCAAGATCATGCGAAATGAATAAATAAGACAGATTGTACTTTTCCTGCAACGTTTTCAATAACTTCAATATTTGTGCTTGTACTGAAACATCCAACGCTGAAACGGCTTCATCACAAATGATAAACTGAGGATTTAAAGCGATTGCCCGGGCGATCCCAATCCGCTGCCGTTGCCCGCCACTGAACTCATGTGGATACCTGTCATAATGCTCCGGCTTTAATCCCACTTCCTTCAATAAATCCTCTACCGCATCCCTTCTCTCCTGCAAAGGCATGCTCGTGTGCATTTTAAAGACTTCATCCAGTGCATGTCCAATTCGCTGGCGCGGATTTAAAGAAGCGTAAGGATCTTGGAAAATCATCTGCATTTCTTTAACAAACTTCTTCTTCTCTTTTCGCTTTAAATCTTGAATCTCCTGCTTATTAAAGAAAATTTTTCCATCAGTCAGTTCTTCAAGTCCTAAAATAGTCCTGCCCAAAGTCGATTTTCCACATCCTGATTCTCCTACCACTCCGAGGCTTTCCCCTTTGTAGAGCTTCAGGGAAACGGATTCTACCGCTTTGACATTCCCTTTCACCCGCTTTAATATACCGGCTTTAATAGGGAAATATTTTTTTACACTGTCCAATTCCAATAAGATTTCAGACTTCAAGGGTGATTTTTCTTTGATTGACGTCAACTGGCTCCACCTCCTTGTCTACCAGCCAGCAGCTCGCATAATGTTCTTTTCCTGCTTTGAATTCCGGTGGCACATCTGTTTTGCATTTATCCATAGCGAACTTGCAGCGGGGATGGAAGCGGCAGCCCGTTATTTTTTCATTCAATCCTGGCATATTCCCTGGAATCGGCTCTAATTCAAATTCTGGATCGTCTACATTCGGCACCGAATTCAAGAGGCCGATTGTATAAGGATGCTGAGGATTTTCAAAAATTTCACGTACTGGCCCTTCTTCTATTTTTTTGCCTGCATACATGACCATTACGCGATCGGCAACTTCTGCCACAACGCCCATATCATGGGTGATCATTAGCACTCCCATATTCAATTTATCCTTCAGGTCTTTAATCAAATCCAAAATCTGGGCCTGAATCGTTACATCCAAAGCCGTTGTCGGTTCATCTGCGATCAGCAGGCTCGGATGGCAGGCAAGTGCCATAGCGATCATGACACGCTGCCTCATCCCTCCACTGAGCTCGTGCGGATATTGATTCAAGCGTTTTTCAGCATTGGGAAGACCCACTTGCCTAAGCAACTCGATGCTTTGTTTATTGGCCTCTGCTTTTGATAATTTGTGATGCAAAAACAGCGGTTCCCGCAATTGATAACCGATGGTCAGCACCGGATTCAAAGCAGTCATCGGCTCCTGAAAAATCATTGACATCTTATTGCCACGAAGCTGACGCATCTGCTCATTTGAAAGTTTTTGGAGAGATTCGCCACTCAATAAAATCTCCCCATTTTCAATTGTGCCATTTGAAGGCAGCAGGCGCATAACGGATAAGGAAGTGATACTTTTCCCACACCCTGACTCCCCGACTATACAGAGGGTTTCCCCTTTATTCACGTGAAAAGAGACATCTCTGACCGCTTGTAATGAACCTTCCGCTGTACGAAACGACGTCACTAAATTCTTCACTTCAAGTAATGTCTCTGCCATACTTTCCCTACTCTCTTGTTACGTTTTGTAAGAACCATTGTCCGTTTGGATCCAGCTGAAGACCTTGGATCGATTGGTCTGTAGCAGCAGTGACAACACCATGGTACATGACAATAGCCACATCCTCATCCAGCATCAATTGGTTCGCTTGTGCCAGATAGTTTTTACGTTCTTCCTGATCGACTGTTGTGCGTGATGCTTCAACTAGTTCGTCAAATTTAGGGTTACTGTATTGCGCGCGGTTTGAAGCACCGATATTGTCAGAGTGGAAGTTCGGATAGAGCATTTCAGAACCGTCACTTGTTACATTCGACCAGCTCAGGAACGTCAAATCATATTCACCTGCACGTGCAGTGTCCAGGAAGGTTGCCCATTCCATTGTTTCGATTTCTACATTGAATCCAGCTTCTGTCAATTGGGATTGTACGATTTCTGCCATTAAGATAAAGTTATCACGGTTAGCAGCAAGCAATTTAATTGGCTCGTCGCCAAATCCGTTTTCTTCCACTAATTGCTTGGCCGCTTCTGGATCATAGGCAGTTCCAGCATCGTCTGCTGATTCGTCATATCCAAAAACTTGTGGTCCAAGAACACTGTCGCTTCTAACACCAAGGCCGTTCAAGTTCTCTACAAATGCATCACGGTCAACTGCACTTGCCACTGCTTTTCGGAAATCCGGATTTTGGTTACGTTCTGTCGAATGATTGAACGTTAAGTAATAAACCGGTGTTCCTTCTTTTTTCGTTACTTCAACATTTTCTAACGATTCAACGCGTGATAATTGTTCTGACGGCAAGGCGTCGATAAAGTTTACTTCACCGGTTTGCAGCATAGAAATCGCTGTTGAAACTTCAGGTACGACTTTGTATGTCACTTTATCCAGCTCAGGAGCACCGTCCCAATAGTCTTCATTTTTCCCCAATACAATTTGATCTCCCTGATTCCAGCTTGTGAATTTGAAAGGTCCTGTGCCTACTGGCTCTTGCATCGAGTCCTGGGCTTCGTCAGCCGTTGGCGAAATAATTGCTGCGTTTGAGTGGGACAAAGCCGCCAATAACGGTCCATATGGATATTTTGTCTTGATTTCCACTGTCGTTTCGTCAACTGCAGTCACAGTATCAATCGGCTCCAACAAAGAAGCACGCGGAGCGGCAGTAGCAGGATCAATCAATTTTTCAAATGTATACTTTACTGCTTCCGCATTGAATGGTGTGCCATCCTGAAATTCAATTCCTTCTTTCAGTTTAATGACCCAAGTCAGCTCGTCTGTATTTTCATAAGACTCGGCTAATTGCGGTTCGATTTCCATTGTTTCGGGGTTGCGTTCAAACAGGTTTTCATAGATCTGTGACATCACACTTGAAGATACTGAGTCATTCGTCATAGTTGGTGAAAGCCCTACTGCGTCTGTCGTAGAAGCATAAATTACTTCCTGCTCTGCAGCTTCCGGAGAAGTTGTGCCTTCTCCTTCTGCGCCTTCTGCACCTTCTGGAATTGTACTTTCTGAACAAGCACTTAAAATCAGTATTCCGATTAATGTTAATAAAAGCAGCCATTGTTTCTTCATTAATAACGTCCCCCTATATGTTTTATTGTTGTAGATCCATATTCGGATCAAGTGCATCCCGCAGGCCATCGCCCAATACGTTAAAAGCGAAAACCGTCAGCATAATAGCGATTCCCGGCACAACCGTCAAATGCGGTGAAGACCACATGAAATCTTGTCCCTGCGAAATCATCGCCCCCCATTCAGGTGTTGGCGGCTGAGCACCGAGCCCTAAATAACTGAGAGCCGCTGTTGATAAGATGGCTGTTGCCATTCGCATGGTAGCAAAAACGATAATCGGTGCCGAAGCGTTCGGTAAAATATGCCGAACCATAATCCGAAGATCCGATGCACCCATCGAACGCATTGCCATGATGTACTCTTTTTCTTTTATTGATAAGACCGATCCTCTCACGATGCGGGCACAGGTCGGAATCGACCAAATACTGATGGCGATTGCCACATTTACAAGGCTTGTGCCAAGAATGGCAATGATCAACATTGCCAACAAAATACCAGGAAATGAAAACAACAAATCTACAAACCGCATGATGACCGCATCCATTTTCCGATAATAACCTGCCAGCATTCCAAGTATAATGCCGCCAATGAGGCCTAAGGTTACAGCAACACTCCCTACAACAAGGGAAATCCGTGCACCGTAGACAATACGGCTCCATACGTCACGTCCATAATTGTCTGTCCCCAACCAGTGACCCTCACTGAAAATCGGCATTTCGCTGTTAGCCAAATTTTGTCTGACGGGATCGTGAATTGTGATGAATGGGGCAAAGATGGCAATAAGAACCTGAAGAATGACAATCACAAGCCCAATAACAGCTAACTTGTTTTTCAACAAACGCCGAATTGTTGTAATGTAGTACTTTTCTCTTTTTTTCGGTTTCAAGTCGACAGCATCCGCTGTTGTCATGGATTCCCCTCCTCTCTATTCATACTTGATGCGTGGATCAATATACGTATAAACGATATCCACCATTAAATTGACGATTACGAATAAGGTTGCTACAAGTAACACAGACCCTTGCACCATCGGAAAATCCCTGGCTGCAATAGCATCAATCATTAAACGGCCCACGCCGTTAATGGCGAATACTTTTTCAGTAATAATTGTGCCTCCAAGTAAAAATCCAAAATTCAATCCAATAACTGTGATGATTGGAATCATGGCATTTTTTAAAGTATGGATCCATATCACATTTTTCTCTTTGACACCTTTTGCCCGCGCAGTTCGGACATAATCAGCACGAATCACTTCCAGCATGGATGATCTGGTCATTCGTGCAATCATAGCTGCCGATCCTGTTCCGAGAGTAATTGCCGGCAAGATTAATTCTTTAATGCCATCAATTGTATAAAAGGGATTCGACATTCCGCCTACAGGCAACCACTGAAGATTTACAGCAAACACCAGAATCAGTAAAGCACCTAGCCAGAAATTCGGAATCGAAATGCCAGCAAGAGCAAACGTGGTTGCTGAAACATCCAATAATGAGTTCTGTTTCAATGCGGAAATCAGGCCTGTAATAACGCCAATGATCACCGCTACAATCATACTGGCGATTGCCAATTTCAAAGTATTTGGGAACCGAACCATAATTGCATCTGCAACCGGTTGAGCGGTTTGATAGGAATAGCCGAAATCTCCTTGGACTGCATTTCCTACATACCTTGCATATTGCGTGAGGAATGGATCATTCAATCCCAAATTGTCCCGAATTGCAGTAATGTCTGATTCTGTAGCGGTTGGTCCCCCAATAACAGCGGCTGGATCTCCAGGAGCAATGTACATTGAAGAAAATACCAGAAATGAAATACCGAACAATAAGAATAGTAACTGCAAAGCCCGACGTACTATTAAAGCAATCAATTCTCTACCTCCTAAACATTTGTTAAGCATTTATTTAAATTCGCTTACCAAAAGTAAATAATTTGATAATTTTGATTATAGAGCATGACTTTGAATAAATCTATATATATTTTCGAAAATACGAATTTATCGTTAAATATCCTACATAAAGTTAGCAATCTTATATTCCGCCTAACTTTTGTTACGTAATTTACTTACTGCGACTAACTATTGATCAACTGTGATGAAAACAAAAAAATTCTCAAAAATAAAAGCCTGCAGCTTTTTCAGCTGCAGGCTTTTATAGTTTCATACCGGTACGACTCTTAAAGCGCCGGAGAAGAATATGGCTTTCGACTCTTGTTATGCCTTCGAGCGCATAGAGTTCTTCATTGATAAACTTTTCGAGATCGGTAAAATCATCCACCAGTACGTGCATGTGAAGAGTGGATGGGCCTGTCATTTGGTAGCAGCTGGCGACACTGGGGTTATCCGCCAATTTTTGAGCCACTTCAACTAAGGAAGCCGGTTCACAGTCCACTTCAAAAAAACCGGATACTTTCTTGCCGACTTTTTCGCTGTTGATGACTACTGTAAAGCTTTCGATGACACCTGCTTCTGTTAATTGGTGGACTCTTTCACGAATAGCCACGCGCGACAAATTCAGTTCTTTGCCAATATCCACATACGAAATCCGGCCATTTATTGTCAATAGCTCTAATATCTTACGGTCGATATGATCTAATTTCATGAATACACCTCATGCTTTTATTTTAAGACTCAATTATCCAATTTCCTGTCTTTCTTAAAGAGTTTATGATTGCCTCAATTGCTTAAGTAAAATAACGTGCAATAGATGCCGGGAGCCACTTCTATTAAGCACTGTTCCTGAAAACCGAATGCTTTATAAAGGGCAATCGCCGGTTTGTTTGCGGTGCCAGTGCTGACCGTGAACTCATAGCCTTTGCAATGCTTCAGCAAATATCCCACCAGCTGCTTGCCGATGCCTTTCCGGAAATGGCCTGGACTTACCACCAACCGATGGATATCGACAGTTCCTTCGTTGATTTGATACGATATTACACCCTGCAATTGCCCTTCACTGTAACCTGCAAAAGTTTCGGTGCTTTTTTGAATTTCAGTGATTGATTCATTCAGCTGTGGAATTGCATCAAACCCCATCAGCTCAGCTTCTACCCGGTAGGCAGCCTGCTGGATTTGTTGGATTTCTTTGGCGATCTGTTTGTCCTGATGATCTAGTTTGAGAATCATACTTCATCACCTCATCCTAACTTTACCACGATGCCATTTCTGAAGTTCACAAAATTTATTTCTGAAGAAAATCGAGCAGTTCATCGAGTTTGGCTGTCGCATCCTGGTAGCCTTGATTATACAAGGTTTCCAGCTTTATCGGATTCCGCTCTACCCCTCTGATCTTATACAGATTCAATGGCCGTATCACCAAAGCCAAGCCTTCGCTTTCCAATTGTTCAATAAATTCCATTGTTTCATTGTAATAGATATTCCGGTTCTCCATTGTCTTCGCAATCGCAGGATACTGGCGGACAAATGACGGCATGATTTTAGCGAATCGGCTCTTTTTTTTCCGATAGCCTTTTTCTCTGGTCAGGATAATTATCGGTTTGGTCACCCCGTCCGACAAGGCTTTGCGAATCGGCAGCGGATCGGCAATGCTGCCATCCATCAATAGTTTTTCGTTGAATTCAACCGGCTGCGACATCAAGGGAAGAGAACTTGAAGCTCTGACAATGGCCAGCACGTCTTCCGGCCGATTCTGTTTTTCAAAATAAACAGCTTTCCCTGTCAGGCACTCTGTCACGCCGACTACAAACTCTTCCGTTGCGTCATTGAAACGTTCATAATCGAAAGGCACCAAGCTGTTCGGAATTTCATCAAAAATCAAATCCATTCCGAAAAGTTCCCGTTTTACCAGCAAGTTCTTTACTGAGATATATTCAGGGTGGTTGACATAGCCGATTGTCACTTCTCGGTTACGGCCATTTTGTCTGGAAATATAAGAAGATGCATGGCAGGCACCTGCTGAAACGCCTATTACATAATCAAGGAAAATCTTCTCTTCCAATAACTTTTCGAGAACGCCTCCAGTATAAACTCCCCGCATTCCGCCACCCTCCAATACCAAGCCGCTCTTCATGTTAATCCCCCCTATGGCTGGCAAAATCAGCAAAGGGTCCGGCTGATTCAACCGATTTTTTCAATCAATTCCGGTTTATTATTTTTTGGCGAATTGACTTCTCCAGACACACGATAGGCTTCCATATCTTCCGCTTTATAGGGCTTCAGAAGACCTTTCAGTGTTTCGATATCGTCCACATTGGGATCCAGCCAGATTTCCTCTCCTTTTTTCGTCAGGATGACGGGCATCCTGTCATGAATCGATTCCATCAAGGCATTCGGGCCGGTCGTCAATATGGAACAGCTGTTGACAGTTTGGCCATCCGGGGATTTCCATGATTCCCAGAGCGCCGCAAAAGCAAAAGGTTCCCCTGTTTTCAGTTTGATGCGCATCGGATTTTTTTCTCCGTCTTTGTGCTGCCATTCGTAGAAAGAATCCGCTACGACCAGACAGCGTTTCTTTTTGAAGGCATTGCGGAAGCTGGGTTTTTCCGCCGCTGTCTCCGACCGGGCATTAATCATCTTATAACCAATTTTTGCATCTTTGGCCCATGGAGGAATCAGTCCCCAACGAAGCTTGCCAAGGCGGTTTTTGTTTCCGTCATTTACTACCGCCACCACCTGCTGGGAAGGGGCAATATTATAGCTTGCTGAATAGTCATCTTCATTTATCGCTGCTTCTTCAATATGAAACCGCTCGATCAAGACCGTGTAATCGGTGAACAGTGAATATCTTCCACACACTCTAAACACTCCTCTCAGCACTGGTTTACTCCCCCTAAATATAACAGATAATTCTAACTCCTACTGCCTTATTGTCTTTATCCCTGAAAGTATTCAGACAATATCTGGCTGGACACCGATACAAAAGCTGCCATTTACCATGACCTTCCGTCTTGATGTTCCAGAAAATTTCCGCACCTGTCTTTATTCTGTTAAATCCATAGCCCTAAGCCTTTACACTCGTTAAGACTCAAAATGCATGGAAAGTTCGTTAAGGTCCCTTAAATCGCTAAATAGTGTTATAATAGAAGAACAACGAGTTATATTAGGAGGAATCACATGGCTACTGCACGCGAAATGAGTCTCGTCAACAAGGATTTTCTGGTTGAAGAATTAGGGCTGAAACAACAAGGAAACTCAACTATCTTTATGAATGAAGATTGTTTTGTATTATCCCCATCTGTTCAGCGATATGAAAAAGGATTTGATGTCAGTGAATTCAATTTGGCAAAGTTCAATCCGGAACGTCAACAAGGCTTTTTGCTCGTACGGTACATGGATACCTTTTTAATGGCAAAACTTGAAAGCTTTACGAAAAAAATGATGCTTCCTGAACTTCAGATTAAAAAGAAAAATACAAAACCACACTGGAAATTCACAGTTGCTGAAAATCCGGCCTATCATATCGTCAATACGCAAAACAAGGAACTGCGTTACCGCCTGCAGGAACCGACAAAAAAACAGATTTTATCTTTCTTCAACAAATTATAAGCTCTTCCCGCTGCCTATGTGCATGCGGGTTTTTTAATTCCACCATAACATCCAACGAACTTTGGCTGCCTCAAGTTTCCTATTATCCTCGTTTGCTTTATAACAAGGTGGATTGTTCATTTTTAATGTTAAACTAGGGAATAGCATGAACACCTCCGCTCAACGGCAATGCCATGCATTATGGCTCTCTTGGCGTGGAAAGTGATTATTGATTGGACGTGACCTATGGAATCTCAGCGATACACCGTAAAAGACCGCCAGTTTTGGAAAATCATCCTCAGCCTGCTGTTTGCTTCTTTATTTATTTTTGCAAACATGTATGCGGTTCAGCCCTTGCTCCCTGTTTTTGTTGACGAATTTCAGGTTTCTGTTTCTACAGCCAGCCTGTCTTTGTCACTGACCATCATCGGTTTAATACTGGGCTTGATTGTTCTTGGATTTTTTTCTGATCGCAATGGCAGAAAATCCTATATCATCTATTCCTTGCTCGGCTCTGCCATCCCTTTTTTCATCATTCCGCTGACTGATTCATTTGCCATGCTGCTGATTCTTCGTTTCATCCAGGGCTTTGCGCTGGCAGGCGTACCCGCTGCTGCTCTTGCCTATATCAGCGAAGAAATCGATAGAAAGAACATCGCTTACGCCACTGCGCTTTATATTTCCAGTAATGCATTGGGCGGAATGCTCGGTCGTTTTTTAACTGGATATCTGACAGATCATTTCTCCTGGCAAGTTTCCTTTTATGCCTTTGCTGTGACCGGCCTTGTTTTATTTGCAGCTGTCGTCTATCTGCTGCCGCCCTCACGGAACTTCAATTCCAGCCAATTAAGCTTTGCAAAAGATGTCGAAGGATTTTTGTTCCATTTGAAAAATCCGGCACTTCTCGTTGTCTTCGGCCTTGGTGCTGTTTTACAGATTTCCTTTACCGGCATTTGGACGTATTTGCCCTTCTATCTGGGAGCCCCTCCATACTCTATGTCCCTGCAGGCAATCTCGTATTTATTCTTTGCCTATGGGATTGGTGTTATCGGTTCCCCGATAGCCGGCCATGCCGCCGAAAAATTCGGTTTGCGTACCGTCCGTCTGGCAGGGGTGTTTATCCTGTCCGCGGGTATTTTCATGACACTCAGTCCATATCTTTGGATGATCGTCGTCGGACTCTGCGTGACATGCCTGGGCTTTTTCACTTCCCATTCCCTGACCGCCGCCTCTGTTGGCCAGCAGGCAGCCCATCATAAAGGCAGTGCTTCCAGTCTCTATTTAGTATCGTATTATATCGGTGTGGCAGCAGGAAGCTCTCTCTTAAGCCCTTTATGGACCTCTGCCGGCTGGACGGGCTTGGTTCTTTTTACAGCAATTTTACCGCTTCTTTACATACTGGCAGTCACTCTCTATAGAAAAAAAGCAGGCTCCACCGGAAGGTGAGCCTGCTTTTTTTCTATTCATTAAATCTTATTTCAGAAAGTCCGATGGAATCGACATCAGATCAATTCCCCAAACAAGCGGCAGGAAGTAGAATACCGCTAGCCCTACGAAGAAAATCCCGAAAATGTTAAGTGCAAATCCTGCTTTGGCCATGTCTGCAATTCTTAAATATCCGGAGCCGAACACGACAGCGTTCGGCGGTGTCGCAACTGGCAGCATAAATGCACATGATGCCGCTACAGCTGCAGTCACCATCAACGCATAAGGATGGATACTGAGAGCTACTGCAAGAGATGCCATAATCGGAAACATCATTGAAGCTGTTGCAGTATTAGACGTGATTTCAGTTAGGAACAACACAAACGCAGCTACTACGAGAATAATGATAAGGACATTGACGCCCTGCAATCCAATCAATTGGCCTCCAATCCATTCAGACAGACCGGAATTTGTAAAACCGGCAGCAATGGCAAGTCCACCACCAAATAGCAGTAAAATTCCCCAAGGCAATTTAACCGCGGTTGCCCAGTCCAGCAAATGGTCGCCTTTTCTGTTTTTGGAAGGAATGATAAATAGGATCATCGCGGCGATTAAACCGACCATCGCATCCGTCATTTCTAAATCAGGTGCAAACGCATCCAAAACAAACGAGCGGCTGATCCAAGCAAGTGCAACGGCTATGAAAACGACAAAAACCGCTTTTTCTTCATAGGATGCAGTGCCCAAGTCAGTTTTTTGCTGGCGAATCACTTCGCTTCCTCCTGGCAAATGTTTCAACTTTTGCGGATAAGCGACTTTCACCAGATACACCCAAGCAATTACAATAAAAATCCAGGCCAGTGGAACGCCAAACAGCATCCACTGTGCGAAGGTGATTTCAATACCGTAGATTTCATTGACTGCCCCCGCTAATAATGTATTCGGCGGAGTTCCGATCAAGGTTGCAATCCCCCCCAGTGAGGCGGAATAGGCAATCCCGAGCATCAGTGCTTTACCGAAACCGAAGTTTTCTTTTGAAGTATCGATTGTAGTATCATCCTTCAGCGCTTCAGATACTTGATAGATGATTGCCAAACCGATCGGCACCATCATCATGGCCGTAGCAGTATTGGAAATCCACATCGATAAGAATCCAGTAGCTACCATGAAGCCAAGAATGATGCGTTCGGTGTTGGTGCCGATCACAGAAATAATGGTAAGGGCAATCCGTTTATGTAAGTTCCATTTCTCCATTGTCAGGGCAATCATGAAACCACCCATGAAGAGGAATATGGTGTCACTGCCATAAGCCGAAGTTGTAGCGCTTACATCGAGTCCGCCGGTCATTGGAAAAAGAATGATAGGCAGAAGCGACGTTGCCGGAATCGGAATAGCTTCCGTAATCCACCAGGTCGCAATCCATATTGTGCTGGCCAATATAGCCTTCGCTTCAGGCGACAGTCCATCGGGATTAAAGAAAAGTAAGGTCAGGATAAACAACAGTGGACCGAGGAACAGCCCAATTAATTGAGGAGTATTATAACTGCGGTTTTTTTGGCGTTCATCATAGGATCCAGCATCTTCTGCCCGATCACGGTCATCGGGTATACCAGCTCCAGGGTTAGTAAAAAGTCGGAACGTATCTTTTGCCTGGTCGTGTTTTTCCCACATCCAGTTCCATGTTGCTGAAATCATCTTATCCCTCCATTGTCTTAAAAAAACGAATTTTTCAATAATTGCCTTTATCAGTGTACCGGTTTATGTGCCGATTAACAAGCTGACAAAAAACGAATTTGACACTTTCTAAAAAACCAATAAAAAGGACCAGGAACTGGAAGTCCCTGGCCTTTTATTCAATCGCTGTTTTAATATATTCTTTTCACGATCCGCTCACTTTTCTTCCGATTCGCCAATCTGGTTTTGTTCGTCGCCGACTCCCGTGTTGCTGTGGGCGCCTTTTTTGTTCATTTTTTCGCCGTCTTCTCTTGACTCCTGATCGATGCTTTCAAACTCTTCACGCTGTCGCCTATTATGGCTGCTTTGCGGATTTGCATCTTTTGAAAAATCATTTTTAGCCATTAAGATCATTCCTCCTATGAGCATTTGTTCTTTCATTTCCCTTCTGTCATAGAGTGAAACGTTTATAGGGAAAGAAAAACGTCATAGCCAAAGTAAACACAGAGAAGCGACAGCAATGCGAAAACCATGTATTCTGAAGTCCCCCCGGTCGTAGCAGTTACTGGAAATCGGATGGTCCATCTAAACGGAAAGAACAGCTTAACTCCCCTTTTCGTCGCCATGTCCAATACAATATGGCTTGCCATTCCAACAAGCAACCCTGCTGAAATTGCTTCCATCGGCATGAAATTATGCAATAAAACTGCGAACAACAATAAAAACAACAGACTGTGCGTAAATGTCCGATGTCCGAACAAGCCACTGATCATTTTTGAAAGAATCGGCAGGGCACGGCCGATTTTGCTGCTGCCATGGCAAATATCCGGAATCAGCGAGCCTATTACCCCTGCTCCCAGTAAAATAGCTGGTTCATAATTTGTTATTTGTGCAAATGCAAGGCTTGCTGCTACGCCGCCTATGATGTGAGTCTTGCCCGTCATACTTTTTCTTCTCCTTCATTATGCTGTATCAATGTCATTTTTATTATACTAAAAATCGTGTATGCTGAAGACAGGGAATTTTATTATCAAAAAGTAAGAACATGAAGAATTCGCGCCAGGCAGAAACTTTCTACGGGAAAAGCGCAGCGTCATGGCAAGAATCCACTCAGGCCGTAAGTCCTGGGCAGTTGTCGCGACAACTGCATGACCCACATCCTGTGGGCCCGAAAGCGGCGCTCGTTTGCGGAATATCCACAGTAGAATAGTTGATGTTACAAATTAAAATTCAAGTTATCAAAGGAGGCGTCATTATGGGAATTCACCGTTTTTTCACTTCATTGAACGACCTAGAACGGATTATCCGGGCACCCGGCAGATTCAAATTTGAAGATCATAATGTTGCAGCCCATTCGTGGAAAGTAAGCCAGTACGCGATGTTTTTTGCAACGATCGAAGAGCGTGCCGGCCGTGAAGTAGACTGGAAAGCATTATATGAAAAAACCATCAATCATGATTTTGCTGAAGTGTTTATAGGCGATATTAAAACACCGGTCAAATATGCTTCACCTGAGTTAAAGGAAATGATCGCAAAAGTGGAAGAGGGCATGATGGAGAAATTCATCCTTCGTGAGATTCCTCAAGAATTTCAAGAGGTCTTTTTTGATCGCATGAAAGAAGGAAAGGACGCCACCATTGAAGGGCGTTTGCTCGAAATGGCAGACAAGTTGGACCAATTTTATGAAGCGTTCGCAGAGTTGAAACGCGGCAATACAGACAAGGAATTTGTTGTGATGTATCGGATTGCTTTGACTAAATTGCTGGATCTTCCATTGCCTGCAAGCGTCGGCTATTTTAAGAATGTCATGCTTGACGATGTCATCAACGAAGATACTGCCATTGATGTAAAAGAAATTACACGTCAGATCATTGCCGATCATTAGGTATCGCCCTATATCTCGCGCTCAAATTATGGTAAATTTAACATCAATAACTACTTCCGGAGGTGAATCCCTTATTTAAGGGAATTTATTGGACCCCATACTTATATTGAATTTAGCTCTGCTCTTCTTACTAATTGCGTTAACGGCCGTTTTTGTCGGTTCGGAATTTGCCGTCGTTAAAGTCCGTATGGCACGCATCGACCAATTGATCGATGAAGGAAACAAAAAAGCTGTATTGGTCAAAAAGATCACCAGTGATCTTGATTATTATCTGTCAGCGTGCCAGCTTGGCATCACCGTCACCGCCCTTGGACTAGGTTGGCTGGGTGAACCGACAGTTGAACAGCTTTTGCATCCATTGTTTGAAATGTTCGATGTTCCTTCCATTGCTTCTGCCATCATTTCATTTGTCCTGGCTTTCTCACTGGTGACTTTCCTGCATGTTGTCATTGGGGAAATGGCTCCGAAGTCGTTGGCTCTTCAATTTGCGGAGCGGATGATATTGCTGCTGTCACCATTCCTGTATTGGTTCGGTAAAATCATGTATCCCTTCATTTCCATCCTAAATGGTGCGGCTCACATACTCTTGCGGATTTTTGGCGTGGAGCCTGCCAAAGAAGCACAGGCCCATTCAGAAGAAGACCTGAAGATCATCATGGCGCAAAGCTTCCAAAGCGGAGAAATCAACGAGGTCGAACTGTCCTATATGCAGAATATTTTTGCTTTCGATGAGCGCAGTGCCAAAGACGTTATGATTCCGCGCACTCAGATGGTGGCCTTTTCAGATGATCTATCGAATCCGGAACTGCTGGTTCAAATCCGTGAACATCGTTTCACGCGTTACCCCATTGCCAGAGATGGCGATAAAGACGACCTGATCGGTTTTATCAACGCCAAAGAAGTACTGACGCATTACGCTCTCAATGGTAAATTTGAAATGTCAGAACTTATACATGACCTTCCTTACTTCCACGAAACAACGCCGCTTCAAAATGCCTTAGTGAAAATGCAAAAAGATCGTACGCATATCGCGCTGGTCATCGATGAATATGGCGGCACTTCAGGATTGATTACGATGGAGGATATATTGGAGGAAATTGTCGGGGAAATCCGTGATGAATTCGATGAAGACGAAGATGAAGAAATCATTAAGGAAAGTGATACACGCTACCTTCTCAACGGGCGTGTCCTTTTAAAAGATCTGGATGAACGTTTCGGTTTTAGATTTGAAGACAGTGAAGATATTGATACGATCGCCGGCTGGATCCAGCACCAGTTGATTGAAGCTGAAACTGGAGACCTTTTTGTAAAAGAGGGTTGTCAATGGTCCATTGTGGAAATGGAAAATCACCATATTCTAAAAGTCGCCTGTGATATACTGCCAAAATAATATTGAAAAGAGTGTCCGTTTACCGGGCACTTTTTTACGTTCAAAAAACTTCTGCTGTTTTCCAAATGGCCTTTAGTTTTTCATTTTAGGATTAACTCTGTCTATAACGGGGCATATAAAGAGTAACTAATTTTTAAATGGAGGTTATCGGATGAGTAAAGCTACAGGATTTGCCAAAGAACTTGGCAGTGAATTCAAGAAAGATAAAGCAACAACCCTTGCTGCAGCACAAGCTTATTATTACCTTTTAGCTATCGTTCCTTTATTGATTTTGCTGCTGGCTATCTTGCCGTATCTTCAAATCAATCCGGATCGCGCCGTGGAATTTATTGGCACCATTCTTCCAGGAGCTGTGGCCACTACATTTGAAGACACAATTATCAGTGTTGTCACCACACCATCAGGCGGTTTGTTGACATTCGGTATTTTGGGTACACTGTGGTCCGCTTCCAACGCGTTGACCGCCTTTATCAATGCCACCAACCAAGCTTATGGCATCGAAGAAACTCGATCATTCATTAAACTGAAAGCAACAGCCATCATTTTAACGCTGGGTATGTTAGTTGCTGTCATCGTCGCCCTCATCCTACCGATCTTCGGTGGTACGATTATTGATATGATCAAATCTTTCTTCAGTCTTCCTGAGGAAACTGAAATCATTTTCCAAGTTCTGCGCTGGGTCATTTCCATTGCAGTAATGAGCATTGTCTTGGCATTTATGTATAAATTCGCTCCCGATAAGCAGTTTCCATTCAAGGAAGTTATTGTCGGAGCTATAATCGCAACAGTCTTATGGCAGGTCGTATCATTAGGATTCTCAATTTACGTTTCTAATTTCGGCAGTTATTCCGCTACATACGGAAGTCTTGGCGGGTTAATCGTACTGATGCTGTGGTTCTTCCTTACTGGTCTGATCTTAGTTATCGGCGCTGAAATAAACGCCATTCTTCATAGACGAAAAATGGCAAAAAAAGAAACCTCCTCTGACCCTGTCGCACAAAGCGAAGCCAATCAAAAAGAGGCGAAGAATACAGAGTCATCAATGAACAAATATTAAATACGCAGCCCCTTCACTCGTTTGGTGAAGGGGCTTTTTTTAGCTTACTCATGTCCAGCTTTCTCGTACAGCGCCATCCATTCATCAATTGTGAAGTGTTGGACTTTTCCATCTAAGACTTCTATCGAGAAATACTCAGCGGTTTTTTCATCAGCACCCAGCAAATGCTGGGAAACTCGTTCCACTTGCCCGTCATTTTCGGTTGTGCGTGTTACCCATGATGGATAGTCGAATGTTTTCCGAAGATCCGCAGACTTCCGCTCCACCATCCCATTCTTTTTCAGCAGCCTTGCCCACTCTTCTTTGGTCAGGCATCGTGAATGGCTGTCATCCCGCAGTTTTTCAGTGGTATTCATAAATTCTGCCAACTCCGGATCAGCAGGAGCAACATTGTCGATCAGGATGAATTGGCCGCCCTTCTTTAAGGCACGTGACATTTCCGAGATAAACCGTTCTGGATTCGGAAAATGGTGTGGTGCAATCCGGCAAATGGCCGCATCAAAAGTTTCCTTCAAAAAAGGAAATGCTTCGGCATCTGCCACCACATAGTGAATATTGTTGAAACTGCCGCACAGATGCTTTGCCGTGTTTTCCAGCATCGCTATTATCAGGTCTGTAGAAAACACCGTTCCTGCACGAGGAGCCAGAATTTTTGTCACGTGTCCCCCGCCAGTGGCAATATCGAGCACAGTTCTCGTCTTCTCCAGTTGGAACCATTCGACGAGCAAAAACAAATCATCTCCTTTGGCGTGGCTGCCGCTGGTTACATACTTATCGACATTTTTTCCGAAGACTTTTTTACTTTCTGTTTTGTCGTCTTATCCATACTTCTTCTCCTTTACATTCCGGGACGGTTTTCCAGAAAATTACGGTACGCAAACCCCTCAACTTCCGCTTCTGTATAATGTTTCTGCAGCTCATTGATCAAATTGGGGAATTCCGAGGCATTTTTAAGTTCCGTAATATGTGAGGATATGCCATCAAAATCCGATCCGATGCCGACTTGGTGAATTCCACCGAGCGAACAGAGATGATCGATGTGGCGGACCAAATCTGCTATCGTCGCCCTCTCACTGTCTCGATTGATAAACTCTGGACAGAACACCACATCGATCATTCCCTTATTTGCGAACATTGCCTTGATTTGCTGATCGTCGAGATTGCGCGGATGATCACAAAGGGTACGCGCATTGGAATGGCTCGCAATTGGATATTTTGCCAGGTCCATGACGTCCCAAAATCCATTGACGGCCAAATGGGAGACATCGGTAAACACATGATATTCATTATTCAGGCGGATGACTTCTTTCCCCAGCACTGTCAACCCTGCGCCTCTTGGATCACCGACACCATCGGCACACAGATTGGCATTATTCCAGGTCAATCCAATCGACAGCACCCCTAACCGGTAGAGGTGGCGCAGCTTCGCCAGATCATTGCCGAACGCATCCGCCCCTTCCAAAGTCAAAACAGCGCCAATTTCGGCCGGCTTTAATAAATCAATATCCTTCCAATTCTTTATATGCTTCATCAACGGGTTTTTTTCCAGGATTTCACTGTAGAACAAATCTGCCTGCTCCAGCGCATGCTGCCACTTTTCATCGGATGGCAATTCCGGATGGACGAAGATGGCAAAAAATTGAACTTTCACACCTCCTGCCTGGAGCCGCCCAAAATTGGTTTCCAATTCCGCACCATTCCGGTAGTCCAGCAATTCTCCCTTGAATAGCGCATTTCGTTTCGTCACCTGCAGCTTCAGCAGCGCGTCGCAATGTGTGTCAAAAATCTTCATTTAGTCACCCCCTTCTCCTCAGAATATCTGGATAAAGCTGTTTTTCAAAGTTCGCTCTTCCGAATAACATGGGGTTAGTGCCATAGTCTTCTGTTAAAAAAGGAAATAGAAACGGCATATCAAATCGAATGATTGGCTTTACCTATGGAAAACTTTCTGTTTGTAAAAATTATCTATAATAAACATACAGAAATTTCTGACAGAATACCAGCACCCATCAAGCATTGGTGCTGGCTCTTATAAAACGCGAATCCTGCAAGGTGCTACAACAAATCGTTGTGCGTCATCGACTTATGCTTCAGCAGCTTCTGCTTGCCGGCGGCTTCATAAAAAAGCTCAGCAGAAAAATCAATTTTCTGCTGAGCTTTTTTATGAAGCGAATTAAATCTGATTCTCAACACTACAGGCTCATCCGCCCGTTTGCAGTTCTGTCGTGTAAATTAAGCGGTCTCCCACAAAAATCCGGCATTGCATTCTGCAGAAGCAAGCTCCGATCGATACCTTGATTTCTTCATATTCATTATCTTCACTTTTCACTTTTCCAAACAGACGGGAAGTAAAATGCAAACCGACCTGCTCATCCTGTAAAACTCCGTCTACAAATAGTTTTTCATTGGTCCATGTATTGACGACTCGGATCGTGTGTTCACCGTACTTCACTATCCATACATCCTTCATATGCTAGCCTCCTGTTCCTGCTTTTGACAATAGTATAACAGAAAAAGAAAAAAGCGACTGCAACAGACCCGCTCATCCATCTTTCTTTCGGTCTATCCAACACCGGCGTGCTCACCGGTCTGTTAGAGCGAAGTACCACACTGAATTTCTTCACCCCAATCCCTAATAAAACTGTAGACCCATTCGAATCGCTCGAGTGGGTCTACAGCCTGAAATATCCATAACGCATGCTTGTCTTTTTGAATGCTTACTGAACCAATTCCAACTCCACCGGAATCGATGCTTCAACTTCTTCTCCATCTAGTGACTGTACTGCCGTCTCAATTGCCATTTCACCGATCATTTCAGGCTTTTGTGCAATCGTCCCAGCCAGGCGGCCTTCTTCTACAGCTTTAACGGCATCGTCAGTAGCATCAAAACCGACAACTGTAATGTCTTTGCCCGAAGCTTCAATCGCTTCAAGAGCACCTAAAGCCATCTCATCGTTATGAGCGAAAACTCCTGTAACGTCAGGATTCGCCTGAAGAATGTTTTCCATAACAGACAAGCCCTCTGCCCGGTTAAAGTTCGCTGTTTGCTTAGCTACTACATCCAGGCTGTCAGCCGCGACATTATTAAAGCCTTCTCCACGTTCACGTGCAGCCGAAGATCCTGAAACGCCTTCAAGTTCTGCAACTTGCGCGCCATCCCCAACAAGCGATACCAAATGCTCTCCAGCCATTTCTCCTCCAGCAATATTATCGGATGCGATATGGGAAACCACTTCGCCGCCTGCAGCACTACGGTCTACTGTGATGACCGGAATGTTTGCCATATTGGCTGATTCTACTGCAGCTGCAACCGCTTCAGAATCGACAGGGTTGATCATAATCAAATCCACTTCCTGCTGGATCAAATCTTCTATGTCACTTGCCTGCTTTGAAGCGTTGTCCTGTGCATCGACTACCATTAAATCAGCGCCCAGCTCTTCAGCTTTCGCTTCAGCACCTTCATTCAATGTAACGAAGAACGGGTTGTTCAAAGTGGAAATAGAAAAACCGATTGTGTAGTCGCCGCTTGCTTCTCCGCCATCGCCGCTTTCCTCTTCAGAACTTGATTCTGGAGCTTCCATCGAACAAGCCGCTAAAATCATCATTGCTACTAACATGAACCCCAATTGCATTTTTTTCATTTTTCTGCACCCCTTATGTTGTTTTTTTACGGTCCAAAAGAACCGCTAATAATATAACTGCACCCTTCACCACTTGCTGGAAGAAGGAAGGAACCCCGATCAGGTTCAAACCGTTGTTCAGTACTCCAATGATCAAGGCACCAATCAAGGTACCGACAATCCATCCACGGCCACCGGTAAGGCTTGTGCCGCCAAGTACTACAGCAGCGATGGCATCCAGTTCAAACATTTCACCAGCAGTCGGCTGAGCTGAATTCAGCCGCGACGTTAAGATCAATGCTGACAATGCGGCCAATAAACCGAGCAGTGAGTAAACATAGATCTTAATGCGGTCTGAATTGATTCCCGATAGGATCGACGCTTCTTCGTTGCCGCCTACTGCATAGACACGACGACCGAACGTCGTCTTTTTCAAAATGAAATACAGAATTCCGAAACTGACCATCATGGTCACTACCGGGATCGGAATTCCAAAGAAATACCCTTTGCCAAGCATCTGGAAAGTCAAGCTGTCGCCTAGTCCTGAAATTGGACGCCCATCCGTATACACCAGTGTCAGACCTCGATAAATGGTCATTGTCGCCAATGTTGCGATAAATGGTGCCACTTTCCCTTTTGCAATAATGATTCCGTTAATTGCTCCGAGTACAGCTCCAAGCAAAAGCCCAAGCAGCATGGCGAAAATCGGGTCCATCCCGCTTGCCATCATTCCTGCCGAAACAGCTCCCGTCAATGCGAGAGTCGCTCCAACCGATAAGTCAATGCCTCCTGTTAATATAACAAAAGTCATTCCGAAGGCAATCAGCGCATTAATAGAAACTTGCCGAAGTACGTTCATTAAGTTGGATACGGATAAAAAGCCGGGGTTTAAAATAGTAATAATCACGATAATAAGGATCAAACCGATAAATGGAGCTATCTTTTGAAGCACCGATTGATTATTGTTCTTCAACTGCAAGTTTTTCACCTCCTGTAGCAAAATGCATAATTCGTTCCTGCGTCATTTCATTTTTCGATAAATCCGCGGTTATTTTTCCTTCGTGCATCACCAGGACACGGTCAGCCATGCCGATGACTTCGGGCAATTCCGAAGAAATCATCAGAATCGCTACTCCGCGTTCAGCCAGTTCGTTGATAATCGAGTAAATCTCTTTTTTCGCCCCGACATCGACGCCGCGTGTCGGCTCGTCCAAAATCAGCAGTTCCGGCTCGATGCCCAGCCATTTCGCGATGACCACTTTTTGCTGATTGCCGCCGCTCAGGGATTTGGCTGCCTGGTGAGGACCTGATGTCCGAATTCCAAGGCGTTTGACCATCGTGTCATAAAGCTTACGTTCCTTGTCTTTGGAAATCAATCCATTTTTAGAGATGGCAGCTAAGTTCGTCATGCTTACATTTTCTTCCACTGAAAAATCCACAATCAACCCTTCTGACTTGCGGTCTTCAGTTACGTAGCCGATGCCCATTTCCTTGGCTTTTTTCGGCGTATCAATTTTGACTTGTTTGCCATCAAATTCAATACTGCCGCTATCCAATTTTTTATAGCCGAACAGCGATTGCACCACTTCTGTTCGTCCTGCCCCCATCAAGCCAGCAATCGACAGCACTTCACCCTTCCGAAGTTCAAAAGAAATATCTTCAAAGCAACCTTTTCGGTTTAAACCTTTAACAGCCAGTTTGATTTCGCCAATCGTCGATTTCCGTTGCGGAAAACGATCTCCAAGTTCCCGGCCAACCATCATTTGTACAATTTCATCAAAAGACGTTTCACTGATTTTCCGCTCTCCAACAAATTCGCCGTCACGCAAAATCGTAATCCGATCGCACAGCGAGAAAATCTCTTCCATCCGGTGGGATATGTAAATGAAGGATACACCGCGTTTTTGAAGTTCACGGATGGTCTTGAACAAATTGTCGATTTCACGGTCTGTCAACGCCGCAGTTGGTTCATCCATAATAATCACTTCCGCATTTACCGAAATCGCTTTGGCAATTTCAACAATTTGCTGCTTTCCGACTGACAATGTGCTTGCAGGGTCCGAGGGATCCACATCCAGTCCAAGGTCCAGCAGAATTTGGTGCGTCTTTTTTTCCATCTGTTTGGTTTTCAATATTCCCGTACGGCCTATCGTCTCTTCACGCCCCAGAAACAAATTGTCCGCAATCGACAGGTGAGGCAGGATATTCAGTTCCTGATGGATGACTGCAATCCCTGCCTCCTCTGCTTGTTTAGGGGAAGTAAAATCGACTTTTTGGCCTTTCACTTCGATAATCCCCGAATCCCGTGTATAGATTCCGGACATGACTTTCATCAAAGTCGACTTTCCCGCACCATTTTCACCCATCAATGCATGGATTTCACCTTTTTCCAAAGTGAAGTCGACATTTTTCAAGACTTTATTGCCACTGAACGACTTGGAGATATCGGTCATTTTGATCATTAGAATCACCTGCCTCTTTTAAAAAATAACGCCGGAACGAAGGACAATATTAGCATAAGGTGTCGCTTCTCCTGTACGGATGATCAGTTTTGCCTGTTTGCTGAGATCTTTCAGTTCATCGTGCGTAATATAATCCGCTTTCATTTTTTCCATAATTGCTTTTTCCACTACCGGGTTGCCATCAGTTATTTCCTGGGCAATAAATGCTGCTTCCGCCTCAAAATCATCCAGTATGGCTTCCAGTATCGTTAAGAAGGCTGGCTTGCCTATTTTATAGGACAAATCGATGCAGGGAACACCCTTTGGAATCGGCAAACCACAATCACCGATGACCAACAGATCGGTATGTCCGAATGAAGCCAAGGCTGATGCTATGTCACGGTTGATGATGCCATGCTTTTTCATGAGTGCCCACCTGCCATTCGCTCACTAACGGCTGTCCGGTCGGGCATGCCGCCTTGTGCCCCGAATTTTTCTACGGATAAGGATGCTGCTGCATTTGCAAATCGTACTGCTCTGTCGAAAGCCTGTCCTTCCGCCAGCGCTGTTGCAAGTGCACCGTTGAAAGTATCGCCTGCTCCTGTAGTATCCACTGCTTTTGTTGGGAATGCTTCAACGATGACGTGCTTTTCTCCGTCGTAAAACTTTGCACCTTTTTCCCCAAGTGTCACTACAAGACGGTTTGGATAATCAAGCAGCGCCTGCTCCCAATTCTCGCCGAAAATTTCTGCCGCTTCTGTTTCATTCGGTGTCAGATACGTGCAATATGGGAGAAAATCAGTTGTAAATCCATTCGCCGGTGCCGGATTCAAGATAGTAGGAACTCCATTTCGATGGCATATTTCCAATGTCCGTTGAATAACCGGAATCGGCATCTCCAACTGCATAACGACCAAATCACTGGCCCCTAATTTTTCTGCAAAAGCATCAATTTCTTCAACTGTAACCCTGTGGTTGGCACCAGGAACTACAATGATGCGATTGTCTCCTTCTGACAAAAGAATGTTTGCAATGCCGCTTGCTCCGTCAATTTGTTTAACATCCTGCACATGAATTGCTTCATCCTTCAACCCTGATAATAGCTCAGTCCCGAATGCATCCTGGCCAACTGCTCCGATCAGGTGGACATCGCTTCCGAGCCTGGCAGCTGCGACTGCCTGATTGGCTCCTTTTCCTCCTGGAACCGTCGTATAGAGATTGCCTAACACCGTTTCACCTTGTTTTGGGAAACGTTCTGTCTGGACAACCAAGTCCATATTGATGCTGCCAACTACTGTAATCATTCCGCCACACTCCTTGTTGTTCCACGAATGACCAATTTTACGGGAACTTCATAAAAACTTTGATCGATTTTCTTATTTTCAATTTGTTTAATCAGAACGCGGGTCGCTATTGCGCCCATCTTGTAAACATCCTGTGCAACAGTGGTCAATCCTGGTGACAGCATCTCTCCCATGGCCACTCCGTCAAAGCCGACAATCTGCAGTTCATCCGGTACATGCTTGCCCATTGTGCTTGCTGCTTTTAAAGCACCCGCCGCCGAAACGTCACTGCTGGCAAAAATGCCATCGATTGATGGGTCATCCTTCAGCGCACGCTCCACAATTTTCTGCGAATCGGCAAAATGAAAAGGACAAGTGACTACTTGATAATGTGCATCCGTATTTTGAATGGCTTCCATAAATCCGTCATATCGATCGTTCGCCGGATTCAATTCTGCAGGACCTCTGAGAAAAAGGACATTTCGGCACCCTCTTTCAAGCAGGGCATTCGTACCCATAACCGCGCCTTCTTTATTGTTGGAGGATACGGTTGGAATTTTTTCATTGATGGTCCGGTCAAGTGCCACGATCGGCACATTGGCATTGGCATAATGCGGCGCATCCAACTGATTGGAAGTCACGATAAAACCCGCAATGTATTTTTTCTTCAAGGTTTCGATATAGTTTTTCTCTTTTTCAGGATTTTCATCTGAGTTGCATAACACCACAGTGTAACCATATGTTAAAGCAACATCTTCAACTGCCCTTGCAAGTTCTGGAAAAAAAGGGTTAGTAATGTCCGGCAGGATCAAGCCGATTAAGTTCGATTTCTTGGTATTCAACGAACGCGCGACCGGATTCAATTCGTATTTCAGTTCTTCTACTGCAGCGGTCACTGCTTTGGCGGCTTCTGCGCCGACATATCCGCTATCATTTAAAAATCGGGAAACCGTAGCCACCGAGACCCCTGCTTTTTTTGCTACATCTTTAATCGTGGTCATCAAAAACGACTCCGTTCTTTCTTCAGTGTGTAACCGGTTACATATAATATATAATGGAGCCTATTACTTGTCAATGCAGAATTTTCCCAATTGATTAAGCAAATATAACTGTTTCTTTTCTTGACATCAAAAAGAAGTTCCCGCAGCATTGCGAGAACTTCTTTTTGATTAAGCGTTCATATTTTCCATTCGCAAATCTCTATCTTTCTCAGTTTCCGCCACATAAACTGCACATGCCGCATCTCCAGAGATATTTACTGCCGTACGCGTCATATCCAGTAGACGGTCGATACCGATTACAAGGCCGATGCCTTCTGGGGGGAGGCCCACACTGCCCAATACCATGGCAAGCATGATCAATCCAACGCCCGGAACGCCTGCCGTACCGATGCTTGCCAGCACAGCCGTCAGAACGACCGTTGCAAGGTCTACCGCAGATAATTCAATGCCATAAGCCTGTGCAATGAACATTGTTGCAACCCCTTGCATAATGGCTGTTCCGTCCATATTGATCGTAGCACCCAAAGGCTGCACAAACGAGCTGACAGATTTCGGTACACCTAATTTATCCTGTGCCACTTCCATCGAAATCGGCAAAGTCGCCGTACTGCTTGACGTACTAAAGCCGACACTCATCGCAGGTGCAAAGTTTTTGAAAAACCAGATTGGGCTTTTCTTCGCCAAAAATTTAATGGTTCCTCCATACGTGAAGACCGCGTGGACCAAAAGAGCCGCTACAATAACCAGCATATAGGAGCCCATCGCTTTCATCGCTGAGAATCCTTGAGACCCTACCGCCGTGGCGATTAAACCGAATGTCCCATAAGGAGCAAATTTCATGACAATGCCTACCAGGTACATCATGACGTCATTGCCCTGTTCAAACAAATGTACCAGTCCTTTGGTTTTTTCACCAAGAGCCGTCAATGCCAAACCGATAAAGACAGCAAACACGATAATCTGCAGCATATTGCCTTCCCCTAAAGCCGCAATTGGATTTGTTGGAATCATATTCAACAAAGTTTCGCCAACAGATGGTGCTTCTTCTGCCTCAAACGCTGCAGTTTCCAGATCAAAGTTTCCGGCAAGTCCCGGCTGAATAACAGCCGCCAACGACAAGCCGATCACAATCGCAATAGTGGTGGTCACCAGAAAATAACTGACCGTTTTAATGCCGATCCGTCCCAATTTGGCAGGATCGCCAAGTCCGGCTGTTCCAAGAATAATGGAAAACAAAACAAGCGGGACAACCAGCATATTAATCAAACTTAAAAATACTTGGCCAAGCGGCACAAATAAATATGTATTTAACACGTTAAATGAATTGGGGGCGAATAGGTTGATCAGCAACCCAACGATGGCTCCCAAAACTAGTCCAGTCAGTACTTTTACAGTTAATCCAGGCTTTTTCATTCATTTCCCTCTTTCGTTTCTAGACATAAAAACTATTTTATAGGAAAGTATCTCGTTTTTACAAGTTTTAATTAATTCACAAAATCTACTGGGTATTCCAAATAAAAAATTATTTTAAAATAGAAAAAACCTGTGTAAATGAGTTTCCATTTACACAGGTTTCAGGTTAACAACATGCTGTATTCAGTTTATCAGGGCTTTTTTCTCCCATTAAACTATAGCTTGCCACGCTAAATCCTTTTCGACGAAGCAGTCGGACTGCCAAGTTTTTTTCTAACTTGTTTTCGGCGATCAGATGGATGGGCTTTTTCGGTATTTCTCCATAGCCTCTTGTGAAATATGAGATGGGTAAATTAAAAGCTTCAGGAGCCGGTTTTTTATTGGACACATTATAGGCACGGACATCCAGTAATGCATAGGAGTCGCCGTCCAAGTGATTGAGCCGCTCCTGCTTTACTCCAAGAGCTGGAACAAACCTTTTATAAGCACCATAAACCGCTATAGAAATCGGGAAGCCAGCCAGCATTACACTTGTTATCATTTTATTTCTCCTTCATATATAGAGTGAACCTAAATTTTTGACTGCTGCTCTTATGCAAAACAAAGTTAAACACCATTCAAAGCAGTGAACTCAATTAAACCGGCATTTCTTCTTTCCACTTTGAATAGCCGCCTGTAAGATTCACCAGGTTGTCGATACCCTTTGCTTTGAGAATGCTGGCCGCAATCGCAGAACGAGCGCCGGCCTCACATTGGACGATTACAGTTTTGTCGGTATCGACTTCTTCCAACCGATTTTTTAAGGTACCGACCATAATGTGGTCGGATTTTTCGATATGCCCTTCATCATACTCAGTTTGGCTGCGGACATCCAGTACGTAGCCTTCTCCGTTCTCGATCATTTGTTTTGCCTGTTCCGGAGAGACATTTTTATATGAATCCAGCTGCGCTGCTTCGTTGATTGCCTTTGAAGCATCCGCGTAGCCCGCTACATCATCGATCCCGATTGAATGCAGGGCCTCAAGCACCTCGTTCAGGGATTCAGGCTCCAGCAGCAGATAAAGCGGTTTTTTGTAATCCACAATCCATCCTGCCCAATTGGCAAACGATTTATTGAATGGAATATTGACGGTTCCTGAAATATAGCCATTGCTGAATGAAGGTGCAGGGCGCAAATCCAGAACTTGATGGCCCTCTGCAAGCAACGCCTCGAGTTCTTTGACTGACCCGACAACTTTTGGTTCAGGGAGATCTTTCAATAATTTCACCCCTGTTTTATTAACAGCTTTCATGACCGCAAAATAATAAGGCGGTTCCGGTTGGCCATCCAATAATTCTTTCTGGAATGCCTTGGCATCGTCGTATTGCAAAGCCCAGTTGAACATTTTTTCATAACCGACAGTAGTTGAAGGCACGGCGCCGAGCGCTTTACCACAGGCACTCCCTGCTCCATGTGCCGGCCAGACTTGAAGATAATCGGGTAGCTTTTTAAAGCGTTCGAGTGACTTGAACAACTCTTTTGCCCCGGCTTCAGCAGTTCCTAGCATACCTGCCGCTTTTTCGAGCAGGTCTGGCCTTCCCACATCTCCGACAAAGACGAAATCTCCCGTGAAAATACCCATCGCCTTATCAGCGGAACCACCACGGTCCGTCAATAGGAATGAAATGCTTTCAGGCGTATGGCCCGGTGTATGCATCACGTCAAATACCAGATTTCCGACCTTAAACTGGTCGCCGTCCTTCAATAATTGATGATCTAAGTGATCGATATTCTGATATTTCCAATCTGCATCACCTTCATCAGATACATACAATGTCGCTCCGAAACGATTTGCCAATTCGCGCGAACCGGAAACAAAGTCAGCGTGTATATGCGTTTCCAGAGCCCCGACAATGTTCAGGTTCTCTTTTGCAGCGAGCTCTTCATAGACAGCAATATTACGCATCGGATCTACTACTACCGCTTCTCCGGTCGCCTGACAGCCTACTACATATGAAGCATGAGCTAAGTTTTCATCATAGAAATATCGTAATAACATCTCATCAATCCCCTTCAACAATTTGATTAACCTTAATATACCACCAGGGGTATACAATGTAAAATATTCTGCTTTTGGACAAGTTGCCTGGGCTCTTCTATAAAAAAAAGCTGGACCCAAAAGCCATTCCCATGACATTTTGATCCAGTCTATGAATAGTTGATCCGTTAATTTTGCTCTTCAAAAAAATCCGGCAACTCACTCGCCTTCATCGGAAATTCGGCTTTGCGCTTGTCGACAAAGGACCCAATGCCTTCATCAGCATCCGCATTCTGGCCAGCCCAGTGGAGGAATTTAGATTCGACTAAATGTGATGCATGCGGATGCTCCTGCCCCAGCATTTTCCACAGCAGCTGGCGGGTGAAGCTATTGGAAGTTGCAGCTGTATTTCCCGCGATCTCCCGCGCAATTTCATAGGCTTTCGCCAACGGATCTTCCGATTCGTATTGCATCAATCCGGTTGCCACCGCTTCGGCAGTCGGTATGTAACGGCCTGTCAAAGTCCATTCGAGCGCTTTGCCGATTCCTACAACTCTTGGCAGAAACCAACCGGAAGCGGCCTCTGGACCAATGCCGCGGCGGCCGAAGACAAAGCCGATTTTGGTGTCTTTTTTGACGATCCGGATGTCCATCGGCAGTGTCATCGTCATGCCGATTCCGACAGCCGGCCCATTGATGGCGGCAATAATCGGTTTGTTGACATCGTATACCTGAAGGCTGACCTGGCCACCAAGGTCCCGGTACTCGTCGGAAGATTGATCAGTAGAGAAAGTCGAGCCTCCTTCCGACAAGTCCATGCCCGCGCAGAATGCCCGGCCACTACCCGTCACCACAATGACGCGTACGCTGTCATCGTGGTTGACTTCCTTATAGAAATGCAGCAGCTCTTCATTCATTTTTTCCGTATAAGCGTTCATGTTTTCAGGACGGTTCAAAGTCAGCGTCAGGATTCCGTCTTGCAGCTCGGTTTTAATCGTTTCGTACAAGCCCAGCCACCCCTTCCTCATATTCAGCAAGCAATTGGTCCACGATTTCTTTTGTCGTCTCTCGTTTGGTGATGGTGGTGACTCCGTGGCCTGCTGACCAGATATCCCGCCAGGCTTTGGCATTGACCAAATGCGACAAATCAATTTCATCCTTGGGCTTTAAGGTTTTCGGATCGATTCCCTGCTTTACTAAGCTTGGAATCAGCACGTTGACCGGAACGCCGCTGAAAGAATCGGTATAGAGAACGTCTTCCACTGACGAATCGATGACCATCTGCTTGTACTCTTCCGGCGCACTGCTTTCTTCAGCTGCCAGAAAACGCGTACCCATATAAGCGTAATCGGCTCCCATCAATTTAGCTGCAGCCACATCCGCTCCCGTGGATAAAGAGCCCGATAAAATAATCGTTCCACTATAGAATTTTTTGACAGCCGCAATAAAGGCGAAGGGGTTGATTGTGCCGCCATGCCCTCCTGCTCCTGCGCAGACAAGAATCAGCCCATCCACTCCACTAGAAGCCGCTTTTTTCGCGTGCCGGATATTGGCGACATCCGAATAGACCAGACCGCCGTAAGCATGGACGATTTCGATGACATCGCCCGGCGAACCAAGAGAGGTGATGACAATCGGCGGTTCGTAATGGCGGATCAGCTCAAAATCTTCTTCGTATCGCTTGTTCGATCCCCGGTGGCAGATAAAATTGACTGCCCATGGCTTTTCTCCAAGTGATTCTTTTACTTCTTTCAACCACTCCGCACAGGCCTCAATCGGTCGCGCATTCAGCAAAGGAAAGGACCCGATGACACCTGCGTTTGATGATTCAATGACCATTTTGGGTGTTGACACCAAAAACATCGGCGCCACAATAACAGGCAGTTTAAGCATGTTCAATCACCACCGCAATTCCTTGGCCTCCGTGAAATCCTCCAAAAGTAGTTCTTGCTCCATCTATTAAGTAGACATTATTCATACTTCGACTTCCCCTTCCTTATTTGCATTTTCAGAGTTGCAGCTCTATAGAACCATCTTTATCCCAAACTAAGTTTTAATAGATCGGCACATGCCGGATTCAAGGAATCAGCAATACCTTGCCGATGCTTGACCGGCTCTCGATATGTACATGTGCATCCGCAGCATCCGCCAATGCGAAGCTTTTGGAAATGACAGTCTTCAACTGTTTCTGCAGCAGGTACTCGGTGATCTTTTCCGCACCTTCTCTAAGAAATTCAGGGCGGTTCTTACGATACGTGCCGGTACTGTATCCAATGACTGAGCGGCATCTTGAGTGGAGCTGATCCGTTTTTGCGATTCCTGGAACCGATCCATCGTTGGCATGCCCGAAAGAGACGATCCGGCCGAATGTGGCCAGGCATTTCAAACTCTTATCAAAATTCTCGCCTGCCACCGTATCCAGAATGACATCTGCCCCTTTTCCTGCCGTCAACTCATTAACTTTACCCACGAAATCCACTGACCGGTAATTGATCACTTCATCGGCCCCAAAAGATTTAGCTCTGTCTATCTTTTCATCGCTGCCGACAGTCCCGATAATCTTGGAAGCCCCGAAAAGCTTGGCCAATTGAATTGCGGTTGATCCAATGCCTCCAGCTGCTGCATGGATCAAAATGGTTTCACCTTGTTCCAGCCTCGCCATCTTTCGGATGACATTATAAGCGGTGATGCCGACGGTCAATGATGCCGCGGCCATTTCGCTGCTGATGTCATCAGGTACCGCGTACGTTAAATTCTCAGGCGCCACAACAAATTCAGCGTAGGAACCGCCTGCCGGAAATGCCATGACGCGCTCTCCAAGCTGGAACCGGGTCACTTGATCTCCGATTTCCACAATTACTCCTGCACAATCCAGGCCTGGTGTAAAAGCGGCATCTGCTGCAACTCCATGATACTGCCCTTGGCGAGCCTTGATATCCGCAAAATTGACGCTGATGGCTTCAACCCGGATCAGCACCTGGTCTGCGGAAGGTTTTGGTTTTTTCACTTCCTGCAGTTTCAATACTTCAGGCGAACCAGTCTCTTTAACGATGATTGCTTTCAAGTTATCCCTCCTTATCCCTCTAACAAATAAGCAAAAAGGCTATAATAACCAAACTTCCATAGGATTAAGGCAATCATGGTGTCACAATAATATTTTCAATAAATTATCAGCATAAATCTCTTCTACCTCTTCTTTTCCGTATTTTCCTTCCGGTGAATACCAGACTTGTACCCAATTGGCGGCACCCAAAATCATCATCCGGGCCATCTTCTTTTGATTGATGGAAAATTCCCCTCCGGCTACACCTTCATCGATGATTTTGTCAAAAATGCTGGCGTACTCATCTCGTTTCTTAAGGACTTTCCGAATATTCTCTTCAGAAAATATCTGCTCCGGTTTACCGATAAGATTGAACACTTCTTTTTCCCGGATTACAATATCCAGATGTATTTTGATTGCTCGCTTCATTTTTTCTTTAGAAGACAGATTTTCAAAAAACAGTCCTTCTATACGCTCCATAGCACACGATAAAATCAGTTCATGGCATTTATACAGCAGTTCCTCTTTATTTTTAAAGTAATAGTAAAGCGACCCTTTTGTCATAAGCAATTCAGCTGCGATATCCTCCATCGTCGCATTTTGATATCCGTTCCGGGCAATAACCAGGCTGGCAGAGCGAAGGATTTCTTCTTTTTTCCGGGCTGCCTTTTTTTCTCGGAGACTCATATCCACCATCTCCTTTATGTTAATGGGCACTTTTTTTATATATGCTCTCTATTTCATAATCGAACTTTCTTTCAACTGATCCTTCAGTTCCAGACGGCCGACATCTCGCAGATGGACCTGGTCCGGCCCATCAACCAACCGAAGTGTCCGGGCATAAGCATAATGTGCGGCCAACGGGAAATCTTCGGTCAAGCCGGCACCGCCGAAAACTTGCATTGCACGATCGATGACATTCAATGCAACCCGTGGGACTGCAATCTTGATCATCGCAATTTCCTTGCGTGCCGCTTTTGCACCCTCTATATCGATTTTATGGGCCGCATGCAAGGTCAACAAACGTGCCTGCTCAATTTCAATCCGGCTTTCAGCAATAATTTCTCTGATAACATCCTTTTCAGCCAAGGTGGAACCGAACGCTTCTCTACTGTCAGCGCGTTTACACAGGAGCTCGAGCGCACGCTCGGCTGCTCCGATGGCACGCATGCAATGATGGATGCGCCCTGGCCCAAGACGGCCCTGCGCAATTTCAAAGCCACGCCCTTCGCCCAGCAGCATGTTGGAAGCAGGTACACGGACATTAGTGTAGTGAACCTCGGCATGTCCCTGGGGGGCATCGTCATAGCCGAATACCGTCAGTGGACGGATGATTTCCACACCCGGTGTATCAAAAGGCACCAAAATCATTGATTGCTGCTTATGCTTTGCCGCATTTGAATCTGTTTTTCCCATGACAATCGCAATTTTGCAGCGGGGATCCATTGCTCCGGTGGTCCACCATTTTTTCGCGTTGATGATATACTCATCGCCATCACGGACAATGCTGCTTTGGATATTGGTGGCATCGGAAGAAGCCACAGCCGGCTCGGTCATCGAGAAGCAGGAACGGATTTCCCCGCGCAGCAAAGGTTCCAGCCATTGCTTTTTCTGCTCTTCTGTTCCGTATTTGACGAAGACCTCCATATTGCCGGTGTCTGGTGCGTTGCAATTGAACAGTTCCGGCGCAATCAACGAACGGCCCATGATTTCGCATAGATGCGAGTAGTCGTAATTCGAAAGGCCAGCTCCATATTCCGGATCATCCAAAAATAAATTCCATAAGCCCTGTTCTTTCGCTTTTTCCTTCAACTCCTCGACGATCGGCGGAATCGTCCAGCGGTCTGCTGCTTCCTGCAAGTGTTTTTCGACAGTCGCTTCGTTTGGATAAACATAATCATCCATGAACTTCAGTAATTTCTCCTGTAAATCTTCGGCTTTCGGTGATAATTCTTTTAGCATTTGTTTTTCCTCCAATTTTTTTAAAAGTATTTTCTTAGATTTTTCTGCAGACTATCGACTAGTTCAAATTCTTACAGAATTTTGAATTTCGGCAATGATTCATCCAATACTTACTTAAAGTTAAATGAAAACCCTTACATAATTAGTCAAAACACTTCTACTAATGATTCAAAGTTAGTATAGTCATTCTTTTTTTGAATTACAAGTCAAATTCCTAATTATCAGAATATTTTTTTCGCAAAAAAAGAGGCGCCTTGAATTACTCAAAGCGCCTCTTTTTATTATCCCTCTAAATCCACATTATGATAAACCTGCTGTACGTCTTCCAGATCTTCGATGGCATCAATCATTTTTTCGAATTGTTCCTGTGCGTCTTCCGGCAGCGGCAATTCATTTTGCGCGAGCATCGTCAATTCTGCTACTGTAAACTCCGTGATGCCAGCATTCTTGAATGCTTCCTGCACGAGGTGATATTGATCCGGTTCAGCATAGACGATGACGCTGTCCTCTTCTTCCATGACATCACGGACATCGATATCCGCTTCCATCATCAGTTCCAGCACTTCGTCAGCTGTTTTGCCTTCGATGCCGAACACTGCCGTATGGTCAAACATATAAGCAACAGATCCGCTGACTCCCATGTTGCCTCCGTTTTTGCCGAAAGCCGCGCGGACATCTGAAGCTGTACGGTTGACGTTGTTTGTCAGCGTGTCTACGATTACCATCGAACCATTCGGACCGAATCCTTCATAACGCAATTCATCATAGCTTTCTTCCGATCCGCCTTTGGCTTTTTCCACTGCACGGTCGATAATCGCTCTTGGAATACTGTATGTCTTGGCACGTTCCAAAACTACTTTCAAGGCCCGATTCGATTCTGGATCCGGCTCTCCTTGTTTGGCAGCTACATATATTTCACGTCCGAATTTCGCGTAAATCCGGCTTGTGTTGGCATCTTTTGATGCTTTCTTCTCTTTAATATTGTTCCATTTGCGTCCCATTAAATTTCCTTCTCTCTATAAATTCTCATTCTCTATAAAGTTCACTATGTACTATTATAATACATATCTTTCGGATGTAACGTATTTTGCAGACAAAACCTGCAGTTTTCGTCTGCAAAATACTCTGAATTACAGATAAACAGGTTAGACGGTGAAGGTGCAGAAACAATCGCAATTTATATAAGTTGAACTGATTATCCTCAAACGAGAGATATCTCTCATAAGAACAGAGAAAACAACACGCTGCTTACTATTCAGTAAAGCCTTTCGCTTGGGTGGGGACAGCGGAATTGGGCAACAGACTTTCTATCAATTAGTAAAAGCGGGATGAGAGCAACCGAAGTTTCTCCCATCCCGCTTTCGCTAAACTAATCTGTTTTTATTCCGCTAATTTCATATACAGGCTTTTTGATTAGAACCAGCTGCTGGCAATGGATACCACCCTTTGCGCCTTATACTTTATCCGTCCGATGATATTCTGAAATCTGGATGACCCGGACATCCTGTGTATTCAGCTCATGATAGATCCCACGGCTGTCATGAAACGAAATGTGCTGATCGCGCTCACTTTGCACCAACTTTTCCACTTCTGCCTGCGACTCCACGTGGATGAAACGGCGGATATAATGTTCCTCATCAAAAAAGTAGGTCACTTTGAATTCTTTCATCATTATCCCCTCCTTAGGATTGATAGGGAGCTTTTTGATGGAAATAATTAGGTTTGACCACTTTGTTCTTGTAGGGCTTGTGGAAAATATGAGTTGTGGCCGGAGACATCGGCGGGATTAACCATGCCCAGTTTCCCGTAACATCGCGCCCTTCCACTTCTTCTTTTTTCTCGAAATTCTTGAATTGCTTGGCTGCCGTGTGATGGTCGACGATGGTCACACCTGCTTCCTGGAACGATTCCAGCACAGCGATATTCAATTCGACTAAAGCTTTGTCTTTCCATAGGGAACGGTTCGACTGCGTATTCAACCCCATCAGTTCTGCTACAGCAGGCAGGAAATCATACCGGTCTTCATCTGCCAGGTTTCTGGCGCCAATTTCAGTGCCCATATACCATCCGTTGAAAGGTGCCATCCTGTATTGGATGCCGCCAATTTCCAGCATCATATCTGATATGATTGGAATCCCATACCACTTGATGCCCAGCTGTGAAAACTCTGGAATTTCGGGATGGCCAATTTCGACCTCCGTAATCGACTGCCGCGGAATTTCTTTGAGGAAAGGCTCTTCTCCTGGCAATTGGATGACCAAGGGCAAAATATCGAAAGCGGTTCCCTCTCCCTGCCAGCCAAGTTCCTGGCAAAGCATTGTCAGCTCCACTGAACTGGAATCGCCGATGATGCCACCTGCAGTTTCGTATCCAGCATAACGGATCAACTGATGGTTCCATAAACGCATGGAGTCTTCATTTTCCTGTGCGGCGCGGAATACAGTAATGGTAGGGCGTATTTTTCCGTTGTTTGCTGCAAAGTTGATGTGCTGAACCAAAGCATCAAATATTCCAGTTGCTGTAGTTTGATGCCGTTCATCAAAGACTGTCAGCGAATTCCAGAATAACCGGCCAATGCAGCGATTGTTGTTGCGCCAGGCTATGCGTGCTCCGTGCTCCAATTCCTCGAAGCTGTGCGTATAAGTTCCTGTGTATTCGATTTCCTTTTTGATTTCAAGCAGCCTGCCTGCTTTCTGGTGGTCGCTCTTACCCAATTCGTCGTAGCAAATTCCTATATAGTCAGTGGCTTCTTCCATTAAAAGCATCGTCGAATTGCTTATCGTCATTGTTTTCACTCCTTGCTCATATCATATCACTCAGGCATTGTTCTTTTCAGTGACAGAACTCTGAACACCCTATGTTTTTACTGGCTTTTCCAGTACACTGGAGCAAAGTAAAAATATTATCATGAGGAGCTCACACCGATGGTCAAAGCAATTTTTTTCGATTTAGATGATACTTTGTTATGGGACAAGAAGAGTGTTGAGAAAGCATTCGAGGAAACGTGCCAGTTGGCTGAAGAATTAACAGCCCGTGACTGTTCCGGCCTGGAAGAAGCAGTGAGAGCTGCAGCAACTGAGCTCTATGCAGGCTATGATACATATGATTTCACCAAAATGATCGGCATCAACCCTTTCGAAGGGTTATGGGGAACCTTTGACGATAAAGGAACAGATTTCCAGCAGATGAAAACCATTGTTCCGGCTTATCGCCGGGAAGCCTGGACTCTCGGACTGAAAAAAATTGGAATCGACAACCCGGGAATCGCCGGCCAGCTTGCTGAGTTTTTTCCTGAAGCACGGAAAAGAAACCCCATTCTGTATGAAGAAAGCTTAAAGGTACTTGAAGACTTAAAAGGCCATTATCAATTGCTGTTATTGACCAATGGGTCGCCAAGCCTGCAGCAGACCAAACTTGAGATCACACCGGAAATCGCGCCTTTTTTTGATCACATCGTAATTTCGGGTGCATTTGGAAAAGGGAAACCAGATCCGAGCATCTTTCACCATGCCTTATCAAAATTCGATTTTGCCGCAGGTGAGGTGCTGATGGTCGGTGATAACCTAATGACCGATATTATCGGTGCTGAAAAAGCCGGAATCCGCTCTGTCTGGGTCAACCGGGAAGAGAAGGCTCCACACGAATCCATCATCCCGACATACGAAGTTCAGCATTTGGAGGAATTGCTTCAGCTGCTGGAACAAATTTAAACACAAAAGAATATTTATGACTTTTACAGAATGATTACACATTTCATGGGATTTATACCGAATCCTGCGCTCCAGACGGACGCTTTCTTATCTGCAGTCAAGTTTTTTCTCGTAGTTTATTAAAAAATAGAGGGAGTGGGCTGAGGAACGGTTGCTTTTCGTTCCGGTGCACGCTTTCCGCGGGCTCGCAGGAGTCATGCACCTGCACTACAAGCTATCTGATCGTGCCAAAAAGGGCATGCCAAAAAAACCTGGTGATTCCTGTTTTTTTCACCAGGTTGTCTGTGCTATAGTGAAAAGGAATTGTGTTTACGAAGCCTTGCCAGATTCGTACTGGTAAAGAAGCCCGTGGCGAATAAGGTGAAATGCAACTTTCACGAACTTATTCAGACAGGCGATCACTGCAACCTGATGGGGCTTTCCATTGGGTTGCTTTTTTAATTGGTCGTAATGGTCGGCAATGGTGTTGTGCGTTTTTTTGCGGAGGGAAATCATGGTCATCACCATAAAATACAGGATGGTCCGCAGCCGCTTGTTTCCCCGTTTATTGATTTTGTCCTGGTACTGGAGTTTGTCCGACTGATGGCGGCGGATGTCACCAAGTTCTGCGATGATCTGGACAGCAGTTTGATCCCCAATTCCAGGGAATGACCTAAGCACCTGAAATTCCACTCGCTCTTGCGATAAGGCCACCATGGCGCTTTTTCCCATACTGACGTCAAACGCAATCACATACTTCATCCTTTTCCTCCTGTTCTGTTTTCATAGAAGCCTTCACAGTGCCTTATCGATTCCACTTTCTTATACGGTCTCTCGGGACCCAACATACTAACCTGATTCGGATAAGGGTGTGAAGCGAGTCTGTTTCCTGTTTCGGATTCTCAGATCCCCGCGTCCGCACGACTTCACTCCACTTCTACAAAAAAATAGTAGCACAAACCATGGCCATGGTTTGTGCTACTAATGTTAGTATGTTTCCGCGGACGAAGCGCTGAGCCTCCTCGTCGCAAGCTCCTGCGGGGTGTTCTTCCGCAGGAAAGACATTGGTCGAAGCCTGCGAGACCAGTCTTTGCGACGAAGCTAGCGCAGCGATGCAGGAGCACATCTTTGCCCTTCGCCGCCTTGCGCTCGGGATCCTTGAGTGACGGGATTACTAGATTTTTCGGAACTATTTTCCTTTTGGAATCGACTAGCAAGTTTCTCTCTTTCATTTAAGCCGTGTTCTTCAAACCGGGCTGGCTACAAAGACTCCTGTGGGAGCAGAGAAGCTGAGCCCACGGAAAGCGAAGTGGCCAGAGCAGTTGGGGTTATGCACCGCTATCCATTTCGGAAAGACTTTATCTACAGCCTGAAACACAAAAGAGGTCCTCTCTGTGAGGACCTCTTTTGTGTTTCTTATAGATTGATGGGTGTGACTCCCTGAATTTCATCCAGTTTTGCTAATTGCTCCAAGCTGCTTGTTTGCGCAGGCTTATCAATTGACAGCATCATGATGGCATCTCCACCGACAATCGAACGCCCTACCTGCATAGTAGCAATGTTGACATTCTCTTGTCCAAGCAAAGTTCCGACACGTCCGATGACGCCCGGGCGGTCATTATGGCGAACATACAGCAGATGGCCTTCTGGCACGACATCCACCAAATAATCATCCACTTTGACAATACGTGCACCTTGTCCATTCAACAAGGTTCCGGCTGCTTTTCTTGTGCCTTTTGCAGTTTTCACTTCTACGGTGATCAGGCTCGTGAACCCTTTCGATTCCGTAGTCTTTTGTTCGCTGACGACAATCCCTTTTTGATTGGCAATATACATCGCATTAACATCGTTGACGTGCTTGCCAAGATGGCGCTTCAGCATGCCCTTCAGCATATTGCGCGTCAATGGCCCCACTTCCATATTGGCCAAATCCCCAGCATAGCGTACAGTCACTTCTTCTGCAGCCGCACCGGTCAAATCAGTCAAAAATGCGCCCAAACGCTCTGACAAATCAAAATAAGGCTCGATTTTCTTCATGATTTCTTTTGGTACAGATGGCAAATTCACTGAATTTCGGACAGTCCCTGTCGTGAAGTAGCTGACCACGTCCATGCTGACATCCACTGCTACACTTTCCTGCGCTTCAAAAGTACTTGCGCCCAAATGAGGCGTTGCGATAATTTCCGGTAAATCCAATAGCCGAAAATCAACCATCGGCTCTTGTTCAAATACATCAAGCGCTGCACCGGCTACTTTCCCTGATTTCACTGCGTCGAACAATGCGCTTTCATCAATGATCCCGCCGCGTGCGCAGTTGACGATCTGTACGCCGTCTTTCATGATGGCGAATGCTTCTTTATTAATCAAATGCTTGGTTTCTTTCAGCAATGGCGTATGGACAGTAACAAAATCCGCCACTTTCAGCACATCCTCCACTGATCCAAATTCCACACCCAGTTTTTCTGCCTTTTCAGCAGTCAGGAAAGGATCGTAAGCGATGATGTTCATTCGCTGTCCTTTTGCACGAGCTGCCACTTCCTGGCCAATCCGGCCAAAACCGACTACTCCAAGCGTCTTATTCTTCAACTCGACGCCCACATACGATTTACGGTCCCATTTTTGATTGCGCAACGCGTGGAACGCCTGTGGAATTTTGCGTGCCATAGACATCAGCATCGCCATTGTATGTTCAGCGGCCGAATTCGTATTGCCATCCGGTGCATTGACGACGATAATGCCATGCTCGGTAGCAGCTTCCAGATCGATGTTGTCGACGCCGACACCTGCACGTCCAATAATTTTCAGGTTCGAAGCTTTTTCAATCAACTCCCGTGTCACCTGCGTTTGGCTCCGGACAAGCAAAGCATCAAAGCCATCAATGCGGTCGCCCAATTGTTCCGGCGTCAAGTTGGTTTCCATGACGATGTTTACGCCGTTTGCCTGACGCAGGGGATAAATTCCTTCTTCGCTGAGTGGATCGCTGATCAAGACGTGAAAAGTCATTTGTTTCCCTTCCCTTCTGTCAAATAAACTAGCTGTGCAGCGGCAATTCCTTTGCCGAGTTCAATTTCTTTTCCTACTTTCATCAAGCCGATTTCCATGGCTGCCAAAGTCTGCAGCATATCTGCCGGAGAGCAATAGCCCATGTGGCCGATGCGGAAAATCTTTTTCGCTAAATGCTGTTGGCCGCCTGCCACTTCCAAAGCAAATTCTTTTTTCATCACTTTACGGAACTCTTCCGGATCAAAGTCATCCGGTTTCACAGCTGTCACTGTCGGTGATGCATCTTTATCGGAAGTCAGCAATGGGATGCCCAATGCTTTGAAAGCCGCCCGGGTCATATCCTTCATCAGGTGATGTCTTGCGTATACTGCTTCCAGTCCTTCTTCTTCCAATAATACAAGCACTTGCTGCAAACCGAATAAAATCGATAATGCAGGAGTGAAAGGCGTTGTATCTTTTAAAATATTGTCTCTGTGTTTTTTGAGATCCAAATAAAAGCGCGGCTGTGGGTTGGCTTCGATTTTCTTCCATGCCCGGTCGCTTGCTGCAATGAATGCAAGACCTGCCGGAAGCATAAAGGCCTTTTGTGAACCGGTGACCACTACATCGATCCCCCATTTATCCATCTGGGTTTCCGTACCTGCTACACAAGATACGCCATCGACGATGACCAAGGCATCCGATACCTCTTTAACGGCAGCAGCCAACTCTTTGACTGGGTTCAGGACGCCCGTAGAGGTTTCACAGAAGGTCGAGAAGACCACTTTGATCTCGGGATGCTCCATAAGGAAGTTTTTCACCGCTTCCGGGTCAACCGCCTGGCCCCACTCCACTTCGAAAACATGAGTCTGAATTCCATATGCTTTACAAATTTTCGCAAAACGATCTCCGAATGCGCCTGTTACGAGAACCATTACTTCTTCTCCAGGAGCAACCGTATTAACTACAGCTGTTTCCAGTCCTGCAGTCCCGCTGCCTGTTAAGATGATCACTTCCTGCTTGGTTCCAAAAACACGTTTTAACCTTGGTCTGATGTCACTGATCATTTCCGATGTACTTTGTCCTCGGTGCCCGATCATCGGCTGTGCCATCGCGCGTTGCACACTTGGTGGAATTGGTGTTGGTCCTGGGATTCGTAAAATTTGTTGGTCTGTCAGCATAATGAAACTCATTCCCCTCTCGATTTCCCGCTTTTGCGGGCAGTGATTGTATAAAGACGCAAAAAAAGACTCTTCGCCCTTACATAAAGATGCAAGGGGCGAAGAGTCTTCCATTTCGCGGTACCACCCTAATTCACTGTCAATAAACTGACAGCCTCATTGGTTCACATGCGTAACGGACATGAAGCGAATGGACCTACTGGGGTATTCAATCCACCTATTCAGGAGTGCTGCCCAATGCCGAAACCACTGATTTCCACCAACCATCAGCTCTCTTAAGATTTCTCTGCATGAAGTGTATCTCCATCAACATAGTTAATCTGTATATTTGAATTGACTCCATCATATACAGTCAAAAATTCGTTGTCAATATAGAAAAAATATTTAGATTTCTTTGCAAGCGTTTCCATCTTTCATAAACCCAGAAGCCTCATGGCTCTAAGAAAACCGAAAAATATTTTCACAATTCGATGAAGTTGATCAATTCGTGCAGTTTTTCAAAATAGAACATATTTGTGTTGTAATAATTATGAATTTATTCCAAAGAAGTTTTTGCCAGCAACGGCGTGCTGCTGTCTTCTGAAGCTATGGAAAACACCATCATCTTTTTTTTACTAATCCAGAAGACCTCCTTGCTTTTTCGATAAAGATCCTTGACTAATGATAAGAAGGCGTCCGTTGGAATGGACATCAGTAAGAGCGTGGCATCTTCAGTACATTCTGCCCAAGATAGGCCAAAATCATATTGTTGCTGACCGGCGCTACTTGATACATCCGGGTTTCCCTGAATTTCCGCTCCACGTCATATTCGTCCACAAAGCCATAGCCACCAAACGTATCCAGGCAGACATTGGCCGCCTGCCAGCTTGCTTCACTCGACAGGAATTTCGCCAGATTGGCCTGCTCACCAAATTTCTCATCCTCATCAAATCTTCTTGCTGCTTCATAGCGCATCAAGTCAGCCGCTTTAATCGCCGCGTAAGCCCGGGCAATGGGAAACTGAATGCCTTGGTTTTCCCCGATTTTTCGGTTGAAGACCACGCGTTCGTTGGCATAGCTGGTGGCTTTATCGATGAAGAAATAACCGTCACCGATCGCTTCTGCCGCCAGCAAAGTCCGCTCTGCGTTCATGCCGTCGAGCACGTAACGGAAACCATTGCCTTCTTCTCCGATCAGGCATTCTGCAGGAATCTCCATATCTTTATACCAGACTTGGTTTGTTGCGTAATTGAACATGGCACGGACCGGTTCAACGACCAGGGATTCCGGCTGCTGCTCCCGGATAATCCGCAAATCCACCAGGAACAGGCTGAGCCCTGCTGCCCTTTTTTCGCCTACTTCTTCTATTGGTGTGGTGCGTGCCAGCAGCATCACCAAATCCGACTGCAGCAGCCGGCTTGTCCAGTTTTTATGGCCATTGACCACATAGCCATTTGCTGTTTTTTTAGCAAAAGTTTCGATGGCAGTCGTATTGGATCCTGCCTTTTCTTCCGTCACCGAGAAAGCCTGGAACCGGATCGAACCGTCCGCGATGCCCGGCAAATACTGCTGCTTCTGTTCTTCACTGCCGTGTTTCAATAAGGCGCCCATCGTATACATCTGGGCGTGGCAGCCAGCAGCATGGCCTCCGGAACGGTTGATTTCTTCAAGAATAATTGTCGCTTCTGTCATGCCATAGCCTTTGCCGCCATACTTTTCAGGAATCAATGCAGACAGGTAGCCGCTTTTGGTCAATGCATCCACAAACTCATACGGATACTCCCGTTCAAGATCCAGCTTTCTCCAATAGGAATTCGGAAATTCCGAACATAACTTCCCCACTTCCTGCCGTAAATGCTCTCTTTCCTCTGGTGTTAACTTTGCCATTGTCATTTTCCCCTTTCGAATGCCGTCTTTTCGTTAGGTGGTCAATTTGCTTATTTGCTCTTGAGAAAATCCCAGCTCTGACAGAATGGAGTTTGTGTGTTCGCCCACATGCGGAATCGGCTTCATAACCGTATCAACTTCATCTGATGTGACGGGTGGAATGAGCGCTTTTAATTTACCTACCGGCGAATCCACTTCACGCCAGCGGTTGCGAGCTGCTAATTGTGGATGCTCGACGAGTTCATTCATGGTATTCAGTCGTGCGTTGGCAATCCGCGACAGCTCCAGCCGCTCGATCACTTGCCCAGAATCCATTGCCTGAAAAACGTCTTCGATGATGCTTTTCAATGCGTTTTTGTTAACCACACGCTGAGAATTACTGTTGAACAACGGATCAGAAGCCAGCTCTGAGTTATTCAGTACAGTTTCACAAAACTCGCCCCATTCGCGTTCATTTTGAATGCCCATAAAGACCATTTTGCCATCTCCTGCTTTAAAAGGGCCATAAGGATAAATTGTGGCATGGCTCGCACCGGTTCGAGGCGGTTCATTTTCTCCATATGCGGAATAATAGAGAGGATAGCCCATCCACTCGGCCAATGCTTCAAGCATCGATACTTCAATGATTGCACCTTTCCCCGTTTTATAGCGTGAAATGATGGCGGTTAACACACCTGTATAGGCGTACATTCCTGCCGCAATATCCGCGATGGAAATTCCTGCTTTGGATGGGGTATCTTCTGTTCCTGTGACGGAGACCAAGCCTGCTTCGCATTGGATCAACAAGTCATAGGCTTTTTTATTAGTATACGGCCCGAAAGTGCCATACCCTGAGATGGAACAAATGATCAGCTTCGGATATTTGACCTTCAGTTCCTCTGCGCTAAATCCAAGGCGATCCACTGCGCCAGGTGCAAGATTATGAAGGAACACATCTGCTTCTGCCAACAGTTTATGCAAAACCTCTTTGGCTTCTTCCTGCTTCAGGTCCAGCGCCAATGATTCTTTGGAACGGTTGATCCAGACAAAATGGCTGGCCATCCCTTTAACCGTTTTATCATAGTTTCTGGCAAAGTCTCCGACTCCTGGCCTTTCCACTTTAATGACCCGGGCGCCTAAATCCGCTAGCTGCCTTGTCGCGAAAGGCGCTGCTACAGCCTGCTCCAAAGAAACAACGGTTATGCCTTCCAATGGCAACATATAAATTCCTCCTTTTAGACTCTCTTAGTGAATTAACAATTATTTATCTAAGCTAGTGAGAAGAGATCGCTCCAGGCGGACGCTTTCCGCGGAGAAGCGAAGTGGCAAAATCCAATCGGGCAGTAAGCCCTGGGCAGTTGTCGCGACAACTGCATGACCCACATCCTGTGGGCCCGAAAGCGGAGCTGGTTTGCGGAATATCCACAACAAAATAGCGTCGATTTAAAAACCTGGTCAAATTAACCCAATCCAGTTCCACCAGGTAGCAGCTACAAGAACCGTTGCTGCCATTGAAATGATGGTGGCGTATAAGCCAGGCTTCAAAAAATCTTTCTGTGAAATCATTCCAGTGCTGTGGGCGATCAAATTCGGCATGGATTCAACAATTAGGACAAATCCGAAAAGACAGGTCAATCCTGTTGTAAAAGCAATTGCCAGAGGATCAATGCCGGCATTTTGGGCAACGCTTATAACAATCGGCACCAGGACAACAACGGCAGTGGCGACATTGGAAATCATTTTATGGAAAATCTGAGCCAGAACAATGACGATCACCACAGCTGAAAATGGATTTTGAATAAGCTGCATAAACCAATCGACACTCAAATATTGGCTGATGGTGGTTGCTGCCCCTGAATCCACAAATGTATAGCCCATCGATAAGGTGACGCTGATCAACAGAACGGTATTGTAGTTGATGCGCACAACAGGCTCCCAGGCAGCTACGCCAACAACGGGCAAGGTCATCAACACTACCCCTGCCAGTGCTGGAACACTCGGATGTAATCCATGAAGAGGTTCCGTCAGCCAAAAAATCACAATCGCCAACAGTATGGCCAAACAGCGGATTTCCCGTGCGTTGATGGGGCCTAATTCCTCGAGCTTCTCCGTCATTTCATCTTTGATTGCCGGAAAGTATTGCTGTTCTTCAGGCAATGGAAAAACTTTCAACAGCATGAGCCATATTGCCGGAATCAATATCAGCCAGATAGGAAATGTGTAGTAGAACCATTGAAAATACGTGATATTGATTCCCGCAAAACGATTGAGCAGTTCCACTGTCAAAATATTGCCGATTGCCGCAGTCATAACAGATGTTCCGCTGATGATGCCACCGAAAGCGACACCGAGCATGATCATTTTCCGCAAGTTCCCACCCGGCTCGGCATGGGTCGTTTCAATGATCATGGTTGAAACCGGGAGAATCAGCGCAGACCGTACAGCGGTGGAAGGAATAAAAAAAGCCTGGATCTGCTGAATGATAATGATGCTACCGAGCAAGCCGGCTGAGCGGCTGCCCCATTTCTTCAGGATCGTGTAGCTCATTCGTTTAATCAAGGCAGTTTCGTTGACCGCGGTAGCAAGCATCATGCCCCCAACAATCAAATAAGTTGCCGGTGACGCAAATCCACTGAAGATAATCGATATATCCGCAATACCGAACAACAGCATCAGCAATAGAATGATCAATGCCGTCAACCCAATCGGTATCGGCTCCAATGACCATAAGATAATTCCGAGCGTAATGATGCTGGTCATCACTTTAGCCTCGTAGGAAAATTCATCTGGCAATAAAAAATAGGCAACAAGGAAACCTAAAACTGCAATGCCTATAAACAGGAGTGTTCTCCTATTTGCCGCCGGATTGCTTTTCATGTTCCCTTCCCTCCCTTTTTACAGCCAACCACTTTCCATTAACACAGAGAGAATTGGTTTCTGCTCATTCTTAAGCCGCATAGCAGATCCAACCGCCGAAATGGTTGGTTCTAAAGAAGTTGGCAACACGGTGAAACCCCGAGTCTTTCAGCAATCCACGAATTTCGCATTCAGAAATTGATGATTCGGTCAAAGTCCCCTTCATCAGTTCCTCCACTTGCTGTTCCGGCAGATTGGTCATATCCATCCAGTAGTTTTTCCATAGAGCCACCAGTTCTTTAAATTCAGGATCGTCCGGGTCTCCGAATTTACTGACCAGTACGAAAGGTGCTCCTGGATCCAAATGGCTTCTAATTTTCATCAACAATGCCCTTTTCTCTTCTATTTCAGGGACAAAATGCAAAACCAAAATGCAGGTCGCACCACCAAATCGCTTTTCTGTCGGCACATCCATTACCGTGCCATTCACCCACTCAATGCGGTCCTCAATTCCTGCATGTGAAGCTTTAATCTTAGCCGCTTCCAGCATGGCTTTTGCAGGATCGACCGCTGTAAACCGCCATCCTGGATTCGGTACACCAAAAGCTTTCAATTCATTTCCACCACCACAGCCAATCACCAGTACTTCTGTCTGCTCTTTAAGCGCATTGTGAAGAAAGGTTTGTGACAAGCGCAGCATCGGGTCATAGGTCGGTAATGTCCGCCGTACTCCTTTATCATATTCTGTCGCGATTTCCTGATTGAACTCCATTTTCCCTGCCACTTCTGCACCTCCCATCAATCCAACTAAACCTATTTGCCAATCGTCAACAGCAATTCATACAAATTGGCTTTTTCTTCAAAGCCGATTCCTGGTACTTCAGGAAGCCGGACATAACCATCCTCCACTGCGTAACGATCCGCAAATCCACCAAAAGGTTCAAAGACACCCGGGTACGATTCATTGCCGTGAAGCTTCAGACCCGCCGCAATATTAAGGGACAGCTGGTGGCCGCCATGTGGAATGCAGCGCCGCGAAGACCAGCCATGTTCTTTCAGCATGTCGAGAATCTTCAGATACTCAACCAACCCATAACTGAGTGCGCAATCGAATTGCAAAAAATCTTTTTCCGGATTCATCCCTGCGTAGCGGATTAAATTGGTCGCATCCTGGAGTGAAAATAAGTTTTCACCTGTCGCCATCGCATGAGGATAGCGTTTGGAAAGTTCAGCCTGCAAATGATAATCCAAGGGATCTCCTGCTTCCTCATACCAAATCAATTCGTAGCCCTTCACTTTTTCACCAAATTCGATGGCGTAACCCAAATCGAAACGGCCATTGGCATCAACCATCAAGCCACTGCCTTTCGGCAAAATATCCAAAACCGCTTCAATCCGCTGTAAATCTTCATTTAATGAGGCGCCGCCAACTTTCATTTTCACGTCACGATACCCTAGTGCTAAATAGCCTTTCATCTCATCCTGTAACTCAGTCAATCCTTTATCCGGGAAATAATAGCCGCCCGCCGCATAAATATAAACCTTGTCATCAGTTTCCCCTGTTCCATAACGGTCCGCCAACAGCTGGTATAGAGGCTTTTGTTCGATTTTTGCCACGGCATCCCAAACAGCCATGTCGATAACGCCCACCGCAACTGCACGCTCGCCATGACCGCCCGGCTTTTCATTGGCCATGATGATTTTATGTGTTTTGTGGGGATCCAGGTTAGATCCGTCGTCTGTCACAGTGTCTTTTGGATCCGCTTCCAACAGCCTTGGAATAAAGCGTTCTTCCAGCAGACAAGTAGGGGCATACCGTCCGTTCGAGTTAAACCCATAACCGACTACAGGCTTTCCGTTTCGGATGACATCTGTGGTGATCGCCAATGCCGAAGTCGTCATTTTGCTGAAGTCTATATAAGCGTTCCGGATGGGACTGCTGATTGGCACTGTTTTTACATCGATTTTCACTATTTCCACTATGCTCACCTCATCATTTTTAATGGGAAGATTGCCTAAGAGCCTCTATTTCGCAGGATTCGTTTAGCTTTTTTATAGACAGGATAATCGACAAACTGTCCGCCTATTTTTATGGAAGCGATGCCGCTTTCTTCAGCTTTTTCAAATGCCTCGACGATCTCACTGGCCAGTGTGAGTTCTTCTTTCGACGGCGAAAATACTTGGTGGACAACATCCAATTGTTTCGGATGGATGATGAGCTTGGCTTTAAAGCCAAGCTGTTTCGCAAAACCCGTTTGCTTTTTCAGTCCTTCTTCGTCCCTTAAATCGGGGTAAACGGCATCAATCGGCGAACCAATGCCGGCTGCTTTCGAAGCGATTACCAATTGGGAACGGGCATACAGCAATTCCAGCCCTTCAGGCGTCAGTTCGCAGTCGATATCCAGTGAAAAGTCGATTGACCCGAAAGCCAAGACCGAAACCAGAGAATCTGCGGATGCAATAGCATATGCGGACTGCACGCCCTTGGCGCTTTCTATCAATGGAATCATTTCAAACGTTTCATCTTTATCCCCACTAATTTCACGTATCTTATTGGAGACTTTTTGAATTCCCTGCGGATCTTCCGCTTTTGGAATCATAATTCCTGCGGCTCCATTTGTGATTGCTATTTCTAAATCGCCTTCCCACAAATCGGTGTCCAAACCGTTGATGCGGACAATGATCTTTTGTTCATGTTGATGGGCTGCCAAAGCTTCTTTCATTACTCTTCTTGCAGCTTGTTTTTCCGACAAGGCTACCGCATCCTCTAAATCCACGATGACAATATCAGCCATTGATGAGACCGCTTTCTTTATTATGGAAGGATTTGTAGCTGGCACAAACAAATAGGAGCGTGCTGCATTCATTGCTCTCTCTCCAATCATTGGATATTGGATACAATATTAATTTAATTCTCATCTTACTAAACAATCCGGGAATTGTAAATTGTTTTCAGAAAATTTAGTTCTTTCAAAATGACAGTCGTGTCCCTACTCAGAACACGCTACATGCTTATTTTTTTTGAAGGTTGGCAATAATTTCATCAGTCACTTCTGAGGTGGAAGAACTGCCCCCAATATCGGCTGTCTTGATGCCGGATTGCATAGAGGATTCAATGGCTTCCAGCAACAGTGCGCCCATTTCAAACTCTCCGAAATGGTCAAGCATCATTTTTGCGGTCCAGATCTGGCCGATGGGGTTAGCGATTCCTTTGCCAAAAATATCTGGTGCTGAGCCATGAACCGGTTCGAACATGGATGGGTATTTTCCGTTCAGGTTTATATTTCCTGCAGGTGCTATTCCGATACTTCCCATTATGGCAGCTCCGATATCACTTAAAATATCTCCGAATAAATTACTGGCCACTACAACATCCATCGTCTGCGGTTTGGTGATAAAGAAGGCAGATAGCGCATCAATATGCTCACTATTGGTTTGGACATCTCCATAATTCTTTGCTACGTCTTTAAAGACTTCATCCCAAAATGGCATGGAGTGAACAATTCCGTTGGACTTGGTGGCGCTGGTCACGCGGCCGTTTCGTTGCTGGGCCAATTCAAATGCATATTGGATGACGCGGGAAACCCCTTTTTTAGTAAATACCGCATTTTGGATGACTATTTCATCTTCGCCACTGTGGACTCTGCCGCCAATACTGCTGTATTCGCCTTCGCTGTTCTCGCGGACAATCATAATATCGAAATCCCGCGGATTTGCTAAAGGAGAAACGATGCCTTTCAGCTGTTTGGCAGGGCGGATATTGATGACTTGCTCAAATTCCCTGCGGATTTTCAGCAGCAAGCCGCCCAGTGAAATATGGTCAGCCACTAACGAAGGATCTCCGACAGCTCCCAGAAAAACCGCATCGCTTTGTGCAATTTGGCTTAAGCCGTTCTTCGGCATCATTTCCCCGTGCTGCACATAATATTCCGAGCTCCACGGATGGTGGGTCGAGTTGAATTTTAAGCCACCGTGAATTTCTGCTATCACATCCAGGACCCGCAATGCCTCAGGAACAACTTCTTTTCCGATGCCATCTCCTGGAATAACCGCTAATTCCATTTGTTTCATACAGTTTGCCCCTCTCTTCTTGTCGAACTTCATATAAATCGAAGCTTTATTCTTTCATCATCATTTCAATTAAATTTTCTTTGGTTCTCAGAATATGCTTTTCTGTCACTTTTCTTAATTGGACTTCATCTTTCTGTTTTACATATTCCAACATCAAGCGATGTTCTTCGTGCGAATCCGCCAAGTGATTCGACAAGAGGCTCGGGGTATAGGGAGGGATCCCTTTCCATAAAGTTTCGATAAATCCCTGGATTCTTCTCCATGGACAACTTTCCCTTAAGATCCGATGGAACTCAGCGTTCAGCTTCATAAAGACTTCAACATCGCTTTCGTCAGCTTTCAGCTTGATCATTGCATTATAGAGATCTTCAAGCTCCTGTATTTCTTCATTTCCCAAATAAGGAAGTGATTTCACAACGGCCTGTCCTTCCAGAAGGGCTCTCAATTGGTAGATTTCTTCAATATCCTCGACTGAAATCGGTGTAACCACTGCGCCTCTTCTTGGTTCAATCCTGACCAAACCTTCTACTTCCAGTTGGTGCAATGCTTCCCTAAGCGGCATTCGGCTGACGCCTAATTTTTGGGCCCACTCTTCCTGCATCAAGCGCTCACCCATCTTGAACTCGCCTTTAAGGATCAATTCTCTCAGTTTATTTGTCACTTTATACTGTAACGTGGCCCGATCCTGGTTTGTTAATTTAAATTTCTCCATATGGCACCCCTTAAATACGTTTCCTTTTAAAAGCAGGAAAGAATAATTGTATTTTATCATTAAAGACCACCTTCGAGTATTAGGAACATTAGGATCCCTTGATTTCAACAGAGAACATTTCTTCAATATACTTCACTATCGCTGTATGGTCCTGGTCCCCGCCACCCTGAGACCAAGCATGCTTCCAAAGCTGGAACGATGCACTTGAAATGAACATCGGCACCTTTTCTTCTTCCGCCATTGCCATTGCGATTTTCAGATCCTTGACCATCAAATCCAAAGTAAAGCCGACTTCGAATTTTCGCGTCAGCACTTGATTGGGAAATTTGAAGTCACTTGAAAAGCTTCTGCCAGTGCTCGCGTTGATAACATTGAGCATTTTTTCCGGATCCAGGCCCAATTTGACCCCAAGCGCCATCGCTTCCCCAGTGGCAGCTAAAGTGGTTGCAGAGATCATGTTATTCAATGCCTTGATTGTGTGCCCCGCTCCCGCTTCCCCGACATGAAAAATATTGGCTCCCATACATTCAAGCAGCGGTTTTGCTCTTTCAAAATCTGCTTCTTCGCCACCGACCATGATGGATAAAGTTCCTTCTTCCGCCTTTTTGACGCCCCCACTAACCGGCGCATCAATCATCCTCAGCCCTTTCTCCTTTAATAAAGCATTAAGTTCTTTTGTTACAGAAGGGATGGATGTAGTCATCTCGATCAGCAGGCTGTCGGCATTCATGCCCTCCATCAACCCTTCCGAACCTGTCACCGTTTCTTTTACAATGAAAACATTCGGCAAGACCGTAAGAACGCATGAATATTTCCTTGCTAAATCAGCGGGGCTTTTTGCCTCTTCCGCCCCCATCTCTACAAATTTTCGGACAAAGTCTTTATTGAGATCAAAAACCCCAACTTCCACTCCTTGTTCGAGCAGCCTTTTCACCATTCGGCCGCCCATATTGCCCAATCCGATAATTCCTGCTTTCATCTTTGCCTGCCCCCTTTTGGGTATCCTATCGTTCCCCTTCATTGCTTGTATTTCGCGACTCCATCCTTGTAGATATTACCACCGTGGACATCATTGATGACAAACACCGGAAAATCTTCAATGGTCAATTTCCGGATGGCTTCTGTCCCTAAATCTTCGTAGGCAACCACTTCAGCCTTTTTGATCGAGCGGGAAATCAAAGCAGCAGCCCCCCCAACAGCCCCAAAATAAACCGCATTGTGTTTCAACATGGAAGCGATGACTTCTTCGCTTCGATACCCCTTTCCAATTATTCCCTTCAAGCCTTTTTCAAGAAGAGTTGGCGTATAAAGATCCATTCTGCCGCTCGTCGTCGGTCCCGCAGAACCAATCACTTCACCGGGTTTTGCTGGAGTCGGGCCTGTATAATACAAAACCTGTCCATCTAGTTCAACAGGCAGCGGTATGCCTTCTTTTTCCTGTTCCACCATTCGCTTGTGAGCCGCATCCCGCGCGGTGTAAACGACACCAGAAAGCAATACACGGTCTCCAGCTTTAAGCGATTCAATGTCTTCATCCCGTAAAGGCAGATGGATTTTCTTCTGCATGGCATTCACCTCATTTCATCAAAATCGTTTGGTGGCGGCTGGCATGGCAATTCAAATTGACGGCCACCGGCAACGCCGCAATATGGCAGGACTCCAGTTCCACTTTGACGTCCAGGGCAGTCGTGCTGCCACCCATGCCTTGCGGGCCGATGCCGAGCCGGTTGATTTGTTCCATCAATTCCAGCTCAAGCTCTGCAACTGCCGGATCTTCGTGTCGCACACCTAAAGGGCGGAACAATGATTTTTTCGCTAAAAAAGCACAGCGCTCGAAATTTCCGCCGATTCCAATGCCGACGACCAGTGGCGGACAGGCATTCGGTCCCGCTTCTTTAACGATTGATAAAATGTATTCCTTGACCCCTTCCATGCCATCAGATGGTTTCAGCATTTTCAATGCACTCATATTTTCTGCGCCGCCGCCTTTAGCGGTCATATGGAGCGTCAATTCTTCTCCCTCAACCAAATCGATATGGACAATGGCTGGCGTATTGTTTCCTGTATTCTTCCGGTTCATCGGATTGTAGACCATGGAATTTCTTAAATAGCCTTCCCCGTATCCTTTTTCTACGCCTTCATTGATGGCATCCATCAACCTGCCTCCGGTAATGTGGCAATCCTGCCCCACTTCGACCATAAAGACTGCAGTTCCGGTATCCTGGCACATCGGCACTCTTTCTGCCTTGGCAATATCTGCGTTATCAATCAGCTGCGTCAGCACTTCTTTGCCGGTTTCCGAACGTTCTGTCTGCAGCGCTTGCTTAAACGCCGAATAAACATCTTCCCCAAGGTTGTAATTAGACTCCATGCACATAGTCTTTACTTCTTTCACAATTTTTTCGTAAGTGATCTCCTTCAACTGTCTCCCTCCTGTCTTTTTGATGATCCACTGATATAAAAAGTGCCCAGCGCTTTTGCCACCAATTTCCCAGAATCATCATGAACGGTGCATTCAGAAACGACCGTGGTTCTGCCCTGCCTTAAAATAAGGGGAGTAGCGATCAAACGGGAACCTTGGCCTTTTTCAATAAAATTCACTTTCAGCTCCAAAGTAAAGACTTTTTCTCCTCCTGTTAAATTCTGCAGAATGCTGAAGCCGATTGCGACGTCAGCCAATGTATAGATAGAGCCGCCTTGCGCCACGCCATAGGTATTTTCATTCTGGAACCCCAATGCCATTTCAGTCGTTCCGTCCTGATTTTGCACCATCCCTAAAAACCGGCCAAGCAAATGCATCGGTACGGCATTATCGGCTGAATCAGCCTGTGGCTCCTGCAAAAGCGATAGTAAATAAGCAGCCTGTTCCAGTTCAGTTGGATTAAAAGTTTGCAATTGCCTGTGCAGGCTTGCGACTTTTGTTGATGGTTCAACATTATGTTCCATAGCAACGCCCTCTTTGCGTGAATTCTTTTTCATTCTAGATAATATTCGCCTGCGGATATTCTGCAAACCAGCGCCGGCGCGTCCAGGGGATAGGCGACGGCGACGCGTTGTGTAAAAGCTAGTTTCTTTAGTTCAACTTATATAGCTCTTCATTCAATGGTGATGGCAATCCTCATTACAATGTAGCCATTAAGTCGCTGATATTCCCTATCGACTCCAATTCCATTAAACTCTTTGCCAAAGCTTGCCGCTTTTTGGTTGGGAGCTTCGTAGCTATCCCCATAAATTTTTCAAGCAGTTCTTCTGAAGTAACTGCATTTTCAGGGTCTCCTTTTGGAAAATCGGTTTGCTTTTGGATCTTCTCCCCACCTTTTAACAGGACATTGACTGCCGCTCCCCATTGTTTCGGATAGCTGCCATCAATTGCAGGATCCATGTGGACATTGACTTTTTTCACCAACGATCGAATCTCTTCATCCCATAGTTTGTCCCCATTGAAATCCTCCAAACTTGCACGGCCGTTCAACAAGGCTAAGGCTGAGCAGAATTGGAGACTGAATTTAGCCGCATATTCTGTCTGAGGATCAACGTCATCCGTAATATTAAGTGCGACTTGATAGGAATCTACTTCTACCGATTCGATGTCTTCCAATGCGGGATGCTGTTCCTTGAATATATCGATCAATAAATCAACGGCATGATGTGTATGCCGGCAGGATGCATGAATTTTAAAAGAGTTCTCCAGAATCTTGAATTCTTGTCCAAGATTTTCCGTTATTCTTGAAACATCATGCTCTTCACTCATGGCGTTGAAAAAGCCACGGTCACCTTCGAGAATTTTCTTTGGTCCCGTAAAACCTTTTTGCGCCAACAAAGCCGCCATCGTCCCGTTCATTGCCGCTTTTCCGGTATGCAGCTGCTTGGTCATGGCACCATCTACGATGAATTCCCACAGTCCTGCTGCCTGAGAACCTGCATTCCCTAGGGCGCTGACCATCTCATCTTCCGATAAACCGAGCAGTTTTCCGGCAGCGGCAGCGGCGCCAAAAGTGCCACAAGTAGCTGTATTGTGCCAGTAATAATAATGGGAAGGCGATACTGCTTCTCCTATTCTGAAACAAACTTCATATCCGGCCACGACAGCAGTGATGAGTTCTTTTCCACTCAATTGTTTCCACTCGGCAATCGCCAACGCTGCCGGAATGACTACTGTGGCGGCATGGATAATCGATCCTTTATGGATATCATCCAGTTCCATCACATGGCTCGCCGCTCCATTTACCAAAGCCGCATTAATGGCACTGGATTTCCCCCCGGTAAACAGCTTTGCTTGTTCATAGCCTCCCATCTCGTCCACAAGATCACTGATCATTTGAACAGGTTTTTTATCTGATCCCGCAATCGCTGATCCAAAATAGTCAAGAATGCACAGTTTTGTAAACGAAACGACTCTTTCCGGCAGATCATCGTATGAAAGATCCAAGCTGTATCTTGCCAATTGTCTGCTTAACTCCATTTTGGCTGCTCCTTCCACTGCTGATTCGAATGCCTCGCTGCTTGTCATTTCCCTTGCCAGTCTGGTTTCCTTTTTTCATTGAAGGCCAAAACTCCTTCCAGGCGATCTTCTGAATTTGCACATTTATAATATTGATCCAATTCAATCGACAACGCTGTGTTGATATCCGTATGAAGCCCTGTAGAAATGGATTTCTTTATGGACTGCAAGGATAACGGTGCATTTTGCGCAATTTCCCTGGCAATTTCCAGCGTCTTTGGCATCAGCTCCTTTGTCGAAAAAACGCCGTTCAAAATCCCTGTTTCCAGTGCTTTATGCGCATCCACCTGGTTGCCCCTAAAGAGCATCTCTTTTGCCAAACCGACCGGAATGGCACGCGGCAGTAATTGCGTTCCTCCCACACCTGGGATGATGCCCAGCTTTACTTCCGGCAACCCCATTTTGGCGTGTCCGGCCGCATAGCGTAAATCGCAGCTCAGCAGCATTTCCATGCCACCGCCTAAAGCAAAGCCGTTGACTGCTGCAATCACAGGGAACTTGAAGTTCCGCAGCAATTCATAGGCAGCTTCAAAAATGTCATGCTGCTGTTTCCATTGTTCATTGGTCATTCCTTTCCGTTCTTTTAAATCCGCTCCCGCACAAAAGCTTTTTTCTCCTTTTGCGGTAAGCACCAGCACACGCAAGCCTTTTTGCTGCTCCAGTGATGTCAAGCATTCAATCAATTCGACCGCCATTTTCGTATTAAGCGAATTCATCGCTTCGGGTCTGTTCAATTCGATCACATAGACATGTTCATCGCTGTGTTCTTCATTTAAGATCAAGGTTTCCCAATTGGTCATAGTGGCATCCTCCAGGTTTTTATAGCTGTACTTGCCGCGTCCACGGGCTGGGCGGAGCGATAAGACGGTGTTATTCCCGGCTTATCGTGTGAGGGATGCCCAAAGCGTCCGAAGCGCTGTGTAAAATAGTGATTCTTAAGTTTAAATTGTCTATCTATTTCTTTACTGGAGCTGGATATTTTCGGTCGTATGGCCCTGCTTTGAGGACGTAGCTTGGTGTTTCGTGGCCTACAAATTGTTGAAGCGTCCGAGAAGCGGAAAGCAATCCTTCCAACGACAGACCGGTCTCGATTCCCATGCTGTGAAGCATATGGACCACATCTTCTGTACAAATATTCCCTGTTGCTCCTGGGGCAAATGGACAGCCGCCCAGACCGCCCAAGGAAGCATCGAAACTCGTGATGCCGGCTTCCATTGCGCTCAGCATATTGGCAAGTCCCATACCTCTTGTATTATGGAAATGAAGATTAAACGCTTGCTCTGGAAACCTGTTTCTCAGCTCCGAGACCAAATCGTAAACCTGCTGCGGATTCGCCATGCCTGTAGTATCCGCCAGGGTAATGGTTTCTATCTTCAATGGCATCAGTTGCTCAAGGATCCAATGGATTCTATCTTTCTTCACTTCACCTTCAAACGGGCAGCCAAAAGTTGTTGCAATCGATACGTTCAACAACACCGCATGCTCTTCGCAATAACTAAGAATTTCTTTAAGCTCACGCAAGGACTCTTCTGTACTTTTTTGAACATTTTGCTGGTTATGCGTATCGCTTGCTGAAAAGACGAAATTCACCTTTGCAACGCCTTTTTCATGCGCGTTTCTTGCCCCTTTTAAATTCGGAATCAGCGCAATCAGCTTCAGATGATCGTATTCTTTCGAAATCAGCTCGAACAAGTCTCCGCTATTTGCCATTTGCGGCACCAATTTCGGATGGACAAAAGAACCAAATTCCAATGATTGGACATTGGCTGTCACCAATAGATCAAACAAAATCTTTTTTTCGTCTACGGTCAGCACCTTGTCTTCCAGCTGCAATCCATCCCTTAATACCACTTCGTTTATTTGCACTTTTTTAGGCAGATTCATTTCGATTCTCCTCAGCTCTATAATTGATTGGTATAATTTTCTTAATAGTGTATTATTGTACAGAAACAATAATCAGTAAGAACTACCTTAAGTTTGAAAGGAGAAAGTGTCATGGAGATTTTCAATATTTTCTTAAATATCATTGTCCCCATCCTCATTTTGATAGGACTCGGGGCATTTTTGCATTTAAAGTTCCGCTTTGATCTGAATACGCTGGCAAAAATCAATATTTATTATTTGGTGCCAGGCCTGATTTTTATCCGCCTCTACGAAACTGATTTAGCGTGGGAAATGTTCTTTAAAGTATTGGCGTTTTTTATTTTTTTGTCTTTATTCTTGTATTTTGTATCCAAACTAATCAGTAAGTTCCTCGGTTTCAGCAAAGGACTGGATATTGCTTTTTCCCATAGCTCTTTATTCTACAACTCGGGCAATTACGGCATTTCCGTAAATGATCTGGCTTTTCGCCAGGATCCGATTGCCATGGCAGTCCAGGTTTTAGTGCTTACTTTTCAAAATCTGCTGGTCTATTCCTACGGGATCATCAGTTTGCAGCGGTTGGACAAATCAAAGATCAAAGCTACCGTCCCTTATTTTAAAATGCCGGTGCTTTATGCGATGTTTTTCGGTCTGATATTGAATGCATTCGATCTTACACTTCCGCAGTTCCTTTATACTCCAGGCTCTTATATTGCAGATGCCTTGATTGCATTGGCACTTTTGACTCTGGGCGCGCAGGTCGTTCAATTGAATTTCACTAAAAATATGCTCACGGTCTATTTGAGCGTAGGAGTCAGACTTATTATCAGTCCGCTTCTGGCCTTTATCATCATTCAATTCCTTAACGTCGATGCCATCACAGCTCAAGCGATGTTCATCGCTTCTGCCGTTCCAAGTTCCGTAAACAGTGCCATCATTGCACAGGAATATGACAATGAAACCGCATTTGCTGCTCAAGCTGTTCTTGCATCAACTATTTTCAGTGCCTTGTCCGTAACGATTGTAATTTTCCTGTCGCGGATCCTTTTTGTTTAAGAAAGTTCGGGTTACTGCTCTTTATCCATTTCATCAAATACTTCTTTTGCTGTCCTAAAGCTGTCAATTGCAGCCGGCACGCCACAATAAATGGCAGCTTGCAGGAAAACCTCCTGGATTTCGTCTTTTGTTAAGCCGTTATTGATGGCTCCCCTGACATGCAGCTTCAGTTCATGCGGCCGGTTCAACGCCGTAATCATGGCGAGATTCAGCATGCTCCGCGTCTTTTTTGGCAACCCGGGACGTGCCCAAATCTCTCCCCAGCAATACTCTGTCACCAACTCCTGCATCGGCATATTAAATTCCGTCGCATTTTGAATCGATTTATCTACATATTCCGCTCCTAATACACTTCTGCGTATTTCCAGTCCCTGTTCAAACTTCTCTTTGTTCATATCCATTCTCCTGTCTGTAAGGTATTGGTTTGCTTAAGCACTTCTGTTTTGAAAAAAATTCCTCTTTCAAAGCGTTTTTTGTCTTTAGCCAAACTTTAAACTGAAAAAAGCTGGCTATGGAGAAAGCCAACTTTTTTAGTTCTCTTTAAGTATTATTCTCCAGCTGCTTCACGTGCCGCTTCGTATACATCTGCACCGATTTCATCTTCGAACTCATCGTAGATCGGTTCCAGTTCTGTACGGAACTCTTCAATCTGTTCAGGTGTTAACTCAATGATTTCGACCAGCCCTCTTTCGCGAATCAATTCAAGAGCTTTTTCATTGAGACTTGTGGCTTCTTCACGTGCCACTTCTGTTCCTACTTCCAACCCTGCCTCCACAATTTCTTTCGTTTCTTCATTCATGCTCTCCCAGAATTCCGTATTGGTGAAAACAGCATAATCTACTCGCGTATGGTTCATGATTGTCATGTATTCCTGAACTTCATCAAACTTCTTGGATTCGATATTGCTGAACGTATTTTCCTGTCCCTCTACAACGCCTTGATCCAGTGCTGTATAAAGTTCGCCAAACGGAATGGATTCAGACCCAGCTCCCAGTGCAGAATAAATAGCTTCCAATACCTGTCCACCCTGTGTACGGAATTTCAATCCCTGGAAATCATCAGGTGAATCGATTGGCCGTTCATTATTAGTGATATGTTTACCGCCATTCGGCCACATGGCTAAGCCAAGCACTCCATCGCTTTCTAGACTCCCCAAAATCTCCTGGCCTTTTTCACCGTCCCAAAATGCAATTGCCTCTTCATCGTTATCGAACATGAACGGAAGAGCTGGCACATTGAATTGTGGATTGTTACCGACAAATTTTGTTAAATCCGGTGCAATGAACTGCACGTTATTTGACACCAGGTTTTGATACTCATCCTGATCCCCAAACAACGAACTATTAGGATAGATCTCCACTTCGATTGCCCCATCTGATTCTGTTTCAATATACTCTTTCATAGCCAGTGCACCTTGGTGCTTCGGCGTATTTTCAGCTACAACGTGAGAAAACTTAATCGTCATTTCCTCGACACCTTCAGCCCCGCTTTCCCCGCCACTGTCAGCCTCATCACTGCCACAAGCAGCCAATACCAGTACAGCCATTAAAAGAAGTAAGGATAAAATATACTTTTTCATCTAAAAGAACCCCCTATTGTTTTTTGATTCTGTAACATACTTAAAAAATTTTTGTAAGGGCTTTCATTCTGAATCGCACCTTCCTTTCTTTCAGCCCTATTCACCTGACACACAAAAAATTTTAAGCTGCGCTCCTTTTAATGATTTTTGGATACAACTCACAACAAAATTAGCATAGAAGAAAACTATTGTAAAGAAAAATTTAAATTTTCTAATTTTATTAAAAAAAATAAAATTAAGGTTTCTTTAATAAATAATAATTCATATAACTCTATCTAAAAGTCGATTAATCGGCCGATATCCATATTTAAGTTTTCTTTTAATTCAAAATTTTACTTGTTATTGATTAAGACTTGTATTATGATTTGACTAATTCTTTTCGTATCCAAAATACAAAGTGGTTAAGGAGGATTCAAATGAAATATCTGAATCGTATTGAAAGCGCTTTCTCCGTTATCTTGTTCTTATTTGGCATCGGTATTAGTCTCTACTCGGTCTTCATGCGCTACATTATGGGCAGTTCCCAAAGCTGGGCGACGGAAATCTATACCATGCTTTTAGTTTGGGCCATTTTTATTGGCTTTTCATCAGCTTTAAAAGAAGATAAACATATTGCGATAGATGTAGTCTACGATCGGTTCGGTCCCAAAATGCGCCATTTTTCCCAGGTCATCACTTTGCTAATCGGTGTAGCTTTCAGCCTATTCATTATTTGGACTGGTATGGATATGGTGACGACAGCTTTTAGCCAAGATATCAAAACCATTGATGTCGGCTTCCCGATTTGGATCAATTACCTGATCATGCCAATTGCAGGAACCCTGCTGTTTATTCGTTTTTGTGAAAAAGCTTATCGATACTTTGTTAAGAAAGAAAATGTGACGGGCGGAGGAGATGCAGAATGGAAGCAGCTGTAGTCGTAATCGTTTTACTTTTTGTTTTTGCTTTCTTGCGGGTGCCGATTGCTATCAGCTTAGCGGTTTCCAGCATTATTGGTCTCTATATGGTGGATTTTTCATTGAATACGGTTATCCAGAGAATGTTCACTGGAGTCAACAGCACCACTTTGATGGCGATTCCCGGATTTGTTTTCGCTGGCTTGATCATGGCTAAAGGCGGAATCTCCAAATACCTGATTGAATGCATCCGCTCTTGGGTCGGCCACACAAAAGGCGGCTTGTCCGTAGTGACTGTCATCACTTGTATGATTTTCGCAGCAATTTCAGGCTCTAGTCCTGCAACTGCCGCTGCGATTGGTGCCATTATGATTCCAATGATGGTCAAAGCTGGCTATGAAAAAAGCTATTCAATGGGTTTGGTGGCTGCAGCTGGAACATTAGGAATTCTGATTCCACCTTCGATTCCGTTAATTCTTTACGGATCGGTTTCTGAACAATCTACTGGAAAATTATTTTCTGCAGGGATCCTGCCAGGACTTTTACTTGGATTGGCCTTGATTATCTACGCTGTACTTGTAGCTTATCGAAAAAATTACGGTGGATTGCCAAAGGTTCCTTTAAAAGACCGGTGGCTCCCTACCCTAAAAGCTACCTGGGGGCTTATCATGCCTGTTCTTATTTTAGGCAGTATTTATACAGGAATCGTCACACCGACAGAAGCATCATTTTTAGCTGCTTTATATGCCATTATCGTTTCCATTGTTATTTATAGAGAAATGACTTGGTCCCAATTTATCGAAATCACCAAGGAATCGATCAATACCACTTCTATGATTTTCCTGATCATTGCTGCAGCCCTGGTTTTCGGGATGTTCTTGACGACTGAACAGGTTCCACAGGATTTTGCTGCTTGGGTCAGTGACAGTGGTTTCAATAAGTGGACATTCTTGATCATCGTCAGTTTGCTGTTCTTCGTTCTTGGCATGTTCCTGGAACCAACAGCCATCATCTTGATTACTTTGCCGATTTTGCTGCCCATCATTGCGGCATTGGAGATCGATGTCATCCACTTCGCCATAATCATGGTAGTTAACATGGAACTAGGTATGATCACACCACCGGTTGGGCTCAATCTCTTCGTTGTCAGTGGAATAACCGGAGAGAAGGTCGAACAGGTCATTAGAGGGGTTATCCCCTTCTTTGTGATATTTATAATTGTCCTAGTCCTGATCATCATCTTCCCTCAAATTTCGTTGTACTTAACTTGAATTGTATATTGAAAAGCTATCGCCTAGTTGATGGCATAAGAAAAGACGGCAGAAACTTCCTGCCGTCTTTTCTTATGTTTTTATAAACTGATAAACCGTTTTCTAATTAATATCAACCTAAGCCATAATCATTTACTAATGCCGCAAGGCCGCCCTGATAGCCACTTCCGATTGCGTTGAACTTCCATTCATTTCCGTGACGGTACAAGTCGCCGACCACTAGAGCCGTTTCAATTGAGAAATCTTCTCCAAGATCATAGCGGATCAATTCTTCGTTCGAATTTTCGTTGACGATGCGGATAAAGGCATTCGACACTTGGCCGAAGTTTTGTCCGCGGCCTTCTGCATCGTGAATTGTTACAGTAAAACTGATTTTATGAATATCAGCAGGAACTTTTGGCAAGTCGATGATCAACTGCTCATCATCACCTTCTCCTTCGCCTGTCAAGTTATCGCCCGTATGGGTAACTGAACCATTGCCCCCAACTAGATTATTATAAAAGATAAAATCTTCCGGCCCACGCGATTTACCGTTTTCACCTACAAGGAAGACCGAAGCATCCAAATCGAAATCTCCGCCACCGCTGTATTTATTGGTATCCCAGCCCAAACCGACGACCACTTTTGTTAGGCCCGGATTTGTTTTCGTCAAGTCGATCTTCTGTCCTTTTGAAAGGTTGATAGTTGACATATTGATTTCCTCCTCCGATTAATTAGCTTTACGCTGTGTTTCTTCGTACTTTTTCTGCAATTCTTCGATACGGAGACGGCCTTCTTCACGCATTTTGCGATTTTCCTGCTCGATCTCGCGCGTGTCATTCATCCCCTGCATTATAGTCTCCCATGTTTGTTCAATGGTTTCAATCTTGATGCTCGGTTGGCCCGACATTCTTGCAATATCGACGCTTTGCCGCGAAATGTCGTTGGCATTATTCAACAGCATTTCATTGGTACGACGATCCAATTCGCTCATCGATTCGGCGACCAGATTTTGGCGTTTCGCCGCAATAGCATTGATCAAACCGGTTTTAAAAATCGGAATGGTCGTAACGAAAGCCGAATTGATTTTTCCGATCAGCTTGGTATTGCCGCGCTGCAGCATACGGATTTGAGGGGCCGACTGGTAGGAAACCTGTTTCGCCATTTCAAGATCGTAGACGCGCTGTTCCAGAAGCTCGATTGCACTTTGCAGGGAGTTCAATTCCATAAGAGCCATTTGGTCGCCTGACTCCGCTTTTGCACGGACAGCCGGTTCCTGGGCTTTCAGTTCCTCGACTTTGATGTCGCCTGCTGCGATGTATTTTTCCAGCTCCATGAAGTAATTGAAATTTTGGTTATACAGTTCCTCCAAAGTAGTTGTCGATTTTTTCATTTCGCCTTCGTACTTGGTGATTTCAACGTATACTTTGTCAATTTCAGTTCCCATGGTCTGGTACTTGTTGAATAACTGCTCAATCACTTTATTGCCTTTATTGAAAATTTTGTTGAAAAAACCCTTTTTTTCAACAAAATCCTTTTTATCGAATTTATCCATGATTTTGCCAAGTTGTTTCAGCAGTTCACTGGATTCCTCCATGCTGTTTGCCTGGACGGAATTCAATACTTTTCCTGTAAAAGCGGAAATCTCATTGGCGGGCTCACGGCCGAATTCCAATAAAGCGATTTGATTTTTAGGGTCGATCTTGGAAGCCAGTTGAATGACTTTAGGATCTTTTTTCAACTGAACCTTTAATTGATTTTCGTCTTTCATCACCAATTCCTGTTGTTCAATTTGATCTGGCATATTGGTCATCGGTTTTCACTCCTTTTTGGCTACAGCCATTTTCTGAATATTTTTTTCACCACAGAAGGCTCACGGTAAGGCTCGTTAAAGCTCCGTTCATCCAGCCAGTGCATATCAAACGATTCGGGATCGAGCCAGCGTTCGATGTCCTGATGCCCCTGTGGGTTGATGATGATGACATCAAGCCCGAACGTGTGGATCAAGGCGATCATATTGGCGTCTGCACGGCTCAACTCACCGTCTTTTTCTTCGTTGTAGAACAGCATCGTCGGTACGAACTGCGGGTAATCGAATAACTGGATCAACTGGATCACTGAATCCGGAAGCGACATGGATTGTGAAAAAGCATAAAGCTGCAATTCCTCAAATGATTCGCCGTTTTGTGGCAGCAAGATCGGTTTCTCTACATGTCTGGCAATCGCTGCTGCTATCGCAGTTTGGACGCCATCCGGCAATTTATTGTATTTCCACCAATGTGCGGCTTTCATTTTTTCGGGATCGAGCCGTCCGTCCCTTCCAAGAGCAGCGCGGTAATGGAATTGCTGATTGCCTTTTCGCTCTTCGATAAAAGGAAAGCTTCTGACCAATTTCGTATCTTCACGCTCGGTCAAATTGTGGACATTTTCCCAAAAGCGTCTGCGGTCTTTCTCGATGCCCATAAGCTTCGAGAAAACCACTGGAATGTTGACGCTTCCACTCGCGACTGAAAACGATGGACGAACCATCGCGCGCTCTTTGGCAAGCATGAATGCCTCATCCATTGTCGTTTTTAACCGTACCGAGTGGGTCAAATAGGATTTGAATTGGAAAGGTTTATAGAGCCCTGAATCATCGTGATGCAGCAGGCGATCCACTTCCTGGGTTGCCCGGTAAGCGACCGTGCCGACACGTTTCGGCTTTTCTTCCGGAAAAGGCAAGAGTGATGTGGCATTCACTTGAAAACTATGGCTGTGAAGCCCTTCTTTTCCAATTGCCTGCTCGAACCAGCCTTCTCCTTTAGGGTCGTAGACGATGACGTGGAAGCCGAAAGCGGCTGCCAGTTTCAAAAACCAGGTCTCACTTTCCGAAGCGCTGCCGTACCATAGAAAGCCCGGCAAGCCTTTTTCCAGCGACAACTTTTCAATTTCAGGTTCGATGTGGTTAAATATCCACTTGACCAAATCAGTCGTGACGCGCCGGAAAGAGGAATGGGTCGTGTTTCCTTCAGATTGCTCCTGGAAAGCTTTCAGGACATCGATCAACACAACCCGGAGACGTCTGTTCAGGTCGGAATCCTTTAATCGGGGCAACAGCCCTTTACCATCGAGAAACGCCACCATTCGGTTTGGCGACAGGCCTTTTTCTTTTTTATTCATTTCAAACAGATCCTGCAATGTCCGCAGACGATCCTGCTCGATATGTTTGTTCATCTTATCAGAGAGCCGGATTAACCGCCCTTCTGACGCTTCGATAACATCGTAGATAGCGGCAAAATACTCATCGCCATCAAGAGTCATGCCCTTCACCTGTCCAAGCAGCTGCGGATACGTAATCTGATTTTCTTCAATTTTAGTTTCGCTGTGATCCACAATCGGTTTTTTCAGCCACTCCCCGATCTTTTCCGGATCCCAGGTTTTTGCGGGGATCGGATGCAATTGAACCATCGGAATCTCTCCTTGCTTTGTTGCTTACTTGCGCTGCAATGAAATCTCGGCAACACGGGCCAAGATTTCTTCTCCTGCTTTGATGCCGTGTCTATCCGTTTTGTGAATATGCCCAGATACCGGAACTGCGCTTCTCACTGCTTCACCATGGGAAGCCAACATGCTATAATCTGCACTTTCCAATAAATCGAGATCCAGCAGCGAATCTCCGGCAGCAAAAACATAGCTGGCGCCCAGACGTTCTTTGACATACTCCATGGCAGCTGCTTTCGTGATGCTTTCCGGCATAAAATAAAGCTTCCGGCCCTGCAAGGACATACCCCACCCGAGCTTTTTGAAAGCTGTCGTATAGAAATCAAGCTTGTCTTCAGGAAAACGGGCACGGTCCACAATCAGGTAGACGAACCAATCGTCCGCTTCCCGCACTTTCAGCACCCAGTCTTCCGAGAAATGGCGCTCGATCTCCGGCAGCAATTCCGCAATGATGGTTTTCTGGCTGATGCACTTTTGGCGAATCCCATCCGACCATTCCTTGATTGGCTGGCCATTTTCCAAAATGACCGCTCCATTGGAAATGATCGCAAAACGCGGCGCCTGCTGTCCTCTGAAAATGCCTGTGACCCGCTCGTATTGAGCCTGCGTTCGCGTGGTCACCGGCAAAAAGAATGCGGCATCGTTGATTTTCCACAGCTCTGACTGGCTGTTTTGGGTCATGAAAGACAAAGGCTTGCCTTCGTAGCGCTCCACTTCAACCAATTCTCCTTCTGTCACATTCATTCCCATCGAATTGCGTGAATAGATTAACGTCTGATCCAAATCGCTGGCGAATAATACCGTCATAATTCTTTACCTGAACGGATCAAGCCGATTGCGCGATAAAACAAGTCAGGAACAACTTCCACCGGTATCTCTTTTTCTTCTGCCAGCATCAAAATATGGTGGACATCCGGATTATCCAGGCTGTTGACCAAAACCTTCCACGGGCTTCTGCGAAGCAGGACACGTGTCGTTTCCCCAACTCCCGGTTTGATCAGATGATAGTCGGTTTCACTATACATCTGCTGGCCGATCGCTTCGACTTCCCTCATGCCCTGCCATGTTCTTTCCGCCGTCACCGGCGTAGAGACAGCATCCTTTTCAACTCTTTCACGAGTCCCGGCAAAACATTCCGTAATCTGGTCGACAAAATCATTGGATAAATCCTCTCCCAGCAGCTCGCCGTAAAACTTCGCTCCATGGAAATCATCTTCACCGATATACAGTTTGTTGAGAATGGTGCGGCTCACCAATCCCGAAACGGTCGCATTCAGGCAGGCGCTTGGAATAAGAAAGTCTTCACGTGTGCCGAACAATACCGCACAGGCACCTGGGTCAGCCAACACAGCCATATCGTCATGCAAGTCCATGGCTTTTTCCGAGTTAAGGCTGTTAACCGCTTTAGTCAATTCCTTTTGGATAGCCCCTTTTCCGGTCCAGCCATCCACAAATTGGATGCGGCTGGTCGGATGTGCGGCACGAATCGAATCGATCGCTTTTTCATCAATCCCTTTATCGCGCAAAATGGAGACGCTGTAATGCGGCCAGTTCATATTCATCACTCGCTGGGCGTAGCGGCGGATCAAAACACCGATTGGGCTGCCTGCACGCGCCAATGACACGAGAACAACATCATCCGTTCCTGCATTCATGAAAATGCGGCGCGTCACCAGTCCGACCAGATAACTTAATTGCTGTTTGGTCTTTTTTACCGTTTCATGGTAAAGATTTGTGTATTCATCAGAAGGACGATATTCCATCGGCAGCCGTTCTGCATAATGTGCACCTGTCTGAACCGCTTTTTCCCGTTCCTCCAACGTACTTTCAATAAATTCTTCGCTTACGTCTTTCAATAGGAAAGTGATATCTTCTTTCGGATAACTCGTTTTTACTAGGCCCGTTGCTATCATTCGATCTCGTCACTCCTTTTGCTGGTTGTCAGAGATACCCATTCTACTGGCGCTTTTTTCTCAAGATACGCAAGCAATGGCTGCCATTCGGACTTCTCAATGACAGATTCAGCCAGCAGGTAAATGCGGTCAATATCCAGTTCGTTCAGGTTGTAAACAAACTGGCCGACCTCTTTGGCATCCGGCAATCTAAACCCGGCTTTTTCCCTGATAGGATAGCCTGCTGTCTGTGAAGCGAAAATCGGACTGCGCGTTGTAGTCTGTACAAGCGGGTTGCCACCCAATGCCAAGGCGAAACGCAAAGGCAAGTACATATTTTCCCCTACTCCAATGACCAGCGCCTTATCACTTTTGTGACCAACCAATTTGGCTGCGGATTCTGCCCAGTCACCTATTTCGTCATGTTCCTTGCTGGTAATGCCAAAGCGCCCTGTATAGGATACATACTGTTGTCCAGTCTCCGAACCGACAGTCAATTTCTTTCCTGGCAATTCGACATCTGGAAGCCTGGAGCCCGAACTGTTCAATGACATCAATTCAGGTTCTTCCGGTGCTTTGCTATGGACCAATTCAAACTGGCCGGCCATTAAGGACAGAATGTTCAGACGGATCCCTCTGTCACTGGCCATTTTTTCCATTTTCTTCTTTTGGCCGTCGTTTCGCCAGTCAAGAATGGAAAGAGAAGCATAATTTTTTCCCGGAAATTGATCATCCAACGCACAAACCAGGTTCAGCAGCGTATTGCCTGTAGAGATTTCATCATCAATCAAGACGATGGTTTCCGCTTCTTCAAGCATACCGGAAGGCGCATATACTTTATGGGACGTTGCGTGGGAATGCTCTTCTTCAAAGACAAAAGATGGGGTAATGCCGATAATTTCTTCACGTGTTGTATGAATATAAGCAGCTCTCTCGAAATGCTGAAAAACCGAATGGCCAAGGCCGGTTGCCGTTTCAGCCATGCCGATGAAAACTGTTTTCTGAGGCATCGTTTTTCTAAATTGCAGTGATTTCAAGCTTTTTTCATGATCTATAGCACCTGTTTCGATCATTTTAACGAGTGAACGCGTATCGGGATGACCTTCGAGCCCCGCTCTTTCCATCAGCAATGAAGCCAATAAGGTTCCTGTTCCCAGCGCCACAGACGGGTGGACTGCCAAGTGTTTGGCAATCAGTTTGCTGACGAATAGAAACTGGCGCTTTTTATTGACACGCAAGGCTACGGAAAAAAGCGATTCCGGTGAGAGTCCGGGATAAGCATTTGCAACCGTAATATTAATATCCAGGTTATCCCATAACTTAGTATTGATTTGACAGTTGGTTAGTCCGGATGTGGTTGAGGACATCGATTGGTTGATAGTTTTCATTCAGCACCCCATAGACTTCCGCTTGAGCGGCAATTTTCCTTGCCCAGCTCAAATGCGGTTTTACTTCGTTCATTTTATTGCGCTTGGGACTTTGCAGGACACCGTTCCGCTTGACGCTCTCGTTGAGGATCAAACTAGCGTCTTCAAAAGTTTCAAGGGATACGATATGGCCGGCATTGACGATTGAGATTTGAGACGGGTGGATACAGGTTTTTCCTTTAAAACCGTTCAGAACGTCCAGCTGGACTTCTTCCCACAGCGTTTGCTCCGGTTTTGAAGACAGCCACAACCGTTCCCCACCCGAGAAATGTTCGTACACTGGGCCGGAAACGGTAAAGCCATCTTCTGCACGGTTAAAACGGTTAAGGATGGCAGTCAGGCAATCACGAATGATATGGACATCGTAAATTGTCCGTTCTGCAGGGCGCCGCAAGCCATAAAGGCTGGAAAAATCGGTTGCGCCTACACGAATCGTCAAAACCCGGTCCGCTTCTAATCTCATGATTTCATATAATTCCGCCAACGTCTGTTCACGAGATTCACTGTACAGCACTTCTTTCGTTTCAAGCAGAGGCAGCGCGTAAAGTTTTCTGCCGGCTGCTCTGCTGGCACGATCCAAGGCTTCGAAAAATAAAGGCAGTGTAGCCGGCAAACATTTCGGGAAAACGATGCCAGTCAACACGCTTAATGCAGTGCCCGCCTGTTTGATCAATTTATCCAATTGTTCGGGCGTGCGAATCCGCAAAAACAGTGATGGACCGGCCATCCATTGCTCTAAGTTCGCCTCTGCCAGTTTTTTAAACTCGCCCACTACATTTTGTTCCGCCTGCTCCAGCTCCGTATCGGCTACTGCGTCTTCCAGGCAGACAATTAATGTTGTTAAGCCGGAAAATGCACCGCTGCTGTAACTTCCACTCAAAATCTTCTGGGCGAAATCCACTCTGGATCCCGGTGTGTAAAGTGCCGCACCCAGTGCCAGGCCTAAGGTTTCCCGTTCCGTATCACGGTTAAATTCTGCCGGGTAATATTTAAAAAAAGTCTTTAAATCAGAATCTGTCAATCCGCTGAAATGTCTCATGCGTGGTCCCTCCCGGCATGCTGCTGCTACAGCCCGTTCAAATTATCATTTCATATATGAATGGAGAAAAAGCAAGGAGACAGTCTCCTTGCTTTCCCATCGTTTACTCAGCTGTTTAAGCCAAAGTCCTTCACAAGAGACTCTAAGCCGCCTTGATAACCGCTGCCAATGGCATTAAATTTCCATTCTCCTCCGTGGCGGTAAAGTTCACCCACAACGACCGCAGTTTCAATTGAAAAATCTTCACCCAAATCGTAACGGATCAATTCTTCATCTGTATCTCCATTGACAATGCGGACATATGAATTGCTTACCTGGCCAAAGTTCTGGCCGCGTCCTTCTGCATCATGGATTGTGATAGCAAACGTCGCTTTTTCGATTGAAGCCGGAATAGCCGATAGATTGACCTTCACCTGTTCATCATCGCCTTCGCCTTCGCCGGTTTGATTGTCACCGGTGTGTTCCACCGCTCCACCAGCGCCTTTAGTGTTGTTATAGAAGATAAAATCAGCTTCTGAAGCCGTTTTGCCTTCACTATTCAGGAGGAAGACTGAGGAATCCAAGTCGAAATCTTGTCCTCCATCATATTTATTGGTATCCCATCCCAAACCTACAATTACTTTGGATAAGCCGGGGTTGGATTTTGTCAAATCTACTTTTTGTCCTTTTGATAAATTGATGGCCATTGTCCCTTCACTCCTTAAGAATATTTGTTTGCGATAGATCCGATATCGTGTTCTGATGCCCCATCTCCGATGGCAGAAAACTTCCACTCTGCACCATGACGATAAAGTTCGCCAGTGATCAGCGACATTTTCCCGGCATAATTGTCGGTAAGGTTATAATGGACCAGTTCTTCTTTCGACTGATTGTCGACCAAGCGGATAAAAGCATTTTCAATCATGCCGAAATCCTGTTTCTTTTGTTTCGCATTGTAGATATTAACGACGAAGACTAAGCGATGAATAGAAGGGGAGATGCGTTTCAAGTCGACATGGATCATTTCGTCGTCACCTTCGCCTTCGCCAGTCAAGTTATCGCCTGAGTGGACAATGCTGCCATCTTTGCTTTTCTTGTTGCCGAAATAGATCAGATTTTCTTTTGCTGTAAGCTTGCCGTTTTCATCCAGGAGCAGTACAGATGCGTCACAGTCAATGTCAGCTCCACCGCCTCCACCGCCGAACAGGCTGTTTAGGAAACCTCCGCTTTTTTTGGTTTCAACAGGGTCCCAGCCCAAACCAACCATGATGCTTGAAAGCGATGACCGTCCTTTTGTTAAATCGATTTTCTGGCCTTTTACAAGATTGATCGCCATTCTTAACACTCTCCATTCATCAGTATGTATTCTATTTTAATGGTATCAGTCCAGCATGTAAAATCCAACGAATAAAGCCTGCCAACAGATTGTCAGATTCAGGGGTTTTTCCCGTCAAATCGAATGGCCTGAAGTTTCCCGGACAGTAATTTTCAAGCTGAATCTTCAGACAAATGTTTTCTTAAAACACCTGACGTATACTATGTACGTATGTAAAGCTAGGAAGTTTCATTTTCGCAAGGCATACTTCTTAAATGCCGCGGGTAATATAATCTTTAAGGAAATTTTTATCAACAGCTCGAAAGGGGAAATAATAATGAAGCTCATCTCTATTGTTGTTCCAGCTTATAACGAAGAAGCAAACATCGCTTCCATGTACGGCAGATTGGTGCAGGAACTTGAGTCTCTTCCCTATCGTTATGAAATTATGTTCATCAATGATGGCAGCAGTGACGGCACTCTGCAGGAAATTTTAAAGCTGGCAGAGACGTATGACAGCGTGAAATACATTTCATTGACACGAAACTTCGGCAAAGAGTCAGCAATGCTTGCCGGCCTAAGGCGCATTAAAGGGGACGCCGCCATTGTGATGGACAGCGATTTGCAGCATCCGCCCACCTTGATAGGAGAAATGGTGGAGGGCTACGAGGAAGGCTTTAACCAGGTCGTTGCCAGACGGTCTCGCACTGGGGACTCTAAAGTACGTTCCATGCTTTCGGCCTTCTACTACAAACTGATCAACTCGATTACCGATGTTGATCTGCAGGATGGCGAAGGGGATTTCCGCCTGCTGAGCCGCAAAGCCATCAATGCCATCCTGGCATTGAGTGAAAGCAACCGATTCTCCAAAGGGCTATTTTCTTGGATCGGCCTCAGCAAAAAAACGATCAACTACGAAAACGTGCTGCGTACGGATGGCGATTCAAAATGGTCGTTCAGCAGCCTTGTCAATTATGGTATTGACGGCATCATCTCATTTAATATGAAGCCCTTGCGCGTTTGTTTTTACACAGGCTTTCTGGTCTTGGTTTTGTCACTCATCTATATTTTCTTCACGCTCTTCAATATCATGCGTGAAGGCATCGGGGCTCCAGGTTACTTTACAACAATTACGGCAATCCTTTTACTGGGAGGCATCCAATTGATCAGCCTCGGCGTCATCGGTGAATACATTGGACGCATCTACAACGAAACCAAGCAGCGCCCGCATTTCCTGGTGGATATCAGTAATGTGGATGAATACGATGAGCCTTAAAGCGCTGAACACTGAATTCACCCGCTTTGTTTTTGTCGGTATAATCAATACCTTGAGCTATTACAGCATTTACCTGGTGCTGCACAATGCGTTCTCTTTGCCTTATCTGCTGGCACATATTGTCGGCTTTTTGATCAGTTTGAACATTTCTTTTTTCCTGAACTGCTATGTGACTTATCGAATCAAACCCACGGTAAAGAAATATCTTTATTTCCCTTTGACGCAGGTCGTTAATATGTCTGTTTCCACAGCCCTGATCTTTGTTTTCGTCGAATTTCTGCACCTTAACAGCAACATTGCCCCTTTTGCGGCGGTACTGTTTACAGTTCCGATAACCTTTGTCGTATCAGGCAGAATTCTCAAAGATCCGGCTCATTCAAAATATGCAAAAAGACGGTGACTCTATGCAAAAGCTACACCCTGCTCTTCTGCTATTATTCTTCAGCTTACTATTATCGGCTGTCGGCCATGCTGTTTTTCTCTACCAGTGGTCACGCAGCCACTTCATGGTAGGCATCAATGACGGCCTCTCGCAAATGATGCCCTTTAAGCATCTTTTATATGAACAATATACCCGGGGGGAATTTTTTTACTCGTTCGATTTTGGTTTAGGGGCTGGCACCTTCAGTGAATTGTCTTATTACTTTTCTACTTCGATTGTGTTCTTAGTATCAGTAGTGATTGTTTTCGTACTAGAGGCCGTTCATATCGTTCAGACCACGGATGTGCTGTTCTGGGCAAATGCGGCCGTCTTTATCAGCGTGATCCGTTTGGCTGCAGTATTGTTCATCACGACACGTCTGTTCATGTATATGAAGATTTCGAAGCCTGCAGCTCTGCTGGGAGCTTCTCTATATGGTATTTCAGGTATGTATTTCCGCCATGTCACGTATTGGGAATTTTTCGCGGACGCTTTTCTATGGCTGCCAATTCTCCTGTTCGGGGTCGAAAAGATTTTCCGCGAACAAAAGCCTGGATGGTTTTTAGTCGCTGTCGCTATTTCGATGATCGACAACTTCTATTTTGCTTACATTAATTTTTTATTGACTTCTCTTTACATTCTTTTCCGGTTGTTTATCCCGCTGGGTCCGGATGAGCAGGACAAGAAGAAAGCGATAATGAGTTTTGTAGTCACTGGCCTTATTGGAGCTGGCATCAGTGCGGTTTCCTTTATTCCCGCTGTGTATGCATATTTGAATAATCACAGGCCCGACTTTCAACAGGAAATTCCATGGCTCGATATGACGGACAATATTTTATTCGACAGCCGCTCTATCGTCCTGCCAGCAATTTTCGTGTTGCTGTTATTTTGCGGATTTCTGTATCGCAATAAAACGTTTCGCTTGTTTGCGCTGCTGGGAATTGTCGGGATCATTATGCATCACAGCCCGTTGATCGGCAGTGCCTTTAACGGGTTCTCTGCTCCGCAATACCGCTGGGAATACTTTTTGTCCCTGGTTATTGGCGGGGCTGTTGCGGCAGCATTCGATCAATTGCCTAAATTCACGATTCGCCGTCTGTTGATTGCAGCTGTTTTTGCGATCTTCTTTTTCGCATTGTATGCGTACAGAGATGAAGATTTTGAAATCCATTCACAGGTTTCACTTTTCACTTTCGGCAGCCTGCTGTTAACGCTGTTGCTGTTATTCTTTTATATTCGTTATAAAAAACCCTTTTTCAAGGGGCTGTTAATGGTTTTTCTGTTTGCAGGGACGTTGCTGTTTGCCAATCTTTATCAATGGGAAAAAATTCTTGAAGATGGAGATATTGCGCAGGTCGGTGAAGAATTAATGACCGGAGCTGACTATGACGATCCTGAAATAAATGGGCTTCTGGAGTATATTCATGCCAAAGAAACCGGCGGTCCTTATCGCATTGAATGGATGGAAGGCGTCCGCAACAACACCCCGATCGTTCAGGATTTCCAAGGATTGAGTGCCTATTCGAGTATTTTAAATAAGAGTTTATTGTCCTTTTATCTATATGATCTCCAAATTGATATGGGACGTGAAAGTGTCAGCCGCTATGCGACTCTGGGAAATCGGGCCAATCTGTACAGTATGCTGCAAGGCAAATACACCATACGGCCAATCAGGGATAATAACATTCCATTCGGCTTTACAGAAATCCGTTCATCAGACAATTACGCAGTCTATGAAAATGACCATGTCCTGCCGTTTGCCCGATCCACTTCTACTGTTTATCAGGAACAGCAATTAGCGGAAATGCCCGTGCTCATGCGCGAGCAAGCCATGCTGTCAGGTATTGTACTCGATCAGGCTCAAGATGCTGAGTCTCTATCCATAAACGATGATATCAAGATAGGCTATGAAGTGGCTACAGTTGGTGCGTCCTATGATGGCAGTATTCTGGAGGTCACGGAAGAAACCGGAGGCTTAAATCTGAATGTGGAAAATCTGATGGAATCCGATGGTGATTTGTTTGTATCCTTCCATTTGGAAACCCAGGCGGCCGATCAGGGCTTTACTCTTCAGGTCAACGATTATCAAACGACCAGAAAATCCAATCAATCGGTCTATAAAACATTTGTCGATGATATTACCATCCGTATTCCTGCAGACAAACAAGTCAAAATACGCCTTCCCGAAGGTTCCTATGAATTGACGGGAATTCAACTCCATTCAGAGACTTATGAAATTTTGCAGGAGCAGGCCGACCAGCCAGATCGAGCCAGCAACCTAATAATCAATGGCAGCAAAGTCACTCTTGATTATGCCAATGCTGCAAACGATGAATACTTAAAACTGTCCATCCCTTACGAACAGGGCTGGCGGGCTTCTGTGAATGGACAGGAAACACAAGTGCTGAAGGCTGATTATGCCTTTTCTGCAGTTCCTTTGGAACCGGGTGACAACACTATTTCTTTGACCTACCAGCCGCCATTCTTCAAACCATCCCTTATCATCAGTGTGCTGTCTGCACTGCTAGGGCTGCTATTTATCTTCCGAAAAAGAGGCGCATAAGCCTTTTTTCTCCTACAAAAGAATCGATTACAGAAAATTGCGTTTATTGAGCAACAGATACGTGTAATGTAGAGTAACACGATTTCGAGGGAGGAGTTCAGATGAAGCGTTGGCTTTTGCTTGTTTTCGTACTGGCTTTCTTATTGTTCCTTGCAGCCTGCGGCAATGAAAGCGCAGAAGATCCACCGACAGAATCCGATGGCGCAACAGAACAGGAACTTGAAGATGATGGAGATGACTTGCCGCAGCTTGGAGATGAAACAGATGAAGAAAGCGGAGAAGAAATTCTCATGTTGACTGTGGAGATGATGAACAGTGACGGAGATTCAATCGGCACTGCAGAATTGTCTCAAGAAGACGCCGGTGTTGCCGTAGTACTTGAAATTGAAAACTTAGAGCAAGGTATGCACGGCATTCATTTCCATGAAACTGGACTGTGCGAAGCCCCTGACTTTGAATCAGCCGGGGCCCACTTTAATCCAACCGGGGCTATGCACGGCAAGGACCATCCTGATGGACCACACGCTGGGGATTTGCCAAACATTGAAGCAAACGATGACGGCACGGTCACACAGGAGTTTATAGCTGAAAATGTGACGCTCGCAATCGGGGAAGAAAACTCACTGCTTAAAGAAGGCGGCACGGCTCTCGTCATTCATGCGAGAGAAGATGACCACACAACAGACCCGTCCGGTGACTCAGGTGACCGGATTGCCTGCGGCGTTGTTACGGGAGAATCGTAACGGTTTTTCTGAATCTGCCGCCCTGTAAAACGGAAATGCCCAGTCCAGCGGGTGTTTCCGTTTTTTTCTTTAAAAGCTCAAGCGGCAGCATTGCGCCGTTGACTTCCAACTAATTGCTAATTGTGTTTAAGTGAAACACCAACGGGAATAAGGAACATGATGTTATTTATTTTTTAAGGAGGATTCAGCATGCCTAAAGATAAATTTGAAAAAATCGACGAACAGGTAGATCCACAGGAGCAGTCTAAACAACCCGGTTCAGAAGAGCAAATGGATCCTGAACCCATTTATGATGATAAAGACTATAAAGGCTCCGGGAAACTGGAAGGGAAAGTTGCGCTCATTACAGGCGGAGACAGTGGAATCGGACGTGCAGTAGCAGTCGCTTACGCAAAAGAAGGTGCCAGTGTCGCTATCGCTTATCTCGACGAGCATGAAGATGCCGATGAAACGATCAAGGCGATTAGAGCGTACGGAGCCAAAGCGGCAAAATTCGCTTCGGACATCAGCGATGTAGAAAATTGCAATCAGCTGGTAGTGGATGTCATTTCTGAATTTGGCCAATTGAATATCCTGGTGAATAATGCAGGAAAACAGTTTCCACAGGATGATTTTCTGGCCATCAGCCCGGATCAGCTGATGGAAACTTTTTCGACCAACATTTTCAGCATGTTCTATTTAACGCAGGCTGCCTTGCCGCATCTCGAAAAAGGAGACAGTGTTATCAACACATCGTCCATCACAGCTTACCGCGGTTCTCCTGAGCTGATTGATTATTCATCAACTAAAGGAGCAATCACGAGCTTCACGCGTTCCTTGTCAGCTAATCTGGCTGAGCAGGGAATTCGTGTGAATTCTGTTGCACCAGGCCCTATTTGGACGCCTCTGATTCCAGCGACTTTCAGTGCAGAAAAAGTTGGGAAACATGGTGGAGATACACCGATGGAGCGGCGTGGACAGCCTTCTGAACTGGCTCCTGCCTATGTCTATCTGGCTTCCAAAGATTCGACCTATGTGACAGGTCAGGCGATTCATGTAAATGGCGGAGATTTCATCAGTTCCTGAACAGTAACAGACCCGGAAGATACCGGGTCTGTTTTCATTTTCCATGGAACCGATAAAGTGGAATCGGTGTTTTCAAGCATACTAAAAATCTTCAAAACCCATTTTTATTTCACTGGGATATTCCCTTCTATAACTCTTTCACTGGCGCATAAAACCAGGTTTTTTGCTTTTTCGAATAATGAGTCATAGGTGTCTGATGATGGAGGGAAACAGGCAGGTACGAAGCCATTGTGTTTTGATGGATTTGGCCTTTTAAATAATGGAGCGTCCAAGGTGAGTGTGCTATATCCACACGGTAAAGTTGATCTTTAGGCTTTGTCCACAAACAATAACGTTCCGTCAGCCACTGTTCCAATGGACTCGCCAACATGGGCTTTGAATCTTCTTTAAAAGTCATCTTAAAGGATTCGGGAAATTGGCCGTCTTCGATTCGTCGGCTGGCGAATATCCACTGCTCTGCTTTTTTTGACATGCTTATATCGGCATGCTTATAGGGCAGAAATCCGCCGAGGGAAGCACCTGTTACAGCAAGCCGGCTGTCCGCATCCAAACTGAAAAAATACACTCCCTGCCTATTTTTGTATTTCACGTATGTTCTTACGTTCAGTTCGAGGTAGGAACGCGTGCTGGGAACCGGTGGAAGCAATCGAAGACGTGTAGCTTTTGCGCGGAACAACACTACACCAATCCATGCCTGTTTATCGTATAAATCAACCTCCAATTCTTTTGGTATAAAACGGCGAAGCCAATCCGCCTCCACTGGCCAGTGTAAGAAAACGACATCCTTCCATTCCTGCTTCATGACCCAGGGTCTTTTTGCCACATCTTTCACCTCTTTCCTTCCAAAATTTTTTTTACAAAAAATCAAAGGCTGCCCCTAAAAAGCCAGTGCTTTATGACTTCGGGACAGCCTCAAAAGGGTTATTTCAATTTATTTTCAGGCAATGAGTTATGGGCTTCGGGTGGAGCAGGTTTCAGTTCAGGTTTAACGCTGAATGGCTCCGGTTTTCCAAACTTGAACTCATGGCCATCCGGTGCAGGCTCATGCATCCATTTCAACTCTTTGCTGCTTTCTGAATTTGTATACAGAGTATGGGAGTATTCGGTAGCTTCCCATTCCGGTGGAAGTGTTCCAGGTACAATCGGGCCTTCCTTCGCTTCCAATTCTTTTATGGCAGCAAGCCACTGGTTTTGGTGCATCGTGTCGCGTGCCAACAGAAATGAAAACAGATCTTTTACGCCTTTATCGTCTGTCATGCTGTATAGGCGGGCTACCTGCAGACGGCCCTGCGATTCCGCATTGACGTTGGCACGGAAATCCGCCAATAAGTTTCCGCTTGCCACGATATATCCGGCGTTCCAAGGAACGCCGTTGCTGTCTTTTGGAGAAGCACCCAATCCATGGACGATGGCATGCTGCGGATTCATGCCGCCCATGATTGCTCCAACAATCGGATCGCTTGCGGCTTTTTCCTGCTCATAGACAGGTGCTCCCTCAAGGAGCCTTGCCACCATAGTTGCAAGCATTTCAATATGCCCCAACTCCTGCGTTCCTGTATCCATCAGTAAATCTCTATATTTTTCGTTCCCTCTTGTGCTCCATCCTTGGAATAAGTATTGCATCGCAACTGACATTTCACCAAATTGCCCACCAATCAATTCCTGTACTTGCTTAGCGAAGACCGGATCTGGAGCGTCTGGTTTAGCATGATACTGAAGTTCTCCTGCGTGAAAAAACATAAATAAAACCTCCTGGTTGATTTTAGTTTTTACCTATGGAGCTTACTTGCCTTTTTTCTTTAGTTTGGCATCTCCTGGATGTCCACCGTCGTAATCAGAATCATTTCCGCCTGAGTTGAAGGAATCACTGGTCGATTGTTCCTGCTGGTTTTCCTTGAGCTTGCGATCTTTAGCCACAACATCCTCGGGATGCCCGCCATCGTAATCAGAGTCATTTCTGCCGGCATTGAATAGTGCATCCTTCTTACGTGAATCCGATTCTGCGAATTCGATGTCCTCAGAATTCTGCTGCTTGTTTGCCTCTTTATCCATTGCTTCAACCTCCTCAGAATTTTTCGTAACTCTGCATTCTCTTTCTACCCGACTACATGTTTTTAAAACCATTTTCTGTATTTCCCAGCACCTCTTCAAGTTTTCTATTTTGATTTTTATACATAAGAAAAAGCTGGAAAGCAGTGCCTTTCCGGCTTTTTTGAAACTTCTTAAACTATTTTCAATTCTACGCCAACATTTTCTCTTGCCGCTTTGGGCTAGGGGCAGAATGCATATGTTTTTTCGACAAGATCTCTTGCTGTCGCTTCGCCAACGCCTTCCAAGCAGGCATTGAATGCGACTCCGATCTTGAAGCTGCCATTGTCTTCGTCTCTTTGGAAGTGGGCATCGGCTTTGATGGAAGTACTGGAAACTTCCGCTTTTTCTTTTTTGATGAGTAAATTCAATGCTCCATCGCAGCAAGCAGAACAGCCTGCCGCGAATAATTGTTCAGGATTTGTGCCTTCTCCTTCGGGACCGCCCAATCCTCCGTCAACTGATTTGTTTTTGCCAGCTTTTTTTGTGTAATAAAATCCAGCGCTTTTTCAATTGTTGAGAAAGTGATCAAGTGGCTTTCTCGGTCCAGATCATTGGCAAACTGCTGGTCGGCGGCCGGGGAAATACCCGTTGTGTAAAGCTTGCTTCCCATTACCCGAAGTGCGTCGTAAATTTGCCTGAACCAGTAGAGAGGTGATTTTTCATTCCACGACAACCCGGTGATGTCAATAATAGCGTGTTCAATGCGATGCTCTTGAATATATTCGCAGATCTTCACTTTCAATGTTTCAAAACGCTGAAAATTCATGGTGCCGACCAATGCAACAGTCGCAACATTTTCCTGAACAGACAAAATAGGCAGCATCAGCTTTTCAATTTCATACTCATTTTCCATAATCGTCTTTTGCTGAGAGCGCTCCAGTGTAATATCTTTCTGAGTACCAATAAAATACAGTCGGCCCTCTATGCGTACTGGTTCGATAGCCAGCCGATTCCAGAACGAAGAACTATCTTTACGGTAATTCTGTAAAATCAGCATGACTTTTTCTTCACAGGCAATGGCATTTTTCATTTTTTTAATGTCCTTTTTTGCTATTGCAGGCCCTTGCAGAAAGCGGCAATTGCGTCCAATCACTTCTTCTTGTGTATACACCGTCATTTCAATAAAGGTTTTATTTGTGTAGATGATTGGATTATCTTCCTGTGATGGATCAGTCACAATAGCACCCACTTTACTGCCATCAATCATGGCTTCAAGCAAGGTCACTTGGATTTCTTGGACTAACTCTTTCAAGCGGTCCACCTCATCTTTCATTTCATTAAATAAATGTAGCATATTCTTATATGCATTTCCGAGTCCGTATTAGATGCCACGTTTCAGGATTTTTCTTACAGGGTAAGTGAAGAAACAAGGACTTTTTAACAACTAGGGGGAAGATACGATGGCAAAAGTATTAGCGGTATTATCGAACGGCTACACAGATGAAGAAAATAATTACGTGACCGGCTGGTGGGCAGAAGAACTTTTCGCACCTGCCTTGGAACTCGAAAAAGAAGGGCATGTTGTCGGACTGGCTTCCATTGATGGCGGTAAACCTGTGGTCGACCCAGTAAGCATCAGCAAAGACTATGATCCAGAGGGCATTTATAAAAAACAATATGATTCAGGCATAGCGGATAAAACAACACCGATTGTCGACGTCAAAGCCAGTGAATACGATGCCATCATGATTGTCGGCGGACACGGCGCCATGTTTGATTTGGCTCACAACGAAGATCTGCATGCGGTGATCAATATTGTCCATGAACTGGGCGGTATTGTTTCAGCTGTCTGCCACGGTCCGGCTCCTCTCGTATACACGAAAACGAAAGAAGGCCGGGGAATTCTCGAAGGCCTCAAAGTTACAGGCTACCCGAATGACAATGAGCCAGAAGAAGTCATGGATTTATTACCCTTCAGCCTTGAAGATGAGTTGAAAAAAATTGCTGACTATCATGAGGAAAAAGAGCAGGATGCCTATGTTGTCTGGGGAAGCGAGCAGATTCTTACAGGCCGCGATCCCCAATCTTCCCAGCTGTTTGGCCGCGAGTTGGCTCAGAAATTATCTCAACGTGAGTTGCAGGCAGAAGAAAAGTTTCGGGATTGAATCTTCTCCTTATAGGGTAAAGACAATTAACAGCAAGTTTGAGGAGGCAGTCAAATGAGCAATAGCGAAAAAAAAGATTACATGAAAGAAACCGAAGAACAAGCAAAGCAACGGCCACCTGAGGAGAAAGAAGGACTACAGGAGCCAAAAACCACAGGCTATAAGCCGTTACAGTTAGGCATCATCATCTTTGTCATTCTGGTTCTCATCATTGTCGGTTTCGGAATTGGAACTGATTGGTTCGGCCTATTCGATTAACGTCTTGCGTGTATGCATCACTCCAGATTTCCAACACAAAAAGCTTCCCGTTTTGTCGAGGCCACTGAAAAACCCTCCCTTTAAATCAGCGGAGACTAAAAAAAGAGTCAGAAGGCAGGATTTCCCTGCCTTCTGACTCTTTTTTATCACCTTTATTGTTCCGCAGCTTGCCTGCGCTCATCCAGTAATCGAAGAATTCGTTTCA
>NZ_JAGGPX010000037.1 GCF_018613575.1 Planococcus sp. ISL-110
TACCGATTCCGGTAACGGCTTGTTTTTTTGTGGAAAAAAGAAGGTGGCAAACATTAAATCGTCTTTGCAAACCTTAACAGCAGATCAAAATAAGAAACAGGAAAAGAAAATGAAAATTTCTTTTCTATGACAGAACTAGCTTGCCTGTAACTTCATGCCAGGAAATATGCCACTATGTAAAAATCTCTACTAGCCAAAGTTCAATCGACCACAAGCCGGATCGAAAAGATTCACTATATAAGTTGAACTAATGATTTTATAATCTTACGCATAAACGGTTAATGGCTTCTTCGCGGCGGTTCCGGATATCTTCGAGAAACGCACGAACTGCCAGAATGATTTTTTGAACGCTGCCGAAAAAAACATTGTTAATGACTGTTTCTTTTAGCCATTTCCATACGCCTTCCATTAAGTTCAGCTGCGGACTATAAGGCGACAAGAATACCAGTTCCAACCGATCCCGGTTTTCTTGGAGGAATGGCTGAATCAGATTCGCGTGATGGATTCGTGAATTATCCAGCACCATCACGATTTTGCCTGCTGGGTAGGCTTTCAGGAGCTGGGTCAGGAAATTTAAAAAGGTCTGGGCATCGTATTTTTCTTCTTCCGTACAAAGAATGGCACCCGTTTCATAATTGAGGATGCCGATCAGTTTTACCCCTTTATGCTTTCCGTAGGTCGGAATGAGGCGTTGCTTTCCTTTTAGAAACCAAGTTCGGCCAATGGCCTGGTAGTCCCGGATCATCGATTCATCTTCAAATAACAAATGATCGATGTCACCGTCCATCAGCTTTTTTTTAACGCAGGGAAGGTTTCCTTCACGAAAAGCGCTTGTTTAACCGGATCGGCTTTCTCAAGTGTATAAGTTGGCCGCGTATAGCTAAGCCCAAGAGAATGAAGGAGCTTGGACGCTCCTTTTGGTGTGTAAGACTTGCCCCATTCCCGTTCGATAAACTGGACCACCAAGCTGAGCGTCCAGTTTGACCGGGCCGGAAATCCGACATCTGCCGGGGTCTTGTACGCGATAATTTCTTGCAAAACCTGTCGTTGAATAGCAGATAACTTTAGCGGTTTTCCGGTTGAAACCCCGCGACGAAGCCCGGCAATCCCGCTTTTTTGGTAGGCATCGACGTAGTTCAAGACCGTAAGCGAACAACGGCCAATAATTTCGGCAATCTCTGTTTCAGAATAGCCTTTTTTCCAGAGAAAAAGTGCCTGGTATCGCTCAAAAGAACGACGGTCCTGAGCCGTTTTTCTCGCTTCCTCCAATTCACGGATAACTTGATCATCGTTCATCGCACTCGTTCCTTTCGGGTAAACGATCCTTTCTGTTTACCCGAAAGGATCGTTTTTTAAAAAACTAAGTTGAACTTATATAGCTAATATACATTTGTCGGTAGAAGTGCGTCAGGGACCTCTTTTTTCACGAGCCCATTAAAGTGATGAGAAAAGAGTAACACGAACGCAAGATTCTATGGGGCAAACGGTTGGCTGCTTGCAGACTCGAAAATATCATATTCAGCAAAAGAGAAAAAGCCATGATCCAAAATTTGGATACATTACCAGTCGTGAAATTCAGGTGGAATATTCATGTCTCTGCTCGCCACTCCATGAATCAGTACGAAAGTCTGAGGAATCTGCTAACTTCCTATATACAGCAAGACTTTGCACGCATTTTCACTCTTGCATTCTTTGGGCTTTTCCCCTAATATAAAAACTAATTCTTATAGGGAAATGTAAGATTGAGAGGGTGTAGAGATTGGATGTAAATCCGTGGCTTATGGTATTGATCATTTTCTCGATCAATATTGTTTACGTAACTTTTTTCACCGTACGGATGATCATGACCTTAAAAGGCTATCGCTATTTAGCTGCTGCTGTCAGTATGGTGGAAGTTGTCATCTATATAGTAGGACTTGGATTGGTTCTTGAAAATCTTGATCAAATCCAAAACCTGATTGCCTACGCTTTGGGATACGGATCTGGTGTCATTATTGGATCTAAAATTGAAGAGAAAATGGCTTTAGGCTATATTACAGTAAATGTCATCACGAGTGAAGCTGGGGAGTATCTGCCTAAGCAACTCCGGGAAAAAGGCTATGGCGTCACGGATTGGAATGCCAATGGCCGTGACGGCGGCCGGCAATCGATGCAGATTTTGACTCCGCGAAAAATGGAACTGAAATTGTACAAAGCCATTCAGGAAATTGATCCGAAGGCCTTTATCATTGCGTATGAGGCTAAAACGATTCATGGCGGATTTTGGGTGAAAACAGTGAAAAGGGGCAATTTATATAAATGAGTAAAAATACGATATGGTTTGAAGTCGAAGAACATGAATCCATTTCACAATGCTTGGATCGAATGAAAGCACAAGGTTATTCGGCTGTTGGGCGAAAAGAAGAGCCTTTATTCGAAGAGATAAATGGACAGCCAGTACCGTTAAGGCAAATTGTTAAATTTAAAGGGAGTAAACTTGAGTAATAACAAATTATCCCTTTTAAATCCGAACGATTAAATAATTAAATAACCTATCGTTCGACTTTATCATTGACGTACTTTGGTCAGCTTGTTATGATAAATAAGGATACCCCATATATGCAGAAGAATTGGCTTCTGCGTCTCTACCAGGACACCGTAATGTCCGGACTATGCGGGAAAGCAACTTAATGGATCGTAAAACGAAGGATCGGCATTTCTATGCCCTCATCCATAAATTCGTTTCATGTACAGTCCTTAAGTAAACTGCTTTTCACGTTATGTGAGCAGTTTACTTAAGGGCTTTTTATTTTTTAAAGGAGAGTGTAATCGATGAATCCGCGAATTGGCATCATTATGGGAAGTACGAGTGATTGGGAAACAATGAAGCATGCGTGTGACGTATTGGATGAATTGGGATTAACCTATGAAAAGAAAGTGGTTTCAGCACACCGGACACCGGATTTGATGTTCAGCTATGCCGAACAGGCGCGTGAACGCGGACTTCGAGTCATCGTTGCAGGAGCAGGTGGTGCTGCACATTTACCGGGTATGGTGGCAGCAAAGACTACATTGCCGGTTATCGGTGTACCTGTTCAGTCCAAAGCGTTAAATGGTTTGGATTCCTTGTTATCAATCGTTCAGATGCCAGGCGGAGTTCCAGTAGCGACTGTGGCCATCGGCAAAGCGGGCGCTGTGAATGCCGGCTTGCTGGCCGCTCAAATACTGGGGACGGTCGACGAAGCAGTAGCACAGGCCTTACAGAATAGACGGGACCGGACAGCGGCTGCCGTTATAGAAAGTTCAGGTGACTTGATATGACCAAAACCATTTTGCCGGGCCAAACAATCGGGATTATCGGCGGTGGACAATTAGGGCGCATGATGGCCCTTGCAGCAAAAGAAGCAGGGTTTAAAATTGCGGTTCTCGATCCGGGAATGGATTCGCCAACAGGCCAAGTAGCCGATATTCAAATTATCGCTCCTTTTGATGACCAGCATGCACTGGAAGAATTGGCTGAGGTGAGTGATGTCATCACTTATGAGTTTGAAAATATCGATGTTGAAGGATTGAAAAAACTAGCAGAAATCGCTTATGTGCCACAAGGCGCGGAATTGATTCGAGTGACGCAGAACCGGATTTTTGAGAAGCAGTCTATTTCTGGGGCTGGAGTAGTTGTTGCAGACTATATTACAGCTTCCACATTCGAGGAACTATCAGAAAAAAGCAGCGAGCTGCCCCTTCCTTTCGTTGTGAAAACTGCACGTGGCGGTTACGACGGCAAAGGGCAGCAAACGGTTTCTTCTATTGATGAACTGCACTTGGCGGAAATGTTGTTTGAAAATGGCGAATGTGTCGCGGAAGCCTTTGTTGACTTCACGAAAGAGATTTCGGTGATCATTCAGCGCAATGTGCACGGTGAAACAGCTATTTTGCCGATCGGTGAAAATATTCATAAAGAACATATTCTGCATCAAACGATTGTACCGGCACGAATCGATAAAGAGACGGTCGTTCAAGCACAGCAGGCTGCTGAAAAAATCGCAGCACATCTGAACATGATCGGAACGTTGGCGGTTGAAATGTTTGTTTTGGAAAATGGCAGCATCATTGTCAATGAGCTGGCCCCGCGCCCGCATAATTCAGGGCATTACTCGATAGAAGCTACGAACATCTCGCAGTTTCATCAGCATGTCCGTGCCGTATGCGGCTGGCCGCTAAGACAGCCGAAGTTGTGGTCAGACGCGGTAATGGTCAATGTACTAGGGGAACATGTCGCGCCACTCACTTCGAAAATCGCACAATTTCCGAATTGGTCGATTCATTTGTACGGAAAAGATGAAGCGAAGCAGAAACGGAAGATGGGACATGTTACGATATTAACGGAAGACTTAGAGGCAACTTTAAGTGAAATAGACGCATCCGGCATCTGGCCGGAATAATTGGAGGAACTTACAAATGATCGCACGCTATACACGGCCTGAAATGGGCGCAATTTGGACAGATGAAAACAAATACAATGCATGGCTGGAAGTTGAAATTCTGGCATGTGAAGCTTGGGCTGAAATCGGTGATATTCCAAAAGAAGACGTGGCAAAAATCCGCAAGGATGCTTCTTTTTCAGTAGACCGCATTTTGGAAATTGAAGAAGAAACCCGCCACGATGTGGTAGCTTTCACAAGAGCGGTATCTGAAACACTTGGCGAAGAACGCAAATGGGTTCATTACGGTTTAACTTCAACAGATGTTGTAGATACAGCCCTTTCGTACTTGCTGAAGCAGGCAAACGTCATTATCCGTAAAGATTTGACGAACTTCATCGAAATTCTTGCGAATAAAGCCAAAGAGCACAAGATGACGGTCATGATGGGCCGGACGCACGGTGTTCATGCAGAACCGACTACTTTCGGTTTGAAGCTGGCTCTATGGCACGAAGAAATGAAACGCAACCTGGAACGTTTTGAAGCAGCTGCTGCTTCAATTGAAACAGGCAAAATGTCTGGTGCAGTTGGAACTTATGCCAATATCGATCCGTTTGTTGAAGCTTATGTCTGCAAAGAGTTGGGGCTTGCAGCATCACCGATTTCGACACAAACTTTGCAGCGCGACCGCCATGCACAATATTTGAGCGTTCTTGCATTGATCGGTTCATCTATCGAAAAATTCGCTACGGAAATCCGCGGACTGCAAAAATCAGAAACGCGTGAAGTAGAGGAATTCTTTGCAAAAGGCCAAAAAGGCTCTTCTGCAATGCCGCATAAACGCAACCCGATCGGTTCTGAAAATATGACAGGGCTTGCCCGTCTGATCCGTGGCTATATGCTGACAGCTTACGAAAATGTTGCACTTTGGCACGAACGCGATATTTCGCATTCATCTGCTGAACGGGTGATTTTGCCGGATGCGACGATTGCACTGAATTATATGCTCAACCGTTTTGGCAATATCGTCAAAAACTTGACAGTGTTTCCTGAAAATATGAAACGCAATATGGATTCAACGCTTGGCCTGATTTATTCGCAGCGTGTGCTATTGGCCTTGATCGATAAGGGAATGGCTCGTGAAGCCGCTTATGACACGGTTCAACCATGTGCGATGGAAGCGTGGGAAAACCAGACGCATTTCCGCAAAATCGTGGAAGCGAATGACACCATCACATCTAAACTATCCAAAGAAGATTTGGATGACTGCTTTGATTATAATCATCACCTGCAGCAAGTGAACATGATTTTCGACCGACTTGGACTAAATTAAACGGGGGCTTTTAAAAATGGAAAAAGGTCAGTTATTGTACGAAGGAAAAGCAAAACGCTTATATGCAACGGACGAAGAGGGAATTTTGTGGGTGGAATATAAAGATTCAGCAACGGCTTTCAACGGTGAGAAGAAAGAGGAAATCACCGGCAAAGGCATTTTGAACAATAAAATCACGTCACTGATTTTCGAGAAATTGCAGGAAGCGGGCATTGCTTCTCATTTTGTCAAGCAATTGTCTGACCATGAACAATTGGTGCAGCGCGTCAGCATCATTCCATTGGAAGTGGTGGTCCGCAACATCACAGCCGGCAGCATGGCCAAACGCCTCGGGATTGAAGAAGGTATGGCCATCAGCCGCCCGGTAGTTGAGTTTTATTTGAAAGATGATGAATTGGGCGATCCATTGATCACGGATGAGCACGTCGATATGCTGAAGCTGGCAACTGCAGAAGAAGTGGCAGAGCTCAAGCACAAAGCACGTGAAATCAATGAGGTCCTGATTGGCTTTTTCAAGGAAATCGGTGTTGATCTGGTCGATTTCAAAATCGAATTTGGCCGCGACACGGATGGCAATATCCTATTGGCCGATGAAATTTCGCCGGACACCTGCCGGCTTTGGGACATGGAAACCAAGCAAAAGCTCGATAAAGACGTATTTCGCCGCAATCTAGGGAATTTGACAGAAGCGTACGAACTCATTTTAACTCGTCTAGGAGGACAACACTCATGAAAAAAGTAAAAGTATACGTAACATTGCGCGAAAGTGTATTAGACCCGCAAGGTTCTGCAGTTATGGGCTCTCTTCATAAAATGGGCTATGATGAAGTGGAAGACGTACGGATCGGCAAATACCTGGAATTGGTCATTGGAGACAGCGAACGGGATGTGGATGCTCTAGTCAACGAGTTGTGTCATCGTCTGTTAGCCAACACCGTAATTGAAGATTACCGTTATGAAATTGAGGAGGTTGTCTCGCAATGAAATTCGCAGTGATTGTTTTCCCCGGCTCAAATTGTGACTTGGATATGTACCATGCGGTCAAAGACGAACTAGGTGAAGAAGCGGAATACGTATGGCATGACTCAAAAGATTTGAGCAGCTATGACGGCATTTTGCTGCCAGGCGGATTTTCATACGGTGATTACCTGCGCTGCGGCGCGATTGCCCAGTTTTCCGGTGTCATGGACGAAGTGAGAAAAGCAGCAGAAGCAGGAAAACCGGTTCTTGGAATCTGTAACGGTTTCCAGATCTTAACGGAAGCAGGGTTGTTGCCAGGCGTTCTTTTGCGCAACAAGAACCTGAAGTTCATGTGCCGTACCGTTGGATTGAAAGTCGAGAACAATAATACCTTGTTTACCAACGAATACGAACAAGGCCAGGAAATCCAAATTCCAATCGCTCACGGAGAAGGCAATTATTTCTGCGACGATGCGACATATACTCACCTCAAGGAAAACAATCAAATCGTCTTTACGTATGCAGATGATTTTAATGGCAGCCGAAATAATATCGCAGGCATCATCAACGAACGCGGAAATGTGCTCGGCATGATGCCGCATCCGGAACGTGCAGTGTCCGACTTGATCGGCGGCAAGGATGGATTAGCTTTATTCAGATCAATCGTAAAACAGTGGAGGGAAGCACATGTCAGTCATGCTTGAACCAAATGCTGCTCAGATAAAAGAACAGAAAATTTATCAGCAAATGGGCTTATCGGATGCAGAATTCGCAATGGTCGAAGAGATTTTAGGAAGAACACCCAATTACACGGAAACCGGTTTGTTTTCGGTAATGTGGTCTGAACATTGTTCTTATAAAAATTCAAAACCGGTCCTGGCAAAATTCCCGACCAAAGGAGAACGTGTTCTGCAGGGGCCGGGTGAAGGCGCTGGAATCGTTGACATCGGCGACGGGCAAGCGGTCGTTTTCAAGATGGAATCTCATAACCACCCTTCAGCCATCGAACCTTATCAGGGCGCTGCTACCGGCGTAGGCGGAATTATCCGCGACGTGTTCTCGATGGGCGCTCGTCCGATTGCGTTGCTAAATTCGCTTCGTTTCGGTGAATTGACCACTCCGCGGGTGAAATACCTGTTTGAAGAAGTGGTTGCCGGTATTGCGGGCTATGGAAACTGCATCGGCATCCCGACAGTTGGGGGAGAAATTCAGTTTGACGAATGCTATGATGGCAATCCACTGGTCAATGCCATGTGCGTCGGATTGATCAATCACGAAGATATCCAAAAAGGCATCGCCAAAGGCACGGGCAACCCGGTGATGTACGTCGGCGCTAAAACAGGGCGCGATGGTATCCACGGTGCCACTTTCGCTTCTGAGGAATTGACAGACGGCTCTGATAAAAATCGTCCGGCTGTTCAGGTCGGCGATCCATTTATGGAGAAGCTGTTACTGGAAGCCTGCCTGGAATTGATCAAATCGGATGCGTTAATCGGTATTCAGGACATGGGTGCGGCCGGATTGACTTCATCTTCAGCTGAAATGGCTTCAAAAGCGGGATCAGGCATCGAGATGGACCTCGATCATATTCCGCAGCGTGAAACCGGCATGACGGCTTACGAAATGATGCTTTCTGAATCACAGGAGCGCATGCTTATTGTCGTTGCAGCAGGACGCGAGCCTGAAATCGTTGAGTTGTTCGAGAAATACGGACTGGATGCTGTCACTGTCGGCACCGTGACCGATGACTCGACGCTTCGTTTGAAGCATAAAGGGGAAATCGTTGCAGAAGTGCCGGTTGACGCGCTTGCAGAAGATGCGCCAGTTTACCATAAGCCATCAGCAGTTCCTGCATACTTTACAGAGTTCCAACAGCTGGACAATGCAGAACCGAAAGTCTCAGATTACAATGAAACCTTGACGGCGTTATTGAAACAACCGACGATCGCTTCGAAAGAATGGGTCTATGATCAATACGATCATCAGGTGCGCACGAGCACTGTGGTCAGTCCGGGGTCGGATGCAGCAATTGTCCGTGTCCGTGGCACCAATAAAGGGCTTGCCATGACGACGGATTGTAACTCGCGTTATATTTACCTGGATCCGGAAACCGGGGGCAAAATCGCAGTGGCGGAAGCGGCACGAAATGTGGTCGTTTCCGGTGCAAAACCTCTTGCCATCACCGATTGCCTAAACTTCGGCAACCCGGAAAAACCGGAAATCTTCTGGCAGCTTGAAAAAGCGGCAGACGGCATGTCTGAAGCCTGTACAATCCTGGATTCTCCAGTTATCGGCGGAAACGTCTCGTTATACAATGAAACCAATGGCACCGCTATTTATCCGACACCGACAATCGGTATGGTCGGTCTTGTGGAAGACCTTTCACACGTCACGACGCAAGACGCCAAAAAACAAGGCGACCTGGTGTATTTGATTGGGGAAAGCTTTACGGAGTTTGGCGGCAGTGAACTGCAGAAGATGGTGGAAGGGCGTATTTTCGGCAAAGCGCCAGCCATCGACTTGACAGTGGAAGCAAAACGCCAAAAAGAAATTCTTTCAGCTATTCAGCAAGGGCTTATCGCTTCGGCGCATGACGTTGCAGAAGGCGGCGTTGCCGTCGCATTAGCTGAAAAAACTTTCGGCCAAGGATTGGGAATGGACGTCACGTTGTCCGGATCGGCGACAACGGCTCTTTTCAGCGAATCGCAGTCACGCTTTGTAGTGACAGTCAGCCCGGAAAAAGCAGCACAATTCGAAAAGATCGTATCAGATGCCAAGAAAATCGGCCAAGTCACGGGAGACAACTTAGTGATCAACGGTGAAGACGGTACGGCTTGGGTCAACGATTCAGTCGCAACGCTTCGCTCAGCTTGGAAAGGAGCTATCCCATGCTTGCTGAAATCAGAAGCTTAAATGAAGAATGTGGTGTCTTTGGAATATGGGGCCATCCAAACGCGACCCAATTGACCTATTACGGGCTGCACGCGTTGCAGCACCGAGGCCAGGAAGGCGCTGGAATTGTGTCGACAGACGGGGAAGCACTTCGCCCATTGAAAGGCGAGGGCATGGTCAGTGATGTCTTCACGCCTGAAAAAATAGAAAATATTGCAGGGCATGGGGCTATCGGCCATGTGCGCTATGCAACAGCGGGGGGCAGTGGCATTGAAAATGTCCAGCCCCTGCTCTTTAATTCGACTACCGGCAGCTTGGCAATTTCCCATAACGGCAACCTGGTTAATGCCACACAGCTAAAAGGCCATCTGGAACGCCAAGGAAGCATTTTTCAAACAACTTCTGATACAGAAGTACTGGCTCATCTGATCAAAAGAAGCGGTTATGCGACGTTTGAAGAAAAAGCAAAAAACGCTTTGTCTTTATTGAAAGGTGCGTTTGCTTGTGTAATCCTGACAGAAGAAGCGATGTATATCGCTTTGGATCCGAATGGCTTGCGCCCGCTATCTCTTGGAAGACTTGGAGATGCCTGGGTGACGGCATCGGAAACGTGTGCATTTGATATTGTCGGAGCAGAATTTGTCCGTTCGGTTGAACCGGGTGAATTTTTGATTGTCACAAAAGATGGTATGCGCGCAGAGCGTTTTGCTTACCCGGAAGAGCGGGCGATCTGTACGATGGAATATGTGTATTTCTCCCGTCCGGATTCGGATATTGACGGCATCAATGTCCATACTGCGAGAAAACGCCTCGGAGTCCAATTGGCGAAAGAAGTCCAGATTGAGGCGGATGTGGTAACGGGTGTTCCGGATTCCAGTATTTCAGCGGCAATCGGCTACTCAGAACAAAGCGGCATCCCGTACGAATTGGGAATGATCAAAAACCGTTATGTGGGACGTACGTTTATCCAGCCTTCACAGGATCTGCGCGAACAGGGCGTCAAGATGAAACTGTCGCCAGTCCGCCAGGTGGTAAAAGGAAAGCGTGTCATCATGGTGGATGATTCGATTGTCCGCGGCACGACTTCACGGCGCATCGTCAGCTTGCTGAAAGAAGCGGGGGCAACGGAAGTGCATGTCGTCATCAGTTCTCCGCCCATTAAGAATCCTTGCTTTTACGGCATTGATATCAGCACTCCGGGCGAATTGATCGCCGCCAACAATACAGTGGAAGAAATGCGTGAAATTATTGGCGCGGATTCACTGACATTCCTGTCAGTGGACGGCATGGTCCAAAATATCGGACGGACAGATCCCGGATCGAAATGCGGCCATTGCCTGGCTTGTTTTACAGGCGAATACCCGACCAATATTTATCCGGATACAGTGTTGCCGCACGAAAAAGAAAAAGTGAAATAAGGGGGAACCGTTGTGTCAAAAGCATATGAAAAAGCAGGCGTCAATATCGAAGCTGGCTACGAAGCGGTCAACCGTATGAAATCCCATGTGGAACGAACAGCGCGCAAAGGAATGCTGGGTGCGTTCGGCGGCTTCGGTGGCATGTTCGATTTATCCGAGCTGAATTTGAAAGAACCGGTTCTTGTTTCCGGAACGGATGGCGTGGGCACGAAATTGAAACTGGCGTTCATGGCAGACCGCCACGATACGATTGGCATCGATTGCGTTGCGATGTGCATCAATGACATTGTCGCGCAAGGTGCGGAGCCTTTGTTTTTCCTTGACTATATCGCAGTCGGCAAAGCGGTTCCTGAAAAGATTGAAGCGATTGTCAAAGGGGTAGCAGACGGCTGTGTTCAGGCTGGAGCTGCATTGATTGGTGGGGAAACGGCGGAAATGCCGGGACTCTATGAAGAAGACGAATACGATATCGCCGGTTTTGCAGTAGGCGCTGCGGAGAAATCCAAAATCGTCACTGGAGAAAAAATTACAGCGGGCGATGTCCTGATCGGCCTTGCCTCCAGCGGTATCCATTCGAATGGCTATTCATTGGTGCGCCACATCATCTTTGACCAAAACAACTTGACGCTCGAACAAAAAGTCGAAGGCTATGAAGCTCTTGGCCCGATTGGCGATGTTCTTTTGACGCCGACCAAAATATACGCCAAAGCAGTCGCGGCCATCGGCAATGAAACGGTTATTCATGGCATGGCACATGTGACTGGCGGCGGCTTTATTGAAAACATTCCGCGGATGATGCCGGAAGGCTTAGGCGCGAAAATCACCATCGGCAGCTGGCCGGTGCTTGATATTTTCACGTTATTGAAGGAAAAAGGCGAACTTGCGGACCGCGACCTGTATTCTGTTTTTAATATGGGCATTGGCTTTGTATTGGCTGTCGCTCCTGAAGATGCTGAGCAGGTCCTGAAAACGGCGCAAGCAAACGGCGAACAGGCTTTCCAAATCGGCCGCGTCTCCAGCACGGAAGGCGTTCAATTCCAAGGCGAACAGGACGGCACGTTGGATGAACAATAAACCGAAAATCGCTGTTTTTGCGTCAGGCAATGGCTCTAATTTCCAGGCTATTGCCGATGCCATTGTCGGCGGCAGACTGAAGGCTGAACTGGTGATTGCTGTAACGGACAAGCCACAGGCCTTTGTTGTGGAGCGTGCCCGCAAGGCGGGAGTGGAATCTTGTGCTTTTGTGCCTTCCGAATTTGAATCCAAGCTGCTTTACGAGAAGATGCTCAAAGAAAAACTGCAGGGGCTTGGAGTAGAGTGGATCGTTCTGGCAGGCTATATGCGCTTGATCGGTCCGGTTCTGCTGGATGCTTATGAAAATCGCATCGTTAATATTCATCCATCGGTCCTGCCTGCTTTTCCAGGCAAAGATGCCATCGGCCAGACACTGGCGGCAGGTGCACAGGAAGCTGGGGTAACGGTGCATTATGTGGACGCTGGCATGGATACAGGCAGCATCATTACACAGCAGTCGTTTCCGGTTGCGGGGCGTTGCCGCGAAGAAGTCGAGCAACAGATCCATCAGATTGAACATGAATTATATCCTGCAACTTTGCAGCAATTATTCGACCGGTAAGACTGCCGGTCTTAATCTTTAGGAGGACTATTTGTGAAAAAAAGAGCATTACTCAGCGTATCGGATAAATCAGGAATATTGGAATTTGCACGGGAACTGGAAAAGATGGGCTACGAACTCCTATCAACAGGCGGCACCAAGAAATTTCTTGAAGAAAACGGCGTTTCTATTACAGCTGTAGATGAAATCACCAAGTTCCCTGAAATTCTGGGCGGCCGTGTAAAAACCTTACACCCTCTTGTACACGGTGGATTATTGGCTAAACATGATGATGCGGAACACCAAAGCCAAATGGCTGAAAACGGCATTTCACCGATTAGTATCGTCTGCGTCAATTTATATCCGTTTCGTGAAACGATCGCCAAACCGGATGTGACAGTGGATGATGCCATCGAAAACATCGATATCGGTGGTCCGACGATGCTGCGTTCTGCTGCAAAAAATCATGCCTATGTTACAGTAATCGTTGATGCAGCAGACTATCCTGCGGTATTGACTGAACTACATAATGGAGAGGCTACTTTGCCTGAAACAAGACGCCGTCTGGCTGCGAAAGTTTTCCGGCATACTGCTGCTTATGATTCCTATATCTCCAACTACTTGACTGACTTGACGGGCGAAGAATATCCGGACCAATTGACGCTTACCTATGAATTGTCCCAAACCCTTCGTTACGGGGAAAACCCTCATCAAAAAGCCGCATTTTACCGCAGCCCGCTTGGATCTGAGTTTTCCATTGCCAACGCAAACCAATTGCACGGCAAGGAATTATCCTATAATAATATCCAGGATGCCAATGCTGCTCTTCAAATCATAAAAGAATTCAAAATGCCGGCAGCAGTCGCCGTTAAACACATGAACCCATGTGGCGTCGGTACAGGTGAAACGATTGCCGATGCTTTCGGAAAAGCCTATGAAGCCGACCCTATTTCCATTTTTGGTGGAATTGTCGCATTGAACCGTGAAGTTGATGCCGAAACTGCCAAGCAATTGACGACAATCTTCCTGGAAATCATCATTGCTCCAGCGTTTTCAGATGAAGCAATTGAATTGTTGACACAGAAAAAGAATATCCGTCTTTTGGTAATTCCATTCGACAGCAAAAACAAAGACAAATGGAATACCGTTACCGTTGAAGGCGGTCTGTTGATTCAGCAGCCGGATGTTTACGGCTATGAGGATGCTGACATCCAAATCGCAACTGAGCGCCAGCCGACAGCAGCAGAACTTGATGCATTAAAGCTTGGCTGGAGTGTCGTGAAGCATGTTAAATCGAATGCCATTGTCGTATGCAACTCTGAAATGACTTTGGGCATCGGCGCAGGCCAGATGAACCGCGTGGGATCTGCCAAAATTGCTTTGGAGCAGGCAGGCGAAGGAGCAAAAGGTGCCATTATGGCATCAGACGCATTTTTCCCGATGAGTGATACGGTGGAAGTTGCCGCGAAGGCAGGCATCAAAGCCATCATTCAGCCGGGTGGTTCCAAGAAAGATCAGGAATCAATCGATAAAGCGAACGAATACGGAATTGCCATGGTCTTTACAGGTGTCCGTCATTTCAAACATTAATCGAGGTGAAGCAAAATGAAGGTATTGGTCATTGGTAGAGGCGGACGGGAACATGCCATCGTGCGGCAGTTCTCAAAATCTGCGTCCGTCACGAAAGTTTTTGCAGCACCCGGAAATGACGGGATGCGTGAGGATGCTGAAATAGCCGCAATCGATGAAATGGATTTTGCCGGACTGGCGGAATTTGCCCAGCAGCAGGGAGTGGATTTCAGTTTTGTGGGTCCTGAACAGCCGTTGTCTGAAGGCATCGTCGACTTTTTCGAAGGCAAGGGGCTGCGTATTTTTGGACCGTCCAAAGCGGCGGCCCAAATTGAGGGCAGCAAAGCTTTTGCCAAAGAATTGATGGAAAAATACAAGATCCCGACTGCGGGCTACGAAACCTTTACAGAAGTTGCCCCGGCGATTGCTTTTATCCGGAAGCACGGCGCACCGATTGTCATCAAAGCGGATGGCCTCGCTGCCGGTAAAGGTGTCGTTGTGGCATTGACGGAAGGGGAAGCCATTTCTGCCGTCAACGATATGCTGGAAGGGCAGAAGTTCGGTGAATCGGGCTCCAAAGTGGTCATTGAGGAATTTTTGGACGGAGAAGAGTTTTCGTTCATGTCTTTTGTCTATGATGGGCAGATTTATCCGATGGTTATTTCGCAGGACCATAAGCGTGCTTTTGACGGCGACCGTGGTCCGAATACCGGTGGCATGGGCGCCTACTCGCCGGTACCGCAAATATCGCAGGCTATCGTCGATGAGACTTTTGCGGAAATCGTGGAACCGGCTGTGGAAGCGATGGCATCGGAAGGGACGCCCTTTAATGGCATTCTCTATACTGGCGTCATTTTAACGGAAAAAGGCCCGAAAGTGATCGAATTCAACGCGCGTTTTGGAGATCCTGAAACACAGGTGGTCCTGCCGCGCATGAAATCCGATTTTGGCCGCTTTATCGATGCGGTTCTAAAAGGGCAGCCTGCTGAATTGAGCTGGGATGATCAAGCGGTTCTTGGCGTGGTCATTGCGGCGGATGGTTATCCGGAGACAGCCCGAAAAGGTGCTCTATTGCCTGACTTGACAAAGCTTACCGGAGTTGAAGTGACCCATGCCGGAACAAAGTTGTCTAACGGCAGTTATGCAGGCAACGGAGGGCGTGTGCTGCTCGTTTCAGCAAGCGGACCGTCTATCCAAAGCGCTCAGGAGAAGGTTTATGAACAGCTGGACAGCCTGCGTTGGAATGGCTTTTTCTATCGCTCAGACATCGGATGGCGTGCAAAAAAAAATCACATATGATATAATTGTAGATGACACAAATTCGACAAGATGCTGTGTCATTTTTTTTATTGCCTGCCCTGTAGGCAATAAAAGCTAAAGTTGAGGATTTTCAACAGCCCACGGTTACCTCTATTTAAACTCCAGAATGGCAAACCCATTACGACCTCAGAACCAAAATCAGCAGGGCATTTAAAATCGAAGGGAGTCAAATTATGAATTGGTATGAAAAATTAAATCAGTATTTTCCAGTCGAAGAAATGAAATCAAAAGAGCACATGGATGCATTGCTAAAAGAAAAAGGCAGCGTCTACTACAAAGATGAGGGTCCTTATCATGTCTTGATGTATGCAGAGTTCCCGAACTTCAGCTTTGTCGATTACTTGTTTGTATCGAAGGAATCACGCGGCATGGGTCTTGGCAAAAAGACGCTTCAGATGCTGAAGGACAAGAACAAACCAATCATCCTTGAAGTCGAGCCGGTCAATTACGAAGATACGGACACGGAAAAACGCCTGAGCTTTTATGCGCGTGAAGGATTCGAACATGCTTCGTCTATTGGATATTGCCGCCGTTCATTAGCGACCGGTGAAGAGAACTCAATGGAAATCCTGTACTGGACTCCAAGCGGAGAAACAGAAGAGCAGATTTTTGAAGGAATGCAGAAAATGTACGAGGATATCCATACCTACAAAGACGAACAGTTTTACGGCGAATCGTATGATTCCGTTGCTGACGTGCTGACCTTCCAGGAGGAAGAGAAAAAAGATGTCTTAAAACCTTTCAGTGATCCAATCAATAATTGATCCGAAATCCACGCGGAATGCGTGGATTTTTTGTGTCCTCACTTAATCGGAATCTTCTCGGTTTTTAAGGGAATAACTGTATTTCATTGTATAATTATGCTACGATATTAAGTATTGAAATAGCAGAAAGAAGGTGCCGGAAAATGGTAAATCCTCTATGGAAAAACACAGAGATTCGAAATCAGTTAAAGATCGTCACAAAGGAAGTTGCGCCGGATCTCGTTTTGATAAATGCGACCTATCTGCACGGAATCTTTAAAAAATGGGTAACAGGGAATATCTGGATATCAAATGACCGCATCGTCTATGCTGGAAAAGAGATGCCGAAAATTGATGCTTCTACCGAAGTAGCAGACATGACAGATAAATTTATTGTTCCAGGATATATAGAGCCGCATGTTCATCCTTCTCAATTATATAACCCTCAAAGCTTTGCAGATTATGCGGCTCAAGGTGGAACGACGATGTTCCTATCCGACAACTTGACCTTCTTTTTAGCTCTTGAAAATGAGAAAGCGTTTTCATTATTGGATCAATTGGCAGAGTTGCCGTTCAATTTCTATTGGTGGACCCGTTTTGACTCGCAGACGGAATTGAATGATGAAGATAAGTTATTCACTTCCACATCCGTTGGGGAATGGCTGGATCGCCAGGACGTATTATTGGGTGGGGAATTGACGGGCTGGCCAAAACTGATGGCTGGCGATGACCAGATGCTGTATTGGATTCAGAAAGCCAAAATGGGCTTGAAGAAAATTGAAGGTCATTTCCCGGGGGCCTCGGAAAAGACATTGGCCCGCATGCGATTGCTTGGAGCCGATGGCGACCACGAGGCGATGACGGTGGATGAAGTGGAAATGCGCCTGCTTCACGGCTATGGTGTGACGTTGCGGCATTCTTCCATTCGCCCGGATCTTCCGGACATGTTGAAAGGGATCGTTGAACGGGATTTGAATGTCTTCGACAAGCTGATGATGACAACAGATGGCTCAACACCAGCCTTCCATTTGGACGGTGTTATGGACCTGTGCATTAAAATTGCGCTTGAAGCGGGTGTGCCGCCGATCGATGCTTATATGATGGCATCTTATAACGTTGCCCGTTACTATAATGTAACCAGCCTGCATGGCCTGATTGCGACGGGTCGCTACGCCAACTTGAACATTCTTGATACGCTGGAAAACCCGGTGCCGTCAGGAGTTATTTCAAAAGGGGTCTGGCTGAAGAAAGACGGTAAAAAAGTTCAGGCATTGCCGAATATCGATTGGTCGATCATGCCGGACCTTGACATCGATTATGAACTGACAGATGATGATTTTCAGTTTTCGATGCCTTTCGGCATTGAAATGATCAATGATGTTATTACGAAGCCTTATACAGTCAGTGTCGATACCCATGACTCCGACTTATCGAAACTACACGATGAAAGCTTTTTGATGCTGATTGATAAAAAAGGCAAATGGCGCGTCAATACACTGATTAAAGGCTTTGCACCTGGATTGGATGGATTCGCCTCTTCGTATACCAATACAGGCGATATTATTCTGATCGGCAAAAGCCGTCGGGATATGTGGATAGCTTTCGATGAGCTGAAGCGTCTGAAAGGCGGGATCATCCTGGCCGAAAACGGTGAGATCGTCCAATCCCTGCCGCTTCCTTATGGAGGTGTGATGTCGGATCTGCCGATGGAACAGTTGATCGAACAGGAAAAGGCACTGAAGAAAGCACTGAAAGAGCGCGGCTATAAGCATGGCGATGCGGTTTACACACTGCTGTTTTTACAGGCGACCCATCTTCCGTATGTCCGGGTTACGCAAAAGGGCATCTACGATGTCATGAATAAAAAAATCCTGTTCCCGGCGTTCATGAGGTAAGCGCTTATGAAAAAATTGGGGCTCATTATAGGTATAGTAATCGTTCTTGCCGCTTTTGTCGCAGGATTTTGGCTGATTATGAAGGAAGATCCTACCGAACAGCCGCCAGTGGAGGAGGCCCTGACAATCGCTCCTTTCACAGGTGAAGAGGCTGTGCCTCCGGCAAATCGCCGAACTGTCATGGCAGTCATCAATAACCATCCGGATGCCCGTCCGCAAACCGGGCTTACTGAAGCGGACATCGTCTTTGAAATGATTGCCGAATACGACATTACGCGGTTTGTGGCGCTTTATCAAAGCAGCTTTCCGGATACATTTGGGCCGATCCGCAGTGCCAGGGAGTATTTTGTCGAGCTCGCTGTTGCCTATGATGCTTTTTTTGTGGCTCACGGCTATAGTCCGGATGCCTACACGATGCTGGAATCAGGAATCGTTGATCATGTCAACGGCATCCAGCATGACGGAACCCTATTCCAGCGATCATCCGATCGTGTCGCTCCACATAATTCCTATATCACAATGAAAAATATCGAAACAGCTATGGAAAATGTGCAGGCTTCTGCAGAATACAGTGGAAAATCACCTTATCATTTCTATGGTGCGGCCGATAATGCTAAACTTGACGAACAGGCTCTTTCGGTGAGAGTGGAGTACGGGACAAACGAGCTGTTTTTCAGTGACTTTACATACGACAGCCAACTACATCTTTACAGCCGATCGGTCGGCGGCGTACCGACAACCGATAAAGAGACCCTGGAAACAGCCGAAGTATCCAATGTTCTGGTTTTTGAAGCGTCACATGAGACTGTGGATTCCGAAGGGCGGCAGTCAATCGATTTGTCGAGCGGTGGAGATGCCCTGCTCTTCCAAAACGGCGGTGTTCGTGAAATAGAATGGAGTTCGCTTGACGGAATGCTTGTGCCGACAGCAGATGGCGAAGTGGTACAACTGGTGCCGGGGAAAACCTGGATTCACGTTGTTCCGGATTCTCCAGGCATGGAACAATCCGTCAGCTATACACCTTGATGATTGTAGCAATGAAAGGATGATGAAGCTGCATGCAAGTTGATAAAATCAGAGGTCATCAGACAGATCAGTTGATTGAAGCTGTTTTGGCCTTGAAGGATAAGGAAGAAGCCTATCGGTTTTTTGATGATTTATGCACGATCAGTGAAATTCAATCGCTGTCACAGCGGCTGGAAGTGGCTCATATGCTTCGCATGAAAAAAACCTACGAAAAAATAAAAAATGAAACAGGTGCCAGCACTGCGACCATTTCCCGTGTCCGCCGTTGCCTGAACTACGGCAATGACGGCTATGATGAAATGTTGGGGCGCCTTTATCCTAACGAAAAACCTTTCGAACTGCCAAAAGACTGAACAGAGAACCGACTCTGTTCGGTTTTTTTGTTATAATAAATTGATGATAAATGATGCAAAGTTGGGTGAAACGAGATGGATTTCAAAACATGGCGGCATGTCTTTAAATTAGATTCGGCAAAAGAAATAACGGATGGACATTTGGAACGAATTTGCAGATCCGGGACTGATGCCATCTTGATTGGCGGCAGTGATAATGTCACACTCGACAATGTCCTTCTTTTAACAGAGCGTGTGCAGGGCTATGCCCTCCCGTTGGTCATGGAAGTCTCGACCATCGAATCTGTTGCACCGGGCTTTGACTATTATTTTATCCCGACTGTACTCAACAGCGACGATCCCAGGTGGATCAAAGGCCTTCATCACGAAGCAATCCGCGAATATGGCGAGATCCTGGACTGGAATGAACTGATTCCGGAAGGCTATTGCATTTTGAATAGGGATTGCAAAGCGGCCAAGTTAACTGGAGCTAAAACAGAGTTGGCTGCGGATGACGTCTTGGCCTATGCCCGTCTGGCTGAACATTTTTTCCGGCTGCCGATTTTTTATATGGAGTACAGTGGTGTTTATGGAGACATGAAACTGGTCCGGAAAGTAAAAGAGGTCCTGTCCGAAACCCGCTTGTTTTACGGTGGAGGCATCGACTCAGCTGACAAAGCAATCGCGGCATTGAACGTCGCAGATACCATTGTGGTCGGCAATATTATTTATGAAAATATTGATAAAGCGATTGAAACCGTAGAGGCAGTTGCGGAAACGGCTGACTGAGCGTTATAATAATGAGAACGAATGTTCGAGGTGGTGCGCAATGGAATTGATAACGAAGAACTTACTGAATGGAATGAACCCGGAACAAGCGGAAGCTGTCCAGGCGACTGAGGGCCCTTTATTGATCATGGCAGGTGCGGGATCTGGTAAAACGCGTGTGCTGACGCATCGGATCGCTTATTTGGTGCTGGAAAAACAGGTTTACCCGTCCAATATCCTGGCGATTACGTTCACCAATAAAGCGGCACGCGAAATGCGCAACCGGATCGACGGATTATTGGGGCATGGAACAGGTCAGCGTATGTGGGCTTCCACGTTCCACTCGATGTGCGTCCGGATTTTGCGGCGCGATATCGACCGTTTGGGCATGTCGAAGAGTTTTTCGATTCTGGATACGACCGACCAATTGACGGTCATCAAGAATGTCCTGAAGCAGCAGAACCTGGATCCGAAAAAATATGAACCGCGGACCATGCTGAATGCCATTTCTTCGGCAAAAAATGAATGCATCGATGCAACGCAGTTTGCGGCGGATATGAATCAGTTCAACCCGTATGAAAAGACCATTTCTGATGTCTACTTTGCTTATGAAAAACGGCTAAAGAAAAACCAGTCGCTAGATTTTGACGATCTGATCATGACGACACTGAATTTATTCAATACGGTTCCTGAAGTGTTGGAGTATTACCAGAATAAATTCCATTACATTCATGTGGATGAGTATCAGGACACCAACAACGCCCAATACCAACTGGTCCAGAAATTGGCCAGCAAGTTTAAGAATATCTGTGTGGTAGGGGATTCAGATCAGTCGATTTATCGCTGGCGCGGAGCTGATATCACTAACATCCTGTCATTTGAAAAAGATTACCCGAATGCCAAAGTGATCATGCTCGAGCAGAATTACCGCTCGACCAAACGCATCCTGCAGGCAGCCAATGATGTCATCCAGAAAAACACCAGCCGTTATCCGAAGGAGTTGCGGACTGACAATGACGATGGTCCGGCCATCACCCTGCATAAAGCGGGGGATGAACGCCAGGAAGCACAATTCGTTGTTCAGACTATTCAGAAGCTGATGGAAGAGGAGAATTACAAAACTTCAGATTTTGCCATTCTTTACCGCACCAATGCACAATCCCGGATCATGGAGGAAATGTTCGTCAAATCGAATATGTCCTATACCATTGTCGGTGGAACGAAGTTCTATGACCGCAAGGAGATCAAGGATTTGTTGGCATATTTGCGCTTGATCGCCAATAATGACGATGATTTGTCATTGGCCCGTGTCATCAATGAACCAAAGCGCGGCATCGGGGCGACTTCTTTCGAGAAGATGGCGCGTTTCGCAATTGAACAGGACCGTACCATCATGGATGCTTTGCAGGAAGCCGACTTTATGGGGCTGACAGCCAAAACGGCACAAACTGCTCTTGAATTCCGGACGATGATCGATAGCTTCACGCAAATGCAGGAGTATTTGTCGGTCACGGAATTGGTGGAGGAAGTACTGAAAAAATCAGGCTACCGCCAGATGCTGCAAATCGATAAAACAATCGAGGGCGAGAGCCGCCTTGAAAACCTGGAAGAGTTCCTATCCGTGACCAAAGCGTTTGAAAAGCAAAGCGATGACAAATCGCTGGTTTCCTTCCTGACGGATTTGGCGCTCATTTCGGATATTGATTCTTTGGATGATGAAGAAGACGCGGATGGCCCGATTATCCTGATGACGATGCACGCAGCAAAAGGACTGGAATTTCCTGTGGTCTTTATCATCGGGCTGGAAGAAAACGTCTTCCCGCATTCCCGGTCGAATAATGACGATGAAGAATTGGAAGAAGAGCGGCGCCTGGCTTACGTGGGGATTACCCGTGCTGAAAAACGGCTTTATTTGACGCATGCATCTTCCCGTACATTGTTCGGGAAAAGCAATTTTAATATGCCGTCCCGATTCATCTCTGAAATCTCAGAGGATTTGATTGAACAGACAACGGCTCATCACCGTGCTGGTGCAGCTACGAGTTACAGACAGGCACCGAAACGTGCAGCTGTCACGCGTCCCGGCTACAATCAGTCAGGCGGCGAAAAGCTCGGCTGGAAAACCGGTGATCGAGCAGCACATAAAAAGTGGGGCACTGGAACGGTCGTCAGCGTCAAAGGCGAAGGTGAACAAACCGAGCTCGATATTGCGTTCCCAAGCCCTGTCGGCATCAAGCGGCTATTGGCCAAATTTGCGCCGATTGAAAAAGTATAATCGGGAGGAAACACTATGGATCGCATGAAAGCGGAAGAACGCGTAAACGAATTGAACGAACTGCTTCGGAACTATGGCCATGCTTATTATGTATTGGATAAACCGGTTGTTCCGGATGCTATATACGATCAATTGCTAAATGAATTGCTCGACTTGGAAACACTCTATCCCGATTTGGTGTTTCCGGATTCCCCGACCCAACGTGTCGGTGGAACAACGATTTCCACGGTTGCCAAAGTGACGCACGAACGGCCAATGCTCAGCTTGTCGAACGTCTTTGGTGAAGAAGATCTGCGTGACTTCGACAAACGGGTGCGCAGTGGTGCAGGCGACGGGATCGAATACGTCTGTGAGTTGAAAATTGATGGACTTGCCGTGTCGCTCATGTACGAAGACGGCAAATTCGTCAGAGGTGCAACGCGCGGAGACGGCCGAATAGGCGAAGATATCACCGTCAACCTGCGGACCATCCAGTCGATTCCACTGAAATTAAAACAGCCGGTAACGCTTGAAGTGCGCGGCGAAGTCTTTATGCCGAAAGGATCCTTCCACGCCCTGAATGAGTTGCGTGGCGAGCGGGGGGAAGAGTTGTTCGCCAATCCGCGAAATGCCGCCGCCGGATCGCTGCGGCAGTTGGATCCAAAAATTGCAGCGAGCCGGAATCTGGATGTCTTCATCTACGGAATTGGTGGAGACGGGGAGACCTACGGCTTGTCTGAGCACGATGAGTCGCTCGGTTACTTGGCGGGTCTCGGGTTTAAGACCAACGAAGAACGGAAGGTTTGCACAAGCGTGGAAGAAGTGCTGGCTTATATCGAGAAATGGACAGAAAACCGCACCAAGCTATCCTACGAAATCGATGGCATCGTCATCAAAGTCAATCGTTTTCTTCACCAGCAGGATCTTGGATTTACAGCAAAAAGCCCGAAATGGGCCACGGCCTACAAATTCCCTGCCGAAGAAGTAATGACCACGGTACGTGACATTGAATTGAGTGTCGGCCGGACTGGTGTTGTGACTCCGACCGCCTTACTGGATCCGGTTTCTGTCGCAGGTACGACCGTCCAACGGGCTTCTTTGCATAACGAAGATTTGATCAAGGAAAAGGATATCCGGATCGGCGACAAAGTTATTATCCGAAAAGCGGGAGACATCATTCCCGAAGTGGTTTCAGTCATTGTTGAGCAGCGGACAGGGGACGAGCTGCCATTTGAGATGCCGACCAATTGTCCGGCGTGCGACAGCGAGCTTGTCCGTATCGAAGGAGAAGTTGCTCTTCGCTGCGTCAATCCGCAATGTCCAGCACAAATTACGGAAGGCCTGATTCATTTTGTATCCCGTAACGCCATGAATATTGATGGGCTGGGAGAAAAAGTAATTGAGCAATTATACCGGGAAGGCCTGATCCGGGATATTTCCGATATTTATAAGCTGACCAAAGAGCAGTTGCTGGAGTTGGAACGAATGGGCGACAAATCGGCTTCCAATCTGATAGCGGCAATTGATGCATCGAGAAGCAACTCGATGGAGAAATTGCTGTTCGGCCTTGGCATTCGCCATGTAGGTGAGAGAGGTGCCCGTATTTTGTCCGAGCATTTTGGTACAATGGAGCAGCTGATGAAAGCATCTAAAGAAGAACTGGTTGAAATCCATGAAATCGGCGGAAAAATGGCTGATTCCATTGTCGCTTATTTTGATACTGAAGAAGTTCGGGCATTGCTGGAACGTTTACGCGAGGCTGGCGTCAATTTAACATATACTGGTGTACGGGTCCGCGTGGAGGCAGGAGCCAACGCATTCGCAGGTAAAAAAATTGTTTTGACCGGCAAGCTGGGGCAATTGACCCGACAGGAAGCCAGTGCACAGATTGAAGCACTTGGCGGCAAACTCTCCGGAAGTGTCAGCAAAAAAACTGATCTGTTGATTGCCGGTGAAGAAGCAGGCTCCAAGCTCGACAAGGCGCTTGAGCTGAAGGTGGCCATATGGGACGAAGAACGTCTCGTTGAGGAATTGAACAAATAAGGGGATTTTAACATGAAACGCATATGGTGGATTCCAATCAGCTTGCTGCTGTTAACGGGATGTGTTCCTTCCGGGACTGATGAAGAAACGGAAGTGATAAATGAAGAAGAAGAAGTAGAGACGGCAATAATTCCTAGCATGCAGTTGGATGATCAGTTTTACCGTACACTCTTGCCATATAAAGAAAGCGCCACTAGAGGGAAAATCGTCAATCGCCTAAACTCCCGCTATGATATCACCGAGACCGAAAATGGCCTGTTGCGGTTGTCACAGAAGCAGTTTTCACCGGATGATTATTATTTCCAGGAAGGCCAAAAAATCACTGACGAGGATGTGACTTCCTGGCTGCAGCGGGTCAGCAAAGATAATCCGGCGGGATTGAATGCGGCTGATGAACGCACTTCAGCGCAAAAAAAGGAGGGTCAACGTCCTCCTGCTGAAATTCTGGCGCACGTCATTGAACAGAATTATTTGGTGAAGACCGATGAAGATACGATACGGCTTGGCGGAATTTCAGTCGGCTTGGCGCTGAATTCGGTGTACTACAGTTCTGAAGATGGGGTTTCCTATGAAGAAGAGATTCCGCGGGAGCAGATTGAAAAAGAAGGCAAACGGATGGCCGACGAAATCGTCAAGCGCTTGCGTGAGAAAGAGGGCTTGGCCGATGTGCCGATCGTAGTGGGGCTCTTTAAACAGAATCCCAACAATGCGATGGTACCGGGCGCTTACTTCTCGTATGGTGCAGCTCCAGGCGGTCAAGAGGCTGTAGCGAATTGGACTGCAGTAAACGAGGCTTACGTGTTGTTTCCGACTGCTGGTGCAGATGAAGGCTACCGGGACATCGATACCGCATTCCGCAATTTCAAACAGGATGTTGAAATTTATTTTTCCAATTTCACCAGTGTCATCGGCACCGGATTTTATCAGGAAAACGAATTAAAGGAACTGAAGATTGAAATTCCCATCCAGTTCTACGGCGCAGCTGAAGTCATCGGATTCACGCAATACGTGACCGGGCTTGTCATGGATCATTTCCCTGAAAATGTATTAGTGGAAGTCAGCGTGACTTCGACCAACGGCCCTGAAGCGTTGATATTGCGAAAAGCAGGAGATACCGAACCGTTTGTTCACATTTATGAATAAATTGCGGTAAAACAGGGATGGCCATGCGGCTGTCCCTATTCATTTTTTTAGAAAAATGTTATGATATAGCGTATGTTTACTGAATCCGGAGGTGTAGAAAAATGGCGAAAATGACTAAAGAAGAAGTAATCGAAGTCGCTCATTTGGCGAGATTGGCAATTACTGATGAAGAAGCAGAACATTTTGCAGATCAATTGGAAGCAATTACAAACGCAATGGAATTGCTCAATGAACTGGATACAGAAAATGTTGAGCCGACCACTCATGTTTTGCAGATGGTCAATGTATTGCGCGAAGACAAATCCATTCCTGGATTGGACCGCGAATTGGTTTTGAAAAACGTAAAAGAGCACGAAGGTGGACAAGTAAAAGTCCCAACAATCTTAGAATAGCCGGAAGGAGGAACCATAGATGTCATTGGTGGAAAAAACAGCTGCACAATTGCAGGAAATGATACATACAAAAGAGACGACCATTGCTGAAATGACCCAAAAAGCGTTTGACCGCATCGAGGCCCTCGAGCCGAAAGTGGATGCTTTTCTCGCGTTGAACAAAGAACGTGCAACGCAGCAAGCCGCAGAAATGGACAGAGTGCCGTTTGCTGACCGTGGACCGTTATTTGGTTTGCCGATCGGAGTAAAGGACAATATCGTAACGGAAGGCTTGGAAACAACAGCTTCGAGCCGCATTCTTGAAGGGTTCAACCCGATCTACAATGCAACTGTGGTCGAGAAATTAAGAGAAGCCGGAATGGTGACAATCGGGAAAATGAATATGGATGAATTCGCAATGGGTTCTTCCAACGAAAATTCTTACTACAAGAAAACAAAAAATCCCTGGAATCTTGAAACGGTTCCGGGCGGTTCTTCAGGTGGCTCTGCTGCTGCGGTTGCTGCAGGAGAAGTGCCTTTCACTTTGGGCTCGGATACCGGTGGATCGATCCGCCAGCCTGCAGCTTTCTGCGGTGTGGTCGGCATGAAGCCGACTTACGGACGGGTTTCCCGTTTTGGCCTGATTGCATACGCTTCTTCATTGGATCAAATCGGTCCAATCACAAGAACCGTTAAAGACAATGCTTTGCTGTTGAACGCCATTTCTGGATATGACGATAAAGATTCAACTTCTGCCAATGTGGAAGTTCCGGATTTCGCTGCTGCCTTGACTGGTGACATTACGGGCTTGCGCATCGGTGTTCCAAAAGAGTATTTTGCTGAAGGCGTTGGCGAAGCAGCTAAACAAGCTGTCCATGACGCCTTGAAAGTTCTTGAAGAGCGTGGCGCAATCTGTGAAGAAATTTCGCTTCCCCATTCGAAGTATGCTTTGGCAACATATTATTTATTGGCTTCTTCTGAAGCATCTTCCAATCTTTCCCGCTTTGACGGAATCCGTTATGGTTACCGCACCGAGAAAGCCGGAAATCTTCTTGAATTTTACATGAATACCCGTTCTGAAGGATTTGGCGATGAAGTCAAGCGCCGCATCATGCTTGGCACATACGCATTAAGCTCAGGGTATTACGAGGCTTATTACAAAAAAGCACAAAAAGTCCGCACACTGATCAAAAAAGACTTTGACGATGCGTTTGAAAAATACGATGTCATCATCGGCCCGACAACGCCGACACCGGCATTTAAAATTGGTGAGATCATCGATGATCCATTGACGATGTATGCTAACGACATTTTGACGATTCCAGTCAACCTTGCGGGTGTACCAGCAATTTCCATCCCTTGTGGATTCGACAACGGCTTGCCGCTAGGTCTGCAGATTATCGGAAAATATTTTGACGAAGAAACGGTATACCGCGTTGCTGATGTTTTTGAACAAGCAACCGAGTTTCATAAAAAAACTCCTCAAACCTGGGAGGGAGCAGCACAATGAATTTTGAAACGATCATCGGGCTTGAAGTCCACGTTGAATTAAAAACGGATTCGAAAATGTTTTCTCCAGCACCTGCTCATTTTGGCGCTGAACCAAACACCAATACCAACGTCATCGACCTTGGCTATCCGGGCGTCTTGCCGGTAGTCAATAAGCGTGCAGTCGATTGGGCGATGAAAGCGGCACTCGCATTAAACTGCGAAATTACCCGCCACACCAAATTTGACCGCAAAAACTATTTCTATCCGGACAATCCGAAAGCCTATCAGATTTCACAATTTGATCAGCCGATCGGCGAACACGGCTGGATTGAAATTGAAGTAAAAGGCGAGAAGAAACGCATTGGCATCACACGCCTCCATATGGAAGAAGATGCTGGAAAACTGACGCATACCGGCAATGGCCATTCACTGGTCGACTTTAATCGCCAGGGCACACCGTTGATCGAAATCGTTTCGGAACCGGATATGCGCACAGCTGATGAAGCTTATGCCTTTCTGGAAAAAATCAAAGCGATTATTCAGTACACCGGTGTTTCGGACGTGCGGATGGAAGAAGGTTCATTGCGCTGCGACGCAAACATCTCTCTTCGCCCATTTGGCCAGGATGAATTCGGTACGAAGACGGAATTGAAGAACTTGAATTCATTCAACTTTGTCCGTAAAGGCATCGAGCACGAACAGATTCGCCAAGAGCAGGTTTTGCTTGCAGGTGGAATTATCGAACAGGAAACACGCCGTTACGATGAATCGACAGGGAAAACCCTGTTGATGCGCATTAAAGAAGGATCTGACGATTACCGCTACTTCCCGGAACCGGATCTTGTCGACATTGTCATTGACGATGCTTGGTTAGAACGTGTCCGTGCTGAAATTCCGGAATTGCCGGATGCCCGGAAAGCCCGCTATGTTTCGGAGCTTGGCATGTCTTCATATGACGCCATGGTTTTGACGCTGGCAAAACCGATTTCTGATTTCTTCGAAGCGACTGTAGCTGTTGGTGCTGACGCCAAATTGGCTTCCAACTGGCTGATGGGTGAAGTTTCCGCATATCTCAACGCTGAGCAAAAAGAGCTGGAAGATACGGCATTGACACCTGAAGGTTTGGCAGGCATGATCAAACTGATTTCCGATGGGACGATTTCATCTAAAATTGCCAAGAAAGTTTTCAAAGAATTGATCGAAAAAGGCGGCGACGCGAACAATATCGTCAAAGCAAAAGGGCTTGTCCAGATTTCGGATGAAAACACATTGCGTGAATTTGTCACAACGGCACTCGACAGCAACCCGCAATCGATCGAAGACTTCAAAAACGGTAAGGACCGTGCAATCGGTTTTCTTGTCGGGCAGATCATGAAGCAGACAAAAGGGCAGGCAAATCCGCCATTGCTCAATAAAATCCTTCTGGTAGAAATTGCAAAAAGATAAAGAAAAGCTGAAGAGAGGTATAAGGGTGGTCCATTATGGGCCATCCTTTTTTTTTGTGAGTTATAGAAAAGAGCGTGGTTGTTAATCGTCGCTTGGTCCATGGACATTTGTGATTAGAAAGCATGCCATACTGCATCGATTCTTTTAAAAAAGCTAGAAGGCTGAGCTGAGTTTATGGTACGGGAACTAAGCGTGAACTAGAAGCGTCTTTAAAGCGATGGTTGGTTTTTTTGTTTTCTATATTCCTGCAAATCGCGGTTTCTGTATCTCAGCCTTGAAGACTTTGCTGCAGAACAGTAAACTGGTAATAAAGACAAGTTTTGGCCAATGGGATGTGTTCTATTAATCATTGGCTATAGGTGGATCCGAACGAATTTTTAAACAAACGAATCTTCTGCCTTGAGAGTGGAAGATAATCGGTTGAATGGTAAAGCAGGAAAAAGGAGACGTGATTTTATGATGACAGAGCAGCAGTATTTTGAAAACGGTATCACTTTGGAAAGCTATATGGCTCAAATGGAGTCGAATCAGGACAAATCCTATAGTATCTATGAAAAGTTCAACCTTCCGGAAGATCCGGAATTCATGACTTTGCTGAAAGATAAGAAGCCCCATATCTTAGTAATCACCGAGGACTGGTGCGGAGATGCCATGATGAACAATGCCATCCTGCGGAAAATCACCGATGCGGCCAATTTAGAGGTCCGTTGCATATACCGGGATGAAAATCTGGAATTGATGGACCGCTACTTGACGAACGGCGGACGTTCCATTCCGAAATACATCCTACTTTCGGATGAAGGCAATGTCCTTGGAGACTGGGGGCCAAGAGCGCCTAAAGTACAGGCGTTTGTCGATGAGAAAAAATCGGTGCTTCCTGAGATAGGTGATCCGCAATACGAGCTTCACATGAAGACAGTCATTGGTGAGATTTCGGATGGTTTTGTCTATAAGGCTGATTTTTGGCAAATTGTTTACGAAGACTTGCGCCAAGCATTTGAAAAAGCGTTAAAATAAGGATGATGATCTCTCATTAGGAAAAGTGCGGTAATGTACCGGGAAATGCTTGATGAAACCGCAATTTGTTCCTCTGATCTTTACAGAAAGTCCAGAAAGGCTGAATCTGATGAAACGTGCACGCATTATTTACAATCCAACTTCCGGCCGTGAGCTATTCCGGAAACATTTACCTGAGGTCTTGGAAAAAATGGAACAGGCCGGCTATGAAACTTCCTGCCATGCGACCACCTGCGAAGGCGATGCCATCCGGGCAGCAACTTTTGCTGTTGAGCGAAAGTTTGATTTGGTGATTGCAGTGGGGGGAGACGGTACCTTGAATGAAGTCGTATCGGGAATCGCTAAATTTGAAAACCGTCCCAAAGTCGGCCTTATTCCAATGGGGACGACCAACGATTTTGCACGTGCTGTCCATATTCCCCGCGATATTACAAAGGCAGTGGACATTATTCTGAAAGGGGATTCCATCCCTGTAGATATCGGTCTGATGAACGGTGACCGCTATTTCATTAATATTGCAGGCGGAGGCAGGCTTACAGAGTTGACCTACGAGGTGCCGAGTAAATTGAAAACGGTGCTTGGCCAAATGGCCTATTATTTAAAAGGCATTGAAATGATTCCTTCCATCCGGTCTTCACGTGTCCGGATTGAATACGATGGCCAGGTTTTCGATGACAGTGCGATGATGTTTTTGATCGGATTGACCAACTCTGTTGGCGGTTTCGAAAAGCTGGCGCCGGATGCTAACATCAATGATGGCAAATTCACTTTGTTGATTTTAAAAGAGCTCAATATGGCAGAGTTTATCCGCGTGGCCTCTTTAGCTTTACGGGGTGAGCATTTATCGGATCCGCACGTGATTTATGCAAAAGCAAGCAAAATTACAGTGACGACGAAAGAGCGGGTCTTGCTGAATCTGGATGGGGAGTATGGCGGCGTGCTGCCGGCTGTTTTCGAAAATCTGGCTGGCCATATTGAGATATATGTACCGATTGATTTTTTTAACGAAAAAGACCGCAAATAAAAAGCTGGTAAACGGTGTAATACCGTTTTCCAGCTTTTTATTTTTAAGAGGCCAGAGCCAGTTGCTTATAGAAGTTCAATTGCTTTGTCTTGCTCTTCTGCCAGCTGGGGCAGATTTTTAATTGGTTCCCATCGGAACAACAGGGTCATGCCATTGTCGCGACCATAGCTTTTGATCATATGTTCGAACTGTTCGACCGGTTCACCTGTATATTCAAAATGAAAGATATTCCGTTCGTAAGCTTTGTCCTGATGTTCAGGATAATACGTATACTTGTGGATTTTTCCGGCAAAATCGATAACTTCACGCGGCAATCCTGTTTCTTCTTTTACTTCTCTGTACAAGGCATCGATCAACAGCTCGTCGTCTTCAATCGTGCCACCTGGTACTTGCAGGCCAACTTCCGGTTCGCCTTTGTACTCGAATACAAGCAGTTCACGATTTTCCTTTTCACCTCTTGTAATATACGCAAATACTTTTCGCTTTGTTCTCATGATGCCTCACCCTTTTTCTTTATTCTATATAGAATACTAAAAATTGAGAAAAATTTCAATTCTTTTTGTTCAATCTTTGTCACAGCTTATTCAAAGTTTGGCATAAAAACAAGGCTTGGTGAGCGTTTTGGAAAGTGGGTTTGATGTACAATAAGAACAAGTGTCACAGTGAATCACCAGCTTTCAAAAAAGGAGACGAGTAGATTGGAATTTCAAGATCCGGCTTTTATGAGCCGCATTCTAACGTTATTGACTTTATCATTCCATATTCTTTATGCAACGATAGGCGTAGGTGTCCCACTCATGATTATGATTGCCCAGTGGGTGGGTATTAAGAAAAAAGACGATCATTACATTTTGCTGGCTCGCCGTTGGGCCAGAGGATTTGTTATTACGGTTGCGGTAGGTGTTGTAACCGGTACGGCAATCGGCTTGCAGTTATCATTGCTGTGGCCGAATTTCATGCAATTGGCAGGTAATGTCATCGCATTGCCTTTGTTCATGGAAGTTTTCGCGTTTTTCTTTGAAGCCATCTTCCTGGGGATTTATCTCTACACATGGGACCGCTTTGAAGATCAGCGTAAACATTTTCTGTTGCTTATTCCGGTTGCACTCGGTGCAGCCGCGTCATCTGTTTTCATTACCATCGTCAACGCCTTCATGAACCAACCGCAGGGCTTTGAAATACTGAACGGTGAAATGGTCAATGTCGATCCGCTGCTGGCCATGTTCAGTCCGGCAGTACCGACAAAAGTGGCGCACGTTATGGCCACTGCATTCATGACCAGTGCATTTGTGCTGGCCTCCATTGCAGCGCTGCGCATGCTGGGTGGATCCAAACATATCTATCATAAAAAAGCTTTGTTCCTGACCATGAAACTGGGACTGGTGTTTGCTATTGCCACTGCCTTGATCGGAGACTTCTCCGGTAAATATTTGGCAGAGTACCAGCCGGAAAAACTGGCAGCTGCTGAATGGCATTTTGAAACCGAAGAAGATGCAAGTCTGATTTTGTTCGGAATTCTAGACGGGGAAGAAGCGAAGTACGCTATCGAAATTCCTTATGCGCTGAGTATCCTGGCGCATGGCGATCCGTTTGCTGAAGTTACCGGGCTCAATGAATTTCCAGAGGACGAAAGACCTCCGCTGTGGATCCATTATCTTTTTGATACGATGGTCACCATCGGCATGTGGCTGGCATTCTTTTCCTTTGTTTATGTTGTTGCTGCTTTCCGCAACTGGTCGTTTATCCAAACAAGATGGTTCCGTTGGCTCACAGTGGCAGGAGGGCCTTTGGCGCTCATTGCCATTGAAGCAGGATGGTGGTTCACAGAAGTGGGACGCCAGCCCTGGATTCTCAGAGGCTATATGACGGTAAGCGAGGGGGCGACCACCAGCGGCAATGTGGATCTGATGATTGTTCTGTTCGCTGGCCTGTATGTTATTCTCGGCATCGGGACAGCTGTCGTCCTAACCCGGATGTACAGACAAAACCCGGTTGAAAAAGAATTGGCAGCACGTGAAAATGGAAAGGGTGGTGAAGAAGAATGACATTAGAAATTATCGGCATCTCGGTTCTTTGGCTGTTTCTGTTTCTGTATGTCATCGTAGCGTCGATCGATTTCGGTGCTGGCTTCTTTAATGCCTATAGCTCTTTTGTCGGCAAGCAGCATATTCTGACGGGAGTTATCCAGCGTTACTTGTCGCCGGTCTGGGAAGTCACCAATGTATTTTTTGTGTTCTTCTTTGTCGGGATCATCGGATTTTTCCCGCAGACCGCTTTTTACTACGGAACAACTCTGTTAGTTCCAGCCAGTCTGGCACTGATCCTGCTAGCGATTCGCGGTTCCTATTACGCGTTTGCAACTTACGGGGCTAAAATCAATCATAGAGGCTATATCTATATGTATGGATTGTCGGGTCTTTTGCTGCCGGCTGCCTTGTCGCCGGTGCTGGCCATGTCCGAAGGCGGTTTTATCCTAATGGATAACGGCCAGCCTTATCTTGATTACTGGGCATTGTTCACGAGCCCATTAATGTGGAGTATTGTGGTATTGAGTTTAACAGCAGTTCTTTACATTTCAGCTGTGTTCCTGACCTGGTATTCCGCTAAAGCAGGGGACGCCAAGGCCACCAATTTAATGCGCAAATATGCGCTGATCTGGGCGGGGCCAGCCATTGTCACGGCAACCGGCATTATTTACGAACTGCGCGGACACAATCCTGAGCATTATGCGCGCATTCTCGATTTATGGTGGGTATTCGCTGTTTCGTTCCTGCTGTTTGCTGGAACGGTTTACCTGATCTGGAAAAAACGCCATTATGGCTGGGCTTTCATTTTGTTGATGGGGCAGTTCTTCACGGCGTTCTTCGCATACGGTGCGTCGCATTACCCGTATTTGCTGTATCCGTATTTGACGATCTACGACAGCTTTACGAATGAAGCCATGGCGATCGCGTTGATCATCGCGTTTATCGCAGGCCTTTTCCTGCTGCTGCCATCGCTTTACTTATTGTTCCGTCTGTTCCTGTTCGATAAAGATTACATCGAAGGCAAATCGGATTACCACGCATAGAGGAGGCATTATCCATGCAGGATTTCATGATATTTTATGCACCATTTCTGGTTTTGTTAGGAGCCATCATTTTTGGGTTCTGGTTCTCCCTGAAAGACGGTCCCGTAACGAAAGACCAGGACTAGAAACGCGTGCAGGCTTTTGCCTGCCGCGTTTTTTTGTTGTATGATTAGTAGATGTGAAATGGAGTGAAATTTTTGAAACCAGTAAATAAAAATGACCGGATAACGGTCCACGTAGAAGATTTGACGCATGACGGTGCAGGCGTAGCAAAAGTGGAAGGCTATCCGCTATTCATACCGGGTGCGTTGCCGGGAGAAGATGTTTTGGTCCACGTATTAAAGACTTTAAAATCATATGGCTTTGCAAAGCTGATTGAAATACAGCAGGCTTCACCGTTCCGTGTTACGGCCCCTTGTCCGGTATTCGATACATGCGGAGGCTGCCAAATACAGCACCTGTCTTACGAAGGACAGATGACCTTTAAACAAAAATTGGTGCGCGATGCCATCACGCGAATCGGCAAATTGCCGGACGTGCCGGTGCACCCTGTAAAAGGAATGGAACACCCATGGCGCTACCGCAATAAATCCCAGATTCCGTTCGGCACGCAAGACGGCAAAGTTGTGGCTGGATTTTACCAGCCGCGTTCGCATGATATTGCGGACACAGACATCTGCCTCATCCAAACGCCGGAAGCGGATGCCATCATGGCAGCTCTAAAAAAGAACTTGGCTGAAATAGGAATCGAACCATACGAAGAAGCGACACACCGCGGCATGCTGCGCCATGTAGTGGTCCGGAAAGCCCGGGCTACTGGAGAAATTATGGTAGTGCTGGTAACAAAGAAAAAGAAATTTGCTCAAGCGGCTCGCGCCATTGAATTGATTCAGGCGACAGTTCCGGAAGTCACGTCGATTGTCCAGAACATTAACAGTGAAAAAACCAATGTTATTTTTGGCGATGAGACCTTGACGCTGTGGGGCAAAGACGTGATAGAAGACCAGATCGGGGACGTCCGTTTTGAAATATCAGCACGTTCTTTTTACCAGATTAATCCCGAACAGACAGAAGTCCTCTATGGACAGGCGCTCCAATATGCCCAATTGACCGGAAAAGAAACGGTTATCGACGCGTATTGCGGCATTGGGACTATTTCGTTGTTCCTCGCCCAGCGAGCAGTGTTCGTCATGGGTGTCGAGATTGTGCCACAGGCCATAGAAGATGCGAAGCGAAACGCGGAACTGAACGGCTTAACTAATACGCTGTTCGAAGCAGGACCGGCGGAACAAGTCATACCGCGCTGGTACAAAGAAGGCAAAAAGGCAGATGTGTTGGTCGTTGATCCTCCGCGTAAGGGCTGCGACGAGCAATTGCTGCGGACCATCCTCAAGCAGCGCCCGATGCGCGTAGTCTATGTGTCCTGCAACCCTGCGACACTGGCGCGCGACCTGCGCATACTGGAAGATGGCGGTTACCGGACGAAAGAAGTACAGCCTGTCGATATGTTTCCGCAGTCCACGCATTGTGAAGCGGTGGCTTGGCTGGAACTGGCATAATAAAACAGCCCGATCAGCGTTTTTCGCTGATCGGGCTGTTTTATTATGCCAGTTAACATATGCCCTTTTAATAAAGTGTAGGTTTTAAACGGACAGGCAAAAGGGTAAACACAGGGGAGTACTTCCAGAAGGAGAGAGCGGATAAAATGGAACAGATACCCGAGTCAAAATTCACTGATAAACGTGAAAATATCATTCAGGGATTGGTCGAACAAAATGTCTTTAAGATCAATGGACGACAACTATATGAGACTTCACTTTATGAGTTAATGAAAACTTATACAGAAACTAACCAAGCCGGCTGATTTCGGCTTTTTTCAATGGCTTTTATTGAATGGGAGGGATATCCATGCATAATAAAAAATTGGAAGAATACCGCCGGAAGCGGCTTGATGAACTGACGATTGGTGAAATGCAGGAAGAGATGGTGCAGGGAAACCTGACTTCCGAAGAACTGGTGCTGATGTATAAAGAAAATATTTCCTTGCGGGATAAAAACACACGGGCTGTTCTTGAGATAAATCCGGATGCACTGTTGACTGCACAGGCGCTTGATTTTGAACGTGGCCAAACAGGACCGCGTTCTGCGCTTCATGGCATTCCAATCCTCGTCAAGGACAATATGGATACCGGTGACAAGCTGCATACCAGTGCCGGATCTTTGGCGCTGAAGGGCCATTATGCGCTGCGTGACGCCAAAATAGTGGGAAAGCTGCGGCAGGCAGGTGCAGTGATTCTCGGCAAGACTAATATCACAGAATGGGCCAATTTCATGTCGGATAAAATGCCCAATGGCTATAGCTCGAGAGGCGGACAAGTGAAAAATCCATACGGTGCATTTGATGTGGGCGGCTCGAGCTCAGGCTCAGCTGCAGCCATAGCCTCGAATTTAGCGGCAGGCGCTTTCGGAACAGAGACATCCGGTTCCATCATCAATCCAGCTGCACAGAATAGCTTGGTCGGCATTAAGCCGACTGTCGGCTTGGCCAGCCGGACCGGTATTATTCCGTTATCACATACCCAGGATGTCCCTGGGCCTTTAGCGCGGACGGTTGCCGATGCTGTAGCGCTTTTTGAAGCCATCATCGGTGTCGATCCGGAAGATATGAGCACCGCGTTTGCAGTCCTGTTTGAAAACTATGATTGGAACAAGCACTTAAAAAATGATGGCCTTCAAGGCGTAAAACTCGGTGTAGCCAGAGGGCTATTCAAAGAAATCAGGGATGAGCAGGCAGCTCTTTTCGAAAAAGCGCTGGGTACACTGCGTGATAGCGGTGCGGAAATCATGGATGACGTCGATTTAGGCGTCCATCAGGAGGATTTGGGATTTGCTGTGCTTCTGCATGAGTTCAAGGCGAACCTTAATGTCTATCTGGCAAAATCAAACCCGAATCAGCCAATCCGCTCCTTGGATGACGTCATCGCATTCAATAATGAACATGCGGATAAGATGCTGAAGTTCGGCCAAAATCTGCTTGAACAAGCGAATAACATAACAGGCATGCTGACAGAACGGGAGTACGTAGAAGCGTTGGAACGCAACCGTTTTTTGGCAGCAGAGCATGGCATGAAGAGAGCGCTGGAGAATATCGGTGTGGATGCCCTAGTGCTGCCGCAGGATTTCGGCTGTAATATTGGTGCGGCCGCTGGCTTTCCTTCGATTACGGTGCCTTTTGGCTATAGTGAATCAGGAGAACCCTTCGGCATTACGTTTGCCGGCCAGGCATTCAGTGAGCCGGTTTTAATTGAATATGCCTTTGCATTTGAACAAGCCGCCAAAGCGCGGCGCAAACCACATGAAAAAGAGCGAAGCCACTGACTGGCTTCGCTCTTTTTTTATGCAATGTCGGCTAAATGCTTCCATATCTGTTCAATCATGATTGACAACTCGGATTCGATCCGGTCATCATTCGCCAGTGTAATGAGTAAACTTCTAATCAATGCTTTTCTTGGCGTCTCCGTCGCCAGCTCTGCTGAAAGAAACTGTACAAGCTGTTTTATGTTTTCCTGACTTTTAAGTTTCTTTGCATACTGATCCAGCAGAGGAGAAAGCTCTTCCATGCTGATATCGTCAGCTGAAGCAGCAAGCGGCAACTTCAAGTTGCCGAAAAATGTGTCTTTTGCCGCTATTTGAAGAGTGATGGTCGCCTGCAGGCGGCGGATGACGAAAGACGATAGCTTGTCTGCGGGCAAACTCTCGATAGAGACAAGGCGCCACAGATGGATCAGCTGTTGGACATAACCATGGACAAATGCCGCATTTTCCAAGGCATAGGGCGCTGCTTCCTTGCCGAACACATCCACAATCCGTGAAGAAATCCATTCAATTTCCAGTGAGTACTGTTTGACAGAAAAAGATTTTAATTCGGGATCCTGTGAATAGTAAATGCTTTCATAGAGCGCAAACAGGTTTTTTTCAAGGTTTAGCTTAATGCGGATATACAATTGTTCTGCTAACATTTCCGGATCGTTGGCAGACATTCCAGCAGCTGCTGCCATCCTCCGCTGCCGAATTTCACTGCCGATAGATTCCATAATTGCCATAAGGCATTCCGATTTGGAGCCGAAATAATTATAAAAAGTTCCTTTTGATACTCTGGTGTCATCCAGGTTACCCTGAATTGAGGAAGAGTTATAGCCTTTGTTGATGAAAAGCTCATAGGCTGTAGGATCTGCTTTTTTTTAGGATTCATTTACATCACCTTTATACCGTTAGTATATTTTTTGTTATAACTTGAAAAAAACTTTCATATCAATGTTTTAAGGTGTTCGCAACAAAAAACTTGAAAAAATATACAGTGAGTATAGAATAATTCAATAGAGAAATAGACAAGAATTAAGAATGCCATTTACGGAGGAAGTATTAGTATGAAAGAACAGAAAAAAACACCTTATGGCATCATTGCCATTCTCTTTACCGGCGCATTCGTAGCCATCTTTAACCAGACCTTATTAAATATTGCGTTGCCTGAAATAATGCTGGAATTGAATATCGACGCTTCTACAGCGCAATGGCTCGTCACAGGGTATATGTTGGTCAATGGGATTTTAATTCCGGCCAGTGCTTTTTTCATTCAGCGCTATTCGAACCGTTCGATTTTTATCGTAGCAATGTCACTGTTTGCCTCGGAACTTTATTGGTGGCAGTAGCGCCTGTGTTCAGCATCCTATTAGTGGGAAGAATGATTCAAGCTGCCGGTGCGGCATTGATGATGCCGTAATTGATGAATGTCATGCTGGCTGCTTTTCCGGTTGAAAAACGAGGATCTGCGATGGGCGTGTTCGGCTTGGTCATGGTTGTTGCACCTGCAATCGGGCCGACACTTTCCGGGTTTGTCGTTGAGCATTACTCATGGCGTGTGCTTTTCTGGATTTTTTTGCCGGTAGCTTTAATTCCACTTGCTTTGGGAATTTTCAAATTTAAAAACCTGACCTTCCAGAACCGGGAAATATCGCTTGATAAAGCGTCGCTGGCGCTTTCAAGTCTAGGCTTCGGCGGTGTCTTATATGGATTCAGTTCAGCCGGGACGCTGGGCTGGACCGATCCGGTTGTTGTGGTGACCATTGCCATCGGCGTCATCTCGCTCATTTTCTTCGGTTTCCGCCAGTTGAAATTGGATGAACCGCTTTTGGAAATCCGAATTTATAAATACCCGATGTTCGCTTTGTCATCTGTGATTTCAATCGCGCTATCCATGTCGATGTTCTCGGCAATGATTCTGATGCCGATTTATGTACAGACCATCAAAGGCATTTCGCCAATTGATTCAGGCTTGCTGATGCTGCCTGGCGCGTTAGCCATGGGTTTTATGTCTTCCGTTACCGGCCAGCTTTTTGACCGGTTCGGGGCAAAAGTTTTGGCCATTCCTGGTTTAGCCATCGTTGTCATCACAACTTACATGTTTAGCCAGCTAAGCTTGGATTCCAGCTACATCAGTATCATGATGATGTATACGCTGCGGATGTTCGGCATTTCGATGGTGATGATGCCGGTCATGACCAATGGCTTGAATACCTTGCCGATAAAAGAATATCCGCACGGAACGGCAATCAACAACACATTGCAGCAAGTGGCTGGTGCTTGTGGGCTCTGCTTTCCTGATTACCATCATGAATACGCCTACAGAGTCGACAGCCCAAGAGCTTGCAGCGGTAGGGGGCTGCTCCTGAAAGCATCATGAACATAGCAATGCTGGACGGCATCAACTTCGCCTTTTTCGTATCGACTTTTATTGCGCTGGTCGCGTTGATTCTGGCTTTCTTTATTAAAAAAACGGTACGGCCGGTAACTGAAACGGAGAGGGAAATCGTCTGCCGCCAAAAAGAAATAACTGAATAATCCATGAGGCCAGCCCGTATGCGGGTTGGCTTTTCGTATGTCAAAAAAGGCGGCAGTACGGCAAATATGGTACACTAAAAGCAATGAAAAGAAGGTGGAATCGCAAATGACTTTTATAAATGAATTAAGCCCGATATGGCAAGAAAAATGGAAAAAAGCTGGATTTGAAACAGCAATGCCGATTCAGGAACAGATGATTCCAGAAATGTTGGCAGGCAATGATATCGTTGCAGAATCACCAACAGGTTCAGGCAAGACTTTGGCATATGTGCTGCCGATATTGGAACGGATCAATCCGGAAAAACAGGCGATCCAGGCAATGATCGTGGCTCCGTCGCAGGAATTGTCAATGCAGATCGTCAACGTATTGCGTGAATGGACAGAAGGAACCGATGTCACGGTCACGCAATTGATCGGCGGAGCAAACATGCAGCGCCAATTGGAGAAGCTTAAGAAAAAGCCGACCATCGTGGTGGGTACGCCGGGACGCCTGAATGAATTGGTGAAAACCAAAAAGCTGAAAATGCACGAAATTCGGATCTTGGTATTGGATGAAGGCGATCAGCTGATGGCGCGGGAGCATCGCGGCATCATGAAGGACTTGATTGAAAAAACCCAACACGACCGCCAATTGGTGTTGGTATCAGCAACGATCACCGAAGAAATAGAATTGGTGGCGGAACGATTGATGCAGCACCCGACACGTCTGCAGGTAACAGCAGAGGATCTGCCGATGTTTGGGAAAGTGACACATTCATTTATTAAAGTGGACGAGCGCGACAAGACCGATTTGCTGCGCAGCATTTCGCATATCCCAGGCATGAAGGCTTTGGCATTCGTCAATAATTTGGACCAACTGCTGATGAAGGAAAATAAATTGAAATTCCGTGATGTGAAAATCGTCACCCTGCATTCAGAAATGAAAAAAGATGAACGCAAAAAAGCATTGGATGCTTTCCGAAAAGGGGAAGTAGCTGTGTTGATCGCGACAGAAGTGGCGGCCCGCGGGTTGGATATCGATCAAGTGACGCATGTCATCCATGTTGATGTTCCCCAGACGGTTGAGCAGTATCTGCACCGTTCAGGAAGAACGGGAAGAGCAGGAGCGGATGGCGAAGTGTTGACTCTATTGGCATATTCCGATGAACGCCATTACAAAAAATTCACTAAGGAACTGCCTTCCAAGCCTGTTCAAAAAGTGATCCATGGAGGAAAATTGATTGAAGGTTCCAGCAAAACCATCGCGGCAAAGGGGAATAAACGATGAATTTTCAGGAAAAGCTTGAACAATATGCTGATTTGACAGTCTATGTAGGGCTGAATGTTCAAAAAGGGCAATTGGTTGTGATCAATACTACGACCGATACACTTGAGTTCACACGGCTTGTTGTCAGAAAAGCGTATGAAGCAGGTGCGAAACAGGTACAGGTCAACTACGAAGACCCAGTGCTGACACGGACGCATTTTGAGCTGGCGCCGGACGACGCATTTAAGGAATACCCGGAATGGTCCGTCGTCCAGCGCGATAAAGTGATCAATACGGGCGGTTCTTTCTTGTGGATCGACGCGGAAGATCCGGATTTATTGACCGGCATTTCGGCAAAACGTCTTGCTGACTCGCAAAAGTCTGCGGGGAAAGCATTAGAGCGTTACCGCCAGGCGGTCGGTACAGACAAAGTGGCCTGGTCGATCGTAGCCATTCCGTCCCAAAAATGGGCACAAAAAGTATTTCCGGACTTGCCGGCTGAAACACAGATGGATGCCCTATGGCAAGCCATTTTCAAAACGGTGCGCATCGGTGAAGGGGATGCAGTCCTAGCATGGAAAAATCACATCGCTTTATTAGAACAGCGCGCTTCTCAATTAAACGATAGACGCTATGTGAAATTGCAATATAGTGCACCCGGAACAGATCTGACAATCGAACTTCCAGACAAGCATATTTGGATGTCCGGTGCGTCACAAACGCCTCAAGGTAATCCGTTCATTGCCAATATGCCAACCGAGGAAGTCTATACCGTTCCGTTAAAACATGGAGTCGATGGCACGGTCCGAAATACAAAGCCTCTCGTCTATCAAGGCAATGTAATTGATGGCTTTACGCTGACTTTTGAAAAAGGAAAAGTTGTTGATGCAAAAGCAGAGACAGGACAAGAACTCCTTAATGAAATGATCAATGCGGACGAGGGAGCGGCTTATTTGGGAGAAGTGGCATTGGTGCCATACCATTCACCAATCTCCAATTCAAATATTTTGTTCTACAATACCTTGTTCGATGAAAATGCCTCGAATCATTTGGCAATCGGTGATTCTTATCCGACCTGCTATGAAGGGGCACGTGATTTGGAACGCAAACAATTGGCAGCTATCGGTTTGAATACCTCGATTGTCCATGAAGATTTCATGATCGGCAGTGACAAGATGGATATTGACGGCATCACATCGGATGGTTCAAAAGAGCCCATCTTCCGAAATGGAGACTGGGCATTCTAAGAGTAAGAGGTGATTGAGTTGAAGAAGTATTGGATTGGAGCACTGGCCAGCTTGTTGCTCTTTAGCGGAACGGCTTCGGCACAGACAGGGTCCGAAATTTCAGCAGTCTATATGGCGATTGGTGATTCTTTGGCAGCGGGACAGACACCTGAAAGCCAAATAGATACCGGTTATGCGGATTTGATTGCCCAGGAGCTGTCGCGTAATCAAACCGTGGCATTTTATTCGAAAAACCTGGCATTTCCGGGCTTTACCACTACGGATGTATTAGACAGCATTCAATCGGACGAAGCGAAGGAGCTGCTGTCATCGGCCAATCTCATTACCGTATCAGCAGGAGCGAACGACCTCCTGCGCTTGGTACAGGGAGATGCGGGACAGGGGTCTCTGGCTTTCCAGCAGGTCCAGGTGGACTTTGCCCTCAATAAGGCAAGAAACAATATGGATTTGATCCTGGCTGAACTTACTGAACAATCTCCGGATGCAGCTGTCTACGTGATGGGGTATTATTTTGCTTATCCGCATGTCCGTGACACCCAAAAGAACGGGACGGCCAGACAGCTTGACCGGCTAAATGAAATTCTTCAGCTATCGGCTGAAAAGGCGGGTGCCGTTTTTGTGTCAGTAGACCAGTCATTTGGCGCGAATGCTGTGGATAAGGTTCCGAATCCAGCTGACGTCCATCCGAATGCAGCCGGTTACCAGGCGATGGCAAATGAATTCTTTGGTGAATACCAGGATGCATGGACGGTAGAGGATCTTGAAATGCCGCTGCCGAATCCTTTGTCTTTCGAACAAATCATGGAAGCGCAGGACCAGGAAGAGCAGGAGAATCCCGAAGGTGAGGAGGCCGAAGAAACAGCACAGCGGCCTTCTGATGATAACCCAACCGGTTATTTTGCATTGCGTGAAGCAATGCCTTATATCTAGAAAAGCGGAAGCGCCTGTGTAGCTCTGCTGGTCTGGTTTATGACCCAAAGAGCTGGGTGCTGGAGTCTAGAGTCTGGAGAATGAAGAAAAGTGAAAGCGCTCCGCGAAACATAAGCTGATATCTTAATGGACAAAAAACGTTCCGGCATATGTATGCCGAAACGTTTTTTATTTTAGCGTTTTTTTCCACGCGTATCAGATTGTTTAGGAGCTTGTTGTCCAGCCTTGCCTTGTTTTCTTTTATTCAATACTTTGCGGATAATTGGGTATGCAATCGGTGCATACTTAATTGCGGATTTCACTAGTCTTCCAATAGCCATTTATATCTCTCCATTCATGGGGTTAATGTTTACTGTTTTCCCGAATTTGGCGTAATGCAAACCTTTTACTCCGATTGAGCATGGGCCAGCAGGATATCTTTGTATGAATGGACACTCGAAATCAGCACATATTCAGCGTTGCCATGCCAATCATCGCCGCTTGGTCCGAATTCAATGGCACCTTCACCACCGGTTACCGCTGCGTAATAGCGCGTATCCGCAGCACCGTGCTGGCCGAATAAAACAGGTTCCTGCCTGGTGGTGTCCAAGATCGCTTTCTGCAGGCTTTGGATATACGGATTTTCTTTTGTCGTTGTTAGGGCTGGTGTGGAACCAGAAGCTTTGTAATCCATATCGACGTTCAACGTATCTGCCAAGTCCACCAGCTGGCGGACAATCTCATCTTTATCCTGTCCCGGCATAAAGCGGATGTCGTATGACATTTCACAAATTTCAGGAACAACGTTGTAGCGGTCTCCTGCTTTGATGATGGGCAGGTTAACAGAAGGCTGCTCGTAATATTCCGTTGATTCTTTCCGGAAAGGCAAATCAGCGATAGCCATATGGAACTTCATCGCAGATTCAATGGCATTGATGCCTTCCCATGGCCGGCTGCCATGTGCGGGTTTGCCTTTGAAAGTCATATCCATCCGCAATATGCCTTTGGATTGCAGTCCAACTTTTAGTCCTGTAGGTTCGCCGCAAATGACGAAGTCTCCATGAAAGCCTTGTTCGACAAGCCATTTGGATGTGTTGCGTCCGCCGATTTCTTCATCGGTAACAATGTGCAGCTGGACGATGCGATTCAAGCTGGAGCTGTCGAGCTCAATAAAGGCCTGCATCATGGCTGCCACACCCGCTTTCATATCTGCAGAGCCGCGGCCATAGATGCGGTCCTGTTCTTCAACTGGGGCGAATTGTTCCTTATGGCCGGGAACAACGTCTACATGGCCATTCCAGATAATGGTCTCTGTGCCTTGCCCTTTGGTGGCAGTCAACATCCGGTATCCTTTATTATCGTGGACAGTAACAGTTTCGCCTTTTTTCTTCAGCCAATCTGCACAAAAAAGAAGAGCTTCGTTGGCTCCTTCCTTTGTATCGCTTTGAATTTTAATCAGGTCCTTTAACAGTTCAATCATCTTTTTGGCAACCCTAAAACCCTGGCTGCCTCCACCACCTTTCATGTATCTTTTCTATTCAACTCTTTACCCTATCGCCCTATCTTAAAACAGCCTTGCATTAAAGGGAAGGCTTGTGTACAATACAGGTGAAAGTCAAATATCTGTATACACCACAAGGGGAGCTTTTGCTGAGAGTGAACAAATTGTTCTTACCCTTTGAACCTGTAAGTTAACACTTGCGCAGGGATGTGGATGGAAACCGGCCCTTACAACGGCGCCAGGCTCTGTCCTGACGCCGTTTTTAATATGGTTTTATTCACGGCCCTTCTGGTGATGTGCATAACACATTAAGGAGGAAGTCATGAGAAATAAAAAAGTATTGTTAATGATGGAAATTGCCATTTTTGCGGCTCTTGGATTTGTTCTGGATTTCATTTCGTTCCGGATGCCTCAAGGCGGTTCAGTCAGCCTGGTGATGATTCCGATTATATTGATCGCTTTCAGACGTGGAGTCGGTGCAGGCGTCCTGACCGGAATTCTGGTGGGGCTGCTGCAGATCGTTTCCGGATTTATATCCGTGGCACCTTTGTCGTTTGGATTCGTCGTCATGCAGGTCATACTGGATTATCTTTTGGCATATGGAGTGGTCGGTCTGGCTGGCGTCATGCGCACAAAATATATGCAGCATGCACAAGCCAAGCAAACGGGCAAGATGCTCACGGCTATAGTGGTGGGAGTGCTGATTGCTTCTGCACTCCGCTATCTCGTTCATGTTGTTACGGGAATCCTGTTCTTCGGCATGTTTGCTGAAGGCAATGTGGTCATCTATTCAATGGTCTATAATGCCACTTACATGATTCCGGTGTTTCTGTTGGCTGCTTTTGTCTGTACTGCGCTTTTTGTGGCAGCACCGAAATTGGTGGATGCAGAAGCTTGAAATCTCGAAGGCTGTCCCTTGGCAGTCTTCTTTTTTATGCCCGGGTCCAAGAATAACGGGAACCGCCCAGGAGCCCAGGTTATCATTTTGTGGTATAATTCTTGAATAGAAAAGCTTGAAAGAAGGGTCATTGATGATAGCAACTACTGAAAAAGATATTGAAATGTTAAAAAAAGCCGGCCAGATGGTGGCTGAAATTCGGGAAGCGATGAAAGCGGCCACTAAAGCTGGAGTCACTACGAAGGAAATTGACGAGTTGGGCGGCAAACTATTCCATGAACTTGGTGGCGTTTCCGGTCCCAAGTCAGAATACGATTTTCCGGGATTCACATGCATCAGCGTCAATGAAGAAGTGGCGCATGGCATTCCGGGCGACCGCACGATACAGGATGGGGATATTGTCAATATTGATGTCTCTGGTTCGTATCAAGGATTTTTCTCAGACACCGGAATTTCGTTTGTTGTAGGGGAAGGGCATGCGGATAAGGAAAGAATCTGTGCAGCGGCAGCTTCTGCGTTTGATCGTGCGATGACAAAAGTCAAAGCTGGTGCAAAACTTAACCAAATCGGCAAGGCCGTCGAACGCGAAGCAAAAGAACAGGGCCTGTTCGTCATCAAGAATTTGACCGGGCATGGCATCGGAAAATCATTGCACGAAGCTCCTCAGCACATTTTAAATTATTATGATGCATGGGAAACGACCATCCTGAAAGAAGGCATGGTGCTGGCAGTAGAACCGTTTATCTCACAAAAGGCTGAGCATATTGTGGAATCAGGAGATGGCTGGACATTCATTACACCGGACCAGTCTTTGGTGGCGCAAATTGAGCATACCGTGCTTGTCACAAAAGGCGAACCGATCCTGTTGACCAAATTGGATAAATAAAAACTGCGCAAGCAGACCTCAAGGGGATTCGGATGATTAGTCCGGATCTCCTTTTATAATTTCCCGCAAAAAAACTGTGGACAATCTCGTTGGAATTGAGGTTGTCCACAGTTTTAATGAACTGCCTGTGCAGTCCTTTTTTTGATTAATAAAATCCCGGTTAAAATGACGCCACTTAAGAACAGGGAGGCGGTTGTCACCAGCATTTCACCCGTACCGTGCTTGACGGCGATTCCGATGAATGCCCAGATAAAGACCAGGGCAAAAGGAATATCGGAGTGATGGAAACGGATATGCAGTGCCAGCGCAGTTGCCACTGTCAGCATGATTACGGTCCAAAGCTGATCACTGAGGCCCCAGCCGCTCCAATTATAGTAGGTTAAGACAAAACTGATGTTGGCAATGGTTGCCACGCTGATCCAGCCCATGTTCACAGAAATCGGCAGCCGTTCGGAGAACGCTCTTTCCGAATTGCCGTATTGCAGATAAAGGGCGATTAACGCCACCAGGTAACCAAGCATTGCAGCAATTGACCAGGCAAAAAATTCATAATGCCATAGCAGTAGCCAACTGATATTAAAGACGCAGCTTAAAATGAAGAATAAGGCAATCTTGCTTGAGGGGGTTTCTCCCTTTCTTAAACGCACCCAGAAAGCGATGATCCAAACAGCCAGCAAAAGGTAGATGATGGACCAAATCGAAAATACATAACCGGCCGGGGTAAACAAGACCAAAAGCCGGTTAGAAATGTCGCCTGTGGTTTGGCCATTCAGCGGCAAGGTGTTTGCTAAAGTATTCATGACAATCACAGCGATAAAAGCGATCGTCATAAGCAAAATGCGAATCATGCGAAATCCCTCCTTCTTTTCAGTATAACGGTAGCCGTTTAAATCACCAAATATCCTTTTTTAAAAAATTCCCTAAAAATGGCGATAAGGTGAAGTGTTATTGGGCGAAGGGGAATATTGTTCCGGTTTAGGAAAGAAAAATGATATACTAAAGAAGTATTTTTAGAAAATTTAGTTTACCAGGGGGCAGAATCATGACAGTTAAATTTCCGGAAGCATGGGATTTAGATACGTTATTTCCAGGAGGCAGCGAATCGCAGGAATTGCGCCTACATATGAATGAGGCAGTAGCGAAGCTTTCTGAATTTGAAGAGCTGGTAGGCAAGTTTGAAGTGCCGACAGCAAAAGAGGACGCCCGAACAGTAGCCAGCTTGCTTGAACAGATGAGCGGTGTGATGCGGCATCTTAGCCAATCCGGTGCCTTTATCGGCTGTCTGATGGCTCAGAATACGCAAGATAAAAAAGCAGGAGTTCTGGAAAGCGAAGCATCTTCTCTCTCGGCGCGTTTCCAAAACTCTTTCCAGAAAATCCAACAGGATTTGTCGAAGACGGAAGATGGCGTTTGGACAGAGTTGTTGACTGATGACTCTTTGCGTGACTTCAGCTTTATCTTGAACGAATGGCGCGACGAAGCAAAGATGATGCTGTCTGAAAAAGAAGAAAGCGTGATCACAGCTTTAAGCGTTGACGGTTACCATGGCTGGAGCCAGTTATACGACATGCTGGTCGGAGAGATCTCCGTGACCGTTACTGTGGATGGTGAATCAAAATCGTTATCAGTGGGGCAGGCGAATAACTTAAGCTCACACAAAGATGCTGCGGTCCGTCAGGAAGCCTACGAAAAACTGGAAGAGGCCTGGACGGATAAAGAGGAATTTTTCGCAAAAACGCTGAATTCCATCGCTGGCTTCCGTCTGGAAACCTATAAAAAGCGTGGGTGGGACAATCCCCTCAAAGAGCCATTGCACATCAACCGTATGAAACAGGAAACACTCGATGCCATGTGGGGAGCTATCAGCAATAACAAGCAGCCTTTCGTCAACTATTTAAACCAAAAAGGCAAACTTCTCGGAAAAGATGGACTGGACTGGTACGATGTTGATGCACCAGTGACCGAAAGCACACAGCGGTTTTCCTATCAGGAAGGGGCCGAGTTTATCCTTAAGCAGTTTGGTAAGTTCGGGCCTGAACTGGAGCAATTTGCACAGCAGGCATTCGAAAAAGGCTGGATTGAAGCAGAAGATCGTCCGAACAAACGACCGGGCGGATTTTGCACCGGATTGCCGTTAAGTGAGGAATCACGGATTTTCATGACTTACAGTGGATCGATGTCCAACGTAGCGACATTGGCCCATGAACTCGGGCACGCGTTTCATACCTATGCGCTGCAACCAGTCCATGCTCTGAACCGGTCGTACGCGATGAATGTTGCCGAAACGGCATCTACATTCGCTGAAATGATTGTGGCAGATGCGGCGGTGAAAAATGCGCAGTCCAAGGAAGAGAAAATCGCTTTGCTGGAAGACAAAGTCCAGCGCAGTGTAGCCTTCTTCATGAATATCCACTCGCGTTTCCTTTTTGAAACTCGTTTCTATGAAGAGCGCAAAAAAGGTGTCGTTCCTGCAGCCAGGTTAAATGAATTGATGGAGCAGGCGCAAACAGAAGGGTTTTCCGGTGGTTTGGCATCAACACATCCGCATTTCTGGGCATCCAAGCTCCATTTCTATATTACTTATGTACCATTTTACAATTTCCCTTATACCTTCGGCTATTTATTCTCGTTGAGTGTTTATGCAAAAGCCTTAGAAGTGGGGAGCGGCTTTGAAGAGAAATATTTGGCTTTGCTTCGTGATACAGCGGTGATGTCAGCAGAAGACCTGGCCATGAAGCATTTGGGCGAGGATATCACTCAACAGGCTTTCTGGGAAAAAGGAATCGCTTTATGTGTCCAGGATGCCGAGGAATTCATTTCGCTGACATCTACTGAGGCCTAGTATGAACTTGCTTTTCGAGGGACAGACTTGTTACCTGCGCAGTTTAACAGTGGAAGATGCAGAAGAGATGGTGCAATTGCTGCTGCGAAACCGGGATTATTGGTCTGTGTATGAACCGCGTCACCGGGACAGTTATTTTTCAGCAGCCGTTCAGCGGGAAAAAATACGGGAATCGATCTACCAGGCGAGAGAAAACCGGGAATATAGCGTGGGGATTTATGAGCATGATACCAATAAGCTGATTGGCCACATTTCTGTTTACAGCGTGAAACGTATGCCTTTTTTAAGTGCTTTGGTCGGCTATTCCATCGATGAAGTTTATGTCGGCAAGGGGATTGCGACGGAAGCGGTGAAGTTGATGACTGTCTTCGGTTTTGAACAGCTTCGCCTTCACCGGATCGAGGCCTATGTTTCTCCGGAGAATGTCGGCTCAATCCGGGTATTGGAGAAGACCGGTTTTCGTCAGGAAGGTTTGTTGAAGGAGTTTCTTTATATAAATGGCGAATGGAAAGACCATTATTATTATGCGATGGTTGAGCAAGAGTTTTGAAAGGGCAAGGCCACCTATAAAAAATGGTGGAAAGAGATGCAGCGCTGGTTTGAATCTTGAATAAAAGTGGAGGAAGGTGCTTAATGGATGAATAAAGAAAAACTGTTCTCTTATCATAAATGGGCGACACTGGCTTGCTTGGAGCACGTTCAAACTTTTGGCGAGGACATTTACCGGAAAGAAGGAGTGAATTCTTTTGCTTCGATACAAGCGACAGTGGAGCATGTGATTGGAGTGGAAAAACTGTGGCTGCTTCGGATGGCCGGTGTATCCAAGGCGGCATTCGAGCATTTTGATGTGGAAACCACTGAAAAAGCAATTGAAGCCTTTATGCTGCTGCATGCGGAAATGGAATTGTTTTTTGCTTCTTTATCAGAGCAGCAGTGGCAGGAAACGCTCGATTACCAGAATATGCGTGGAGATGATTTTTCCACGACAAGGGAAGAGATGCTGTTTACCGTTGTCAATCATGCCAGCTATCATAGAGGCCAGATCACTTCTTTTCTTCGGCAGTTCGGCAAAGAGGGAACAACGCTCGATTATATTTATTACCAAAAACAAAACCGCTGAGAATTTCTCAGCGGTTTTCGTTTCCATTGACGACAACATCCAGTTTACCTGTGGTTGGATCAATGACCAGGCCATGGACGGGAACTGTGCTGTCCAGCAAAGGATGGTTTCGGACCATGTTGACACTGTAAGCGACACTTTCTGTCACATCATCAAATCCACGGAGCCAGCCTTTCAAGTCAACTCCGGAATACTCCATCATGTCTATGGTCTTTTCGTCTACGCCGCGTTTTTTCATCTTCTCAAGCATTTCTTCGGGTTTAATGGAAGACATGCCACAGTCGTGGTGTCCGATAATATAGATTTCATCTGCATTCAATTCGTACACGGCTACAAGCAGGCTGCGCATAATTCCACCGAACGGGTGGTTGATGACAGCCCCGGCACTTTTGACGATTTTCACATCGCCATTTTTAAAATTCATCGCTTTTGGCAGCATTTCAAAAAGGCGCGTATCCATGCATGTCAAAATGACAACTTTCTTATCAGGAAACTTGGTGGTTATAAACTCTTCATAACGCTTTTCCTTCACAAAATCTTCGTTATACTCTAGGATTTCATCTAATAAAGCCATTATATTCCCCCCTTTATCGACTTGTACCTTTTCAGTTTAATCCAAATTTCTGAAAAAGACGAATTGAAATCGTTACTTTTAATAAAAACAGGAAAAAGGTCATTTATATCAGTTGAATTTAAGAATGATCATTTTGTATACGGCGCCAGAGCTAAGTTAGTTACTTAGCAAAAAGAGAGCTTATGTGTTCCGTTCTCACATTGGAAGAGATGAGCGCAACGGCAAAGACGGCTGCAAAATATTATCAGTTAAAGATTAGTAGTTCAACTAATATAGCATCAACTTTTATGACTAGCGCTGTACATTTGCAGAAGCTGGTTCTTGAAAGACCTTTCCATCACAACAGGCTTTCCGGTAAAGCAAAAACTTAGGACAGCCCGTTTGGTTTGCGTTCAGCCTATCTTTGTTGTCCAGACTCCAGCGCCCAGATTCTAGGGTCATAAGCCACTCTGGCAGTGCGGCAAAGAACGCCGCTTCGCCAGACCGTCTTATGCCCATCGAACCTACACGGGCGCTTACACTTTTCTTTGTCCAGACTCGAGCAGCCAGCCCCTCGAGTCGCTTCAGTCTTACATGTAATGGCAACGAACGCCATTACATGTAAGGCTTCCAGTGCTTGTCGGTACTAAAGGGCTTCTTGCGCTTTTCGGTTTTAACGCGACATTTTCTCCAGCTGTTTGATCATGCCAAGCGATAGTCCTGTTCCAATAGCAACAGACTCTAAAGGCTGCGGAGCGATATGGACAGGGACCGAAATTTCTTTCGACAGCCATTCCTGCATGCCTTTCAGCAATGCGCCGCCTCCTGAAATGACAACTCCTTGATCGACCATGTCGCCCGACAGTTCAGCCGGGCAATTTTCCAAGGTTGCGCGAATACATTCCAGAATAGCGGACAACGATTCCTTCAGCGCTTCCTGTGTTTCAAAAGAACTCAAAGAGATGGTTTTCGGCAGTCCGGTCATGATGTCACGGCCGCGGATTTCCATCTTCACAACTTCATGGGGAACGGGCGCGTAGCCAATTTCCTTTTTGATGTTTTCGGCAGTGCGTTCGCCGATCAGGACATTATAATGTTTGCGAACGAAGTGAATGATGTCTTCATCCATGCGATCGCCTGCTATTTTGACCGTGTTAGAAGAAACCACTCCACCAAAGGAAATGATGCCGACTTCTGTAGTGCCGCCGCCAATATCCACGATAACGCTCGCAACCGGTTCACTGATGGGCAGATCTGCACCTATAGCCGCCGCTACGGTTTCTTCGATCAAGTGGACGGTCTTAGCGCCGCTTTGCTTTACTGCATCGTGAATGGCCCGGCGCTCGACTGTCGTGGCACCAGAAGGTGTACAAACCATGACATTGGGTTTCCGGAAAGCGCTTCCCAGTTGCTTTGCCGCTCTTTGCATAATGATTTTCAAAAGGTCCCTTGTTACATCGAAATCTGCAATGACGCCGTCTTTTAAGGGGCGGATGACTAAAATGGAATCTGGAGCTTTGCCTAGCATTGCTTTTGCTTCATTGCCGATGGCCAAGACAGCCCGGGTTTTCGCATCCAATGCAACCACGGAAGGTTCATTGATGATGATGCCTTTCGCTTTTGTATAAACCAATATATTCGCGGTGCCTAAATCGATACCGATATCTGTTGCAGAAAACATACATGAATTCCTCCTATGAATAAAGACGCTGATTATTAAGAACTTTACCATTATGCAAGAGTGAGCGAAAGAGCCCAAGGGACCTAAAGGACAGAGAAATGGATAAAATATTCAGGTTTTACATGGCGTCTGGAGCAGAGAACGTAAAAACCGGCTTCTAATGAAGAAGCCGGTTTTCATCACTTAGTATTTTTTTTCAGGAATCGGATCTACATGCTCCGCATCGTGCGAATTCAGTTCTTTTCCAACAAAGTGAAGAAGCGTAAAGAAAAATATGAAAATTACGACCATGAAGCCGAGTGTTACAGTAATGCCATAAAACATAATGATAACTCCTCTCTAAATTGTAATTATCAATGTTTAGTATACATGACTTTAGCGGAAAAAATAAGTGTCGAATTATCGATACTTAGAATGCCCAGTTGCCACCGCGGAAAATCGCTTCGCGTGAGCCGTCTTCCAAGATACCGTCAATATCCATTTCTGAAGAGCCGACCATGAAATCAACATGTGTGATGCTTTGGTTTAAGCCATTTTTCAGAAGTTCTTCCTGAGACATCGTCTTTCCGCCTTCAATACAGAATGCGTAAGCGCTTCCGATGGCAAAATGGTTTGAAGCGTTTTCGTCGAATAAGGTGTTGTAGAATAAAATATCCGAATCGGAAATCGGTGACTGATGAGGGACTAAAGCCACTTCACCAAGAAAATGCGAACCTTCATCGGTCGCGACCAATTGCTTCAGAACGTCTTCGCCTTGCGCAGCTGTGACATCAACAATTCTGCCATCCTTGAATGTCACTTTGAAATCATCGATGATGTTGCCGCCATAGCTCAACGGTTTCGTACTGGACACATAGCCGTTTACGCCTGTTTTATGCGGGACTGTGAACACTTCTTCAGTTGGCATATTTGCCATGAAAGTATCCCCTTTTTCATTGATCGATCCAGCTCCACACCATAAATGTCCATCAGGAAGTGCGACTTCCAAATCAGTTTTTGGTGAAGTGTAATGAAGTTTTGCGTATTTCTTGCCGTTCAGATAATCGACCTTTGTATGCAGCAATCGGTCATGCTCAGCCCATGCTTCAATCGGCTGGTCAAGGTCTGCACGCACTGCTTTGAAAATTGCATCCCATAATGTGTCGATTTGCTGGTCTGCAGGTACATCCGGAAATACTTTAGCTGCCCATTTTTGGGAAGGCGCTGCGATGACCGTCCAGCTGATTTTATCCGATTGGACGTATTGGCGATATTTGCTGAGCGCCTGTCCAGTTGCTTTTTGGAAAGCGGCAATGCGTTTCGAGTCGATTCCCGACAATAGGTCCGGGCTTTGTGAAACTACGCTGATAAAAGCTGCGCCTTGTTCGGCTAATTGCTCGCGTTCCTGTACTTTCCAGGCAGGATAGTCAGTGAACGAGTCTTCCGGCGCCAATTCAAAGCGCAGACGCGAAACGGCATCATCATTCCAATCGACGTAAACTTGCTTGGCCCCTGTTTCGTAAGCCTTTTGTGTAATCAAACGAACCAGTGGTGCAGCTTCGATGGCGGCAGCAATGTAAAGTTGCTGTCCAGGTTGGATATTTACCCCCACTTTTACAGCCAATTCAGCATAGCGGGCTAATTTTTCATTAAAAGATGTCAACTAAATCTCTCCTCTCATCTTTTCTATAGTAGCAATTTTCAGTCACAGCCTGCAATGATTTGAACGATATTCGAAATATTATTTTTCTTGCCTTTTTCATTATAAAAGTTTATTGTTTAAACAAATGTTTGAACGGAGGTGTTGAAATGAATCAGAAAGAAGTGGAAGTGCTGGAAATGATCCGCCGCAACCCGTACTTATCCCAGCAGGAAATGGCGGAACACTTGAATATGTCCAGGCCCTCGCTTGCCAACTTGATCTCGAATTTGATGCGCCAAGGCAAGATTCTGGGACGTGCGTACGTATTGCCTGAAGAAAAAACAGTGGTTTGCATCGGCGGCGCCAACGTCGATAGAAAATTCCTGATGGACCGTCCTGCACAGATGGGAACCTCGAATCCTGCATCGGTTTCCGGCAGTGTCGGCGGTGTGGCAAGAAACGTTGCAGAGAATCTGGGGCGGCTTGGTCGATCCGTCAAGCTCCTGTCCATTGTAGGCAATGACCCGGAATGGAGTTTAATAGAGGCTGCTTCGAGCTCTTTTATGTCGACTGAATTGACAAAGGCCTTTGATGGGCTTTCGACAGGGACGTATACAGCGATTTTAGAGCCGGATGGCGAAATGCTGCTGGCCATGGCTGACATGAAGATCTATGATTCCTTAACACCGGAATACATCGCTAAAAATGACAGTGTTTTATTGTCAGCCGCTTTTCTCGTAATCGACTTAAACTGTCCGCTGGAAACGGTGGAGTATGTTCGGCAGCTGGCTTTAATCAATAACATTCCGTTGGCTGTTATTCCGGTGTCTGCGCCCAAAATGGAACGTCTGAGCAATAATCTGACAGGAATCAGCTGGCTGATCCTGAACCGTGACGAAGCGGGCAAATTTCTGAAGCTGCCCATTGATTCGATGGATGATTGGCATCAGGCTGTTGTCCAGCTTTTGGAGCGGGGAGCTGAAGCAGTGGTTATTACAGGTGGAAAAGATGGAGCGATAGCCGGAAATTCTACTGGCATCCACCATTATCAGTCCATTAAAGTCGAACAGGTTGCTGATGTAACCGGTGCAGGCGACGCATTTTCCAGTGCCATTGTCCACAGTGTGATTGATGGCCAGGAATTCGGGTCCACCATTCGTGCTGCTATGGTCAATGGGGCCAAAACATTGGAAAGCAATGCGACCGTACGTCATGAATTGACAGCTGCACAACTACAAAAAGAATTGGAGGAATTACAATGACATCAATGATTTCATATTCAACTGAAGTACAGCAGGCAATAGAGGGCAAAAAACCAATCGTGGCACTTGAATCGACCATTATCTCACACGGTATGCCCTATCCGCAGAATGTTGAAACGGCACGCATGGTGGAGCAGATTATCCGTGATAACGGAGCAGTTCCTGCAACCATCGCGATAATGGACGGCAAGATCAAGATCGGTTTGTCTGAGGATGAATTGGAGTTGCTCGGCAAAAGCCCAGGCGTTTCAAAAGTATCAAGAAGAGACATTGGCCAATTGGTCGCTACGAAAAAAATCGGGGCTACAACCGTAGCAGCAACGATGATCTGTGCAGAACTTGCGGGCATACGGGTTTTCGCTACTGGAGGTATTGGTGGGGTGCACCGAGGCGCTGAAACGACGATGGATATCTCAGCAGATTTAGAAGAATTGTCGAATACAGGAGTCGCAGTCGTATGTGCAGGTGCAAAATCAATTTTGGATATCGGCTTGACATTGGAATACCTGGAGACAAAAGGCGTTCCTGTAATCGGCTTCCAAACCGATGAGATGCCGGCATTCTATACCCGTTCAAGCGGCTTTTCCCTGACTTTCCGCAGCGATGATGCGACACAGTTGGCTCAGGTACTAAAAGCAAAATGGGATCTGGGAATTAAAGGCGGAGCAGTCATCGCCAACCCGATTCCTGCAGAACATGCATTGGAAGAATCATTCATCAACGGCATCATTGCCCAGGCGATGGCTGAAGCTACTGAAAACGGTATTTCTGGTAAAGAAGTCACGCCTTTTCTACTAGGAAAAGTCAAGGAATTGACAGAAGGAAAGAGTTTGGTTGCCAATATCGAACTGGTCAAACATAATGCGAAAGTTGGAGCGGAGCTAGCTGCAGCATATAACCAACTTTAAGGATAAATTGTGAAGAGAATTCCATCCGTGGGGTTCTTTTTTTTGGCGGAGAGGTTTAATGGGTTTTCTCTATCCTAAAGTAAGGGTAAGGAGGAAGAAGGGGATGAGGTAGATGAAAACTGACGTGTTCATCGGCGGAGGTGGAATCGGTGGATTGACGCTTGCATTGAAGTTGGTGCAGCGCGGAATCGATGTGGTTCTCGCCGAACGGATGGCTGTTAAGGCGCCCACTTATAAAGGAGAACTTCTTCAGCCGAAAAGTATGCAGGTATTTGATGGTCTAGGATTATATAAAAAAATATGTGATCGTTCAAATGAAATTAAAATATTGGATATGCTTGAACTTTCGAGCTCTCTGCAAGTGAAAGATCAAGCGTTCATGGATTATACCGTGTTGCCTGGCAAGTATAATGCAGCATACATGATGCACCACGAAGAACTGAAATCAGTGATTTTAAAAGCAGCATGTGAATACGAAAACTTTCATTACATGAAAGGCACTGCCTGCAAAGGCTACGGAGAAAAAACGGCTTTGCTTCAAAAAGGTACGGAGAAATTCGAGGTGGAGGCGCAGTTTTTCTTTGGTGCCGAAGGTCGCTCTTCAGTTACACGCAAAGCGATGGAAATCGAAGTTAAGCAAACCACTTATAACCACCATTTTCTGACAGTCACTTTTCCGCGTGCCGAAAGTTTTACGGATGGAAAAATCATTTCCACATACAATCGCTTCCTGGGTCTTTTTCCGTTGCCTGATGATCAGGTTCGAAGTGTTTATTTGATTCCCCCAGGGGATTATAAAAAGTTGAAAGAAAAGCCGATCAGCCATTTTCATAAACTCTATACCGATCTGGCACCTGTAGTAGACGGCTACGTACAGCGATTGACGGATTGGAAAAAAATCCAGTTGATGATACCTGTCATGTATCATGCTAATTCCTACGTACGTGGCAACAAGGCCATTATTGGCGATGCCAGCCACGCTGTCCATCCCATGGCAGGGGAAGGCATGAATATGGCGATTCAGGATGCCGATATTCTAGGAGAATTGACGGCCGACATGTTTGAGGATGGGAAAATGGATGAAAGCAATTTACAATGGTATGAAACTGTCCGCTACAAACGTGCCGACCATGTTATCCAACTGAGCCATTTAGCGGCACTTGCCTATTCATTTCCATTCAAACCGGTGAGCTATATACGCCAGCGTACATTTGAACGTATGGAAGAGGATCCAATTCTCCATTTTAAGCAGATGCTGAATGTTTCGGGGCTTGGCATGTGGAAAGAAAACTTCCATGACCGCTTTATCCAAGGAGGCATTATGCCTGTCCGCATGACAGATTTGACGGATAACACGAAAGAAATGAAATATTATACACCGGAAGAAGACTATCCATGGAAAGCGGAGGGACTCAGATGATAGATGTCATGAAGATGTTTAAAGCAAGAATGTACATGAAACGCAATGAACCTTTTTTATACAGCTGGCATGCATACGTAGGCTACGAATTGGATTTATTTAAAGCCTTCGAACGTCCGGTAACCAAATTTGATGTAGCAGATGCCCTGCAATTGGACGAAGATCTGCTGAACCAGTGGGTGAACGTTGGAGTATCAATCGGCCATCTGAAAGAAGCAGGGAGAGATCGTTACAAAACATGGAATGCTTGGAAACTGCCGAAACCAAAAGGAAATAACTCCTCGGGTGTGCTGCTGAAGGAAATGATGGAGCTGCATATTCCGACATTGCTGAATTATCCGGAGATGATGCGCAAACAGGAACGTCTGCATTTCGATGAAGAAAAGCATGCACCAACCGTTGCCGAATCAAGCCGTTTGCTGGAAGTGCTGGCTTTGCCGAAGATGTCAAAACGACTGAAAGGAAAAGATGTCGATACTGTTTTGGATATCGGCTGTGGAGAAGGCGGCTATATCAAAAAACTGGCTGAACGTTTTCCTAATACACATTTTACCGGAATCGAGATCAGCTCCGCTGTTACGGAAGTCGCGAAGAACCTGACAAAGGAAAATAAGAACATTTCCATTGAAAATGCCAATCTTTGGCAATACAAACCTGCCGAACCACAAGGAATGGTCATGATGAACAACGTTATCCACTATATCGACCTCGAAAAACGCCAGAACCTCTTTACCGAACTGGCCAGCTGGGTAAAAGAGGGAGGCATATTGTCAGTAGTGACACCAATTGCTGGAGACAGCGACAGTCCACCATTCGCCAATGTCTTCAACAGCTTTTTCTCATCGTTTGATAACCTCTACCGCCTGCCGACCCGTGAAGAATTGGCCGAGTGGGGAGAAAATGCAGGTCTCGAATTGCTAAGCATCCAAACCGTCATAAAAGAAGGCGGCTGGTACATTGTACAGTATGAAAAGAAAAGCTGAGGAAGCCGTTAAGGTTCGACAGGCATAAGACAGACTGGCGAAGCGGCGTGTTTTAAGTCGCACAGAAAGAAAAGTGAAAGTGCCTGGTCAGCTCTGACAGGCATAAGCCAGATCAGAAGTGTGGCGCACTTTGCCACGCAGCTGAAATGGTTTATGACCAGAAGAGCTAGGCACTTGCAACTGGCACAGCCGGGTTGGCTTATGACCCGAGAACCTGGCTTCCGAAGCTGGACAGAGAAAAGCTGAGGAAGCCGTTAAGGTTCGACAGGCATAAGACAGACTGGCGAAGCGGCGTGTTTAAGTCGCACAGAAAGAAAAGTGAAAGTGCCTGGTCAGCTCTGACAGGCATAAGACAGATCAGAAGTGTGGCGCACTTTGCCACGCAGCTGAAATGGTTTATGACCAGAAGAGTTAGGCACTTGCAACTGGCCAGCCGGGTTGGCTTATGACCCGAGAACCTGGCTTCCGAAGCGACTCGATTCAAAAAAATCCCCTGAAGGAGTATTATCCTTCAGGGGATTTCAGTTTGCCTTATTTGCGCAATGAACCAAGTTCTGTTGCAATGGCCTGCATTTCACTTGTACTGAATTTGTCTCGGGTTGAAACCATTTCATACAGTTCATGCAAGTCTTCGTATTGTGAAGCGTTGAAATGTTCAGCTTTCATTGCATCCACATTGACCATGCGCAATTTCGTTTTTATTTCTTCAATCATATAACTGACGTTTTCTGGAGATTGTTTTGATAAGTCCATGATAAGTTCCTGCCTTTCAGGTGGGTATGCTTTATCATTTCACTATTCAAATGTAATGTCAATTGCCAGCCCGTTCCGCTTCTTTTTCTTCTTTGATCTTGGCGATGATGCGTTTTGTCTCATAGACAATAACACCGGACAAACCAAGAAGTCCAATCAAGTTCGGAAACGCCATCAAACCGTTCATGACATCAGAGAATGTCCAGATAACATCTAGTGAAACTGTTGCCCCGACGAAAACCATCAGCACGAAAGCGACGCGATAAACGATCAGCAATGCCGGATTCTTGAACAAATACTGGAAGCATTTCTCCCCGTAATAAGACCAGCCGATAATAGTGGAAGAAGCAAAGAATATCAAACCAACCGCTACAATGATCGGGCCTGCACCTCCTAAGAACTGTTCAAAGGCAGCCGTCGTCAATGCAGCCCCTTCGAGTGATTCATCAGTATAAAGACCAGACATAACGATTGTGACCCCTGTGATCGAACAAATGATGATTGTATCGAAAAACACCTGTGTCATGGAAACTAGTGCCTGGCGTCCTGGAAGATCTGTGATTGCAGCAGCAGCTGCAATTGGAGCAGAACCAAGTCCTGCTTCGTTAGAGAAGACGCCTCGAGCTACACCATAGCGAATGGCGGCACCAATTGCACCACCGACTGCAGCTTCACCTGTGAATGCTGCACTGAAAATCGTGCCAAAAGCAGCTGGAATCAGTTCCATATTGAAAATCATAATAATTATTCCTGCAATTATATAGAACAATGCCATAAAAGGAACAAAGAATGAAGTCACGCGGCCGATACTCTTAATGCCGCCTAGCAACACCAAAGCAGTGAAAATAGTTAGAATGATTCCTGTAATCCATGTTGGAACACTGAATGTATCACGAACAACAGAAGCAACAGAGTTTGATTGTGTACCGTTTCCGATTCCAAAAGCAGCAATGGCGCCGAAGATAGCAAATAGGACTGCCAGCCATTTTTGTTTTAATCCATGCTCAAGGTAATACATGGGTCCACCGGCCATTTGGCCTTTGGCATCAACTACACGGTATTTGACTGCCAGAATAGCTTCACCGTATTTGGTGGCCATACCGAAAAATGCAGAAAACCACATCCAGAAGATAGCACCCGGTCCGCCGAGAATGACTGCTGTCGCGACTCCGACAATATTACCGGTACCGACAGTCGCTGCCATCGCGGTTGACAGTGCCTGGAAATGGCTGATGTCCCCTTTGGAGGTCGTGTCCGTATTTTTGGTGAAGACCAATTTCAATGCATAAGGCAAAAGACGGATTTGCAGAACTCCGAGGCGGACAGTCAAGAAAATTCCAGTTCCTACTAATAAAATCAATAAAGGCGGTCCCCAAACATAACCGCTGATAGTGCCCAATAATTCTTGGATCTGTTCCATTATTTTTCCCCCTTTTCAATATCCTTTTCTTTCTTAAAACCTCCTATAAACATAATATTCCGAAATTTTTTCAATATAGTCAAGTTATTTTTTAAAAATAACTTATGCATAAGTGTTTAGATTTTCAAAGATTAGGGAAAATTCCTAAGAGATGTGAAAATTATATTTTATATTGGGAGGAATTTAGGATGAGCCAAAACAAATTGATGACAGGTTTATTAGTAGGAGCAGCAGTGGGGGTTATTATCTCACTACTTGACAAAAACACGAGAAATGATGTTGTACAAAAATCAAAAAAAGCAACTAACAATGCTAAATATTATGCTTCAAATAAAGATGAACTGGTACAGGCTTTCCAGCACCAAGCTGAAAGAGCGCAAAATTTGTATTCACGCATTTCTGAAGATGCTTCTTATGTAGGCAGCAAAGTAAATGAGTTGAAAGATATGTCTCCGCAAGTGAAGGAAATGGCGTTGGAAACAAAAGAGGCATTTATGGATACGAAAAATGCAGTTGTTGAAACGAAGGACGATGTAATTTCAGCTGTTAAAGAAGACAATCCATCTCCAACTTCTTCTTTGACGGATGATGAAAATTCTTCTTCAAAATCAAACGATAATTCATCAACATCAAATAATAATTCTGGGAAAAGCAATCAATCCGGCACGAACTCAAATTCTGGGAATCGGTCATAAGCCGATTACTCCCAGCAAACCTGCAGGACAGCAAGTGGACAAAGGCCAAGTCCGTGTATATTCGGTCACTTATGATGTGACCACGGGAAAAGGTTTTCTAAAAGAATTGCTGAAGCGGATTAAAGGCGTCGACGTGCCAGGACTTGGAGCACAGTTGGCGTTTTTTTTCCTCTTGTCAATTTTTCCTTTGCTGATTTTCCTGGTTACCCTATTGCCATATATGTCTTTATCGCAAGATGAGGTTTTTAGCTTCATGGAAGAAGTAGTGCCAGGAGAGGTTTATGTATTGATCGAGAGCACCCTCGAAGAAATTTTGACGAACCAAAACAGCGGATTATTGTCATTCGGTATATTTGCAACTGTCTGGTCGGCAAGTCTTGGCATGGATGCTTTGATCAAGTCTTTGAATCTTTCCTATAACGTAACAGAAAATCGTCCGCTTCTCATTGCACGGGGAATGTCGATTATTATGACGATCTTATTGATATTTATTTTAATAGTTGCCTTGGCATTGCCTGTTTTTGGTGAGCAGCTTGGATTATTGATATTTTCATTTTTGGGCTTGGAAGAAGGATTTCTGGCTCTATGGAATGCAATCCGTTTCACAATCCCGGTGATTATTACATTTATTGCTTGTGCCATCATCTATTGGTTGGCACCTAATGTAAAGATGAACATTATGAGTGTTTTGGCAGGCGCCGCATTTGCGGCAATTGGCTGGTTGTTGACTTCTTATTTGTTTTCGATTTACATCAGCAATTTCGGCAACTTTTCAGCTACCTATGGCAGTATCGGTGGAGTTATCATCCTGATGCTGTGGCTTTATATTTCAGCCATGGTATTGATAATTGGCGGCCAAATCAACGCAGTAATGAAAGAACGACGGCATTTTAATAAAAAAAAAGGCATCCTGAATGATCAATAATTCAGGGTGCCTTTTGCTATATATTGCGATTGAGCATGCGCAAGCCATTTAGAATGACCAGAATTGTGCTGCCTTCATGGCCGATTACGCCAATTGGCAGCGTGATGGTTTGGAAAAAGTTTGAAATGATCAAAAGAATGATGACAGCAACTGAAAAGAAGATATTTTGTTTAACGACGCGCTGCATTTTGCGGGAAAGGCGGATCGAATAGGCAATGCGCGATAAGTCGTTTTTCATCAGGATAACATCAGCAGTCTCCAAAGCAATATCAGTTCCAGCGCCCATAGCGATGCCTGTTGTCGCCGTCGCCAGAGCAGGAGCATCATTTATGCCGTCACCCGTCATTGCCACATATTTATACTTTTCCATCAGCTTTTTCAGCTCTTGTACTTTATCGGCGGGCAGGCATTCAGCGATGTAATCATCGACCCCTGTTTCTTTGGCAATAACAGCTGCCGTTTTGCGGTTATCACCTGTCAGCATGATGCAGTAGATACCTGCTTTTTGTAATTCTTCAATTGTCGATTTGGTGATATCACGGACTGTATCCTTCAATGCCATAGCGGCAAGGATTCCTTGACTGTCCCGAACGAACGTGACTGTTTTTCCTTGGTTGGCCAGTTTCGTCAATAGTCCATTTTCAAAAGCCTCTGCCAGTTGTTCATCTACAAACTTAGGTTTACCGACCAGGAATTCTTCCTGGTCGATGGTGGCTTTTAAGCCATTGCCCGGGACATCTTCAATGGAAAGGTTCGCCAACGGAACAATCCCTTTTGACACGATAAAATCATTGATGGCTTTGGCTAGCGGATGATTGGATTGAGACTCGATTCCAGCGATTCTGGCCATCGCGAGTTGAGGATCCGCTCCTTTTCGAATGACAAAATCAGTGACTTCGGGCTGGCCGCGTGTCAATGTGCCGGTTTTATCAAAAGCAATGGCTTGAACCACACTTAAATTCTCGAGATGCATGCCGCCCTTGAAAATAATGCCGCTTTTAGCTCCGTTGGAAATGGCAGCAAGTGTGGCAGGCATGATAGAGGCGACAAGAGCACAAGGAGAAGCTACGACCAGCAGGACCATGGCGCGATAAAATGTCGTATTCCAATCCCAACCGAAAAGATAATGGGGCACAAACAACATGAGCACGAAAGTGATGAGTACAACTTTTACGTAGCGGCCTTCGAAGCGTTCAATAAATTGCTGGGAAGGGGATTTCTCACTTTGTGCCGATTGAACCAGATCGATAATTTTCTGGAACATGGTTTCAGAGCTGGGCTTGGTCATTTCCATAGTGATGGCGCCAGACAGATTGACCGTTCCTGCATACATTTCATCCTTTTCATATTTTGAAACAGGAAGGGCTTCGCCGCTGATTGCGGACTCGTCTACGGCGGTTTGGCCAATGGACAAAACCCCATCCACTGGTATCCGTTCGCCGGGCTTTACCACAATAAGGTCGCCTGTAGCCAGTTCTTCGAGAGGGACCCGCACGGTTTGCCCTTCTTTAATCAGCCAAGCGGCTTCGGGCTGCATTTCCATTAAGGAAGTGATTTCTTTCCGGCTTTTGTTCATCGTATAAGTTTCCAGTGCTCCACTTAAGGAGAAGATGAAAATTAGGATGGCCCCTTCTGTCCAGTAGCCAATGATGGAAGAGCCTACCGCTGCTAAAATCATCAGGATTTCAACGTTCAGCTGCCCATCTTCAAGTGTTTTCATTATGCCGTATTTGGCTTTGGCATAGCCGCCAATTCCAAATGCCAACAAATAGGTAATGACCGAATAGGTGAGATATTGTTGGGTTTCCAACGTGAAGGCGATGACAATTAAAATCCCTGAAATAATCGAAGCAATCAATTCGATATGTGTTTTAAAAAATGTCATAAATGCCACCTGTCCTCCCTGAAATTTGTTTCAGCCGGACAAATCCGGAATAAAGCTTTCTGTAAAGGCCCTGACTTCTGGAGCAAAACGTTAGGAGTCTGTTTATCCTGTATTTTACCATGCTTTCTTCAGATCAAAGAGCTGGAAATCCTATATTGAAGGACAAAAGAAAAATCCGCTGCTGGACCGGCAACGGATTTTTGCTTACTCTTCTTCAGTTGGACGGCCCTGGAACTGTTTCATCTTGTCGTCCAAGTCATCAACCATCGCGATTAAGCGATCAATATCTTCAAGTTCTGTGTTTTCAGGTTCAATAGCATCTAATACTTCCAAAAACATATTCAAGCGCTGTTTCATATAAGAAACCTGCTGTTCTTTGTTGGTAATGGATTTTCCCAATTGGTACACCTCATTTCGCATGTTAATCGTAACGGATAATGGAGACGATTTCAATAACTATAGGTAGAACTAATTATTTTACTAGTTAGTCTATTTTGAATATTTACTTAATATAAAGTTTGTGTTAAATTAAGCTTAATCAAAAGAGAAGGGAGGCCGAAGGGAATCAGCGAAACCAAACCACAACATCAGGAAATTCAAAAGGAGGGGGTTCGCACATTTCATCGGTGTCTTAGCCGGAAATGGGACTATGAAAAATAACTTAACTGTATATAAAATGTAAAAGGCTCATCCGCAATCTGACATCAGATACGGTATGAGCCTTTTATGATGATTAACGGATTTCGAAGGTTTCAATGATTTCAATAGAATCCTGGACCGACTGCACCATCGAACAGTTTTTTCGGGTCAATTCCAAGATGCGGGGCATTTTTTCTTCATTGATTTCCCCAGTGACGATAAAGTGAAAATGAACTTTTTCAACCCGATCAGCTTCTTCTTCATTGCGCACAATCTCTTTAACCTCGATTTGAATATCTTCAGCAGGCATTCTCATTTTATCAAGCACTTTTCTCATGACTCCACCGCTGCACACTGCCAGTGATGAAACCAGTAATTGATACGGACGGAAGCCGTACTCTTCATTGCTCGAAATTTCGAGCTCACCAAAAGGCAAATGCCCGGTAAAGCCGTCTTTGTTCATTGAATAATTCATCTGTTAACGCCTCCTATGTTAGAATTGTATCTGAATTCTTATTAAATACAAAAGAACGTGCTTGTTCGGGGAGGCATCATGAAAAGTTTTTTGAAAAGTGACCGTGGCCGGTTTTGGGTTTTGGTGGCCATTGTCTCCATATCCGGTTTTTCTCAAGGGATGCTGCTGCCGCTGATAGCGGTTATTTTTGAGCAGGATGGCGTTTCGTCTACGTTGAATGGTTTGAGCGCCACCGGTTTATATGTGGGAACGTTAGTGATCGCACCATTCATGGAACCCCAGCTGCGAAAGTTCGGCTATAAGCCTTTAATTCTAGTGGGAGGGGGATTGGTTATCCTGTCCCTTCTGCTTTTTCCGTTGTGGAAATCGGTCTTGTTCTGGTTCGTGCTCCGCATTTTAATCGGGATCGGCGATCAGGCCCTTCATTTTTCAACGCAAACCTGGATCACCAGCACGTCGCCACAGCACCGGCTGGGGCGCAATATTGCTATTTATGGAATGTCGTTCAGCATCGGTTTTGGAGCAGGCCCGCTTTTTGTGCCGCTGGTTGAAGTATTTGAATCGTTGCCGTTTATCGTCTCAGGGCTGCTGTGTCTGGTGGCCTGGTCATTGGTCTTTCTGTTGAAGAACGACTTTCCGGAATTTTCGGGAGCGTCCATGACTGCAAAAGGAACGTTGGGGCGTTTTAAAGCTGCACTGATCATTGCTTGGGTCGCATTTCTGCCACCGTTGGGCTATGGCTTTCTGGAAGCCTCACTCCATGCCATCTATCCAGTTTACGCCTTGCGGCAATCGCTGGAAGTAGGAATGGTCTCCATCATGTTGGCTGCTTTTTCACTAGGAGCGATTGCGACACAACTGCCGCTCGGAAATTTAAGTGATCGGATTGGCAGAAGGAAAGTGTTGTTGCTGATTCTGGCAGGTGGATCGGCTGTATTTGCAATTGCGAGCTTTTACGAATCAAATGCCTGGCTAACCGTAGGATTCTTTGCACTGGCCGGCATGTTTGTCGGTTCCACGTTTTCGCTGGGCATTTCTTACATGGCGGATTTGATGCCGAAAGATTTATTGCCAACGGGCAATTTGTTGTGTGGTATCGCCTTTAGTATAGGAAGCCTGGCGGGACCATCGCTGGGTGGATTGTTTATTGAATACTCGGGGGGACTCAGCTTCCTGCTGCTGATCTCCGGAATTTTAATGCTGATTTTGATGCTGATTGCGCTGAAAGGCAATGTGAAAAAAGCACATGCAGTATAAAGCAAGCCGATAAAAAAGCTGGACCAGAGACTAGCAGTCTCTGGTCCAGCTTTTTTTTAGTGTCCAAACTCCAGCACCTCAAGTCGCTTCAGTCTTACCAGCAATGGCAAAGCCCACCATTACCGGTAAGGCTTCCAGCGCTAAACGGTCGCTTCCGCTTTTCTCATTTTAATACTAACTTCGTTACCGATTCCACTTGCGCGGTCTGCGGGAACATATCGACCGGTTGGATATATTCGATCCGGTAGATTTTGGTCAATTGCTGCAAATCCTTTGCCAGTGTGGAAGGGTTGCAAGACGTATAGACAAAGCGTTTCGGCTTTACTTTCAAGATGGTTTCCAACAGTGAATCAGCTAGGCCTGTGCGTGGTGGATCAACCGTCAGCACGTCAGGAACAAATCCTTCATTGCTCCAGAGCTCCAGCCATTTTTCAGCTGTACCAGTCACATACTTCGCGTCATAGCCCTGTTTTTTGGCATTGGCTTTTGCATCGACCACACTTTCATGGATAACGTCCATTCCCCGGATTTCCTTGGCACTGTCTGCCAGCCATAGTCCGATGGTACCGACGCCGCAATAGGCATCGACGACTTTTTCCTGGCCTGTCAGCTCAGCGGCGCGTTTGATTTCATTGTACAAATGAACGGTCTGTGTCGGGTTGAGCTGGAAAAAGGCACGTGCCGACAAATCGAATGCCAATTCACCCAGCTCTTCACGGATGGTATCTTTACCGAATAAGGTAACGGTTTCTTCGCCAAAAATCAGGGAAGTTTTTTCTTTGTTGATATTCTGGACGATGGATACCAAGTTGGTGTCAATTTTCTTCAGGCGTTCAAGCAATAATTCTTTTTGCGGAATCTTTGAGCGCGTTGTCACCAAAACCAATTGAATTTCACCGGTCTTTACGCCGGTGCGGACAACGATGGTACGGATGATGCCCTTCATCGTCTTGCCATCGTAGATCGGCATTTTCAATTCTTCCAGAATACGTTTGACCGCATTCGTAATCACTGTGGTATCCGGATGCTGCACGATGCATTGTTCAATATCCAAAAGTTGATGGGAGCCTTCCGCGAACAAGCCAGCGATGACTTTCGTGCCTTTCAGGCGTGTCTGGAATTGGCTTTTATTGCGGTAATGCCATGGATCTTCCATACCGATGGTTTTCTCGACTTGGACTTTTGTACCTTTCAAGTACCGTTCCAATGCCTGCATGATGAGATCCCGTTTTTCAACCAGTTGCTGGTCATAGGTCATATGCTGCAATTGGCAGCCACCGCATGCTTCGTAGATCGGGCAGGGCGGTGTCTGGCGGTGAGGAGAAGCGGTACGCATTTTGACGATGCGGGCTTCTGCAAAATTGCGCTTGACTACCGTCACTTGCGCAGTAATTTCCTCGCCAGGTAAAGCTCCCGGTACAAATACCACATTGCGTTTGAAATAGCCAATGCCTTCGCCGTTGATACCGAGCCGTTTGATGGTCATCGGAAACTTTTGGCCTTCTTCAATAATGGGTTTATCGTTCATGGATATCACGTCCTTCAGTTAATCATCCCCCCATTATAGCCCTATTTATAGATATCAGCCAGTGCCGATCGCAAATTGGGAAACTTGAATTGAAAACCATGCTGTTCAAGGACCGTGGGCAGGACCCGTTGTCCCTCAAGAACCAACTGGCTTTTATCGCCGAGTGCCGTTTTCAATGCGAATGAAGGAACCGGGATCCAGTGGGGCCGGCCGAGCGCGTGCGCAATTTCTTTGCCGAAATCCTTCATTTGCTTTGGCTGTGGAGCTGCAACATTAAATGCACCACTCAACTGATTGTTATCGATCGCAAAAATCAAAGCCCGTGCCGTGTCTTTCACATGGATCCATGACAGCCATTGTTTGCCGGAACCGACTGTGCCGCCAGCAAAAAGTTTGTATGGCAATGCCATCAGCGGCAGAGCGCCTTCATCTTTTCCAAGAATGATGCCAAATCGGCCGAACGCTACCCGCAAGCCTTCTTCTTCCGCTCTGGCGGCTAAAATTTCCCAATCGCGTACAGTTTGTGCCAGAAAATCAGAGCCCCGATCGGCGGAAGCTTCTGTATACGTAACGGTTTCAGAGGGCGGATAAATTCCGATGGCGCTGGCGTTCACAAGGACTTTCGGTTTCTGCTCCAGGTTGTGGATGATCCGCAGCAATTCGTTGGTGGCGCCCATACGGCTTGTGTAAATCAGTTTTTTCTGTTCTTCGCTCCAGCGGCCATCGTTTATGGAAGCACCAGCTAAATTGACAAAGGCATCTACGCCTTCCAGTTGTCTTTCAGGTGTGGCATCTTTAGTCAGCCATTTGACATATGTAACTTTATCGGCAGTGGTTTTTGGATTCCTTGTTAAAATATAGACTTCATCGCCTCTATCCAGCAGCAAGCGGGTCAATTCTCTGCCTACAAATCCAGTTCCGCCAGTAATTGCTATTTTCATCTTCAACGCCTCCAGTTTTATTATGTAAGTTGAGCAAATGGACTTTAACTATCGATTTCCCGCCAATCAGCTCTTTAACATGCAATGCTCTTGCCCCGCTGCACCAACTCTTTCGGGAAGAGACGGTTCAAGGCGGTGTGTAAAAGGCAAATATATATACAGCATACCCTTTTAAGCGTCAGGCTATGCCATTGTTTGCTTTAAAGGTGTATAATACGAGAAGAAGAGAGGTGCCAGTAAATGCCGATTATTTCAAAAATCACACAGGGAAAGAAAAACCCTGAAAGGTATAATATCTTCTTTGAAGATAAGTATGCTTTTAGCGTGGATGAAGCGGTGCTTGTCAGGCATCAGCTCACAAAAGGGAAAGAGCTGGACCAATGGACCATCGAAGAAATCAATTTTGAAGATGAAGTCCGAAAAGCTTATAACAAAGCTTTATTTTACCTTGGATTCCGTATGAGAAGTGAAGGGGAAGTACGCCAAAAGCTGAAAGAAAAAGAATACGGTGATGCCGTAATAGATGAAGCCATCAAGAAATTGTATACCCATAACTTTCTGGATGACCAGCAATTTTCTGAGGCGCTGATGCGGACACAAATCAACTCAGGCAAAAAAGGCCCGCGTGCAATCCAGCAGGATATGCAAAAGAGAGGGATTGACAAGCAGATGCAAAAAGACGTTCTGGATTCCTATTCCGAAGAAGAGCAATTGGAAATTGCCAAAGGCCTTGCAGAAAAAATTGCCATCAAAGAAAAGATGAAAACACCAAGCCAAATCCATCAGAAAATCAGCGATACTTTACTTAGAAAAGGCTATAATTATTCGCTGATCAAACTGGCGATTGAAGAACTGGACCTTGAAAAAGACGACGATCAATGGTTGGAGATTGTCACGGAACAGGGAGACAAATTGTGGCGTAAGCACAGTTCAAAGCTGACAGGCTATGATTTGAAATCAAAAGTTAAACAAGGACTATACCAAAAAGGTTTTCCTGGTGAAGTGATCAATGAATACCTGGATAAAAAGGAGCTTGAAGATGACTGAAGAAAAGCGTTACAGTGATATGACTGAACATGAACTTCGCGGAGAAATTGCGCGTCTGAAAGAAAAAGCCAGAAAAGCTGAACAATTGGGCATCGTCAATGAGTTTGCAGTGCTGGAACGAAAAGCCATGATGGCTGCAGCTTATCTAATTGACCCTGCTGATTTTAAAAAAGGCGAAGTGTACCGGATCGAGGGAGACCCCAATGTTTATTTTCAAATCGATTACTTAAAAGGCCTGTTTGCATGGGGATACCGGATGGGTGGAAAAAAACATACGGAGGCGCTGCCGATTTCCATGCTGCGCCCGTTGAAGGAAGGGAAGTAAACGGATGAAAGAGATTATTGAACAACTGACAATCGAGTTACTGGAAAAGAATCCGAATTTAACGGAAGAAAAAGCACGCATATGGATCGAATTGCTCGCTTCTGATTTTGAATCGTCCTATGCGAAAGCAGGATACGATTATCAGGGCACAGCGGTCGTCGAGAAAGTGATGCGCCAATGGATTGACAGCTATGGCGATAAAATCCACGAATTTGCCAGCACCAATCCAAAATACGCACATTTACTGAAGGACTAAAAGAAAAGCGGAAGCGCCCGTATAGCTCTGACGGGCATAAAGCAGATCAGCGAAGTGGCGCTCTTTGCCGCACAGCTGGAATGACTTATGACCCAAAGAGCTGGGCGCTGCAGTCTGGACACTAAATACAGAACTAAAACCCTACACTTTCTTTAACTTCAAAAAAGAAAACGCGCACCCTGGGGTGTGCGTTTTCTAATTATGGCTGAAGTCCAGTTTTTTTCTTAACTTGTCTTCACTGAAAATCCAGCCGGTATAGGAATTGATGATTTTGTATTCCTTGTCTAAATGGGCTACAGCCACAAAGGGATAATAATCATTGCTTCGGTAACGCAAATCGATCAGCCGTACTTCATAGACTTCTCCATACTCGTTGATTTCCCAACGGTATAATGGCGAGAAGGAAATGAACGCAGCGATGTTCTTGTCCTTTAGTGCTGTTTGAATCAATTTGTTTTCAGGTAACTCTTTTTTCATGAATTTATCATAGATGTTGATGGTCCGGCCATAAGCACGGCCGACGTAGTGGTGACGGTCTGTATTGGCAGCAACACGCCAGTGGAAAAAGCGCATCGTCGGTGCTACAAAAACTTCAGTAGCACCAGGAATGGTATTCCGTACAGCCTGCTTGATCGCTGCCTGTAAGGCGAATCTTGCAATATAATAGAAAAACATGGTGACATACAGAATGCTTATGGTCCAAACGGGGTTGGCACCAAATGCCCAAATCGTCAGCGCCAGCACATGCGCCCCGAAAATGATGGGGTCGAACGTATTAATGACGCCAAGTGCAACCCAGCGATTGGAAATCGGCCTGAGCGCTTGAGTCCCATACGAATTAAAGATATCAACAAACACATGAAAGAAAACTGCCAGGAAAGTCCAGAGCCATAAATGGAGCAGGTTGGCTTCGGGAAAAATAAGAGATAATGCACCTGCTATCAACAGGGGCCATAGCAGCACCGCGGGAATCGAATGGGTAGCACCCCGATGATGCCGGATATAAACGGCGTTGTCGCGAAGCTTCAAAACAGTGTCGACATCTGGCGCCAAAGAACCGATGATGACGCCAGAAATAACAGCAGTCATGGTGGCAGGGTGGCTGGCGACGGCCGGGTCGGCCATTGCAAGGCCGCCCAGGGCAATGCCCATTACAATATGAGTACCTGTATCCATTGCCTCATCCCCTCTCTAAAGAAGTTAATTTTATCCCGCTTTAACGGCAGGTCAAGCTCCCACTTTTGCAAGTGGGAGCTCCGCTGATTGAGGTTTCTCTTTATAAAAAACTGAAAAGTTTTGTTAAAATAAACTTGTTCCTCATTTTCGTATATACCCGAAATTCGACTGGAATAATCAAGCTGAACGGAGGAAAACCCCATTAAAATAGAAAAAACACAATTTCAAGATGACTTGATCAACTGGTTTGCAGCAGAGAAAAGAGATTTGCCTTGGAGGCGTACGGCAGACCCTTATCAAATCTGGATTTCAGAAATCATGCTGCAGCAAACCCGAGTGGATACGGTTATTCCTTATTATAAACGCTTTATCGAAAAATTTCCCACTTTGAAGGACTTGGCGGAAGCTGATGAACAAATCCTATTGAAGCAGTGGGAAGGACTGGGTTATTACTCCCGGGCACGCAATCTTCAGGCGGGGGTCAAAGAAGTGGCTGAAAATTATGGTGGGATCGTCCCTGATAACCGCAAAGAGATTTCATCTTTAAAAGGGGTCGGACCTTATACAGCTGGAGCAGTACTGAGCATAGCTTACGGCGTTCCAGAACATGCAGTAGACGGTAACGTCATGCGTGTATTGTCCCGTATCCTACTGATTGAAGAAGATATTGCAAAGCCGAAAACCCGTAAAATCTTCGAAGAAGCAGTCACAGAAATCATCAGCCATGAAGATCCTTCTTCATTTAATCAAGGATTGATGGAATTGGGTGCTTTGATCTGCACCCCAACTTCCCCGAAATGCCTGTTGTGCCCTGTGCGTGAGCATTGCGCCGCATTTCACGAAGGAAAGCAGCACGAACTGCCGATCAAAACAAAAGCGAAAAAAACAAAGTCATTGCAATACGCAATGGTGGCTATCCGCAACAACAATAGGCTGCTGTTGGAACAGCGTCCGGCAACTGGACTGCTTGCGAATATGTGGCAATTTCCGATGCTCGAAACGGCAGCAGATGTACTGCCGCTCGAAATTGAAGAACAGCTGTCGGAAAGCTTGAAAGGCAGTGTAGACAAAGCTGAGAAAATTACTTCTTTCAAACATGTCTTTTCTCATTTAACATGGAACGTGGATGGCTTTATCGCCGACAGTGAAAATATAGTTGCACCCGGCCATATGAAATGGGTGACTTCAGAAGAACTGGATTTATTGCCTATTGCAGGACCGGTCCAAAAAATGAAAACAGCTTTACAGCAAAGAGGAGATGTATGATTATGGCAGAACAAAAAGTGGCATTGGTGACAGGCAGCAGCAGAGGCCTGGGCAAAGCGATGGCAATCGCTCTCGCAGAACAGGGATACGATATCGTCGTCAATTACGCGCGCAGTAAAACTGCTGCACTTGATACCGTAAAGGAAGTTGAAGCAAGAGGACAAAGAGCCCTGTTGGTCCGTGCCAATGTAGGGGATGTCGAGAAGCTTCGCGGCATGTTCGAGACCATTCGAGAAGAATTTGGACGCCTGGATGTTTTCGTATCCAATGCTGCATCAGGTGTTTTGCGCCCAATCATGGAATTGGAAGAATCCCATTGGGACTGGACGATGAATATCAATGCAAAAGCGATGCTATTTGGGGCTCAGGAAGCGGCAAGACTGATGGACAAAGGCGGCAAAATTATCGGCATCAGTTCACTGGGTTCGATTCGTTACTTGGAAAATTATACGACGATAGGAGTTTCAAAAGCGGCGGTGGAATCCATTACGCGGTATTTGGCAGTTGAGCTGGCACCACTCGGAATTGCCGTCAATACGGTATCCGGCGGAGCGCTTGACACGGAAGCATTAAAACATTTTCCGAACCGAGAAGACTTATTGAACGATGCCCGTGTCAACACGCCGGCAGGCCGAATGGTTGAAATTGAGGACATGGTCAAAGCAGCATTGTTCCTGATTTCTTCTGACTCGGATATGATCCGCGGCCAGACGATTATTGTTGATGGTGGCCGATCAGTCGTCATGTAATCCTTTGGTCCTTCCGCCTTATTGCTGTATGTTTTCAGAATTGATTGATATAATACTGAAATAGCAGATAAACTAAGGCTTAGACAAGAAGGTGGGATGGTACATGGCGATTCCTGCGGAGGGTGAAACAATCCAAATCCACAGTTATAAACACAACGGCCGAATCCACCGTGTCTGGCAGGAAACAACTGTACTGAAAGGTACGAATAATATTGTAATTGGTGCAAATGAACGGACGCTGGTGACAGAATCCGATGGCCGAACCTGGTTGACGCGCGAACCGTCAATCTGTTATTTTCACGCAGAACATTGGTTCAACATCATCTGTATGCTCCGAGACGACGGTGTTTATTATTATTGCAATGTCAGTTCTCCATTCGTTTATAATAATGGCTCGTTGAAATACATCGATTATGACTTGGATGTAAAAGTGTTTCCAGACATGTCATACACGCTGTTGGATGAAGACGAATATGAAGACCATAAGCGGCAAATGGGTTATCCTGAAGTGATTGATCAGATTCTTCACCGAAATGTGGAGAAGCTGATTGGCTGGATCAAACAGCGCAGAGGGCCATTTGCCCAGGACTTTATCGAAGTATGGACGGATCGCTATGAATTTCATAGACTGAACCGGATTCGTGATTAAGATGAAAACCTGTTGCCTGCCAACAGGTTTTTCGTTTTGAATAGAATGGAGTGAAAGTTTTGAGTAGTATGAAACGCTATATGCAATTTGTCAAACCGTATTATTGGCAAATTGCGCTGACGATCTTTATCGGGATATTCAAATTTGCGATTCCGCTTTTTATTCCGTTGCTGATTAAAATCGTCATCGATGATATTATCGGAGCGGATGCATTGTCAAATGCAGAAAAGTTGGAGCAGCTGTATCTATGGCTTGGTGGAACCGCGATTGTCTTTTTCCTGCTGCGGCCGCCGATTGAATATTACCGCCAATATTATGCACAGTATGTCAGCAATAAAATCCTTTATGATATCCGTGGCTTTCTTTACGGTCATTTGCAGCGTCTGAGTTTGCGCTATTACGCCAACACGCGTGCCGGTGAAATCATTTCGCGGATTATCAATGACGTTGAACAGACTAAAAACTTTGTTATGATCGGCTTGATGAACGTCTGGCTGGATCTGGCGACGATCCTCATCGCAATCATTATCATGCTGACGATGGACGTGTCCTTGACTATCGTTGCATTGCTGGCGTTTCCATTTTACGCATTCAGCGTCAAGTATTTCTTTGGCCGGCTGCGCGACCTGACACGTGAACGCTCTCAGGCTTTGGCTAATGTCCAAAGCTATCTGCATGAGCGTGTGCAGGGAATGAGCATCATCAAAAGTTTTGCACTCGAAAAGCATGAGCAGAAAATTTTCAACGATACCAACGATCAGTTTCTGGAAAAGGCGATCGACCATACTAAATGGAATGCCAAAGCGTTCGCTGTCGTGAATACCATTACGGATGTCGCGCCGTTATTGGTCATCGGATATGCTGGTTACCAGGTCATCCAAGGGGATTTGACACTTGGTACCATGGTGGCATTCATTGCGTATATCGAACGTTTGTACAATCCGCTGCGCCGTTTAGTCAACTCTTCGACGACTTTGGTGCAGTCACTGGCTTCCATGGATCGTGTTTTTGAATTGATCGATGAAGACTACGATGTGACAGACAAGGAAAAAGCACACGACTTGAAAGTAGTCGACGGCAAACTGGAGTTCCGCGATGTCTCCTTCCACTATAATGATGGAGGAACAGAAGTGTTGTCGGATTTGAACTTTACTGTAAAACCGGGAGAGACTGTAGCTTTTGTTGGAATGAGCGGTGGCGGGAAATCGACCATCATTTCCCTGATCCCCCGTTTTTACGATGTGACAAGTGGTGGCATTTATATGGATGATCACGACCTTAGAGATGTGACGACCCATACATTGCGCGACCAGATCGGTTTAGTTTTGCAGGACTCCATTCTTTTCAGCGATTCCGTAAAAGCGAACATTCTGATGGGGAAACCGGGAGCAACGGATGAAGAAGTGATTGCTGCAGCTAAAGCTGCAAATGCTGACGAATTCATTTCACAGCTTCCGGAAGGTTATGATACGAAAGTAGGGGAACGCGGAGTGAAATTATCCGGTGGACAGAAACAGCGTGTAGCGATTGCACGTGTGTTCCTGAAAAATCCGCCGATTCTGATTCTGGATGAGGCCACTTCTGCACTTGATCTTGAAAGCGAAGCGCTGATCCAGGATTCATTAGAACGTCTGGCGCATGACCGGACGACTTTAATCGTTGCACACCGTCTTTCAACCATCACCCATGCAGACCAAATTCTCGTGATTGACCACGGTAAACTTGCCGAAAGCGGGACACACACTGAACTGATGAATAAGCAGGGTGTTTATTACAACCTGTTTCAAGTTCAGCATTTTAATTGATCTTTTGAAGAGCCTCCAAAACTTGGAGGCTCTTTTTCTGTGCTTGAAACTTCCAGCAAATTCAAAAAGAGATATTGCATTAATAATAATGTTACGTATAATTGGAAGAAGGAGAATGTTCTGAATCATTTTTGTGCAAAAGGGGGAGCATCATGAATGAACGCAAAACCATCTTAGACGTCAAAGGTTTGAAAACGTCCTTTTTTACAGATGATGGAGAGATACCAGCGGTAGATAATGTAGATTTTCACATACGAGAAGGCGAAGTGCTCGGTATTGTTGGTGAATCCGGATGCGGAAAAAGTGTCACCTCGCTGTCCATAATGGGCTTGGTTCCAAGTCCTCCAGGAAAAATCACCGGAGGCGAAATTTTATTTCAAGATAAAGATTTGACGAAATTTTCCGAGAAAGAAATGAGGGGAATCAGGGGCAATGACATTGCGATGATTTTCCAGGAACCGATGACTTCGCTGAATCCATTATTTACAATCGGAGACCAGCTTCGCGAAGCGATCAAGATCCATAAACGGGATTGGTCAAAAAAACAGGTCCAAGAACGCGCGATTGAAATGATGAAACTGGTGGGCTTGCCACGTCCGGAGGGCTTGATGAAGGAATATCCTCACCAGCTGTCAGGCGGCATGCGCCAGCGCGTCATGATTGCTATGGCATTATTATGCGATCCGAAAGTATTGATTGCCGATGAACCAACGACTGCACTTGACGTAACCATTCAGGCTCAAATTCTGAAACTTATCAAAAACCTGAATGAGCGATTGAATACAGCTGTGCTATTGATTACCCACGATTTAGGGGTTGTGGCTGAAACCTGTGAACGGGTAGTCGTCATGTATGCGGGAAAAGTGGTCGAAGAAGGCCCGGTCCAGATCATTTTCAATGATCCGCAGCATCCTTACACGAGAGGCTTACTGGAGTCGGTTCCGGATATGCGCTTCAAGAAAGAGCGCCTGTATTCTATTCCGGGGAATGTTCCAAAGCCGGGCACAATCAAAACAGGCTGCAAGTTCGCAGAACGCTGTGAATTTGCTTTCGACCGCTGCATAGATGAAAACCCGGAGCTGTACCAAACGGCGGAAAATCACCAGACACGCTGTTTCCTATTCGATCCAAAGGAGGTACAGTCTCATGACAGAACCGTTGTTAAAAGTTGAAGGGCTGAAAAAATATTTCCCGATCAAGTCCGGTATTTTAGGGAGGGTCAGCAACCATGTCAAAGCGGTGGATGATGTATCCTTCACTGTACAGGAAGGCGAGACCTTAGGGATCGTCGGTGAATCCGGTTGCGGGAAATCCACAACTGGGCGCATGCTGATGCGCTTACTGGAACCGACGGAAGGCACCGTGACATTCGATGGCCAGGAATTGACCAGTTTGTCGAACAACGATATGCGCAAAGCACGGCGTGATATACAAATGGTTTTCCAGGATCCTTATGCTTCATTGAACCCGCGCCATACAATCGAAAAAATTCTGATGGAACCGCTTAATGTCCATGACATAGGCGATCCGAAAGAGCGTAAAAAGAAAGTGCATGAGTTTTTGGAGATTGTTGGCTTGAGCAGTTACCATGCGAAGCGCTATCCACACCAATTCAGTGGCGGCCAAAGGCAACGTATCGGTATTGCGCGCGCATTAATGACGAATCCGAAATTGATTATTGCAGATGAACCCGTCTCAGCGCTTGATGTCTCGATTCAGGCACAGGTACTGAACCTGATGCAGGATCTTCAAAAAGAGCTGAAGCTGACTTATATTTTCATTGCCCATGATTTAGGGGTGGTTCGCCACATCAGCGACCGCGTGGGTGTCATGTATCTCGGTAAAATGGCAGAACTTGCCAATACTGAAGATTTGTATGAAAAACCGCTGCACCCATATACGCAGGCCTTGTTGGCTGCGGTACCGGTGCCGGATCCGGAATTTGTCCGGGAAGAAGTTGCCATTACCGGAGATGTTCCAAGTCCGGCAAATCCACCAAGTGGCTGCAGGTTCCATACGCGCTGTCCATTTAAAATGGACATTTGCTCCAAAGTTGTACCGATTTTTGCGGAGGTTGAGAAAGGTCATTCTGTTGCCTGTCATCTTTACGAAGAGTCCAGGCCGCAATGATAATAAATAGAAAAAATGGAGGGGTTAATTTGGGGAAGAAAAAATTCTTATCGTGGGCATTCCTGCTGCTTTTATTAGTATCGACAGCGCTTTATGGCTGTAGTTCTGATAATGCATCAGAAGAAGGCGAAGGTGGAAGCGAAGGCGAATCAACAGAAGACAAAGTGTTGATCTTTGGACGCGGAGGCGATTCAGTTTCTCTTGATCCGATTACAGTCACAGATGGCGAATCTTTTAAAGTAACGAAAAACATTTTTGATACGCTAGTGAACTTTGGTGAACAGGATACAGAAATTGAACCTGGACTAGCTTCAGATTGGGAAGCTTCTGAAGATGGATTGACGTACACCCTCACATTGGAAGAAGGCGTTAAGTTCCATGACGACACAGATTTCAACGCAGAAGCAGTAGTCCAGAACTTTGAGCGTTGGGCAGCTGGTGACGGAGAGCAATTCCCTTATTACGGTTCCATGTTCGGTGGATATGGTGATGAAGAAGGGCATGTTATCGACTCTGTTGAAGCAACAGGCGATTATGAAGTTACGTTCACTTTGAATCGCCCACAGGCACCATTCCTTAAAAACCTGGCAATGAGCCCGTTTGCGATTGCCTCGCCAACTGCATTTGAAGCAGCAGGCGATACTTTCGGTGACAATCCTGTTGGAACAGGCCCATTCGAATTTGTTGAATGGAAACGCAACGATACTATTACAATCGAAAAGTTCGATGATTATTGGGTGGAAGGCGAACCGAAATTGGATCAAGTGGTATTCCGCGCGATTCCAGATAACTCAGCTCGTTTAAACGCTTTATTATCAGGAGAAATTGATTTGGCAGACGGAATCACACCTTCTGATGCCTCGACAATTGAAGGAGATGAGAATCTTCAGTTGTTTGAACGTCCATCGATGAACGTTGGCTACCTTGGGATGACCGTTACACGTGAGCCATTTGACGATCCTAAAGTACGCCAGGCGATTAACCATGCTATCGACAAGCAGGCGCTTGTAGATGCATTTTACGAAGGCCGTGCAGAAGTGGCGAAAAATCCGATTCCGCCGGTAATCAGTGGATATAACGATAGCATCGAAGGTTATGATTACAATCCTGAACGTGCAAAAGAATTATTGGCTGAAGCAGGTCTTGAAGACGGATTTGAAATGGAACTTTATGCAATGCCGGTTCCACGCCCGTATATGCCGGATGGCCAAAAAGTGGCAGAAGCCATTCAAAAGAACTTGGCTGATGTCGGCGTAACTGCTGAAATCGTGTCATTCGAGTGGGCGACTTACCTTGAAAAAGCTGCAAACGGAGAAGCTGATGCATTCCTGTTGGGATGGACTGGCGATAACGGCGATGCCGATAATTTCCTTTATGCGTTGCTAGACCAAGATAATGTCGGCACAAACAACTACACGTATTATGAAAATCAGGAATTGCACGATATCCTGATCCAGGCACAATCAGAAGTGGATGAAGATTTGAGAAATGAGTTGTATATGGAAGCTCAGGAAATCATACATGAAGATGCTCCTTGGGTTCCGCTTGCGCATTCTACACCGCTATTGGCTGGTGGGAATAACGTAATCAATTTCAAAGCACATCCAACAGGTTCTGACAAATTGGCTTCAGTAGATCTAGAGTAGGCAATTCCCAGGGAGGAAGTCGGATGATTTCCTCCCTTTTTTCTTCCTGTTATACATATTGCAAGAGATGGAGAGGTGAAGAAGATGCTTCACTATATCGGAAGGCGGCTTCTACAGCTAATCCCGGTTTTACTCGGTATGACATTTATCGTATTTATGATCATCCGCGCAATTCCTGGTGATCCTGCACAAGTCATCCTTGGTCAACAAGCATCCGAAGAAGCGATAAAAGCATTGCGAACAAATTTGGGGTTGGATAATCCCTGGTATATCCAGTACTTTGATTATTTAAAAGGGCTGGTGACAGGAGATCTGGGAGAGTCACTTCGTACGCGAACTCCAGTGGTGGATGAAGTTTGGCCATACTTGGCTGCAACAATCGAGCTTTCTTTATTCGCTATTATTATTGCAGTCATCATCGGAATCAATGCTGGCATCATTTCAGCCTGGTTTCAGAATTCATGGTTTGATTACACGGCAATGATTATTGCATTGATCGGTGTATCTATGCCAATCTTCTGGTTGGGATTAATGAACCAATGGATTTTCTCGATCGAATTGGGAATCCTCCCGACAACGGGCCGTGAAAATGTCCGTGATCCTGTCGATGTCATCACCGGTTTCTATGTGATCGATACCTTGATTGCTGGAGATTTTGATCAACTGGCTACTGTTTTGAAACACCTTGTATTGCCGGGGACAGCTTTAGCGACGATACCGATGGCGATTATTGCCAGAATGACGCGTTCAAGCATGTTGGAAGTGATGCGTTCGGATTATGTCCGAACAGCTCGCTCGAAAGGCTTGTCGATGTTTTGGGTAGTATACAAACACGCGCTTAAAAACGCCATTATTCCGGTGTTGACGATTATTGGACTTCAGATGGGGCTGCTGCTTGGCGGCGCTATTTTGACGGAAACTATTTTCGGCTGGCCGGGAATCGGACGGTATATTTATGAAGCGATTGGCTTCCGGGATTATCCAGTCATTCAGTCGGGAATTCTCATTGTTGCGTTTATTTTTGTTATGATTAATCTGTTTGTGGATCTTCTGTACGGCTTGGTCGATCCGCGTATCAAATATGATTAGGAAGGAGGAGACGTACATTGGCTGAAACAGTTATCAAACAAGACGAAGCGGAAATGCAGAAAGTCGCAGGCCCCTGGAAAGAGGCTTGGCGCGGTTTCCGCAAAAGTAAAGTAGCGGTTGTCGGAATGGGGATTGTCATATTCTTTATTCTGCTCGCAATTTTTGGTCCGCTTTTTACGCCGCAAGGCATCAATGAACAAAACCTGTCTCAACGGCTTATGCCTCCTTCTTCCACACATTGGATGGGAACAGATGACTTTGGCCGAGATATCTTATCTCGGGTTGTGTACGGAGCCCGAATTTCGTTATGGGTCGGCTTTTTAGCGGTCATTGGATCGGTTGTAGTAGGGAGTATTTTAGGGATTTTAGCCGGCTATTATGGACGCTGGGTAGATACGATTATTTCCCGCATCTTCGATATCATGCTGGCATTTCCAAGTATTTTATTGGCAATTGCGGTCGTATCGGTTCTTGGGCCATCTCTGCGCAATGCATTGATCGCTATTGCGATCATCAACGTGCCAAACTTCGGCCGCTTGATCCGTTCCAAAGTTTTGAGCATCAAAGAAGACGAATATATCATGTCCGCGAAAGCAATCGGTATGAAGGACAATCGAATTTTGGTGTCGCATATCCTGCCGAATTCGATGGCACCGGTGATTGTACAAGGGACACTTGCCATTGCGACTGCCATCATCGAAGCGGCTGCTCTTGGATTTCTTGGGCTGGGGGCACAGGCTCCGTCACCGGAATGGGGAAAGATGCTGGCAGATTCGCGCTCGTACTTGACGAATGCACCTTGGACGATGATTTTTCCAGGGGTTGCCATCATGTTGACGGTCCTTGGCTTTAACTTGATGGGTGACGGCTTGCGTGATGCTTTGGATCCGCGAATGAAATCATAAAAAAACGTGTGGGGCAATTGCCCCACACGTTTTTTTATATGGCATTTTCAAGGTCTTGGTCGACTTCTTCTGAATGATAGTTCAAGTAAGCGATGATCAGCAAGTCCAAGTGTTCCAGCTGCTCTTCATAATCCAATATTGCCGATAAGACATGCATCAAATGATAGACCGAAAACTCATCCTCATTTTCCTCATGTGCTAAATTAATTTCTTTTACAAAAATTGTCATTACTTCGTTGCGTTTCATAATGGCATCTGCCCCAGAACCTTCACTATGTTCCGGCCGCAATTTGCCGACGTATTTCATATAAAGCTGCTCGTGGTAGCTGGCTAAACTTTCCAGCCTTTCCTGGACCATCATATGAAAGTGTTCAGGAAGCTCCATCAGTTCGTTTTCGAAACGGTTCAGGCGCCTTAAAACTTCAAGGCTTTTCTTGGAGGTGGCAATCATCTGTCGGTAAAGCACCAATTTACGTGCCTTCGCATATTGGTGTTTTTTTGTGTAGCTGCGTTCTTCTTTGTAAAACGAATACCACTGGTCGACTTTCAGCAGCTTTTCCGTCAATTTATCGATGTCTTCTTTAACCGACGCGTGATCGGATGCATGGCGAATAGAGACCCGGATCCAGCGAATCACTTCTTCGCTGACTTCATGGATTGAAGTGAAAAGCCGTGTTTCGTATTTCGGTGGCAAAAAAATCATGTTCACAGCAAAGGCAGATAAAATACCAAGCATGACAGTACCAATTCTCAAGAAAGCAAAGGTTAGAAAGTTATCGGAATGGGAATCCATGATGATAATCATGGTCACTAAAGTCAACGGCACGGTATTTTCCAGTTTCAGCTTCAGCATCAGCGCAATGGCTAAGATCGCGGCAGCACCAATCGTCAAATAATTGCTGCCGAGCATCAGTACGAAAATGATGGCAATGGCTGCACCGATCAAGTTGCCGTAAATTTGATCAAGCAAGGTTAGGTATGATCGATAAATAGAGGGTTGAATAGCGAAAATAGCCGCAACTCCCGCAAATACAGGGGAAGGCAATCCAAGTAAGTTGGCCAGAAACAAGGCCATAGAAATGGCCACGCCGGTTTTTAAAATACGTGCACCTAATCTCATTGACTCAAGGACTCCTTCCGCTAAATATGGTTTTTACTAATTATAACTGTTTAAACGCTTCACGGACCGCTTGAATGGAAACTTCTACATCTTCTTCGGTATGTTCAGTTGTTAAAAACCAGGCTTCATATTTTGATGGAGCTAAATTGATTCCTTGCTCCAGCATGAGTTTAAAGAATCGGCCAAAGATTTCTCCGTCAGTCGCTTCTGCTTGTTTGTAGTTTTCGACTGTTACATCGGTAAAGTAGATGGTCAGTGCGCCTTTCAGCCGGTTAACGGTAATGGTCACGCCAAATTCTTTTGCCGCGGCTAAAATGCCCTTTTCAAGCTGAGCACCAAGTTTATCCAGCTTTTCGTAGATTCCATCTTCACTGAGCACTTCCAAACAGGCAATACCGGCTTGGATAGAGGCCGGGTTTCCAGCCATAGTACCCGCTTGGTAAGCGGGCCCGAGAGGAGCTACGGTTTCCATGATCTCTTTTTTTCCGCCATAAGCGCCAATCGGCAAACCGCCGCCAATGATTTTCCCGAGTGCTGTCAAATCCGGCACTAAACCAAGCATATCCTGAGCACCACCGTAATGGAAACGGAAAGCCGTAATCACTTCGTCATAGACAATCAAAGCCCCTTTTTCATGAGCAATGCGATGAACTTCTTCAAGGTAGCCTTCTCTTGGTTCGACGATTCCGAAGTTGCCGACAATCGGTTCGACCAGCAAGCAGGCGATCTCTTCACCCCAACGGTCCATAGCTTCTGAAAAAGCCTGTGGGTCATTGAACGGGATGGTGATCACTTCTTCAGCGATTGATTTGGGCACGCCGGCTGAATCGGGCGTTCCAAGTGTGGCAGGGCCAGATCCGGCAGCAACCAGGACCAAGTCGGAATGGCCGTGATAGCAGCCGGCGAATTTCATGATTTTTGTCCGTCCCGTGTAAGCACGCGCCACGCGGATCGTCGTCATGACCGCTTCTGTACCGCTGTTGACGAAACGGACTCTATCCATGTTCGGCATCGCTTGTTTCAGCATTTTAGCAAAAGTGATCTCATGGCGGGTTGGAGTGCCATAGAGCAGGCCGGTTTCCGCCGCGCGTGTAATTGCCTGTGTAATATGGGGATGCGCATGGCCGGTGATGATGGGCCCGTAAGCTGCCAGATAGTCTATGTATTTGTTGCCGTCAACATCCCAGAAGTAAGCGCCTTGTCCACGTTCCATGGCAATGGGAGACCCGCCGCCTACCGCTTTAAAGGATCTGGATGGACTGTTGACGCCGCCTACGATATGTTCTAATGCTTCTTCGTGAAGCTTTTCTGATGTTGAATGATTCATTGAATGAATGCCTCCTAAAGATTAATCTATTCCTTATTGTAGACAATCTCATTGCGAAACGCCAAAGAAATTGAAACTGGCGCCGGTGTTCGGTACGATAGAGATAAGAAAAGGAGTGATGGAGATGGCGGTATTGGTAGGTACACGAGCACCTGAATTTTCATTGAAAAACGAAGCGGGGGAAACGGTTTCCCTGAAGGATTTTTCCGGTAGTAAATACGTGGTTCTTTATTTTTATCCAAAAGATATGACACCAGGCTGTACGACACAGGCCTGTGATTTTCGTGATGCCCAGGCGGATTTTTCTGCACTCAACGCAGTAATTCTTGGCGTCAGCGCTGATTCAGAAGATCAGCACAATAAATTCAGTGAAAAACACGGCTTGCCGTTTTCGTTGCTGGTGGACGAAGACCATCAGGTTTCAGAAGCATACGGAGTCTGGGTAGAAAAGAATATGTATGGCAAAAAATTCATGGGCATCGAACGTGCGACTTATCTGATCGACCCGACTGGAACGATCGTAAAAGAATGGCACAAAGTGAAAGTTCCGAATCATATCCAGGACGTCCTGGAAACTTTAAAGACACTCAGCGATCAGTAAGAAGGGAGACATTCATGGAAATCCTGTTTACATTCATTCCAAAAGAAGATCAGCAGCAGAGGCTGGAAACTGAGTTTCCACAAGTCGATTTCCATTTCCTCTATAAAAACAAGACGCGTTTGCCCTCTGCTGACATCATCGTCACATACGGGGAAGACCTGACAGCGGAGGATATTGCAACCGCTGAAAAAGTGCAATGGATCATGGTGGCCAGTGCCGGCATTGAAAAGCTTCCTCACCAGCCAATTGCAGAACGAGGCATAATCGTATCCAATGTCAAAGGCATCCATAAAATACCGATGGCTGAATCTGCTTTGGCTCATCTATTGTCATTAAAACGCTCACTTCCGGCCATTTATGAAAATCAGCGCAGCCAGGAATGGAACAGAAAGGTCCGTTCTTCAGAATTGCATGGCTCTTCAGCACTCATTCTGGGGCCGGGGGCCATTGGTTCAGAAATCGGACGCTTACTGCAGGCATTCGGTGTCCACACTATCGGCTGCAACCGCTCTGGAGCGCAGGCTCCGCATATGGATGAAATGGTCTCTTTTGAAGACATTCTTCAAAAACTTCCACAAGCGGATTATGTCCTTTCGATTTTGCCGAGCACCGACGAAACCAAACACCTGTTGAAAGAAGTACATTTCAAAGCAATGAAAAAAACGGCCATCTTCATGAACTTTGGAAGGGGAGACCTGGTTACGGATGTGGTTCTGTTGGATGCGCTGCAGGCTGATGAGATTGCCTATGCTGTTCTGGACGTTTTTGAACAGGAGCCGCTTCCACAGGATCATCCCTATTGGACGATGGACAATGTTGTCGTGTCACCTCATGTCTCCAGCCACTCGGGCAAGTACGTGGAGCGTGCTTTGGATATCTTTATTCCAAATCTCAAAGAATGGCTTGCTGGCCAAACCGTCCCGGCAAATCTGGTCAATATGGAAAAGGGGTATTGAGTATGAAGATTTATACGAAAACTGGCGATAAAGGCATCACTTCATTGGTTTACGGAACACGGATCGCGAAAAACGATGCAGTGGTTGAGGCCTATGGAACGTGTGACGAAGCGAATTCGTTGATCGGCTTGGCAATTGGGCACATGAATACCGAGTTTTTTGAAGAAAAAGAAGCGCTTTGTGAGGTGTTCCACGAAATCCAGACGACTTTATTCCATGTTGGTGCCGAACTGGCTACGCCGAAAGGAAAAGAAGTTAAATGGAAATTGGAGGAACAAGATGTCTTTAAGCTGGAGCAGTGGATTGATCAGTATGATGCTGAAATTCCGCCGCTCAGCAACTTCATTTTGCCAGGAGGACATCCGTCCGGAGCGGCTCTTCATGTAGCCCGGACTGTCGTCAGAAGAGCTGAACGGACGGTTTTGTCAATCGGAACCGACGTCCCTCCGAATGTTCTGGCCTATTTAAATCGCTTGTCCGACTTTTTATTTGTCGCAGCGCGTTTGGTCAACCAGCGGCTTGGACGGAAAGAAAAAGGGCTGCACGAAAAATAAGGCGGAACTCGCGTGGCAACTGGCGTCAGTATAGTGATTTCTTGACATCCACCACTTCCATTAGGTACACTGTTTGTAACGATTACAATGTAAGAATATCTATGAAGTGAGGTGCACGGCGATGTCTGAAGTGAAATTAAAAGACGCGCTTGATGCTTTGAAGTCAACAGGTGTAAGAATCACACCCCAACGCCACGCGATATTGGAGTACATGATTCATTCAACAACGCACCCAACAGCGGATGACATTTATCGCGCGCTCGAAAAAACATTTCCTAATATGAGTGTTGCAACTGTTTATAATAATTTACGGGTGTTTAGAAAAGCGGGGCTGGTAAAAGAATTGACTTACGGAGATTCTTCAAGCCGTTTCGATTTTGTTACAAATGACCATTATCATATTATCTGCAACGATTGCGGAAAAATAGTCGATTTTCATTATCCGGGACTTGATGAAGTCGAGCATTTAGCTTCCCATGTCACTGGATTCCAAGTGGATTATCACCGCCTTGAAATTTACGGAACATGCCAGGGATGCTTAGGCAAAACGGCAAAGGCCCAATAAATCTTTCGTCAGCAAAAGAAGCTTACTGCGCAATCGCGGTAAGCTTCTTTTTTAGGAGACGAAAAAACATCCAGCGAAGTTTTGATTCGCTGGATGTTTTCATTGTTGCGAGCTTTTCTTATTATAGTCCTGGTCAAACTCTTTTCCTTCGAGAGAACGATCCATCGTCAAGGGCTCATTGCAATGCATACAGATATCTACACGGCCCAGCATTTTTGTGTGTTTTCCACAACTAGGACATTCAACTGGTACGGTTTTCATAGAAAGCAAACCAATCCAACCATAGACAGCCGTACTTCCGATAATCGCGATAACACCCAGCAGCATGAAAATCACCATAACAACGGGATGATTTCTGAAATAAATACCGACGTACATAATGACGATTCCGATGAAAATCAACGCTAACGCAAACGTCCGAATGCGATTAATTTTATTTTTATAAGGTTTCATGGTTTATTTCCTCCTTGCATCCATCATACTATATCATAAATGCCCTTAAAAAGTGATATCGGTTTTCAAATGAAGGAATCGACAATAAATATGTCGAAATAAAGAAAAGCGGAAGCCAATGCGTTTGGTTTCATCGTCTGATAAAAAGAGAACGGCAAAGTCCGACAGACTATAGGGAAAATGGAATTACGCTGCAGTTCATTACTAGCCGCTCCGTTCAGTTTCATGACGGAATGCGATAGAGACAGCAAGGAGTGAGAGTTGATGGAACAAATCCTACGACCGATTTATCAGGAGCGCGCCAGCCAGGAAAGTACGCTGGGGGTAATCTTAGTGGAGAAAAGAGAAAAGGTCAGTCAGATTACGGATACCTTTGATTCGATTCTGCTGATCATCACCAAGGAAAATGAGACACCGGTGTTCACTAAACATTACACGTATTTAGATAAAAAGGCTGCAATGCACATCATTACCGAAAGGCAATTACATAAATGGCTGCTGCTTGGAACAAATCGTAAAATTGTCGACTGGCTTTTCTATGGCCGTGTCATTTATGATCGCAACGAGTTCATGGAGAAGTTAAAAACAGAGTTGAAGGACTATCCTTTCTATGGACGGAAAATCAAGATGGGTATGGAATTCGCCAAACTGATTCGCCGTTATATGGAAGGGAAAGTGTTTTTTGAAGAGAAGAATTATATGGATGCCTACCATCATATGGTAGAGTCGTTGCATCATTTGGCGCGATTGGCGGTACTCGAGAACGGTTTGCCTCCAGAAGTGACTGTCTGGTCACAGGTAAAACAGATGGAGCCAGCAATCTATAAGCTGTACGAAGAATTGATATCGAGCGATGAACCGATCGATAAGCGGCTGGAGCTGTTATTCTTGGCAAGTGAGTTCTACATCCATTCACGGACACAGGACGGTGCTCTTCATATAAGGGAAGTCATGGAAAAGCAGAGCAGCTGGACAATCCAGGAATTGCACGAACAGGAAGAATTGAAAAACTATTCCTCTGATCTAGAGGTTTTCATTGAATATCTTATAGATAAGGAACTTATTTTCATTAACGGTGTTATGACAAAAAGCGAAGGAATCTTCCACCGTTATTATTATGTGAAAAACTAACTTGGAACATTGAAGGGAAAGACTGCTGTCTTTTCGTTCTGGCTATACTTGAGGAAGTCCAGAGCGGCGTCGGTCTTTCTTAATGATAAGGGTAGGGTTTGAATATTAAAAAGCCCCAAAAACGAGCATCGCGAAATACTGCTTCTGCACCATTTCAATGCAAGCTGGATAGAAATGAGTTTTTTTGTTTTGCGATGTGGAGGTTTAAAAGCGGGTGGAACGGCCACCACTTTTGAATTTTGACTAAGCTGCCTGGATGCTCAGCAACAAAGAAATATGAAGGGAAAAGAAAAGCTGTTGGTGAAATCCGTTTTTTCGGACTTTGGCAATAGCTTTTTTTCTATGAAAATCACGGTGAAAGAAGCTAGAGAATAATGTTTTATTGCCCTAATAATTAAAGTTTATACGTTTTTGAAACTTTTTTTGCTTTAATCATTGACAATTCCACAGGAAATGTATTATGATAATACACGTCGCTAAGGGAAATTAAGTTTTTCGCAATAATAAAAAGGCTTGACTCTTTCGCTTAACGGTGATAACTTAGAGAAGTTGCTTTTACAGGACGGACAAACTGAACCTTGAAAACT
>NZ_JAGGPX010000038.1 GCF_018613575.1 Planococcus sp. ISL-110
CATATCATTCCACTTTTTCAATACATCACCTACAGATTATTTTCTTTTTTACTGGTTAAACAATTATATTTTTCACTCTTTATCTTCAAGCCAATTATAAAACTCTACTTTCTTCACTGATTCAGGTGATACAAATTTATGGTTTTTTTCTAGTAATCCATTCAACTGTTTAAAATTCCATACGGCTTTTTGTATTAATTCATTTGCTCTTTCACTTGTGATAGAAATAGGTTCGTCTATAAATTTTCGCATATCCTCAATTTCAAGAATTAAATCCCTTGCTCGTAATCTATCTGTCTCATTATCAAGATTTATATATTCAAACATATCTTTAAAAACAATGTCTATAAAGCTCTCAATCTCATTGATCTGTTTCTTTGTTGCACTGGTTAGTTTTTGTCCATTAGACCAAATCAAATCGAAAGCTGTAATTGCTCGACCTTTTTTTTCAACATTGTAACGTATTTCTAACTCAGTATATTTATTGATTTCAGCAATGGCTACATCTAAAACCGTTTTCTTAAACAAAGCTGTGTTCTCTCTGTATGTTTTCTTGCTTTCAACACCAAACAAACGCATGAGAGCTTCTTTTGAGATTTGCTTGTGCCAGTATCCGTAGTGTGCCTTTAAATAATCATACAGAGTCCAACTAAAACCACTTTTGAAATGAGAAGTAATCGTTAAATCAGTTGTAATGTACTTCTCTTTCAATTCTAAAATATGTGGAACAAATTCTTCGTTCCAGCGAAAAGTAAATAGTCCCTCTTTATATTTTATTGAGCCAAAAACATTCCAGTATTCGAAATAATGATTTTCCAAGTCTTCAATTGAAAACTGCAAACTAGAAACCTTTTGTGCATCTTGCTTTGCATGAATTGTTTGGTATTTTTCAATGCCAAATTTCTTTTCAAAATCACCTTTATGAAACTCAGTCGCTCCATTTTGCTGAGTGGAATAAATAGCAAAAGCTAGTAGTTGCATTTGATTTAAGGTCAATCCTTGGTTCAACTTCGCTATAGAAAACTCCCTACTTTTTTGTATTGAATTTTCATAAGAGATTATTTGATTTTTTGAATTTACTCGCCCTATTGCCATTCCACCATCCACCTTTATATGTATTTAATATATTCCTCTTAATGAATTTAATAATAAACTTAAATATATTAAATTATATTAATTGTATTTTATTTTATCTAAAAATACAATTAAGAGGATAAAAAAAATATAGTTAAGGGATAAAAAAAATATAGTTAAGGGATAAAAAAAATACATTTAAAATCTCAATCCCTTGTCGCTGTAAGGAGGAAGGGCACTCCTAAATATAACTAATATAAGTAATCTTTTAAAAGAAAATATATATAGGCAAAATTTCATTTTGAAAAAATGAAAAGAAACAAGAAAAAAATAAATACCGATCAAGTTCATTCCTAGAAAAAAAGAACCGAAGATTAGCGCTCCAGTCCTTGGTCTCTTTTTCTAGCAAGCTTTTGTTCTCGGCTTCGTTCTTGCTGCCGTTCTTCTTGCCACTCTTTAAATTTACTCATTTGTGATTTAGCGAACTCCATCAAAACCGTTAATTGGCTTTTCAAGGTTTTATTTTCCTTTTGCAAATCTAGATTTGCTTGTTTTAATCCATTATTTTCTTTCTGCAGCTTGTCATTTTTCTTTTGCTCATTTTCTAAATCCTTCGCCATCGAGAAAAGAATATCTGAATTTCTGTCATTCATCTCTTCATTTCTCGTTAAAACCGTTTCTATGGTTTCTGTGGCCTTTGCTCTTGTCTTTAGTGCTTTAAAGTCTTCTACAGGTAATTTAACGTGTTTCCGGTCAAAGACAGATGGTTTGCTGACTTGAAGCTCATCGACCTTCTTAGACTCTCTCAGAGCTTCTCTAAGGACATTTGCGTCCTGTGACAGGGTTTTAATCTCCTCCTTGAGTGTAAGTGCCTTAAAACGGCTCATTTCGATGTGTTTTCGGTCAGATGCTATGCCCCGTTCAACTTCAAAGCCTAGGCTTTGCATATGTTTCGGGAATTCTTCCTGCATCCACTGCAATTCCTGCCGATTAAAGACATTCTTGCCCTGGAGTTTACCATCACGCATCGGAACGACCCCTAAGTGCATGTGAGGTGTTTTCTCGTCGTTGTGAACCGTCGCATACGCGATATTTTGTTTGCCATAACGTTCCGAGAACAATTTATGGCTTTCCTCGAAGAACCGTTTCTGTTCAGCTGGATCTAGCCCGTCAAAAAATTTCCGGTCAGAAGTCACCAGCAGCTCATTCACAAGCACGGCATCTTTTCGGGTTTTTCGCTCGCTCACTTTTTGGCTCTCAATGATTCCTTTTACTTGTTTGTTGTAATCGATTTTTTCTTGATGCAGTAAATCATAATTCAAATGAGCACGGTCTGGATCGATGTCTGGATTCGTCCGACTTTCCCGTTCTCGTTGGTTGTGAAATTGCATGCCCTTTAAATCTGGACTCTTCATTTTTTGCATCCTTACCACAGCAAAACTCAAAAGAATACACCCCCATAATTCGGTCAACTTCCATGTAAAGTATAGCACACTATACTTTACTGACGTAAAGGTGTGCTCTCCGAGGGTGAAAATCAAGTGGCTGCCTCAATATTGAGGCGCCTCCAAAATTCAAAAACATGGGTGCGATTGTCCTCGATGGACGCTCATATCCCATTAATTCAAGAGCAAACAAAGGAGCATAATATGCTTATCTTTTCTTAATATAAAAAGATGAGGAGTAACCTAAGTTACTCCTCATCTAAGAACGCATCATACAATTCATCTACTTCGTTAACTTTTCTATTGACGGAATCATACAGATCGTTGATAGGATTTGGTTCGGGTTCACCTTTCCACCATGTACTATTCATGAATCCTCTATCGTTTCTATTCCAATTTTCAACATCTTCATTTTTGATAAAAGCAATAGGGTTAAGCGTTTGTTTTTTAGTAGAAATAATTACTACGTAATGTTTTTCATCCCAACTATACTTATCTTCTTCGTAATAGAATCGAGATAAATAAAGGCCCACAATAATAGTCAGTCCCTCAGAAATTTTTGCGTAAAAAGCATTAACATGTTTTTCTGCCTCAACTGGAAACTTAATTGCTTGATAATGTTCGTCTTCAGGTGTTAAAGCGAACCACTCAAAATCAGAAAATTGTTTATCAACTTTCTGTATTACCTTTAAATCATTAACGTTCATTCGAATTACTCCTTTGCTCTAACTGTCGCACTAAGCGATCAATTTTAGTAACGATATCAAACTTGTAAGACTCACGCATGTTTTCCAATTTTTGAACATCCGAATTGTAGCCGATAGTAGACAATTTATATTTGTTCAGAACGCTAAATACATCTCTTATTTCGATGGAATAAGCCTTTAAATCAACGTCTGATTCAAAATCTCTTACTGATTCATATATTTCTTTTACAGTCATACAGCTACTATGTAAATTTTTAGTTTCATTTTTTTCAAGGCAATCCAAAATAGTTTTTAACGATGAAGACAGTTCTTCAAATGCTCTTTTTTCAAGAAAATCTTTGCTTGCTACAGATTTTTTATAATCTGATACCTTGAAAGTATTAAATAAAATAAAAACCAGAATTAAACTGCCCAGAGTATAAAAGTACCCCGAAGTAGTCATGAATTTCGCAACAAAATCATGCTCTAAAAATTTCTCAAAACACAGAGCTAGAACCAATGATATCACTGTCGGTACAACAAAAAATAAAATCATTAAAACCCA
>NZ_JAGGPX010000039.1 GCF_018613575.1 Planococcus sp. ISL-110
AGGTTGCCCACGTGTTACTCACCCGTCCGCCGCTAAACCAAATGGAGCAAGCTCCAATGGTTCCGCTCGACTTGCATGTATTAGGCACGCCGCCAGCGTTCGTCCTGAGCCAGGATCAAACTCTCCATTATAGAGAACATTTGACTGCTCTTAACTTGCTGGCGTATCGCCGTCCGAAGACGCGCGATTCGCTTTGATCTGCATAACGCTGATCAGTAAGTTGTGCGCGGGCCGCGTTCAACGGCCGTTGCTGTTTGTTGACGTTTTGCTGTTCAGTTTTCAAGGTTCAGTTTGTTTGCGTTGTTTAAGTTGTTTGCGTCGTTCTTTACGACTCCTATGATACTAAAGCATATACTTCCGACTGTCAACACTTTTGGCAAATAAAATTATATTCCTAAAACATTCATTACTGAATTCTCTTTTCCTTCTATAGAAGGAGTTTGAAAAAGGAATCAAGAATAACCGCTCTGTAAAGCCATTTCACTTGACTACCTTTTCCTTTCCTATCCTTCTTCTTTTTCCTATTGATATACCTTGCACTCTAGACTATTATATCTAAAACATAATAAACCAGAATATTCCTTATTTACCATGAGCATACAGCTCTATTCCAATTCTGCTTCTATTTAAGCTCGCGCCGGCCTTCCAACGCTTTCGATAAAGTCACTTCATCCGCGTATTCCAAATCGCCGCCTACCGGAAGCCCGTGGGCAATCCGGGTGGTCTTGATGCCCGAAGGCCTTACGAGGCGGGAAATATACATCGCTGTCGCTTCTCCTTCGATTGTCGGATTCGTCGCCAGAATCAGTTCCTCCACCTCTTCGTCCTGAAGACGCTTCAGAAGAGACGGAACGTTAATGTCTTCAGGGCCAATCCCATCCATTGGAGAGATGGCTCCCTGCAGGACATGGTACAAGCCTTTATAATCGCGCATCTTCTCCATCGCAATGACATCTTTCGGGTCCTGGACCACACAGATCGTCGTACGGTCACGTTGCTGGTCCTGGCAAATATGGCACGGATCAACATCAGTGATATGTCCGCACACCGAACAAAAACTTAAGTTTCGTTTCGCATCCACTAGAGCTTTGGCAAAATCAAGCACTGTGTCTTCCTTCATACCAAGCACAAAAAATGCCAGACGGGCCGCTGTTTTCGGCCCGATCCCTGGCAATTTCATAAAACTCTCCATTAATTTTGAAATAGGTTCTGGATAATGCATCTGGTTTACCTCCTAGAACATGCCCGGGAGATTTAAGCCCTTCGTGAATTTCCCCATTGTGGAATTCGCATGTTCATCCGCTTTTTTAAACGCTTCGTTTGTAGCTACAATCAAAAGATCCTGCAGCATTTCAACATCTTCTGGGTCGACTACTGTAGGATCCAATACGAAGTCCAGCACTTCTTTGTGGCCAGATACAGTGACTTTAACCATACCGCCGCCAGCTGCTCCCTCAAACTTCAATGTTCCAAGCTCTTCTTGGGCAACTGCCATCTCTTTTTGCATTTTTTGCATCTGCTTCATCATGCCTTGCATATTTCCTCCACCGCGCATAATTAGTTCCTCCTTAGAATTTTCATTTTAGTCGTCATGAACCTCGACAAAGTCTTTTCCGAAAAGACGCTCGGCTTCTGAGATGAACGGATCTTCTTCCGCTACAGCCCCTTCACCCGAAAACGGATTTTCTTCTTCAGCCTCTGACTGTTTTTCTTCAGTGCCTGCTTTCGATCCGCTCTTTTTGATAAACTCTTCACGGATTTTCAGCCAACTGGCGTCCGGAACATAAACCGGCGTATAGGCCTTGCCTGCATACTGCTCCAGCAACTGGCTGAAGGTTGCGGCAAACGTCTGGTTTTCAGAAGCCATCTGGCAATGAATATCATACTTGAATTTTAACACAAATGCATCCGCTGATGCCGCTACCGGCTCCGCATCGTTCAATAAAGCTGAATGCGACCGCTGCAATTGGTTCATCACTGTTGCCCAATTGTTTTTGATAGCTTGAATGTCCACCTTGGTGGCATTTTTCAAGACATCTTGAATGCGGCCTGTCGGTATTTTAAAGTTACTTTGCACACGCTGGCGTTTTTTCTGTTCAGCCGGTGCGGCAGCAGCACCACTGACTACTCCATTTTTCACCTGTTGCTGCAATTCGTGCACGAGATTCTCAAGGTGGATAACTTTTGCTTCCAGCTCAGGCGATACCGCAGAAGCTGTACTTTGGACCGGCACATCTGCCTGAGCCATTTTCAGCAACGCTGTTTCCATATAGATTTTCGTATGGTTCGAAAACCGCATTTCCTGTTGTGTTTTGGACAGGAGATCAATCCACGTGTAAAGCGTCGCCGGCTCAAACCGCTTGGCCAGCTCTTCAAAGCGCGGTTCATGGGTCGCCAGCTCCAACATGTCGTGAAGGTTGGGCGCCGTCTGAATCAACAGCAGGTCCCGGAAGAAGGTGATAAAATCCTCAACCAGCCGCACGGGGTCTTTGCCGTCCCGCACCAGCTGTTCCAGCAGCGTCAACGCCTGTCCGATATCTTTGGCAAGCAGCGCTTCTGCAATGCCATAGAACATGTCCTGGCTGATCGAGCCCGTGACGAGCAGGGCGTCTTCGACTGTCATCTCATCGCCGCTGAAGGACACCACCTGATCCAATAGGCTGAGTGCATCGCGCATTCCGCCTGCTGCAGCCTGTGCGATTATTTTGAGCACCTGCTCATCATAAGGAATCTGTGCATCCGTTAACACTTCCACCATACGCGAAACGATATCCACTTGCGTATGCGATTTAAAATCAAATCGCTGGCAACGGGAAATGATTGTCAATGGCAGTTTATGCGGCTCTGTTGTCGCCAAAATAAAGACTACATGTGCCGGTGGCTCTTCCAATGTTTTCAGAAGAGCATTGAAGGCGCTGTTCGACAGCATGTGCACCTCATCTATGATATAGATCTTAAAGCGTGAATTTGCCGGTGAAAACCGGACTTTCTCAATGATCTCCCGCATCTCTTCCACACGTGAATTGGAAGCTGCATCAAATTCAATGACGTCAGTATTGGATCCTTCGTTGATGCTTCTGCAGGAAGCACATTCGTTGCAAGGTTCAGCTGCAGGGGCCTGCGCACAATTCAATGCCTTGGCGAATATCTTAGCCGCACTGGTCTTCCCTGTCCCTCTCGGTCCTGAGAACAAATAAGCATGTGTCGTCTTATTGTAAAGGAGAGCATTTTGAAGGGTTTGTTTGACATGCGTCTGACCTGTCATATCAGAAAAGGACTGTGGTCTGTAAACACGGTAAAAAGCTTGATACGCCAACTTATTCTCTCCTTTTAAATAATCTGTTTTTCATCCTATCATTATATCATAAAAGGCCGGTCTTTCTGAACGATTTCCCCGATCTGCACGTGGAGATTCCACGAATAGAACAATAAAAAGCCTGCCCGCTAAATAGCGGACAGGCTTGAATTTACATATTATTGCCGTGCACCTTTCTTCGACTGCTGCACATAAGCGTTACCCTTGTCGCTGGCTCGATCTAGGCGATCCCGCGGCACATGGAATTTTCCACTTAATGCTGCTTCCTTCCGGACCTGACATGGTTCATGGGATCCCATTGCGCAGGACCCAGATGTCAACACTACGTGCAAGAGACAGACCTTACATGCAAACAGCCTCAGAAAGGAATTCAGTCCTGCTAAAGCGGATTGCAGGTTACAGGACACCGCTATCTTCCCACCTAGCACGGCATTTACTAGTATACGATATTAATCGTCAAAAAATCAATCAAGAACCTTCCTTAAGCAATAATTTCTTTTAAATCAAGTGGTTTTTGGGTGTACAGAGTGGTTTTCATCAACAAATTTTCAAAAAAGCGAAAAACTGTTGACATCCATTATTCATCCATGATAAATTAACACTTGTCCAAATACGGAGGAATACCCAAGTTTGGCTGAAGGGATCGGTCTTGAAAACCGACAGGGGAGTCAAATCCCGCGGGGGTTCGAATCCCTCTTCCTCCTCCATTTTTTAAATTTACACGCGCATATAAATTCAAGATTGGATCTGTTACGCAAGTAATGAATTTTTCTTAACACTATATGTCCGATTATTTCGATATAGATTACCGGAAGGCTCTTGCCTTCCGGTTTTTTTTATGCCTTTTTCTATATTTCCCGGGAAATAATAGAGAAACCCTTGAGCAGCACTGCTCAAGGGTTTCTTTATTTGCGTAGAATGGCGGTTTGCTGCATAAATCCTCCGATGCGTTCCACGATCTGCTCGGAACAATCCGGTTCGTTCATCAAGTCATAATCATTGATATTCAAACGCAATACCGGACATCCGTTAAAGGAATTAATCCAACTTTCATAGCGCTGGTGCATTTCCAGCCAATAATCCACTGGTGTCTGCTGCTCCATTGCACGGCCGCGTTCTTGAATACGGGACAAAATGTCATCAATCGAGCCTTCCAGGTAAATCAGCAAGTCTGGATGCGGGAAATAAGGCGTCATGACCATCGCCTCGAAAAGATTAGTGTACGTTTCATAATCCACATTGTTCATCGTGCCTTTTTCCCAATGCATTTTCGCAAAAATACCGGTATCTTCATAGATCGAACGGTCCTGGATAAATCCGCCGCCGTATTCGAACATCCGCTTTTGCTCTTTAAAGCGTTCAGCCAGGAAGTAGATCTGCAAGTGGAAGCTCCATTTCTCAAAATCATCGTAAAACAAATCCAAGTAGGGATTGGTGTCGACGTTTTCAAATGAAGTGCGGAACTGCAACGCATCTGCCAAGGCTTTAGTCATCGTAGATTTCCCGACACCCACTGTGCCGGCTATTGTAATTATGGCATTCTGGGGAATGCCGTATTTTTCTCGTAAATTCATAAAGTCAAACTCCTCTTTTGTAAAGTTCCATCCACCTTGTCCAGGATCAGCCGAAGATCGCCGCCATTTTGGACAAAATCGATTTCATCGCCATTAAACCGCAGCACGGGGATTTCCGGATGCTCGCGCTCAAAGCGTTCGATGAACTCATGGTAATCCGCTGCCAGCTGTTCCATGTATTCGGGCGTGATCATCTGCTCGAATTCACGGCCCCGCAGTTTAATGCGCTTCATCAGTGTATCCAGGCTGGCATAGAGATAGATGACCATGTTCGGTTTCGGCATATCCACCGTCAGGATTTTGTAGATGGCTTCATACTTGGCGTATTCAGCATGCGGCAATGTACGTTTTGCAAAGATGAGATTTTTGAAGATATGATAATCAGCCACGACCGGTTCCCGGTTCGAAATAAACTTTTTCTGGATATCGGCCAATTGCTTGTAGCGATTGCATAGGAAGAACATCTCTGTTTGGAAGCTCCACTCTTCTATATCTTCGTAGAATTTATTTAAAAATGGGTTTTCGTCAACAATCTCTTTTAACAGCTGAAATTGATTTTGATCGGCGAGTGCTTTGGTCAGCGAGGTCTTGCCTACACCAATCGGACCTTCTACCGTAATGAATGGCACCGGCATGCGAAGTCCTCCTTTTTCGATTCAAGTAAATTGCAATGCCATTTATTTTAACACATAGCTCAGGTGAAAAGTAGAGCGGCATGTTAGCAACGAGATCAATGTATCGGTGCTTTGAAAGTTCCGCCATGGACTTCCTGAGTCGCCATGATGGTCAAAAAAGCTTTGGAATCAATGTCTCCCACAATCTGCTTAAGCTTGGTGATTTCCAGGCGGGTGACCACCACATAAATAACGTCTTTCGGCGAATTAAGGTAGCCGCCTTTGCCATGCAACTTGGTAAAGCTGCGGCCAAGGCGGTCGTTGATGGCCGAACCGATTTCTTCGTATTCTTCCGATATGATCAGCACCGCTTTCGTATCGTCCAAGCCTTGAATGACCACATCGATGGTCTTGGAAGCGATGTAATAAGTCAAAATCGAATACATAGCCTGTTCCAACCCAAGCACGAACGCAGCCCATCCAAAGATGAAGACATTGAAGAACATGACAAATTCGCCAACCGAAAATGGCAGCTTCTTTGTCAATAAAATCCCGAGGATCTCCGTCCCGTCAAGCGCCCCGCCATTGCGGATGACAATTCCGACACCCGCACCCAGAAGCAGCCCACCGAATACGGTAGCAAGCAGCGGATCTTCCACAAATGGTTCAATCTTGTGCATAGGGATTTCAATCAACGCCAATGCAACGATGGCAAAAATGGACGAAATAAAGAAATTGCGACCGATATGCTTGTAGCCAAAATAAAGGAACGGTAAATTGATGGCGACCAGCAATACACCAAACGGAATCACCGTTAAATAATCCAATATCAAAGAAATTCCGATAATCCCACCATCAATAATCGAATTGGGGACCAGGAATAATTCGATGGCAGCTGCTGCCATGGTTGCGCCAATGAAAATAAAGATAAAGCGTACCGTAAAATGCAGCGGTTTTTCCTTTTTGTGCTGTTTCATCCTCGAATCACTCCCTGCTTTCTAATTTCTCTATTTTACGCTGTTATGCGTTTTTTGTCTCCCTGACTTTTCCTGCTTTTTTTGGCAGTGAAAAATGCTACACTAAAGCCAAGGAGCGATGCATCATGAACGGAATGGAAAAAGACCATTTTTATATGGGGTTGGCAATAGAAGAAGCAGAAAAAGCAGGAGCCAAGGGAGAAGTGCCCATCGGTGCTGTAATCGTCCACCAGGACCAGGTGATTGCGCGCGCCCACAATTTGAGGGAAACAACGCAAAATGCAGTCACCCATGCCGAGCTCTTAGCCATACAGGAGGCCTGCCAGTTTCTTGGCAGTTGGCGGCTGGAAGACACCAAGATTTACGTAACGTTAGAGCCTTGTCCGATGTGCGCTGGCGCCATTCTGCAATCCCGGATTCCCCATGTTGTTTACGGCGCACGGGATGCCAAAGCTGGCAGTGTGGATTCCTTGTACCGGCTGCTGAACGACGACCGCTTTAATCATCAATGCCAAGTAACCGAAAATGTTCTCGCTGAAGAATGTGGACAACTGCTGACACAGTTTTTCCGTAATCTGAGAGCAGCCAAAAAACAAAAGCGGAAAACCCCGTAAACGGGTTTTCCGCTTTTTATTCGCTGATAAACTGATCGATGAGCCGATTGACGATTTCCGGCTGCTCGTGCTGGATCCAGTGAGTCGCTTCCCCGACAAAAGCCAAATTGACTTCTTCACAAAAGGACATGCTCTCTTTTGCCAACATTGGTGACAGGAACTGGTCGCCCAATCCCCAAATGATTCTGACCGGCACTTTGATTTTCGTCTCGGGCACCTGCTTGAAACTGTCCCGCCTGATGGCCCGGTACCAATTGAGCATCGCTGTCAGGGCATCAGATTGTGACCAGGCTGCTTTATACTGCTCCATTTCCTGAGTTGAAAAAGTGTCTGGATTGCTGGTCTGTTCGATGCTTTGCTGCATCGCTCTGAACTCTCCCATACCGAGAGCCTTCTCAGGCAGATTGGGCAACTGGAAAAACGCGATATAGGAGCTCTTCATCCATTGCAGCGGATTCTTCTTGAATACCCGAGGCATCGCTTTGGGATGCGGGATATTCAAGACAATCAGCTTTTTCACGTATTCGGGGCGTGTGGCCGCCAAATGCCAGGCGACTGCGCCACCCCAGTCATGACCGATGACAATGGCAGTCTTTTTTTGGAAATGCTCAATGATGCCAATCACATCATCCCGCAAATGATCGACTGTGTAATTATCGATCCCTTCTGGTTTGTCACTTAAATTATAGCCACGTTGATCAGGTGCCACCACCCGGTATCCTTTTTCCGCCAACGGCTGAATTTGATTTTTCCAGCCAAACCAAAATTCCGGAAAGCCATGCAGCAAAACGATTAAAGGGCCATCTGCAGGTCCGGCTACAGCTATATGAAGCTTGATGCCGTTCGTCTCTATAAATTGAAAGCTCAGATTTTCCATCAAATAACTCCTTCCACTCTTCCTCTATACCCATCCTTACCCTTTTCTCCAAATAAAAGGCTCAAAAGCAATGTGCTTTTGAGCCTTTTTATTATATAAGTAAAACTTAAGAATCATCATCTCATTCACCGCTTAGGATTTGGCGCTCGTTCGCGGCTGTTTTGGGGAATATCGACAGTTAAAAATTATTAGTTCAACTTATTTAATTGATGGTCTTTTTGCCGCCCATATAAGGCTGCAGCACTTCTGGAATCTTGATTGACCCATCTTCCTGCTGGCAATTTTCAAGCAATGCTGCCACGGTACGGCCAATTGCCAGCCCACTGCCGTTTAAGGTATGGACAAATTCAGGTTTGCCGGTTGCTTCCCGGCGGAATTTAATATTTGTACGTCTTGCCTGGAAATCCTCAAAATTGCTGCAAGAAGAAATTTCCCGGTACGTATCCTGGCTTGGAATCCAAACTTCGATATCGTATTTCTTGGCGGCTGTAAAGCCAAGGTCTGCTGTACACATCTTCAAGACGCGATATGGCAGCCCTAAAAGTTGAAGCACTTTCTCAGCATGGCCCGTCAGTTTCTCCAGTTCGTCATAAGAATCCTCAGGCTTCACAAAGCGCACCAGTTCGACTTTGTTGAATTGGTGCTGTCGGATTAACCCGCGTGTGTCCCGACCCGCAGAACCCGCTTCAGAGCGGAAATTCGCGCTGTAAGAGGCGAAGGCTTGGGGCATCATATCCGCTGTCAGAATTTCATCACGGTAGAAGTTCGTCACCGGCACTTCAGAGGTCGGAATGAGGAAATAATCCTCTTTCTCGATCAGAAAGGCATCTTCTTCGAATTTTGGCAATTGGCCAGTACCCGTCAAGCTTTCGCGGTTGACCAGATAAGGCGGCAGCATCTCTTCATAGCCATGCTCTTCCTGGTGAAGATCCATCATGAAGTTGATCAACGCGCGCTCAAGGCGTGCGCCGAGTCCCCGGTAAAAGACAAAACGGCTTCCAGTCACTTTGGCTGCACGTTCAAAATCGATAATGTTCAAATCGGTACCCAGATCCCAATGAGCTTTTACTTCGAAACCGAATTCCGGCTTGTCTCCCCAAGTGCGGATTTCTTCGTTGTCGTCTTCAGAATCTCCGAACGGAACACTGTCATGCGGAATGTTCGGTACACGCATCATGATATAGTTCAGACTTTCTTCCACTCTCCGCAGCTCTTCATCGATCGCTTTGATTTGGTCGCCAACTTCACGCATTTTCGCAATGGCGTCGTCCGCATTTTCTTTCGCCCGTTTCATCGCGGCGATATTTTGAGACGCTTCGTTGCGCTCCGCTTTTAATGTTTCGGTCTGCGCAATCAATTCGCGCCGTTTTACATCCAATCCTTCAAAATCATCAAGCACAGAAACATCTTCTCCACGCTTTGCCAGTTTGGCTTTTACTTCTTCAAAATTAGCACGTACAAAACGAATATCCAACATACCAGTTCCTCCTCAAAATTTTATTTACACAAAAAAAGACAACAAAAATAGCCCCCATCCCCTGGTAAAGGGACGAGAGCTACCCGCGTTGCCACCCTGATTGATCGGCACAGGCCAATCCTCTTCATCACATAACGGCATTAAAACCGGCAATGGCTTTTTTCGCCATGCAACTCCGGGGTGGATTCAAACGCGTTTTTCACCGGTTTGCACCAACCACCGGCTCTCTTTGGAAAAACAATCGCTTTACTACTTCCCATCAACGTTTCGTCTTTTAAATTAATCATACTTTACTATATATTGATTAATTTGGCAAGAGAAGGTCTGACTTGCTGGGAATCATGCTTAAAAAATACTCTGTGATGCGATGATCTTCGGTCAATTCCGGATGAAAAGAACAGCCTAGAAACTGACCGCTTTTCGCCATAACAATTTTCCCATCATGAACACATAACACTTCAGCCGACGGACCAGCACTGACAATATGCGGCGCACGGATAAAAACCGCTTCAAAAGCTCCGTCGATGCCTTTGATTTCAAGCGGTGCTTCAAAGCTGTCCACTTGCCGGCCAAATGAATTCCGTTCAACGGCAACATCCATGACGCCCAGATGCGCTTCGTCAGAACCAACAACTGTTTTGGCCAGCAGGATCAACCCTGCACAAGTGCCAAACATCGGTTTTCCGGTTTCGGCAAAATCCTGAAGCGGTTCCATCAAGCCATAGCGGTCGATCAGGCGGCGCATGGTTGTGCTTTCACCACCCGGTAAAATCAATGCATCCAACTCTTCAAGATCTTTGGGCCATTTCACCGAAACCGCTTCCGCTCCACATGCTGTAATTGACTGAAGATGCTCCCGGACAGCTCCCTGCAAAGCTAGGACCCCAATTCGTTTCATTCTTACCAGCCCCGCTCCTGCATACGTTCGCCCGCAGCAATCGTTGAAATTTCAATGCCTTTCATAGCGATGCCCAGATCTTTTGACAGCTCCGCAATCAATTTATAATCCTGGTAATGCGTCGTCGCCTCGACAATCGCACGTGCAAATCGTTCCGGATTATCCGATTTGAAGATACCGGATCCAACGAATACACCGTCCGCTCCTAGTTCCATCATCAATGCCGCATCCGCTGGTGTTGCAATCCCGCCAGCTGCAAAATTGACCACCGGTAAACGGCCCAGGCTTTTCACTTCTTTCAGGAATTCATAGGAAGCACCAAGATTGCGCGCTTCGGTCATCAGTTCATCTTCACTCATGGCAATCACTTTTCGCACTTCCGCGTTTACCTGGCGTAAATGGCGGACTGCTTCTACAATATTGCCAGTACCCGGTTCGCCTTTCGTGCGCAGCATGGAAGCTCCTTCACCGATTCGGCGTGCCGCCTCGCCTAAATTTCGGCAGCCGCAGACAAATGGCACTGTGTATTGGTTTTTCAATAAATGAAACTCTTCATCTGCAGGCGTCAGCACTTCACTTTCGTCAATGTAATCGACACCCATCGCTTCCAAAATACGAGCTTCTACAATATGGCCAATACGTGCTTTCGCCATAACTGGAATTGATACAGCCTTCATTACTTCTTCCGTAATGCGCGGATCTGCCATACGCGCCACTCCACCGTCTCTGCGGATATCAGACGGCACACGCTCGAGCGCCATAACAGCGGTAGCACCCGCAGCTTCAGCGATGCGTGCCTGTTCCGCATTGACCACATCCATGATCACTCCACCTTTTTGCATTTCGGCCATTCCTCTTTTTACGCGATCTGTTCCATGTTGACTCATTTAATAATTCCCCCTATTTGTTTATAAATTCAGTATAATAGAGATTGACCATATAAAAAGACTCAGTTCTTTTCATTTCAATAAGGTCAGTTGGAGGAAACCACATGGATATGCTTATGTTTCAACTTCAAAAACAGTCACAGATTCCGTTATACAAGCAGCTTTACCGTGAAATAAAAAAAGCCATCACAGATGGCACCATCCTTGTTGATACCAAATTGCCCAGCAAGCGGAAATTGGCGGATTATCTACAAATCAGCCAAACAACCGTGGAACTTGCCTATGCCCAGCTGGTTGCTGAGGGGTTTATCGAATCACGGCCGCGCAAAGGATTTTACGCTCAGCCCGTCGAAGAACTGGCGTATCTGGATATTCCCCATGACGAACCGGTCATCAAAGAAACCATTTCCTATAAAGTGGATTTTAACTCCGGCAGCATTGATACACACTCTTTTCCATTTTCAACTTGGCGCAAACTGACACGCGACATTCTGGATGAGTCCAATCATGAACTGTTATTATCCGGCCATCCTCAAGGGGATGATGCCCTGCGCCAGGAAATTGCCCGTTATTTGTATCAGTCCCGGGGCGTCGTCTGTGATGCAGATCAGATTGTCATCGGCTCCGGTACAGAGCAGCTTCTGCCGCTGCTGATCCGCCTGCTCGACAAAACGCTTGTCTATGGCTATGAAAATCCGGGCTATGCGCTGACCCACAGCATTTTCACCCATCACGACCGGCAATCGATTCCCATTGAACTGGACTCCGACGGCATCAATATCAGCGAGCTGGAGGCTTCTGCCGTAGATGTAGCATATGTTACACCTTCCCACCAGTTCCCCTCTGGCTCTGTCCTGAGTGCCACTAAACGGGCACAATTGCTCAACTGGGCTGCGGCTAAGCCGGAACGTTATATTATCGAAGATGATTATGACAGCGAATTCCGTTACACGAGCCGCCCGATTCCTGCTTTGCAGAGCATGGATCTGAGTGACCGGGTCATCTACATCAGCACCTTTTCCAAATCGCTGATGCCTTCCCTGCGCATCGCTTATATGGTCTTGCCCAAACGGCTGCTGCGGGCGTATCAGCAAACATTTCTTCATTATTCTTCATCGGTGCCAAGACACGATCAACAGCTGGTAGCCAAATTCATGAAAGATGGCCATTTCGCGCGTCACCTTAACCGGATGCGCAAGCTGTATCAGAAGAAAATCAAAAAATTGAGCTCGTCCCTGGCTTTATTCGCGCCGGCGGTTACGGTTTCTGGTGAACAGGCTGGTATGCATATCGTTCTTACTATCCAAACCTCATTGAGCGAAGAAGAGCTGGTAAAACGCGCTAAAACAGCCGGTATCCGTGTCACCGGTCTGCAGTCTTACGACGTGCACAAAAGAACCGGTACACACCCGAAAATTGTTCTTGGATTCGGCGGCCTGTTGGAGGAAGAAATTCACTCTGGCATCCTGGATTTGATGTCCTGCTGGGAAATCCATTGAAAAAAGCCGTTCATCCTTTTTAGATGAACGGCTTTCCCTATTAAAATAAACCTTTTACAAAACTACCGGCATCGTTCCAAAGAGAAGATAAGAATCCCCCGACATTGCGCATCGATAAGGACACCCAACCAGCGCGCTCTACAGATTCAATGGTCGCCACCTCGACACTATCCGCACTGCCACTTAAATAGCCGTACTCCGTGCCATGCGATTTTGTCAGCTCGAGCGTTCCCACCACTAAATCCTTTTCTACACCTGCTTCAAGCTCGCCACCCTGGACGACCGAATCGTCCAGCAGCAATTCCGGCTGATACAAGTCCTTATCCGCTGTCCGGATCATCATGGTCACGGGCTCTTGGACTGCAATCGCCACTTCCTCTTCCACGCCTTTTTCAACAGCCAAGGTTTCCTTTCCTTCAAACTGATACCCCGCAGGAATAATTTCCTCTGTCGTGAACTGGCTAAAACCAAAATCAAACAAAGTGCGCGTCGCTTCAAAACGGGCTTTATAAGAACCGGCTCCTTCGTTGTCCACCGCGCCCATGACTACCGCGATAAAACGGGTATCGTCACGCTTTGCTGTGCCGGCAAACGAATAGCCGGCAAAATCCGTGCTGCCGGTTTTCAATCCGTCCACACCTTCATACTCATAAATCAAGCCCGGCAGCATGGAATTCCAGTTTTCCATCCGTGTCTCATCCGCCGTTCCCTCACGAAACATCATCACTGGAATTTTCGTCGTTTCCAATACTTCCGGGTGATCGTCCAACAAAATCTTTGTCAGCTTGGCAACCGAACGCGCCGGCATGATGTTCTCATCTGTCTCTTCTGTCCCTTCCGGATGCATCCCCATCAAGCTTGAATTACTGAGGCCGGTTGAATTGACGAAAGTTGTTTCTTTCAGGCCCATTTCCCCGGCTTTTTCATTCATCAAGCGGACAAATTCACTTTCCGTTCCTGCAATCGTCTCAGCAATGCCAATGGTTGCTGCATTGGCCGAGAAAATGGCCATCGCTTCATACAGTTCTTTGATGGTATAAGTGCCGTCTTCACGAAGCGGTACATTGCTCAAGCGCATGTCCTGAGAAATCTGATAGGCATAATCCGTTACCTGGTATTCCTGATCCCAACTAACCTGCCCTTCTTCAATCGCCTCAAACAATAAATATTCCGTCATCATCTTGGTCATGCTGGCAACCCCTAAAGGCGTCTCAGCATTTTTTTCATAGAGAATTTTACCGCTTTCGGCGTCCACCAAAATAGCAGCTTCCGCCATTATATTTAATGATTCCTCTGCATGTGCCTGTTGCGGAAGAATCACAGTTAAAGTCATTGCAGCTATTAACGCTGTTAGTAAGCTTTTATTAAATATGTTTTTCACTTGTTTGAATACCTCCATTTATTAAGATTCCACATGCTATTTTAGCATATTCTTTGTACCCAAAAATAAAAACATGAAAAAAGCACCTTTTCCATCATGAAAGTGATGGAAAAGGTGCCGATCGATCAAATGGAGTAGTTGGGAGATTCTTTGGTGATTTGGACATCATGCGGATGGCTTTCGCGCAAACCTGCACCCGTCATACGGATAAACTGTGCTTCATCACGCAAGGTCTGTAAATCTTTTGTTCCACAATAACCCATTCCTGCACGGATACCGCCAAGCAATTGGTGGATCGTGTCGGAAAGCTCTCCTTTATACGGCATGCGGCCTTCAATGCCTTCCGGAACCAATTTTTTCGCATCGTCTTGGAAATAGCGGTCTTTTGAGCCTTTTTCCATAGAAGCGATTGATCCCATGCCGCGGTAGGTTTTAAAGCGGCGGCCCTGGAAGATTTCAGTATCTCCCGGGCTTTCAGTTGTACCTGCCAGCAGGCTGCCGAGCATAACGACATGTCCGCCAGCTGCCAATGCTTTGATGATATCTCCGGAATACTTGATTCCGCCATCAGCAATAACCGCTTTGCCATACTTGCGTGCTTCCGTTGCGCAGTCATAAACAGCAGTAATTTGAGGCACGCCGACACCCGCTACAACCCGTGTCGTACAGATCGAGCCCGGACCGATTCCGACTTTTACTACGTCTGCACCGGCATCAATCAATGCTTTTGTGCCTGTAGCAGTTGCCACATTCCCGGCAATGATCGCCAATTCCGGATACGTTGCACGGATTTGCTTGACCATGCCCAAAACGCCTGCCGAATGCCCGTGAGCCGTATCCAATACGATAACATCAACAGAAGCCTTCACCAAATTCTCAACGCGTTTCATTGTATCGGCTGTAACGCCTACAGCAGCACCGACCAATAACCGTCCATGCTTGTCTTTGGCTGCATTCGGAAATTCAATCACTTTTTCAATGTCCTTGATGGTAATTAATCCTTTTAGAACGCCTTTGTCATCGACAATCGGCAATTTCTCGATTTTGTATTGCTGCAGAATCTTTTCTGCATCTTCCAATGTCGTACCTACAGAAGCCGTGACCAATTTCTCTTTTGTCATGACGTCATTAATCTTCAACGAATAATCCTGGATAAAACGCAAGTCACGGTTCGTAATGATTCCAACCAGTTTCAGTTCATCTTTATTATTAACAATCGGCACACCCGAAATGCGGTATTTGCCCATCAAATGCTCAGCATCGTAAACTTGATGTTCAGGTGTTAAGAAGAAAGGATCCGTAATAACGCCGTTTTCTGAACGTTTTACAGTCACGACCTGTTCAGCCTGTTCTTCAATGCTCATATTTTTGTGAATAATCCCTAGTCCACCCTGGCGAGCCATAGCAATAGCCATCTTAGCTTCCGTTACTGTATCCATGCCTGCACTGATCACTGGAATTTTCAACTTAAGAGTTGGTGTCAATTCAACAGCCAAATCAATATCTTTCGGTAAAACTTCCGAATGAGCTGGTACAAGCAATACATCATCAAACGTTAAGCCTTCTTTTACAAATTTTGATTCCCACATAAGTAGACGCGCCTCCTGCTTCCTTTTAAATATTATTGTAAGGTTATCAGCGCGGATATGGTGTGTCAAGAAACTGAAAAAAGAAAAATTATTTAGAATACTTAATCATATAGTTTATGGAACGATTTTGATCTTGCTGAGAGATTGCATCAACTAAAACCGAGAAGATTTATTTCATTAATAAACAGCGATTGGTCAGTTTTTTCAAAGGCGGATCACGAGAAATACAATTGGGAAATAAAAAAAGCCGTTACCGGAATCGGTAACGACTTTTTTCAATGTGCCCAGCGACGTCTTACTCTCACAGGGGGAGACCCCCAACTACCATCAGCGCAAAAGAGCTTAACTGCCGTGTTCGGGATGGGAACGGGTGTGGCCTCTTTGCCATCATCACTGGACTGTTTAGTTGAGTGCTTGTTCACTCAAAACTGGATAA
>NZ_JAGGPX010000040.1 GCF_018613575.1 Planococcus sp. ISL-110
TGATAAGAAAGCGTCCGCCTGAAGCGATTTCTTCAAATCTATACTTCTTTGATACACCTTACACAAAGAGGAACATATATTCGCTTAAATTCATAACTTTTAAAGCTAATTTCCACCAATAGATGATATGATTAGATGAAAACAGATCAGGCAAAATGAGCCGGTTTGAAATTTCTTCAGCTTTAAAAGAACAGGTGATTAAATGGTTAAAGCACATACAGCAACATACAAAACTTCAATACGATTGACCAAGACGGCTACGGAAAAAATGGGAGGGTTCGGCATCAGCGAACGCTCGTTTTTTGTTGCGGACAAACCTTTCAAGGTGTTTATCGAGCGCTATCCATCCAATGCGGATGGCGAGCTTTCGGTCGCGTTGATTTTGGACAGGGCGGAAAATGTCCGGCTGACCGGAAAGGACATCGAAGGGTCAATCGTCCTTCACGCAGTCTTCACCAACCACAATCTGCTGGTCACCAACCTGACCATGCGAAAATCCTATCAGGCGCTCGGCACCAATTGGCAGCGCGAGGAATACCTGGTGTTCGACCGATCCCGTGATCCGGCTCCTGTCTCGTTGATCAATCTGGTCAACCGGATGACGCCGGCCAAGGAAAGTTCGGATTATGTCAAAAAGCGGATCGGCAGCTGGGAAGGCTATTTGAAGATCCAGGAGCAAGGCATGGATATTCCGGATATTAAGACGGGCTATTCCAGCCTGTCGTTCAGCCACGATTTCAGCCGCATCACCTTAAAAGGCTGCCAGCTGAAAGATACAGAATGGAAATCATTGAAGAATTTGACGGTACGGCTCACTGGAGTTGCCGGAGATGTCGGTACGGTCGTGAAAGCGGCCAATCGGACAGTGGAAGTAGAGCTCCAAAGCTATATGGTCAAACAGCTCCGTGAAAAAGGGTTGGCACTCGATAAAAGGGAAGTCGTCTTCAGCAACTTTGCGGCTTTAAGCCAAATCAGGCGGCTGCGGCAAGGCTTTGCAAATCTCGAGAAAGGCCTTGCGGTAAACTCCAATCTCGACCGGCTTCTTTTCGAGGAAAAACCGCCGGTCAAGCCGCTTCGGCCTCTGGAGAAGCTGTCTTTCCATAACCGGCTCAACGAGTTTCAGCAAAAGGCGGTTTCGGGCGCGATGGCAGCAGAGGATCTGTATGTGATCCAAGGTCCACCGGGAACAGGGAAAACCACGGTTATTTCGGAAATCTGCCTGCAAAATGCCCGCAAAGGCTTGCGGACGCTGGTTGCTTCACAGTCGAATCTGGCGGTCGATAACGCACTCGGCCGCTTGCTTGCCAACAAGGATATCCGCATTTTGCGTGTCGGACGAACCGAGAGCATCGAAGAAGAAGGCAAGAAATTTATCGAAGAAAACGTCGGCCAGTATTGGAAAGACCATACGCTGGAAGAAATCACGGCGCAATACGATATGCGTGAAAAACGCGAACCCGAATTAAAAAACGAATTGTTGGCCAATGAGCAGGCTACCGGGAAACTGCAGCCGGTTTATAAAAGCTTGGGAGTGGCCGTTGAAGAAAAAAAACAAGCGCAGAGCCAACAGCAGTCGATTCAAAAGCTGCTTGAAAAAAAGCAGCTGGAACTGGGAACATTTGAACGCGAAAAAGGCAAAGCTGTAAACGAAAGCCGGGAACTGGCGCATCGGCTGCATGAGCTTGCGGATTTGATTGGCCAGGGTTCCGCCTCGATTGATGGCAAAGAAGACGGCACGTGGTTTCAGGAAGAACAGCTGCGGATCCACAAGCAGATCAAGCTGTTCGAGGGTGTCCTCGGGCTTCCGCGGCTTGAACAGGACCTGGCTGCCAAACGGCAGGACCTCGCAGTGGTCACGGACAGACGCGATCAAATCGCAGGAATCATCGAACAGAAGAACCTTGCCATCAGTAAAATGGACAGCATCAAGAAAATTGATGACCTGCTCCACATGCTGAAAGAGCAGCGGGTCGAGGAAACCCCAACCATCAGCTACCTGATCAACCGGCTGGAAGCGAACCGCGAAAACATGGCGGAATGGGGCAAGCTCAATCAATACAACGAGCAGGTCACAGCCGCGATTGCCTATATCGAAAAACTGGTGGCCCCTGCCGGCATTTCTGTTGACGAGTTGAAACAGCAGGCACTGGCAAAGGCAGAAGCTTATACGTCTGCGGAAATCGACGGGTATTTGGAAAAGCTCCGTACCTTACTGAAAAGTGCACAGCGCAACGATCCGGCCATTCTGAAAAAAGCGCTCACGGGTTTGTACAGACGGCAAAGTGATTTGTGGAGAAGAGGCGCCAAGCTGAAGGCTGTTGACGTCTATGCAGCGGAGTCGAAACGGGCTTTCCAGGACTTGAAAAAGCATTTATGCGAAGAGCTTGTCAGCCAGCAAAAACAGTACCGCGGATGGGACGGGAAATTGCTGGAGCAGCAGGAGAAAAAGCAGGAGGACATGGTGCCGCTCGAACAGCGCTACCGCCAAATGCCGAATCCGGCGGATCTTCCAGCCGACCTCGAAGCGGCAGTCCTTGAACGAAAAGCGGAACTTGCCAAGCTGCAAAAAAACAAAGCCCTCTATGAACAGACCAAGCAGCAGGTTGCGGACCACCAGGCTGAACGCACGCAAAAGACAGCGGCACTGGAAACCAATGATGCACGGATTGAGGCAGTGAATAACGACATCCAGCAAGTCGAAACAGCTGTAAAGGGATACGAACAGGAACTGCTCGCATTGCGCGAAATCCTGTCTTCGGATGTAGAGCAGCAGCTTGAACAGGCAGCTAAAGAACTTGCCAGTTTGTCTTTCACCAAGGAATCACTCAAACAGGAAATGAAGAATTTGCCTTTGCTTCAGTCGGTGCAGAAAAAATGGCTGGATTTATTGGCAGGCGCGAACGAGCACGATTTGGACGAGATCCGGAAAATGTACATCAAGCACGCCAATGTGATCGGGACGACCTGCGTGGCATCGGCACGCAAGGATTTTATCGACAACTATCCGGAATTTGATGTGGTCATCATTGACGAAGTGTCCAAAGCCACGCCGCCAGAGCTGTTGTTGCCGATGCTGAAAGGCCAGAAAATCATTTTGGTCGGCGACCACCATCAATTGCCGCCGCTTCTAGGCAACGATACGCTGGAGGAAACGCTCCAGGAAATGATCGACGAAGACAACGGCTTTGAAGAAAAGAAAGAACTCGAGAAGCTGCTGGAAGAGTCGCTGTTTGAACGGCTTTATAAAAATCTCCCGGCAGCCAACAAGACGATGCTCGCCATCCAATACCGGATGCACGAAGACATCATGGAAACCATTTCGCCGTTCTATAAACTGGAAAGGGACCAATTGCAATGTGGCATTGCGGATTCTGACCGGGATCGCGACCATCTGCTGGAATCCACTGCTGTGAAGCGGAACAACCACCTCATGTGGCTGGATTTGCCGAACGAATCGGCTTATTTTGAAGAGCGGATGAGCGGCGGAAAAAGCTTGTACAATGCCGCAGAGCTCCAAGAAATCCGTACATTATTGGTGGAGCTGAACGATGCGGCCGGAGAAGCGAAAAGAGCCGGGCGCATTCATGCAGACCAGCAAAAGAGCATCGGCGTCATCAGTTTTTACGGCGAACAGGTCAAGCGGCTGCAGCGCATGATCGACCAGGAGCTGCGTCTGCCGCATTTGACTGTCCGAACAGGAACCGTTGACCGGTTCCAAGGAAGCGAACGGGATATCATTGTGCTGAGCATGGTGCGCAATAACCAAAATAAGCATGGCGATATTGGCTTTGCAAAAGACTACCGGCGGCTAAACGTGGCGCTGTCACGTGCCAAAGAATTGCTGGTATTGGTCGGCAGTTCGCAGATGTTCACAGAGCGTGCCAAGCAACCGGAAACAAGAAATATGTACAAGCATGTATTAAATGTGGTGAAAAAGAAAAACGGCTTGAAGCTGTTGGCAAAGAGCAGGGGGTAGAGAAGTGGATGGACTGATAGAAGAGCTGCGAACGCGCGTAACAGAAAACCCCGACGTGTCGATCGTGAACGAAAAGGTGTGGAAGTTGCCGGTCGTTTTATACGATGTCGGTTTTAGCCGGGTCAAACGCTTGAAGATGGATATTTTGATGAAGATGCTGCTGCTGGCTTTTCAGGAAGCCGATGTCCGCCGTGCGGCCACGTTGTCTGACATGCTGTTTGTGGAAGAGCTGTTTATCAGCGACCTGATCGACAAGATGCAGCGCACGGGTTTGATTGGGCTGGAAAAGTCCGGTTACAAACTGACGGCGAAGGGCTATGATTACCTGGGCAAAGGCATTTTTGATGAAGAGATGGACGGGGACAAAACCATGATTTCCTATAGCGCCGCCCATGACGTGTACCGATTGGCAGAAGATGATGCCCATGCGGAGGCAGAAGACGCGCTCCCATTGTACCGCTACCCGGTAAAAAACAGTCTGAACAAGGACCGCATACAGCAGCTTCTTGCCAAGGAACTGTCGGACCGCGGAGCAGAGAGCTTTCAAACGATTGTCAGCGGGATTACAGGCTGCGTTGAGCACGACACGGTTTACATTCCGTGCATCGAATTTCAATTGTACGACCAGAAGCAGGACATTTTTTATGCCCGCGTTTGGAATGGCATGACCGAAAACTGGGACGAAACACTGGAAAAGCAGATCGAAGCACGCGAGCTGATGAAATGGCGGAAGGCGATAGAAGAGAAGAAAGCAGCTTTAATTTAATAATGATTGAATAGAAAAGGAATCCGACTGCTTTAAAGGCAGAAGGGTTCCTTTTCTATTTTATCGAAAGGTACCCTCGATCTACATAATCTGAAAATTTAGAATTGAAATTTCCATAGTGACTTTTATAATTAAAGAGCAAAGGATAAAAAGAAAGGATGACTGCGATGAAGAAGACCATTTTTGTGCATGACATTTCTTCTATCAAACATAATCATTTTTCATTTAAAGATAACCTTGGTGTAATCAAAGATTATCCGTTCGTCCTGAAGACAGCTCCAGATGGCAGTGCCTATCATTTCGACAAAAACGATTTGGTGGAAATGAGCCACTACGAAAAGGATCTTGCTCCGCATGATGACAGCAGCAAGTTGAGCAGAAAGGGTTTCATCAATGAAATGAAAAAGGAATTTTACCATCAAATCCGCTCCGGGAACATGGATGATATTTTAACGCACCTGTATAAGCTGGAAGGTGAGAGCATCGAACTGAAATGGGGAGGCCATACAGATCATGATTTTAAGATATAACTGAAGAATCCAAACTTTCTTTAATGGCATATTGTAAAAAAATAGGCGGTCTGCTACGCTATTCATTATACGAACCATTATGAATTGAAGGAGACAGGATCATGTCGAATCTTTCGCTGGCAGAAGCTGTAAAGTTGAAGTCTGTATTAGCAAAACGCATTCATGAATTGGAAGAAGAGATGGACCGGGTGGCATTTGTGGAAATGGAAAAAGGCAGCAAAAAGCCGAAACAAGCCCGCTCACTCTCACAAGTCGAAGAAGAAATTGACGAAATCCGAAAAGATTTTCGGTTGTTGGATAAGTTGATGTACCGCGCCAATTTTAAAAACGAAGTGAGTTTTAACGGGGAAGAGTTGGCGATCGTTGAAGCCATTGAACTGGCTACCCAACTGCGTGCCAAGGCACGGAAGTTCAAGGAGTTCGGTTCTGCGGCGAAAGAAGAGCTTCAATTTGGCTACGGGGAAGGCACGCCAATCGTCAGACGGGCAATGTTTGACCCGGAAGAATACCGCGTGAAAGCGGTCGAGTTGGAGCGGCTGGCCAACCGGTTATCGAATGCCATCAACACCAAAAACTATTCAATCGTTTTGGATTTTGACAGCGACAAGTATTTCTGATCCTTGGAGTGGTGAGACTCCCCTCCAAGGCATGGAAGGAAACCTCTATTGTACTTCGGTGCAACTAAATTCTAATGGCTACTGGCAAACCAATGACCGATACCCCATTACGACGTTACCTGTTACCGATTACCAACCAAAAGCAAACGACGGTCGATGACCAAATTCCTGTTTTAAAACTCCTTCCATGAATCCTCCTGCTTTCGAGCAGGGGGATTTTAGCTTGTGAATAAAAAAGAAGACATCATTTTGGCAAGGTCAAAGCTTCAGAAGGGGTGGGAGCATGAAAAAGATCATGTGGAGTTTTACACTGGTTTCTCTAGTGGCCGTGGTACTGTGGACGGTCAATTATTTTCAAACACATTATCATAAAACTCCGGAAGCAGCATTTGAAGAATTGGTTCAAACATCAGATGCTGCTGTTTTCGCTCTGGATGATCATCAAGTTGCTTTCCTCCTTCATAAAGATGGAACAATCTCCATTGCTTTTATGTACGTTGAGAGGCTCTTCGATATTTACAAAGACTTTGAAGTTTTTCCAACCAAATTAACTGTATTTGAGGATTCGTTGGGTGACGATATTCCTTATGCAGCTGATCCCGAGTTCCTCGGTTATTCTTTCGGTCTTATTCAAAATGAAAAAGTGGCATACACGACATGGCGAGAGGCGCCTCCAGGCGAAGAGAGAGAAGTTATTCCGTTAGGTGATTTTCTCGAGGATCCGGATCTGAAAAACATTAGCTTATGGAGTTTCCCAGGAGCCATACGCCCTGCGGATTTGGAAAAAATGCTCATGTTTTTGGATAAAGAGAAAAAGCCCCTTGCAATAGATGGAAAAAAATTGATCATGCGCGAAGTCAAAGAAGTTTCGCCTTAATGATGCAGATCCGGAAGCGCAAGAAGCTTAGCCTTATACCGTTAGGTGAAGTTGGCATCAATCGAATTCTTCCAATCAAGCATCCACAAATCCAAAAAGGCGCTTGCCCAAAAAACCTTTTGTCAAGAGGAAGGTAGTTTTTCAATGAATGAAGAATACTACTCAATAGGAAATAGGTTAATCGAATGGAGGATGTTGGATGGGTGAAGAAAAAATGATTCGGTCGTTTGATGGGACAGGGCTGTTTACCCGTAAGGATAAGGCGGAAAAGCAAAAAGCGGCAGTGGTGATTGCCCACGGTTTAGCAGAGCATTTAGGCCGGTACGATGCGTTGGCCAAAACCTTGCTGGAGCATGGTTTCACGGTGTATCGCTATGAACAGCGGGGTCACGCACGTTCAGAAGGAAAGCGGACTTTTTTCCAGGATTTCAACGAGATGCCCGACGATTTGAAAACCATCATGGATTGGGCACAGGAAGAAAATTCGGGGCAGCCGGTCTTTTTGATTGGCCACAGCATGGGTGGTTTCACGGCGGCCGCATACGCAACAAAATATCCGGGAAGAGCGGTTGGCGTCATTTTGTCCGGTGCCTTGACCCGCTACAATAAGGAAATTTTCGGTTCACTGCCAATGGACTTGCCGGCAGACACGTATCTGGACAATGAGCTGGGAGAAGGGGTGTGCAGCGATCCGGAAGTTGTCAAAGCCTACGGGGAAGATCCATTGGTGGAAAAGAAGATTTCCGTGGGCCTTATCAATGAATTTGCGCCGGGAATCGCCTGGCTGAAGGAACATGCTGCAAGCTTCACCGATCCGGTTCTGGTACTGCATGGCAATGAAGACGGACTGGTCGCTGAAAAAGATTCACGGGACTTTTATGGGGAAATCGGTTCAAAAGATAAAACCCTGAAAATTTATGCTTCCTTAATGCACGAGATCTTCAACGAGCCTTCCAAGTATAAAATCTATGATGAAATGATTGACTGGATGGAAGAGCGGCTGTAGGACTGGAAATATAGATTCGGAAAATGAATTATTTAAGTTCAGGACAGAAAAGGCATTGCTGTTCCCTTTCAAGGGTTCCAGCAATGCCTTTTATCTATGCAGTTCTTGTTAAAACTAAACTCTCAACAAACCGCGGAATCCTCTCGCTGCGTAATACGACTCTGCACCGTTGTGGTATACGAAGACATGTCCGTAACGGGAATCGCAGAAAAGGGCACCGCCGCGTTCTCGGATGTCTTCCGGCGTTTGCACCCAGCTGGACGTTTTGAGATCGAATGTACCATGTTGCTGCATCGTCCGGTATTGTTCTTCCGTTAACAGCTCGATGCCCATGCTGTTTGCCATCGCTACTGCGCTGTTCTCTGGTTTGTTTTTCTTCCGTGAATCCAGTGCCTGCTGGTCAAAGCAAAGGCTTCTGCGGCCAGTTGGACTTTCCGCTGAACAATCATAAAAGACGTATGCGTTGGTCGCTTCATCAAACTCCAGAACGTCCGGTTCTCCGCCTGTCTGTTCCATTTCGTGGAGTGACCATAGCTTCTCAGGATGCGCCTCCAGCTTTTCCTGGATCTTGTCCCAGTGCATCCATTCGTGGCGATCGATGTGTTTTTCAAACCGTTCTTTCAGGACAGTAAGCAGTCTTTCGCTCTGTTCGGATGTTAACTCGTTTTGTTCGCTCATCTTGCTTCCTCCTTTTTGTAATGAGTGATGTTTCTATATGAGGTGAATTTGAGAATCATCATTTTATCCACCGCCATGCCCGTGGACGCGCCGGCGGTGAGAGACTTACTTAATCAAATATGAGATTTTTTTCATTAACTTATTAGCAGGTATAGCGCAGCTGTTTTACGGAATATCAGCAATGAAAGATCGTTAGCTCCACTTATATGGTAGTTTAAGTATAGTAAAAAAATAGCGCAAATACGATTTATTATAAGTAAAAGTAGGTAAGCTATATTCCGCATATAAGCTGAATACTTTTTAAAATAAAGAGCGGAAGTATCCGCCTGCAGCGATTTCTTGACCAGCTCTCTTCTTGAAAAAGTACGATAAAGCCGGATTTCCAATTCACCTAAAACAGGAGGAACCTTAAAAAGAAGGTTCCTCCTGTTGAGCTTGTAGACAAAAGAATATTTATGGTATTCAAAGAATGAATACTTATTTTATCGTGTTTATACAGGATCCTGCGCTCCAGGCGGACGCTTTCTTATCATTAGTCAAGGATCTTTCTCGTTGGTATTCCAGGAG
>NZ_JAGGPX010000041.1 GCF_018613575.1 Planococcus sp. ISL-110
AACTTTTCATTATAAAGGACTTTTTCTTTTGGTTTTCGTCAGTTTTCGAATGTTTTATGAATTCCTAATCTTCAAAAATAATTAATGCAACACTAGTGAAACAACCTCCATTAACTAAAAACAGGAAATATCCATGTCAATATGAATACTGCCGTTCCTTTGTCATTATTATTTGAATTGCTTTTCAATATTATCAGTAATAATGCTTAATTGATCAAGTAAAGTTAGGATATCTTTATCCTCAAACCATTTTTGTAAAGATTGTGCATGGGCTAAGTCGTCTCTTAAGTTTTGAACTTGCTTAAAAGCTTTTTTTGCTTGCTTTTTTGATAATCCAGTTAAAGACTCCAGTAATATTGGATCGTTCACTACGATATCTGTCTTATCACAGATTTGTGTAAAGTTAATCAAGTTAACTTCTAGATTCTTCTCTACCATTTTTTTATATTCGAATTGTGCGTTAATAAATCTTGACTCCCCTATAAGAGTCTCCCAAGAGTTACTCGGATACCTTAAATCAATCAGAGAAGCTAACTTACTTTCAAAAATTGTAATGACCCCAAAAAACATCATCCGAACAGCAGGTTTTTGTCTATCTGACCTTGTTACGATTCCATTTACATGTGATTTATCAATAATGAACAAGTGCTGATGTTTTTCTAGCATTAAAAGACAGTCATTCAAGTCCGTATTCGACGTGATTAAATTTTGAATTTCGAATCTCATTACTTTGTCGCTTATGTCCTCCGTGAACAGTTCTCCGTTTTTATCTAAAAAACCAGTGATTTTTCCATCTTCATGGAAACCGACCACATCAAAATTATCCTCATAGAAATACTTTTTCAACTGGCTTGACTCTTCATTAGTTACAGATGCTAATGGTTCAGCTATATCCTTGGCGGTAAATAGACTATTAGTTGTTGATGTTTTCAAACTACTCATAACATCCCTCCTAATGCTTAATTATCCATGAACAGAGACATGTTAAACCGACATTACGACTTTTTTGGTGACCGTTATTCAAAAGTCGCTAATTATTTTCAACCTCTATACACTTTAATCCGACCTTTATCCGGGACTTCCCGATAGTTCAAGTAAGGTTTCTTTTCCTTTGCAATCAAGGATTTGTTTGAATATCCTATGGCCTTTAAAGTTTGATCTTTTTTCTTTTCCAGATCTCCGTATTTTTCATTATTTAATTGAGCAAGTTGAATTCTTCTTTTTATTTTGTGCAGTTCTTGATGTAAATCATTCATCCGCTTTATTTCTTTATATGTGAGCAGGCATTTCTCGAAATCTTTAGATGAAATTGTTGCTAATCGTTTTATGATTGCGTCATTCTTTATATAGTGCAATTTTTTTAACATGACTACAGATTCTGACTTTAAGCCTTGTGGTTGACCAATATTTATAGAATCAACTATAATCTTTTTTTCTTTCTTTGGTTCATCCTCTTTTTGTCTCTTTTTATGTCTCCCTTTTTTACTTTTAGTTATTAAAGGTTTCGGTGGAATTATTATATTTTCTTTTTCAATATTTCCTTTTCTAATCTGAGCAAAACAATATTCTCCATTTTCATCCAATAAACAAAGTGCCGGTACAATTCTGTCAGAACTTATTCTGATTAGAAAAACTTCTCCATTCATAAGTTTACCTCCTAGAGAATATCTTTAAAAAGCAGGCTACGAACTTCATTTAACCAACTTACTTAAATACAGATCGACCATTCCACGAGATAATGTGTCATGACAATACTGGTTGGAGTAATCTTTTAAACAGCCATAGCAACTCGTTTCTTTACCACATTGGCAGGAGCTCACAAGTTCTTTTGCAGCTTCGATTACTTTTTCCAATTGACCAAACACTTCATTCATATACCCCGCTCCACCAGGAACTTTATCAAAAAGCACGATGGTTGGAGTAGCTAAGTGGTTGTATCGGATACATCCATCAATATCACGTCTGCTTATCCCCAATGATATGCTGATTCCATTCAAAAGCGCGTACAGTAATGAATCCCACAATTCTGTTTCTGGAGTGCTATTGAGGAATTCCACTTCCAAAATGTCGCTGATAAACTCGTGACCAAGATGAATCGACTTTTTATCTATGGTGCCTTCACATATTTTATTCATTTGATTTCGATGTTTAGAATCTTTTGTGCCCATCATGGAACCACATAAGGTACATATTTTGTAACCTTGCCCACTGCGCCCTTTACTTATTACTGACAGTTTTCCATATGGAGAGTACTTGATCCGAACTTCCTGACCTTTTAAATTGAAAGTTCTTTCTTGTTCATACGCCTGTTGATGTTCACGTACTTCTTGTTCTTCTGAATAGAAGTATTCGGAAAAAAATACTCTTGAGCGATTTTCTCTTGCGGGTTTACGGTCACTGGCTTTTTCCACACGCTTTGCATTAAATCCAAACTTAGGAATAATCATTTTATGGACTTCGCATACCTCTTCACATGTTTCACAATTAGCAGTTAAAGCTCTGTAATTTGGATTTAAACGTTCAATTACTTTATAGGTTTTACAGTTTTTACATTCAATATAATACATAGTCGGAAGCTCAAAACCTTTAACTTTTCGTATTCCAGTACTTTCATATATAGTCCCGTTAGCCACAATTTGAGATCCTGGCGCGTATTCTCCAATTGCCATTGATAAATCTCTACTTAAACGAATGTCATCTTTTTCTGTCTGAGAGATTACCATTTCAACTACATCAACAGGGAAACCGTATTTAGGAATAATATTTGAACTTGATAAAAAACTGATTAACCCTTCGTTTTGAATCCGATTCATTACTCGATTCAATCTATCAGTGTTTCTGCTGGCTTTAAAGTCTTCTTCTTTTATATTTCTTAAATCCTCTAAGTCTTGATAATATAACTTAGCAACTTTTTTAAACAGGCTCGTTTCTTCCAGCATCAGATCTTTTTCCCACGAAACAAATTCAGGATGATAACGTAGTTGATCATAGTTAGGAACCACTTTCTGTACAGATTCCAATAATCGAGTTGGCATATTTCTAACGAATTTATCAAGTCGTTTGGGACCAGATTTTATAGTCATTGAGTCCTGGAAGAAATCCGATACTTTTCCGAACAACTCTTCATTCTCTCTAAAGAAACTTGATAAAACTAATGAATTCAAATGTCTTTTAATGATTTTGGAGTTATCCATTTTCAGTACAGGAGGTTTAATAACACCTGCTATAATTTTTTCTGGATCTTGATAATAAGTTAAGTCATGTGACTTTCTTTGGGCAAAAGTTAATACAAAAGCTACAGAAGCCTTTCTTCGTCCTGCTCGTCCTGCTCGTTGAATATAGTTGGCAGTTTCTGGCGGAACATTTCGTAAGAAAACAGCTTCCAGTCCCCCAACATCAACTCCCATTTCAAAAGTTGTCGAACAACTTAAAACATTAATATCTCCATTCACAAACTTCTCCTGATATTTTGAAGCGTTCTCTGGTGACAATTGTGCGGTATGTTCTTTTACACTCATTTTAACAGGAATTAAATTATTGTATTGATTGATGTAATGAGATTTTAATGTACCATTTTCTATCGACTTCAATTGACCTGTACAACCGTTTGTCATACATACATTTTTAACATTATATGCGGTGACGACTTTACAATCGCCGCACTGAAATATCGGTCGATTTTTACGCACTCTCCAGATAGATTGTTGCAGCAGATTGTTGCCGTTTTTGCTTTTAAAGAAGCTTTCATAAAATCGGGGCAAGTTAATTAAATTCCATATTTGCGAAAGTTGCTCTCTAGAGGCGCTAATAGCTTCTTCTTCAATCAGTCCCTTTTGAATGAAGATTTTTTTCAAATAATCAAGTCTAATATTTGATCGCTTCGGGATCCAGGCACTGACATAACCTTTATTATCTGCAGCTTCCTTATTTACCGAGTTCTCAAAGTTTATAGGCTTCATCCGATCCGAATTGAATTTACTTCTTTCTAAATGTGTCACTGTATTTTTGTGTCTCAAAGTGCTCAGTAAAACTTGTATAGCCACCTTCAAATCTTGGCCATTGTCAAAATTTAATTTTACAGCAAGCAAATCAAGTTTAGATTCCATTTCTTCCGGAAGATCCAGTTGATATGAAATCAAACCAGTCCCCTCAAGAGAAATGCGGACATTCCCCTTAATAAATTCGGACATCACATATTCTTCTGCAATCGTTTTTCTTTCTTCCCTATCCATTTCAGGAGTATATATATCCCATTTCAAAGCTTCACTGTATGCATCCGCAGCCCATGTCTTTAAACTGATCGGTTCGGTTTCATCATATTTCCCAATCGTTTTATATAAAATAGCTCTCCATAAATCCCGCTCGTAAGTATATTCTAGATAAGGTGCGAAAAAAGCCGCTTCCTGGCGGGAATCGGAAAATACTAATAGCTTTTGAGGCTCATATTTGTCTTCCGTTACCTGTTTCAGCACTTCTTCAGAAGAAGATTCATTGAATACATCTTCAAAAAGATCATTGACTACGGTAATGTTTTCATTTTTTATTGTCTTTTTTGAATCCAATACCAATTGCTGGTAAAGTGACGTCGTCAAAATTGCAGCCGGACCATCGCTTCCACTCAAAAATAACTTGATAGGGTTTTGCTTCTTTTTCCCGCAATGATTACAGGAAGAATGGCCCGAGAATTGAATAGGTTCTTTAACAAGTTTAATAAGTGCCGGGTTTGTCATTTCTCTTTCGCGACAGCAAGAAGAAGAATCTTCCCCTTTTTGCCAAAGACTTGCGCAACATGGACACATTTCATATGCTTCTTTATCTTCCTCAGTCAATTCATCTTCATCTTCATCGACTGCCAAATCTTGCTCATTCTCTTTAATCATATAGGCAATATACGTAATTTTTTCATCTTGTATCTGAGATTGTTTGCGCTGAACCAATTTTCCATCTTCTTCATCACCAATGAGATGTACTTGACCACAATTCGAACATACTCCCATTTCAAAAAAAGGATAGTTTGTTCTTTCATCGACTTTCTTTGCTTGCAGAGAGACTTCGTATTTGGGATAAAGTTTGAGATAACACCCTTCTATTGCACGTACAAACACATGATATCTCGCTGGTAAAAGCGGTTCCTGTGAATCTTCGGGAGATATACTTCCTGCTATATCCACCAAATTAACTAATCCTTGGCGAATTTCTTCCACTTTAATATCACCAAATTTGGCTTGAATGGCCATTAATCGATTTAGTAATGCATTTAAATCCTGGGGTTCATTCTTTAACAAGTCTCTAAGGTTAAATAAATTTTCATCTCCGCTCAGAAAACGGTATAGAAATGCATTAGTATCCCGTTCATTTTCCAACAGAGTATTCGCATTTTCAATTCCATACTTTTTCAAGTTCAATATATCATCATCACTTAATCGTTCTTTCTGTTTCAATTCCAATAAGTATGAGTAAATAGACCACTCAGGGCGATATTGTAAATCATGTTCATCCCTGTAATCAATTCTTTCTGACTCAATCAGATCATTTTCATTTTCGGACTTATAGTGGAAAGGTTCATCAAAAATATTATCTGCAAATTTAAGAACTTTTTGTTTTGCCTCCGCTCCCGAACCTAAGGTTGCAGAAGTGGCAATACATTGCAGACTCCCTCTAAAGTGTCTCTTTTTTAAAATCCGGTCTTTTAACCTTCTTAGAAGCATTCCTATTTCAATGCCATTCGCACCATTATAAGAATGCACTTCATCCAGTACAATATACTTCCAATCTTCCGAAAAGTCCCCATCAAAAAATGCAGTGTCCGTGGGTCTTAGAAGTAAATACTCCAGCATTGCGTAATTCGTCACTAATATGTGCGGTGGGTTATTCCTCATTTCATTTCGTGAAAGGATCTCGTTAGGCAATCTTTCAATTCCAGGATTTTGCTGTTTGAATTTATCGACGGCATGCTTCTCCAAATGTTCCGTCTCCCCTGTATACCTACCAAAAGTAATCTCAGGTGTATTTTTTAAAAGAGACCTCAGTCTCTTCATTTGATCATTTGCAAGTGCATTCATCGGATAAACAAAAAGAGCTCTTACTCCAGGCTGCAGACTTTTCAGTGCATGTTCAAAAAAGAGATCATTCAAAATAGGCATCATGAAGGATTCTGTTTTACCACTACCTGTACCAGTTGCAACAACGAAATTCTTTTTCTCTTTTGCTTTTCTGATAGCTTTTTCTTGGTGGGTATACAATGGCCGATCGGCCGGCATCTCTTCCTGATTAAGGGTTAGAAAGCTAGTGGATAACACGCCTTCTTTAACCAATGCGCTTATGGATGCTCCCTTCTTATACGGTGGTGTCACTTCTAAGAAAGGACCTTTTGAGAGAAGATTCTCTTTTCTAAGCTCTTTCGAAAAGGCAGCCTCTATCTCTTCATTGTTTATCGGAAATGTAGTTGCGAGATAATCTCTATAATCGTTATCAATTCTAGTCTTTCCATGTAAAGGATGGATGCCCATATTTATGTTTCCTCTCTTCCAAATTGATCAATGCCATTTTATCGGCTACCAGTTTTTCTTTCCAATGTACCAGGTCGTGTAAAAACCAATTTGCAGCAATATCATATAAAGCAGGAATGGCTTGTCTTAATGAAAATAAGGTTTGTGTATCCATTTTGCTTTCATGATCAATTATCAAGGCACATGTCAAAGCAGAAAGACCGATATAAAATGGGAAGTCATAAAAGTCGTTGTCTGTTGCGATCCTTCTAGAATTTAACTGATTTATGTTTTCTTTTGAAATAAGCTGTTGAGTTTTTAGACCAAGTAGCACTTCGTCTAAAGCGCTTTTGTGGTTAGCATAGAATACTTCAACTTTAGAGCGGTACGATTCAGATGTGTCAATTTCATTAAGAAACGATAGATATTCATGTTCAATACTAAACCCTTTGATGTACTGGCTTATTTTAATCTTTCTTTGAAAACTAATGGCTCTTTCACGCTGCGATAAAGTGCTAAACAAGCTTAGCTTTGGCGGAGCGTAATAGACAACTTTCCCTGCTTTTTCTAAACGATTTTCCACGGCAATACTGAAAGAATCTGGATCCCATTCTTGATATCCCGCTATTTTGCATATGAACGATGCAACTTCGGCATTATTTTCTAGTTGAACAAGTTCCAACAACAAATCGATGTTTTGAAGCCCAAAATCGCAGCATAGATTGTAGTCTTTCAATAATAACGATTCTATTACTGTTTTTTTATCCCACATAAACCTTATAAGTTCTTCCAACTCTTCCTTTTCCCATTCTTTTTCTTCACCATTGATATCAAGAAGTAGGAGCCATTCAGCAAATGAAGGAAGTACAGCTGTTCTCTCTACTTTCAATAATTTAGTGTGGTCATCCAGTGTAGAGGGATAACTGACCTCCTCAAAAATATCGAAAAAATCATCATCCACTACTTCCTCTAACTTAAAAATATAATATCCATCCAGTATTTCTTCCTTTTTGAAATGTACAATGTTGGATGGAGTTTCTATCTCCTGTTCTGAAATAAGCTCTCTTTGGGAATTAAAAGACCATATGCGCATTTTCAGTTTTTCTGGTTGAAAAGAACATTCAAAAGATAAAGTATCACTGTCTGATGGTGAAAACGACACTGACTTTAAAATCCATTCGGTTTCAATCGTTACCACTTTTTCCATGATACCCATTTCATCTATTTTCAATCCAATAGTTCTCTTTCCACTGACTTTATGCAAACTTTCAAAGTATCTCAAATCCAAAATGTGTTTTCTGCCAACTCTGCAGTTGAACGTTTTCTTAGCCATTTCACCAGTCTTTAGCCTTTCAACCAATGATATAGCAACTGTTTTTCCAGACAATAATAAAGATGGATTCTCCAAATCAAGCAATACGTGGGTGCTGCTTAATTCAAATTCAGTTGCATTAAAAGTCATACCTAAAGGAAGAGTGCCAGTTGGGCTGACTAACTCACAAGAAATATTGCTGGAATACAATTTAAGATCCAGTTTTTCTTTTGTCTTGAGATTCAAAAGGTTTCCACGAACAAAATTAGGATGGGTCGGTATTTCGAAAATAGTCTTATTATCATTTTTCTTTTCAACATTAAAAGTTGTAGGAATTGTGAAATCTATTATCAGCGAAGTCTCGACATTAATTTCTTGTTCTTCTACAGTGAATGAAAAATCTTCTCTCGAGATGTATATGAAGTCAATAGATTGATCGTGCCCCAGAACACCAGTTAAGCGTAATGAATATTTCCCAAAGGGCTGGTCTTTTCCATCCAATAACTGCAACAAGTTAATTTCTATGCCTTTTGAAGATTGTTCAATTTCCAATTCACTTAACTTCTTCCAAACTGTTGATTTTGAAAATGGGTGATAGAGTTTAAGATTCCATTTTGAGAAGTCTTCACTCAAAGAGACAATATCAGAATCCAGTTTTATAATCGGTTCATCTGTATAAATGGCGCTTTCCGCCTTTACGTTAGTAAATCGAGCTCCATCAATTTCCATTAAATTGCGCAAAGGGTTAAATATTAAAGTTGTATCAGAAAACACGAGAGTATCGGGTTTTTCCAAATATAAGTCTATTTCTAAATAACCACTCCATTTATCAAACAGTGGCTTTACTAAATAATCATTTTTACAGTTTTCTATTATTTCTTTTTCATCTTTATGTAATATGATCATCACGTTAGTGTTGGAAAGGTAGCTCTTATTAAGTAGCTCATAGCTATTCGTGTCGAACACTGCCACTTTATCAAGGTAAAAACTCCACTCTCCCTTAATCTCACTATCGATTAAAAGATGGACAGTGTAATCACTCATGGGAGATACAGGATGCTCTCCATTCTTGCTGTCCACGATATATTCCTGTTCTTCATCTGATGTATATATTTTTGTAGGAATTATTATGGAATTACCATCAGACGTTATATTCCATTCGACTTTAACCTGCTCTTTATTGTTGAATCGCTGAATCGGTAGTTTGATGAAAACATTTTGATATTGTGTTGAGTAATTTAGAACTGGCCTCGACAATCTTTGTTGGCGGTGTTGATTCACTTTGTTTAGTAAATCCTTTGATGCATATCTTTCAAATTCATCCAAGATATGATCAGGCAAATAATCTCTATACTTTTCGGGAAACGGTCGCTCCTGTTCCCTCCAAACTTCAATGCAGCGAGAAATAAGACTATTGGAAACAGAGTTCTCCAGCTTAATGAAATCTTTTACACTTTTAAATAGCCCATAAGTTTTTACAACAGACCCATAGTTCTTCCCCTTTTTCACAGACTCAATTACTTCTTCGGCTGTTAAGTCAAAACTTGCTGCAGGGTCGATAACATTTTTTATAAATCCTTCAATATTGTGCTTGGGTATGCCCGCATGTCCCAGAATATTTTCAACATATTTTTGATTACTATTTCTTGCGAAAAACTCTAGATTTTCTAATTGAATCTGCTTAAGAAATTTTACTTTCCATTTCTGATCCTTTAAAAGAGAAATATCGTTTTTGAACTGCCCCCAAAAGTTACCATCATAATTATAGATTGCATAGTTCACCGTTAACAAAAGTGCAGTTCTGGGCGCACAATTCCATATTAAATTCACAACTCTATCCTGATGCGTGGTATTGTGACTCAATATTTCGTTGAATCTGTTTAATATACTTTCGTACTCAGTGAATGGAAGATTAGCTTCACTGACAATTTTGATTTTCTTAAAGTATTTTTCCATCCTGGACTCTGTATAAATTAAGTATTCTTCAGCTCTCACACTATCCCTCCGTTCTAAATAATTTGTCTTTAAAAATGTTTATATAGTTTAATTCACCTATTAAAGTATTATAATTATGTAATAATTGTAACAGATTGGATATTTATTCTAAACAAAATTTTCAGATAAAATCAACAATTTATCAGAATTTCGCTGTATTATTGATAGTTATTACACTTATTTCAATAAAGCACATAATTTTACCTGCTTTTGAATTTTTATTAAAATAATTTTCCAAAAAAAAAGACATCCAAATAGGATGTCCAATTGTTACATGTAAAATAATTTAATAATAATTCGCACGATTTACTAAATCGTAAATTATAAAAATACGCGGATGAGAGTTTTAATTCTCTTTCAGGATGACCACTTACTGACGTTATTTCCTGCTTCAGTACTGACCGAAAAAGGCATTATTCGTTAAGCTTACAGCCTCATGTACTGTCTAGTTAAAAGGGATTAATTTCAACTTAACTTTGGCTATTTATTTCACTCTTCTCCAAAATAATCCTCATCCACTTTTTTTATAATAAAAGTCTCTTCATGTCCAACACCAATATTATAAGTGAACATATATTCTGTCAGGGCATCCCCGTCTATCAAAATGATTTTCTTATCTATCATTTGAACAAATCCTTTAGCACCATCTGAGAAATTCGAAGTTGTTATAAAAACGCCTTTTCGAGCACGTTGGCCCTCTAGACTTCCGGCAAATTTTTGGATTTCGGGCCGGGTCACTGTGTTTTCCCAGCGCTTGGCCTGCAGGTAAATCATATCGAGACCCAGCACATCTTCCTTTATAATCCCGTCTATACCTTCGTCACCAGAACGGCCAATTGCTTGTCCCGCATCGGTTATTGATCCGCCATAACCCATAGCGACCAACAACTCGACTACTAGTCGCTCAAAGAATAATGGGCTACCATTTTTAACTTTGTCCAATAAATTCTCTTTCGCTTCTTCCTTTAAAATCTGATAGTTCTTTTCAATTTCTTCCAGGGGTGTAATATCCCCATTAATCGGAGGTTGAATTGGATTCGGTTGGACAACTCCTATGTTCTTAAAAATCCGGAACTCTTTAAATTGCAGTAGAAATGCATTATCAATTTTCTCTACATTAGGATCCATCAACAGTTGTTTTCCTCGTTCAGTAATGACATAATTCCCACGTCGGACTGTCTTTAATAAACCAGCCTTATTCAAATAAGTTCGCGTCCATCCAATGCGATTATGTAAAATTCGTTGCTTACCGCTTGGTAGCAGTTCTTCTCTTTCTTCGTCAGTCACACCTAACTCGTCTGCTAAACGGCTATATGCCTCACTTATTGAATGTTCTTTTCCATCTTCCATCATTTTAAGGAATGGATACATGAATTCTTGAAAACCTGGGATTGCCATCTTCTCACCTCTGTTTTTTCATATAGTTCATTATCCCACAATTATCAAAATATTTCCAAAACACTTTAATGTTGCATCAGCTTTTTACTATATTAGTAAGCGTCAAATAGGGTGTGTAGATGTATGGAGTATAAATTGTTGTGTATTATCAGAATCGTTTAGAATTGTTTCTTTCCCAGGGACGCGATTTCATGAGGAGTATCCAGAAGACTTTGAGTGGTGAGGGCTTTTTATGAATAAATTAATCTTCAGGTGTTGAGACAAATTGTCAAATAGCTGATACAGTTTTTAAAAAGTATGAAAAGGAGCTTGCCATTCTAGACCGCATAGACTCATATCTGACTTCTGACGACATCGCTATCCGCAATTTTGCACTGTATGCAACCCGGTCTTTCCCGGCTTTCAAACCGGAATGGCCGGAACGATTGATCAGAGCTGCGCTCGAAGACCAGGACAATTGAAGAAGGACAAGCTCGAGA
>NZ_JAGGPX010000042.1 GCF_018613575.1 Planococcus sp. ISL-110
TGAAGATTATCATATTAAGTCGAACGGCTAGAAAATAAAAATAACTCAAATGGGTACACAATAGTTAACGCGAATCAACTAAAGGAGTGTCCCCAAATGAGCTATGCCCAAATTATATCACGGGAACGTGTGCTAATCGAGAGTTATTGCCTGGAGGAGAAATCGCTGTCCTACATGGCGAAACAGTTGAAACGAAGCAAGAGCACCATCCATTATGAATTGAAACGCTGTAAGCCTTACAATGCCCTTTTGGCACAGGCTGATTACGAGGCCAAACGTGAAAACTGTGGCGCTAGACGATCGGTCAATCAAGAAGACGTCGACTATATTTTGTCTAAACTCAAGTTGGGCTGGTCGCCTGAAGGCATCGTCGGATGGTACTGGAAAACGCATAAGAAACCCTTTCCCATCAGTGTCTCAAGCATCTACCGTTACGCGGCACTCGGCCTGTTCAAGCTGTCCCAAAAGCTCCTGATCCGCAAAGGACGGAAGCTGAAAAACAACGAAGTGGAGACCCGGGGCAAGATGCCACGCTTGAAAAAGATCCATGCGCGCCTAGCACCACGAAGCCAAGTGGGGCATTGGGAAGTCGATACGGTCATCGGCAAGTCACACAAGAGTCAGATCCTCACGTTGACCGAGCGCACCAGCCGCTTTGAGATTGTCTATAAGCTAGCTGCGAAGACGGCGAGTGAAACAGCCCAGGCAATCATCCATGTGTTGAAGAACCTGCCAAAGAAAATGGTGAAGTCCATCACCGCTGACCGGGGCAAGGAATTTCATCTATGGGTCGAAGTGGAGAAAGGACTGGAAGTCCCGTTTTACTTTTCGGATCCTGGGATGCCTGGCCAGCGCGGCACCAATGAGAACAGCAACGGCCGCATCCGGCGCACCTATCCAAAAGGAACCGACTTCAGCCGGATGACCCAGAAAGAGATTCTGGATTTTCTCTTGGTCTTCAATCAGGTCCCTCGGAAAGTATTGAATTACAACACGCCCTTTGAGGTATTCATGAGTTTCTTGCCGCGTTCGACTTGAATTGACAATTTACA
>NZ_JAGGPX010000043.1 GCF_018613575.1 Planococcus sp. ISL-110
TCTGATTACAGCCATTTAATAGAACCACTTGTGCCACGTTTTAGAACCAGCTAGGACACAAAACAGAACCACTTGAGACATGAGAGAACCACTCCTATATAATGAGTTTGCGGAATATTCCGCAAATAAATTGCATAGGAGGTTTTTTATGGTCAAATATCGGGAGATTCTCAGATTAAATTCTCAAGAAGTGACGAAACGGGGAATCGCATCCAGCTGTAGGTGCTCAAGGAATACGATTACCGAGGTGCTGGAGAAGGCAAAAGAAAAAGGAATTTCTTGGCCTTTGCCGGAAGAGATGGGAGATAAAGAGCTGCAAAAACTCCTCTTTCCCGAGAAGCATGCCACCGATGAACGGTATCTACCGGACATGGACTACGTCCATAGAGAAATGGCGAAGAACGGAGTCACTTTGTCCCTACTCTGGCATGAATATGTGCTCGTGAGCCGGAACGGGAAGACGATCCCCTACAGCTATCGCCAGTTTTGTCGGGCGTACAATCAGTTTGCCGTTTCGACCAAGGCGACCATGCGAATCAAAAGAAAACCGGCTGAATCCCTTGAAGTCGACTGGGCCGGATCGTCCATGGAAGTTAAGGATCAGGAGACGGGTGAAATTCATCCGGTTTATCTCTTTGTGGCAACATTGCCCTGCAGTTCCTACTCGTATGTAGAAGGCTTCTATTCGATGGATTCGCTGAGTTGGATTACGGGGCATATCCATGCCTTTGAATTCATCGGGGGTGTCACGCGGACCGTGGTGCCCGATAATCTGAAGACAGGAGTTGAAAAGCCCTCTCCTACCGAACCCATCATCAATCGCACCTATCAGGAGTTGGCCGAACATTACCAGACGGTCATCCTGCCGGCGCGGGTTCGGAAGCCAAAGGATAAGCCAAGTGTAGAAGGCACCGTCGGCATCATCACCACCTGGATTATCGCGTCACTGAGAAATCAGGTTTTCTTTTCGCTCCATGAATTGAATGAAGCGGTCCGGCTTAAGTTGGATGAATTTAATCAGAAAGAATTTCAAAAGAAAAAAGGAAGCCGGCTGACAGCCTTTTTGGAAGAAGAGAAGTTCGCGCTTCTCCCCCTTCCGGCTTCCCAATACGAGATGGCTCACTGGAAAAAAGCCATTGTCCAATTAGATTATCATATTTCGGAAGACAAGATGTATTATTCCGTACCTTACGAGTACATCAAGCATGTGGTGGAAATCCGCGTCACCCGAACGATGGTGGAGGTGTTCTTTAAGCATTTCCGAATCGCCTCCCATAAACGACTTTTCGGAAAAGAAGGGCAAACTGAAACCACTTTCGATCACTTGCCTCCCAAGCATCAGCAGTTTGTGACGTTTACGCCTGCACATTTCATCGAGTGGGGAGTGTCCATCGGACCCTCTACGGAAAAAGCTGTCAGAACGATCTTACAAAATGGGACAAATGAAAAACAGGCGTTAAAGCTGTGTCTGGCGATTTCCAAACTCGGAATCCAATACAGTGAGCAAGAACTGGAGGTCGCTTGTGAAAAATCATTGTCCTTCTCACCGAGGATGAGCCTGAATACGATCAAGACGATTCTAAAGACTGAGCGTGACGTCATCACTGCGAGTCCATCGAGAAATAAAAACATCAGCCTCTCAAAAGAGCACGGGTTTGTCAGAGGGGCCGATTATTATGGGAGGAAAAATAAATGACCATTGAATCCACCATTACCAAACTGAATGAAATGCGCTTGAGTGCCATCGCGGAGACGTATTACAGCCAGATGAACGACCCCCAATACAAAGAATTGTCCTTTGAGGATCGTTTCAATTTATTGATCGACAGTGAATACATCCGCAGAAAGAACACCAAACTGGAACGGCTGGTCCGGCAGGCGAATTTGCGCATGCCCGACGCTTGCATCGAAGACCTCCAGTATCACGAAGACCGAAAGCTGGATCGAACCACCATCCTGCGCTTGGCCAGCTGCAATTATATTGGGGACAAGCAGAACGTCATTATTAAGGGTGCTTCTGGGAACGGAAAATCCTATCTGGCCTGTGCATTGGGTGTCAGTGCCTGCCGGACCGGTTATAGCGCCAAGTATATCCGGCTGCCGGATCTGTTGGATGAGCTTGCCCTTGCGCGATTGAATGGGACGTACCAAAAAACCATGAAAGCTTACCGGAAGGTAAACTTATTGATCTTAGATGAGTGGATGCTTGTCTCCTTAACTGAAAATGAGGCACGAGATGTCTTGGAAATCGTGGAGGCCAGGTATCAGAACGCATCCACCGTCTTCTGTTCTCAATTTGAACCAGGCGGTTGGTATGAACAAATTGGCGAAGCAACGTTGGCCGATGCCATCCTCGATCGGGTGATTCATAGTTCGCATTCCATTTTCATTGACGGAAAGATTTCCATGCGTGAAAGACTAGGGATTCACTCATAAGAATAAAAAGCCGCCCTCGGGCGGCCTTCTTATTCTTATGAGTGGTTCTCTGATGTCCGAAGTGGTTCTCAAACGTGTCCGCCCTGGTTCTATTTCATGGCACGACTGGTTCTCGAGCTTGTCCTTCTTCA
>NZ_JAGGPX010000005.1:0-71320 GCF_018613575.1 Planococcus sp. ISL-110
CGCTTCCGCTTTTCTTAATTGTCCAGACTCTAGCGCCCAGATTCTAGGGACATAAGCCACTCTGGCTGTGCGGCTGAAAAAACGCCGCTTCGCCAGATCGTCTTATGCCCGTCGAATCTACACGGGCGCTTCCGCTTTTCTTAATTGTCCAGACTCTAGCGCCCAGATTCTAGGGACATAAGCCACTCTGGCTGTGCGGCTGAAAAAACGCCGCTTCGCCAGATCGTCTTATGCCCGTCGAATCTACACGGACGCTTCCGCTTTTCTTAATTGTCCAGACTCTAGCGCCCTGATTCTAGGGACATAAGCCACTCTGGCTGTGCGGCTGAAAAAACGCCGCTTCGCCAGATCGTCTTATGCCCGTCGAATCTACACGGGCGCTTCCGCTTTTCTTAATTGTCCAGACTCTAGCGCCCAGATTCTAGGGACATAAGCCACTCTGGCTGTGCGGCTGAAAAAATGCCACTTCGCCAGATCGTCTTATGCCCGTCGAATCTACACGGGCGCTTCCGCTTTTCTTAATTTAAGGGTTTCCCCTTGCAGTAGGAGGGTACTCCCCTATTAAAAAGATGGCTTTCTAGAGATACACTGAAGGCAGGGAATCAATATAAAAAAATCGTAAAGAAAACTTAGCGGAAAAGGTGATTTTGATGATCAAGAAACTGCAATTGCCCCTTCAAACAATGAATCTCGTGGTCGGTTTTATGGTGTGGGTGATTATATCTTCTCTTATTCCATTTATTAGCGAAGATATAGCCATAGCTCCGGAAAGATTGGCTATTGTAACGGCTGTACCTGTTGTTCTGGGTTCTATTCTGCGTATTCCACTTGGCTATTATGCCAATGTCTTTGGAGCGCGAATTATTTTTCTAGTAAGTTTTATCCTGCTTTTGTTTCCGGTCTTTTACTTAAGTGAAGCTTCCAGTTTTATAGATCTTATCATCAGTGGATTGTTCCTCGGTATCGGTGGAGCTGTTTTTTCAGTAGGGGTAACCTCGCTGCCGAAATACTATCCGAAGGAAAGACACGGATTCGTCAACGGAATTTATGGTGCTGGTAACATCGGTACAGCCGTCACCACATTTTCAGCTCCGTTGATTGCCACACAGATTGGCTGGTCAGACACTGTTAAACTCTACTTGATCCTGTTGCTGTTTTTTGCAGCTTTGAACTTTTTCATTGGTGACCGCCATGAACCGAAAGTGAAAACCCCTATTCTTGAACAGATTAAGGGCGTCTATAAAAATGAAAAACTATGGTTTTTTTCTTTATTTTATTTCATCACATTCGGTTCTTTTGTAGCATTCACGATTTATCTGCCCAACTTTCTTGTCAGCAATTTTGGGCTGGAAAAAGTGGATGCGGGCATGCGGACTGCCGGCTTTATCGCACTTGCGACTTTTCTCCGGCCGGTAGGCGGATGGCTTGCCGATAAATTGCAGCCTTTGCTGCTGCTGATGGGTACGTTCTTCGTCTATACCATCGCCGCTATTGTGTTGGCATTTTCTCCGACAATCGAGATTTACACAGTCGGTACTCTGGCTATTGCAGTAAGTGCCGGTATCGGCAATGGCGTTATCTTTAAACTTGTACCGTTTTACTTCAATAAGCAGGCAGGTATCGCAAATGGTATTGTCTCAATGATGGGCGGGCTCGGCGGGTTCTTCCCTCCAATCATGCTGTCGGTTATTTTTTCTGTAACTGGGCAATACTCGATCGGCTTCATGCTTCTTTCCCAAGTGGCATTGGCGAGCCTCGTTCTGGTTGTCTGGATGTACTACCAGGACCGCCTGCAGCTGGTGGCAGAAGTTTTCAAGTCTACCGGGCAGGGCATTCTGGTGACGGACATCTCCGGGGAAATCAAAACGGTGAACCCTGCTTTCACTAAACTGACTGGATTTGACGAGATGGATGTCGTCGGACAAAATCCAAGCATCATGAAATCCGACAGACAGCCAAAGGACTTCTATAAAGAAATGTGGCAGGAAATTGAGCAAACCGGTATGTGGCAAGGGGAAATTTGGAACCGGCGCAAAAATGGCGAAGAATATCTCCAATGGTTGAATATCAGTGCCGTAAAGGATGATACGGGTGAAGTCGTCCGTTATGTTGGAACCTTTACTGACATCACTTCTGAATACCAGAAAAAAACCGGCTCGATTCCACTAATGACTACATGAATGAGCGACGATAAATAAAGCGTGAAATTTCGAATAGAATTGAAGATAGCACGTAAGAGAGGAGGATGGGATGATGATGCAACCATTGACGGATCAGCTGGGACGTCCAATGAGGGATTTGCGGATTTCTGTTACAGACCGATGCAATTTCCGATGTTCTTACTGTATGCCGAAAGAGGTCTTCGGTGACGATTATGCTTTCTTGCCCAAACAGGAATTGCTGACCTTTGAAGAAATCCACAGACTCACCAAATTATTTGTGTCAATGGGGGTTAAAAAAATCCGATTAACAGGCGGAGAGCCCCTATTGCGCAGGGGTCTACCGGAATTGATCAAATTGATCTTTTCGGTCGAAGGAGTAGAAGATATCGGATTGACCACTAATGGATTATTGCTTAAACGGCATGGCCAGGCATTGTATGACGCGGGACTCAGAAGGCTGAATATCAGTCTGGATGCTCTTGATCCTGAGTTATTCGGAAGTCTGAACGGGAGAGGGGTCAGCTCCGAAACTATTCTGGAACAAATTGACTATGCAAAAGCTCTTGGTTTTGAGATTAAAGTGAATATGGTGGTTCAAAAAGATGTCAATGATGCTGAAATTATCCCGATGGCAGAATACTTTAAAGAACGGGAAATCACTCTGCGTTACATCGAGTTTATGGATGTCGGAAATGATAATAATTGGAGTTTCAAAAAAGTCGTAACCAAACAGGAAATACTCAAGAAGCTCGAATCGGTTTACACATTAACAGCTGTCGATGAAGATTATTTTGGTGAAGTGGCCAAAAGATATCGCCATGAAGGCAGTAATGCTCAAGTAGGTTTCATCACATCCGTTTCAGAATCGTTCTGCTCCTCGTGCACAAGATCCAGGTTATCTTCCGATGGCAAATTTTATACATGCCTTTTTGCAACAGAAGGGTTTGATATACGGGAACTTCTCCGAAATGACTGGAATGATTCACAGCTTCTCGAAGCAATCGGTGCAGTCTGGAACGGCAGAAAAGACCGCTATTCCGATGAACGAACTGAAGCAAGTGCTAAAAACCGCAAGAAAATTGGCATGTCTTATATTGGTGGTTAATCTTTGGAGCATAATAAAGAAAAGATACAAATGCGTGGATTAATACAGGAGGGAAAGTATGGAGAATAATGGGGTAAAGCAACCATCTTCGCCACATGAACATCTATGTGTATCCATCGTTCCGATATTTAATCATCTTGAACAAGCCGAACTGAAAGAAGTCGCTAAAACCACCAAACGGCGAAACTTGTCAAAAGGCGAAGTCCTGTACCGGGCAGGCGAAAAATCCAATTCTTTGTATATCATCCACAAAGGTAAATTGAAAGTATATCGTCTGACTGAAAATGGCAAAGAACAGGTGATTCGGGTTCTGCAATCAGGTGATTTTACGGGCGAACTGGCTCTTTTTACTGACAATGTCCATGATTCATATGCAGAAGCAATGGAAGCTACAGAACTGTGCACAATAAATAGCCCAGACATAAAAGATTTGTTTTTAAAGTATCCGCAGATATCATTGAAAATTATCAAGGAATTCTCGTTGAGGCTGGATCAGACAGAGCATCAAGTGACCAGTTTTACGACAGAAGATACGGAGACAAGAGTCGCTTTGTATTTACTTCAGCAAGCTGAATCCAGTCAAAGTCCGGAGATTCAATTGCCAATGTCGCGGAAAGATCTTGCATCTTATCTCGGGACTACGCCAGAAACCATCAGCCGAAAATTGGCCAAGTTTGAAGATCAAGGCTGGATACGGCAGTACAATCAACGAGCGATCCGTATTATGGATATTGATGCCTTGACGCTTTATAAATAAAACCCAGCAGCAATTCCGCTAATCAAAAGCGGATTGCTGCTGGGTTTTTATGTTGCTAATCAGCATAAAGTGCATTGTATCTTACTCTCGGTGTTCCTGATAAATGTCCTGTCGAGTCAGCGCTTTTGCTTCTGCAACCTGCTCTGGTGAAACAGGGGTTTCATATGCTTTGATGGTTGCTTTGATCTGGTCTGCTGAACTGGCACCGGCGACAACCGAGCAGATACTGTCATGCTGCAATATGCTCTGCAGCGCCAGTGCGTGGAGATTTTCATGGACAGCCATCAATTTCTGCAGGGTATCCTTTAACTCAGCTTCATTGTAGTTTAGGTAGCCATCCATATTGCCAGCCCGCTGAAGCCCTTCCCCAGTCAATAGCCCTTTTGCCAAAGTGCCGCGTGTAACAACTGATTTCCCTGCTTGTCCGATGCTGTCGAGCAGTTCTTCCGGGCGGCGGTCCAATAAGCTATACTGCATCATAATCGATGCAATATTTCCTTTGTCCAGAAACCGTTGGATGACGTTCGGACGGATGGAGGAGATGCCATATGCGCGAATCAGGCCTTCTTTTTTCAATTCTTCAAAAGCCTCAATGGTTTCTTCTGCATCGTCGGTGATCATACCGCCGTGCAACTGGTACAGGTCGATGTAATCTGTCTGCAGCCGTTTCAGGCTCGCATGGATCTGCTCTTTAATATGCGCTTTGGACGGATTCCATGTGACTTTGTCAGAATCGGCACTCCATTGATTTCCTACTTTGGTGGCTAAAACGATGTCTTTCCGTTGGCGCTTTAATGCTTCGCCGACAACTTCCTCATTTACACCCTTATTGTATAAATCTGCGGTATCGAAATAACTGATGCCTTGTGCAATTGCTTCGTCTACGATGATGCCCGCTTTTTTAGGATCTGACGGCAATGACATGCAGCCTAAAGCAATTTCACTTACCTCGATCCTGCTGTTGCCCAATAAGTTCTTCTTCATTTCTCCACCTCATTTAGTCTGTCGTATCTTATATGGTATACTTTTCCTCAGATAAACCACAAATGAAAAGAGGGCTCCAATGAAGAAGTTTGAAGAAAAGACCATTCATTCAAATCGTTTATACGAAGGAAAAATCATTAATTTAAAAGTTGATGATGTATCGCTGCCCAATGGCCACACATCAAAACGTGAATTGATCGAGCATCCCGGAGCGGTTGCCATTATCGCCATTACCCCTGACAACAAAATCATTTTGGTGGAACAGTACCGGAAAGCGCTGGAGCGATCTTTAGTGGAAATTCCTGCCGGAAAACTCGAGCCCGGAGAAACACCAGAATTTACCGCAATGCGTGAGTTGGAAGAAGAAACCGGGTACACAGCAGAGAGGTTGGTTAAAATACAGACTTTTGCCACTTCCCCTGGATTTGCGGATGAAGTGGTCCATCTTTTTGCAGCTGAGGGCTTAAGCAAAGCAACAAATGGAGCCGTGCTGGATGATGATGAATTTGTAGATTTGATGGAAGTGACGCTTGAAGAAGCAGAGCAAATGGTGATCGATGAAAAAATCTATGACGCAAAAACAGCGTTTGCAGTGCTGTGGGCAAAACAGCGCCTTTCAATTGAGAATTAAAACGATTCTCTCTTTATAACGATTATAATTAAAGGGTAGATAGTATTGTTGTAATTGAGAACTCCCTTTTGATATAATAGAAGCAGTTTGAGGGAGGGCGTCGCATGGAAACCAGGATTGATCGGATTAAAAAGCAGTTACACGCTGCGAGTTACAAATTGACGCCACAGCGTGAAGCGACAGTTCGAATTTTGTTAGACCATGAAGAAGATCATTTGAGTGCAGAGGACGTCTATCTTTTGGTGAAAGATATTGCACCGGAAATCGGATTGGCGACTGTGTACCGGACGCTGGAGCTTTTAACAGAATTGAAAATTGTCGACAAAATAAATTTTGGTGATGGCGTGTCGCGCTACGATTTGCGTCAGGAAGGTGCTGCGCATTTCCATCATCACCTTGTGTGTTTGGAATGTGGAGCAGTGGATGAAATACAGGAAGATCTTTTGGAAGATGTGGAGAATATAGTAGAGAAACGCTGGAATTTTCAAATTAAAGACCACCGTCTTACTTTCCATGGCATCTGCTGGCGCTGCAACGACAGCAGCTCTCAAAATCCATCAGAATAACTGATGCCAAAAGGACGGCCCATACAGGCCGTCCTTTTTTTATGGAAAAACGGATATGCTTACAGCAACAAGAAGATTGTCTTACATGTAAAACAAGAGGGAGGCAGACGCATGAACTTTGGCAAAGATGCACTCGACGATTACGTGCATTTTCTGCGTGTTGAAAGACAACTTGCAGATAATACTCTATCGTCATACCAACGGGATTTGAAAGCTTATCTGCAGTATTTAAAAGAAGTGGAGCAACTGGAGTCCCTCAGTAAAGTTGAACGGGTACATATATTGAATCATTTGCGCCATTTGAAGGAATCGACGAAAACGCCGCGGACTGTTGCGCGCCATATTTCGTCTATCCGTTCTTTTCATCAGTTTCTAATCCGCGAACGCATTGTCGAAAACGATCCGACCGTTCATTTGGAGATGCCGCAAATGGACAAAAAGCTGCCGAACATCTTATCTATCGAAGAAGTAGATGCTTTGATTCAAGCACCTGCTACCAATAAAGCCAATGGTTTGCGGGACCAAGCGATGCTGGAATTATTATATGCCAGCGGAATGAGGATCAGCGAGTGCATCAATCTGGACGTGGAAGATGTCCATTTAACGATGGGCTTTGTCCGCTGTACCGGCAAAGGGGGAAAAGAACGCATCATCCCTTTAGGCAAATCGGCGCTGAATTCCTGCCAGACTTATTTGGAGCAAGGCCGGATGGAGTTGCTGAAAAGTGGAGAAAAAACGGATGCCATGTTCATTAATCAGCGTGGTAAGCGATTGACGCGCCAAGGCTTCTGGAAACTGCTCAAGCAGCACGCCCAAAAAGCGGGAATCCAAAAAGAATTGACGCCACATACACTTCGCCATTCCTTCGCCACGCATTTGCTGGAAAATGGTGCGGATATCCGTGCAGTGCAGGAAATGCTCGGACACGCAGATATCTCTACGACACAAATATACACACATGTCAGCAAAACACGCTTGAAGGATGTTTATTCGCAATTTCACCCTCGCGCCTAAAAGAGGTCTGACTTCCGACGAGGGTGGGACTATGGTAAAATAAAAGCGAAAATAAGGAGGAAGACTTATGACTATCAAACCATTCAAACGCGTTCATTTAGTAGTATTGGATTCAGTGGGCATCGGCGAAGCGCCGGACGCTGAAGCATTCGGAGATACAGGATCAGACACCCTCGGCCATATCGCGGAAGCGGTGGGCGGATTGAACATGCCGAATATGGAAAAGCTGGGACTTGCCAACATCGTTCCGGTGAAAGGGCTTGCAGCCTCTGATACGCCAGCAGCCTTTTACGGCAAATTGCAGGAGGCCTCTGTCGGAAAAGACACCATGACAGGCCATTGGGAGATCATGGGCTTGAATATCGATACACCTTTTAAAGTATATCCAGACGGATTTCCGGAAGAGTTGATCCAACAGCTGGAAGTAAAAACAGGCCGCAAAGTTCTCGGCAATAAACCGGCGAGCGGCACTGAAATTTTGGATGAACTTGGCCAGCAGCATATGGAAACAGGGTCTATTATCGTCTATACATCGGCTGATCCGGTTCTGCAGATTGCAGCTCATGAAGAAATCATTCCGCTGGAAGAGCTTTACCGCATTTGTGAAATTGCACGTGAATTGACATTGGAGCCGGAATATTTAGTCGGCCGTGTCATTGCGCGTCCATTCCTGGGACAGCCTGGTGCATTCAAACGGACTACAAATCGCCACGACTATGCCTTGGCACCATTCGGGCGCACTGTCATGAACGAGCTGAAGGATGGCGGAAAAGACGTTATCGCTATCGGAAAAATCGATGATATCTACAACGGTGCAGGCGTCACGAAATCCTTGCGCACGAAGGATAATATGGATGGCATGGATAAACTGGTGCAAGTTGCCGGGGAAGATTTCCAAGGGTTGAGCTTCCTGAATCTGGTGGACTTTGATGCACTGTATGGTCACCGCAGAGATCCGCAAGGGTATGGAGATGCACTTGAGGCATTTGATGCCCGTTTGCCTGAAGTGTTGGAAAAGATGGAAGAGGATGATTTGTTGATCCTTACAGCCGATCATGGCAACGACCCGACGTTCCGAGGCACTGACCATACGCGCGAATACGTTCCACTTTTAGCTTATTCTCCGCGCTTTACTGGCGGTGAGCAGCTGGAAACCGGAAAAACGTTCTCTGACATCGGTGCAACCATCGCTGAGAATTTTTCAGTGGCGATGCCTAAATTCGGCAAGAGCTTTTTAGCTCGTTTAAACGGTCAGTAAGAATCCCGCCTTTTCAACCCTATTAAGAAGAAGCAGTATGAAGAAATCGTTTCAGTCGGACGCTTTCCGCGGGCGAAGCGATGCAACGACATACAAGAAATCCACTCGGGCGTTAAGCCCGGAGGAAAGATACGGCCGAAGGGAGTTCGGACCGTATCTTTGCGACAAAGCTAGCGCAGCGATGCGGGAGCACCGGGTTTTCAGGAAATGGTTTGCTGAATATTCATAGCAGACTCTTATGGATTTAATTTTCTGAATTAGAAAGATAAGCAACTCAACATACTTTAAACCAAACTAAAAAGGCGGTAGTGTTCATGAGAATGGTAGATTTGATTGAAAAGAAAAGAGACGGCAATGAATTGTCGACAGAAGAAATCAAGTTCGTCATCACCGGCTATACAAATGGCGACATCGCCGATTACCAGATGAGCGCTTTCCTGATGGCCATCTATTTCCAAAATATGACCGAACGCGAACGGGCAGATCTGACAATGGCAATGGCAGAGTCAGGCGATCAGATCGACTTGTCAGCGATTGAAGGCATCAAGGTCGATAAACATTCCACAGGGGGTGTCGGCGATACAACTACTTTGGTGCTTGGGCCCTTAGTGGCTGCTTGCGGTGTTCCTGTTGCAAAAATGAGCGGACGTGGACTTGGCCACACAGGCGGAACAATCGATAAGTTAGAAGCAATCGATGGTTTCCATATTGAACTTTCAACAGAAGATTTCATTAAGCAGGTAAATGACCACAAACTGGCGGTAATTGGCCAAAGCGGAAATTTAACTCCTGCTGATAAGAAAATGTATGCATTGCGTGATGTGACGGGTACGGTCAACAGCATTCCTTTGATTGCGAGTTCCATCATGAGCAAAAAAATCGCAGCCGGGGCTGATGCTATCGTCCTGGATGTAAAGATAGGCGAAGGCGCATTTATGAAGACACCGGAAGATGCTAAGGAATTGGCGCATGCGATGGTTGGCATCGGCAACGCAACAGGAAGAAAAACAATGGCTATCATTTCCGATATGAGCCAGCCTTTGGGATTTGCCATTGGCAATGCACTGGAAGTTAAAGAAGCAATTGAAACCCTACAAGGCAAAGGACCGGAAGATTTGACGGAGTTGTGCATGGTACTCGGCAGTCAGATGGTCGTTGTTGGTGGTAAAGCAGAAACCTTGGAAGAAGCGCGGACCATGCTGGAAAACGTTATTGAGAATGGACAGGCATTGGAATTTTTCAAGCAATTTATAGCGGACCAGGGTGGCAATCCAGCAATAGTGGATGATGTCACATTATTGCCACAGGCTGAATTTGTTACAGAAGTGCCATCCAAACAAGAAGGTTATATTTCATTTATGGAAGCGGACGAAATCGGCACGGCAGCCATGGTGCTGGGAGCAGGCAGAGCAACGAAGGAATCCCAAATCGATTTAGCTGTAGGCATCGTCCTTCACAAGAAGGTGGGAGACTTCGTCAAAGCCGGCGAGTCGATCGCTACCATTTATTCCAACACACAAGAACTCGCAGAATGTTCTAAAATGATATATAATAGTATCGAATATACAAGTGAACCGGTTGAAAAAATCAAGCTGATTTCAGCATTGATAACCGATTGACAAAAAATCTTGCTGGGTAGATGCTCAGCAAGATTTTTCACATACATACATTATCAGGAGGGGCTTTTATTGCATTTATACGGCACACAAACAATCAATGAGCAGGGCCATTTGACGATTGGCGGAATCGATTCAGTGGAATTGGCGAAAACCTACGGTACACCGCTTTACGTTTATGATATTGAGTTATTCCGGGATCGCGCCAGAGCGTTCCAGAAAACCTTTGAAGAAGCAGGGATCGGCTATCAGGTCGCTTATGCCAGCAAAGCATTTTCGACCATCGCGATCTACCAGGTGGCGGCTGAAGAGAACTTGTCACTGGACGTGGTTTCTGCTGGTGAACTATACACAGCTGTCAAAGCGGGATTCCCAGTCGAAAAGATTCATTTCCACGGCAACAACAAAAGCCGTGACGAGTTGCAGATGGCCTTTGAAGTCGGCATCGGCTGCATCGTAGTCGACAACTTCCATGAAATCAATTTATTGAAGAAACTTTCAAAGCAGTCCAAACAACCAATGAATATCCTGTTGCGCGTGACTCCTGGAATTGAGGCTCACACACACGATTACATCACGACTGGACAGGAAGATTCGAAATTCGGATTTGACTTGAAGAATGGCCAAGCTGACAAAGCATTCCAAGAAACCTATAACCATGAGTATTTAGAACTGATGGGCCTTCATTGCCATATCGGTTCTCAAATCTTTGATACAGGCGCATTCCAGTTGGCATCTGAAAAGCTGCTCCAGAAAATGGCTGAATGGAGAGAGGAATTCGACTATACATGTTCGGTATTGAACCTTGGGGGAGGCTTTGGCATCCGTTATACAGAGGAAGACGAGCCGCTTGAACCGGCTGATTATGTAAAACAGATGATTGAAACCGTCAAACAAACCTCTGAAACTTCTGGGTATCCGATTCCTGAAATTTGGATCGAACCGGGCCGGTCGCTGGTTGGTGATGCAGGAACTACGCTTTACACCATCGGCTCCATGAAGGAAGTGCCCGGAACCCGCAAGTATGCCGCGGTTGATGGCGGCATGTCGGACAATATCAGGCCAGCTTTGTACGGAGCAAAATACAGCTCTATCGTGGTCAATAAGGCAGATGCTGAATTGACAGAGCAATACACGATTGCAGGGAAATGCTGCGAATCGGGAGATAAGCTGATCGAACAAGCTGAGCTGCCTTCCTTGGAAGAGGGAGATCTACTCGGTGTTTTCTGTACCGGTGCCTATGGCTATTCAATGGCCAGCAATTACAATCGCCTTGCGCGGCCGGCCGTTGTATTCGTGGAAAACGGAGTGCACCAGCTGGTTGTGAAACGCGAAACGAATGAGGATTTGATCAAACAAGATCTAAGTTATTCCCAAAAGGCTGCTCAGAAATGAAAAAAGAGAACTTGATCTTACTGTTTTTTATCCTGGCGATGGCCATTGCCTGGGGATTTATCTATTGGATCTTTTTTGCAGAAAATGTCACAGGCGGCTAAAAATGCTCTCTTGAGTTATCGGTGGAACTATAGTAGTATGGTAAAAGCCGCTTTTAGACGAAAATGAGGGATTTAATTATGTTATTCAGATATAAGAAATCATTCGAGAAAATCGCTATGGGGCTGATGTCTTTCATGCCCAAAGAGCGAGAGTTGAAAAAACTGCAGCAAACCATGCACATCTATGAAGAAAACCCGGATTGGCAGTTGTTCCTTTGGAAAAAAGGGGATGATTTCGTCGGATTATTAGGTGTGGAAGTTAGCCAAGGGTCTTATACAGTACATCACTTATCGGTAAATCCTTCGCATCGCGGAGAAGGGATCGGCCATGAAATGGTGGAGAAAATACAGGATATCATGCAAGATCGGAAAATGCTTGCGACGGAAGAAACCGAAGCTTTTTTAAAAAAATGCCCAGTAAAAAAAGGCGACCTTTAATTTAAAGGTTTCGCCTTTTTTTTTGTTCGCGCAAACTGATGATGGAAGAACGGTCACGAAGCCTATGCTTATGCATAAGGAAATAAGGATCCTGTTGGACCAGAGGATTTTCGGAATAATAGGATTCAACTGCCTGCTTCAGCTCTTCTGAAACAATCGGGATTTCTTGAACGAAAAACGGCTTGCGTTCTGTGACGGCTTCAATCGAATTGGTTAAAATACCGATCAGTTTTTCATGGTCAAATCCTTCCACCCAAGTTCCGCCCGAAGCCAATTTGACCTTGGCACGGATGAACGAGCGCAACGCTCCTGGATAATTGCTTCTTCGCCAATGATACATGCCGACCGCCAGTTGGATCCAGCCGGTAAGCGGATGCATCTTGTCTTTGGGTGCGATAGCTTTCCAGTATTCTTCGCCAACTTCGTGGCATTCGAAATAATCTTTTTCTTCATTGAAATTAATGATGTATTGAATAAACAGCGGATGGTGAAGTGGATGCATTTTGATCTCCTTTCTACTATAATAAAGTGTAACTGCCCATTTTAATCGGGATGGACGAGTATTTTAACAGTCAGGTGGTACAGTCATGTCATACGAAGTAAAAGTAGAGGCCTTTGAAGGCCCTCTTGATTTATTATTGCATTTAATCCACCGTTTGGAAATTGATATTTACGATATTCCTGTTTCACAGATCACTTCACAGTATATGGAACACATACGTGCGATGCAAGTTCTGGAATTGAACGAAGCAAGTGAATACCTTGTTATGGCCGCCACATTGCTGGCCATTAAAAGCAAAACGCTGCTGCCGGTCCATGAAGGGGAACTGGATGAAGTCGAGTTCGATTTTGAGGAGCAGGACCCGCGGGAAGAGTTGGTGTCGAGGCTTGTTGAATACCGGAAATACAAGGATGCTTCGGAGAATTTAAAGGAGCTGGAAAACAGTCGTTCCTTTATCTTCACGAAAGCGCCTATGGATTTATCGGAAATCCAGGCAGCTATTCCGTACGATCAGGTCGACCTTGAGGTAAATGCCTACGATATGCTTGGAGCGTTCCAAAAAATGCTTCGCCGAAAGCAATTAAAAGCACCCTTATCTGCACGCATTGCAAGACAGGAGATTTCCATCAAACACCAGATGGCCTCAATCGTCGATCAACTGAAATTGTCAAATGGCCGTACGTCTTTCAGCAAGCTGTTCCCATCAAACGACAAGACCGTGCTGGTAGTGTCGTTTTTGTCAATTTTGGAATTGATGAAACGGCAGGTCATTGCGGTAGAGCAGGAAACGAACTTCACCGATTTGATGGTGGAACTCAGAAAGGACAAGTGGGAATATGAAGACGAATCTTTCGAGTAAAATAGAGGCGCTGCTTTTTGTAGCTGGAGACGATGGCCTGACGTTAAAGCAACTTCAATTTTTAACAGAAGCGGACAGTGAAGATCTGCAGTCTGGCCTAAAAGAATTGGAAACACGCTACTGCAACTCGGTCAGCGGCATCTGCCTCAAGGAACTGGCAGGAGTCTTCCAACTGGTGACCAAGCAGGAAGTGGCTGAAACGATTCAAAAGCTGGTGGAAAATCCAACCGTACAGGCATTGTCGCAAGCTTCTCTGGAAGTTTTGGCGATCATCGCCTATAAGCAGCCCATTACGCGGGTGGAAGTTGAAGACCTGCGCGGAGTGAAAAGCGAAAAAGCGCTGCATACCTTGACTGCTAAAGGGCTGGTTCAGGAAGCGGGACGGGTCGAAGGGACAGGGCGAGCCATTCTGTATGGCACAACAAAAGAATTTCTGAATTATTTCGGGTTGAAGAATCTGGGCGAACTTCCGCCCTTGCCTGAAGAAGCTGTAAGCGATTTGGATGACGATGCAGATCTTTTTATGACCAATTTTCAACAAACCTTTAAAGAAGAAGTAAAAGTGTAGAGGGTTTCTTACGGAAGGCTGTGCCATTGACAGTCTTCTTTTCTTTTGAGCTTAGCGCTTCCGCTTTTGGGGGAAATGTGACATAATTCCGAGAGGAACGAACGGCATATCGAGTTATTGTAATACATTTGCAGTGCTTGGCGGGAGACATCCGAAAATACGCATTTGCGCTTTTCGGTTGGCCTTCTGCTGCTGTGTCCAGCTCTTCGGGTTGAACAGGCGCGTACGCTTTTCGAAAAAATACTAATGAGGTGAACTTATTTATGGAAAGATTACAGAAAGTACTTGCACATGCAGGCGTAGCATCACGACGTAAGTCGGAACAATTGATTTTGGACGGCAAAGTGAGAGTCAATGGAAAAACGATCAAAGAATTAGGAGTTAAAGTTTCGAGCACAGATAAGATTGAAGTTGAAGGTGTTCAGCTTGAAAAAGAACAGAAGGTCTATTACTTATTGTATAAGCCGCGCGGCGTCATTTCCGCTGTTTCGGATGATAAAAACCGCAAAGTCGTGACAGACTTTTTTACAGACATTGAAAAACGGATTTATCCGGTTGGACGATTGGATTATGATACGTCCGGTTTGCTGATTATGACGAATGATGGCGAATTCGCCAATATGCTGACACATCCAAAATTTGAAATTGATAAAACCTACGTAGCCCGCTTAAAAGGAATTCCGGAAAGGGACGACCTGAAAAAGTTGGAACGGGGCATCAAGCTCGAAGATGGTATGACAGCTCCAGCTAGAGTAAAGCTCCTATCGGGAGATAAAAAGACAGGTAAAGCGATCGTACAGATCACGATTCATGAAGGAAGAAACCGTCAAGTCCGGAGAATGTTTGAAGCAATCGGCTACCCGGTCCAGAAGCTGAGCCGTGAGCAGTTTGCGTTTCTAACACTGCATGGTTTGAACGCTGGCGAATCACGAGAGCTTTCTGCTCATGAAGTCAAACTTTTACGTGTTCTCGCTGAAACGGGCAAGCGCGTCTAACGTTCACAAACACTTCAAAACTCCAGACTTGCGACTGAACAAACTTTGTTATAATTAAGTTTGCATAATATCCCTCGAAGGAGGAACAAGGATGGATGAACGAGCAGTTCCACAAAAGAACGACAAAAAGAAAAAAAGAGCAGTAATTAGAACCGTTATTTTGGCGATTTTGGTAGCCGCCGTCGGTTACACCATCTACAACAGTGCTACCGCCGAGGAAGTCAGCCTCCTTGAAGTAGGTGACAAAGCGCCTGATTTCACATTGGTGGATCTTGAAGGCAATAATCATAAATTATCGGATTATGAAGGCCAAGGAGTCTTTTTGAATTTCTGGGGTACATGGTGTAAACCATGCGTGAAAGAAATGCCAGCCATGGACCGGCAGTACGAAACCTTTTCAAACGAAGGTGTTCAAGTGCTCGCAATAAACATCGCTCAATCAGATTTTGAAGTCCAATCTTTCGCTGATCAATATGGCTTGTCTTTTCCAATAGTGATCGATAAAACCAAAAGTGTGATGACTGCCTACAGCATCAGGCCATTGCCGACCACAGTACTTGTGAATCCGGAAGGAAACATTCAACGCATCATTACAGGTGAAATGACGGAACAGGATATTGAAGGGTTTATGGAAGAAATCAAACCTGAATAAGGAGATTTTTTGGATGGAAAATTTACAATGTCAATGTGGTCATATGAATCCGCCTGGTACGAATCTATGTGAATCGTGCGGACGGTCTTTGACTGAAAAAGAACAAAACAGCAAATTGGTGGATATGCGCTACGAAGGAACAGCTAGACGTTCGCAAACCTATAATAAATCCATCATCGATAAAATCTGGAACTTTTTTTCAAGTGTCAAAGTGGGTGTCAGTATTATTATCGTCCTGCTGGTTGCCGCAGCTATCGGGACAATCCTGCCGCAGCAAGCGTTTGTTCCAGCGACTACAGAAGCGACAATCAAGGATTATTATGCCGATACTTATGGCAGCATTGGGCGCGTCTATCATTATCTAGGTTTTCATGATTTGTACAGTTCCTTTTGGTTTATCGCTTTAGTAGGAATGCTGGCTATTTCATTGATAATTGCGAGCTTAGATCGCTTTGTCCCTCTTTATAAATCGTTGAAAAACCAGCGGGTCTTGCGCCATCCGAGCTTTATGGACAAGCAGCGCATCTACGGCAGCGGTGCTGGGGCTGAAGATACGCTGGAAAAAGCAGAAGTGAAATTAAAAGAATTGAAATACAATATCCGGACGGATAAAAATGGGCTATTGGCTGAAAAAGGCCGCTTTTCCAGATGGGGTCCGTACGTCAACCATATCGGTTTGATCATCTTCCTTTTTGGTGTCATGCTGCGCATGATGCCAGGATTCTATGTAGATGAAAGCCTATGGCTGCGTGAAGGTGAAACGAGAGCGATTCCTGAAGTGCCGGGCTATTATCTGGAGAGCAAAGGATTTGAGCTCGAAAACTATACGGGTGAAGGCGGAGAAGAAGTATTCGGTGAAGCCTTGGACCGTGTCGGTACAGTAGCGAAAAATTATCAGACAGATGTTGTCCTGTATCAAAAAGCGGAAGATGCCTTGCCGGGTGCAGCTGATGGCCAGGAAATGGTCAAGGAATATCCAATTCGTGTCAACCAGCCGCTAAAATTCGACGGTTATGCCATTTATCAGATGGATTACCGTTTGGATGAGCTAAAAGCGATGACGTTCGCATTGACCAACAAAGAAACGGAAGAATCGCTCGGTGAGTTGACCATCGATTTAATTGATCCGGTAGATACTTATGAACTTGAAAATGGTGCAACTGTTGAATTGCTCGGTTATTATCCGGATTTTTCAGGATTTGAAGATGGGGAACCGCAAACGGCAACCCCATTGCCAAACAATCCCGGTTTCCTGGTAAAACTGATTACTCCTGAAACACCAGAAGGAGAAACAAGCTTTATCACGATTCAAAACACAGTAGAGCCTTTAGGGGATAATGACTTTAAACTAACTTTCCTAAGTGCAGATACACGGGATGTTTCAGGCCTTACCGTACGGAAAGACAGCACCTTGCCGATTCTTGGCCTTGGCGGTTTAATCTTTATGATTGGTGTAGCGCAAGGGATGTACTTTAACCATCGCCGTTTCTGGATTCAGCAGAAGGCGGACGGCACAATATTATTAGCCGGGCATACCAATAAAAACTGGTTCGGTTTGAAGAAAGATCTTGATCAAGTTGTTGAATATGCGTCATTGCCCGCTTACACAGATCAACAAGATGAAATCGACAAAGCAGAGAAAGCGGAAAAGGAAGGTGAAGCATTGTCATGAATTTAGCCGATTTAAGTTCAAATCTTCTATATGTGGCGTTTGTCGCCTACCTGATTGCAACATTTGTATTCGGTGGAGCAGTCAAAGGCAATAAAGAAGGCACATTTAACTCAGAAAAACGGTGGGGCAGAGTTGCAATCACTATCACCCTTATCGGGTTTATCGCCAATCTTGGTTATTTCTTTACCAGATGGGGCGCAACTGGCCATGCTCCACTCAGCAATATGTTCGAATTTACGACAGCCTTCGGCATGACATTAGTCGGCGGATTCATTATTTTGTATTTCCTTTACAAAACGCCGGTTCTGGGCATGATCGTATTGCCTGTTGCTTTATTGATCATCGCATTTGCGAGTATGTTCCCGAGTGAAGTCAGTCCGCTTATTCCAGCGCTTCAGACAAACTGGTTGGCAATTCACGTCAGCACAGTAGTCATTGCAGAAGGAATTCTAGCTATCAGTGCTGCTGCAGGCTTGATTTACCTATTGAAAGTAGTGGACCCTACAAAAAAATCCAAGCAGCGTTTTTGGCTGGAAGCCATCATGTACTCCTTAGTACTAGTTGTCGGCTTTGTCGTAGCTAGCTCGTTCTTCTCATTGACTGGCTATGAAGCGGAATTCACGTATGTGGATAAAGAAGACAAAGAAGCCGCTATCACTTACGCCATGCCTCCTATTTTCGGCATGAATGAGTATGTAGCTTTAACAGACGAAGCCATGGCGCCTCTTATCGAAACACCGGCGCTTGTCCATGCCGGGAAGTTGACTACCGTCGTCTGGTCCGTTATTGTCGGAACAATCATTTACTGGTTGATTCGCCTGATCTTCAGAAAACGCATTGCGGCACTCTTGAAACCATTTGTCAAAAATGTCAATTTGCAGTTGATGGATGAAATCGGTTATCGTGCCATTATTATCGGCTTCCCGATTTTTACATTGGGTGCGTTGATTTTCGCCATGATTTGGGCACAAATTGCCTGGTCCCGTTTCTGGGGCTGGGACCCGAAAGAAGTATGGGCATTGATCACCTGGTTATTTTATGCCGCTTACCTGCATTTGCGTCTGGGTAAAGGATGGCAAGGTGAAAAATCCGCATGGCTGGCAGTTATCGGCTTTGTGATCATCATGTTCAATTTGGTTGTTGTTAACTTAATAATCGCCGGATTGCATTCTTACGCGTAGAAAGACGGGCCTTTTCCGGTAACGGAAAAGGCTTTTTATTGTTTTTTAGGCTCCAGCGCCCAAATTTCGGGATCTTAATCCACTTTGGCTTTCCAGCTGCAAGTGCTTAGCTCTTCGGGAAATGAGGCAGAGCTAACCAGTTATTTTCACTTTTTTTCTAAGCGGCTAAAACCATACCGCTTCGTCAGAAACTCGCGTTTTTAGGGCGGCTTCTACTTTTGGACGCTTGCGCTTTTCTTTATTTTTGTCAGGGTTATCGGTACAATGAAACATAACAGAAGAAAGTTGGAGGGGTTAATATGTCTGAAGAGATTACGGTATTGGTAGTGGATGACGAGGAACGGATTCGGCGATTGCTGAAAATGTATCTGGAGCGCGAAGGCTACTTAGTAGAAGAAGCTGAAAATGGTGTCCAGGCATTGGAAATGGCAATGGAAAAAGATTATCACTGCATCCTGCTGGATCTGATGATGCCTGAAAAAGATGGTGTAGAAGTGGCTACCGAATTGCGTGAAACCAAAATGACGCCAATCATCATGCTTACCGCCAAGGGGGAAGAAGCCAATCGAGTCGAAGGCTTTGAATCCGGAGCGGATGATTATATCGTCAAGCCGTTTAGTCCAAGAGAAGTAGTGTTGCGTGTCAAAGCAATTTTGCGGCGTTCTTCGGCTTATTCTCCAGTCTCCAATTCAACCGTCTCGAAAGACCTGGTTGTTTTTCCACATCTGACTATAGACCATGATGCTCATCGTGTAACTGCTGATGGCGTGGAAGTGAATTTAACGCCAAAAGAATATGAATTACTGTACTTTTTAGCAAAAGCGCCAGATAAAGTTTTCGACCGTGAGCATTTGCTGAAAGAAGTTTGGCATTATGACTTTTTCGGTGATTTACGGACAGTCGATACGCACGTCAAGCGTTTGCGTGAAAAATTAAACCGCGTCTCGGAATCTGCAGCGAAGATGATTGTCACTGTATGGGGCGTAGGTTATAAATTTGAGGTCGGCAATGAATAGAATATGGAATAGTGTCGTCGGGAAGCTTTGGATTACGATCCTGCTTCTCGTTTCTTTTGTCCTTTTTATTGTGACAGTTCTGCTTTTGGAGTTTCTTGGAAACTATCATAGCGAAACCGTGGAAGAAGCATTGAACAGCGAAGCGAATATGATCGCAAATATCTTCAACGACCATGCTGAAGTGGCAAGCTCGCTGGAGATCATCGAAGACGTCATTGGAACGGAAACCAATGCGGTAATTGCCGAAGAACCTTATGACGGCAGGTATTATATCCATGATGGCTTAAATGGCTCTGAAACGCGCGAAAAAATATTAAATGAGCCGTCCTTTCAACAAGTATTCGAATCGGATGAGACAGTGATGAAGGAAATGCTCCTGCCCTCCTTGACAGAACCGAATCGGCTGGAATCTTACATTGTCCTGGCAAGTCCGCTGCAGACAAGGGAAGAGCAGCATGGCGTTGTATTTATCTACCAATCATTAGAAGTGATGGACCGTACCGCGGAGCGGACAACCAATATCGTATTCCTATCGGCATTTATCGCCCTTTTATTGACTACATTTTTTGCATTCTTTTTATCATCACGAATAACGTCGCCGCTCCGAAAAATGCGGGAAGGCGCATTTGAACTGGCCAAAGGCAATTTTGATACAAAAGTCAGAGCAACTTCCAATGACGAAATTGGGCAATTGGCTACTGCCTTTAATCAAATGGGCCGTCAATTAAAGCATCACGTTGAAGTGATCAATCAGGAAAAAGAACAATTATCAAGCATACTGACGTCAATGGCGGATACCGTCATCACCTTTAATCAGGATAAAACTATTTTATTGAGCAATCCTCCAGCAGAGAAATTACTGCAGCAATGGGTCTTTAAGAATGGTTCTACTGAAGCCCAGCCGCTGCCTGCAGAAATGCTTCATATGCTTGACCATGTACTGAGTTTTGAAGAAGAAATCGAAGAGGAACTGGAAATTGAAGGTGCTTATTATGCCATTAATTTCAGCCCTTTATACAGTGGGGAATCCATTCGGGGAGCGGTCGCTGTCTTGCACAATATGACCGAGCAGCATCGTCTGGAAAAATTGAGGGAAGACTTTATCGCCAATGTTTCGCACGAATTGCGGACCCCGATTGCGATGCTTCAAGGCTACAGCGAAGCAATCTTGGATGATGTTGGTGCAACGGAAGAAGAGCGCCGTGAAATGACGAAAATTATCTATGAGGAATCACAGCGGATGGGCCGGCTGGTCACGGATTTATTGAATCTGGCACGGATGGAATCTGGCCATATGCGAATCTACAAGGAAATTGTCCAGTTGAACAGTGCCATTGAGCGCATGACCCTCAAGTTTTCGCAAATTGCCAAAGAAAGTGGCGTTCAATTGTCGTTCGAAACGACAATTGATGATTGGGCGGCCAGTGAAATTGACCAAGATCGGATAGAACAGGTCATGACTAATCTGATAGATAACGCAATTCGGCATACGCCTGGAGAAGGGCAAGTGGTGGTCCGTGTCGAACAACAACAGGAGTACGCAAAAATTTCAATCAACGATAACGGAGTGGGAATCTCAGAAAAAGACCTGGAATTTGTCTTTGAGCGGTTCTATAAAGCAGATAAGGCCAGAACGCTCGGCAAAGGTGGGACAGGCCTTGGCCTGGCGATCGCCAGCAATATCATCAAAGCGCATGAAGGTGAAATTTATGCGGAAAGTACTGTGGGGCAAGGGACTTCGTTCGTCTTTTTGCTGCCCTTAAAGAAGATGTAACTTTCCAAAGACAAAGACGACTAATCCTAAGAACGGGGGGAGTATATTGAATGACTCCGTTTTCCATCGGCTGTACGAAGAATATCATCAGGATGTTTTTCAGTTTTTAATTTATCTGGTTAAAAACAGGCATTTGTCGGAAGATTTGATGCATGAAGTGTATATTCGTGCTTTTCGGGCTTATGACCGTTTTGAAGGGAAAAGCTCTGAAAAGACATGGCTTTTTTCGATTGCCAAAAACGTGGCAATCGATCATTTTCGAAAAACAGCAGTACGCAAAAAGCATTCGATGGAATATTTTGATTGGGAAACACAGCAATTGGTTTCGTCTGAGCGGATTCCTGAAGAAGTTTCATTATTGAATGAAGATAAAGTTCTTTTGTACAAGACTTTAGATACCTGCACAGGAGACCAAAAAATGGTTATCATCATGCGGTTTTTTCAAGACTTGTCGATAGCGGAAACCGCAGATGTTCTGGGCTGGACAGAAGGAAAAGTGAAAACGACTCAACACCGAGCAATCAAAGCTTTGCGCGAAAAATTAATAGCGAAGGAAGGGGGAGATGAAAATGCCAAATGACAAATGGACCGATGAATCCATCGAAGATTTGTTAAAAGGTTTCCCCGCAATCAAAGATAACCGGACAAAAGAAGAAGTCTACAGTCGGCTGGCCCAAAAACAGCAGGTTCAAAAACGGCCGAAAAAGTGGCTGCCATTGCTGGTGGCCGCGTTGGCATTTATTACAGTCGGTATATTGGTTGCCTCGATCATCAGCCAAAATGGCATTGATACCGCTCAAAACAAGCAAGGTTCAAGTGGAGAATCAGCGACAACAACTGATGATCAGGCGCAGGAAGAAGCGGCAGGCTTGCCTGAGGCTGAAGAATCCGCATCTGAAGAGACGGGCCAGTTCTCGACAGCACAGGTTGAAGGGCCAGTTCGGACAGCGGTTTATGAAGAGACTATCGGTGATCAGACATTGATGACCATCGGATTGACCGAAAATGCCTTTGTGGTCCCCGTCTCTTTCCTGATCCCCTATCAGCAGGTGGCAGTTGCATTTGGAGATGAAACTCCATCATCACTCGATCTCTATCAGGAGTATGCTGACAAGATTGACGAAACGCAACTCGGTTTTGATGAGTACCATCCGTATATTGGAACTTTGGAGAAAACGGCGGGAGGGATTCGCCACCTGTTGCCACAGGATCACCAATACGACCTGGCTTCTGCCAGTGTCGGAGTTTATTTCAATACTCTGTCAGAGACATTTTCTGATGCGCCAAAAATTGAAGTGGTCAATGAAGGTGGTTCAGCTGCGGAGTTTTCTGAAATCGGTCCTGTAGAACCTATTGTTCCAATGCAGGAAAACATCGCCTACTATTCCTTTGAATCTTCAAATGGTAAGGTTTACCTTGTACCCGGATACGATATGCCATTCGCTGAAGTGAGCGAGGCAATTGGAGCACTTACAGAAAGCCCGAACGATTTTTACGGGGCGACCGTACCGCAAAATGTAGAGATCCAAGTGTCAGAGGCGGAGGACCTTGTCCAGGTTGAATTTCAGGATTCTTTGGACTTGAATTCACTGGATCCTCTGGAAGCTGTTCGAATGCTTGAAAGCTTTGCGTTAACCGCTGATGCATTCGGGAAAAGCATAGAAGTGGAAGGGGTGCAGCCGAAAACCTGGAATGGATTCGACTTCAGCCAGCCACTGCCAATTCCAGTGGCACCTAATCTGCTGGAATGGCCAATACAGTAAGAAAGAAAGCGTTGTGAACAAATGTGTTTACAACGCTTTTTTTATATAATAAGATTAGAGCATAACAAAATATCGATTCATCTTCGGGGCAGGGTGCAAGTCCCTACCGGCGGTAATTGAACTCTGTTCATAAGCCCGCGAGCCGTAAAACGCAGGATTTGGTGAGACTCCAAAGCCGACAGTATAGTCTGGATGGGAGAAGATGAAGGTGCGGACGTTTGTCGTTTACATGTAGACGGAACGCTTATTAAGTGTGCCTTTTCTCCCTTAAGTGTTTTTTGCTTAAGGGTTTTTACATGGAAATGCAGGGTCTAAGCCTTTCTTCTGGTGAATCACGACAAGGAGAGAGGAATATGAAGAACAAGAAGTTGCAAAAAATGATCGTTATTGGAATGTTGAGCAGCATTTCGTTTATTTTAATGCTTTTCAACTTTCCACTACCCGCTTTACCTGCTTTTTTGAAAGTGGATTTCAGTGATGTGCCTGCGCTGATCGCAGCCGTTACAATGGGTCCGGTAGCAGGGATTTTAGTGGCATTTTTCAAGAACGTATTGGATTGGCTTTTTGCAGGAAGTCCTACAGGGGTTCCGGTTGGCCATATGGCGAATTTTGTGACGAGCCTGCTATTCATCTTGCCGGTATATTTCATCTACCACAAAATAGCAACTAAAAAGGGAATGGCCTTCGGCTTGGCTGCTGGTACATTTTCCATGGCAATCGGCATGAGTATTTTAAATTACTTTGTTTTCCTGCCGATGTACAGTTATTTCCTCAACATGCCAGCTGAAACAGGCAGTGTGTTGTTCGGCACCATCGTTCTGGGAATCTTACCGTTTAACTTAATCAAAGGACTGCTCTTGACTGCGGTCGTCTTGCTGATGTTCAGCAGCATGCACACGTGGATTGAAAAGCAGCGTTCCTATTATTTATCATAGATAGAAAAGCGTAAGCGCCCGTGTAGCTCTGCCGGGCATAAGTCAGACCAGTAGAGTGGCGCTCTTTGCCACGGCGCTGGGTTGGCTTATGACCCAAAGAGCTGGGCGCTGGAGTCTGGACAACAAGAAAAACATAACACTTTACATCAAAATAAAAAAAGAGGCGTTCGGCAGTTTAACACTGCTGAACGCCTTTTCTATTTGGATCAGTCTTCGTATTTTAAAGGGTCGCCTTCAAAAGATGAATCTGCAACTTTGATGGAATCTGTTGGACAGCCTTCAAATGCATCTTCCATGTCTTCCTCGAGTTCGTCTGGAACTTGTTCTGTCCCCATGTTATTATCTAAAATAACAAAAGCGATTCCTTCGTCATCGTAATCGTAAATATCAGGTGCAGCTGCACCACAAGCACCACAAGCGATACAAGTATCCTTGTCGACAATGGTATACTTAGCCATATTGTTTTCCTCTCCTTTATCTCCGAACAAGTTCAGTTATGCTATCGTATTTATTCTAAAGGTGTTTGAGCAGTTTTTCAACCCAAAACCGCTAGGGGGCGCAAGCTTGTTATTTTCCGAACTCATTCTGGTTATCATGAAAGCCGTTAATCGACAGCGGACTATCTCTTCTCCTTATCATTTGATCAAAGGAAAGAAGTCTGGACAAACTATACAGGATATCGGCTATTTTGGCCTGTATCCTTATTTTGGCGTGCTGCCAAAATTGGATAAGAAAGCCTACGACCAAGCGGTTCAACGCTTATTTTCAGAAGGCTATCTACTGGTCAATGAACAGGTGGTCGACCTGTCTCAAAAAGCCTTGGAGTCAGACATTGCCGCTTCACCGCTGAACGGCTGGAAATACCGGGGCAAAGAGAATCTTTTTTTCAACCGCTTGTCACTAATTGTTCAAACTTTTTCCCATACCAGCCAGCAAATAAAAATCTTTGATCCCATTGTCAGCAACGAAGACGTACAGAGTTGGGTGAAAAAATACCTGAAACGGATAGGGTTTCGTGATTTGGCGGTAGCGCGAGCGTTTAAAGAAGAACTTTTAATTACATTAACCGAAACGGAGATTTCTGAAACACACAAAATGATTGTCATGGAACGGTTGACGGGATCTGGGTTGAGCGGATTAACATGGCGGCAGATTGCAGATTCAAAAAACTTATCCCTACTGGATGTTCAATTGATGGCTGTAGAAGCTTTGCATGGCTGGATGGCAGCCATCGAGCGGTCCAAACCGCCGCTCTTGATCGGCCTGATGGATGGCATCATTCAGCAGTCCTCCTTGACAGAAACTGCACAGCGCACAGAAAAACTTTTCGGCCAGGGATTTTCACTGGAACAGATTGCTTCGCTGCGCCAGTTAAAGACCAGCACCATCGAGGATCATTTTGTGGAACTGGCAATGAACGATCCGCATTTCAACTATATGCCGTTTATAAATCCAACCTTGTACAAGGCAATCATTGCTGAAGGCCGGCGGCAGGAAACAAAGAGGTTGCGAGAAATCAAAGAGCATCTGCCAGAAGCCAGTTATTTTCAAATTCGTCTGGCTCTTGCAATCAGGGGGAAACAAGGATGAATCTAGAAAAATTGCTACAGTCCACGTATGGATTTTCTTCGTTCCGCCCAGGGCAGCGGGAGATCATCGAGCGGGTATTGGCCGGTGAAGATGTCATTGCGCTGCTGCCGACAGGAATGGGGAAATCAATCTGCTATCAGCTGCCAGCGAAAGTTCTGCCGGATAGTGTCTTGATAGTTTCCCCGCTGCTGTCGTTGATGCAGGACCAAGTGGCCCAATTGAAAAAGATGGGTGAGAAATCGGTAGTCGCCATTAACTCATTTTTAAAGCCGGAAGACAAAGAAAAAATTTGGAACACGCTCAGTTCCTATAAGTTTATTTTTATTTCGCCGGAAATGCTTGTCCAGCCCTTCGTCAAACGAAAGTTGGGGCAGATACGGATATCTTTGCTGGTGGCTGATGAAGCCCACTGCATTTCTCAATGGGGATTTGATTTCAGGCCGGATTATCTGCGGATTTCTGAAATCCTGCCTGCCTTGAACTTCCCGCAGGTGTTGGCGTTGACTGCCACGGCAACCGATAAGGTCACGGAAGAAATAAAAAAATACCTAGGGCTGAAAGAACCTTATGTTTACACGCATCCGATGGATCGCAAAAACATTGTCTATGATATAAAGAAGTTTGAGGACGGCCGGGATAAAGTTGAGTTTATAAAAGAATTTGTTCGAAAATTCAATGGTCCTGGAATTATTTATGCAGGTACCAGAAAAAAGTCCCAGGAACTCTCTGTGCTATTAACGGAGCAAGGGATTTCGGCAGCATTTTATCATGGTGGAATGGAACATCAGGACCGTATTTTTGTCCAGCAGCAATTTCAAAACGGTGAGCTACAATGGATCTGTTCAACAAACGCTTTTGGCATGGGTGTCCATATTCCAAATATCCGCCACGTCATCCACTTCCAGCTTCCGACTTCCATTGAAGGCTATGTCCAGGAAGTGGGGAGAGCCGGCCGGGATGGCCAGCCGTCTTTAGCTACGCTGCTGTATGCACAAGGGGATGAAGTGCTGCTTGAAAGCTTGGTGATGGACGATTTGCCGAACGAGCACGAAATCAAAGCTGTGAACCGCCATGGTGTTGGTGCAACGCATCTCATTGACCAGGGAATCGTCCGGGAGACCGCGTTCAGGGTAATTTCCTACTGGATGACCCAATTGCCTATTGAAGGCGTCATCAGCCAGATAGAGCTTTTGAGGAGCGGCAAAAGACTGCAAGTATCAAAAATCCGTGAATTGATCGGGCTCGAAGGCTGTTTGCGCAGCTATATTATCCAGTGCTTCGATCAGCAGCTCAATGACAAGCCAGACAATTGCTGTGCTAACGATAGGATCAATTATGATGTCTTTGAAGCTTTTTCATATTCCAAAGAAAAGCAGTTTTCCCTTGAATGGCAGGACCGCTTAGGTGCAATATTACCTATATAAGAATCTCATTAACTGTCATTTACAAATGAGCCTTTTTTCGTCATAATAGATATATTAGTACAGATAGGGGTAGTCATGTATGGGTAATCATAGTTATCATGAGTCGATCGAGAAGAATCGACAAGAAATATCGGTGGATAAAAGTTCGGCGTTGTCCAGAGCAGCTCAGAGACAGGCACAAAAGCCTAAGTCTAAAAAAAGCAAAAGCCTCCTGATGCCTGCGTTATTTTTTATATTCATATTAATACCGGTTTCTTTACTGATTTATGTAGCTTTTTTATTTGAACCCGATGATTCTTTGACAGCCAAACCCGCGGAAAACGAAGTGAGTTTCGAGATGAATTCCCAACCATCCACGACTTCAGTTGCTGCGGCCGATGAAGAAAAAGAACAGCAAGAACAACAAGCACTAGCAGAAAAAGACAAAGCAGCTGCAGAAAAAGAAGCGGCTGATGCAAAAGCAGCTGAAAAAGCGGACGCCGATGCTGCTAAGGCTGAAGCCGAAGCTAAAGCGGAAGCAGAGGCCAAAACAAAAGCCGATGCAGAAGCCAAAGCTGCAGCTGAAGCAGAGGCCAAAGCGAAAGCTGATGCAGAAGCTAAGGCTTCAGCTGAAGCAGAGGCCAAAGCGAAAGCTGATGCAGAAGCTAAGGCTTCAGCGGATGCCCAGGCCAAAAAAACAGCAGAAGCCAAAGCGAAAGCGGAAGCCAAGAAAAAAGAGGAAACACCAAGCACTTCCGGCAAAACCTATGTCGTGAAATCCAGTGAAACGCTCTATCGCATCGCCGTCAATAATTACGGAGCAGCCGGAGCAGCAGCGGCGGTGGAAAAAATCAAACAGGCTAATGGCTTGACTTCAAATAGCATCAGTCCTGGACAAACTTTGATTTTGCCATAGATTGTTATGCTGATTAGCGGGTAAAGAAACAGGGAATATACATGAAAGATCAGAAAGTAGGGACGAACGGATGTTTGTTAAAAGTGCGATGGTCAAAAGAGAAAAATGTTTCACGGTTAAAATGGAGGATTCTGTACAAGTAGGTTTTGATCTGTTGGAAAAACACTCAATCGATGCTTTACCGGTAGTTAATGGAACGGAGTACAAAGGAATCTTCACTTGGTACCATGCATACCGCGCGTTTTTCTATTCTGGAAAATCGAATGAAGAATTTATCAGTTCGACTAAGATCAGCGACGTGATGGTAAATGAGAAAGTTTATTTGAACATTGACGATGTTTACGAAAAAGCGCTGGTTGAACTGAATGATTTCCCGATTATTGCAGTCGTCGAAGACCACCAATTTCTGGGGATCGTCACCCGCTTTGATATCGTCAACCAATTGCAAAGTGCTTTTGGAATGAACAAACCGGGATACCGTATCACGTTCACTTCGGTGGAATCCGAAGGGCGTATTGGCCGGCTGGGAGAAATCATCGAAAAATACAAGGAATCCGTAGTCTCTCTTGTCACTTTTGATGAAACCAATAAAATGGTTCGCCGGATTGTCCTGAAGATCAAAAAGAAGGATAATGTCAACCGGTTCGTGAAAGAGCTTGAGAAATCCGGCTTCCGTGTATTGGACATCGCAGAAGATTAATAGCAGAATAAGACGGAAAAGCATAAGCCTCGCTTATGTTTTTTTCTTCTTTTGGAAGGAAGCTCTACATGAAATATTTAATTCGTATCATCCTGGCAGCAGTGGCGCTGCTTCTTTTTATGACCCGAAACGCCTTTTCGGAAAAACTCATTCAGGAAACGATTGAACTCCCTGCAGACAAGCCGTTTCAACCGTTTAAACTACTGTTTATTGCTGATGTACACCGTAGAGCCATTCGAGCCGACTTGATCGATTTTCCCGTCGATATCATCGTAATCGGGGGCGATCTAGTGGAGAAGGGTGTGCCGCTCGAACGGGTCGCAGAAAATGTCAAAAGACTGACGGCTCAGGCCCCCGTCTATTTTGTGTGGGGCAATAATGACCGGGAAGTGGATGAAGCTTCACTCAGGAAAATTTTCAGTCAATACGGTGTGATTGTGTTGGATGACCAATCAGCGCCGCTATTCGGCAATGAGCAATTGAAGTTGGTCGGGCTTGACCATTTCGCCTATAAGCCCGACGGTTTCGAAAATGCTTTTAAAGAAGTCAACGACCATGATACAGTTTTGTTTGTGTCACATACTCCTTTTGATTTCTGGAAAGTAAAAGAGCATTACTTTGCCGACTTGCTGCTTGCCGGCCATACTCACGGTGGGCAAATTCGCATCGGACCTTTTGGTTTATTCAGTAAAGGGTCCATGAAAGTGAAAGAAGGAAGGATTGAACTCATCAGCAACGGCTTCGGCACGACGACTTTGCATTTGAGGCTCGGCGCTCAGGCAGAATACCATGTGCTGACAATCTGCCCCAAAACCAAAACGGACAACTAATATTTGTCATGAGTTGGATAAATCCATTATGCTTAGAGAAGGATCAAGTACAGGAGATGTTTGAGAATGGAATATGTAGATGCATTAATTATTGGAGGCGGTCCCTGCGGCTTGTCGGCTGCCATCGAGTTAAAAAAACTTGGCCTCCGTCCGGTAGTGGTCGAAAAAGGAAATGTCGTCAATGCGATTTTTAATTACCCGACGCATCAAACCTTTTTCAGCACCAGTGAAAAACTGTCGATTGGCGATGTGCCCTTCATCATAGAAGGACGTAAACCTAAGCGCAATCAGGCTTTGGTCTATTACCGCGAAGTCGTCAAACGGAGCGGTGTCGACGTACGCCCTTTTGAAACGGTAGAGCGTGTGGAAAAGGACGGCCTGTTTACCGTGACCACATCAAAAGCCGAATACCAGGCCAAGTACGTAATTGCTGCGACTGGTTACTACGACCAGCCCAACAAACTTGAAGTAGAGGGCGCAGGTTTGCCGAAAGTGATGCATTATTTCAAGGAGGGCCATCCTTATTTCGATCAGGATGTCTTGATCATCGGTGGAAAGAACTCTGCTGTCGATGCTGCTCTTGAATTGCATAAGGCAGGCAGCCGCGTAACGGTGTCCTATCATGGCACGAGTTACTCCAAGAGCATCAAGCCCTGGATCCTCCCGGAGTTTGACGGCTTGGTGAGAAAAGGGGAAATCACGATGCTGTTCGATTCGATGGTCGACAAGATTGCAGAAGGCACAGTAGAGCTGACAGTCAACGATCAAACGGCAACAATCCCCAATCAGTTTGTCTTTGCGATGATCGGTTATCATCCCGACCATCAGTTTTTACAATCAATGGGCATTTCCATCGATTCGGTTTCCGGACGGCCATCCTTCGATGAACAAACGATGGAGACCGATGTGGACAATCTTTATATTGCCGGTGTTATTGCGGCAGGAAATAATGCCAATGAAATCTTTATTGAAAATGGGCGCTTTCATGGACAGCAAATTGCGGAAGCTATTGCAAAAAAAGAAAGCACAGTTTGATTGTGCTTTCTTTTTTGTGGCTTTGAAATGAATGTGAAAAACCTTGAATAGGAAAGGGATTTTGAATATGAAAAAGAAAGTATCATTGATCACCACAGGCGGTACCATCGCCAGCAGAGAAATTTCAAACGGGCTATTGCAGTCGGGCGCGATTTCTGGAAAAGAGCTGGCTGAGCTCTGCCAGCTTCCGGAAGAAATCGAAGTGAAAGTGATCGACGTTTTCCAATTGCCGAGCATGCATATCGGCTTCGAACAGATGCTGACAGTCAGAGAAGCGATTCTCCAGGAATTGAAGGACCCGGAAGTGGAAGGCATTGTTGTTACACATGGTACAGACACACTGGAGGAAACTGCCTATTTTTTGGGTCTGACAATTGGTGATGACCGGACAGTGGTCATCACAGGCTCACAGCGTTCTCCTGAGGAAGTTGGAACCGACGTCTACTCCAATCTGCGCAATTCCATCTATGTAGCTGTAGATCATAGCTTGAGAGGGATAGGAGCGGTTGTCGTCTTTAACGAACGGATTTACAGTGCCAAATACGTCAAAAAAGTGCATTCCAGCAACTTGCAGGGCTTTGATTCGTTTGGGCATGGCTATCTTGGAATTATTGACAACGACACAGTGCGGGTCTACCAAAAGCCTGTAATGCATGAAGTGCTTGCAGTCAATGGGCCATTGCCGCGAGTGGATATCATCAAATGCCATTCAGGGCAGGATGGTTATTTGGTCGATATGCTGGTTTCTGGCCCTTCTAAAGGGATTGTTCTGGAAGCGGCAGGCAGAGGGCAAGTATCTCCACATATGATGGAAGCGATTGATCACGCAGTAAGGCAGGGAATTCCGGTCGTCCTGACGACAAGCGCTGAAGAAGGCAATACTTATCCAGCCTACAGCTATCCAGGCAGTGCACATGACCTGTTGACCCGCGGCGTTGTTCTCGGCAGTGACTACGACAGCAAAAAAGCGCGCATTAAACTTTCGGTTTTGTTATGTGCCAATGAAGCCATACAGGCAGATGCTTTTGACAGATAGGAAATTTCAGGAAACTGTTCTGGAAAGCCGAAAAGTCATGCAGGTAAACATGATATAATAACTGTAATCCAAACAAAGGGGTAGGCATATGATCATTCTATTAACTGTAGCAATTGCCCCGAGTCTAGCGCTTTTCAGTTATTTGTATTTGCGCGACCAATTTGCCAGTGAACCATCCAGGCTGCTGTTCCAAACTTTTTTGTATGGAGTCGCTTTGACATTCCCGATTCTTTTTGTCCAATATGTATTTGATGCGGAAGGCGTTTTTACCAATAGTTTTGCACAGAATATCCTTTTTTCCAGTGTCATAGAAGAGTTTTTCAAATGGCTGGTGCTATTGATTGCGGTATACCGCCATGTCGACTTTGAAGATCCGTACGATGGCATCCTTTATGGTGCCAGCGTTTCTTTAGGGTTTGCGACTGTCGAGAATATTTTGTATTTGTTGGAGTTCGGCCTGCAGACGGCATTCATCCGTGCTTTCCTGCCAGTATCAAGCCATGCCTTATTCGGCGTCGTCATGGGCTATTATTTTGGCAAGGCGAAATTCAGCAGGAGCAGCAAACGCTGGCGGTGGATCGGCTGGGCATTTGTCAGTTCAGTGGTTCTCCACCTTGCTTATAACTCCAGTCTGTACGTATACGACAACATCATGTATGGAGCCATTCCATTCATGCTGTTCCTTTGGTGGTTCGGCCTCCGGAAAGTCAAGCAGGCCCATCAACTTTCCCTGTCGCATTACCATGACTACAATTCTTCAGCTCAATCAGGTGAATGAAATGAATATCCAAAGAAAAAGTCTTATACATGAAGGCTTTTTTTTGTATAAAAAAGTATAGCTTTTAGATTTTTATACAATGTCCGGTCTTCAGCGCACCGATTCTAGGGTCGTAAGCTACTCTGGTTGTGCGGCAGAAAAAGCCGCTTCAACAGAGCATCTTTCGCCCGTCGAATCCACAAAGGCGCTTGCGCTTTTCTTATGTTAAAATATGATGAATACATAAGATGAGGTGACTATTTTGACGAAACCGATACAAATAGCGATCGATGGGCCGGCAGCTGCGGGCAAAAGTACAATAGCGAAAATCGTGGCAGAAAAACTGGGCTATGTTTACATCGATACCGGTGCTATGTACCGTGCTATTACATTAAAAGCTTTAACAAAAGAGATCAATATGGCCAGCAATGAAGAAGCGGGCCAATTATTATCGGAAACAGAAATTGACCTCCAGCCGTCCGGAGACGGTCAGTTGGTCTTCCTAGATGAAAAAAATGTGACAGACGCAATCCGTTCCCAGCATGTGACAAAAGCCGTATCTGAAATGGCGGCTCACGAACTGGTGCGGCTTCGGATGGTTGAGCTGCAGCAGCAACTGGCTGAAGGGCGAGGGGTAGTTATGGATGGCCGAGATATTGGAACCCATGTCCTTCCGGATGCTGCATTGAAAGTATTTATGTCGGCATCGGTCGAAGAACGAGCGAGAAGAAGGTTCGAGGAAAATAAAAAAAGAGACATCCTGACGCCGTTGGAGGAACTTCAGGCTGAAATCGCCAAACGGGATAAAATGGACAGCGAACGCGAAGTTGCTCCGCTGCGCCAGGCAGATGATGCAGTTTATTTGGATACTACAGACCTGACTATTGCTCAGGCGGCACAGGAAATTCAGAAATTGGCTGAAGAGAGGTTGGGGGTAAAGTGAACTTATATGCATTTGGCAAAGGACTTGTAAAAACTGTATTGAGCCCTTTATATCGCTTTGAAATAATCGGGTCTGAAAACTTTCCGAAAGAAGGCGGGATTCTTCTTTGCTCTAACCACATACACGCACTTGATCCGCCTGTTGTTGGAATGACAGCTCCCAGAACCGTCCATTTCATGGCAAAAGAAGAACTGTTCAAGGCACCGATTCTCGGGCCGATCCTGCCGAAGTTAAATGCTTTTCCTGTAAAGCGGGGGATGAGCGATCGCGAAGCTCTCCGTATGGCATTGAAGATATTGAAAAGCGGGGAAGTGGTCGGACTGTTTCCAGAGGGAACACGGTCTACCGATGGCGTTTTGAAAAAAGGCCTCAGCGGAGCAGGTTTTTTTGCACTTCGCGGTAATGCAGATGTCATGCCTTGTGCGATCATCGGACCATATAAGGCGTTTCGCAAAGTAAAAGTGGTCTACGGTGAACCGATCCGAATGGAGCCATACCGTGAAAGAAAGGCCTCAGCCGACGAAGTGACCGGAGCCATTATGTCCAGCATCCAGAAAATTCTTGATGACTACACCGTCAATAAGTGATAATTTTTGTTTTTATTAGAGAATTCGAATAAAATAGAAGATGGATAGTTTGTGAAGGAGGGCTACTTATGTCAGAGGAAACGAACATGATGGAAAACCGTGACTTCCAAACAGGAGATCGCGTAAAAGGGATAGTTGCCAAAATAGAAGAAAAAGCTGTTACTGTAACAATTGAAGGGGCGCCTTTTGATGGCATCATACCCATTAGTGAGTTATCAAGCCTGCATATCGAAAAAGCATCAGATTCCGTTGAAGTTGGAGATGAACTGGATCTGATTATTACGAAAGTGGAAGATGAGAATTTTGTTTTATCCAAACGCAAAGTGGATGCCGAACAGGCATGGGACGAATTGGAGAAAAAATTCGAATCGGGCGAAATTATCGAAGCTGAAGTAAAAGACGTCGTAAAAGGCGGTCTGGTAGTTGATCTGGGTGTCCGCGGATTTGTTCCCGCTTCTTTAGTGGAAGATTACTTTGTCGAGTCTTTTGAAGATTACAAAGGCAAAGTGCTGACCTTTAAGATTGTCGAAATGGAAAAAGAGAATAATCGCCTGATCCTTTCTCATCGAGCAGTCATCGAGAAGGAAAAAGAATCCCAAAAAGTGCAAGTAATGGAGAAAATCCATGCTGGAGATGAGATGAAAGGCAAAGTGCAGCGCATCGCTTCTTTCGGAGCTTTTGTGGATATCGGCGGGGTGGATGGCTTGGTCCATATTTCTCAGCTGTCGCATGAACATGTGGAAAAGGTTTCTGATGTCGTGACGGAAGGCCAGGAAGTTACGGTCAAAATACTTTCTGTTGACCGCGATTCAGAACGTATTTCACTGTCCATCAAAGATACACTTCCTGGGCCATGGGATTCCATAGACGAAAAGGCGCCGAAAGGCTCTGTTCATACCGGAACGGTCAAGCGCCTCGTAAGCTACGGTGCATTTGTGGAGGTCCTGCCTGGAGTGGAAGGGCTCGTTCACATTTCTCAAATTGCGCACAAGCATATCGCAACACCGAACGAGGTATTGACGGAAGGCGAGGAAGTGCAAGTCAAAGTGCTGGAAGTCAATAAAGCCGATAAGCGCCTGTCACTCAGCATCAAGGAATTGCAGGAAAAAGAAGGCGACCAGGATTTCTCGAGTTACGATATGCCTGAAGAGTCTACTGGATTCTCCATCAGCGATGTGATCGGCGATAAACTAAAAGGGTTTAAGTCCGAATAATATGTCGAGAGCTGAGCGCAAAATGGATCATATACAATATGCTTTGTCCACAGGACAGAGCAGAAGGAACATGTTCGACGATATTCGGTTTGTCCATCAGGCATTGCCTGATTCAGCGGTTTCTGATATCAGCATAAAACCAAAAACAGGTGATTTGAACTTAAAATCACCTGTTTTTATTAATGCAATGACCGGTGGCGGGGGCAAGGAAACTGAACATTTGAATGGCCTGCTGGCTCGGGTTGCAAGAGAGACGGGGGCAGCCATGGCTGTCGGATCGCAGATGGCGGCGCTTAAAGACCGGAGTGAGCGGCAGTCCTATGCTATCGTCAGGAAGGAAAATCCGGATGGCATCCTGTTCGCCAACCTTGGCAGCGAGGCAACGGTCCGTCAGGCGCAGGAAGCAGTCGAGATGATTGAGGCCAACGCATTGCAGATCCATCTGAATGTTGTACAGGAACTGACTATGCCTGAAGGAGATCGGGATTTCCGCGGAGCGCTGGAACGCATAGGGACGATTGCGGAGCAGCTCAACGTACCTGTAATCATCAAAGAGACCGGCTTTGGCGTGTCACGCGAGGCTGCGGAGAAATTGAAGCATACAGGTATCTCTGCAATCGACGTCAGCGGCTTTGGCGGAACGAATTTCGCTTTAATTGAAAATGAACGCCGCAGAAGAAAGCTGGCGTATTTTGAAGACTGGGGCATTCCGACAGCAGCGGCGATTGTGGAAGTGAAGAGTGTTTTCAGCAAAACGGTGCTGGCTTCAGGCGGCATACAGGATGCCCAGGACATGATCAAAGCATTTTTGCTGGGAGCTGACGCAGTGGGGCTTGCCGGATCATTTTTGAAGACAGCAATGCAAGAAGGTGAGAAACAGCTGATCAATGATGTTCATGCGCTCCATGAGGATCTTGCGATGATGATGACGGCGCTGGGAGCTAAAAACCTTGCGGAACTGCCGAAATGTCCGGCAGTCATCACGGGTGAACTGGCGCAATATTTAAGCGCGAGAGGTTTCAGTCCAGCATCTTATGCAAATCCTGGGAAAAACTGAATATTGCAGATTTAAAGGGGATGGACATTTAACAGATGCCATCGCCTTTTTCGTGTATAATAGGCATATCAGAAGTGGAAGGATGAATTAATTATGTCAAAACCGGTAGTAGCAATAGTTGGCCGGCCGAACGTTGGTAAGTCCACGATATTCAATCGCGTGGTAGGAGAACGGGTTTCCATAGTGGAAGATATTCCTGGAGTGACGCGTGACCGTATTTACAGTTCGGCAGATTGGCTGACACATGAATTTAATATTATAGATACAGGAGGCATCGATCTTCGTGACGAGCCATTCCTTGAACAGATCCGCCAGCAGGCAGAAATCGCCATGGACGAAGCGGATGTCATCATCTTTCTTGTCAATGGACGCGATGGTGTCACTGCACAGGATGAACAAGTAGCAAAAATTTTATACCGTACGAAAAAACCGGTCATTTTGGCCGTCAATAAAATTGACAATCCCGATATGCGCCACATGATCTATGATTTTTACACACTGGGAATGGGCGAACCTTACCCGCTTTCAGGATCTCACGGTTTGGGATTAGGGGATCTTTTGGATGAAGTGGCCAAAAACTTCCCGAAAGACGATGACGAGGAGTATCCGGACGATGTCATTAAATTCTCATTGATCGGCCGTCCGAACGTCGGCAAATCCTCCCTCGTAAACTCTTTTCTGGGGGAAGAACGTGTTATTGTTAGCGAAGTAGCGGGAACCACGCGCGACGCCATAGATACTCAGTATGAATATAACGATCAGCCCTATGTCATCATCGATACAGCCGGAATGCGCAAAAAAGGGAAGGTCTACGAAACGACCGAAAAGTATAGTGTTTTGCGGGCGTTGCGTGCTATTGAACGCTCTGACGTTGTTTTAGTGATTCTGAATGCAGAAGAAGGCATTCAGGAGCAGGACAAAAAAATCGCTGGATATGCACATGAAGCCGGCAAAGCAATCATCATTATCGTCAATAAATGGGATGCTATCGAAAAAGATGAAAAAACAATGAACGTAATGACACGCAAAATCCGCGAACATTTCTTATTCCTGGACTATGCACCGATCATGTTTGTTTCGGCAATCAGCGGCAAGCGCGTACACAGCATTTTAGAAATCGTCAATAAAGTGAACGACAACCATTCAAGACGTATTCAATCGAGTATCCTGAACGAAGTCATTGAAGATGCCGTTGCGATGAATCCAGCGCCGTCGGATAAAGGCCGTCGTCTGCGTCTTTATTATGCGACTCAAGTGGCAATCAAGCCGCCAACATTCGTTGTTTTTGTCAATGAACCGGAGTTGATGCATTTCAGCTATGAACGCTTCTTACAGAACCGAATTCGCGATAGCTTCGATTTTGAAGGAACTCCTCTTCGTCTTATAACGAGAGCGCGTACTTAAGGTAAAGGTGGTTTTAGCTTATGGAAAAAGTTTCTGTTTTTGGGGCAGGAAGCTGGGGGACCGCACTGAGTTATGTACTGGCTCAAAACGGCCATGATTTATTGCTTTGGACACATCGCCAGGAACAGGCTGATGAAATCAACCAGCATACAAACAAGCGCTATTTAAAGGATGTACAACTGCCGGAAAGCCTGAAAGCGACAAGCAATCTGGCTCAGGCTGTTGAACATGGTGATATTTACGTGTTGGCTGTTCCGACAAAAGCCATCCGGGAAGTCTGTCAGGATATCAAAAAAGTCCTTGATCGGAAAATTCTGTTCGTCCACGTTTCCAAAGGGATTGAACCGGATTCCTTGAAACGGATCAGTGAAATGATCCGGGAAGAAATTCCGGAACAGTGGATTGAAGACGTCGTCGTGTTGTCTGGACCAAGCCATGCGGAAGAAGTGGTGCAGGAACATCCAACGACTGTTACAGCGGCTTGCGAGAATACTGCAGCAGCTAACCGGATCCAGGATCTGTTCATGAACCATTATTTCCGTGTCTACACGAATACGGATGTAATCGGTGTGGAGATTGGCGGCGCTTTGAAGAATATCATTGCCTTGGCTGTCGGCATCACTGACGGTTTAGGGTTTGGCGATAATGCAAAAGCCGCCATCATGACGCGCGGGCTGGCAGAGATTGCTCGGCTTGGCGTGAAAATGGGAGCAACGCCTTTAACTTTCTCCGGGTTGACCGGAGTGGGTGATTTGATCGTGACCTGCACCAGTATTCATTCACGCAATTGGCGCGCAGGAAACATGCTAGGAAAAGGAAAATCCCTGGACGAAGTGCTGGAAGAAATGGGCATGGTTGTCGAAGGGATTCGGACCACAAAAGCGGCTTATCAATTGTCACAGGCGTATGATGTGCCTATGCCGATAACGGCGGCACTTTATTCGGTTCTCTTTGACGATGTGTCGACCGATGAAGCAGTCGGAAAGCTGATGGGGCGCATGAAAAAGAATGAAATGGAAGATTTGATCAATTTACTTTAATTGTCACAAAAGAAGAGGGTGCTACAAGCTGCCTCTTCTTTTTTTATGCTATACTATTGACTGAAACACTATGAAAGGCGGGCAATTATGAGTGCTTTAGATAAAATGTGGGTATCATTTGCTGGGATTGCTTTTTTGATGATTTCGATGGGTTTTATCTACTTGAGCAGATACAAACTGAAAAACGGCATCCTTAAGTTTCTTTTCGCGCTAGTTGCATACATTTTGCTGATTCTTGGATTTTTTATCATGATATTCACAGTATTCAGCGGCCCTACCGGCGGCACATGAGGTGAAAAAAATGAAAAAAACTTTATTATTTATGTTGCTCCTGCTGATTGTTGGATTTCTGGCTGCCTGCGGATATCCACAAAGCGAGAGAGCAGAAAACCAAATTCCCTATGAAGACCAATTGATCACTGTGCAAAATGCGGTAAATCAGTATAGAGGTGCGTCTGGTGGACTGGTGCCGATCAAAACCCGGGATATGGATGTGGACCAATACATCAAATATCCAATCGATTTCTCGTTGATTGTTCCGGAATATACGGCAGAAGTTCCCACAAATGCATTTGAGTCAGGCGGTATTTTTCAATACGTTCTGATGGATGTTGAAGAAAATCCGACTGTCAAACTGGTTGATTTGCAGGCGGCAGAAGCAATCAGATCTGTTAATGTGCGAAAAAGCGCTAACGGCGGACGTGCTCCAATCGCTGAAATATTGGCTGATAATGTCTATAAGTTCAACCATGAAGCAATGGGGTTCTCCGAGGAACCGACTGTTGTCAGCCCATACAGCGGAAGAAATTTGCCTATGGTGATCACTGGCAGCGGTGAGGTCTATATCGATTACGCAATGGACCTTTATTCTGTGCTTCAAGAGTACGAAGGAGAGTTGGAAGCTGGTCAGGATATCCGTTTCATTCTGTACGAAGATCATCCTGTTGTCCCTGCCTATTCGCTTCCTTACACAATAAATGAAGAAAACGAACCGATATTTTTAATGGAGTAAAAACATTGATTTAACGCGTTTTAATAGAAATGACCTCTTTTTAGAAAATTTTGTTAGTATTTGGTGGTTTTATTGAAAAAGCGGGCTGTTTGTTGTTGCTATGCGATTTTCGATGTGATACTCTTTTTACAGGATTGATGGTTGCATCCCCTTTGAGAGGAGGTGAATAGCATGAACAAAACAGAATTAGTGAACTCTGTTGCTGAAGCAGCTGAACTTTCTCGTAAAGATGCTGCCAAAGCAGTTGACGCTGCATTTGAGACGATTCAAGACGCTCTAACTAAAGGTGAAAAAGTACAGTTAATCGGTTTCGGTAACTTTGAAGTACGCGAACGCGCGGCCCGCAAAGGACGTAACCCACAAACTGGTGCTGAAATCGAAATCGCTGCAAGCAAAGTTCCTGCCTTTAAGCCAGGTAAAGCACTTAAAGACGCAGTGAAGTAAGATTTAGCCTCTGTACATAGGATGACTTTTGCGAGACACAATCTTGCAAAAGTCATTCTTTTTTTGAGCCAACAATTTTGCGAAACACCTGTGCGTATGCTACGATTCATGAGAGAAAAGCGGAAGCGATTGAGCAAAATCCGATGGGCATAAGACAGGCTGCCGAAGTGGCATTCTTTGCCACACAGGCGGAGTGGCTTATGATCCCGAGGGGTTGATCGCTGAAGCTGTGAATGAAAAAGTAAGCGCATTACATAAAAACCCTGAATCATAAAAAACTACCGGTAGCCATCCTGCTGCCAAAAAATAACCGATTCGTCTTCAACAGGAGGAAGCAGAATGATAGATGTGAAAACACACAAAGTAGACCTTGATAAGATAGAAAAAGCTGTCTCGATGATTTTAGAGGCGGTTGGGGAAGACGTAAACCGAGAAGGATTGAAGGATACGCCTAAAAGGGTAGCTAAGATGTATGCCGAAGTATTTTCCGGATTGAAGGAAGATCCAAAAGAATATTTTAAAACTGTTTTTCATGAAGGACATGAAGAATTAGTGCTCGTCAAAGATATTCCTTTCTACTCGATGTGCGAACATCACCTCGTTCCATTTTTCGGAAAGGCGCATATCGCCTATATTCCTCGCGACGGAATCGTTACAGGATTAAGCAAGTTGGCTCGTTCTGTAGAAACGGTCGCTAAACGGCCACAACTTCAGGAACGCATCACTTCGACGATTGCAGATTCGCTGATGGAAACATTAAATCCGCATGGTGTCTACGTCATGATTGAAGCGGAACATATGTGCATGACCATGAGAGGCATCAAGAAGCCAGGTTCCAAAACGGTGACAGCTGTTTCACGCGGAATTCTCGAAACAGACGACATCAAGCGTTCGGAAGTAATCACATACATCAATATGGACTAATACGGAAAAGTAGGTGTGAAAATGGCTCAGACAGAATACATTGTTATTCGTGCACAAGAAGATGGCGTGAACGTAATAGGGTTAACTCGTGGCAACGACACAAAATTTCACCATACTGAAAAATTGGATAAAGGCGAAGTGATGATTGCTCAATTTACCGAGCACACTTCAGCCATGAAAATCCGCGGAAAAGCGGAAATTCATTCTGCCCACGGTATCGTTGAAAGCGACGCTAAAAAATAAACGATATTGGATGAAGGCTAGGCTTTGCCTGTGATATACTATTGTAGTATGGCTAAATCATGAATGGAGCAAGCAGTATGAAGGGACATCAAATACAATCGAAAATTATATCCATGGAAATCGAGGTCTTGAATGCTGTGCAACAGCGGACCTTGGCCCAATTTACAGAAGGTCCATCCGTCAAAGAGTCCCGTTTGTTTTTTTTGTTATTGCCTTTTTTCGACGGGAAAAACTGGTCGGTGGAAATTGAGTCTTCTGCAAAAACGGTTTCCATCGTCTATGCCGCTTTGCATGCCCATGATCAAATAAAAGAAGACATACCCATCATCAAAGAGCAACAGCTGACTGTATTGGCTGGAGATTTATACAGTGGGATCTATTATCAGATGCTGGTCAACTCCAAGAATATCGCCATGGTCCAGCAATTGGCATCAGCAATTATTCAAGTGAGCGAAAAGAAGACTTCTTTTTTTGAGGAAGCAATCCGGCCTTTAGAAGCAATAGAAGAAGCGATTACCACTATCGAAACTGAATTATTACTGTCATTTTATAGGTTCTATGGCTTTTCTGAATACACATCACTCGCGGAACAGGCATTGCTTTATTTACGCTACGCCGATGAGCTGAAGAATTTGCAATCTAAAAATTATACGCATTTCCTGCATGAGCTGAATTCAAACCTTGTTCATGAAATCTATACGGAACATTGGTTATTGGAAAAAATGGATAGCCTGCATGGACGGATTTTGGCGTCCATTGCCGAACTTTCACTAGATTATGAACTGGCACAATTTTTGCTCCAACAAATAACCCCGCACCAGCATAGAGCTGAGCAGCTGACCCGAGAAGGATGACTGATATGCCTAAAACGAAAGAACAAAAAGTCCACGAAGTATTTGAAAAAATATCCGAGAACTATGATCAGATGAATTCGGTCATCAGCTTCCAGCAGCACAATAAATGGCGTGAAGATACAATGCACAAGATGCAGGTCCCTAAAGGGGCTGCCGCTATTGATGTTTGCTGCGGAACCGCTGATTGGACCATTGCACTCGGAAAAGCTGTCGGCGAAACCGGACAGGTTGTCGGACTCGACTTCAGCCAGAATATGCTGAATGTCGGACACGAAAAAACCAAGGATATGCCCCAGATCAAGTTGATCCAGGGAAATGCCATGTCATTGCCGTATCCCGATAACTCTTTTGATTTTGCAACAATCGGCTTTGGTTTGCGCAACGTACCTGATTATCGCCAAGTCCTTTCTGAAATGCATCGCGTATTGAAGCCAGGTGGAATGATCGCCTGTCTGGAAACGTCACAGCCGGAAAATATTGTTTTCAAACCATTCTTCAGAATGTATTTCCGTTTCATCATGCCGGCCTTCGGTAAGCTATTCGCTAAAAGCTACAAAGAGTACTCATGGCTTCAGGAATCGGCTAAATCATTCCCAGGCATGAAACAGCTGGCGAAGCTGTTCACGGAAGTCGGATTCGAGAAAGTGAAATACAAGCCCTATACAGGAGGCGCCGCAGCCCTCCATCTGGGAATAAAAAAAGTAAATTAGCGGGAGAAGGATTTTAAGTGGAAAAGATGAAGTTGAAATTGCTCTATTCCGACCTTAGACCGGAACTGGAAATGATCGAGAAGGAATTGGAACAGGCAGTGGATTCGCAATCTCTCCTTTTAAATGATGCATCTCTTCATTTATTACAGGCCGGAGGGAAAAGAATCCGACCTGTTTTTGTTTTGCTTGCAGGAAAGTTTGGCGATTATAACATCGATGTTATGAAACGTGTGGCTGTTCCGCTTGAACTGATCCATATGGCTTCATTGGTTCATGATGACGTCATTGATGACTCGGAAATCCGCAGAGGCCGACCGACTGTCAAAGCACAATGGAACAACAGTGTGGCGATGTATACCGGCGATTTTATATTGGCGCGAGCGCTGGAACAGATCACTGAAATTGAATCACCGCGGGTTCACGAAATCTTATCAAAAACCTTGATTGAGGTGTGCCGAGGCGAAATTATTCAAATAAAAGACAAATACAAGCTAGATCAGAATTTACGGGATTATTTCCGGCGCATCAAACGGAAGACGGCATTGCTGATTTCCTCGAGTTGTGAATTGGGTGCGCTTGTTTCCGGAACTGATGAGAAGACGGCTGCACATTTACGCCGCTTCGGCTATTTTATCGGTATGTCATTCCAGATTATTGACGACATCCTTGATTTTACTTCCACGGATGAAGAGTTAGGTAAACCGGCAGGCAGCGATTTTATCCAAGGGAATATTACTTTGCCCATTTTATGTGCACGAAAAGACCCTGAAATCTATGCCATGCTGAAGGCCAATTTAAACAGGAAACTGTCCAATGAAGAACGCTTGATGGTTGTCCGTACAATCCGCAACAGTTCTGCCATTGACGAAGCGAAAGTGGTAAGCGAGCGCTACCTGGAAAAAGCCTTACGCGAACTTTCCTTCCTGCCAAAAGGGCAAGCGGTGAAAACGATGCGCAAAATCGCATTCTTTATCGGCAAGCGTAATTTTTAAGTTGGCAGTTGACAAATGATGCGACAATGATAGTATTTTTTAAGGTGGGCAAAAAGCCCGAGCTTTTAATAGAGGAGTGTTTACAATGGAAAAAACATTTTTAATGGTTAAACCAGATGGCGTTCAACGCAACGTAATCGGAGAAATCGTCGCACGTTTCGAGAAAAAAGGATATCATTTAGCAGGTGCTAAATTGATGCAGATTCCTACTGAATTGGCTGAAGAGCATTACGGCGAACACAAAGAGCGCCCATTCTTCGGTGAATTGGTTGAATTCATCACTTCAAGCCCTGTATTCGCAATGGTTTGGGAAGGCGAAAACGTTATTTTGACTGCGCGTCAAATGATGGGCGCTACAAACCCTAAAGATGCAGCTCCAGGAACTATCCGCGGCGACTTCGCAGTCACTGTCGGTAAAAACATGATTCACGGATCGGATTCTGCTGAAAGCGCAGAACGCGAAATCGGCCTATTTTTCAAAGAAGAAGAATTGGTATCATACGAAAAAACAATGAACAGCTGGGTTAACTAACCCACCCTGTGAAAAAGCAGCCCAGCTGCTTTTTTTGTTATCGAGCCGTCCCGATTGTGGGGCGGCTTTTTTCATTGGAAATGAACAATTTATGAAGTGAGTTATTCTCAATTGATTGAAGTTTCACTTTATCTGAATTTCATATAGAATTGAAGAAATGCCTTATGGTATAGTGGTACATAAATACTTTAGCACGTTGAAGGGAGAAAGCGTAAATGCGTTATTTAACAGCAGGAGAATCACACGGTCCGCAATTGACTGCCATCATAGAGGGGTTGCCGGCGCAATTGCCTTTGACGGCAGAATTGGTTAATAAAGAGTTGAAAAGACGCCAAGGCGGACATGGCCGCGGAAGACGGATGCAGATCGAGAAAGATACGGTTGAAATCGTTTCTGGCGTTCGGCATGGCAAGACACTCGGTTCTCCTGTCGCTTTAGTCGTCACTAATGACGATTGGAAACACTGGACTTCCATTATGGGCATCGAACCGATCGAAGATACAGAAGAAGTAAAGCGCCAACTTTCACGCCCTCGCCCCGGACATGCCGACTTGAACGGCGGCATTAAATATGGCCATCGGGATCTTAGAAACGTACTGGAGCGGTCTTCAGCGCGCGAAACGACGGTGCGTGTGGCAGTTGGCGCAGTTGCAAAGCAATTGCTTGCTGAATTGGGCATCAAAATCGTTTCCCATGTGACCGAAATCGGTGGCATCAAAGTAAACCCTGAAAGCTACCTTGGAAAGTCAGCTGATGAAATTCGTGAAATCGTTGAAAACGATGCAGTTTATTGTGCGGATCCATCTGTTACAAAGCAAATGACGGATTTGATTGATCAAACGAAAAAAAATGGAGATTCTATCGGCGGGACAGTGGAAGTGATTGTGGAAGGCATGCCTGCAGGAATCGGCAGCTATGTCCATTATGATCGGAAATTGGATGCCAAACTGGCAGCAGCAATCATGAGCATCAATGCCTTCAAAGGTGTGGAATTCGGCTTAGGATTCGAAATGGCCAGAAAACCCGGCAGTGAAGTCCATGATGAAATTCTTTGGGATGAAGAAAACGGCTATACACGCAAAACCAACAACCTTGGTGGATTCGAAGGCGGAATGACAACGGGGATGCCAATTATTGTAAGAGGTGTAATGAAGCCGATTCCTACCTTATATAAGCCACTCAAAAGTGTGGACATCGAAACAAAAGAACCCTTCCAGGCGAGCATTGAGCGCTCTGACAGCTGTGCAGTTCCAGCCGCTTCGATTGTGGCTGAGCATGTAGTGGCTTGGGAAGTGGCAAACGCGCTACTGGATCAGTTTGATGCAGATCAAATGCCGCGCTTGGTAGATAACCTGAAGAACTATATGAAGTACGCGAAGGAGTTTTAAGCATGAAGCAATTGCGGGTCGAAGCTGATCATCCATATACAGTTCATATTGGTGCCGGTGCATTCGATTTGTTTGCTGATGTTTACCGCTCCCTGCTGGATGCAGCAGACAGGATTGTGGTCATTGCAGATGAGCAGGTAGCGGCACTTCATTTGCCGTACTTATTGGATTTTTTGACTGACTGGGAAGTCCATGTGTTGACGATTCCTGCTGGGGAAAGCGCGAAATCTGTGGAAACCTTTATGGCATGCCACAGTTTTCTGCTATCCGAAAACTGTTCGAGAGATTCCTTGCTGTTGGCTTTTGGCGGTGGGGCTACAGGAGATGTAGCGGGATTTGTCGCTTCAACTTTCATGCGCGGAATTCCGTTCGTCCAGCTTCCGACCACCATTTTAGCTCATGACAGTGCAGTCGGGGGAAAAACCGCTATCAACCATGAATTGGGAAAAAATATGATCGGCACCTTTTACCAGCCACAAGCTGTTTTATATGACAGCAAGCTGCTGGCCACTTTGCCGCCGGGAGAAGTTCGTTCCGGTATGGCTGAAGTGATCAAACACGCCTTTATATCCAATGAAGAATGGCTGGAGGAACTATTGGCCATCCATGACTTTTCAGTGATGACAGAAGAAGACCTGAACCGCCATTTGGAAAAAGGCATTGCTGTCAAAGCGGCGATCGTCGAAGAAGACGAATTCGAAGGCGGCGTGAGGAAATATTTGAATTTTGGCCATACCTTGGCGCACGCACTAGAGGGGCATCTCGGCTATGGAAAAATTACTCATGGTGAAGCTGTTGTGCTTGGCATGTCTTATGCCCTGCTATTATCCGAACACGAAAAACTGGATAGATTTATTGAATGGTCCAGCGCCAATGGATACCCGCTTCATGTATTGCAGGAAATTCAATTTGAAGCCTTATTGCCTTATATGAAAAAAGATAAAAAATCATCACGAGGAGCGCTGAATTTCGTTTTGCTCGAACGGACAGGAATGCCGTTTGTCGAAAAGGTAGAAGAGCAGCATGCAAGTGAAGCATACGAAAAATTAGTTTTACAGATAGGAGAAGTGATTTGATGATACGCGGTGTAAGAGGTGCAATTACGGTTTCTGCAGATCAGCCGGATGAGATTCTGAAGGAAACAAAGCGGTTGGTATTGGAAATGGCCAAAGAAAATGAAATCGAGCCGGACCATGTCGCATCTGTCATCATCTCGACGACAACAGACATTTCATCCACTTTTCCAGCGAAAGCCGTTCGGACAATCGAGGAATGGACTTATGTGCCAGTCATGTGCACGCATGAAATGGATGTTCCCGGCAGTATGCCGTTATGCATCCGTGTCATGATGCACGTCAATACCGAGCTAAGCCAGCAGGAGATCCATCATGTTTATTTAAATGAAGCTATAAAGCTGCGTCCGGACCTGACAGCTAGAAGCCAGGTGAGTTCGACGTGACAACGCATATTTTAATTATTGGATTGGGTTTGATTGGGGGGTCGCTTGCAAAAGCACTTCAGCGCAACAGTGATGTTCATGTGGCGGGTTACGATGCTGATCCATTAACTGCCAGAAAAGCTTTTAAGATGGGCATCATACATAGCTCGCCTCCATCGCTTGAACAGGCTGCCTCTGAAGCAGATGTCATTGTTTTTGCTACGCCGGTAGGTGCTACGATCAAGTTGATGGAGCAAAGCAAATATTGGAGTTTAAAAGACGACGTCATTTTGACAGATACGGGAAGCACTAAATTGCAGATCATGGAAGCGGCGAAAACTCTCAACCATTTATTTATTGGTGGACACCCAATGGCGGGTTCGCATAAAAGTGGTGTCGAGGCTGCAAAAGATGTCTTATTTGAAAATGCCTTTTATATTTTAACGCCGGGTGACAGCACGGATGAAAAACGCCTTCAGTTTCTAAAGGATTTGTTGGTGGTTACAAAAGCTAAAGTGGAAGTATTGCCGGCCGAAGAGCATGATCATATGACAGCTATCGTCAGCCATTTTCCTCATCTGATTGCGGCATCCTTGGTCCACCAACTGGATCAGGAGGAAAAGTTTCCTTTTGCCCGGCAATTGGCGGCTGGTGGTTTCCGCGATACCACGCGTATTGCCTCGGCAAATCCAGAAATGTGGCGTGATATCACCACGCAGAATAACGCCATGATCGTCCAGCAACTGAGCAACTGGATGGAACAGATGGATCAATTGAAAGACATGCTCGTGAAAAACGATCCGGAACCAATCCAGCAATTCTTTTCGCATGCCAAAATGGTGCGGGACAAACTTCCGATTGCAGGACACGGAGCAATGTTTTCCGTTTTTGATCTATACATTGATATACCGGATGTACCAGGCAGCATTTCGGAACTGACGGGCTATTTGGCAGAAGAAGGGATCAGCATCGTCAACCTCCGGATTCTGGAAACGCGGGAAGATGTATTCGGTATTCTGGTCATTAGTTTCCAGACAGCTGAAGACCGCGCCCGTGCACAAAAATGCATCTCAGCACGGACAGTTTACGATTCGTATATTTCCTGAAAGGACGGATAAGCCATGGCATTATCGTTGAAATATGAAAAACCATCCCTGAAGGGAAGCATTCAAGTGCCAGGGGATAAATCGATTTCCCACCGGGCCATCATGTTTGGATCCATGGCAACAGGCACGACAACAGTAGAAGGATTCCTGATGGGGGACGATTGCTTAAGCACCATTTCCTGCTTCAAGAAACTGGGAGTGAAAATCGATATTACAGATCAGCTGGTGACCATCCAAAGCGATGGGGAGGATTCCTGGGAAGAGCCTTCTGAAGTATTGGACACCGGCAACTCAGGAACCACAACACGCCTGATGCTCGGTTTATTGGCAGGGACAGGCTTTCACTCGGTTTTGGCGGGTGACGAATCGATCGCCAAGCGTCCGATGAAGCGCATCATCAATCCGCTTCGTGAGATGGGTGCGGATATTCGCGGGCGCCAGGATGGACAGTACACACCATTGGCAGTTCAAGGAACCAGGCTGAAGGCGATTGACTATACGTTGCCAGTGGCAAGTGCCCAAGTGAAATCTGCTATTTTATTAGCTGCCTTAAAAGCAGAGGGCAAGACGGTCATCCACGAGCCGATTGCTTCACGTGACCATACAGAAATCATGCTGGAACATTTTGGTGCGACGATCACGCGGGAAGACCACTTGATCAAACTGGAAGGCGGCCAAAAACTGACTGCTACCCATGTACAGGTGCCTGGTGATATTTCGTCTGCTGCGTTTATGATCGGTGCTGCCTTGATTACGGAAGGCAGCAAAGTGACCTTGGAAAATGTCGGCGTAAATCCGACGCGGACGGGCATTTTGGATGTTGTCGAAAAAATGGGCGGTATTATCGAGAAAGAAGAAATCGATACGCAGGGAGAACGCTCGGCTGATTTGATCATCTCTTCGGGCAGATTGAAAGGAATCGAAATCGGCGGGGATCTGATTCCGAGGTTAATCGACGAAATTCCTTTGATCGCCCTCATTGCGACGCAGGCAGAGGGAACGACCATAATCAAAGACGCTGAAGAGTTGCGGGTTAAGGAAACGGACCGCATTGCTGCAGTCGTCAAGGAATTATCGAAAATGGGCGCAGACATCGAAGCGACAGAAGACGGTATGATCATACATGGACCGACGGCCTTGACCGGTGCTGAAATGACTTCCTACGGCGATCACCGCCTCGGCATGATGGCGGCAATCGGTGCTTTGGCAGCATCTGGAGAAATCGTGATCGACGATCCGGACTGCATCTCAATCTCTTATCCGAACTTCTTTGAACAACTGAATTTACTGACAAATGGACTCTCCTGATGGAGAGTTTTTTATTATGATAAAGCAGATCTTTCGTGTAGGATGAGAGTAAGAATGTGAAGGAAAAGGTGATAGGATGGCTAACTTGCAAGAGATACAAAAAGCGGTGGAACAAGGAGATCCAAATCTTCTGAACACCTTATTGGACAGCTATTTGCTGCAGGGAGATCCCGATGAGCAATACGGTTTGTCGGAATGGCTGGCGGAAATCGGCTTTGTGGAAGAAGCAATCAAAGTGCTCGAGCATCTACAGTACATTTTTCCTGAAGAAGCGCAGCTGACAATCGATCGGGCCAATCTGCTGATTGACGCCGACCGGGAAGACGATGCATTGAATGCATTAATGGAAGTACCTAAAGACGATGAGCTATATGCTCAGGCACTTGTGACACTGGCAGACCTGTTCCAGCTGCAGGGCTTGCTTGAAGCTGCTGAGAACCGCTTAAACGAAGCAATTGAACTGATGCCGGAGGAACCGCTGCTGCAGCAGGCGAAAGCGGAATTGCTGCTGGATTCCGGACGCTACCTGGAATCGGCGAAAATTTATCAGGAGCTTGAAGCGCAGCAGATCGTGATTGAAGGCGTCAATCTTTCTGAACGGCTGGCCGAGGTTTACAGTGCGGGTGCTGCATATGAAGAAGCTTTACCTTATTACGAGAAAGTCCTTGAAGATCAGGCTGCTCCGGATGTTCTGTTTGGAGCAGCATTTGCGGCTTTCCAGACGCGCCAATATGAAATGGCCGTCCGCCGACTCGACGAATTGATTGGAATCGATCCAGATTACTTCTCCGCATATTTATTGAAATCGCAAAGCCTAAACATGACGGAAGATTATGAGGCTGCCTATCAGGCGATAAGCGAAGGCATCGCCAGAGACGAATTCGACAAGGAATTATACTTGTTTGCCGGCAAGTTGGCCATGAAGCTCGGTAAGGCAGAAGAAGGCGTCGGCCACCTGCGCCAAGCAATCGCTTTGGATCCGGAATACATGGAGGCCATCTACACACTGGTATCCTATTTCCATGCCGAAGAGCGGGATGAAGAAGTTCTGGAACTTGCAGATATGGTGATTGAAAGCGGTGATGATTGGGCAGGCCTTTATCCAATGATTGCCGAAGCCTATGAACGTGCTGAAGACTACAAGCAGGCTACCGTCTATTATGAGAAAGCTTACCCGGCTTTTAAAGACGACGCTACTTTCCTTAGAAAATATGCCTTATTTTTAATAGAAGAAGGAAAACGTGGAACCGCCCTCGAAATTATTAAAGAACTGCAGGTATTGGAACCGGAAAATCCAGAATGGTTCGACTGGCAGCAGTCGTTTGAATGAAAGGAGGAATTTTCATGACCGCTTCAGTGTCGATAGGTGAAAAAAAGCAATTCGTCCGTTGGTTTCTGCAATCATACAAGATGAAAAGACGCGAGTGCATTTGGATTCTTAATTACATGTTGAGCAACGAAGATCTGCTTGAAAAAACCCATTTTGTTGAAGAAGCGCATTATTGTCCGCGTGCCATGGTCATGTCCTCAACTGAATCGAAGGAAATACCGTTTCGTTTCTACAAAGGAAATCTGATGACAGCAGATGCGGAAAAGTCGTTTCACGACTTGCGCTTAAATCCTGATGATGATCTGTATGTGCAATTGAATTTCCCGAACATTCCTCCACCAGCCCTTTATTTATCGGTGCTGGAAGAAAATCCGCATATGCCCAAAAATGCTTCAGTCAATGAACAGGACCGACTGATTGCTGAAAAGATTCTCGAAGAAAGCATGTCAACCTTCCAGGAAGAAACGATCTATAAGCAAATTGATGAGGCGCTGGATGCCAATGATCGCGACCGGTTCTTTGAACTGTCAGCGATGCTCCAAGCGTTTAAAACCATAAAAAAGACGGAGAGTGAATAAGGGTTATGCATTTTATCGGAAAAGAAATGGATCAATACCTAAACCAGCAGGACTATGTAGATACAGCTGTAGTGCCGCTTCTTCAATTGGATTTAAGCGCGAATGGGATGAAGCCAAGTGCTGGAGCTTCCGAATACCTTCAAACCTTAACTGCATTATTGGAAAAGCAATTCAAAGGGCGGATACTTTTGCTTCCGCCCGTTTCTTATGCCAAAATAGCGAATCGGCAGCGAATTGCCGATGAACTTTCAGAGGAACTGAAACAGACGAAGTTCAAACACGTGTTTTATTTGACGACTGATTCGGAATGGCGGACCATCGACAGCCTAAAAAATGTTTTATGGCTGCCTGCAATTCCAATCGAAGATATGGACCAATCTTTCAAGAAATCGGTCATGGAAGACCAGTTGAGACAGGTATTGCCGCTATTTACGAAAGAATGGTCACATCATTCATGAAATGTTCACAAACTGTGTGAATACGCTGATTGCGATATTGACCTAAAGATTTGATTGATATATCATTAGGTTGTCCTAGTAATTATATTTGATTGAGTATGTCCATTGGACTGACCTTGAATGTTAGAGGGGGGAAAAGGATGAGTAATAATCGTGTATCACGACGTCAATTTTTAGGCTACACATTAACTGGTGTAGGCGGCTTTATGGCAGCAGGAATGTTGATGCCAATGGTTCGTTTTGCGGTAGACCCGATACTTCAGCAAAAAGAAGGCGGAGATTTCGTTTTAACTGATCAAGCTGTAGCTGATATCACTGAAGAACCGGTACGTGTCGACTTTTCATATGAACAAACAGACGCGTGGTATGTATCTGAAGTGACGAATTCGGCTTGGGTGTATAAAGAAGGCGATAAGTTAATCGCGCTTTCACCTGTATGCAAACATTTAGGATGTACAGTGAACTGGGCGGGAGATCCAGAACAACCGACACAATTCTTCTGTCCATGCCACGCAGGCCGTTATGAGAAAAACGGACAGAACATCGCAGGAACACCACCGCTTGGCCCACTGGACGAGTACGAAGTACAAGAACAGGATGGCTTTGTAGCTATCGGTGCAGTAAGACAAAACACATTAGTTTAATAGTTAAGGGGGTACGACACCAGTGCTAAACAAGTTATATGATTGGGTTGATGAGCGATTAGACATCACGCCTATCTGGCGTGATATTGCTGACCATGAAGTACCTGAGCACGTAAACCCCGCACACCACTTTTCAGCATTTGTTTATTGTTTTGGAGGACTGACATTTTTCATTACAGTGATTCAGATTTTATCCGGTATGTTCTTAACCATGTATTATGTACCAGATATTGAAAATGCTTGGCAGTCGGTTTATTATCTTCAAAACGAAGTCGCTTTTGGAGAAATTGTGCGTGGGATGCACCACTGGGGAGCTTCTCTTGTAGTTGTTATGATTTTCCTTCATACACTGCGGGTATTCTTTACAGGTTCTTATAAGAAGCCTCGTGAATTGAACTGGGTCGTTGGAGTTCTGTTATTCGGCGTTATCCTTGGCTTAAGTTTCACAGGCTACTTGCTTCCTTGGGATATGAAAGCTCTATTTGCAACAAAAGTTGGGATTGAAATTGCAGCATCTGTACCGGTTATCGGTGGTATGATCAAAGTTTTATTGGCTGGGGATTCAACAATTCTTGGTGCACAGACTTTGACGCGCTTCTTCGCTATCCATGTCTTCTTCTTGCCTGCAGCTTTGCTTGGGTTGCTAGCTGCTCACTTTATCATGATCAGAAGACAGGGTATTTCAGGACCGCTATAATTTAGTCCGCAACACGGATTTATTAAGGAGGGAACACTATGCATCGCGGAAAAGGGATGAAATTTGTAGGGGATTCGCGTGTTCCAGGTATGGAATTCCGTAAGCCGAATGTTCCTAAAGATTACTCCGAATACCCTGGTAAAACTGAAGCCTTCTGGCCAAACTTCCTTTTGAAAGAATGGATGATTGGTTCAGTCTTCTTGATTGGATATTTGCTTTTGACTGCCGCTCATCCGTCGCCTCTTGAAGGCCAGGCTGATCCGACTGATACAGCTTATATTCCTTTGCCAGACTGGTATTTCTTGTTCTTATATCAATTACTGAAATACGAATTCGCTTCCGGACCATTCAACGTAGTGGGCGCTATCATAATGCCGGGTCTAGCTTTCGGAGCACTTATGTTAGCTCCATTCTTGGATCGCGGACCGGAAAGACGTCCTTCGAAACGTCCATTGCCTACAGGATTCATGATTCTTGCCATCGCTTCTATCATATTCCTGACATGGGAATCGGTAGCAAACCATGACTGGGAAGCTGCTGAAGCGCAAGGGCAGATCACGCAGGAAGTTGAAATTGATACAACTGATCCAGGATATGAAATTTACTCTGCTTCAGCATGTATCAGTTGCCACGGTGATAATCTTGAAGGGGCAGTTGGTCCGACACTTGTTGGTACCGGATTGTCGCCTGAAGAAATCGCTGAAATTGCTGTCAACGGCATTCAAGCAGGCGGAGCACAAACTATGCCGCCTTCATGGGACGGAACAGATGAAGATCTGCAAGTCTTAGCTGAATTTATTTCAGGCCTTGAAGCTGAATAATAAAAGTAGAAAAGAGCCGGGAAACCGGCTCTTTTTTTCTACCCTGAAAGGAAGAAAAACAATGCTTTCCTTCGCAATTAAGATTTCTGCTTGGCTCATGTACCGCCCATTTTTAATTATGCTTTTCTTTATAAATCTGGGCGGTACGATTTATGGATACATATGGTATGGCTGGCAGATGAAAATAACCGAACCGATCTTTTTGATTTTTGTTCCAGATAGTCCGACGGCAAGCCTTTTTTTTACCATTGTTCTGGGATTATGGATTTTTGGCAAACGGAGCCGGCTGTTTGAAGCATTGGCATTCGTGACTCTGATCAAATACGGCTTATGGGCAGTCGTCATGAATTTGCTGACGCTGTGGGAGACCGGTTCAATCGGTTGGATTGGCTGGATGCTGATCGGTTCGCATTTCGCCATGGCACTGCAGGCTATTCTATATATTGAACATTTTCGTTTTGGCTGGCTGTCCGTGGCATTGGCTGCAGTTTGGACCTTGCATAACGACGTAATCGATTATGTCTTCGGGCAAATGCCAATTTACAGTACTTTGAGTGAGTATAGCAGCCAAATCGGTTATTTTACATTCTGGCTGTCGATTGCCTGTGTGATTTTCGCCTTTTATGTCGCTCATCTGAACAAAGCACAATCCGTTTTAGTTGACCAAAGTTGACTAACACAAGTAAAATAAGGGTAACAAGCAGGAAGAAAGAGGTGTTCATTTATACATGGATATGGGTGGTTATATCTTATATTTTATCCTTTTGCTGATTATCCCAATTTGGGCTCAATTCAAACTGAAAAGAACGTATGGTAAATATTCGAAAATCCGTTCTACATCCGGACATACTGGGGCAGAGGTAGCACGCATCATTTTGGATGGTAATGGTCTTCAAGATGTGAAAATTGTGGAGAGTCGCGGCATGTTGAGTGATCACTACAATCCGTTAACGAAAGTCGTTGCCCTCAGCAGCCATAATTACCATGAAGCCTCAGTCGCTGGAACCGCGGTTGCAGCTCACGAAGTCGGACATGCGATCCAGGATGCGGAAGCCTATTCGTTCCTTCGCCTTCGCCATCGTCTAGTGCCGATTGTCAATATCTCTTCGAACATGTCGTGGATTTTCATCATGATTGGTTTCTTTTCTGCATGGAGCGGGGCATTGTTGATCGGAATTATCCTTTTGGCAGCCGGTGTGATCTTCCAATTGGTGACGTTGCCGGTTGAGTTTAACGCTTCGAGCCGGGCAATGGACCAATTGCTGTCGCATAACATCATCCGAAATGAAGAAGAACGCGATGCAAAAAAAGTATTGAGTGCAGCAGCGATGACTTATGTAGCTGCCACTGCAGTTGCAGTGCTTGAACTGGCACGATTGATACTGATCTACACAAGCATGAACCGTTCATAAAAAAACGGCCCGATAAACGGGCCGTTGAGCTTGTAGACAAAAGAATATTTATGGTATTCAAAGAATGAATACTCATTTTATCGCGTTTATACTGGATTCTCCGCTCCAGGTGGACGCTTTCCGCGGACGAAGCGCTGAGCCTCCTCGTCGCAAGCTCCTGCGGGGTCTCATCACTCCGTTCTACCGCAGGAGTCGCCGCCTTGCGCTCCAAATCCTTGAGTGAAGGGATTACTAGGCTTGTTGGGGTTATACACCGCTATTCGTTTTTATTAGACTTTGTCTACAGCCTGAACGGCCCGATAAATGGGCCGTTTTTTCTATGTTCGATTTTGTAAGGCTTGCACTTTTCTACAATCAACCAATTGGCTTTTTTTCTTCATCCAGAGTAAATCCTTCGCCCATCACATCGTGGACTTCCATTAAGGAAACAAATGCGTGAGGATCCACTGAATTGATGATGTTCTTCAAGCGCACGATTTCGTTTCTTGCTACAACACAATACAGGACTTCGCGTTCTTCTTTTGTGAAGTGGCCATAGCCGCGAAGAATTGTGATGCCTCGGTCCATTTCGACGGCAATCCGGCTGGCGATTTCTTCCTGTGAGTTTGAGATGATCAATGCGCCTCGCCCTGCGTAGGCACCTTCCTGCACAAAATCAATAACACGTGCGCCAACAAAAACAGCAACCAATGTATACATCATCGAACGATGGTCGAGGAACGTCAGCCAGGATAGCATGATGACTGCTGCATCGAACATGAACATCGTTTTTCCCATGCTCCAGCCGATGTACTTTTGTGCCAGGCGCGCGAGAATATCGACTCCTCCTGTCGTCCCGCCATAACGGAAAATAATTCCTAGCCCGATCCCGACAAAAACACCGGCAAACAAAGCTGCCAAGAATAAGTCATCCTGCAAATTGATTTGAATTTCGTAGACCAGGAAAATCTTCAGGAATACGGAAACTGCTACCGTTCCGATGATGGTGTAAAAAAATACTTTCCTGCCGAGCAGTTTCCAGCCAACAAAAAACAAAGGAATGTTCAGCAGCAGATTCATCAATGCCGGATCCCAATGGAAGATGAAATACAAAATTAACGTAATTCCGGCAAATCCGCCTTCGCCCAATTCATTTTGAATATTAAAGTGAACAAAGCCGAAACTGTAAATAGCAGCACCCAGCAGAATAAAAAATATGTTTTTGATTTTAAGTTCTTTCAATTTAACTAAGCCCCTTTCTTGAATATCAACTTCTGTATTATCGTTTAATTATAGTATTTTGACAACATCGTTAGTTTTCTTTACGATTGACTGAGGAGTGTGATGATATGAACGGAGAAAAAACCATGAAACAGCTTCAGCAGGACGTTGATGAGTATATCGGACAATTCAAGGAAGGCTATTTTAGGCCGATGGAAATGATGGCCCGCATGACCGAGGAACTGGGGGAACTTTCCAGAGAAGTGATGCACGAATACGGACCTAAGAAAAAGAAGAACTCCGAGACTGAAAACAGCATCGAAGAAGAAATGGGAGATGTCTTGTTTGTCCTGATTTGTATGGCGAATTCGATGGATATCGATCTGGCACATGCTCATGACCGTGTAATAGAAAAATTCACCAGCAGAGACAAAGACCGTTGGACAAGAAAGGATGAAGACCAATGACGATTCGCGTGACAATTGCAGGAGCAAGAGGAAAGATGGGCAAGGAAGCCGTACATACAGTTATGAACAACCCGGAAATGGAGCTGGTCTCTGTTCTGGATTATAAAGAAGTAGGCAAAACATTGGCAGATACCAACTTATTTCCCTCTGCTTATACTGCACCGGTTTACGTCGATTTAAAAAAACTCTACTTGGAAACGAAACCGGATGTGCTGGTTGATCTGACCACACCGGAATTTGTTTACGAGCATACAAAACAGGCTTTGGAATTGAACATACGTCCAGTTGTTGGAACGACGGGCTTTTCGGATGAGCAGCTTGAAGAGCTGACAGCTCTATCAAAAAACTCGAAAGTCGGCTGCATCATCGCACCCAATTTTGCGGTTGGCGCGGTATTGATGATGAAGTTTGCGGAACAGGCAGCCAAGTATTTGCCAGATATCGAAATTATCGAGATGCACCATGATCAAAAACTGGATGCCCCATCCGGAACGGCGATGAAGACAGCTCATTTGATTTCCCAGGAACGTCCGATTCACGAACAGGGACATGTGCGCGAAAAAGAGACCATCGCGGGTGCCCGAGGCGCTAATTATGACGGCATGCGGATCCATAGTGTCCGGCTGCCTGGACTCGTAGCCCATCAACAGGTCCTGCTCGGTGGAGACGGACAACTGCTGACGCTTCGCCACGATTCTTTTAACCGTGGGTCTTTTATGTCAGGCGTCGTTTTATCCATTAAAACCGTAATGGGAAAAGAAGAACTTATTTATGGGTTGGAACATATAATTGTTTAAAGGAGAAGATGATATGAAAATCGCTTTGATTGCCCACGACAGGAAAAAAGATGACCTGATTCAATTTATCACAGCCTACCAGCCGATACTGGCTCAGCATACGCTGTACGCAACCGGAACGACTGGGCAGCGGGTAATTGACGGAACCGGCTTGCCGGTCATCCGTTTCCAATCCGGCCCACTCGGTGGCGATCAGCAAATTGGTGCGATGATTGCCCAGAACCAGATGGATATGGTCATCTTTTTCCGGGATCCATTGACTGCACAGCCGCACGAACCTGATGTCACGGCATTAATCCGTTTATGTGATGTCTATGGCATCCCGCTGGCAACGAATATGGGAACCGCTGAAGTGCTCCTAAAAGGCTTGGAAGAGGGCTTTGTCGACTGGCGTCTGCTCGGAGAACGAAGAGGATAGGAGAGAGCGTAGTGCGAAAAATGAAAATCGGCATCACCTGCTACCCGACAGTCGGAGGATCGGGTGTCATTGCCACTGAATTAGGAAAAATGCTGGCGGAAAAAGGGCACGAAGTGCATTTCATCACGTCCAGTACGCCTTTCCGTTTGAATAAGACCTATGCGAATATTTTCAGCCATCAGGTAGAAGTCAACACGTATTCGGTTTTCCAGTATGCACCATATGATATTGCCCTGGCGACAAAAATTGCGGAAGTGATCAAAAACGAAAATTTGGATCTAATGCACGTACACTATGCGATTCCTCATGCAGTGTGTGCTATTTTAGGACGGGATATGGCGGGGTCCGACATTGGAATTGTGACGACTTTGCACGGTACGGACATCACTGTTTTGGGATCTGATTCCTCATTGAAAGAAGCGATCCGCTATGGCATTGAAAAATCGGATATTGTCACGGCAGTTTCGAATTCATTGCGGGATCAGACCCACGACCTCATCAAACCCGATAAAACAATCGAAACAGTCTATAATTTTGTTGACGAAAGAGAGTATTTCCAAAAGGATTCTGCAGAGTTGAAGGCAAAATTAGGAATTGATGCGGACGAAAAAGTCATGATTCACGTTTCGAATTTCAGGAACGTCAAACGCGTCCAGGATGTCGTAGAGACGTTTTCCATGGCTCGTCAGCAGTTGGACTGCAAATTGCTATTGGTGGGGGACGGACCTGAAATGGTGCGGATCATCCAGCAGGTGAGGGATCTCGGGTTGGACGATCATGTGCTGTTTCTCGGCAAGCGTGATGATGTTGCCGAATTCTATAACATCAGCGACATCAAGCTTCTATTATCTGAAAAAGAAGCATTCGGCCTGGTGTTGTTGGAAGCTATGGCGTGCGGTGTTCCAGTGATCGGCTCCAATATTGGGGGAATGCCTGAAATTATCGAGTCGGGCGTCAATGGCTATCTGGTCGAATTGGGTGACATGGAGCAGGCTGCCCAATACGCAGTCGAAATGCTGAGTGACGAAACAAAGCTGCAAAACCTGCGGCACGGGGCATTGAAAACAGTATCCGATCGTTTTCATTCCTCCAAAATTCTGGAACAATACGAAGGCTTATATGAACAATTGCTGGCAAAGGATGAAGAAAAATGAAAACGGCGATAAAGGTGATTGGAAGGCTGAAAGAGTCCGGCTTTCAGGCCTATATGGTCGGTGGAGCGGTGCGCGATTTCTTATTGGGCAAAACGCCCCATGATATCGATGTTGCTTCTTCTGCTTCACCCCAGCAGGTCAAGACCCATTTCAAACGCACGGTTGATACCGGAATTGAACACGGAACCGTGATGGTGCTGTTGGATGGTGAAGCCATCGAAGTGACAACATTTCGCACGGAAGGCAGTTATACCGATAACCGCCGACCTGATTCGGTCGAGTTTGTCCAATCGCTTGAAGAAGATCTAAAGCGCCGTGATTTCACCATCAATGCGATGGCAATGACTGAACATCTGGACATCATCGATCCGTTCGGAGGGAAAAATGATCTCGGAAAAAAAGTGATCCGAGCGGTCGGCGAACCGGACGAGCGTTTTCAGGAAGATGCGTTGCGAATGCTCAGAGCAGTGCGGTTTTCAGGGCAACTGGATTTTGTTATTGAAGCGGGAACCATCAACTCCATCAAGCGCCATGCACCACTGATCCACTCGATTGCGGTCGAGCGTCTGAAGGCGGAACTGGATAAAGTGTTCGTCAATCCGCACACTCAAAAAAGCATGGAATACTTGAGAGAATCCACTTTAACGGAGTTCCTGCCTGCAGGCCATCTTTTCGAAACGGATTGGACGCAGTACACCCCAACCGGAAAATCCGGCTATGGCTGGTTCTATATGTTGTATAAGCAAAACCGACGATTTTCGGAAGTAAGGGATTATCGGTTTTCCAATGAAGAAAAGCGTCTCATTGAAAAAAGTCTGGAATTGGCAAAGCTTGAATTCTGGGATCAATGGACATTTTATCAGTATTCGATTGACCAATTAGAGATGGCTGCCCGCGTAACAGGTAAAAAGCTGGATTCTGAAGCAGTAAAGAGCCAATTGCCGATACAGTCGAAATCCGATCTCGCAGCCAGTGGACTGGATTTGATGCGATGGAGTGGAAAGCGTTCAGGTCCGTGGTTGAAGCCGTGGATTGAAAAAATGGAAAAGCTGATTGTTTACGGTGAATTAGAGAACGACAAAGAACTCATAAAGGACTGGTTTGTGGATGAATATCACCGTCACACATAAGTTAGCAAAGCGATTGATCGAGTCGAGAGGTGAAGCCGTATCCGGTCAACAATTGGCAGACGAATTCGGCATTTCCAGAACTGCTATCTGGAAACACATCAAAGAGCTTGAGGCTAAGGGTTATGTCATCGGATCGGTCAAGAAAAAAGGATATCGCATAGTCTCCATGCCGGATACATTAGAGCCGCTGGCAATTCAAACAGGATTGAAAACCAAACGGATCGGCCAGAAAATCGAATATGTCGAAAGCTGTCCATCAACTCAGATTATCGCCCATAAACTGGCGCAGGAAAGTGCTCCAGATGGCACAGTAGTGCTTTCAGAGAGCCAAACGGCCGGACGGGGCAGAATGGCCCGTAAATGGGATTCTGCAGCGCAAAAAGGTGTTTGGATGAGCATTATCCTGCGGCCGGACGTAGTGCCTCAAAAAGCACCGCAATTTACGCTCGTTACGGCCGTAGCGGTCGTCAGAGCGATAGAGGAAGTGACCAAACTGCAGCCGAAAATCAAATGGCCTAATGATATTCTGCTGAGCGGCAAAAAATGTACCGGCATCCTGACAGAGTTGCAGTCTGACGCGGATGGCATTCAGGCTTTGATCATCGGCATCGGATTGAACATCAATCAGGAAAAAGAAGATTTCGATCCGGCAGTGCAGGAAATTGCGACTTCACTGAAGATGGAAAGTGGGGAAACGGTAAGCCGCCAGAAACTTGTTCAGTCCTTGCTGTATTATATGGAAATCTATACACAAATGTATATTGAAGAAGGCTTTGGCATGCTGAAAATTATGTGGGAAAGCTACTCGACCACCATCGGACAGCCGGTTCGGGCACGGATGACGAATCAGACGCTTGAAGGCATCGCTGAAGGAATCACCGATGACGGTATCCTGCAATTGCGGACAGCAGATGGCAAGCTTCACGGCATTTATTCAGCTGATATTGAAATGACCAACTAGAGGGAGCCGAATTCATTATTAGGATACTATTTTGGACATTCCACAAACCAGCTCCGCTTTCGGGCCCACAGGATATGGGTCATGCAGCTGCCAAGGGCGCGCGCCAAGCCGCTTCGTCGCTGCGCTTCTGAGGGTCTCTTGGATATCGCTACACTGCTCCCGCGGGAGTCTCGATCTGTAGGTGTTAGCACGCCTCTCAGAAGAAAGAGTGGAAGACAGCGTAAAACCTTCTGCTCACGGCCCGCCTGCCTAGAGCGATTTCTTCAAACCTTAATACACATAACTCACCAAGCGTGGAATATGTTTTTTTCTGGATTTCTGGTATAGTGTTTTTAACGGGCAGTATCGCTTGTGAACTGCACCGACCAACCGCAACACACCCAAAATTCATAGTAATCAGTTCTGCCTTGATCACTTACACGACAGGGACGGAGGAAACCAAACGCACATTTACTGTCCTTCTGTCTTTTTTTTTCGGCGGAAGGGCTTTTTATATGGTTTTCTTCCCGAGAGGAGAGAAAAAATTGTTGATTTTACAGACGGTGGGCGAACTGAAAGAATGGGTTCGCAAAACTAAACAAGCAGGCCATAGCATCGGCCTGGTGCCGACTATGGGTTTTTTGCACGAGGGGCATCTGTCTTTGGTGGAAAAAGCTAAAGCAGAAAATGACCAAGTTGTCATGAGCATTTTCGTCAACCCGGCTCAGTTCGGGCCGAACGAGGATTTCGACCGTTACCCGAGAAATCTCGAGCGCGATCAGCAGCTGGCTGAAGGGGCGGGTACCGACGTCATTTTTGCGCCCAGCGTGGAAGAAATGTACCCGCGTGAAAGCCAGATTAAAATTAGTGCAGGAAAACAAGCGGACGTACTTTGCGGAGCTAAGAGACCCGGCCATTTTGATGGAGTGCTCAAAGTGGTTTCCAAGCTGTTTCATTTAACTGAGGCAGATCTGGCGTATTTCGGACAGAAGGACGCTCAGCAGCTGGCTATCATCGAATCCTTAGTGGAAGATTTTAATTTTCCGATGGCGATCCGAAGAGGCAAAACCGTCCGCGAAGAGGATGCCCTGGCAAAAAGCTCCCGCAATGTTTATTTGAGTCCAGCTGAACGGAACGAAGCGCCTCATTTGATAAAAGCATTGGAAATGGGCAAAATCTTATTTTTGCAGGGGAAGGATCCAATCGAGTCGATGACTGCTTACTTGACTGAACACACATCCGGTAAAATCGATTATATTGAACTGCTCGATTATCCGACGCTGACGGCTGAGATTCAACACAATGCCATTCTGGCTTTGGCCGTTCAGTTTGAAAAAGCACGTTTGATTGATAATATCATTTTCAACCCAAAGGAGAACTGACCCATGCTCAGAATGATGCTCAATTCAAAAATCCACCGTGCAACGGTGACAGAAGCCGATTTGAACTATGTGGGAAGCATTACCATCGATCAGGACCTGCTCGATGCCGTTGGGATGCTGGCCAATGAAAAAGTGCATATCGTCAACAATAATAATGGTACCCGTTTCGAAACCTACATCATTGCCGGAGAACGCGGCAGCGGTGTCATCTGCGTCAACGGAGCGGCAGCGCGTCTCGTGCAGCGCGGGGATATCGTCATCATCCTGTCGTATGCTTATGTCATGAACGAAAATGCCCGTGACCACAAGCCGACTGTTGCCATAATGGATGCCGACAATCAAATTAAAGAAATCATCCATTACGAACCTGAAGCGACCATCATGTAAACAGCACAGCCTCCAAAAATTTTCGGAGGCTGTTTTTCTTTTGGCTGAAGGCATAGGGGAAAAATGAATTTTCATCTTGAAAGCGGAAAACGGCAGGATATGTTACAATTTTTTTAGGCAATCACCTAAGAAAGAGGGGCTAAAATGAACACGCAAAAGTATGTCGTTGTCGATATTGAAACAACGGGCCATTCCCCTGCAAAAGGTGACCGGATTATTCAACTGGCAATGGTAATGATTGAAAACGGTGTAATCACCGATACATATACGAAATTTATCAACCCGGGGCGAAATATCCCATTATTTATACAGGACTTAACGAATATTACAGAAGCCGACGTGGCAGAAGCCAGAGCTTTCGAATTTTATGCAGAAACAGTTTACGAAAAAATGCAAGATGCTATTTTTGTTGCGCACAATACCAATTTCGATTTGCCATTCCTACAGGCAGAGTTAAAGCGCAGCGGCTTGCCGAAATGGCAGGGAATTACAATGGATACGGTCGAATTGGTCCGTTTGATGTATCCGACTGCATTCAGCTATAAATTGCAGGACATCACGTCAGAGCTCGGGATTCCATTGGAAAGTGCTCATCGTGCAGATGATGATGCCATGGCGACCGCGCTGTTGTTTCTGCGTGCTAAAACTGACATGGAATCATTGCCATACGATACATTGGCCTTTCTTCATAAGCGGTCTTTCCAGCTGAAATCGGATCTTTCCCGTCTGTTCTTCGAAGTGACACAGAAAAAGAGAAATGCCCAAGCCGATCAGTTTGACCGGTTTCAGGGAATTCCCCTTAAACCGCGAACTCTATTTGCATCCGATGCGAAACAGCCGGACTCGCTGCCGCGTGATTGGCGGCAGGGGCTTGAAACGGTTTTTCCGAATTTTGAAAGGCGACCGAGCCAGTACGGCATGATGGCTTCAATTGAGGATGCGTTGACACATAAAAAAGAACTGGTCATCGAAGCTTCGACAGGTATGGGCAAAACCATTGCCTATTTGCTGCCAGCTGCAAATTATGCCCTTGAAAGTGGAAAACAGGTCATGATCAGTACCTATACGACCCACCTGCAGGATCAGCTTGTCCAGAAGGAGGGACGGATGGTCGAGGCCTTTATCGGTTCACCGGTCCGCATTTCATTGATCAAAGGTTTATCACATTACATCGATTTGGCCCGCTTTGTTGAATTGCTGCAGGGCGATGATGAATCCTATGACGAGACGTTCACTATCATGCAGGTGCTGGTCTGGTTGACCGCTACTGAAACCGGTGATTTAAATGAAATCAATTCATCGAGCGGCGGCCAGTTTGTGCTGGATAAGATTCGGCGTTCCCATATACGCAAGCTGTCCAAGCAGGAAAAAAAGGCTGATTTCTATGAGTTTGCACTGAAACAGGCACAGCATGCCCATATTATTGTCACCAATCATGCTTTTTTGCTGAACCAGCATTTAAGTAAGAAGTCGATTCTGGCCAATGTCGATGCCTATATATGGGACGAAGCGCATCAAGTTGTCCAGGCTGCAGTCTCGCAGCACGAAAAAACCTTTGTCTATACACAATGGAAATATATTTTCGGCCAGATCGGCAGTTTGGACGATCGGCAGTTGTTTGCCGCGCTTTTCGAGGCAGCTGACCGGACCGGTTTTTCGAATGTTCCCGAATTGCTTAAGCTGGAATCGCTGTTCCAGAAGTTCATATCGCTGTTCGACGAGGTTTCAAACCTGTTGGCAGCAGAGTTTGTGGCGAAGTTTGCAGCGAGCCGCCACAAGAAGAATGCATCGCTTTTGAGTGAGCTGTCGCTCGAAGACAGCCGCTTCCTGGAAATGCTGCGTTATTTGAATGAATGGATCGATCTGTCGCAGCTCATTTTGCAGAAAGCTGAGCGTTTGACGGAAAAAACCATTCAGGAACAGTTAACACTGGCAGACTGGCGTTATTGGACAGAGGAATTGATGGTCAAGGCGGTCGAGTTCAGTGAAATTTTCGTTTTTCCGCTGACAGACGAAGTAAGCTGGATTGAAGGCGATTTGAGAAGTTTGCCGACCAGTTTGTCCTTATACAAGCGGCCGTTTGCTGTGGCATCTTTGGTGGATAAAGTCGTCGCTTCCGCACGTGAAGACAAAGCCATCATCTGGCTGTCCGGAACGATGACAGTTCCGGCTAATGATCGCTTTATTGTCAACCAAATCGGCATTCCGCAGCACGTTCCGATTTTAAAATTCGAGCCGCCAAAGGATTTTTATCAGGGTGCGCATGTTTATATCGTCGAAGACATGCCTGATATCCAGCAGGTACCGCAGCATGAATACATCGAATCGGTGGCGGACGCGGTGATTCAGACCGTGATTGTGACAGAAGGCCGTTGTTTCGTGCTGTTTACGTCACAGGATATGCTCCGGAAAACCGTAGACTTGATTCAGGATACGGGCTTGCTGGACGATTACATGCTGTTTGCTCAAGGCATTTCGTCAGGCAGCCGAATGAAGTTATTAAAATCGTTCCAGCGTTTCCAGAAATCGGTGCTGTTTGGTACGAATAGTTTCTGGGAAGGCGTCGATGTGCCGGGGGATGCGCTTCGTGCAGTGGTAGTGGTGCGTTTGCCATTCACTTCACCGGACGAACCAATCTTCAAGGCGCGGTCTGAAATCATTTCACGTGAAGGCATCAATCCGTTCCTGCATTACGCCTTGCCTGAAGCGGTGCTTCGTCTGCGTCAAGGGTTCGGCAGGCTGATCCGCTCGAAAAATGACAAGGGTCTGTTCATTGTGCTGGATCGCAGAATCGAGACAAAATCATATGGCAAGGAGTTTATAAGTGCTTTGCCGAAAGTCCAAGTATCCAAAGTGTCTTTAGAAAAGATGGTAACCGATATTGAAGCTTGGTATAATAAGCAATGATATAAACGAAAGGAAGGGCACATATATGGAATCTAAAATTGAAGTGATCTCTACAGTGGAACTTACGTATCAAACAGATTTATATAAAGTGGTGGACGCCTTGAATCGTACCTTGAAAGACAAGAATTTAATGTTCGGACTTGCGCTTGACAAAGAAGATTCTGAAAAAGCGATTTTTACAATATATAAAACATAGGTGATGGAATGAGACAATGGATCACATTCATACTCGGTTTCCTCTCTTTTCTGGCAGTTGCCATCATCATTTTGGTTTTATTCCTCGGCAACAAACCCTATTCGGAAACGGAAGGACAGGCAATTGACCGTGCCAAAAGCGAGCAGTTGATTGAAGAAGTGGAACGCGCTTATGTCTATACCAACACATCGGCTTCCGTAACAGTGCTCGGCACGAACAGCAACGGTGAATTAACCGCTGTTTTCGTTCCTGAAGGCGAGGGCGAAATGCAGGCGACTCCACTGAAAGACAAAATAACTGCCCAGCAGGCACGTGAAATGGCCCTTGCCGAAATGGATGTCAAGGAAATTCTGCATACCAAACTCGGTATGGAAAGCGATGGCCCGGTGTGGGAAATCGCATTTCTGAACGAGGAAGACAGCTTGAATTATGTCTATTTGTCAGCAAGTGACGGAACCTGGTGGAAACGCATATTGAATTTGTGAAAGGGTGGAAAAATTTGATCAACTTAGCAAATCGTGTACAAACATTAACACCTTCTACAACTTTGGCAATCACTGCAAAAGCGAATGAATTGAAAGCTCAGGGAGTAGATGTCATCGGCCTTGGTGCCGGGGAGCCGGATTACAACACGCCAGCGAATATCCTGGAAGCTGCCTATCAGTCGATGAAAGAAGGCAAGACGAAATATACACCAGCAGGCGGATTGCCGGCATTAAAAAAAGCCATTATCGATAAATTGCAAAGAGATCAGCAGCTGAGCTACAAGCCGAATGAAGTGATAGTCGGCATCGGTGCAAAGCATGTTCTTTATACTTTATTTCAGGTGTTGCTGAACGAAGGTGACGAAGTGATCATTCCAATTCCGTATTGGGTCAGCTATCCCGAACAAGTGAAACTGGCACAGGGCGTTCCGGTATACATAGAAGCGACGGCCAGCCAGGAATACAAGGTCACTCCTCAGCAATTGCGAGAAGCTGTGACAGACCGGACAAAAGCAGTTATCATCAATTCGCCGAGCAATCCGACAGGCATGATCTATTCCAAAGAGGAATTGGAGGCGCTGGCGGAAGTTTGCCGCGAATTCGATATCCTGATCGTTTCGGACGAAATCTATGAAAAATTAATCTATGGGGATGTTGAACATACTTCAATTGCCACTCTTTCGGAAGATGCAAAAAACCGCACCATTGTGATCAATGGCGTTTCAAAATCGCATTCGATGACGGGATGGCGCATCGGCTATGCTGCAGGTGATGCTAAATTGATCAAAGCTATGACAGACCTGGCGAGCCATTCCACATCGAATCCGGCAACCACTTCACAATACGCGGCCATTGAAGCCTATAATGGGCCACAGGACACAGTAGAGGAAATGCGCCAGGCATTTGAAAGACGCTTGAATGCCATTTTCCCTAAACTGCAGGCGATTCCAGGATTTACGGTCATTCGGCCCCAAGGTGCATTCTACCTGCTTCCGGATGTTTCGGAAGCTGCAGCGAAAACCGGCTATGCATCGGTTGACGACTTTGTGACGGCTTTATTGACAGAAGCGAACGTAGCGGTTATTCCGGGCTCAGGATTTGGTGCGCACTCGACGATTCGCTTGTCTTACGCCACATCGCTTGAAACCTTGACGGAAGCCGTGGAACGGATCCATCAATTCGTGACATCGAAATGGAAAGACTAAGACAACACTATTCTTTGGAGGCTATCGCTGGATGAAAAAAATCACCATTGCCGAAATGGCTAAATATAACGGACAAACAGTAAAATTAGGGGCTTGGATCGCCAACAAGCGTTCAAGCGGAAAAATTGCATTTCTTCAGCTGCGCGACGGTTCTGGATTTGTACAGGGCGTTGTCGTAAAAGCCGAAGTGGGCGACGAAGTTTTTGCGGCAGCCAAGGCGCTGACGCAGGAAACGTCTCTTTATGTAACGGGGGAAGTAAAAGAAGATGAGCGTTCCGCATTTGGCTACGAGCTGGCTGTAACGGGTATCGAAGTGATCCAGGAAGCGAAAGATTTCCCGATCACACCAAAAGAGCACGGGACGGAATTCTTGATGGACAATCGCCATCTATGGCTGCGTTCACGCAGACAGCACGCCATCATGAAAATCCGCAACGAAATCATTCGTGCAACTTATGAGTTCTTCAATGAAAACGGCTTTGTGAAAGTGGATCCTCCAATTTTGACGGGTTCATCTCCGGAAGGGACATCCGAATTGTTCGCAACGAAATATTTTGAAGAAGACGCATATTTGTCACAGTCCGGCCAACTGTATATGGAAGCTGCTGCAATGGCGCTTGGCAAAGTATTTTCGTTCGGTCCAACTTTCCGTGCCGAAAAATCGAAGACTCGCCGCCACTTGATTGAATTTTGGATGATTGAACCTGAAATGGCGTTTGTGGAGCACGCGGAAAGCCTGGAAGTACAGGAACAATTTGTTTCCCATATTGTCCAGTCCGTATTGAACAACTGCAAATTGGAATTAGAGCGTCTGGAAAGAGACGTATCGAAACTTGAAAAAATAAAAGCGCCGTTCCCGCGCGTTTCTTATGATGACGCCATCCAATGGCTGAATGCCAATGGCTTTGATGACATTAAATGGGGAGAAGATTTTGGCGCACCGCATGAAACAGCGTTGGCGGAAAGCTATGATATGCCGATCTTCATCACCAATTACCCGATCGGCATCAAACCATTCTACATGCAGCCGCATCCAGAACGTGACGATGTCGTGTTGTGTGCAGATATGATCGCACCGGAAGGCTATGGTGAAATCATCGGTGGATCTGAACGGATTCATGATTATGAATTGATGAAACAACGGATTCAAGAACATGGTTTGGATGAAGAGGCCTATGCCTGGTATTTGGATTTAAGCAAATACGGAGCCGTTCCGCATTCTGGTTTCGGCTTGGGGCTTGAACGGACAGTCGCATGGATCAGTGGCGTGGAACACGTCAGAGAATCGATTCCATTCCCTCGTCTATTAAACCGGTTATACCCATAAATAAATGAATGGAAAGGTGGTTGGGATATGAAACAACCTAATCGGCTGCAAACTTGGATCGAGCAGGGGAATGTTAACATTTCCCAGCTTTTTTTTCAGTTTTATAAAGAACTGAAGATCACAGACGAAGAAGCTATGCTGCTCATGCACATTCAGGCATTTCAACAAATTGGAAACCAATTTCCGACGCCTGATGAAATCGGTGCACGCATGATGACTTCGCAAAAAAGCGTAACGACCATGCTGCAGAAACTGATGCAGCAAGGATATTTAGCTATTGAACAAACGACTGAAAATGACGTGCTGACGGAAATTATTTCTCTTCAGCCTTTATGGGACCGCTTGTTGGACTGCGTCTTCAAAGAACAGCATGAAGTAAAGGAAAACACCCAAAAGGAATTAGAAGGAGAGATCTTCCAGCTGTTCGAGCAGGAGTTTGGGCGATTCCTGTCCCCCATGGAAATTGAGACAATTTCGATGTGGATGGACCAGGACGGCCATACGCCGGAAGTGATCCGGATGGCGCTGAAAGAAGCGGTCATTTCGCAAAAAATCAGTCTGCGCTATGTGGACCGGATCCTATTCGAATGGAAAAAGAAGAACATTAAAACCTCTACACAGGTTAACAAACACGCAAGCTCATTCAGAGAGAAAAATATCCGGATTCAGCCGACAGAGAACGTTGCGAAAAAAGTTCAGTTTTATAATTGGCTGGAAGACCGCAATTAGAAGGTGAAATAAATGATGTCTAAAAAAGAATGGCTTGCCTGCCTAGAAGAGATGGATAGGATGTTTCCGGATGCCCATTGTGAATTGGTCCACCGCAATCCATTTGATTTATTGATTGCGACACTCCTTTCCGCACAATGCACGGATAAGCTGGTGAACCGTGTGACGGCTGACTTATTCCAGAAATACCATAGACCTGAGGATTACGTGTCGGTTTCTTTGGAGGAATTGCAGCAGGATATCCGTTCGATTGGTTTGTTCCGCAATAAGGCCAAGAACATCCAGGCACTTAGCCGGATCCTGATTGATGAATATGGCAGCATCGTGCCTGCTGACCGGGACCTCTTGATGACATTGCCGGGAGTCGGACGTAAAACGGCCAATGTGGTCGTTTCTGTGGCTTTTGGCATTCCGGCATTGGCGGTGGACACCCATGTAGAACGGGTTGCCAAACGCCTGGGCTTAAATCGATGGAAAGACAATCCACTTCAAGTGGAAGAAACCATCATGAAAAAAACACCGGCAGATGACTGGTCGAAAACACATCACCAAATCATTTTTTTTGGCCGCTACCACTGCAAATCACAAAATCCTGGATGCCACATCTGCCCCTTGTTTGACAGGTGCCGGGAAGGGCAGAAACGCGAGAAAAAAGGACTTGTTAAACGTGAAATCGTCACAGAAGTTAACTAAAGAACAGCTGGAACCGTATTTTCTTGAATGGGACAAAGTTGCGGCAGATCTGGCCAACCTGCATAGACAACGGGACAAACGATCGAAAGAGGCCATGCTGGCAGGCCTTGAGGTGTACAGCGACTTATTGGCTCATTGCCGGGAGGCGTTGCAGGATAACGAATTCCAGCCGCTGAACGGCTCAGAGCGGCTATCGTTTGTCGAAGCTTCTCTTGGAACGTATGCTGCTTACCGTCAAATGGATGAGCTGTTTGCAGAACTAAAGAAAATCATCGCCAGAAAGCGAATCGAAATTAAACGTTTAAATGAATAGAATGGGAAAACCCCCGAATGCCAATGCATTCGGGGGTTTTTGATGGATTAGTTATTCTCTTCGTTGCTGACATCGCCATCTTGGCCATTATCATTACCGTTTTCGTTGCTGTTGTTGCCATTGTCGTTTCCATTGCCATTATTGGAATTGTTGTTCCCGCTACTGTTGACAGGAGGCGTTTCACTTTCTTCTTCTTCAGTTGGATCTTCGGGTACATCAATCGGCTCTTCTTCAGCTGGCTCT
>NZ_JAGGPX010000005.1:71373-125737 GCF_018613575.1 Planococcus sp. ISL-110
AGCTGGCTCTTCTTCAGCTGGTTCTTCTTCAGCTGGTTCTTCTTCAGCTGGTTCTTCTTCAACTGGTTCTTCTTCAGCTGGCTCTTCTTCCGGTTCCTCAGGGGCTGCAGCAACTTCTACCACTGTAGAGGCTGGATCGCTTCGTTGTGTGCTGTTAACCGCTACTACGCGGAAGGTATAGCTTTTTCCTTCTTCAAGTCCGTTAAAGGTATAGGATTTGCTAGATGAGGTGTTGAGCACTGTGCTGGAGCCATCAACTGCAACAGATACTTCAAAGGATACATCATCGTCACCATAGTTCCACGACAGCTGAGCTGAATCACCTTGGACATTTGCACGTAATCCGCTTGGTGTATTCAGGTCTTCAACCACATAGCGCTGTGAAACTGAATTTGGTTCAGTGCCACGGGCAAACAGTTCCGAGCTTCTCATGCCATAAGGTGTAAAGGCACTGGCCAGTTTCAATGGGTCAGAGCCCACTTCAACAACTTGCTCGGTTACTGATTCTGGCTGTTCAAAACGAGCCGTTTCAGGAGATGAAATTTCCGACATGACATTTTTGAACAAACGCTGAGACAACAGACGCTCATCAGAATCTGTGTCAATCGGTGTTTTTCGGTCAGGATAACCGCTCCAAACTGAAATGGAATAATCCGTTGTATAGCCGGCAAACCAAACATCCAGCGCGGAGCTGGCGTCCAGTCCAAATTCTTCTAGCTTTTCAACAGAGTAGTTGGTAGTCCCGGTTTTGCCGGCCATGTCCAATCCATTGATGGCGACTTCTTTGCCGGTAGAGCCAGGCACATTCAAGTCTACAACGTCTCTAAGCATATCTGTGACCATATAAGCGGTGCTGTCTTTCATTGCCTGAACGGGTTCGGGTTCAACAACCTGCTCAGTCGAACCGTCACGGAAGACAATTTTTTTGATGGTATGCGGTTTATTGAATTCACCTTGGTTTCCGAATGCAGCATAAGCACCTGCCATTTGGACTGTAGAAAAATTAGCAGCTCCTAAAGCTGTAGATTCGAAAATGTCTTCCATTTCGAGTCCGACATTCTTCATGAATTCGCCTGCATTTTCTGTACCGACCTCTTGCAGTACTTTCACTGCAGGAATGTTGCGTGATCGATAAAGCGCTTCTCGGATGGTCATGGTCCCAAGAAATTGACCATCGACATTGCGGATTTCCTGGTCATTGTCTTCATAGGAATAAGGCTCATCCACAACTGTCTGGCCAGTGGACCAACCCAGATATTCGATGGCTGGACCATAATCCAATAATGGTTTAATGGTTGATCCGACAGCCCGGTCTGTAGCTGTTGCATAATTATGCCGGACATCGCCGGTATATTCACGTGCTGCACCGACTGCGCTGATCCCGCCAGTTTTGGTGTTTACGACGGTCATGGCAGATTGAACTTGATCATCAAAAAACAAATCAGAAGCCATTGCTTCGTTTACTTTCGTTTGGACGTAAGGCTCTAAAGTAGTATAAATCGTCAAACCCTCATCCAGCGAGTAATCGCCTTCCAATGTTTCAAGCTCATCTTCTAGCATTTCCATGAAGGCGGTATATTCCGCGTTTGGTGTTTGCTCTTGGCGTTCGCCTTCAGCTACCAATGAATCGGCCACAGGCAATTCTTGTGCCTGTTCTTTTTCTTCAGTGCTGATTTTTTCATGCTGATCCATTAGGCTCAAAACGATATTGCGGCGTTCTTCTGCACGTTCCGGATTTTTGAACGGGTTATAGCCGTTCGGACTCTGTGGCATTCCTGCAAGCAAGGCCGCTTCAGAAAGAGTCAGCTCACCTAATGGTTTGCCATAGAAATATTCTGAGGCTGTGCCGAACCCGTAAATGTTTCCGGACATCAGTATCTTGTTGAAATACATCTCGAAGATTTCCTCTTTTTCATATTCCTGCTCCAACTTGAATGCCAGGTAAGCTTCCTGTGCTTTTCGTTTTAAGGTCTTGTCATTGGTCAAAAATGAATTTTTGATGACCTGCTGGGTGATGGTGCTGGCTCCCTGTGAGCCGAAGCCACCGGTGATATTGGCGATGACTGCACCACCCAGACGGATAACATCGATTCCGGAGTGTTCATAGAAGCGGTTATCCTCCGTCGCTAAAATAGCGTCTTCCATGACTTTCGGAATATCGTCGTAATTGACATATTCCCGGTTTTCTGCGGTGATATAAGGGATTTCCGTTTCACCATCTGCTGCATAGAAAGTCGGACTGATTGGGTCGCGAAGCAGCTCTTCGTCGATTTCCGGTGCGCTGCTTGCATAGAAGGCAAACAGGGAGGCTCCGAAAACAAATACTGCTATACCTATGGCCACCAGTGCCAGCAGGATGCGTTTAATCCATGTTACTGCAGGGGATTTTTTTTTCTTTTTGTTATTGGTCTTCTTTTGGCGTTCAATTGCTTTTCGGCGTTCTTCACGCGAAATTTGCTTATCGCTCAAGATTGGTTCCTCACTTTCATATATATGATGATGCTTAAAGCTTGTTCAAAAGAGGCAAATAATCGATGCGTGGAAATGCTCCAGGTGTTATTTCAAAAGAAGTTTCTTCAATCTCCTGCAAAGTAACCGATTTTCTTCCGCCTGTCATCATTCGGTTCCAAAATACTTCGAGTTCTCCATAAGACATGATGAAATAGCGTTGCCAGGAAGAAAATCGGATGATCATGAACGCCATTCCATTTTGCTTGACCACTTGGGACATATGATGAATCTGATGATCGTGAATATTCTTCAAAGGAAAGGAGGTTTTACTTTCCGTTTCTTTGGCTTCAAAGTCGATGTATCGCCCGTTCCAGACGCCATTATAATCTGTCGTCGAAGGAGCCTGGAAATAAGCCTCCCGAACTACAGCGGCACTTCTGGAAGGATACTCCACTTTGACGATCTGGAGAGGTACTGGCTTCTTATGGATGACCGCCAATCCCAACTGCAGATAATAGTCATTGGTTTCATTCAACTCGTCTTCTAATGTCTTGCCACGGTTACTGAAGGAAAAATCCTTCTTCTTTTTGGGGGCCGTTTGTTCTTTGGCAGGTTTGTCTTTTGAAGGAATGAATTTTTTCCCGTTCGGATAATTGATTGCCATTGTGATACACCTCGCTTACTTTATCATATCACAAGCTTTTAGACGACTGATATGATGAAAGGTTTCAACAATTTAAGTGGAACGAATGACGTCTCCGTGTCGTTGTTCCATAAAATAGCTCCTGAAAAATTGTTTCTGCATCACTGCGCCCAGTTCATTTTACGCTAGCCACAACCTTCCTGTGTTTGTATCCTTAAGCTGGGAAAACTTGTGCATCTTATTTATACTTCCCTAAAAGCCAAGCTGCAAATCCATCTCCTGTATATTCTCTAATAATAGCGGATTTCTTCGCCCGTTCCAACTAGAAAGAATGTCTGTTCGATAAAAGTCGTGCGGGTTTGGGGAATATGATAAACTAATGGCAATGGAGGGGTTGCAAAATGACAGTCAGAGAACTCTCTTCTGCATTATACGACGAATGCGGAAAATGCCTGGACCGCTTTTATGAAATGCGTGAAACGGACGCGGTCCCTGATTTTTATGAAGACGTTAAACCATATGCCGATCACTGGCACGGAAAAATAAATGAATGGCAAAAAGAATCATTGCTGTATATCCAGCAGGAACGGCCGAAGTATGTCCACAAGCCAACAATTGATACAGCGGCAGAAGGCATGACACAGTTTTTTGTTCAAAGCTTCTATAAGGAAACCAGCAAGAAGCGCTTTATCCAGACAATCCAAGCGGCCCAATACACGCTGCAGACATTTATACTGGCCATCGATGAAAAGAGTGCCAAGCATGATTAAGCGAAAAAAACTGCCTGAGTTGATGAATGAATGGAAGACAGAGCCGGACATGATGGAACGGATTGTCCATTGGCATACGAGACAGGAAAAAGCTGCTCAATACGCTGACTTTCCACCAGAGATGCATGACAGCCTGAAGGCAGCTTTACGGAAAAAGGGAATCGAGCAATTGTATACCCATCAGCGCGAAGCATTCGATTTAGCCGCAGCTGGTAAATCATTTACCGCTGTCACTCCGACAGCATCAGGCAAATCCTATTGCTATCATTTGCCTGTGCTCCACAAAATTTTAAATGATCCGGGCGCACGCGCTTTGTACTTATTTCCGACAAAAGCACTGGCGCAGGATCAGAAAAGCGATCTACATGATTTGATTGAGAAGACGGAAGAGGCAATTTTATCCTATACGTATGACGGAGACACTTCACCGGCAATCCGGACCAAGGTGCGCAAAGCAGGGCAAATTGTCATGACCAATCCGGACATGCTGCATTCCGCCATTTTGCCGCACCACACAAAATGGGTCTCTCTTTTTGAGAACCTTCATTATATAGTCATCGATGAACTGCATACGTATAAAGGCATATTCGGAACACATGTAGCGCATGTCATCCGCAGGCTGAAACGGATCTGTGAATTTTATGGCAGCAACCCGGTTTTCATCTGTACTTCTGCCACCATTGCCAACCCGAAAGAGCTGGCGGAAAACTTGACCAACAGCACGCATAAGCTGATTGACCAAAACGGTGCGCCTTCCGGCAAAAAACATATCGTCTTCTACAATCCGCCGATTATCCATCCGACTTTCGGCGTCCGCAGAAGCGCGATACTGGAAGTCCGCGACCTTGCCACGCATCTGATCAAAAATGGTATCCAGACGATTGTTTTTGCCAAGAGCCGGGTACGCGTCGAAATGCTGGTGACCTACCTGCAGGCCATCACCAAGATGAAACTGCAGGATGAATCGATCAAAGGCTACCGGGGAGGCTATTTGCCGACGGAGCGCCGAGCTATTGAAAAGGGCCTTCGTGATGGATCAATCAAATGTGTGGTGTCCACCAATGCGCTGGAACTTGGCGTCGATATCGGCCAGCTTCAGGCATGCATCATGACGGGCTATCCCGGCAATATCGCCAGCGCCTGGCAGCAAGCAGGACGTGCAGGCCGCCGCCAGGATGAATCCCTGGTGATTTATGTGGCTCAATCGACTGCATTGGATCAATACATCATCAACCATCCGGAATATTTGCTGGACCAGTCGCCGGAAGAAGCGCGCATCCATCCGGAAAACATTATTATCCTGATGGATCATTTAAAATGTGCATCTTTTGAGCTGCCGTTCAGAATCGACGATCAATACGGGGAATTTGAAGTTCAGGACCTGCTCCAGTATCTGCAAGAAGAAGGGGTGCTTGTGCGGACGTCGGACCGCTGGCATTGGATGAGCGATCGTTTTCCAGCACATGATATTTCCCTTCGTTCCGCTTCACAGGAAAATGTCGTCATCATCGACCAATCGGTTCCTGCCGACACACGAGTTATCGGGGAAATGGACCGTTTTAGTGCCATGACGCTGTTGCATGAAGAAGCAATCTATCTGCATCAAGGCACACAGTTTCAAGTGGAGATTCTGGACTGGGAAGAAAAAAAAGCCTATGTCAGAGAAGTCGACGTCGATTATTTCACCGATGCCAATTTGGCGGTGGAATTAAAAGTGATGAGCGAAGACAAAGACAAGAAAATGAACGGTTCGGAAGTTTTCTATGGCGATATCGCTGTACTTGCCATGCCGACTATTTTCAAAAAAATCCGTTTTGATTCGCATGACAACATCGGCTCAGGACCGATTACGCTGCCGGCAGAAGAGCTTCATACCTCGTCTACTTGGTTGAGCTTTACGAAGCCGGAAGATTTTTCGGAAGCGGAATTGTCCGATACGATGATCGGTGCAGCTTACGCCATCGAATCGTTCATTCCGGTGTTCGTCCAATGCGACCGACGGGATGTCCACGTCGTGCCTCAGGTGAAATCTCCGCATAATGACATGCCATCGTTTTTTATACACGATTCCTACCCGGGGGGCATTGGCATCAGCGAGCGGATCTATGACCTGTGGCGTCCTTTGCTTGATAAAGCGCAGCAGCACGTCTCAGAATGCCCATGCCTGGATGGATGTCCATCATGCATCGGCGCACAGGATGCCGCTATCAGCATGAAGAGCCATGTCATCCGGCTATTGGATGAGCTTCGCAAAGAGAGGTGAAGACGGATGTCGTTTGAAAACAAACTACTCCAGATGAAAGGCATGCTGAAAAAACAGCCGGCCAAAAAACAGCCGGCAAAAGCGGCAGAACGGCCACTGCACGAAGACAAATGGAATAGGATCGGGCTGGAGCTCGTTGAGAATAAGTTCGGCTATGTATTCCGGAAAAAAATCATCTATCCGTTCGATACCCAGCATGGATCGGTCGTGTTAAACGAGCTGGACCCCGTGCTGAAGGCGTGGGAGAGTACCGATTTCGACCACCCCTTCAAGCTCAAAGAACAGGATCCACTGGTTTTTTTTGACACAGAAACGACGGGACTCAGCGGAACCGGGGCCTATATCTTTTTAATCGGGCTGTTGGTCAAGCGGAGCGACCATTTTGAGATGATGCAATACATCATGCCGGAACCTTCCCACGAAGCGGCGTTTCTATATGAAACCGGTTTGTGGAAAACGGATGATCCAATCATCTTTTCCTATAACGGCAAAAGCTTCGACTGGCCGCAGCTGACGTCCCGCTGGACCATGCACCGGCAAATCCTGCCGAAGTTGCCGGTGCCGCGCCAAATCGATTTGTTCCACGGCACCAAGCGGATTTGGAAAAATGAACTGGCACGGATGAAGCTCAGCACCATTGAAGAAGAAAAGCTTGGTTTTATGCGGCAAGGGGATGTGCCAGGCTATTTGATCCCGGCCATCTATCTGGATGCCGTGAAGAGCGGTTTTCCAGACGGACTAGCAAAGGTCCTGTATCACAATGAGCTGGACATCTTGTCGCTAGTATCACTGTATGTACTGTCATCCAATCTGCTTATGGAGGATATGGAGTCGGAAACGAGCGGCGCCTATACAAATATCGGGAAATGGTATGCAGATTTAAAGCAGTTCGACCAAAGTGCAGCATATCTCGAACATGTTACGATTGAAAGAGGCGCTTCTTCTGCGTTGGCTCGTTATTTGCTGGCCATTCAAAAAAAAAGAGCCGGCCACCACGAAGAAGCCGTCAAATTGTTCAAAGAGGCAGCACCGCACTTACGCGGCAGCATTGAAGTGGAAGCATGGATCCACGCTGCTAAACTTTACGAGCATCAACTGCGCGATCTGGACCAGGCAGTGACCATGGCCGGGTTTGCGAAAGAAGCAAGTGAGCATACGAAAGTGCGCCATTCACTCATTACAGATATCCGCAAAAGGCAGGCACGCCTGGCAGAGAAAAAGCGAAAAAAACACCCGGAAGTTACCGAGAACTAAACACGAAAAATCCACCTTATGCTATACTTAGCGTAAGGTAGTTTTTTTATGGAAGGACGATTGGAATGGACAATAAATTTACATCTAAGGATATATTGGAAAAAGATTTCAAAACAGCGATGCGTGGTTACAATCAAGACGAAGTAGACCATTTTCTGGATGAAGTCATACAGGATTATGAGGCTTTCGCGAAACGGATCGAGCAGCTTGAAAATGAAAACAAACGCTTGCGTATGGAATTGGAAGACACTCCAAGAAAACAGGCGACACCGGCTCCAGGAACGACGAACTTCGATATTCTGCGCCGCTTGTCCCATCTTGAGAACCATGTATTCGGCAACAAACTGGACAATAACTAAAACGATTGTTTTATTGTGCCGAATGACGTATACTTATAAAGCCATTTGAAATTCTGGCAATCGCTCCGGCATTTATGCTGGAGAGGAAAGTCCATGCTCGCACGGCTCTGAGATGACCGTAGTGATCGCGCTCAGTGAAACAATAAGCTGGGGCAGCTAGCAATAGCTGACGGCGGGTAGAACGCCTAAGTCTTCGGATATGGCCGAAATACCCTGAAGGTGCCACAGTGACGGAGCTGTATAAGAAATTATGCAGGTGGAACGAGGTAAACCCCGTGAGCGAGAAACCCAAATTATGGTAGGGGCACTTTTCTGAGGGAAATGAACCGATGAAGAGGCAGGCGCAAGCTTGCAGATAGATGGTTGCTGTCCACTAGTACGAGGTGCAAACCGCTTGAGTACGTGGAAACAAAACATGGCTTATAGAATTTCACATGGTCTTAAAATGCTTATCAAAGGCTCCCCTTTTGGGGGAGCTTTTCTTCATATTATGAGACAAACTTTTAAGCAGGTCCTGTTAAATCCTATTAATTTAACGGAATGCCTGTAGTGAGATATGATGTAATTAGATATTAACTTTTCTATAACCGCTTCGGACGCTTTGGGCATGGCTCCCGCAAGAAGCCAGGAAAACCACTTGGCTTCTTGCTTCGCCCAGCCCGTGGAGGTGCCGGCGCTAAGCAATTGATTAACCAACATGATAATTTATTTTTCACTTATTAGTATTTGTATGCCTCTTAGTAGAAAGAGCAGAAGGCGGCGACTCCAGCGGGATAGCGAGACAGCCGAGACCCCGCAGGGAGCGAAGCGACTGAGGAGGCTTGGCGCTCGCCCGCAGGAAAGCGTCCGCCTGGCGCGATTTTTTCTTACGATTGATAAAAAAACAAACACCGAAATCTGAAATAGTGAACAACTGGAGAGGGAGTCGTTATGACAACATTTAAATTGCTCGCAACAGCCGCGATGGGCCTAGAGTCCATTGTAGCCAACGAAGTAAAAGAACTTGGGTACGAAACAGAGACAGAAAACGGTAAAGTGTTTTTTGAAGGAAATGAACGCGATATCGCCAAAACGAACCTGTGGCTGCGGACAGCTGACCGCGTCAAGATCATTGCCGGTGAATTCAATGCGTATACATTTGATGAACTGTTTGAACGCACGAAAGAAATCGAGTGGGAAAAATTCCTGCCGGTGGATGCTGAGTTCCCGGTACAAGGGAAATCGGTTAAATCGACTTTGCACAGTGTGCCAAACTGCCAGTCCATCGTCAAAAAAGCGATTGTTGAACGTTTGAAAAAAGCGTATCAGCTCAATTCATTCTTGGATGAAACGGGACCGCGCTTTAAAATAGAAGTTTCAATCCTGAAAGACAAAGTGCAATTATCTATTGATACAAGCGGAGCAGGGCTGCATAAACGCGGCTACCGTTTGGATCAGGGGGAAGCGCCTTTGAAGGAAACCTTGGCTGCGGCTTTGGTGAAATTATCAAGATGGACGCCTGACCGTCCATTCGTGGATCCATTTTGTGGTTCCGGGACCATCGCCATCGAAGCGGCGATGATCGGACAAAATCTGGCGCCCGGCTATAACCGCGATTTCGACAGCGAAGAATGGCCATGGATCGGCCAGGAAATTTGGGATGAAGTCCGTGAAGAAGCGGAAGAGTTGGCGAATTATGACCAGCCCCTTAATATTCTTGGAACAGACATCGACCACCGCATGCTGCAGATTGCGGAAGAAAATGCGCGGGAAGCCGGTTTTGGCGACCTGATCAAATTCGAGCAGCGCCAGGTCAAAGATTTCGCCACAACGGAAGAAAATGGCGTTGTTGTCGGTAACCCGCCATACGGAGAGCGTCTGGGCGAAATTGAAGTCATCGAAGAAATGATCGCTGACATGGGCCGTGTGTTTGCACAACACCCGACATGGTCTATTTATATGCTGTCATCCATGGGGCGTTTCGAAACCCTTTACGGACAGCCAGCAACGAAAAAACGCAAATTATTCAATGGGTTTATCCGCACGGATCTTTTCCAATTCTGGGGAGAACGTTCAAAAAATAAATGAGACGAAACGGAAGGGCAGCGGCTCTTCCGTTTCTCTGTGAGGAGAGTTTATGAGACAGCCACTACCATTTCCTTTAACAAAGGACAAAACTTTCTTTGAATCACTCAATGACTGGATCGGCGATGTATTTTACGATGAACTGCCTGAAAAAGGCTATGATCTGCGCGACGAACAAATTTTTATGTCTTTCCAAATCGAGCAGGCATTAAAACAAAAAGCGGTGCTTTTTGCAGAAGCAGGCGTGGGTACAGGGAAAACCATGGCATATTTGCTGCCGGCCATCGCTTATGCACGCTATACCGGCAAACCGGCGCTTATTTCATGCGCGGACGAGACTTTGATTGAGCAATTGGTCAAAAAAGGCGGAGATGTCGACCGGTTGAACGATCTTTTCGACTTGAATCTGGATGTGCGTTTAGCGAAATCGCGCGATCAGTATTTATGCCTTCAGCGCTTAGAAGGGGCAAAAAAGCGCAGCGATGCCGATTTTCTGGATGACATTGAATACAGCCTGCCGGAGTTCGTCAACAAAACCTACTCTATGCAAAACACTTATCCATACGGCGAGCGCTCAAGCTACCCGGAAGTCACGGATGAAGAGTGGCAGCAGGTCAATTACCACCCGATCCAAAACTGCAATGCCTGCGAACTGCGCAATAAATGCGGACAGACCATCCACCGCAACCACTATCGCCAAGCGACAGATTTGGTCATCTGTTCGCATGATTTCCTGATGGAGCATATTTGGACAAAAGAAACACGCAAACGCGAAGGCCAGACTCCACTGCTTCCTGAATTTTCTCAAATTGTACTCGATGAAGGCCATTTGCTGGAATTCGCAGCACAGCGTGCATTGACGTACGAAGTGCAGGAAAGCACACTTCAGGATGTCACAGAAAGCATCCTTTCCGATGGCATGCGTGAAAAAACTTTGAACATGATCGAGCAGACGATTGATCTACACAACGACTTTTTCCGCCTGTTGCGCATCCACACGGTTAAAAGCGATGAAGACCGGAAGGCAATCACTAAAGCTCCGGAATTGGTCCAAGTCGGTAAAATGCTGATTCGCCATATTGATCTGATGATGGAGGAATTCGTCTTTGAAGGCGAACTGTTCACCATTCCTGAATATGAATTGCGCCTGGCAGAAGAGTATTTTGAACAATACATCTTCTCGATGCGCTTGTTTGTGGAGGAAGGGGACGCAGTGACGTGGCTGGAAATAAAAGATGAAATCGAGACACTGGTTATCATGCCGCGCCTCGTTACTGATATTTTAGACGAAAAATTGTTTGATGGAAAAATTCCCATCATTTTTTCTTCAGCAACCCTGTCGATTCAAAAAGATTTTACTTATCTGTCAGACAGCCTTGGAATTGACAAATACCAGTCGTTTTCCGTGCCGTCGCCATTTGATTATGAGGATGTCATGAAAATATTCAAGCATCCGCTGGAACAGAACCAGAAGTTTGAACGTGTCTATGATTTGTTCAGCACTGGCGACCAGTCGCTGGTATTGTTCACTTCGAAGATGGAAATGGACAATTTCAAGAAGTCGCTGCCTTTGGAGCATCAATACACCATCGAATTCGAAGGGGATCGTGAGCTGTCGACGGTCGTTAAGGAATTCCAGGAAGGCAAGTTCCAGATTTTGTGTTCCTATCATCTATGGGAAGGATTGGATCTGCCCGGTGAAGCATTGACTAAAGTCATCATCGTCGATTTGCCGTTTCCGCCAAAAGATCCTGTTTTTGACGCCAAACGCAGGTTCAGCAACAACCCGCTGGAAGAAATCGATTTACCTTTCATGCAGTTGCGCATTCAGCAGGGAATCGGCCGTTTGATCCGTACGTCAAATGACTACGGCGAAATCCATCTATTGCTGAATGAAGATGAGTTGCGTGTGGAGCATCTATGGGAAAAAATTCTTCCGGTTGCTGCTGAAAATTTCTAAGTCGCCAGATTGCTTATGATACAATAGTCTCATCAACCATTGGAGGGATTTTTGTGTCACTCGAAAAGCAGTTTACCGAACATTTCAGCAAGATTAAAGGCTATGAAGAAGCAATTGCGTTATTGTACTGGGATTTGCGTACAGGTGCACCCAAAAAAGGCGTGGAACTGCGCTCTGAAAGCATCGGTACCTTGTCCGCAGAAGTATTCAATTTATCGACCTCAGACGAATTCGGCGAGTTGTTGTCTTCCTTGGAAGCAGAACAGGAAGCACTTGATCCTTATATCCGCCGATCTGTAGAAGAAGCGCGCAAAGAATACGATTTGAGTAAAAAAGTTCCTCCTGAAGAATACAAGAAATTCATCATTTTAAAATCCAAAGCGGAATCGGTCTGGGAAACCGCCAAGGAAGCTTCGGACTTTTCTATATTTCTGCCTTACTTGGAGGAGTTGGTCAGCAGCACGAAAAAGATGATCGGCTATTGGGGCGAGAAAAACGGCAGCCCTTATAATACATTGCTCGATCAGTATGAGCCTGGCATGACTACTGATATTCTTGATGGAGTGTTCGGCAAGCTGCGTGAACGCATTGTGCCGCTCGTCCAAAAAATTGCGGCTTCACCAAACAAACCCGAAACGGCGTTTTTGTATGAGAATTTCCCGAAAGAGGCGCAGCAGGATTTCAGCCGGCAGATGCTGGAGCAGCTGGGCTATGATTTCGAGGCAGGGCGACTGGATGAAACGGTTCACCCATTCATGATCTCGATCAATCGACAGGACATCCGTGTGACGACCAAATACGATGACGCCGATTTCCGTACGGCTGTCTTTGGCACCATCCATGAAGGCGGCCATGCCATGTACGAGCAAAACTTGGGCGAGCCATTGGCAGGTCTGCCGATTGAAACGGGTGCATCAATGGGCATCCATGAGTCACAATCCTTGTTTTGCGAGAACTTTATTGGCCGCAACGAGTATTTTTGGCAGCAGAACTATAATTTACTGAAGCAATACGCACCTAAGCAGTTTGCCGATGTCGAGCTGGCTGATTACGTCCGCGCAATCAATGAATCCAAACCTTCGCTGATCCGCATCGAAGCTGATGAACTGTCATATGCACTGCATATCATGGTGCGCTATGAGCTTGAAAAAGGACTGTTTGACGGAGATCTTCAAGTCAGTGATCTGCCGAAATTATGGAACGATAGATACGAAGAGTATTTGGGCGTCCGTCCATCAAATGATGCGGAAGGTGTGTTGCAGGATGTCCACTGGGCAGGCGCAAGCTTCGGCTACTTTCCATCATATGCACTGGGCTATATGTATGCTGCCCAGTTTAAGAGCGCTATGCTGAAGGAGTTGCCGAATTTCGATGAGCTTCTGGCGGAACGTGATATCCAGCCTATCCGTGAATGGCTGACCAGCAATATCCATCAATACGGAGCCTTCAAAAAGCCACTGGATATTTTGATGGATGTTACCGGAGAAGGTTTAAATCCGGATTATCTGGCTGATTATCTGGAAGAGAAATATGCGAAGATCTATCAACTGGATAAATGATTAAAAAGCCGCCGTGAATTTTCACGGTGGCTTTAGCTTGTGGATAAAAGAATATTGATGTCATTTAAAGAATGAATACGCACTTCAGCGTACTTATCGAGTCCTACGTTCCAGGCGGACGCTTTCTTATCTGCAGTCAAATTTTTTCTCGTAGTTTATTAAAAAAATAGAGGGAGTGGGCTGAGGAACGATTGCTTTTCGTTCCGGAGCCCGCGGAAAGCTTCGGAAAACCAGTGCTTTTCTTATTTTTAGGGCAAAAAATGAATAGTTTGATTATAATAAGAGAGGAGGCGATAAACGATGTTGAAATCATTTACTTTAGAAGGCAAGACAGCGATTGTTACGGGAGCCGGCAAGGGAATCGGCAAAGCGATTGCCATGGCGCTTGCAGAAGCAGGAGCCAATGTCATGCTGGTGTCGCGGACCGAATCGGATCTGCTGCAAACCAAGCAGGAAATCGGCAACAACCGCACGGCTTATGTGCTGGCGGATATTACAAAGCGCAGCGAGATTCAGGCTGCGGTGGAGAAAACCGTGCAGCATTTCGGCGCGATTGACATTCTGGTCAATAATGCCGGAATGAACATCCGCTCTTCCTTGACAGATGCAACCGATGCGGAATGGCATCAAATCATGGATACTAATGCACAAAGCGTCTTTATGTTTTCACAGGAAGCTGCGAAAAAGATGGAAAGCGGCAGCTCCATCATCAACATCAGTTCGGTAGGAGGCGATCGTGCTTTGAAGACGGGCGTGATTTATGCCGCTTCCAAAGCTGCAATCATTCAGATGACCAAGGTCATGGCGATGGAATGGGGACCGAAGAATATCCGCGTCAATGCAATCGGGCCGTGGTATTTCAAAACGCCTTTAACGGAAAAGATTTTAAGCGATCCGGAATACCTGGATTCCATACTGGCAGTGACGCCGATGAAGCGCGTCGGGGAATTGCCGGAAGTGGCTTCGCCGGTCGTATTTCTGGCTTCGGATGCGGCAAGCTATATCACCGGCCAGACTTTATTTGTTGACGGTGGCATGTCTATCCATGGATTTTCATAAGAAAAAAAACATCCTTTCCAAAATCGGGAAGGATGTTTTTCGTTCACCGATAAAAATGATATGATAGAGAGCAGTAAGCTGAGAAGGAGATTTCAAAATGACAGTTCTTGATCATAAAAAAGAATTACTTGAAACGGCACATCTTTACCGGATCTTCAAAGACAACGAAGACACCGAACGGGAAGCGAAAGCCCATTTATTTGCGAAGAAAATTTTGAAGAATAATTTCATTATCGGCTTTGCCGGCCATTTTTCATCTGGCAAGTCATCTATGATCAATGCACTGACAGGCGAGACCCTATTGCCTTCCAGCCCGATTCCGACCAGTGCCAATATCGTCAATGTCCAGAAAGCGGATACGGACTTCGCCATCGTCAACATGCGGAACGAAAAGCCGGTCTATTTTCCTGAAAACTACGATTTCAACGCCGTCAAGGAATTCTGTAAAAGCGGGGATGTTACGCAGATCGACATCGGGCACCAGGCTTCTGTCCTGCCGAAAGGCATTACTGTAATGGATACGCCCGGTGTCGATTCCACAGATGATGCCCATCGTATGTCGACAGAATCGGCTTTGCACGTGGCGGATATGGTCTTTTATGTCATGGACTACAACCATGTGCAATCCGAATTGAATTTCAATTTTACAAAAGAATTGCAGAAATACACCGAGCTTTACTTGATCGTCAATCAAATCGATAAGCACCAAAGCAGCGAAATGAGCTTTGCAGATTTCCAGCAGTCTGTCCACGATTCGTTTGCGGCATGGGGAGTCGTTCCAAAAGGCATCTTCTTTACCTCTTTAAAGGATTTTGATTTCCCAAGCAACGATTTTGAGCAGGTTAAAAGATTGGTTTCTTCAACCATGCAGGACTGGAAAGGCCACGTTGGCGAAGCTTCGGATTCTGCCCTTCACCAATTAAAGGACGAACACATCGAGTTTTTGGAAGATGAAAAAGCTGAGCGACTGCAGGCATTTTCAGAAGTCCTTGCTCCGCAGGAATGGGAAATGCGCGAAGACCTGAAAAACGAAAATGCCTTGGTGTCACGCAGAATGTCTGTGCAGGATTTCGAGAACTGGCAGGCCAAATTCGAGAAGAACCGCAAAGAATTGCTGGAAAACTCGAACATCATGCCCTACGAACTGCGCAGTGCCTTGACCAATTACCTGGAGTCGATTCAGCCGAATTTCAAAGTCGGCGTGCTGTTCAGCGGCAAAAAGACGGAAGAAGAACGGCAGAAAAGGCAGCAGGAAGTGGACGAGCGGCTGGAGTCGACGGTCTCTTCCCAAATCACCACCCATCTGAAAAAACTGATGAAATCTTCCTTGAAGGATGCCGGGCTATTGACCGACAGTGAATCCCTGGCGATTGATGATATGATTTTTAATGTTCCATTTTCTGTCGTAGAAGAACAAGTGCCAACCGGAGCTTCGATGACTGGTGATGCGGTACTGAATTTTGCCAACAGCATTTCGACGGCTGTGCAGCGCTGGTTTATCCGTGAAACGGATGGCTGGAAAAAAGCGCAGGAAGAAAAATTCGACGGTTTGACGGACGACGCCAGCACGGAAATAGACATGAAAGCACAAACCTTGTCCAAAAAAGTGCTGGCCATCCAGACACTTGAGGAAATGGACAGCAAAATCGATAAAGTCAAAAAATCATATTCAGCGATGCTGCCAAAGCAAAAAATAGCAGCCGAGAAAAAAGTAGATCAATGGCTGGAGGATTTTGAAGTTTCGATTGAAGAAATGACGGAATTCGATCCGTCGATGCTTGAAAAGTATGACCCGCAGCAGGAAGAACAACAGCAGCAGGCAGAATCGCTTGAAGTGGCATCATTCGACGAAATGGCGGTACTGAAACGTGCCAATCGAACTGCAGACGTGATTGCCCCGATCAAAGGTTTTGCTGAAACGGCCGCCTACTTAAAACGGAAAGCCGGCCGCTTGGAAGGACAGGAATTCACCATCGCGTTATTCGGTGCCTTCAGTGCAGGGAAATCATCGTTTTCTAATGCTTTGATGGGTGAAACGGTCCTGCCGGTGTCTCCGAATCCGACGACGGCGACCATCAACCGGATCCGTCCAGTCACAGAAAAGCATCCGCACGAAACTGCAGATGTGCGCTTGAAGACTCGTGCCCAGATGACGGAAGATGTCAAAAACTCTTTCCATATACTGGGGATTAAAGTTTCTTCATTGGAAGATGCCTATGCCAAGTCACTGAAATTGCCGGAAGATACCCCGACTGAACAGCAAGTCCATAAATCGTTCATTTCGGCTTTCAACAAAGGTTACCCAGTGTTCAAAGACCGTTTGGGCGAAACCCTTCGGACAGACCGTGAAGAATTTGGATTGTACGTAGCAAAAGAAGAAAAAAGCTGTTTTGTCGACGAAATCGACTTTTATTACGACTGTGAACTGACGCGTAATGGCGTGACGCTTGTCGATACGCCAGGAGCGGATTCAATTAATGCGCGGCATACCAATGTCGCCTTCGAGTATATCCGCAACGCTGATGCGATCCTGTTCATCACTTATTACAACCATGCGTTTGCACGGGCGGATCGGGAATTTCTTATTCAGCTCGGCCGTGTCAAGGACGCTTTTGAAATGGATAAGATGTTCTTTGTCGTCAATGCCATCGATTTGGCTAATGACGAACAGGAAAAAGACACGGTCGTCAGTTATGTAAAAGACGAATTGCAGCGGTTTGGCATCCGTTTCCCTCGGCTGTTCGGCGTTTCCAGCTTATTGGCCCTGCGTGACCCGGAACATTCCGGCATGCCGCAATTCGAGGAAGCCTTCCAGCATTTCCTTAAGGAAGAGCTGAAAGGCATGGCTGTTCAATCATTGGCGGAAGAAGAGCAAAAAACGGTGGACCGTTTCCGCAGCTTGATCGAACAGACAGAAAAGAATTTGTTGCGAAAAGACGAACGGTTGGAAGAGCTCAATCATCTCGAGCAGCAGCTGCGAATCCTGTTCGGTGCATCGATTGCCAAACTATTGGAGCGTGAAGCCCTCCAGGAATTGGATGAATTGCTGTATTACGTCAATCAGCGCGTGTTTTACCGCTTTAATGACTTCTTCAAGGAAGCATTTAATCCTTCGGTCTTTTCAAACAAATCCGCGCAGCAGGCTTTGGATACCGCTTTGCAGGATATGAACGAAATGACGGGCTTTGATTTCCAACAGGAATTGCGTGTCACCAATTTCCGGCTCGCCCAGTTTATTGAAAAGAAACTGGAATCGCGCTTTAAGGAAGATACGGCCAAGCTGATAGAACAGAATGCGGATTTTTCATTCACACCGTATGAAGTCCAGGAAGCAGTTTCGTTGGACATCACCAAACCGTTCACAGAGGCCGACTATTCCCCGGTCAAGTCATATTATAAGAACAATAAGAGCTTTTTCGAGAAAAATGAAAAAGAGAAGCTGCGTGATGCGTTGCAGACAATGATGGAACCGGATGCGCTGCACTATCTGGAACAAGAGAAGAAAGAGCTGGTCAATTGGGCGGAATTCTGGATCGAGCAGGAAGCAGAAGGCCTGCGCCAGCATATACTCCGCCAGGCGGTCGATCAGATTGATTCGGAGCGGACCTTGCTTCAGCAATCGGAAAGATTAGCACAATGGAAAGAGCTGTATTCAAACTTAATGGATGGAAGGGTGTAGACGATGTCAGTTTTTATTAAAACGACCGATACCGAAAACCACAGATGGATTGATGCACGATTCGATTTAAAGGATCCGTCGGCAGGCAGAAAACTGTACGGACAAGAGCATGTGGCAGGGGCCGTCTATTGGGACTTGGAAAAAGACCTGTCGGACATGTCGGCATCCCAAGGGCGGCATCCCATGCCGTCCAAGCAACAGCTGACTGAATTGGTCCGGGCAAGCGGCCTGGACGCGGACGACTCCATCGTTATTTACGACCAGGGTGGATCGCCTTATGCGGCACGCGCCTGGTGGCTGTTGAAATACGCGGGATTCGACAAGGTCCATATCAGCCAACAAGGTTTCAACCAGCTGAAGGAGCAGGGAATTGCAGTATCCACTGATGTGCCAAGCTTTCAACCAACTAAAGTTGAACCTGATTTTATCGAAGAGATTTTTGCCGATCAGTCTTATGTGAAAGATGTCATCAGTGGCGATGAGTTGGGAGTGCTGATTGATGCACGTTCGGCAGCACGTTATACAGGGTTGGAAGAACTGATTGATCCGGTGGCCGGACGCATTCCCGGAGCCCGAAATCTGGATTGGGCGCAATTCGTTTCCAAGGGCGAGTTCCAGCTGGGCGAAGACATTAGCCATATCGTTCAAAAGCAGGAACCGGCTGTGGTTTATTGCGGAAGTGGTGTCACAGCTGCCGCCTTGTATGCCATCCTGGAAGAAAAAGGCTACGATCAGCTGAAACTCTATATGGGCAGTTTCTCGGATTGGATCACAGACGCAGAAAACGTCGTCGAATTTGACCGGGGCGAGCACCCCGAAGCGGCGGATGATGAAACCAAAGAAATTTTGGCGAAATTAATCGAAGAAGGCTACTCAGGCGAAATGCTCATGAAGAAGTTTGAATACGAAAAATCACTATTGGAAGAAAAATAAAAAATCCCAGACAGCAAATTTGCTGTCTGGGATTTTTTTATGCAGTTTCAACCGGATCTGTATTGCGCGTTAACAGCACACGGATAATTTGGTGATTTTCCATTTCGCGCACTGTAATCAAGTGATTCGGCAATTCGACTGATTGGCCTTCGTTGATGTCGGTGTTCTTTAATTGAATCCAGCCGCCGATGGTGTCGACGTCTTCACTGTCATCAAAATCGATGGCAAAACGGTCTTCTAAATCTGACAACAGCACACGCCCATTCAATAAATAATTATTGATGTCGACAGCTTTGATCTCGTCGCGCTCGTCTTCGTCAAACTCATCACGGATTTCCCCGACGATTTCTTCTAAAATGTCTTCCATCGTGATGACTCCGGCAGTTCCGCCGTATTCATCGACCACGATCGCCATGTGGACATGTTCTTTCTGCATTTTCAACAGCACGTCCTGGATTGGCGCCATGTCATGGACAAAAGGGATGTTATGAACGACGATGCTGTCATTCAAATCCTGCTTGTACGTGTAATTGGTCAGCATTTCCTTGATGTTGATAAATCCAAGAATGTCATCTTTGTCTCCTTGTGCGGTGACAGGATAACGAGTGTACTGGTGTTCACGTACAATTTCCATCAATTCGTCATGGCTCATTTCAAGTGAAATGGTCTCCATTTGTGTCCGCGGCAGCATGATGTCCTTTGCCAGCCGTTCATCGAAAGAAAAAATGTTCTGCATATACGATAGTTCCGTTTGATTGATTTCACCGCTTTGGTAGCTTTGTGTCATGATAACTTTGAGCTCTTCTTCTGAATGGGCCTGCTCGTATTTAGCGGGCTCAATGCCGAATGCGCGGAGCAGCAATCGGGCAGATCCATTCAAAAGCCAGATGAACGGTGACAGAACGACTCCGAACAAATAAAGAGGGCGGGCAAAAATCAAGGCCATTTTCTCAGCATATTGAATTGCCAGCGTTTTAGGCGCAAGTTCGCCAATTACCACATGAAGGAACGTAATGACGGTGAATGCAATGATAAAGGAAAAGATCGATGCAGTCGGTTCTTCGATTCCAAAGTTTTCAAAAACCGGATGAAGGATTCGGCCCACAGTTGATTCACCCAGCCAACCAAGGCCAAGAGCGGTTACTGTAATTCCCAACTGGCACGCGGATAAATAATAATCCAGGTTGCTGGTGATTTTCTTCGTCAAAATGGCGTTTTTATTGCCTTCTGATACGAGTTGATCTATGCGGGACGTCCTGACACGGATAATCGAAAATTCCGATCCAACAAATAAAGCGGTCAGCCCGATTAAAAGAGCGACCAAAAACAAATTGAGAATGAGTATACTGTCCAATTCGTCCCTCCGACTAGGAGGGTTCACCTCTGCTTTCTATAAGTAAAAACAGTATAACATACATGCAGGCGCTTTTGCTTTGTACGTGAATCAAGGAAAGTTTCAGTCTAAACGTATTGAATGCGACGACGATTAAACTTATGATGAGAAGAGAGAAAAGGAGTGGTTTGATGAAAGTGTTATGGCATGGGGGAACAATTTATACGATGGCAACAGAAGGCGCTTCTGCAGAAGCGGTATTGGTGTCGGATGATCACATAGAGAAAATCGGAACATACGAGGAATTAAGCCAGGAAGCTGATACAGAAATCGATTTGCAGGGGAAAAGTATGTATCCAGGATTTGTCGATAGCCATATGCATATGATCGGCCACGGCGAAAAATTAATGCGCGTCGACTTGTCAAAAATCGAAAGCTCAGAGGAAATGCGCGAGCAATTGATCGAGTCAACAAAAGAACTGAACAAAGACGAATGGTTTATTGGGGAAGGCTGGAATGAAAACAACTTTGCCGACCGTAAAATATTCCATCGGGACGAGCTTGATGAAATCAGCCTATCGCCGATGATGCTGAAACGGGTTTGCCGCCATGCAATTTTGGCGAATTCCAGCGCTTTGGCGCTTGCCGGCATTACTAAAGACAGTCCGGATCCGGAAGGTGGAGTAATCGTCCGCGATGCAGATGGGGAGCCGACGGGCTACTTGTTGGACGCAGCACAAGACCTGGTCGCCAACCAGGTTCCTGAGGTCAGCGTCGAGTACTTGACACGTGCTCTGCAAAAATCAGTGGAAGATCTGCTATCACTTGGTTTGACAGGTGCACATACAGAGGACATGGGCTATTATGGCCATTATTCACGTCCATTGCAGGCCTTCAAGGACGTCATTGGCAAACAGGTGAAATTCCGTGCGCATCTGCTCAGAGCCCACAGTACATTTGAAGAAATGATGGAAAATGCTTCCTATGCGGAACCGTTTGTCGATCCAGGTCCGATGAAAATCTTTGCGGATGGTTCGATCGGCGGCCGTACGGCGTTGCTGAGCAAGCCTTACAATGATGATCCTTCAACTATCGGCGTCGCCATCCAATCAGACGAGGAATTCAAACGCCTGGTCTCTATTGCCCGGAAGCATGGAGAAGCCGTAGCGATTCACGTTATCGGCGACCTTGGTTTGGAAATGGCATTGGACGCCATTGAAGCGCACCCAGTTGCTGCAGGAAAGCGTGATCGTTTGATTCATGCGATGGTGGTTCGTGAAGACTTGGTGGCGCGGATGCAAAAGCTCGATGTGGCCTTGGATCTCCAGCCAAGCTTTGTGACCTCCGATTTCCCGTGGGTCGTGGAACGTCTAGGGGAAAGTCGTTTGGAATGGGCATATACCTGGAAAAAACTGCTTGACCATGGACTGATTTGCGCCGGAGGATCGGATGCGCCGATCGAAGAGGTGGACCCATGCCTTGGCATCTATGCTGCAGTCACGCGCAGAAAACCTTATGAAACACATGAAGGCTATCAGCCGGAAGAAAAATTGTCCCGCTACGAAGCCATTCAGCTTTACACAAGCGGCAGTGCAGCAGCTATCGGCAAAGAAGCGGAACGCGGTGTGATTCGCGAAGGATTGGACGCCGATTTCACGATTTTCGACCGGGATCTGTTTTCAGGAAATGAAGAACAGATTTTGGAAGCTCAGGTAGTCATGACGGTAGTGGCAGGAGAAATCATGTATCAAAGGGGCGGTCAGGAATGATGGCAAAACAAACCTACATCATCACCGGGGCATCCAAAGGAATCGGTTTTGAATGGAGCAGGCAGCTCAGCGATGCGGGACACATCGTCATTGGCCTCGCGCGCACCGAGCCGGAAAACTGGCCTGGAGTGGGCTTTCTGCCGTTCGATCTGACACGCCTGGACGCGATTGAAGACATTATTGCACAGGCGTTGAGGCTGATTCCAAAAGAAACAGAAACCATTGTTTTAGTGAATAACGCTGGAACGATCGAACCGATCGGACTTGCCCATACGAATGACGCGGCACAGGTCAGCCAAAGCATCGCCCTCAATTTGACTGCGCCGATGCTGCTATGCGCTGCTTTTATCAGACAGTTGGAAAAGAGTACGGCAGATAAGAAAATCGTCAATATTTCATCTGGAGCGGGCCGCAAAGTCTATGAAGGCTGGAGTGCTTATTGTGCAGGGAAAGCGGGGCTCGATCATTTCAGTTCTTGCCTGGATGCAGAAAATAAAAACGTCAAAGTGGTCTCTGTAGCGCCAGGAATCATCGATACGGGCATGCAGGAAAAAATTCGCCAAAGCGACGCAACAGATTTCCCAATGCTTGAAAAGTTCCTGGATTATAAGGAGAGCGGGTTGCTCAGCAGTCCGGAAGAAACAGCGCGTCTATTGATGGAAATGACCCAAAGAGCGGATTTCAAGAGACTGCCGACTATCCTGGACATCCGCAATTTACCGCAAGAAGAAGGGGGAGTTTGAATTGAGTAAAACACCGGAAAATATCCTAACAAAGCTGGCTGATGCCAACCAGGCGGGAATCGATATGAAAAGCCCAAAAGCTGTCGTTACGTTTATGCTGGCCCAAGGCGAAAAAGACTCTATCCTCTTTTTCTATAAGCCAGACAGCGTCGAATTCGATTTTGATAAATTCAACGGAGCTGTAGCGGAGATGAAAGAACGGAAAAACTGAATTTTCTACTATCATTTGTAAATATACGGTAGTTGGAGTGAACGTTCGTGAAATGTTTAGATACATTTCCGAACGTTTTTTGCATTTAAGTTGTTTTGAAAATGCACGTAATTGCGCCTAGAAGAAGTACTTAAAGTTGCATTTCAGTATTGAAAACTAAATACTGCACACTACATTCATTCCAATAAACTTATGTGTTGCCACGATTGGATTTAATGTGAAAAGCTCAAATTCACACCCGACTAATGAATGGGAAAGAAAGCTGTTTTTGAGAGTGAACTGAACCCCACATGGGTCACTCTAATCTTAAAAAAGTGTCTTATTTGGATTTTTACTTTGTTGTTAGATCCAGTTATTTTCGGGGCATCGTAAAGATAGACGATCAGGAAAGACTGCTGACAGCCGCTTCTCACTCCGATCGATCTTCACTTTTAATGTCGCCGACCAATTCTTCAATGAGATCCTCAAGTGTCACAAGTCCGGACGTGCCGCCAAATTCGTCAAGGACGATGGCCAAATGGACATTCTTTTTCTGCATTTCTATAAAAATTTCATCTATTTTTCTTTTCTCAAAAACAAAATGCGGTTTTCGTATAATCTTCTGAATATCAAAGCTGCCGGGATTGATTTTTTCCCTGTAGCGAAAAAGATCTTTTACGTTTAAAGTACCTACAATATGATCTGTGTTTCGCTCATAAACAGGAAATTTTGTATACGGGCATTCCTTCACGATATGTATGACGTTTTCAAGGCTCTCTTCAGTGGAAATGGCCGTCATATCAGTTCGGTGAACCATGATTTCTTCCACATTTTTGTCGTTGAATTCAAATACCCTGGTAATCATGAATTGTTCCATTTCCTCGATCGTGCCTCTTTCTTTGCCGGCATCCAGCATCAATCGAATTTCTTCTTCTATCTCTCCGGGATCTTCTTCGGCCGGATCGATACCAAACATGCGGATTACGGTGTTTGTCGACCAAGATAGAAATTTCACGAAAGGGTTTGTGAGTTTTGCCAAAAAGTGCAAAGGATTGATGGCCAGTAAGGAAATTGTCTCAGCTTTCTGAAGAGCCAGCCGTTTGGGGACAAGTTCTCCAAAAACAAGCGTGAAGTAAGAGAGAATAAGTGTGACAATAACAAGAGAGGCTACCTGGGCTAGTTGAGGGGAAACGGGCATTTCAGTTTGCTGGACATAAAGAGACAGTTCATCAGCGAAGCTGTCTGCTGCAAAAGCACTGGCTAAGAATCCAGCAAGAGTGATGCCAATCTGAATGGTGGCCAAAAACTGGCTGGGCTCTGATAACATCTGATGTATCCATTGTGCTTTTTTATGGCCCTCGTCTGCCATTTTTTTTATTTTGTGATCGTTTAAGGAAATTAGGGCAATCTCAGAAGCAGCAAAGAAGGCATTGAGCAGTATCAGAAATGCCAGTATTCCTAATTCTAATCCCATCATCTATACACCCCCGACTCAATTTTAATAAGAAAGAAATAGTGAAGCACAATCACTAAAGAAATAGGAAATCCTGCTAATGAAATACCAATTCCGGTTGCCAAGAATTGTATCAAGTATAGAGGAGATCACGCCAAAATGGCTTAAGATATCAGTGCCGGCGCGTCTATGAGCTTATCGTGCGAGCTTATGGCCGAAGCAGTAGATGAAATGATAGTTTTTCGGTTCAATTTATATAATTTGAAAAATCTGTCTATTTAGTTCAACTTACATAGTTTTCTATTCTCTGTAAAGGTATTTTCTGTTCTCCAGCAGAAATCGATGGAAAGGATAGGGCTGCAACAGCTTAGCCTAACAACAAATAACACTGTTTTCACATATGGGTAGGGATTTTGCAGGAGCTACTCTCTTATGAAACGCTTCAAGCATTTCAAAATGGCCTTTTTGAAAAAATCAAGAAATTCAAGAGCTCGCTTTGCTATGCCTTTTTTTGTTGATACTAGTGGAAAACGCAAATGGTGTTCGAAGGATATTTGTGGGAATCGCCAAAAGGCAAGAAGACATTACTCCAAAAAGACCAATTCATAAAATCATGTTTGGTTATCAAAAGCATCAAGGAAGACAAACTACTTTTCTTAAAGTACTTTGTCTTCCTTTTGCGTTTATAAATACTCAAAAACATGAAAAAAACTTTCTGTTTACAATCATTCATAAAAAGTATAAACTAAAGAAAAGTTTCCTTAGGGCAAAACTTTTTAAAAAAGAAAATAAATGGCGGAGGGGAAGTAAAATGGTTTCTGCAATTAAAATAAAAGATGTTCAAGTTTCTTATCATGGCCGTTCTGCAATAGAAGCCATTGACTTGACCCTTGAACAAGGTAAAGTTTTTGGCATAATTGGTCCGAACGGTGCAGGCAAATCAACATTATTAAAAGCAATATTAAATTTAGTTTCTATTGATAAAGGCGTCATTGAAATATTTGGTGAAGCATTAAAAGAAAACAGAAAACGAATTGCTTATGTGCCTCAACGAAATCAATACGATTGGGATTTCCCCATTCATGTTCTAGATGCTGTTTTGATCGGTACTTATCCAATCTTAGGAATATTTAAGCGACCAAAGAAAAAAGACAAAGAATGGGCTTACGAATGTTTGAAAAAAGTACGCATGGAAGAATTTGCTCATCGACAAATAGGGGAACTTTCCGGAGGGCAGCAACAACGTGTTTTTCTTGCAAGAGCACTTGCGCAAAAAGCAGATATTTTCTTTTTGGATGAACCATTTGTCGGAATTGACGCGACAAGTGAAGAAATGATCATCAAACTACTAAAAGATTTGAGAGACCAAGGCAAAACAGTAGTCGTGGTCCACCATGATTTAAGTAAAGCAAATGAGTATTTTGATGAATTGCTTCTATTGAATAAACATGTAATTCAGTTTGGGAACCCGAAACAAGTATTGCGGCCTGAAGTTATGCGGAAAGCCTATGAAAGCGAATTATCTTTTTTGTATGAAGTTGGGGTGAACTGATTATGGCTTTTATCGAAGGGCTTATTGAATACGACTTTTTGCAAAAAGCTTTACTTACCTCGATCATGGTAGGAATTATTTGTGGAGTCATCGGTTGTTTTATCATTTTAAGAGGAATGGCTTTAATGGGAGATGCGATTTCCCATGCGGTTTTACCAGGAGTGGCAATTTCTTATGCAATTGGCATCAATTTCTTCTTTGGTGCGGTATTTACAGGTGTGTTAACCGCAATTGGGATCGGCTTTGTGAGCCAAAACAGTCGGATCAAACAAGATACGGCAATTGGTATTATGTTTTCTGCAGCATTTGCGTTAGGGGTAATCCTTATTACGGTTCTCGAAAGTAGTACCGATTTGTATCATATTTTGTTTGGTAATGTGTTAGCGGTGAGGCCATCAGATATGTGGATTACGCTTGGCATCGGGCTAATTGTTTTAGTTTCTGTTTTTATTTTTTACAAAGAACTTCTTGTAACGTCGTTTGATGAGACGATGGCAGAAGTTTACGGCCTTCCCGTGAGATTGATTCATTACTTTTTAATGACACTTCTGACGATGGTGACAGTAGCTTCGCTTCAAACAGTCGGAATTATATTAGTGGTGGCGATGCTAATCACACCTGCTGCAACAGCATATTTACTGACGGATCGCCTATCAACTATGATTTTCATATCGGCAACTATTGGGGTGAGTGCAGCTGTAATCGGCTTGTACTTTAGTTTCACATACAACTTGGCGTCAGGTGCTACTATCGTGCTTGCTGCGACGACGCTATTCTTTTTAGCCTTTGTTTTCTCGCCTAAGCAAGGAATGTTATGGCGGAAATTGAATGCCAGAAAACAAAGAACAATAACTAATTAAATTTTTTTGGAAAGGGAGAGTACTTATGTTTAAAAAGAACAAAATTTTCATCATTAGTATCGTCCTGCTTTTTTTATTAGCAGGATGTTCTAGCAACGAAAGCGAAAATAGCGATACAAAAAATGACAAGTTACAAGTAGTAACAACTTACTCAATTCTTTATGACATTGTAAAAAATGTGGGAGGAGATCAAATTGACCTTCATAGTTTAGCGCCAATTGGCTCGAATCCACATGAATATGAAACATTGCCATTAGATGTACAAAAAGCAACAGACGCAGATATCGTTTTTTATAACGGCTTAAATTTAGAGGCAGGTAACTCATGGTTTGAAAAGTTGATGAATACTGCTGGGAAATCAGGAGATTCAGCACCTGTCTACAAGATGAGTGAAGGCGTAGAGGCAATGTATTTAACCACTGAAGGAAAAGAAGGCGAAGAAGATCCACATGCATGGTTAGATATTCAAAATGGTATTAAATATGCAGAGAATGCAAGAGATGCCTTTATTGAAGTAGACCCCGACCATAAAGAAAAGTATGAAAAAAATGCACAAGCTTATATTAGTGAGTTGGAAGCACTTCATCAGAAAGCCATCGATCAATATAGCAAAATTCCAAAAGAAAAACGGATTTTTGTAACGAGTGAAGGGGCATTTAAATACTTTAGTAAAGCTTATGATTTCCAAGCTGAGTACATTTGGGAGATCAACCAAGAAAACCAAGGAACACCGTCACAAATTACGCGCGTACTTGATTTGATCAATGAAAAGCAAATTCAAGGTTTGTTTTTAGAAACAAGTATTGACCCACGCAGCATGGAAATGGTGTCGAGAGAAACAGGTATGGACATTAAAGGAAAAGTCTTTACCGATTCGATTGGGAAACCAGGAGAAGATGGCGATACGTATATCAAGATGATGCAATGGAATATCGATACCATTTTAGACGGTTTAACCGACTAATCGATTAAGAAGAGTTCCAACAGAATATCCTCACGAATAAAGAAGTCGACAAAAGTCGGCTTTTTTATTCGCTGTATAAGTTGAAGTAAAGAATTAGCCCTTTTCATTTTTTGAAAAAGAATAGGTATAAAGAAATCGCTGCAGGCGGACGCTTCTTATCATTAGTCAAGCATCTTTCTCGAAGAAGCAAGGAAGTCAAAATGAAGATTAAAACAAGGGTGAATTGACTATGTTAAAATGTTCAAACGTTTGATTTTTATAGGAATTTAACTGTCTTTTTGAAAAAACTACTAGGAAAAATGTTTTTAGGGTCGGCCGGTCAATTAATATGCATGAGCTGTAGATGAAGATATCAATATAACAACGGAAGAAGGCATGGAAGAGATTATTCCACATGAAGAACCGAAAGAAGGAGAAGAAGATTAATAATTTCCAAGTCCATCGCGAAGAAAATTGCAATGGACTTTTAGTTTCTACCCTTTTTCCTTTTAAATCGTCGGCAAGGCCGTTACAATCAAGTTCGTTAGGATAAAAAAATGATTAAAGCATTACAAAACAGCAGAGATAAGACAGGACCTGGGGAGGGGTTAAAATTTCATTCGAATGGTTAAGTACATTGAGTAATCTTTTTATCCTATTGAACATGGTTCTGGCGTGTTTTATTTTATTTGCTGAACGGAAAACGGCCTCTTCGGCGTGGGCGTGGATATTGATCCTTTTCTTTATACCGATCATCGGCTTTATCCTGTACTTGTTATTTGGAAAGCCGTTGAGACCGGAGCGGCTAAAGCGTCCGGTTGCTTACGAGAACCCCGAGTTTGTGGCTACGAAGGAGCGGCAGCTGGCCGAAATGAGAAATGGCAACTTGAGTCCGGCTTCACCCGTTGTGAAAGACTGGATGGCCCTCATCAGGATGAATGCAGCCAGGACCGGTGCTCCTTTATCGACAGCCTCGAATCTCCAGCTGTTCAACGATGGCCAAAAGAAGTTCGATGCCTTGTTTGAAGACATCCGCCACGCGCAGGACCATATCCATCTGCAGTATTACATCCTGAAAAATGATGAACTGGGGAAACGGTTGCTGGCGCTGCTGACCGAAAAAGCGCAGCAAGGGGTAAACGTGCTGTTCCTGTATGATGATTTGGGCTCCAAGCATCTGCCGAAACGCTTTTTTAAGGAGTTTGAGGCCGCTGGCGGGAAGACGGCGGCGTTTCTGCCGATGCTATTGTCTAGTATCAATCCACGGCTGAACCACCGCAATCACCGGAAGCTCGTTGTGGTAGATGGTTCGGTTGGCTATACAGGAGGCTTTAATGTCGGAGACGAATACGTGGGGAAGAAAAAAGAGTTTGGCTATTGGCGGGACACGCATATCCGGCTGGAAGGGGAGGCGGTGCATTCTCTGCAACACCGGTTCTTTATCGACTGGAATCAGACCAGCGAAACCTACCCGATCAAGTATGCGGAACGTTATTTCCCAAAGGTGGACAACCAAACCGGAAAGGCGATGCAGCTGGTCGCGAGCGGACCCTTGGAGCGGCATGAAGATATCAAAAACGGCTACTTGAAGATGATCCATCATGCCCGGGAATCCATCTATCTGCAGACTCCGTATTTCATCCCGGATAAATCCATCATGGACGCTTTGAAGACAGCGGCGCTTGGGGGCGTGGACGTTCAAATCATGATTCCCCACCTAGCGGATCATCCTTTTGTCCATTCTGCAACGCTATCGTTTGTCCGCGAACTGTTGTCGGACGGCATCAAGGTGTACAGCTACAAAAACGGATTCATGCACGCCAAGACGCTGATCGTTGACCAACAAGTTTATTCGGTCGGGTCGGCCAATATGGATATCCGCAGCTTCTCGCTGAATTTCGAATTGAATGCCTTCGTCTACGATGCGCAGTCGGCGATTGAGATGGCGGAACTTTTTGTTCAGGACAAACAGCTATCCGTCCAATTGACAGAAGAAATATTTGAGAGTCAGTCATGGTTCGACAAGGTGAAACAGGCCGTTGCGAATCTTGTGTCGCCTGTATTGTGACCAAATCCATCCTTGATCAAGCAGACTGTGGGAACGGCCTGATGAAAACCAAAAGAAGAAGCGCCGATTTCTATTTTTTAGAAATCGGTGCTTCTTCTTTTGGAATCAACTCCGACTGCAAAATCCAGTATGGAAAAAGCGAAGAAATTGATAATTGAACTAAACCCCAAATGGTAGACACTTTAAAAAAAGTGACCCCATTTTGAAATGATCCGAAAAAGCTAGGAGAAATATTAAATGGTCTGTTGGATATGAATTCGATATACACTCGAAATTATATCGTTTTATTTTAAAGAATCAGAATTTTTTATCAAAAGAGACTAGTTCTAAGTTCGAGGGGTAAAGAAGTAAAGAGATTCAAAGAGATAATTTATCCAAATGGCTCTTCATCCCGGCAGAATAGTTAATTCGATGCGTACTTTAATATTTAGTGGATCTGCTCATTAAGAAAAAGGAATCTTTTTACTGCCAAAGATGAAAAGAGCAATTTTGCCTGGCGGTTTGACGTCGGGACTGAGATTCGAAAATACAATTGCTTGAGGAATTTTCATCTTCAAACGGAAGGCGGCACAGCTTCTTTTTAAAGGTGGTTTTTTATCAATCAAAACAAAATCAATCAAAAATATCGCAGAGACAATATTTGTACCAGCCACAAATAGGAAAGGAGAATTCCACTTATGCGCTTAAATTTTCTGCCTAGCGAAATCAGAAAATACTTTCAAATGTCTGAGCGGCAACGGAAACATGAGATAAGCATGTCGCTTTGGCATGTTCCGATTCTTTACATAGGAGCAGCCACCATTACTGCAGCGGTGACGATCTTTATCGATATGTATTTTGAACTTTCTTCACAATCCATTTCTTTTATTTTTGATTTTCAAGCTACCCAGTCGCTTGTCAGTACACTTATTAGCAGTGTCTTGCTTTTAAGTGCTTTTACGCTGAATATTTTGCTGATTGTATTGACAACGTTCAGCAGCCAATTTTCACCTCGTATGCTGCAAAATTTTATCTCGGATCGACAGACTCAACATTATGTAGGCATTTTTAATGGCAGCTTTATTTATGTTTTAGTGACGTTTTTGTTCATCACTAATTTTCAAAATAATGACTTTGTCTTGGTACCGATCATTACGGTTCTATTGACATTCATAACTGCGGTTATCTTCCTTTTTTTCATCAACCACGCTATTTACTGGATGCAGGTGCATAACATCACCTTTAGCATGAAAAAAACATCTGAACAAATTGTTCGAAATACATTGAAAATAGATGTGGAAAATCTGAAAAAAGTGGAAGCGGGAGATTTAAAAGAGGTTTTTCGGAAAGATGCGAAAGAAGTGAACACAGCTTTCTCTGGATATCTTCAGCTTGTTGATTTTCAAGCGTTGGTTAACAAAGCGCAAAAAGATAATATTATCATTGAACTCCATGAGAAAATTGGAAGCTTCCTTTTATTCAACAACCCACTGTTTTCCTACTGGGGCGAAGGAGCAGATGAAATAGATGAAGAAGCGTATAAGGAACTTATTTTATTTGGAAACAAAGAATTGGAAATTCAAGATAATGATTCAGCGATGAGTAAACTTGCAGAAGTAGCGATTAAGTCCATCAATAACGGAGACCCGCGCTCTGCAGTCAATGCCATTTACCAATTGGCCAATTTGATGCAGACAATCGATCATTTCATCACATCTGCCCCGTATCTTGCTGACTCAGATGAGCAAGTCAGAGTGATTCTTCAGCCGCAACGGTTTGCCGATTCTTTGTACAGAGGATTCGGGATGATTAGGCATTACGCCAAAGATGAGCTGCCAATTATTATCGAAATTATCACTGCGTTAAGAATGCTTGCGAAAGCGTCCGATCCGATACGCCATGAAGAGATTTGGAATTTTGCCGAAAATACTGTTAACAATGTATCAAAAGATATTGTTTATGATATCGAACGTAAGTTGTTGCTGGAGAAAATATACCAGCTTGCAAAGATTACAGGGAATGAAAAAGAGTATCATAAACTGGAAAAAACACTATAGTAGAAAGCTGTACAAGTCTTCACTGTTTTACTCGAACTCTTTTATGAAATAATGAAAAGAATTGGGTTTGCCCATAGCTCACTAAATTTCTTGAGTGAGCTATGCCGAAGCGGGTTGAAGATGAACGCACGAAATCTGACATGAATAATTTTCTATAGATAGTTGGGGTTTCCTATGTACCGTTGACTGAAAAAGCGATTAAGGTTTCAAAAGAAGTCGGAGCAGCTTTCTGAACGTCTATGAAAGCATTCAAAAAGATATGGATAAAGGCAAGGGGGTTCAATTGGAAATATGTGAGATGCTAAAGAACAAGGGGCGTTCCATTATGGATTGGCCCTCTTCTTTTTGAAGTTCATGAACGAAGCAATCTACTTTATTGCGAAAAATAAATGTTCTTGTGATTTCAGTTGTAATTACAATGAAGTAGTCACCTTCTATAGAGACTATTTAGTCTTCACGAATATTTTTTGAGGTGTAGCCAACATACAAAAAGACGAATCCGGTAACCAAAGTGGCAATAGCAAAAATAATACCAAAAAAACTGACCCCAATTCCAGCTTGAACGATAGGAGCGATGATTCCAAGAAAAATAGCATAAACTAAAAAAGGAAGTAGAAACACTGTCATATAGCCGGAATGGATCCACCGATGCCTCTTTTTTCCAGCAAATTTACTGACAGCAAAACTTAACAAAGAGATATACATGGCTAAAACCAGTATCATAAGAACGCCTCCAATCAGTGATACTTATTAGTACTTTCGAGCGAGGATTACCCAAAAGAGAAAAAAATAGTGATGATCATCAGTGCTATTAAAATATTTATCACTTCAACTGCAGTTAAGTGAATAAGTTTGAAACGAAGAGCTGTCGTTTTGATTTGGCATTGGCGCTTTTACTGTTTCACAATGATTTGGCCACGGCTCCAGACCAGCCATTCAGGCGCAAGCAATGGAAACTTTTTTTTAGTAGGCTATAGGAATCTGTTGCTTTAAACCCGGTTGAAAAAGTGTGCTGGCCGAAAACCATTGAGCACGTTTTTCTTGATAAAGTGATGTGGCCCAGCGCCACTTGTTCGAGTGCTTTATTGGGGTATTGATGGATCCCGAAGCATGCGGTTTAACTTAACCTTTTTTTGGAAGAGCCATAAAAGAGGTTTGTCGGAAGTTCGGTTAGTATGCCCAGGCAAATCAACAGCAAGAAACCGAAAATTCGTAAGGTTCTTGGCCAGCGCTTCAAAAATTTCTTTCCGTTCCCCGAGTGCAGGTATGGCGACAATTGTTGGTCCGGTGTTTTCTTGATAGTATTGTACATATTGCAACATTCAATGACCTCCTAAAAATTCCCTAGAGTCGATCATATAACTATTTCGGCAACTACTGGATAATACCTGCTTGTTTATTGTTTAGATGGAAATGAAGACATGCAGAAAAAAGCGCAAACCAAGTGGGAAAAGAGTTTTCAGATGGTTTTTTCTATGAAGGGGCGACAGAAAGTGAAGAAATATTATGCTTGGGTGATCGGCAGTTTTGTTGTGGCTACGATTTTATGCGTTTTTGGGCAGGGAATGGCTCTTTTTTTGAGCGAGCATGTTGTGCACATTGAGCCTGTCTATTACTTGACCGGATTGACCATTCTCGGTATTTCCCTCTACGCGGTGACTGCGATTTTTCTTTTTTTCTTGTTTAGGAACCAGGAATTTGTTTCGGACAATCGGGAAATCTATTTAATGATATTGGGTATAACTGCACCGAGCGCTTTTAGCTGGTCATTTTTTGTAACAGTAATGTGGTGGGGCTAAAAGAGCTTCAATAGAAGGTTATCGATTCGACATGGCATCATGCATTAGCCACATTTCACATGAAAAGGTGACAATAAGCAAGAACTTTAATAAATATAGGGCAGCCCGTGTTATAATGAGGAACTTAGGGCAGTTACGAACATGCCTTTAACTGAACGGATGCCAAAAGCCTCCGCTTACCGATAGAATATGGAGGTGTAACATTATGAACAAACGATGGACCTTTAAAGAAATTAAAGCATTTGTCGAAAAAAACTCGGACAGTAAATTATTGTCGACGGAATATCACGGTTTTTCTCAAAAGCTGTTGTTTAAATGCGCATGCGGCAATAACTTTGAAAAAACATTTACGAAATTCAATACGAAAAACCAGCGTAAATGCGACGTATGCCAACCGCCAAAAGCGCCTCGCGGCGAATAATGAATAACCAAAGCACTGATTTCTGTTCAAAGAAATCAGTGCTTTTTTAGTGTTGTACAAAAAGCTGCAGTGAAGAGTGTCTATAGCCAGCCGTCTTATCTGTCGTATTTATTGCTTTTGAAAATATGTTCGTCACTCCAAGCAGGTTACATCTGGTCAATTTTGATTGCTCAAAATTGAGATTCCATATAAGAATTCGATATTAATTTTGCAAAGCATAAAAAGGGCAAGCCAGTTATAAAAACAAATGATAAAATTTAGGAACAATAATCTCTTGCCGTGATCGGCCGGAAAATAACTGCAGGAAATTATGAGGAAAATTTGCAGAAACGGGAGATGCACAATGAAGTTGAAGGTATGGGGAGGAGTACTGGTCATTGCGATTGGAGTTATCGTTTTTCTGATCGTGAGGTCCACTCTGTTTTGCGAAGACTGCGGAAATCAGGAATCAGAGAAAGAACACGACACAATAAATGCGGTTTATGATATAGAGCTTTCTTTAAGCAAGACAGAAGAATTCCAAATAGCAGCTGCTATTGGCGTCACAAACTACTCGCGGGACACTTGGTCCGATATCGGGTTTTATTTGGTGCCAAATGCCATGAATTCGGAGGAAACACGGTTATACGAAGATGAGGATCTGGAGATTGACGTTTCTTCCGTATCCGTTGACGGGCAAAAGGCAGAGTACAGTTTGAATAATAATGAATTGATGGTAGAGCTGAATACAAATCTGGAACCAGCATCTGTGGTAAATGTGGCAGTAGAGTATTCCATGGTTTTGCCGCAAAATGGCATGCGGTTGTCTCAAGTGGACGACAATTTTTATTTGGCGCATTGGTATCCGATGCTCGGCCATTACCAAGATGGCTGGGACATTAAGGATTATGATTCGAAAGGTGAGTCCTACGATACAGATTACGGCGACTTTACCGTCAGCTTTGACTTGCCGAAAGATTATTTGGTCGCCAGTTCAGCTGAAGATGGGGCAACCGAAGCGGCATCTTCCGGCACAGTGCAAGGAGAAAACATCAAAGATTTTTATCTGGCCATCATGAATCCGGACGAGTGGGAGTTTGAAACTGTACAAGCCAATAGCGCGGATCTGCGTGTATTTACGCCCCGTTCGGCGAATATGCTGGAGGAGACCTCTGAGCTGGCCGCAGACGCTTATGTGTATTTTGAAGAAAACATTGGCGATAACCCATTTGGAGAACTGGACATCATCGCAAATGATGGTTACATGGAATACCCGAATATTATTGAAGTGGCAGCAGATGAAGAATCTCAGGAATCCGTACTGGTGCATGAAATTGCCCATCAATGGTTTTATTTTATCGTGACGAACGATCCGTACAATGAAGCCTGGTTGGATGAGGGATTGACGGAATTCAGCAGCTCTCTTTTCATCAGCGACTATTATGACGATGATGAATACGGATTTTGGGGCGCATCAATGGCCCAAGAGTATTATCCGCCAGAAACCTATGTGAACTTGCCGCTCGACGAATTTGAAGAGGGGTCTTATTACTCCACCGTTTATGGCAAAGTCCCGATGCTGCTGAAAGAGTATTTTGACAACCTGGAGGGGGACAGGACGGCACTTGAATTCCTATCGGCTTATTACACAGAATACCAATTCGAGCAAGTGGACACGGAGAAGTTCAAAGTATTTTTCGAAGAATATTTTGAAGGGGACCAAAGTGAGTTTTTGGACAGCTGGTTAAAATAGCGGAATAACAGAGAGAAGAAACTTAATCAGAGTTTCTTCTTTTTTATGGTTTCTTTAAAAAGTGCGAACTTCTTTGTTAAATTTTTTGAAAGACGAGGAGGGTATTTAATATGTCTAATGAGGTTCTTGCCATAGTTCTCTTAGTCTCTGCAGTGATTTGGGTTGCGGTTTCCAAAGAGGCTGTAAAACCATCAAAGGAAATAAATTGGCGGAAAATGATAACTTTATTGTCTGCAGGAACGGTATCGGCATTCGTTATCCGATATTTTTGGCAAACTTATTGATGTGCATCAAGGAAAGGCGCTTGGTGACGAAGTATAGTAGGAAGAGAGGTGGCTTATGAGAAAATTAGTGTTATTTCTATTGATTTCTTTATTCCTTGTAGCTTGCAGCAAAGATTCTTCAGTAGCGACCATAGCAAATCCATCGCCGGACCAAGAACTGTCCTTCAGTAAAGCAGGCTTGTCGCTGCTTCTTGAAGAGCATAGATACGTGGGATCGCCTTCTGTTATCGCAATGACGATCAAGAATGACAGTATGCAGGATTTTGGTTTCGGGGAATACTTCCATATTGAATTGAAACGAAAAAGCGGATGGCATATCCTGATCCATTCTGACGCTGTATTCATAAATAATCCGCATCTGAATGACTTTGGCCGTGTGTTGGCGGCGGGAGACGAAACGGACATGAGGTTTTCCATTGAAGAATTGGGGATTGAACTGGCTCCCGGTGAATACCGGATTGTCAAAACCTTCTTATCGCAAGAGGACCCATTTTTCGAAATATCGGTTGCCTCTCCTTTTAGCGTAGAATAATCACAGTCATCAAAAAACGTCTATTCAGAGCCTGAAAAGGCAAGGATAGACGTTTTTTGATGGGTTTTTATTAATAAGAATCGTTTCCTGTTCAATACAATAAAGAGCCTGTTCCTGCATTTCCGCCTTTTGTAATGTCAATCGGCCGTAAATGCGTTTTTTCAGAATGTCGGTAAAAGCTTGTGTCGATGGCGGCTTTGACCTTCCAAATCATCCAAATACCAAACAGTATCTGAACGATGACCAGTGCCAAGTAAAGTGGATTGGAAAAGGTTTCAGTGATGACAAAGAAAAGGGAAAGCAGGACAGTCTGGGCGACAATGACCTTTCCTGCACGCAACAGTACCGAAACGAACAGGATTAAAATCCCGATAATCAAAAATGCACTATGTTCCTGCAATAGGGAATTGAAGGAAAAGTCTGTAGATAAAGGTGAAATTAACTGAACCGAATTCATTTTAGTTCTCCTCCTTGTTCTGACATTTCAACTGGCAGAACTGGAGGCGGGCCCTGGTATTTTTCTTTCAGTTTCAAATGGGCCTCTGTATACTTCGGATTTAATGTCCCTCCGCTTAATCCCCCGTCAATCATACGATCTATTTCTTGGGTACAATCACAATCGATTGTTTGTAGCTTTTTCATGGGTGTTTCCTCCTCGTTTAATGTGGTTATAAATTAAAATTGCCCAGCTTCATTAGTAGCACCGTATTTTATGATGGTTTGCTGGAATTCTTCCGCCAGTTTTTTGATGGATAGCAGCTCTTCTTCCTCGTCAGGTGACAGGTCCACTTTGACGGAATGTTGGATGACCCGAGCGTTTTGCTGTTTAAACTCAACTTTCATCAAATCAACCGCTGAACAAAATCCATCATATGCAGTGTCACCTGAACCGAAAACTCCAACAACTTTGCCGGTCAGATCGGCGGTCCGCAGTGTGTCGCAAAATAGTTCTGTTTCAAATGGAAGATCTCCATCATCATACGTGTAGGTGCCAAAAAGAATGCCGTCATACTGAAGTAACTGCTGGGGATCCAGTCTATCCATTTCGATATTTTCCATAGTTACTGTACAGACCTCCGGATCCAGATGCTGCTCCAATAAATTGGCTATTTCTTCTGTATTTCCTGTTGAACTCGCATAAAGGATAAGCACATGTATCATAACGATCACTCCTGGTTCTGACTTGCTTCCTATCTATAGTTTATCGATAAGCTATAGTGAAAAACTTGACACACATCAAGTCGGGAGTGAACTCCGTTATTTTTTTGTCGAATGTTCTTCCATTTGCCGATAACGCACAAGAATTGGATCAGTTATACTCTGGTATCTCGAAAAATTGGAGATAAATGTAAAGTAAAAAACCGGCAAAAAAAGGTTTGCTTTTCACTGCCGGTTTCCTTATCTCTATAAATGGATCGGTAACACCAGATAATCTGCTGATGTCAGGCCATAACTGGATAGCCGAGCTTTTCGATAACGGTCTTCAACTCTTCCGGTGCTACCTGTTCTTCATCATAATCCACTTTTACTTTACTGGAATTGAACAGCACCTTCACTTCCTCGACGCCACCTATTTCCCCAACTTTCCCTTCAATCTTTTTAATGCAGGAAGGACAAGTCAAGGGTTCTAATTGGAATTTAACTCTAGTCATTTGAACCGCTCCTTTCTCTTGCTGCTTCCAGTATAGAAACTCCAGCCAGGCACTTCCTTGACCTGCATCAAGTCCTGAAATCAAACAAACGCCAGATCAATGAAGATCCACTCCGCAAATATTGGCAATCATAAAGAAAGCAATAAATTCTTCTGATGAACATGCGGTTACTTGATAGGGGTCAATTTATAAAAACATGACTTAATTTATTATGGAAGCATAAAGAAAAGTGTTATACACAAAGAATTTGATTGAAAATTTACACAATAATGAAAGGGGAGTTGAAGAGAGATGTTTGCGTTTATTCACAAAAAGAAAAAAACCATTACATTTACGGCCGGTTTCTTACTGGCGCTCGCATTGGTTTTAAACTTTACAGGACATTATGACTTGCGGCAGCTTGTATTAATTCTGGCCACAATCATTGCTGGAATTCCGATTGCCATCAAGGCATTTCAGGCATTGATGATGAAGGCATTCAGCATCGAGATGCTGGTAACGATTGCCATCATCGGCGCATTGTTTATCGGAGAATACGTGGAATCGGCAGTTGTAACATTCCTGTTCCTGTTCGGGGATTACCTGGAAGTGCGTACGCTCGAAAAAACCCGCTCTTCCCTGAAAAGCCTAGTGGATATAGCACCGCAGGAAGCAACCATCATCCGTGATGGCATCACGGTGACCGTGCCGGTGGAAAGAGTTATTAGAGGCGATCGTGTCCTGATCCGAACCGGTGGAAAAGTGCCGGTTGACGGAAAAATCATCACCGGGCACGCTTTGCTGAATGAAGCGGCCATCACCGGGGAATCCGTGTCTGCTTCGAAGAAAACCGGAGACAAAGTGTTCGGTAGTACAGTTATGGATTCGGGGTATATCGAGATTATTGCCGAAAAGGTCGGAGATGATACGACATTTGCAAAAATCATCGAGTTGGTGGAAGAAGCGCAAGAGTCGAAATCGAAGACCGAAAAATTCCTGAACAAGTTTGCAAATATCTACACACCCGCAGTAGTGGTCTTGTCATTTGTGGTATATGCGCTGACAAGAGATCTCCATCTGGCCATTACCTTCCTGGTCATTGCCTGTCCAGGGGCGTTGATCATCGGTGCGCCGGTCTCCAGTGTAGCGGGCATCGGAAACGGTGCGAAAAATGGCGTCCTGGTAAAAGGTGGGGAAGTGATGGACCGTTTCTCGAAGGTCGATACATTGGTCTTCGATAAAACCGGCACTTTGACGAAAGGCAAGCCGGAAGTAACAGATATCAAAGTCTTTCATTCATATAAAGAGCAGGAGCTGCTCCGGTTGGTGGCACAGGCGGAAACGGTTTCTGAACATCATCTGGGCCAAACCATCGTCAAGAGAGCAAAAACCCGGAATATGGCCCTCGATCAAGAGCCGGAACAAGTTGAAGTCATTAAAGGCAATGGGTTGGCGGCCAGTGTAGAAGGTAAGGTTTTGGTAATTGGGAACCGAAAACTGATGAAAGCGAAAAACATCACCATCTCGGCAGTAGCAGAGGCCTATGCGGTAGAACGTGAAAAAGCAGGGAATACCGCCATATTTGCAGCTGCAGACGGGATTGTGGAGGGGATATTCTCGATCGCTGACCAAATCCGTGAAGACGCGGCTCCTGCACTCGCTCAAATGAGAAAGAATGGCATCAAAAAAATCGTCATGCTGACAGGCGATAACCAGCATACAGCCGAGTTGGTCGCGGAAACTTTGGGTCTGGATGAATTCCATGCTGAACTGCTGCCAGAAGACAAAGTGGCTTTTGTCAAGAAACTGAAACAGCAGGGCCATGTAGTCGCAATGGCAGGGGATGGTGTCAATGATGTTCCGGCAATCGCTACTGCAGATATCGGACTTGCGATGGGCGAAGGCGGCACCGACATTTCAATGGAAACCGCCGATGTCGTGTTGATGGCTGATAAACTCATGCAGTTCTCGCATGCTTATTCATTGTCAAAAGCCACCATCCGCAATATGAAACAAAACACCTTCTTTGCAGTCGGCATTGTGGCGGTCCTGCTGGCCGGTGTGCTGATGGGATCTATTCACCTGGCTTCCGGCATGTTTATCCATGAAGCCAGTGTCCTGATCGTCACCTTGAATGCCATGAGGCTGATGAGCTTTAACCGCAAAAAAACGGAAGCTGAAAAACCTTTGGAACCGGTCAATGTTAGGGTTTAAAAAGAGAGGTTCTCAGATCCATCCGTAGACAAGAACTTGGTCTTGATCAATCTGATTTTGGATAGAGAAAAGCCGACTGATTCTAATCTGATCAGTCGGCTTTTTCATAGGTTTTTACGCTTTTGATATGAACGATAGGAACTTGCAAGTAAACACAACGATGAATAGGATTCTGACGTCATGCGGTTTGTAGATCCGACTACGAACCAGACAAATGGAAGTGCCTTTCCTGTTGCAGCCCGGTTTGCCGGTAAAAATTTATCTTCCACCCAGCAGATCGAACAATCCGCCAGCGGCACTGCCTTCGCCTTGTGAACGGCCGACAGGATTCTGCGGAGCCGCCGCAAATACGCGGCTTGCCAAACGGCTGAATGGCATCGACTGGATCCAGACACTGCCGGGGCCCCGCAACGTCGCAAAGAATAAGCCTTCACCGCCGAACAAGGCGGTTTTAATGCCTGGAACGGTTTCGATATTGTATTCGACGTCTCCGGTCATGGCAACCAAACAACCGGTATCAACGCGCAGCACTTCACCTTTTTGAAGATTTTTGCGATAGAGGGTGCCGCCTGCATGGACGAATGCCAGTCCGTCGCCTTCCAGTTTTTGCATGATAAAGCCTTCTCCACCAAAAAATCCGGCGCCGAGTTTGCGCTGAAATTCAATGCCGATGGAAACTCCTTTGGCCGCAGCCAGGAAAGAATCTTTTTGGCAGATGATTTTGCCATTCAGCATGCTTAAGTCCATTGGAATGATTTTGCCGGGATAAGGGGCTGCAAAAGACACGTGGCGTTTACCGGTTCCTTTATTGGTGAACGCTGTCATGAACAGGCTTTCACCGGTGATGACCCGTTTTCCTGCGCCCATCAGTTTGCCCATCAAGCCGCTGCCTCCAGAACTTTTGGAGCCATCGCCAAAAATCGTTTCCATGGCAATGCCATCCTCCATCATCATTAAAGCGCCAGCTTCGGCGATTACGGTTTCGGAAGGATCCAGTTCCACTTCCACAAATTGCATATCATCCCCGTGCAGCTTAAAATCAATTTCATGATTATTCATCTGTTATTCCTCCTCTGTCGTGTGGGTGTTTTTGTTATACAATGGATACGTGTAAAGAGATGGAAAGTTTCACAAATTTCAGCTGTCTAAAAAACTAATGAGAAATGGAGAGGATAGCGATGAATGCAGAAGACTGGATCACCCATTTGGACATGGCGGCGCATCCGGAGGGCGGGTACTTTAAGCAGTCATTTGTTTCGCCTGAAAAGATTAGCACGTCTACGCATCCGGCTGAGCGGAACCTGTACACCAGCATTTATTTTCTGCTGCGGTCACAGGATGTCTCGCATTTCCACCGGCTGAAATCCGATGAGCTTTGGTATTTTCATGCCGGCCATGCGGTTACGGTGCATATTCTGGATGTTGAAGGAAATTACCGTGCCGAAAAATTGGGGCTCGATTTAGCCGCGGGAGAACGCCCACAGGTGCTGGTTGAAAAAGGCAGCATTTTCGGCTCGACAGTAGAGGCAGAAGCCGCATTTTCCTTAGTGGGCTGCATGGTTTCTCCAGGCTTTGACTTTGCTGATTTTGAATTATTGATGCAGGACGAGCTGCTTGCGCTTTATCCGGAACAGGAACAGGTCATCAAAAAGCTGGCCTATGAAAAAAAACCGGGCACTCTATCGGATTCCGGGGATAAATGCTAGACTTGGGGAAGACAAAGCAAAAGGGTGAGGGAGAACGATGGGGAGTTTTTTATTGATTTTGATTATTGCCGTAGCGGTCTTTGTAGGAATTGCCTCCAAGAAATATTACGACAAGCCGTACATTGTAAATTTCGGCATCGCTTTGATGATGGCCTTATTGGTCATTCAGACATTCCAAATGACGCCAATTGGCGGACTCGGCTATGCCGCGATCATTCTCTGTTCGATTGCGTTTGTGTTTCAATTGGTCATGGGTATCAGAAACCTGAAAACAGCATCATAATCGGCAGGTAAAAAAGGCTTCTGATCATAGATCAAAGGCCTTTTTTCTTTGCATATTTTGAGCTGGCTAAAGCCGGTTAAGTGCGTCTTCAATTTCATCTTCACCCGAAATAACTTCAAAGGTCTTGTTGTAGACATGCTCATTGGCAAGTGAATGCAGCAAGACACGTGCTACATCTTCCCTTGTGATTTCACCCGAATCCAGCTTTTCAGTCGCTAAAATCTTGCCGGTTCCAGGATCGTTGGTCAACAGTCCCGGCCGAATGATGGTGTAGACCAATCCACTGGCGCGCAGGATGTTATCGGCGTGGTGCTTGGCTACATAGTAATGGGCCATATCCTCTTTCCACATCTCCCGCTTGTCGGCATTGATGGCACTGATCATGAGAAAGCGTTCAGTCCCGGTTTGTTCAGCTGCTTCGATTGTTTTGGCGGCACCATCCAAATCGATCAGCAAGGTCTTGTCCGCACCTGTAGCGCCGCCGCTGCCAGCCGCAAATACGACAGCATCGCAGTCCTTCATGGCATCCGCGATTTCCTCGACACTGCCTTCGAGGCTGGTCAATACCGATTCCACCCCTAAGCTATTGAAAAAGCTGATTTGCTCTTCTTTGCGGATCATCGCTTTCGGTATATGCTCTTCGCTGTCCGCTAGCATTTTGACAAAATGCCTCCCAATCTGTCCATTCGCGCCTACTACCAACACTTTCATCCTGATCAGCCCCTCTGCGGTTTTCGTTGCTCTTCTTCCCTAATATACCCTGCAAGAGCCCCTTCAAGCAAAGCATGCCTTTATTTAATTCTGAAAAATGCCAATAAGTAGAAAAGGGGACTTTATTCTCAAGTTAAGTTTAGTATAATGGTAGACAACAGACTGATTTTACTGCTACTGATTTTAGGAGGAACATTATGAACTCGATGACAGATTCAAAGATGATGGAATTAAAGGAAACAGCACCAACAAGAGAAACACCGCCTGATTTCTCCCAATTTAAAGGGAAAAGATTAGACAAGGAACCAAGCCGTTTTCTCGAATTGATGGGACATGCGCTATGGTTCTGTTCGGGTACCGCTATCTTAATGGCGATGATATTTTCTTTGTTTTATTTCGTTTAACTCATAAAGGGGGACTATTGGATGATTCGTTATCCTGAAAAAACCTTGAAAACGATTGGAATTACAGCACCATCTTCAGGCGTCGGAAAAGAACAGCACAATCTCTTGGAGCAGGCGATTGCCCGCCAACAGCAGAACGGCTTCCAGATTAAAACCGGAGAAACCGCCTGGACGCAGGAACTGGCCAAATCGGCACCTGCGAAAAAGCGCGCGGATGAATTCATGGAAATGATGAATAATCCGGAGATTGATATTATTATCCCTCCTTGGGGAGGCGAACTGCTGATTGAAACATTGGAATACCTGGACTTTAATGGGATGCAGCCCAAATGGGTTCTCGGCTATTCAGATCTCAGTTTGCTGCTGTTGGCCATTACCTTGAAAACCGGAATAGCTACTGCACATGGCACCAACATCGTGGATTTGCGCGGCGAAAAAAGCGACGAAACGACGGGACAGTGGCTGCCGGTTCTGAAAACCGAAGACGGAAAAACCGTTACACAAAGCTCTTCTGCACATTTTCAAAAAGAGTGGAATCATTCAGATCCATCTCCAGTGGTCTTTCATTTGACAGAGCCCACCAGATGGAAAACTGTTTCAGGAACCGACGAAACATTCTCGGGCCGCCTGCTGGGTGGCTGCATCGATGTGATCCGGCACCTGATTGGAACGCCGTATGGAGAAGTTCAGGCTTTCCGGGAACAGTACATTCCGGGTGAACAGGTCGTCTGGTATTTGGAGAATTGTGAAATGTCCGTTACAGATTTAAAACGGTCGCTGACAGGGATGAAATATGCAGGCTGGTTTGAGGATTGTTCCGGCATTCTGTTTGGGCGTAGTGCGGCGAATGAGCCGGTCGAGGGATACACCGCCGAAAGGATGTACCAGGATTTGGCTGAAGACTTGGGCCTGCCGATCGCTTATGACATCGATTTAGGCCATGTGCCGCCGCAGATCACGTTCGTCAACGGTGCCTACGCGGATATCCATGTCGCAGGCGGCAAAGGAACCGTCACTCAGGAATTCAAATAAAAAGGATGTCTGCTCATGGAGATTCGACAGTTGGACGTAAGGGATGCATAGGCTTATTATGATTTGCGGATCGAAGCGTTAAGGGACAGTCCAGACGCATTCAGCACCCGGCTGGAAGATGCCATCAAAAGACCGGTCAACAAAACGGCGGAAATTTTGGCGTTGAAAAATGCCGTCACTTTTGGTGCTTTTAATGCTGGAAAACTGCTCGGCAATGTAAAGCTTGTACGCAATACAGCACCAAAGCTGGAGCACCGGGCATCAGTCGTCGCTGTTTACGTGACGCCTATTGCCAGAGGCAAAGGGCTTGCCAGGCGGTTAGTGGTGGAACTGCTTCAATATGCGGCCAAATGGCAAGGGCTGGAACGCTTGGATTTGATGGTGGCCAGTGAAAATCTGCCGGCCATCGCGCTATACGGCCATTTTGGCTTTGAAAAATACGGAACTGAAATAAAATCTATGAAAACACCTGGAAAATACATTGATGAAGATTTAATGGTGAAATTTATTTAACATCATTTCAAGAAAAAAGGTGTATTGGACCCCTCCAATACACCTTTTGCTATTCATTTAATTTATAGAGATGGTCATCGCCGTCTACAGGCGTTCCGCGCCCATCTGTATTATTGGTGATAAAATAAAGGAAGTCGCCGTCTGAAAAGACATCCCGGACGCGGCCAAATCCTTCAATCGAGTCCAATACTTCAGCAGTTTCAGGATCCAGAACCTTGATGGCTGTTCCGCGTAGTGCAGCGACATAAAGGGATCCGTTATGCATATCCATTCCGCTCGGAGCCCAGGTTTCGTCAGAGCCTGTAGTGAAGAAGGGCGATTCCATACCTTCTTCCGTCTCATCGCCTTCGATGGTCGGCCAGCCGTAATTATTGCCTTCTTCTATGATATTGATTTCATCATTGGCCGATTGGCCATGTTCAGAGGCATACATGGTCTCTTCATCCCAGGTGATGCCCTGCGGATTGCGGTGGCCATGCGAATAAATTTCAAATTCGTTGGAGTTATTGAGTTTTAGTATTTTGCCATTGACCGATCCTAAATCCTGTGCAAGATCCGGAGTGGATGCATCGCCAATTGTCGCAAATAAGGTGCCATCTGCATCCAACTCCAGGCGGCCGCCATGGTGGACATTGCCGGTTGGGATTCCTTCGAGCAGAACTCTATTTTCCTGCCATTGGCCGTCTTCTAAAACCAGGGTAACAATTTTGTTGTAGTCATTGCCGTCACGCTCGTAGACATAGTAGCCATAGGCTTCCTGGCTTTCTTCAAAATCCGGCTTCAGAACAAAGCCTAAAAAGCCTGCCTCTGCAGCACCGGAAAGAGCATCGGAAAAGTTGACTTCCTGACGCGTCATGGTACCATCTTCAGCTATATGGGCAACACTGCCGGGCCGTTCCGAAATGTAAAATTCTTGGCCGGTCTTATTGATGTCCCAAGGAGCCTCGAGTTCTGTGGCAACCGCTTCGAAAGGGGCAGTGGCTTCTTCCGGATTCGGCGCGGCATTGTTGCAGCCTGCCAGCAACAATAGGGAAAGCGAGGGTACAAAAATTTTTCTCACGAAGAAAACCTCCTTTTTTCCATCATAATTGAATCGTACACTGATAGGAAATAATACAGTTAGAGGAGGTGACTCCATGCCGTTGTTGAAAGACGTCAAGGAACAAGAAGAAATACGCAAAAAGAAAAACCTCATCCGCATCATGACCTGGGGAATCGTTGCGATTGCCTTAGTGCTGGCCTGGTTTTTCACTAAATAAAAAGTACAGGGTAGTGGACTTTGAAAAATTATTTCGGCTTCAGAAAAGCAAAGCTGAAGAAATCGCTCCAGACGGCCGCTTGATAGAAGGAAGTCGGATAAATATCAAGACTACTGTTTAGGAAATGATTTCGTGATAAGTCTATCACCCCTCGAACATACTTCATTCACCTCTCTTAATGAACTAGACGACAGTGCAATAAGAGCATATTTCCATTTGTGCGGTATTTTAAATATGTTTCATAGCTAAACTCCGGGGAGTCCACGGGCTTGGCCGAAGCGATGTGGAAAAATAACGCTTTTATAACAAAGACTCAAAAAATTTCAAAATAAATCTACCTGCACAAAAAAAAGACCCCAGTGAGACTCAGACTATTCGAGTCACAATGGGGTCTATAGCCGTTTTAGGCTGGCTTTTTTCGGTTCTGGATAAATTCCACTATCACGATTGCCAATGTGACGGCAAGCAGCACATTAATGATCAACGGATCCAGAAACTCATCACGGAAAATCGTCGCGACGGTCAGTATGTAAAAGGCCGCTTGTGTGATTTTGGCAATAGTTGGAATGGCATCTTTCGGGTAACGCATGCGGGCCAGCTGGAAAGTGAGAAAAGCCAGCAGCAATACAAGGTAATGGGGCCACGATAATTCAGCAACCACATTGTTGACCACCGCAAAAACCAGCAGCGGAATAAGATAAAACAAAACCCATTTCACGGTTAAAGCCTCTTTTCAACTTATTTTTTGGTGTTGTCCTGCTGTCTCCGGGTAACCAGCAAATACAAGTTATAGATGGAGAAAATCAGTGCGACAGTCACGATAACCACTGAAACCACAGGGTAGAGCGAAGCGCCGTTTTGCATGATTTCAACGATTCGCGTGTAAATGATCCACGGTCCGATGACGAGAATGAAGATGTCGAGCGCAGTGCCAAGTTTAGTTCTCATGAGCTTCCTCCAATAAAACATAATAACTTAATCTTATCAGACTTTCGCTGAAGAGTATGCATAGAAACCAAAACAACCGCCCATAAAAGAAAAGGGCGGCTGCTACAGATTGGACATATTATTTGTGTTTGCGCAGCCTGGTTCTCGCTGACGCGTCCGCTGCCCGGTTCTGGGAGTCTGGAATCCACTTGATAAAGCAATATTCGAATTGGCCGCCAAGCTCCAGCGCTCGGGCCAGCAACGGTTTAAACTTCGGATTTTTGATTGATCCTCTTTCAAACGCGTCCACCGTGACCTGGGAATCGGACTTGATCGACACCATGCCCGATGACAAGCCTTTGGCAAGCTCCAAGCCTTTTATCAGCGCGGTAAATTCCGCAGTATGATTGTCCATTTCCCCCACATATTCGCTCCAGTGGATCAAATGGCCTTCACCTCGTATAAAAACGCCGACTGCGCTGACTGATGGATCTCCTGCAGTTGCGGCATCCACAAACACTTCCAGCATTGGATCACCTACTTTTCGTCAATGGGTTTGATTATTTTCGCTAAATAGCCAAAGGGCGTATCCAGTATGGAGACAATAAACTTCAGTACATAGGTCGAGATGAAAATCTGGAGCCAAACATCGAACGGGAACACGCCCCAAAAAGCGATGGAAGTGAAGATCAGTGTATCCAAGAGCTGGCTGATCAGTGTCGAACCGTTGTTGCGAATCCAAAATTGGCTGTCTTTCGGAAACATTTTGCGCAGCGCACTGAAGATGAGGACATCTAAATGCTGGCTGGCAAGATAGGCTACCATGCTGCCGATGGCGATTTGCGGAATCAGTCCGAAAATCGTTTCCAAAGAGCCTTGCGCGAAATCACTTTCAGCCGGGATGAACTTGAGCCCGAACTGCATGACCAGCACCATGATCAGCAGGGAAGAGAAGCCGAGCCAAACCGCTTTTTTCGCTTCTTTTTTGCCATACTTTTCATTCAAAATATCTGTGGCCAGAAAAGTTGATGCATACAGGCTATTGCCCAACGTTGCCGTCAAGCCGATAATCTCGATGGTCTTGGTGACTTGGATATTGGCCAGTACAGTGGAAATAGCCACCCAGGCAAACAAGCCGGTCTTGCCAAAAAATTTATACATAATCAATAAGAGTACGAAATTGAACAAGGCAAAGCCGAGTCCCCAAAATTCATTAAACAAAAAAACTTCCTCCTTAGTTTTGGTGAAGCGGGAATTTGCGAACCGCTTGGTACCGGGAAATGTCCTCAGTTAGTATAACTATTGTTGGAATAAAAAACAAATGCGTAGTAGAATGAGGAAATGACGATTTGCTAAGAGGTGACAAAGTGAAAAAAGTTTCTATTATCAACGAAATTGACGAAATGCTGACTGCATATTGTGAAGGCTGCTTTGTGAGAACCCAAATTCGCAAAGATGAAGGGAAAACCGCTGCCCACAGATTCTGCATCAGCAACTGTACAGTCGGCACCCAATTGCAATTTCTCGGAAATGAGCTCAATAAAGTTGGAACCAGTGATAATCAATAATGAGACTATTTTATTCAATATAAAAAGCAAGGACGGAAAATCCGTCCCTGCTTTTTTCTATTGTTTTATTCTGAATCGATCTGTATAACATTTGCAGCCTGTGGTCCGCGGTTGCCATCAATAATATCGAATGACACGGTCTTGCCCTCGGACAATGTCTTAAACCCATCGCCCTGTATGCCTGTAAAATGGACAAATACGTCATCACCGTCATTATACTCAATAAATCCGTAACCTTTTTCTGAGTTAAACCATTTCACTGTTCCCTGGTGCATGCGAGTTCCCCCTATTATTGAGTATGCCATGGACCTATAGACGCCATGTTATGGATGGCTATACTATACATGAAGGACATGAAAACGTCAATAATCGTTGGGAATACAGGCATTCTGATGTGATTTCAGGTTATAATAGAAGAAACAGGCGATAGGAGCGGAAGTATGGAGCAGGAAAAGTTCAGTCAATGCCAAAGTGAAGTGAAGAAAATTTATGAACAGTTTGATGCCAGTCATGACTGGCAGCATATTGAGCGCGTCATGAAGAACGCCAAAACGATTTTGGAGCAGGAAGAGGCAGATGCCTTCATCGTCGAACTCGCGGTGTTGCTGCACGACGTTTCGGACCCGAAATATAGAAAGCCTGAGGAAAATTTGGAGCAGGATATCCTGGGTCGCCTAGAGCTTCCGGACGCCCAGCGGCAAAGGGTCCAGGAAGTTATTGCATCGGTGTCCTTCAAAGGCGGCAATGGCAAACCGGCCACAAGCATCGAAGCGAAAATCGTCCAGGATGCTGACCGGTTGGATGCCATTGGGGCAATCGGTATCGCGCGGGCGTTTGCTTACGGCGGAGCCAAAGAACGAAAACTGTACGACTGGAACGAAAAAGCACGCACAGAAATGACTGAACAGGAATACCGGGAAGCGCAAACAAGCAGTGTCACGCATTTCTATGAAAAGCTTTTGCTGCTGAAAGATCAAATGACTACGGAAACTGGTAAGCAGATGGCTGAAGAACGCCATGAATTTATGCTATCCTTCTTAGAGCAACTACAAACAGAAACGGATGGGAATAAATGAGCCACTTAAATATTACGAAATTAACTAAAACAGTTGGAGCCAAAACATTATTCAAGGATGTCGAATTTTCATTGTATCCAGGAGAACGCGCTGGATTGATCGGTGTAAACGGAACAGGGAAATCGACTTTGATGTCTATTTTGGCCGGAACAATGGATGCGGACAAGATCGTTATGGACCACCCGAAAAAATACCGGATTACGTATTTGATGCAGGAGCCTGAATTCGATGAGTCACTGACTGTACTTGAAACGGTATTCTCGGGTGATTCACCGATACTGGTGTTGAACCGCGCCTATGAAAATGCTTTAAAAAATATGATGGTCGATTCAAGTTCCACTCAATTGCAAGACGAATTAATGGATATACAGGAAAAAATGGAGCAGGAAAACGCATGGGACATCAATGCCATGGCGAAAACAGCTTTATCTAAACTGGGAATCGATATGTATGATCAGGTGATCAGTGAATTGTCAGGCGGCCAGCGCAAACGTGTCGCGCTCGCTAAAGCCCTGATTGAACCAGCGGACTTGATCCTTTTGGATGAGCCGACCAACCATCTGGACGCCGTTTCAACGGAATGGCTTCAGGAAACTTTATTGCGTATGGGTTCGGCGATGTTGTTTGTTACACATGACCGTTACTTCCTCGATGCCGTTTCTACGCATATTTTCGAAATTGCCGACCAGACCATGTATACCCATAAAGGAAACTACGGGGACTATCTGGAAAACAAAGCGATTCGCGACGAAATGAACGCTTCGTCCCAGCAGAAACTCGAAAACCGTTTCCGTTCAGAATTGAAATGGATTCGCCGCGGTGCGAAAGCCCGTTCGACAAAACAGAAAGCGCGGATTCAGCGTTTTGATGAAATCAAAGAAGATGTTCAAAAAGTAAACGACAATACTTCATTGGAACTATCGATGCAAAGCCAGCGTCTTGGCAAAAAGATCATCGAAGGCAAGGATATGGGCGTCGCTTTTGGCGACAAGCAGATCTTCAGTGGCTTTGATTTCCTATTACAGGGCGGAGACCGCATCGGAATCGTCGGGCCAAATGGTGCCGGCAAATCAACATTGATGAAAATGTTGGCCGGCGAACTGGAACCGACCACCGGCAAGATGGAATACGGGAGTACGGTTAAGATTGCTCATTTTACGCAGCATTTGCCGGAAATGGACGAATCACAGCGGATGATTGAATACATTCAGGAAACATCCAGTGATTTTGAAGCCGAAAAAGGGGTTCGTCTGTCTGCAACACAGATGCTCGAACGCTTCCTGTTCCCATCCAACGGCCATGGCACGCAAATCGGCAAATTGTCGGGTGGCGAGCGAAAGCGCCTGTATTTATTGAAATTATTAATGGAACAGCCGAATATCCTGTTCCTGGATGAGCCGACAAACGATCTGGATATCCAGACCCTCTCTGTTTTGGAGGATTTCCTGGAAAACTTCCCAGGCGTCGTTATCACAATTTCACATGATCGCTTTTTCCTTGACCGCATCGCGCGGAAATTATGGACGACAGGAACGGGCCAAATTGAAGAATATCAGGGCTTATACTCTGAATTCATCAAGGAAAAAAACAACCCGGTTGCTCTGGCTGAACAAGAGCTTGTCGAAACCATTGCGGCTGAGCCGGTAAAACCCAAAAAGAAAATAACTTATAAAGAACAGCAGGAATACGACGGCATTCTTGAAAAGATTGCAGAAGCGGAAGCGAAAATCGAAGCGCGCGAAGAGGAAATGGCTCTGGCGGGTGCAGATTACGATAAGCTGCAAAAACTGACCGAAGAAGTCAACGCACTGACAGCCGAGTATGATGCATTAATCGAACGCTGGACCGATCTTCAGGAAATCGCGGAAGCATGATCTACTAATTGCAGGAGGGATTTTTTGTGAAAATCATTACCATTGAACCAACACCAAGCCCGAATACGATGAAAGTGGTCATCGATCAGGAATTGCCGTTTGGCAAAAGCCATAACTACCATAAAGATAACCTGGAAGGTGCTCCGAAAGAAGTTCAGGAGCTCCTGCAAATCGACGGCGTGAAAGGCGTTTACCACGTCGCCGACTTTTTGGCGGTCGAACGCATCTCCAAGTTTGACTGGGAAGCGATCCTGGCACAAGTACGCAATGTGTTCGGTGAAGACCGTGAACACAGCAGTGAAGAAATCGAATTGGATGAGCATTACGGGGAAGTTTATGTCCATGTTCAGGAGTTCAAAGGGATTCCGCTGCAGGTCAAAGTTTTCGATAACAGCTCAGAAGAACGTTTTGGCATGCCGGAACGCTTTGTCACGGCGATGCAGCTGGTCATGGACCCGACAGAAGAAAACTACCTGCTGCAGCGGAAATGGGCAGATTATGGCGTCCGCTACGGCGATAAAGGCGAAATCGGCAAAAGCATGGTCGAAGAAATCGAAGCCGCTTATCCCCAGGAGCGCCTGGATGCCCTGACCGCGAAACAAGACACCGAGCAGCCTGAGCCGGCACCGCGCGGCCGCAGAATTTCAGCGGAAGAATTTAATGCTCCTGACTGGGAGACCCGTTTCCAGCTGCTCGATCAAATGATCGAAGCGGATGTTGACGATCTGCCGTTGCTGTCGCTTGCATTGGATGATGAAAAAATGTCCATTCGCCGCCAGGCAGCCATCTTCCTTGGAGACATCAAGGACAAGGCCGTGGTGCCTTACGTCGAGCGGGCAATGAAAGACAAGAGCTGGGCTGTCCGCAGAACAGCGGGCGACACCATCAGTGATCTGGGGTTCGAGGAATTTGAACCGATCATGATGGAAACTTTGCAAGATAAAAACAAATTGGTTCGCTGGAGAGCAGCGATGTTCCTTTACGAAACGGGAACAGAGGCTTCTTTGCCAGCGCTTAAGGATGCACAAGACGATCCGGAGTTTGAAGTGAAATTGCAGATCAAAATGGCGATTGCGCGCATTGAGCAAGGCGAAGATGCAAAAGGTTCCGTTTGGAAACAGATGACCGAAGCGCGCCAAGCGATGAAAGAAGAATAGGGAATTGGGTCGGTGACTGAAAAGTCGCCGGCTTTTTTTCTGCTTTAGGACCAATTCAATGTTTCCGATTGTCCATTAAGAGGTAAAGTGCTCCTAAACGATAGAAAATACGGGAGCAACATCTGGGGGGATTTGGAAATGGAAAACAGTGTTTATTCGATGGAGATTTTGTATAGCGGAAAGTATGAATCCTGGGAGTTTGAAGACCGCCAAAAACGGGATGCCTTTTATGCGAAAGTGGCCAATCAGTTTGCTGGCCAAAAATTAACAGAGCAGGAAGAAAAGCTGGAAGATACACAGATTGTTCAGCTCTCCTCTAATAACCTGGAACTCAAAGAAGGCGGAAAATACGATCAGGATACATCGTATGAATGGTTCGAATACGACATTTTCAGTCAAATGCTTGATTTCATCAATAAAGAATATGATAAAAACGAGTAGAACTTCCATAGTAAAGGATGGTGAAAAACATGAAACTCACCAAAGAACAGCTGGAAATTATTTCGAAAACCTTGAATGACAAAGGTGTCAGTAAAGTGTGCTCGGCATGTGGTAAGAAAGAACCGGTCATTGTAGAGGAATTATTGTTTCTTGGGAAAGCGGCATCCGGCAAGTTTCCATTGATTGTCACCGGCTGCGGCCATTGCGGCCTGACGCAAAGCTTTGCAGTCAACCGATTGGTGCCAGGGCTGTTTGATGATGTTGTGTTACACAAAGAAAAGTAGAAACTGTAAGTTCAAAAACTACCCATTATGGGTAGTTTTTTCATTGTCAGAAATACGTGATTGGCAAGTGTTAGGTATTATAAATCTGGGGTGAAATAGGTATTTTAAATCACTTTATATATCAAAAGATGTGAAATTACTAAAATTCGTAAATTTTTTTAAAAAACATTAGGTCCTTATATACGTTTACTGTTAATAAATTTATGCTATCTTTGTAGTATATACATAGGAGGGTTTTAGGTGAATCTTACAGTCAATGGAGTAGTATTAAATCAAAAAAGAAGTTCATTAATAATCAAAGAGCTTATAAGAGAAGCGGTTGCGGAGCATGCGCAAGATGTAGAAGAGTATTTAAAGGATTACACGGTAGAAGAATTGGGCAGTTCAATCATTCTTCGCCCGCCGTCGGTTGAAGGCATTCAAATATCGCTGTTCAAGTCATCCTGAGGGATGGCTTTTTATATTGTCTATAAAGCAAAGGTGAGTGTTAGGGCGCGTTGAAGAAATCGCCCCCTTTCGTTCTTTCTTTAAGGTTTCTGGAATCTTTTCATAAGTGAATCAATTTCATAACTCTG
>NZ_JAGGPX010000044.1 GCF_018613575.1 Planococcus sp. ISL-110
ATTCTTCAAGATTAGGGGTTTGCAGATATAGCTGGCGGTCCTGTTTTTCCAGTTCTACGAGAGTTTTGTCTTTCATAAACAACCTCACTAGTGTTGCATAAATAGTGACGGAATATTCAGTCACTCTGTTCCAATTATTTTTGCCAAAAAGGGAAGCACCCGAATAAAGGTAGCATTGTCCATTTGGCAAATTTATACATCTTTACAGAAGCAACAGGGAATGAACAACTTTTTACGGCACTTTTTCACTTCCGATTTTTCGGAGCCAGTACTGGGGATTTTTCCAAAGATTGGCGACCAGTACACGCGCAATTCGTAAGATTGATGTGGTGCTCTTCGTGTCCATTTGCACCAGCACGTTCAAGCAATAGGCGATCAAAGCCAGGTATACCTGGTTTTTCACGGCGTTTTCGCTTTGCCCATAAAAATGCTTGATTTTCACGTGCTGCTTGAGCCATTTGAAGAACAGTTCAATGGCCCAGCGCGACCGATAAATATCACTGATTTCCTCCACGGAAAGATCGAATCGGTTGGTGATCAGCCGCAACACGTCTCCCTTTCCGTCCGGGAGGGTGAGAACTCGAAAGACATTTCCCGTACAGTTGGTGGCGTTTCCCACAAACGACATTGTATCGGAAACAGCGTCGCTTCCTTCCGGAAGTTTAAATGTTTCTACCGGATGGACGACGGCTTTGTTCTTCAGCCGGGAAACGAAAAAGATTCCGTCTTCCGTAAAGGCATCAAAGCGTTCATAGTCGATGTAGCCACGATCGAAAACATACATGGCTTCCTTGTCGTCGATAAGCACTTCCAACTGATTGCGGTCGGATTCCTTGGCATTGGTCATGACTTCTTTGTCGGGATAATGCGTCCCGTATTCATCAAAAACCAGCCGCAGATGCAGTTTGATCCCAGACTTCGTCTTCCGGAATTCGGCCCACTTGAAATAGTTGACATTCAAGGGGAGTGTCGTGGAATCGATGATTTTTAGCAATATGCCCTTTTTCGGTGCCAGCTTTTGGGCGGCAATCTGGCTCACTAACTGCTGGAAAAGATTCGAAAGAATCGCTGGATCCAACTGGTTATTTTTACGGGAAAGCTGTGACACACTGATGGAGTCCACTCCGACCGCCCGTTGGAAATCGGCGTTCGTTAACGCGGCTTCCAAAGCATGAAGACTATCCGCCTCGGTCAATTGTGCGTGCAGCATCAAAAACAGATAGGCCTGTGTCGTCAATTTCTTCGTGTATCGATCTTGTCCGTGAACCTTCACGGTTTCGTTGAATTTCTTAAAATTAATGGTGCTAAGCCATTTACCAAATGAAGTTTTTCTAGTATTCTTGTCCATGAGTTGGTCCTTTTTATTGGATTTGGACAGGAACTACCTGACCTTTTCATTATAAAGGACTTTTTCTTTTGGTTTTCGTCAGTTTTCGAATGTTTTATGAATTCCTAATCTTCAAAAATAATTAATGCAACACTAGTGA
>NZ_JAGGPX010000045.1 GCF_018613575.1 Planococcus sp. ISL-110
CTCTTCCGTTCTTTTTTAGTCTCCGCTGATTTAAAGGGAGGGTTTTTCAGTGGCCTCGATAATTACCGGAACCTTTTTTTGACTACAATATGAATGCCCTTAGTTGTTATATACTAATGGCTGATCTTTACGATAGCTTTCATCAATAATTAATATGGGTTTGATCGTTTTGCCGCTATTAGAGTCTGCCGCTGCTTGATTAATTTCATTGAATTTATAGAATTTCACTAATTTTTCAAATGGGAATTTCCCTTCTTTATTGTATTGAATAAGTTGCGGAACCGCGATTTGGGGAACTGCATCACCCATTAAGACACCTATGAGCTTGCGATTTGAAATTACTAAATCCGTAAAGGTATTAAATTCGAGTGAGTTTGGTGTTACAGCTACAGGTGCAGCAATACCTCCAATTCCCAGAACCTCAATGGATGATTTCATAACAGCTGATATGCCTGTTGTATCGACTGAATAGTCGACGCCTAGGCCACCTCTAATTTCGGCGATACGATCTGCCAAGTTCTCTGTTCTACTATTTATTGTATGGGTCGCACCTAGTTCTCGGGCTATTTCTAAACGCGAATCATGAATATCAATTGCTATAATGGTTGAACATCCTTCAATTTTCGCAGTCATGAGTACACCAAGTCCCACCGCTCCTGTACCAAACACGGCAATCGCTGAGGAAGTTTTTGGTTTTAATCCGTTGACTACGGTGCCAAAGCCGGTCAATAAACCACAGCCTAGTGGACCGAATAATCGCAGATCCTCTTCAGCATCAATCTTAATTAAGTTATTGGCATTTGTAATCGTATATGTAGCAAAAGAACTTTGTGTGAAGAAGTTTGACACAGGTGTTCCATCTTCTTTAAAAAAAGTATGGCTACCATCTTGACGGGTACCCGCAAAATTTAAGGCTGTCCATTGGTTGCAAGATGAGGGATGTCCTGTGCGGCAACTCGGACATGTGCCACAGTAATTGTAGGCCATTACAACTTGATCTCCTACTTCAAAGTTTTTGACAGCGTTTCCAACTTTCTCGATAATGCCTGCACCTTCATGGCCCAATACACTAGGCATCGGAAATGCTGCGTCACCAATGCGCAGTGCCTCATCTGAATGGCAAATGCCGGTTGCCACTATTTTCACAATCACTTCATCAGGATAAATTTCACCAAGTGTTAATTCTTCAATTTGATAATCTTCATTAATTCCATTTACCACTGCAGCTGTTATTTTCATGTAAACTCCTCCAATTCATTTTTTTAAAAAGAATCCTTATCTATCTTGAGTGTGGCTAACAAGCATATTTTTTGTGCTCTGGTAATTGTCCAGCATCATTCTTTCGCCGCATCAAGTGCTACTTTGCCATTTTTTTGTGATGGATCTTAGAATTTCAGTAAAATCCTTCCCACTTATAAGGATGCGTAATCGAAATATTATCCTTTAGCGAGAATTTTCCGCTCATCGTTAATATAGTTTCGTCTTTCTATTTGAATATACTCTTAGCGCCATCAATGTCTGGTGTTGCATAAACCATCATGATTGTCTTTTTCCCCCTCTGGGTTCAGATTATTATTTCTTGAATGTATTTCTTATGGTATGAAAAAGAAACAATTAAACGGCTTGGTTTATATATTGTCACAATTATCAGATAATATCAACGATTTAAGTTTTTTGAAGAATTACTATAAAATGAATTTAATTTATTTATTTTCGTGGAATTCCATTTTAGCTGTATATTATGGAACTGGATTGTCTGAAATCAAACTTGATGAAATTTTGACTTCTTATAAGCGTCACGATTACCTGGTGAGTTCAAAAGCCGGTCGAATTGTGCTAGACGAAGAAAAAGAAGTGCTGTTTGAATTTGGTCGTGAAAAATTCAAACGCACTATATAGAGGATGGAACACTTTGTTCGATTGAAGACAGCCTGAAGCGTCTGAAAAAAGACCGCTTGCATGATATCTCCCCAGCCTTACAGGGGATGAATGGGTGACAAAGTTTGATAAAGCGCGCAAATACGCCTGTAAAGTACTGGACCGCCTCAGGAATAGAGGGTCATCAAAGCTTGGGGACTAGCTGTCAACACGACAACGCCGATTGAAGCAGCGCTTGAGCGGATGATGGCGCTGGCACAGGAAAAAGGCGGTGGACGTGTGATCGGGTCCGCATTTAATTCGGGCGCATTACGGCCTGATCGCATCAAAGAAGATCTGCAGGCAATAAAGGGAAATAGCGAGAAGAAAAAGGTTCAGGTAATTCACCCGGAACCTTTTGTTAGTGCACAAGACTTTAAAAATGCTTTTTTCATTAATCTTGAATTTTTCTAATCACTTCCAATTAAAGCCTGCCGTATTGGCCTTTACGGATGCTTTTCGCAGGCGAAAAGCGAAAAACCAACGTAAAAAGGGGAGAACCCCGTGCAGGTGATATTCACCTGCACGGGGTTCTTTAGATTATAGAGAAAGCTCAAATTTTCCGTCAACCCAGGTCTATATTCTGTTTTGATAATTGTTAAAAATAGTAAAATTATTTAATGAAAATGAAATTTTTGTTAAATCTTAATACTAAATTAATAAAATAGTTATACAATAATAAAGGGCTTGATGAGCCTTGGAAACACAAAAGGAAAAGGGGTTGGGAAAATGAGGAAACCGTTACATCTTTCATTGATCTTTGCACTTATTATTTCTTTTATGGCACCTGGTATCGTATTAGATCAAGAAGCACATGCAGCGACGACAGGCACGGTAGCCATCAACGAAGTTGCCTGGATGGGTACGAGTTACAGCTACAATAGCGAATGGATTGAATTACATAACACGACAAACACAGCTGTGGATATGAACGGATGGACTTTGCACGCCACCGATAGCAGTCCCGAGATCAGCCTCTCCGGTACCATTGCGGCAGGTGGTTATTATTTATTGGAAAGAACCAATGACAGCTCTGTTCCTGGTGTTGCTGCTGACCTAATTTATACAGGATCGCTGGAAAATGGCGGTGAGATCCTTGAACTGAGAGATTCTGCCGGCGCTTTAATAGACAGTGCAGATGCCTGGTATGCAGGGGATAACACGGCAAAGGCAACAATGGAAAGAGCCGATCCGCTTGTGGCCGGCACCGAAGCCACCAACTGGATTGATTCTGCCAAAACCTATGACGGAGGAAACGGCACTCCGCGGGCAGTCAATTCAAAAGTGAAAGGCTGTACCGACAGAACGGAACATTTGAATAACGTTTCTGAAGCGGAAGGCGCCATTAACGTTTACTTTAACAAATGCGCGGATGTATCCTATGCAAGTTCGGGGAACGAAGCAAACTATAACGTGAATCTGGAAACCCGCTTGATCGAACGCTTGAATCAAGCGACGACCAGCATCGACTTTGCAACATATGAAATTAATCTGCCGGGCATTGTGGATGCGTTGATCGCGAAAGCGGCGGAAGGCATTGATGTACGCGTGATAGCGGATGCCAAAGATGCAGCCGACCCGCATTATGTTGAACGGTTCAAGACGATGCGATTGCAAGTGGAGAAAATGGTAAGGGGACAGGATGGAAAAGTTGGAACAGCGGATGATATTTATGTCTTCTCTGATTCTCCGATGTTTGCTGTGGAAGACAGTGCAGTCAGAACCGATTTCGGCTTGCCTGCCACACCAGAAGATTTCCCGCTTGAAACCGTTGCAGTCGGAAACGGTGATGTATCAGGTTATCTGTTTGTCGATGCCGAAGAAAAAAGCATCGATGCCTACTATAGCCCCGGGACACAAATGCATAATAAATTTGCCGTCATTGATGACCGCTGGGTATTTACAGGAAGCTGGAACTTCACAGTAACCGGCTTGTACGGCACTGAAACCAATATGGAACAAGGCGTTTTAGACGGCAACCAGCAGCATGTGGTCGAGATCAACTGGCCGGCATTGGCTAATGTGTTCGAAGTTGAATTTAATGAAATGTGGGGCAGCTCTACACTATCGCCTGACATAGAAGCTGCTAATTTCAACACCCGGAAGATTGACAATACGATACATGAAGTCGATGTGAATGGGAAAATCGTTGAGATTTACTTTTCGGCAGGTGATGATGCGGTCGGGAAAATGAGGGAGTTTGTTAGAACGTCCGCTGATGTGAATACTTACTTCACCATTTTTGCTTGGAGCGATCAAGGATTGGTCGATGAGTTAAAGAATTTATGGGAAGGATCATATAATGATTTGGAAGGCACATTGACGGGCTTTGATATCAAAGGTGTATTCGATCACAGCTTCTGGAACCAATGGTGGTCTGCAAGTGTGGATATGACGGGGCGCACCGCTTCACAGGAAAGCGTCGATAACCCAAATACCCGCTGGGCCAACCCCGCCCCCGTATACACGGGCAATGAGTCCCGCAAACTTCACAGCAAAACCATGTTGATCGATGCTGACACAAACAGTGATCCGACGGTAATTGTAGGTTCCACGAACTGGAGCAATAACGGCAACAACATCAATGATGAAAACCTGCTGTTTATCCATGACGCAGCCATTACCAATCAATTTGTACAGGAGTTTAACGTCAGGTATACGAAAGCTGGCGGAGCAGTAAACTAAAGGATTAGAAAATTAGTGGGTATGGCTGTTAAGACGGGATAGTTCTTAACAGTCTTTTTTTGTTTGATTTACCTTTTGGAATTCTGTCACTCCTAGATAATTAGGAATTATGATTTTGTTTATGTCAGATATCGATAAAATTCTGTTTAAAAAGAAGCTATCCCGAAGTTTTTCATATCCTGGCACAGAAACTTATTGATAATTTCTCTTGTTATTATTTTGAAGTGAAGATTATCATATTAAGT
>NZ_JAGGPX010000046.1 GCF_018613575.1 Planococcus sp. ISL-110
GAGGCCACTGAAAAACTACAAGAAAAAGCGCCGGATTTCTGATTTTTAGAAATTCGGTGCTTTTTCTTGTATACTGGTTCTAAATTCAAGGAGGGATAACCATGATGCCAGACAGACCATCCATGAAACCCAGCCCTTATGCAGCCCTGTATGATATTGTCATTCCCCAAGACCACATCTTCCGACGCATCAATGAGCTGGTCGATTTCTCCTTCGTGACCCAGGAACTGGCGGAGAAGTACTGTTCGAACAATGGTCGGATGGCCATCCATCCCATTCGCATGTTCAAATACCTGCTCTTGAAAAGCATGAATCCCCTTTCAGATGTGGACCTGGTCGAACGCTCCAAGTTCGACCTCTCCTACAAGTTTTTTCTGGATATGGCCCCAGAGGAAGCGGTGATCGATCCGAGTTCGTTAACCAAATTCCGGAAGCTGCGTCTTGAAGATAGCTATCTTTTAGACCTCCTTATTGAAAAGACCGTGGCCATTGCGATGGACCTTGACCTGATTAAAACAGGGACCATTATTGTCGATGCCACCCATACCCAATCCCGCTACAACTTGAAAAAACCACAAGAGATCCTGCAGGATCAGTCCCGCAAATTGCGGAAAAACATTTATTCAGTAAATGAGTCTATGAAAGAACAGTTCCCGAAGAAGAATACAAAAGATGACCTCGAAGCAGAACTCAATTATTGCAAGGAATTGATCGCGTCGATTGAACGGGTTCCCGGTCTTTCGGCCAATCCGAAAATCGGGGAATCGCTTCGTCTCCTGGAAGAAACGATGGCAGATGACATCGAACAACTGCGCTGTTCTACGGATGCAGATGCCCGAACCGGGCATAAATCTGTGGACACATCGTTTTTCGGCTATAAAACCCACCTCGCGATGAGTGTGGAGCGACTCGTTACGGCAGCTATCGTGACCACCGGTGAAAAGAATGATGGGAAACTTCTTCAGTCTCTAATTGAAAAAAGTTGCGAAGCTGGCATCCCGGTGAATACGGTCATTGGAGATACGGCGTATTCGGAAAAAAGCAATTTGCAGTATGCTGAGGAAAATCACATCTGCCTCATTTCCAAATTGAACCCCAACATTACGGACGGTCATCGTAAAAAAGAGGACGAATTCGATTTCAATAAAGACGCTGGCATGTACGTCTGTAAAGCAGGTCATATGGCGATCCGGAAAGCTAGACAAGGAAAAAAAGGCATCGGACAGAATCAAGTGGATACCTATTTTTTTGATATCGAACGCTGTAAGCGTTGCCCGCTGCGGGACGGATGTTATAAGGAAGGCGCCAAAAGCAAGACGTACTCTGTCTCCATTAAATCCAATGAACATGCAATCCAGAGAGATTTCCAGGAAAGTGAGTTCTTTAAAAAAGCAGTCAAAGAGCGGTACAAAATCGAAGCCAAAAACAGTGAACTGAAGAATCGGCACGGATATCGGGTGACCTCCGGTGCCGGATTGAGCGGCATGGCCTTGCAAGGTGCCATGGCGATTTTCACTGTGAACCTGAAACGAATTCTTCGATTACTGGATGAGCGCAGGCAAGCTGCGGAACAATAAAGGTGATAAAAAAGAGTCAGAAGGCAGGGAAATCCTGCCTTCTGACTCTTTTTTTAGTCTCCGCTGATTTAAAGGGAGGGTTTTTCAGTGGCCTCG
>NZ_JAGGPX010000047.1 GCF_018613575.1 Planococcus sp. ISL-110
TTTTTTTTCTTTATTATTTGTAATTTACAGATAATGAATCAATTTCATAACTCTGAGCCCTTGCGGCTCTAAGCGTAAAATGGCAAGAAAATAGAACACCTCCCCAAATTCTGTATAATGAGAGTTACGACACACACATTAACAGACTGGAGAGATGCTCTATGCCTATTATACGACAAGAAAGCCTGTTTGACATGCAAGTTTTGTATGACTTGGAACCTACCCACCGGTTCAACTCGATTTTATCGGGGATTGATATCCATCCAATTTTAGCTGTGGTGACGAAAAAATCGCGTTTCGGGCCACCCCAAACGCTGAACTATGCGGCGATGACGTATGCGTTGATCATCCGGATCACGGAGCGAATTCCGTTTATCAAAGACCTGATCAAGCGGTTGGAAGGCGACTTGCGGTTCAAAGTGGACTGCGGTTTTTTGGTATCGGATGAGATTCCATCGGAAGCTTCTTATTCCCGCATGATTACGTTGGTCAGTGAATCGGACGCCCTAGAAATTGTGCAAGAACGCACGCTGCTACTCGCCATGTCCGAAGGCTTTGTGTCGGATGAAACGGTCGCCATTGATGCCACACACGTCGAAGCCCGCGACCGTGCGCCTCAGAAGAAAGAGTCTGAAGCGGAAAGAAAACCGAACAAGCGCGGCCGCAAAAAGAAAGAAGAACGGGAACAGTGGCTGCTGGAAAAGGCGGAAGCAGAAGCCAATCTTCCTGTTTATGAAAAAAAGATTGCCGATCAGCTGGAAGTTCCGCTTTTGGAACTTCGCACTTCTATCCCGACTCACCCCGAATGGGGGGTGAAGAAGAATAGTGAGGGAAAGAACGTCTTCTGGTTCGGCTTCAAATGCCATCTCGCGGTGGGAACAGACAGCCAATATATCCTGCAATCCCTCTTTTCTTCCGGCAGTCTGAATGACGGAAAAGCGGCAATTCCGTTGCTTAAAGGCGTCCACGAACGACTGGCGTCATTGAAAATCGGTTATGCCACGATGGATGCCGGCTATGATTACGCAGCCGTTTATGAACAGGTCTATCGCATCGGTGCGCATTCGATTATTGCCTACAATAAGAAGAACGAACCGGAACCGATTGGATTTGATGCCCATTTTGCGCCAACCTGCGTACGAGAACACAGTTATCGGTACGACAGTTTCGATAAAAAGCACGAAACCCTAAAGTATACCCGTCCCAGCCAATGTGCGGATTGTCCGCTAGCCCATGACAGTTTGTGCCAGAAAGTCTACAAGGTAAAGATCACGAAAGATCTCCGAAAATACACAGCGCCGGCAAGAGGTTCGCTGAAATGGAAACAACTCTACAAGGCACGAAGTGCCGTTGAACGGGTCAATGCCTACTTGAAAGGCTATTTCCTTTTGAATCAGATTTACCATCGCACCGGAAAGAAAGCCAAATTGCATGTTGATTTGGTTCAACTAGCGTACAACGCATCCAAACTCGCCATCGATCGGTTAAAAGCTCTTCAAGTACTCGCAGCGTAATTCATCATTTCATTGGTTTTTTTAAGGAATCATCGATTTTCGGCTCTTCTATGATTTTTTAAAAGTGCGCATTATGAAATTGATTCAA
>NZ_JAGGPX010000006.1 GCF_018613575.1 Planococcus sp. ISL-110
GGATTACTACGCTTGTTGGGGTTATACACCGCTATTCGTTTTGATTAGACTTTGTCTACAGTCTGAACAGGAGGAACCTCGAAAAGAAGGTTCCTCCTGTTGAGCTTGTAGACAAAAGAATATTTATGGTATTCAAAGAATGAATACTTATTTTATCGTGTTTATACAGGATCCTGCGCTCCAGGCGGACGCTTTCCGCGGACGAAGCGCTGAGCCTCCTCGTCGCAAGCTCCTGCGGGGTCTCATCACTCCGTTCTACCGCAGGAGTCGCCGCCTTGTGCTCCAGATCCTTGAGTGAAGGGATTACTACGCTTGTTGGGGTTATACACCGCTATTCGTTTTGATTAGACTTTGTCTACAGTCTGAACAGGAGGAACCTTAAAAAGAAGGTTCCTCCTGTTTTTATTGCATGAAACTCAATGCGGCCTACTTATTTATTCAGCGTGTTGATAAATCGCTGGAATGCTTCTTTTTCTTTTAATACGCCGGCGTCTTCAAGGACTCTGACAAACTTTTTCCCCAGCTCTTTCTGCAGGATCGCTTCTGCGTCTTCCGGTACAGAGAGCGTGCCGTATTGCGCTTTTAATTGTTCAGCCCATTCGAGGTGGAAGGGAGCTACGTTGCTTGTATTGTCGAGTAAAAATTCCTGGATTTCAGCGAGTTCCTCTTTTAAGCGCGGCGGCAAAACAGCGAGCCCCATCACTTCAATCAAGCCGATATTTTCTTTTTTGATGTGATGGACATCCGCATGCGGGTGGAAAATTCCGGACGGGTATTCCGCCGTTGTCCGGTTGTTTCGCAACACCAAATCAATTTCAAATAGTCCATTCCGCGTTCTTGCAATCGGGGTGATGGTGTTATGCGGTGTCTCGCCAGTAAAAGCCAGAACATCCGCTGATTCGTCGGAGTAATTCTTCCACGTCTGCAAAATCTCATCCGCGGCATCTGCCAGGCTGTCAATTTTTTGCCCTTTCAAGCGGATCACCGACATCGGCCATTTTACGACAGAGGCAGTGATGTCCGGATAGGAGTCCAAGCTGAATAGAAAATCGTCTTCCGCTTTGGTCATGGCAAACTCATAACGTCCAGCCTGGTAATGGTCGTGGCTTAAAATAGACCCGCCAACAATCGGCAAATCGGCGTTCGACCCGACAAAATAATGGGGAAACAGGTCTGTAAATGTAAGCAGCCGTTCAAAGCCGTTTCGATCAATTTTCATGTCGCGGTGTTCTTCAGAAAGCACAATGCTGTGCTCGTTGTAGTAGACATAGGGCGAATACTGGAAATACCAGTTTTCTCCGGTGAGCGGCACGTTAACGATCCGGTGGTTCGCCCGTGCCGGATAGCCAATGCGTCCGGTATAGCCTTCATTTTCCTTGCACAACAAGCATTTCGGGTAACTGAGCGTTTGTTTCATTTCACGTTCTCTTCTGATTTGCTCTGGATCTTTTTCCGGTTTCGACAGATTAATCGTAATGTCCATCTGTCCGTAAGGGGTATCTGCTTTATAGGAAATGTTTTTCCGGATCCGGTTCATCTGGATGTAGTTGCTGTTTTTGCTCAACTCATAAAAGTAATCGGTTGCGGCGATTGGCGACTCCGCGTATTTTTCATTGAATGCGGCATTAATGACAGAAGGCCTGGCGACAAAGCAATTCATAATATTGGCTGACAAGATTTCCTTGTCGTCAAAAATATCCAGGATCACGCCTTGTTCCACGGCATAAGCAATCAAGTGTTCCAGCAGGTTTGGAATGGTGTCGTTTGCAGGGGAGATGGGTTCTTCAGGAAACGATTCCAAGCCCAAAAGATTCATCACCTGGTTGCGGACGTAATCTGCATCCTCTGCTTTTATCAAGTCTGATTCGAGGCCCTTTTGAAGGAGTCCTGAAAGATTTTCATGAACCATATCTACACTTCCTTTTCATAGCCGTTTGGATGCGAAGAATGCCAGTGCCATGCATCTTCGATAATTTTGGTGACAGAAGTATAGGCAGGATTCCAGCCCAATACGTGTCTTGCTTTATCTGAACTGGCAATCAAGATGCTCGGGTCACCTGCTCTGCGGGGCCCAACTTTCACTGGAATGTCTTTTCCTGTTACAGAGCGGGCAGTGGAAATCATTTCATTCACAGAAAACCCTTGGCTGCTTCCAAGATTAAAGACATCACTTTCGCCGTCTTTTCTCAAATAATCCAATGCTAAGAGGTGGGCGCGGATCAAGTCTTCGACATGAACATAGTCGCGGATGCACGTTCCATCAGCCGTATCATAATCATCACCAAACACAGTGATTTCCTTTCGCTGCCCGAGTGCCGTCTGCAAGATGAGGGGAACAAGGTGGGATTCAGGGCGGTGATCTTCGCCTATTTCGGCTGTTTCTCTTGCCCCCGCTACGTTAAAGTAGCGCAAGGAAACAAATTTCAAGCCATGGGCCACGCCTGTCCACTTCATCATTTTTTCCATGGTCAGCTTTGTCTCGCCGTATGTATTGGCCGGATTGGTTGGCATCTTTTCGGTAATTGGTACGGATTCCGGCTCGCCATAAGTTGCAGCGGTAGATGAAAAGACGATTTTCTTCACATCGTGATCGATCATGGCTTTCAACAAGACCTGGGTACCGTAAACATTGTTATCGAAATACTTCAGGGGATTTTCCATCGATTCACCGACCAGCGAATTAGCGGCAAAATGAAGCACCTCATCAATCGATTCCTTTTCGAATACCGAGTTCAGAAAGTCAGCATTGCGAATATCGCCTTTGTAAAAAACAGCTTTCGGGTGCACGGCTTTCCGATGTCCTGTCTCTAAATTATCGACAACGACAACGTCTACTCTTTGATCGATTAGTTGATAAACTGCATGTGAACCAATATATCCAGCTCCGCCTAACACTAAGACACTCATGTTCAAAACTCCTCTGTAAGTTCTTTGGCGCCATCCGAAATTTTCGCTTCATAGAAAGAAGGAGAAAAACCAAATCTTTCGGTATAGCTCTTTGTTAAGTTTTCCTTAAAACTTTCGATTTGTGTCTGGTGCACAATGGCAATGGCACATCCGCCGAATCCGGCTCCGGTCATTCGTGCACCGATGACACCGGGATGTTTCCAAGCCGTTTCTGCAATATGATCGAGCTCTGCGCCGGTCACTTCGTAATCATCGCGAAGAGAAACATGGGACTCGTTCATCAATTTTCCAAACGCTGAAATATTGCCTTGCTCAAGTTCTTTGAGCGCCAGCAAGGTCCGTTCGTTTTCATAGACTGCATGCTTTGCCCGTTTGCGGTTTGTGTCATCTTCAATCAGGTGTTTGTACTGCTCGAACTCCTCTGCTGTCAGTTCGCCTAAACTGTTGACTTCGAGTTCGGTTCGTATATCAGCCAGCGCCTGTTCGCATTGGGCGCGGCGTTCATTGTATTTTGAACCGGCCAGCGTCCGCTGTTTATTGGAGTTGATAATGACAATTTCATGATCCATCAATTTAACGGGTGCGTAGCTATATTTCAGCGTTTGGCAATCCAGTAAAATCGCAGAGTCTTTTTTTCCTTTTCCAATCGCAAACTGGTCCATAATGCCGCTGTTGACGCCAATATATTGGTTTTCAACGTTTTGCCCAAGTTGAATCATGCGCAAGCGATCGATTTCTATATCGAACAGGCCTTCCACGGCAACGCCTGTGGCCATTTCAATGGAAGCGGAAGAAGACAATCCGGCACCGTTCGGAATATTTCCATAGAACAAAATATCCATTCCATAAGAGATTGCAAACCCATCTTCCACAAAATGATGGATCATGCCTTTCGGAAAGTTTGCCCAGTCATGGTCCGGGTTAAAGGATAAGTCGGCAAGGTCGCATTCGATTACTCCCCGTTCTGGAAAATTCATCGAGTAGAATCGCAGTTTTTGATCGGGGCGCTGTCGGGCAACCGCATAAGTTCCAAAGGAAATGGCGGCTGGAAACACATGTCCACCATTGTAATCAGTATGTTCACCAATCAAATTGATGCGGCCAGGCGCAAAGAAGAATCGCGGTTTTTCATCCGTCTTGAAGATGCTGTTGAAAGTTTGGGCCAACCCGTTCTGGTTCATCTTATTCCTCCAATACTTTATAAATTAATTTAATTAACATCAGTATAATTTATTTTGTTGAACTATTCAATCATGAGATTGGAAGCACTTATAAGCTGCAGACGGCGAACAAGCGATGCTATTACTGGGCGCCGAAGAGTTTTTAATGGAATTAAATTAGTGAATCTACCAGCTATCCTTAATTGAAATATTTAGTTCCTGGATCTTTTTTCGCTCGATGAAGCCAATTGTCGAATGGAATGATAACTGAGAATGGAACTTTATTCATTTCCTTCTGCTTGACTTAATCTCTGTAGTGGTATAATTTTATTACAATAAAAATCAGAGTAAAAGTAGGATATGCCCATGAGAACTTTAGAGCTAAGTTTCGAAGAATCAATTGAAGTATGTAAAGCCTTGGCCAATAAACATAGAATGGCGATATTGCGTCTTTTAAGTGAGCGGCCGCATAACGTCAACGAATTGTCGGAGCGGCTCGGCTTGCCTTTTTCTACAACTGCTGTAAATGTGAAAAAGCTCGAAGATGTAGACCTGATTACCACAGAATTGCTGCCTGGCAGAGGTACGCAAAAGATCAACACAAAAAAATACGATCAGATTATCATCGATATTGCACCCCAAGAAAAAAAAGAAGCAGAAGAAACGATTATTTATGATATGCCGATTGGCCAATACACGGATTGCAGCATCGAACCAAGCTGTGGTTTAGTGGGGGAATCTGATTATATTAACGGACATGATGATCCGCGTGCTTTCTATGAAACGGGCAGGGACGAAGCGCAGTTAATTTTCTTCAAAACAGGTTATTTGGAATACCGATTTCCAAACCGTCTGCCCCGGGGGGAAAAAGCGGACCAAATCAAGTTTAGTGCAGAAGTTTGTTCGGAAGCTCCGTTATTCAAATTGGATTGGCCTTCCGATATAACCGTTTGGATTAATGGACATGAAGTTGCAACATGGACGTCTCCAAGCGATTTTGGTGGGGAGCGGGGGTTTCTTACGCCAAAATGGTGGATGACGAACCATACCCAATACGGTTTGCTGAAAAACTGGCGAGTGACCAAAGAAGGCTGTTACCTGGATGACAAGCTAGTGAGCAGAGAGTGTACAATAGATACATTGAAAATCGCTGAAACTCCTTATATCTCTTTTAAAATTGGTGTTAAAGAAGATGCACTCAATGTAGGTGGAATAAATTTATTCGGCCACAAATTCGGGAATTACAGGCAAGGAATTGTGATGCGTTTACTGACAGAGCCTAAATAATAGAATCCGTTTTCAAAGCAAGATCCACAGAAAGCTACTGTGGATCTTGCTTTTTTTTTTATGAGGGCAAAAGATAGAATAAAAAAAGTTTTCTGATTTTTATTACGAATATACTTGTAATGAAACAAACTTATATATTACAATGGCTTCATGTAAGTGCTTTCAATAATTAAGGTAAAGGAGTTGATGGAACAATATATAAGTTTTCGGTTTTTGGCGTCTTTTTACTATCAATAATGTTGACAGGCTGTTCTCCAGAAGAAGAACAGACGAAAGAAACAACATCTTTTAACAACCCTGTGTACGAACCAGTATTAGCAGATCCTTCAATTATCAAAGCCGAGGACGGCAGTTACTACGCTTATGGTACAGAAGATGCTTGGGGAGATGATTCTGAAACAAAATTGGTTCCAATTTCTCGATCCACAAACTTAATTGATTGGGAGTTCGTTGGGGAAGCGTTCGAAGAAAAGCCCGACTGGAAAGCAGCGGGAGACATCTGGGCGCCAGATATTCAATTTTACAATGATCAATATATGCTTTATTACTCTTTATCCTTATGGGGAGATCTGAATCCAGGAATCGGTGTAGCAGTTTCCGACACTCCGGCAGGTCCTTTTCAAGACAAAGGAAAGATGTTCACAAGCGAGGAAATTGGCGTAGCTAACTCGATTGATCCATTTTTCTACGTTGAAGGTGATGTCCCTTATCTTGTTTGGGGAAGTTTCCATGGCATTTATGGAATTGAACTGTCACAAGATGGAGTGACGACGGTTGGTGAAAAGTTTCAGCTTGCTGGAGAGGATTATGAAGCACCCTATATTATCGAGCGGGATGGATTTTATTACTTTTTTGGTTCCAAGGGTTCTTGCTGCGAAGGAGAAGACAGCACTTATCATCTAGCAATTGCACGGTCAGAGAGTTTCAAGGGCCCATACGTTGACCGCGAAGGAAAGACATTGCTCGACAATGGCGGGACAACGATCCTATCCTCCGATGAAGACAGCAAGTTTGCTGGCCCTGGACATAATTCGATTATTACAGACGAGGCAGGAGAAGACTGGCTTGTCTATCATGCAATTGAAAAGACCGATCCATTGCTGTGGACGGGTGCTTCAAGAAGGCCACTGATGATAGATCCTATTGTCTGGGAAGATAGCTGGCCATTGATCGAAGGCGGGCAGCCAAGCGAAGAACAACTAAAAGTTCCAGTTACGGATTAAAGGATTGAATACAATACTGCGCTTTAACTAAGAAAAGGGAGTGGGAAAATGAAGAAGACGAATAAACGATGGAGTGCTTTGGCAGTGACATGTTCGGCAGTTTTGTTGACAGCATGCAGCGGCAATAGTGGTGTAGTTGAAGAGGGTGGAAATTCTGGAAGTTCTGAAGACAACTCTGAAATCACGCTTTGGGCTCCTTTCTCAGGCCCAGATGGTCCTTATATGAAGGAAATTGTCGATGGCTATAACGAGTCACAGGATGAATATAACGTCAACTTCCAAATAGTTCCGCAAAGTGAATATTACAAAACTGTAGATTTGGCTGTTAATGGAGAGTCGAATATGCCAGATGTGATGGTAATGCACGGCGATCAAATATTTACGTATGCTGAAAAAGATATTATAAGAGATCTTGGTGATTTAATGGGTGATGAGATTTCGGTTGATGAATATCATCCGAATGCGATTGAAGGTGCGTCAGTAGAGGACGAATTATATGGTGTACCTTTGGATATTCATCCGCTTCTTTTCTATTGGAATAAAGATATGTTTGAAGCAGCAGGCTTAGATCCAGAACAGCCGCCGACTAATCGTGAAGAATTTATCGAGTATGCGCAGGCGCTGACAAATGAGGACGAAAACCAATATGGCTATGTTGTTCCGACGTTGTGGCCGCAAGAGTTTATCTTCCCAACAATCGTTTTCCAAAATGGCGGGGAGTTATATGCGGACGGAGAAGTTCAATTTACTTCGGATGCAGTTGTAGAAGCTTTGGAATTTGAGCGGTCGTTAATTGATGAATATGCTGTTTCTCCTAGCGATGTACAGCAAGATGGAGAAGTAACGATGTTCTTGCAAGGAAGAAGCGGCATGCACATGAATGGCCCATGGATGATGAAACAATGGGAAGATTCAGGCCTTAATTACGGCGTAGCACCAGTACCTCAATTAGGAACAGAACAAGAAGGCGTTTATGCAAACTCGCATAACTTTGTTGTTCCGGAAAGTGTAGACGAAGAAAAACTGGATGCGATTACCAACTTCTTTAGCTATGTAGGAGACAACGCATTGGCTTGGGCAGAATCGGGCCAGGCACCAGCTTCAAAAGCTGTGTACGAAAGTGACGAGTTCCAGGATGTAAATACCCAATCTTCACAAGTAGCGAAGCAATTTGATTATGTTAAATTTGGTCCAGATGTGGAAAACTGGGGACAGGCAACCGGTCCTTTGATGGAAGCAGTCAATGAAGTGCTGTTAGGACAAAAAGATACAACAGAAGCATTGGAGGAAGCGCAACAAAAAGCTGCCAATGCTTTAGAATAACAAATTAAAAAGTAAGCAGGTGGAGTCTGCACTGCTTACTTTTTCTTTTTATCAGAAGCACTAAGTTATTCAAAATGAGGTGAGAAAGCAATGAAAGAAGCAAAATTGCCTGCGAGCAAAGCAAAAAGAGAAAGACTTTCCAAATTCACATCCTTCCTATTTGTGTTGCCGTATTTACTGCTGTTTTTAGCTTTTCTTTTTATCCCGCTTGTATATGGAATATACATTAGTTTGCACGATTATAATTTACTGTCGAGTGTGCAGCCTTTTATCGGCTTTGAAAACTACGCTACTATTTTCAATCCGGATTCTGCGATGAATTCGTTGTTCTTTGACGGACTAGGAAACACCCTCAAGTTTGTCATTTTTTCAGTGCCTTTACTAGTATCAATCGGGTTGGGGCTGGCGTTGTTGTTAAATAGCTTACCCGGAAAACTCAGAACATTTTTCCGTACGATCTATTTTATCCCTTATGCCATATCGGTTTCAGTAGTCTCCATTATTTTCCTTTGGATACTCGATACGAACTCCGGGTTGCTTAATATGTATTTAATGGATTTAGGCTTTGATGCTATTCCCTGGCTGACAAAGCAGCCGTTTGCATGGATTTCTCTTGTCGGTGCCACGATTTGGTGGACGCTGGGCTTTAATATGATTATTTTTATCAACGCTTTGAATGAAGTATCGGAAGAATTATATGAAGCCGGTGCCATTGACGGTGCGAGCGCTTGGCAGAAATTTATTCATATCACTTTGCCGACTATCCGTCCCATTATGTTATTCGTGATTATCACTTCAACCATCGCTTCGTTCAACGTCTTTGGACAACCTTATTTGATGACACGAGGCGGCCCTGGAGATTCGACGGAAGTGCTGTTAATGGGAATTGTTAACCTTGCTTTTGAAGAGCGGGAATTAGGTGTGGCATCGGCAATGGCCTTGCTCATGTCGCTGATCATGATTGTCATTTCCGTCATCCAATTTAAAATCGCCAATCGCAAACAAGGAGGGGAAAGCTGATGAAAAAGAATGGAAAGCAGATTGGACTGATCGTGCTTGCTTCGGTAATAGGGCTTTTATTTCTCATTCCTCTTGCTTGGATGATTTCCACTTCCTTTAAAAATGATTTTGAAGCTATCGCCGGAGGACTAAACTGGATACCGGAAAACTTTACTTTTGAAAACTATTTATACACGCTGACGGGTGAAGGAGTGGATGTTCCGATATTCAGGTGGATGTTCAACTCGTTATTTGCAGGACTGACCGGAACAGCAATCATCGTAACAATTGATGCGTTGGCTGCCTATGGCTTGGCACGGTTGGATGTTCCTTTCAAAAAATTCTTGTTTCCAATGTTCATTAGTACACTGATGATTCCTTTTGTCATCACGTTTCTTCCCATGTATATGCAATTCAGCAACTTTGGGTTATTGAATACGTATGCTGTATTGATTTTCCCTTATACAGCCAATGCATTCGGTGTATTTTTGCTTTATCAATTTTTTAGATCGTTCCCGAAAGAATTGGAAGAAGCAGCAAAATTGGACGGAGCGAACAAGTGGCAAATTTTCATTAAAATCGTAATTCCTTCTGCAAAACCAATCATATGGACATTGGCGATTTTCTCTTTCATGGGAATCTACAATGATTTCTTATGGCCGCTGGTGGCTACAAACTCGCCGGATATGAGAACAATCACTACCGGTATAGCCATTATGCAGCAAGGAAGTTTTACATCTTCTTATGGGAAACTGATGGCATTAACGACGATTGCCACCATTCCAATTTTAATTGTCTTCTTGATTGGACAGAAACAGTTGATCAAAGGCATTACACAGTCAGGCATTAAATAAGTGATGGAGGTAGCGTAAACATATGGCAAATTTACAAACAGAATATCCGAGACCGCAATTTCAACGAAATAACTGGTTGAACCTGAATGGGGAATGGAATTTTTCCTTTGACGATACAGAACGTGGGTTAAAGGACAAGTGGTACCAGAGCTTTCCTTCAGGACAGACCATAAAAGTTCCATTTGCCTATCAAACCGAAAACAGCGGCATTGGAGATCCTTCTTTTCACGAAGTAGTCTGGTATAACCGGACATTTTCAGTGCCGGAAGACTGGCAAGACAAAAGAATTCAGTTGAATTTCGGTGCCGTTGATTATCGTGCATGGGTCTATGTAAATGGAGAGAAAGCGACCTATCATCAAGGCGGAAATGTTCCTTTTTCTGCCGATATTACCGACTTGCTTATAGCGGGAGAGAACAATCTAACTGTAAGAGTTGAAGATCCTTCCGAAGATACGACCATACCACGAGGCAAACAGTATTGGCATGAAGAATCGGCTTCGATCTTTTATACGAGGACAACAGGAATCTGGCAGACGGTTTGGCTGGAGCCAGTGGCAGAAACCTCGATTAAAAGTTTGCGTTGGACGCCAGAAGTAGATCGTGGCGACATTGAATTTGAAACAGAAATTGCTGGGAGGGTTCTCGGAAATACGAAGTTGCGCATAAGTGTATCGTTCAAAGGCGAACCCGTTTTTAGTGAAGAAGTTACCGTTTTTCAGTCGCATATTAAGCGAAGCATCAACATCCGCGGCCGTTTTCCAGATAGAAGTAATATTCATGGGCCTGGGTGGTATTGGAGTCCGGAGCATCCGAACTTGTTCGATGCAAAAGTGGAGCTTATTGCAGATGGAAAAGTGGTTGATCTGATAACCAGCTATTTTGGGATGCGGAAAGTATCCATTGAAGATGGCAAGTTTATGCTGAATAACAAGCCCTATTACCAAAAGCTCGTTCTTGATCAAGGCTATTTTCCGGGTGGGCTTTTGACTGCAGAATCAGACGATGCGTTAAAACAGGACATCGTGCTTGCCAAGGAAATGGGATTCAACGGGGCACGCAAACATCAGAAAGTGGAAGATCCGCGATTTTTATATTGGGCAGATCAGCTGGGTTACCTTTTATGGGGTGAGATGGCGAACTGCTCGGAATACAGCGAAGAAGCAGTTGAACGGATTTCTGCTGAATGGATAGAAGCGGTTAAACGTGATTACAGCCACCCGAGTTTGGTTGTCTGGGTGCCGTTGAACGAAAGTTGGGGAATTTCCCGCGTAGCCAGGGAGAAACAGCAGCAGCATCATTCACTCGCTATGTATTATTTAACAAAATCCCTTGATCCAACTCGGCCAGTTTGTTCAAATGAAGGATGGGAACACACGGTTTCTGATTTGTGCGGCATCCATAATTACCAGTCTCCCGAGAAGATGGCAGAAGCCTACCAAACTGTCGAAAGTTCAATTGCTGCGACGCCTGCAGATCGTCCTATTTATGCGGAAGGCTTTGGATACAGAGGAGAACCTATTCTAATAACGGAGTATGGTGGAATCGCCTATGACACGAAAGAGATCGACCAGGAAAATGGATGGGGTTATTCAGCGGTTCAGGGCGGCGAAGAATTAATTGAAGCCTATCGTGCAAATACAAAAGCTTTGCTCGATTCTTCGGTAGTCCAAGGTTTTTGCTATACGCAGCTGACCGATGTGGAACAAGAAATTAATGGACTTTTGACTTATCACCGCAAGCCGAAATGTGATTTATCCGAGATTAAAAAAATCAACGATGGCAAGTAAGCCTTTTGAAAAAGATTTAACGTAACGCAATAAAATGAAAAACACCTTTCGTTGAAGAGTGAGTATGAAAATACCCATATCAGCAAAAAGGTGTTTTTCTATGGCTGTAAGAGTTCGTCATTCGATTGTCCCCGTGTCGCCAAAAAATCATAAGTTAATTTAATTAACAAAGATATAGTAGATTTTGTTAAACTATTAACTAATGAGGTTCGAAGCAGTTACAAACTGCAGGAATCTGACAAACGGGGGGATCTAGTATGCGTCAAGGCACCTTTAAATGGATGAAGTCGATGAACAAATCGATTATCCTCAATAAAATAAGAAAAGACGGCCCGATATCGCGAGCCCAAATTGCGAGAGAAACAAGTTTGACGCCGCCGACTGTCAGCAGCAATGTAAAAGAATTAATAGAAGAAAAAATAGTTGAAGAAAGCGACATCGGGCAGTCACAAGGCGGCCGGAAGCCGACCATGCTGATGATCAACAACCAGGCATTTTCCATAATAGGTGTGGATGCAGGTCCGGAAAGCATTGAATGCATTGTGGCAGATCTCGCGGGTAAGGTGCTGAATAGGTCGAAAACAACGTTGCAGCTGCCGATCAACAACCAGCAGTTTATGGCCGCATTAAAAAAAGGGATTGAAGGAGTTCTGGAAACAGCAGATCAAGCTATCGGCATCGGTGTGGCCATGCATGGCGTGGTGGAAGTTGAGACAGGCACTTCTTTATATGCGCCGAATCTCGGCTTGAGCAATATCCCAATCAAAGAAGAGTTGGAACGGGCATTTGGTCTGGAAGTGAAAGTGGAAAACGATGCGCGGGCAATGGCATTGGGTGAATACTGGTTTGGGAATCATGGAGAACTGGAGAGCATGCTGGCGGTGAATATAGGCAGCGGCGTGGGTGCGGGGCTTATCATCGATGGAAAGCTTTATCACGGTGCTTCTGATATTGCAGGGGAAATCGGCCATATGACAATCGATTTGCATGGCGAGATTTGTGAATGCGGGAACCGGGGATGTTTGCAGACCTTTGTCACCGGCCCAGCCATCGCAAGAAAAGTGACTGGGACGGCACCGGGAAATCCACTTACAGCAGAAAATGTATTTGAACAGGCTATCAGTGGCAATGAAGAATTTGCGGCTATTCTGAAAGAAACTGGAAGAGCGATGGGCGTCGGCCTGACAAACCTCATCCACATCGTCAACCCGGAAAAAATTGTGCTGGGCGGTGGGGTTTCCAAAGCAGAGACATTCATTTTGCCTGCCATACGTGAAACCATTCGAGCTTCTGCACTAACTCCTGCGGCAAGCCAAACAAAAGTGGAAGTCTCCAAATTGGGAGACGATGCCACGTTGATTGGTGCGATTACGCTGCTGCTGGTGGATATCTTTGAGGTAAAGTAAATAGCGTTTAGTGGTTTTTAGCAGTAAGTCGGGTTGCCAGATAGACAGAAAGGGTGAAAGAAGAAATGGAAGTCAGCGAAAAGGTATTTGATTACAAAGACAATCGGCCAATCAAATTATATACATTGAAAAATGATCAAGGTTTTCAAGTGTCCTGCATCGATTATGGATGTGTGATCACCGAAATTATAGCGCCAGACCGCAACGGAAACCTGGAGAACGTTGTATTGGGCTTTGATACGCTCGAAGAGTACGAGAGCAACCCGTATTTTTTCGGTGCATTGGTCGGGCGCTTTGCCGGACGGATCAAAGACGGGGAGTTTGCAATCGGGGGAACAGACTATCAAGTACCCAGAAATGCCAATGGCCATCATCTGCATGGAGGCTCCCAAGGATTTCACTCCGCGCTTTGGGATTCAAAAGTGGTCCAAACAAAAAATGAAGCAACAGTCGAATTTACGTATGTCAGTCCGGATGGTGAGGAAGGGTTTCCTGGCAACTTATCCATGACGGTCCGCTACACCCTTAAGAATAGCAGCAACCAGCTTGTCATTTCCTATTCAGGAAAATCCGACAAGACCACTTTGTTGAATGTGACCAACCACTCTTACTTCAATTTGAGCGGAAACTTCAAGCGGACGATCCAGGACCATGAATTGACGCTGAAAAGTGATCACTATTTGGAACTGGATAAAGAACTGCTGCCGACAGGCAATTTGGTTCCGGTTGCAGAAGACACGCTGTTCGATTTCCGAAACGGTAGAAGCATCAAGGAAGCAATGTCCACTGAACACCCGCAAGCCAAACTGGCTGGAAACGGTTATGACCATCCATTTTTGTTGGATCATGCAGAACAACCAGGGATTAAACTAACTGATTCAGAAAGTGGCCGGAAACTGGTTGTTGAAACAACAGAACCTGCAGTGGTGTTGTATACGGGAAACGATATCGGAGGCTCTTATTCAATCCGAGGAGTAGAAGCGCAGGACTACTTGGGGCTTTGCCTTGAAACGCAAAGTCCGCCGGATTCGTTGCGCCACCCGCACTTCCAATCCGCAGTCCTAAAAGCAGATGAGGAGTTCAAGTCGGAAACGGCTTATACGTTCTCCAGTGTCCGCAACAGCTAAAAGATTCTAGTATACAGTCTAAAAGCGTCCGCCTGCAGCGGTTTCTTGAAATCTTAAACCATTTGAGAACTTAATTCTTTAGTTCACTCTATGCAGGTAATAGAAAAAATCCACTGGAAAAGAGCCTTTCTCTTTTCAGTGGATTTTTCAGTTTCTATTCTTTCTCCGTCAAAAACGTGATGACGGCAAACAGCAGGAATGCTATCAGCAGCAAGCTGCCGCCTACGATGAACAGGATCATGACGAGGGTTTCATTCCAATTGAACGGGTTCAGGTTATACAGCCACATGCCGCCTGTCAGCGAAAAGGCACCGACCATAGCGAGCGCGCCGTGGACAGCGACAAGTTTTTTGTATTTGATGGTGTAGACCCGGTAGAAAATGCCCCAGGCAAACACCGAAAGCCAGCCGACGAGCAGGATATGGGCATGAATCGGACGCAGGGCATAGTCCATTTCCCCGGCCATTTGCGAACCGAGAAAGGTTCCGAACAAGCCGAATATTGCTGAAAAGCGTATTAAACGAAGACTCCAAGTTTTTTCCATGATGTTACCTCCAAATTATAATTATTTGCCTGAGCTTGGTATCGGGACGGATAAATAGGCCATAATGTCCACCGCCTCTTTCAACCGGAATGCCGACTGTGTTATGTAGTTTATTGGTAAAGTAGCCGTTCATGAACATTTCATTTGTGATGCTGTCCAGTCCGGCATAGGTTTCACTTTCCATCAGGCCGCGGTTAGCGGATTCGGGAAAGGTCTTGTCGTCAAGCAGTTTACCGAAAAACTGCGTGTTTCCTGAACTGTCGACGAGCACAATCTGATAGCCGAGCTTTCAACACTTTCCATTATGCAGGGTTTACTGGTCTTTGAACAGAGCAGTAGTGAGGATGGTATGATTCAACAGCATGGGATAATTCAGGAGTTAAAATACATGCAGAGCGAAAGAATGGTTTCCTATAACCAAATAAAAGGGACAGAAGAAAATCAGTGATTTTCTTCTGTCCCTTTTTAGTTTGATGGTGAACGCACTTAAGCTCTTTGTTGAAATTTCATACAGTTCATTGCATAAGGCAGAAGCTCAAGAGAGGCCATCATTAGTTTGAAAGCAACTTCTGAAGCTTACTTCGTGATGTCGAATTCAATAACCTGTTCTTCTGTAAGTGTTTCGTAACTATCGGTTGCCATAGATTCACTTAAGACAATCCGGACTTTTTCTACTTTGGCAGGATCGGTTTGAATTACAGCACCAACTTCTCCTTCTTTGCTGACGGCTCCATAATAGTCAGCATCTTGGGCTTCGTCATAATCGATAAAGTCTTTCCAGTCGTAGGCAATATCAATTTTCTCTTGTTTGCCTTCTGAGAATAAGACAATTTCATTAATCCCACGAAAAGTAATATCTTGGTCAGCGGTGTTTTCTGCATTATATTTAATATAGAAGTAGTTGAATTCTTCGCCTATCGGCTCGTCTGTGTACATATTATTTATATCGAATTGTTGATCCTCCGAAACATTCATAGCTTTTTTGAAAGACAACTCTTCGAGGGTAACGTTTATTGGATTTGCATCGTATGTTTTATTCTCGGCAACAACTGAGATTACTTCAGAAGTTTGCTCGGGTTGTTCTTCCTGAGTTTCTGCAGTTTCTCCATTTGCTGAGTCTGATTCAGCATCTTCTTCACCAAACATATCTTCCAATTGTGAAATATTAGCGAAAATTGCTTCTGTCAGATTGTCATCATCGACAATTTTGAATTCGCCATCTTCATCTTTTTCTAAGTTGAATTCAACTGTACGTGTAGCAAGTTCAGCATCTTCAGCTGTAATATACTTTAGCATCGTTTTTTCGGTCATTTCTTCAAATGCCTTTTCGGTTTCCGGAGTTTCTTCTTCGAATGCACTAGCAAATGCGAGTGGCATAATTTCAGCCATTGTACTTGTCATGACAACACCCATATCAAGAGAAGTTATTTCAGCTTTCACAACAGCCTTATCGCCATCTGCCGAAATTTCCTCAGGATTTTCAAACTCATACTTCTTGGAGATATTCTCAATCATCGTCATTGCAAGTTCTTCTTGTTCTTCAGTTGTTTCTTCCTGATCAGTTGTCAGGCTTTCCGTTCCCCCTTCAACAAATGTACCTGCCTTTTCAAAATCATTCTTTTGAATTGAGGTTAAAAATCCATCCACTGTTGAAGTAGGGTTTTCTGCTCCACATGCAGATAGAAGGCTTAAGGTTATAGTGCTAAATAATAAAGCAGTCAACAGCTTTCTTTTCATCATCATTTACTACTTCCTCTCCGAATTTAAATTGCAAACTTAGTAAATAGTATCATTTATTAGTTTATATTGGAATGAATAATGAGATAATAGTCTTAAGAATGATGTCTCGGAACCTCCGTTCCAAATTGAAGGAAGTAAGTTGGGGTGTCAGCATACCGAATTTATTGCTAACATGACTCAGTATGCAAAAAAACATATATTTGTATATCACCTCTTTAAGAGATTTTGTTTCTCCAGAAGCGGTTTTTTACGTTATTGGCTCATAAGGAAACAAACAACTAAAAATATACTTATGGAATGGATGCATAAAATATGTATCTGAGAAAGAAGCAATCTTATGAACAGATTCTACAACCTAGCGATCAACTTCGCGGCCTCCCTGGTTCTTGGGGTAGCATTCAACTTGTTTTTATTGCCGCATGAAATTTTGGCGAGCGGTGTCAACGGCATCGCGATGATCTTCAGTTTGCTGACACCGTCAACGGAGGGATTTGGCTCGTTGTCTTGAATATTCCAATCCTCATTGTCGGCTGGATGAAGCTGGGCAGAACCTTTGTTATCAACAGTGTTTTTTCGGTAGCTGTAACGTCCATCGCCATGCTGTATATTCCCATTGTCCGGATAACGGATGACGCCTTATTGTCAGCAGTCTTCGGCGGTGTGCTTGTCGGGGCAGGGGCTGGAGTCATCATCCGTTTTTACGGTTCGACAGGCGGCTTTGACCTCCTTGGCCGGTTGCTGACCATCAAACGGGATCTGCCGCTCGGCTCGCTGGTTTTCGTACTTAACAGCGGTGTGGTATTCGTCTCCGGGTTCATCTTTTCCAGGGAGCTGGCGATGTACACAATGGCTTCAATCTATATTTCCGGATTGCTTGTTGACCGGATCCACACACGCCATATCAAGTTGCCCCTGATGGTCGTGACCAATCAAGGCGAGGTGGTCAAAAGAGAGTTGCTTGATAATCTGTACCGAGGCATTATGGTAGTGGATGGAGAGGACGCATATTCAGCAGCGAAGGTCAAAGTGCTGTATACCGTCATCAGCCGGTATGAACTGGCGTATGTACGCCCCTTGATTAAAAATATCGATCCGAATGCATTTGTCAGTGTCAGTGAAAGGATGGAAGTCATGGGGGATTTCAGGAGAGACAGCAATTTCCAGAAAAAACCCGCAGTTTAAAGAGAACTCTGTCAGGCATTACTGCCTGACAGAGTTCTCTTTCTTTGTGTAAGTTGTTTGCGTGCCTGGCACCTGTGCAATAGCAGTTGAAGTAAATGAAAAAGTATTGACTAAATTCTAAATATTAGATAAAGTAACAACAGGTCATCTGATGACCTGATTTGATTCGATATAAGAAAATGTAAGCGTTCTATTAAAATGGCGAAATATAGTTTTACAATGGGAAGGGGGTTGATTTTATGCTATTACTTGCTTCCCTGAGCGCGATTATTGCACCGTTTATATTTGTGGTGATGCTCAGAATGTCTGCGTTAAAAGGAATGTTTTTCAGTGCCATTATCGTAATTGTATTTGCTTTCACAACATGGGGGATGGAAGGAAATGTGATTTTGGCTTCCATTCTGCAAGGGACACATAAAGCGTTCACCATTTTATTGATCTTATTTGGTGCAATTGCTTTATTGAATACCTTGCAGCATAACGGGGCAGTAAAGCGAATCAATCAAGGGTTTCAAAGTATTTCTGGAGACATGCGTGTCCAGGTTGTCATTGTGGCATTCTTATTTGGTTCTTTAATTGAAGGAGCAGCTGGGTTTGGAACACCTGCTGCTGTAACTGGACCATTGATGTTGGCATTGGGTTTTAATCCGCTGGCCGCTGCGGTACTGGCATTGGTTGCTGACAGTTCTGCTGTTTCCTATGGAGCGGTAGGGACACCTATACAAGTCGGATTGAGCAATATTCCGAATGCGGATCTGTCTTTTTTTCAGGAAATCGGAGTGACAATTGCCACGATTGATATGTTTGCAGGTACTTTTGTTCCTTCGATTCTGGTGATTATGCTAACGCTTATTTTCGGTGAAAGAAAAGGGTTATCGGATATTTTTGAAATACTGCCATGGACATTACTTGTCGGTCTGACCTATACATCATCCGCCCTGCTTTATGCAACGTTATTCGGTCATGAGTTTGTGGCGATTTTGGCTTCATTGACAGGGTTGGGCGTAGCCTCCTTTACAGCAAAAAAAGGCTGGCTGCTGCCGAAAGAACACTGGAAAGACGCTTTACAGGATTGTTTCAAAGTAGAAACAGAAAAGTCGGATATGGGACTGTTGACAGCATGGTCGCCTTATTTCGTGGTAGTCGGATTATTGCTTATCACGCGCGTGATACCTGAAGTAAAAGAATTTACGTTGACTGCAATCGATCTTACCTGGAACAACATACTGGGTATCGAGGGCATTACCTCTAAGTGGGAGATTTTATATTCTCCGGGGACTGTGCTTATTTTAGCTGCTGTACTTGCTGTCTTTTTTCAGCGCCAACCATTCTCTAATTTTACAAAGGCTGCAAAAGAATCTCTGTTTTCCATTAGAAATGCTGGGTTAGCGTTGATTTCTACACTGGCTTTAGTACAGGTTTTTACAAATTCCAATATAAACGTCAATGATTTAGTCAGCATGCCGAATTACATAGCACAGGCTTTAGCAGTATCAATCGGTCCAGCATGGCTATTTGCGGCTCCATTCTTAGGGGAATTGGGGGCATTTATAACCGGCAGTGCGACAGTTTCGACACTGACATTTTCTCCAATCCAATACAGTATCGCAAATCAGACTGGGCTCGACACGAATATTATTTTATCTCTGCAAATCATTGGTGCAGCAGCAGGGAATATAATCTGTGTCCATAATGTTGTTGCGGCTTCCGCAGTTGTGGGGTTGTCGGGGAAAGAAGGGACCATTATAAGAAAGACACTGATTCCAGCTGTGCTGTACGGCATACTAGCCGGAATTGGCGGATTCGTCTTGATTTCTTTCATGTAGTTTGACTCTGTCTTTTAAATTCTTTCGGTTTCTATTAAAGTAAAGATAGGATCATACAAGTCGGGAGAGAAAATATATGGAATTTAAACCAATTCGAACGAGAAAGATATACGAAGAAGTAACCGATTCTATTTTGGAAATGATTAAGACCGGCCAATTTAAGACGGGCGACAAACTGGATTCTGTCGAACAACTGGCGAGAAATTTCAATGTGGGACGCTCGGCAATCAGAGAAGCCTTAAGTGGCTTGCGAGCCATGGGCTTAGTGGAAATGCGACAGGGCGAAGGGACTTACATCACATCATTCGATGCTTCAACATTTTCTCTGCCTTTATCTTCTGCACTTCTAATGAAGCGGGAAGACATCAAGGAACTTTCAGAAGTACGTAAAATCCTGGAAGTTGGAGCGGCAGCATCGGCTTCAATTAATCATAAAGATGAAGATTTAGTGCCCATGGAAAAAGCTTTAAAAGCCATGAAAGAAGCTAAGGGGCAAGGCAAGGTGGGAGAAAAAGCAGATTTGGATTTCCATTTAGCAATCGCACACGCTACGCACAATAAGATGTTGATCAATTTAATGACCAGTGTCTCTGAAATTATGGTTGAATCGATGAGAGAAACACGAATGCTTCTTTTGTACTCACAGGAAATGATGGGTTCTTTATATGAAGAGCATCAGTCAATCTACGAATCAATAAAAGCGCGGAGGACTGAGGAAGCTCAAGAAAATATGCTTAATCATTTAATTGGAGTGGAAAAGATCCTGTCAAAATACATTGATTAAATAACTCATTCTAAGAAAGATTGAACCTTTTTTGACTAGTCATATGATGACCTGCTTTATTTGCTGACTAAAGTTGAACGTTTTCTTTTAAACTAAAAAACTAGATAAAGGGTGGTTGATTGTGAAAGTATCCTTATTTGTCACGTGCCTATCGGAGATGTTTTATCAAAACGTTGCAAAAGATGTAGTTGAAGTTTTGGAGCGGCTCGGATGCGATATCGACTTCCCCAAAGGACAAATTTGTTGTGGTCAGCCTGCTTACAACAGCGGATATCGAGAAGATGCCCAAAAAGCGGCAAAGCAAATGATTTCGAGTTTCGAAAACTCGGAATTTATCGTCACCCCATCCGGATCTTGTGCGGCTATGTTCAAAGAGTACCCTGAGCTTTTCAAAGAAGACAAAGAGTGGCATGAGCGGGCAATAACCGTGGCGGATAAAACCTATGAATTTACACAATTCATCGTCAATGTCCTGAAAGTCGAAGACCTGGGAGCGGCATATTCAGCACGTGCAACCTATCACACGTCCTGCCACATGATGCGGCTATTGAAAGAGACAGAAGCTCCTTTTAAGCTGCTTGCAAACGTCAAAGGGCTTGAACTGTTGCCCCTTGCGAATAATTATGATTGCTGCGGGTTCGGAGGGACCTTCGCAGTTAAGATGGCACCGATCTCAGAACAGATGGTAGATGAAAAAGTCCGGCATGTGGAGGAATCAACAGCGACTCTTTTGATAGCGGCTGATAATGGCTGCATGATGAACATCAAAGGCCGAATTGATCGAAAAGGAAAAGCCATCGAAGTAAAGCATATTGCACAAATCCTTAATTCGCGTGTAGAAGGGAGTGTATAACAATGGCTATGAAAATTGGAGACAAACCATTTTTTGGTCGGGTTGATGATGCCCTAAAAGATGACTTTATGAGACAGGCCATGAGTTCTGCGCAAGATCGGCTGCGAGGAAAGAAAATAAGTGCGACTGTGGAAGATGAACTGGTAGGGGATTGGGAAGAGTGGCGAAGCGCCGGCGAGGAGATTCGTCGCCATACGCTGGAAAATCTGGATTTTTACTTGGACCAATTAAGTGAAAACTTCTCGAAGCGGGGCGGCCATGTATATTTTGCGGCTACAGCAGAAGATGCCACCCGCTATATCCAAGAAGTTGCCAAGAAGAAAAATGCCAAAAAAGTGACGAAAGCAAAATCCATGGTGACAGAAGAAATCGGCCTCAACGAAGCGCTGGAAGAAGTTGGCTGTGAAGTGTACGAGACGGACTTGGCAGAATACATTTTGCAGATTGACGACCATGACCGGCCATCTCACATTGTTGTTCCTTCTTTGCACAAAAACAAGGAACAAATTCGGGATACGTTTCGGGATAAGGCAAATTATACTGGAACCGAGGAGCCAAAGCAGTTGGCTGCATTTGCACGGAGCCAATTGCGTGAGACCTTTATGCAAGCAGATATTGGAGTTACAGGCTGCAACTTTGCAGTAGCAGAATCGGGTTCGATTTCTCTCGTGACCAATGAAGGAAATGCCAACATGGTCACTACGTTCCCGGAAACACAAATAAGCATTATGGGAATGGAACGCCTAGTGCCGACGTGGGAAGAGCTCGATGTCATGATTAATTTACTGAGCAGAAGTGCAGTCGGACAAAAAATAACAACGTATGTAACCAACCTAACTCCTCAAGTAACAGAAGACAGTATCGATGCGCCTAAAGAATTTCATTTGGTGATTTTGGATGCAGGACGTTCGAAGGCACTGGGTACGGAGTTTCAATCAGCCCTTCATTGCATCCGATGTGCGGCCTGTGTCAATGTTTGTCCGGTCTATCGCCATATAGGGGGCCATGCGTATGGTTCCATTTATCAGGGACCGATAGGCGCTGTGCTGTCTCCTATTCTTGGCGGCTATGAAGAGTATGGTGAACTTCCTTTCGCTTCGAGCCTCTGCGCGGCCTGCAGCGAAGCCTGTCCGGTGAAAATTCCGCTTCACGAGCAATTGATCCGACATCGGGAAATTTATGTGAAGGAAAAAGCGAAAACCACTGAGAAATTGGCGATGAAAACATTTGGGATCGGCGCGAGTTCTCCTTCGCTTTTCCGCCTGGCAGTAAAGGGAATGCCGACCATGATGAAACCGTTAGTTAAAGATGACAGTATCTCTAGTGGTCCAGGACCAATGAAACTCTGGACAGCTGTCCGGGACTTCCCAGCACCAGGAAACGGCAATTTCAGGCATTGGTTTGACAATCATAAAAAAGGAGGAGGAACAGATGGCTGAAGGGATGATTCATAATAAAAACGATTTTTTGGCAAATATTTCGGCAAGGCTCGGAAGAGAACAAAGTAAGCAGGTAACGCGGCCCGATTGGAAGCACCGTCCGCAATTGGAAATTCTGAAAAAAGCTTCCCCTGAAGAATTAGCAGCTGTATTTAGCAGGAACAGCGTCGAAAAAACAACCACCGTGATAGAAACCGATAGTACACATCTTGCAAAAGTCCTGCTGGAAACTTTCAGTAAGTATGGCGGCGGCCGGGTTGTGGCTACAAAAGATAACCGTTTCGGTGAGTACGGGCTGGATTCTGTATTAGCTGAAAGCGGTGCTCATGTTTGGAATCCAGAGTTGGGAAAAGAAAATATCGAAATAGCAAAACAAGCGGCCATCGGTGTGTTTTTCAGTGATGTCAGTTTAGCGGAGTCGGGTACAGTTGTGCAATTCAATGACAAGGATATTGCCCGATCTGTCAGCCTGTTGCCATTGACCTATGTCGCTATTGTTCCGAAATCGACCATTGTGCCGCGCATGACGCAAGCCTCATATGCCATCCATAAGTCGGTTGAGGAAGGTAAAAGACTTTCCACATGCATCAATTTTATCTCAGGGCCGAGCAATAGTGCGGATATTGAGATGAATATTGTCATTGGTGTGCATGGACCGATTGAAGCCGTGCATATTATAGTAACGGATCATTAAAATCCCAGACTTTTTCCGGAAAGTTTGGTGCATGACATTTCACATTACTAAAACCGCTACTCCCAGCGAATTGCTATTTCGGGGAGTAGCGGTTTTTTATTAAGGTTCAAGAATTGCTTGATGAAAATATTTACTAAAATTTAACAATTCATTCGCAAGCCTTCAAGTATACTGTAAGCTGGCAAGAATGTTGAAGCGAGTGCATAGGAGGCCGAACATCATGAGATTGAGCAGCATAGTGGAATTCATTAGCTACCTGAAGAAAAATCAACGTGCCTTGTTTGAGGAAAGCAAAAAAGACAGGGAAGTGGAAGCGCTGATGCTTCATGAAAATTTCCAAACAGCCTTTCAGCCGATTTTAACCTTAGCAGAAGGTGAAACAATCGGATTCGAAGTGCTTAACAGGCCTGACAGTACACCCGTTTTTCCAACTACTGAAGCGTTTTACACTTACATAGGAAAAAGCAATAATGTCTTTCGGATAGAAGGATTTCTCCGCAACTTATCACTAAAAAAATATGCGGAGCAGCTGAAACAGACAAGCAGCCATGAAAGTGGGTTGATATTCCTGAACATCCAGCCGCAAGTCCTGACCGACCGCTCTTATCGAAGTGGAACGACACTGGATTTGCTGAAGAAATACAATTTGTCTCCAGATCAGGTTGTCCTGGAGTTGACGGAAAAAGAAGCGGTTACAGATTACAAGGAGTTCGAAAAAACGATTGATAATTATCGGCAGCAAGGCTTCCGGATTGCAGTTGATGATGCAGGCACCGGATACAATAGCCTTAAGACAATCATTTCGTTAAAACCCGAATTCATCAAGCTCGATAACTCCTTGATACGGGATATCCATGTCCAGCCGGCTCAGCAGCAATTGGTGGAGCTTTTATTGGACTTTGCTACACAATCAAATACTAAGATTATTGCAGAAGGAATTGAAAATTCTTTGGAGTTAAGGTTTTTAAAGAATTTGGGCATCCATTTCGGACAAGGCTATGCGCTTGGCCGGCCCAAACCGGAATTGATCAGAGGGCAAGTGCCTTCTTGTTAGTTGGATTATGTGGGTGGCTGACACCCACATAATTTTGTTTACAAACCCTATTTTCTATATTAAAGTGGCAGTAAGCAAGGTGTGGGAATTTTGAGATTTTTTCCTTGCACCATCAGCAAGCACACAAAACCTTACTGCCGAGTCTGCAGAAATTTCTTCGCGGAAATTCTAGATGTAGATGGAAGCCAGTTCATCCAGACAAGCAGTCTTGCTGTTGTCTTTTTGGACTGGCTTTTTTTGCCTAGCAAGAAAATTGAAAGGGGCGATTCAAGATGGACTTTTCATTCACACAAGAACAGGATATGCTGCGCCGCACAACTCGGAGTTTTGTCGATAAGGAAATCATGCCGTTTATCGAGGAATGGGACCGTGCCGGCAAATCGGATCCAGCGATTTACGGCAAGCTGAGCGACCTTGGGCTGATGGGCGTCTGCATTCCAGAGGCATACGGCGGCAGCGGCATGGATTATAATTCCCTGGCAATTGTCTGCGAGGAATTGGAACGGGGAGATACGGCATTTCGTACCGCTGTTTCTGTCCACACAGGATTGAACAGCCTGACTATTCTCCAATGGGGAACAGAGGAACAAAAGCAGCAGTACCTGATTCCACAGGCGAAAGGCGAGAAAATCGGGGCTTTCGGATTGACCGAACCGGGTGCAGGATCGGATGTGGCGGCGATGAAAACGACCGCTGTGAAAAGAGACGACCATTACGTACTGAACGGGCAGAAAACCTGGATCTCTCTGAGTGATGTGGCAGATCATTTCCTGGTCTTTGCCTATACCGGTGAGCAGTCGCAAAAGCACGGAGCAATTTCCGCTTTTATCGTGGAGCGCTCATGGCCAGGCTTTTCTTCCAAGGCGATCAAAGGCAAGCACGGCATTCGGGCGGGCAATACCGGGGAGCTGTTTTTTGAAGACGTCAAGGTGCCGCAAGAAAACTTGCTGGGGCAGGAAGGCGAAGGATTCAAAATTGCCATGTCGGCACTGGATAACGGCCGATTCACGGTTGCTGCCGGAGCGGTTGGGCAGATTATGGCATGTCTCGAAGCCAGCGTCAGCTATTGCCACGAGCGCCAGACATTCGGCAAGGAGATCGGCCGGCACCAGCTTGTCCAACAGATGATTGCGAAAATGGAAGCGGGCTTTCAGATGAGCCGACTGCTCGTCTACCGCGCCGGGGAACTGAAAAATCAAGGGAAACGCAATACGCGGGAAACCTCCCTGGCGAAATGGCAGGCCTGTGATTTTGCCAATCAGGCAGCAGATGATGCCTTCCAAATCCATGGTGCCTATGGCTATTCGGATGAATACCCGGTCAGCCGTTACCTGCGAAATTCCAAAGCGCCGGTCATCTACGAAGGGACGCGTGAAATCCACACAATCATGCAGGCAGAATATGTTCTCGGCTACAAGGAAGACAAGACCTTGTCGAAAACACTGCCGGCATGGGAGCGACAAACTGATCCAACGGCCAGCCGTTAAGGGATAAGGGATTTGAGTCAAAAGGGAGAACTGGTTTCCAGAATATGCAGAGTAGAGATTCTTTTATTGTTCACTACCGAAATGAAGAAGTTCACTTGATTGAATCTTCTTTTTCCAAATATTCCCTAAAAATACAATGCGATATACTGTTAGGGAGAAATCTTTTCATCTCTTACGCGAAACAAGCAGGCAGTTCTGGCTGTTTGCAGGCTTAATCTTTACAGGTATAGGGTAATCTTTCATTAAGAAAGAGTGCTGCTTGGCAGTCCCACAAAACCACAAAAAGAGGAGAATGATGATGGAAATTTTAAGACGGTTCAAAGACATTATGACGAGCAATATCAACGCCCTATTGGACAAAGCAGAAGATCCGGAAAAGATGATCGACCAGTATTTGCGTGATTTGAACAGCGATTTGGGGAAAGTAAAGGCGGAGACGGCAGCGATCATGGCTGCTGAAAAACGGGAGCGCCGGGAGCTGGAAGAGTTAGAAAAAGAAATCGGTGACATGCAGCGCTATGCAGTAAAAGCATTGGAAGCGGGCAATGAAGAGGACGCCCGAAAATTCCTGCAACGCAAAGCAGAGCTTTCCGAAAAAGTGACAGACAAGCAGACGGCTGTAGAGCTTGCGGCTGCGAACACCCAGCAGATGCGCCAGATGCACGACAAGCTGGAGTCGGATATCGGTGAGTTGGAATCCCGACGCTCGGAGCTGAAGGGCAAGGCGTCTGTGGCAAAGACACAAAAACGCATGAACGATTTCGCTTCTTCAGTGGACGGTGCAGGAGAGCGCATTTCTGCTTTCGACAAGATGGAGCAGAAAATAAACCAGGAGTTGGATGAGGCCATCGCCATGACGGAGTTGAACAAAGGCTCGGAGGCAGACCTCAAAGATTTGGCTTCAAAATATGACAGTGATACCTCTGTTGATGACGAGTTGAAATCGCTGAAAGCCGGCATCAACGTGGACGACGAACTGGAAGCTTTGAAAAGCCAATTGGGCAAAAATGAATGATGGCAGCGGTACGGACAGTTTCCTTTAAGCTGAAGGGAGGCGGATGGAATGGTCATTCAGTATAAATGTCCAAACTGCGGTGCGGACATGTCGTTCGACAGCGAATCGGGCCACCTGTCCTGTCCGAGCTGCGGCAGGCAGGATGACATTGAAACATTCCCCGAAGACAATATTCTGCGGAAATTCGATCCGGGTGAAGCAAAAGAATACCATTGTGAAAACTGCGGGGCTATCATTTTGACCGAAGCTGAAACCACTGCGACCCATTGCAGCTTCTGCGGAGCGGCGGTGCTGCTGGCCGACCGGCTGACGGGTGACCTGGCTCCAGCCAAAGTGATTCCTTTCACCATCAGCAAGGAAGAAGCTGTCGCCGCTTTCCGGAAATGGACGAAGAACGGCCGGCTGACGCCAAGGGGATTCACGAGCGGCGACCGGATCAAAAAAATGACCGGTATGTATGTGCCATTTTGGCTTTACGACATTGACGGCAAGGCGGATGTGGCGGCACTTGCGACCAGGGTGCGCAGCTATACGCGAGGCGACACGATTTACACGGAGACGGATTTCTATGATGTCCGCCGGGAAATGGACCTCAGCTACCTGAAAGTGCCGGCAGATGCCTCAGAGAAAATGGACGACGAATTGATGGACAAGCTTGAGCCCTATAATTACCAGGAGCTCAAGGATTTCAGAATGCCTTATTTGTCGGGGTATCTGGCCGAGAAATACGATTATGACGATGAGGCGCTGTTTTCCCGGGTCGAATCGAAGATTGTGCCCTACATTGATTCGTACATAGGCAGCACCATTTCCGGTTACTCAACCGTCAGCTACACCAATAAACAAATTCAGGCGAATAAAAAAAATGTCTACTATACCTTGTTCCCAGTGTGGATGGTTTATTACGATTTCGAAAACAAGGAACACACCTTTGCGATGAATGGCCAAACCGGGAAAGTGGTGGGCAAGCCGCCGATCAGTCTGTTCAAAGTTGCGGCTTGGTTCACCGGCATTGCAGCTTCTGCTTTTGCAGTGATGAAAGTGATTTCGTTCGCTGTGGGAGGTGTTTTTTGGTGAGAGAACTTCAAGTGAAATGGCTGTTGGCACTTTGTGTCCTGTTTATTTTTATTGGCGTCGATGGGGTTACGGTGTCAGCTGCAGTGGATCAGCGTGTTTACGATAACGCCAACTTGCTGAACGAATCGGAAATCGCAGAGTTGGAGGTTGTCGCAGCGGAACATAGCGAAAAGCATGGGACGGACTTTCTTTTTCTGACGATTTCAGATGAGGAAGTGTTTGACATCCAGGATTATATGGGTGATTTCTTTGACGCGTGGGCAGTGGAGAACGGCCAGGAAAATGCCGTGCTGCTGTCGATGAACATCGCGACGCGTGATGTCTATCTGGCGGGATTCGGAACGGCGGAAACGACGTTGGACAATCAGCGTGTGGATTTGGTGTTGGACCGCATCCTCCCGGAAATGCAAAGGGGCGACTACGCGGACGCTTTCCATGAGACGGTGACTACTTCAAGCCGCTATATGGAATTCCGGCCCGGCGTCAATCCGGAAAGCATCTTCTTGAAAACCTGGCTTCATCTGGCGATTGCATTGCTGCTGGCTGGAGGCGTTGTCGGCTTTATGCTCTATAATTCAGGCGGCCGCGTGACGACAACTCCGACAACTTATTTTGATGACAACAATACAAGAGTGACCAGCAAGCTTGACCAATTCCGCAATAAAACCATATCACGCCGCAAGGTTCCAAAGAAAAGCAGCGGAGGCGGAGGCGGCTTTGGTGGAGGCGGAGTCACAGGCGGCGGCCGCTCATTCAGCGGTGGTGGACGCAAGTTCTAAAACGGATGGAACCAAAGGAGGGAATAGACAGAATGGGTTTTTTCAGCAATCAATTTTCAGATGTGGTGGAATGGGAAGAATTCAGGGAAGATATGATTTTCTGGAAATGGACCAACAACGAAGTCAAAAAAGGCAGCCGGCTGATCATTCGTCCGGGCCAGGATGCTATTTTTATCAATAACGGCAAGGTTGAAGGGATCTTTGAAGACGAAGGGGAATACGATATCGAATCGGAAATTGTGCCGTTCCTGTCGACCTTGAAAGGTTACCGCTTCGGTTTTAACAGCGGTATGCGTGTGGAAGTGCTGTTTGTGAACACTAAAGAGTTCACAGTCAAATGGGGCACGCAAAATCCGATCAACATCCCGGCGCCGCAGCTGCCAGGCGGCATGCCGATTCGCGCAAACGGCACGTTTCAATTCAAGGTCAGCGACTATGTTGGCTTGATTGATAAGATTGCGGGTGTCCGGAACAGCTACGTCGTCGACGATGTGAAAATCCGCATCACTGCGATTCTGGATCAGCTCTTGATGAGATGGATCACCAAAGAAGGCAAGGATATGTTCAACCTGCAGGCCAATGCGCATGAAATCGGCCAGGGCATCCAGGACGATTTGAACATGCAGCTCATGGATGACGGCATGAAAGTTACCGGATTCCAGATCATGAGCTTTAACTATCCAAAAGAAATCCAGGACATGATCAATAAAAACGCGTCGCACGGCATGGTCGGAGACGTCGCGAAATACCAGCAGATTTCAGTGGCTGACGCCATGGGCAAATCGTCCGGATCCAATACGGCTTCTGACATGGCTGGTATGATGATGGGCATGAACATCGCCAAAGAAATGATGGACGGCCAGAAAGAATCGGATGCCGGCAAGCAGCAGAACACAGCCGGTGCAGCTTCGAGCGGGTCAGCCTCACAGTCAGACGGCGGCGAAAAGACGGTGCCGAACTTCTGTCCAAACTGCGGCCAGAAAAACGAAGGCGCCAAGTTCTGCCCGAATTGTGGGCAAAAGCTGGGTTAACTAAGTGCAAAAAACCGCTGCCGGGATAAGAAATCCCGGCAGCGGTTTTTTGGGTTTTTATAAGTTGGGCTAGTTAGTTTTTGCATGTGTTGCTCTGACAGTGGTATTCCGAAAGCTTCCTCTTTAAATAGTTTCTTCTTTATAAACCGTATAAAATACTGATTCTTCCGTTCCGCTTATATAGTAGAATAGCAGAAGGGTTCGGCTCCGCTTTATGTTGATGGCAATTTTGCCCTCGGGAAAAGTGGCCGGCAAATGATAAAAGAAACGGAGCGGCAACCAATGAATTCACCACGCTTTAAACTGAGCTCCATCATCATCTTCTTTATTTGTCTGGTGGTCCTGATTTCGCTGTCGATCACCATCCTTCTCATCACTGACGCGACAAGCGCAAATATAGAAAATCAAATAGAAGAAAAAGCTGTTAATATTTCACGGACTGTCGCGGAGTCTCAAGTAGTACGTGACGGGTTGCTGTCCCCAGAGCTGGAAGCGGGAATCCAGGATTACACGATGACCATCCAGGAAGCGACGAATGTGCTGTTTATCGTCGTTATGGATATGGAAGGACTGCGGAAATCTCATCCAGTTCCTGAACTGATCGGGAAACCATTTATCGGTGGGGATGAAAAGCAGGTACTTGTAGGAAAAGACTATACGTCTCTGGCAGAAGGGACGCTTGGGAAATCGCTGCGTTCATTCACACCCATCATGGATAATGAGGAAAACCAGATCGGCGCCGTAGCAGTCGGAATTTCACTGGACAGAGTAGAGTCAGCTATTCAGCAGAGCCAAAGTAAAATCTTGATGGGTTCTGCTATTGGCCTATTGGTGGGTATCATCGGCGCCTTCTGGCTGGCCTGGTATATCAAGAAAAGCCTGTTTGGTTTGGAACCGTACGCAATCGCACGCATTCATGAAGAGCGGAACCAAATGCTCCAGTCTGTCCATGAAGGAATTATTGCGATTGATGCAGATTCAAAGATTGTTTTGGTCAATAAATCGGCGAGACAAATTTTTCATCAGGCCGGCTTAATGAACAAAGAACCGGTTGGGATCGACATCAGTGTGTTTCTGCCAGGGGCCAAGCTGGAACAGATGTTGAATCAAAAACAGCCGATTTTGGACGAAGAGCAGAATTTCAACGGGGTTTCTGTAATTTCAAACCGGGTTCCGCTTGTGGTCAACAATCATGTGATTGGGGCAATTGCCACATTTCGGGATAAAACAGAAGTGAATCTGCTGGCGGAACAGCTTACAGGCGTCCAGCTGTATGCGGATACGCTTCGAGCACAATCCCACGAATTCATGAATCAGCTACATGTGTTGCTCGGCATGATCAAGCTCGAAGAGTACGGCCAAGTACAGCAATTTATTGCCAAGCTGGTTGATCATCAAGTCCATGAAGTCGGTGTGGTCACGCAGTATATCAAAGACCCCGTTCTGTCGGGTTTTATTATTGGAAAGATCAGTTATGCGAGGGAAGCGCACGTCGAACTCGCATTCCAATGTGAAACGGAAATTCCACAGCCGAAAGATCCGGCTGTTACACATGAGCTCATCACAATCCTTGGCAATGTCATCGACAACGCGATTGACAGTATCCAGGACAGTGAAAAGCAGGTCATCTCCGTAAGTTTTTCCTATATCGATGAATTGTTGGAAATGACCATAGCAGATTCGGGTCCTGGCATTGCTGAAGGCATCCAAGAGTCTATTTTTTCAAAAGGCGTTTCTTCTAAAAAAGGGAAAGATCGAGGCTTCGGCCTTTACTTGGCGAAAAACAGTGCGGAAAAACTGGAAGGTTCAATTGACCTTATGCCGGAACAGGATGGAACCGTGTTTTCCATCATCGTTCCATATGAAGCAGGAGGCGAAAAAGAATGATCAATGTACTGATTGTAGAAGATGATCCGATGGTGGCGGAATTGAACCGCCAATTTGTTGCGAGGGTGGATGGTTTTACGGTGATCGGCCATGCAGCCGATACGAAGAAAGCGTTCGAATTATTGGCTGTGGCAGAAGTGGACTTGCTGTTGCTTGATATCCATATGCCCGGAATGAACGGCCTGGACTTTTTGAGGCAGCTCCGGGAAGAAAAACAGGACCTGGATGTCATCCTCATTACAGCCGCTTCTAAAATCAGTCAGATTCAACAGGCGTTGAGGCTCGGGGCAGTCGATTACTTGATCAAACCCTTCGAGTTCAGCCGCTTCCAAGACGCGCTGATGCAATATAAAAATCATTATGATGGGCTTGGTGACAAGAGTAAAGTGGACCAGCAGGAGCTTGACCGGATGCTTCAAAAAAAGAGCGAGCCAGTTCAAGAAACTTCGAGCGTCGGCAAAGTGCCGAAAGGGTTGACGAAAACGACCTTGAAAAAAATCATTGAAGTGACGCTGCAGGCAGAAAAGGATACGTTTTCGACGGAAGATATCGCGGAAATCAGCCATATTTCAAGGGTATCAGTGAGAAAGTATTTAAAATTCCTGACCGAAATCGGCTACCTCGAAGAAAACCTCGTTTACGGAATCGGCCGGCCAATCTACCGCTACCTGGTAAAAGAATCAAGTCGATCACGCATAACATCTTATTTGTAGAAGCAGCCAACCCGGCTGCTTTTTTTAATTACAATAAGTTCAATACTTTCATAAGGTATTCGTTTTCTGACTATTTAACTATGATTGGTATTAATCGATTGAAAGCGCTTTCCTTGAACGGCTGTCAATCATCAAAAAAATATGGAAAAGGGTTGGGCTGACAGGCTGCCTGGACCAGAAGAAAACAGGATGGAGTTGATAAAAATGGAAGAAACAAAACGAAAAATACCGGCAGATCTGCCGATGAAAAAAAACTTAGGGACGCTTTCAGTATTTAATATCCCCGTTCTATGGTTTGGCATTTTTGCGGCGATCGCCCTTTATGCCATGTATACAGATAACCTGCCGGCAGGCATGATTGGAGCTTTGTTGATCATTATGGTCCTCGGTGAACTGCTTGGTTGGATCGGAGACCATACCCCGATCGTCCGTACATTTTTAGGCGGCGGTGCGATTGTAGCTATATTTGGTTCAGCCTATATGGTCTACAGCGGTTTGATGCCTGAAACGACATCAACGCTCATTACAGAATTCATGAAAGATGGAGACTTCCTGAACTTCTATATTGCCGCGTTGATCACCGGCAGTATTTTGGGGATGGAGTCGAAAGTACTGGTCAAAGCTGGCGTTCGCTATGCTTTGCCTTTACTGGCAGCGGTTGCGGGAGCAGTGGCGCTGGCAGCATTGGTCGGTCTGGTGCTTGGATTCAGTGTTCAGGATGCTGTTTTGGTCATCGCAATGCCAATTATGGGCGGAGGCATGGGTGCTGGTGCAGTGCCGATGTCACAAGTCTATTCCGAGATGCTTGGAAACGAGCCTGGTTATTATTTGTCGATCCTGGTGCCTGCACTGGCGCTCGGAAACGTGTTTGCTATAATTCTTGCCAGTGTATTGAACATTGTCGGCAAGAAGTATCCGAGTTTGACAGGCAACGGGCAGTTGATCAAAGGCTTCCATTACGAGAAAAAAGAATCGCCGGAATACAACCTGGCTAAAATGGGCATTGGTGTCTTGGCTGCCGTATCGTTTTATGTCTTAGGGAACCTGTTGGGTGATTTGATTCCGCTGCATCCATACGCAATCATGATCATCCTGGTGGCGGGCCTGAAAGTGGCGAATATCATGCCGGAGATTATTGTGGAAGGCGCAAGCCAGTGGTATGAATTTGTCGCGAGAAACTGGACCAATGCCCTGTTGATCGGCATCGGTGTCGCTTACACAGATTTGGCTGCTGTCTTGAATGCATTAAGCATTGAATATGTCCTAATTGTTCTTGCTGTGGTTCTAGGCGCGGTCATCGGTTCAGGCATCGTCGGAAAGTTCATGGGCTTCTACCCGATCGAAGCGGCCATTACAGCCGGGCTTTGCATGGCAAACATGGGCGGAACAGGCGACGTTGCTGTGCTGTCTGCAGCACGGCGGATGGAATTGATGCCATTTGCGCAGATTTCCTCCCGTCTTGGCGGTGCGCTGATTTTGCTGCTGGCCAGCATATTCATTCCGTTCTTCATTTAGCAAGAAGAAAAAAATCCACTCACAGTATTCGCTGTGAGTGGATTTTTTTTACTTTCTTTTCTTGCTGCTGGAAATGCGCGATTTTGGCCGATATAGCCCAGCAGCTTGAAGGTCTGGGATAAGACAATGTAAACAGGCTGAATAGGCGCTGCCTATACGGACGGCTCATCTTCAGGCCGATACTCCAGTAAATCCCCAGGCTGACAATCCAGTGCTTTGCAGATTGCCTCCAGAGTGGATAGCCGAACGGCTTTTGCTTTGCCGTTTTTCAGGATGGACAAGTTGGCCATGGTGATGCCGACCTTCTCCGATAACTCGGTAACACTCATTTTCCGTTTGGCCAGCATCACGTCGATATTGATTATAATTGCCATATCATTCACCTCAGACTGTCAGATCGTTTTCTGATTTTATTTCTATTGCGTTTTCCAATAGTTTTTGAAGAACCGCTGCAAAGACCGCAATGACAATGGCACCGAATGTGATGACCATTCCGAGTCCGCCAAGGCCAGGCGCGTCATCGACTTCTGCTGTGTAGAGGATAATCGGCAGGCACAGAATGTACAGCACAGTGATAGTGAGGGCGCAGTATTTGATATTCTTCAGTGCCGCAACGGATCTTTCCGAGAAGGCGGTGTTCCGGTCAATATAGCCCAAAAGCTTCATTGCCTGATACAAGGCCACAAAATAAGCGATCGCAGTACCGTACAGGGCAATTAAAAAGAAGTATTGCAAAAATGCCCACTGCGGTATGACTTCTCCGACAAACTGCGACAGCGGGGGCACCACAAAGATGCATGCAGCCATTACTGGCAGGGCCATCAAAAAAAGAACGATTTTTAAAAACAGGGTTTCCCGTTTTACTTTAAAGCACCTCGCTTGTATAAGATTGCTTACAGTATAAAATGGTGTTTATCGAATTACAATAAATATATATTGATTAAAGGGATAAATTTCGCTTTCTATTCCAGAAAACAGCTTTAGGCGAGACTGATTTTTTTCATTAGTAGTATTTAACAGCAATTGAGTTCCTAAATCAGGTCACTTTTTTCTGGAACGAGCCATGCGAAAGTATTGTAAGCGGCGATTTTTAAACTTAGGTTGTTAGACTCCCGAAACAATGATAAGGTTGGTCAGTTGAATCAATTTAATAATTGGTTTTATTTTAAAAATTCAACCGCTTCGGCCTGGTTCTATTCAGCGTTGTATTGGCTAATTCGCAATAAATCCTGCATCAGAAATAATCTGATTTAGTCAAATCAGAGACACACAAAAAAGGCTTTGCCGCTAACCATTAAGGTTAACGGCAAAGCTTTTTACATTTTTTTCAGGATTCTGGATAGATAAATTTTACTTATGGGGGTTATTTCTGGCTCTTTAATATTAAAATCTGAATATTTTGTTTTTTTGATAAAGCGGAGTATGATAAGGGAAAAAGGAGGAGGAGTTCAAATGGAAGCCACCTTTGGGCTTATGCCCATGCTCATTATTTCCGTCATTATGCTTGTGCTCATCGTATCTTATTTTATCTTCCATCGCTGGGTATAATGAGTGCTGTAAAGAGAGGAGCCGCATACCGACATGCGGCTTTTTATATGGATCGAAAACGACAGAAAAACTCCACTTCCAGATTCAAAATTCTGGAAGTGGAGTTTTTTATACGAACAAATGGCCGAACAACACAAGAATCGGCAATGTGATAATGGTGCGCAAAACGAAGATTACAGCCAGTTCCCAGAATTTCACTGGTATGTTCGAACGCAGGATCAAAATGCCGATTTCAGACATATAAATGATTTGCGTCAAAGATACACCGGCCAGAACAAAGCGGGTCAATTCGCTTTCGATGCCGCTGCCGAGTACAGCAGGCAGGAACATATCTGCGAACCCGACAAGGAATGTAGGTGCAGCTGCAGCTGCTTCAGGCAATCCCATCAGGGTCAGTACCGGAATCAGCGGGTAGGAAACGATTTGGAAAAGTGGTGTATATTCTGCAACAATCAAGGCGACTGTACCGAGAGCCATAACCAGCGGAATCAACGCCAACCAGATATCAAGCACTGTCTCAATGCCGACTTGTGCAAGTTTTTTAGGGCTTGCGGCGCCGTTTGCTTTGCGGCGGGCTTCGTCAAATCCCCATTTGAATAGGGAAACACCTTCAGGAACAGTATCATCAATCTGTTTTCCAATCGGTGCGTAATATGTATCCTTTTTACGGGACAGCGGCGGAATGCGCGGCATGATGACAGCGGCTACCAGACAAGCAACTGATACAGCCAGATAGAACGGCAGGAACAAATGGCCGATGCCGACGACGTTTGCGACAATAAGGCTGAAAGCGATGGAAGCGATTGAAAATGTCGTTGCAATGACGGACGCCTCACGCTCTGTGTAATTGCCTTCATCGTATTGTTTCATGGTCACCAAAACGCCAACTGGCGCTGCACCCATCCACGATGCCATGGCATCGATCGATGAGCGGCCAGGCAGGGTGAAGACAGGACGCATGATTTTGTTCAGCAAGGTACCGACAAATTCCATCAAGCCGAATTCCACCAATAAGGGCAGCAGGATCCCGGCGAACAGGAACCATGTCAGCAGGACTGGCGCCAGGTCATAGAGAACAACGCCGCCAGTATTCCGTGAAGCGATCGCTTCGGGCCCGATTTCATAATAGGCCATGATGCCAAATGCAAAAGCGAGTACGCGGACGATCAGGCCGAATGGTCCATTAATGAAGATAGAGCGTAAAAAAGGCGATTTTTGGACAAAAGCAGGCTTTAAGGCAGTCGCCGCTAAGCTGGCGATTGCTGAGAAGCCGAGCAGGATAACAATAAATGGCGGGATCACATCACCGAACGTCGTCAACAGGAATGATGCCAGAATGCCGACGCCGATGGTCACTTCGCCATTATAGGAGATTGGGAAGAGGAATAACAGCGCGCCGATGATGGAAGGAATCAGAAACTTCCAGGTATCGGCCGGTCGGATTGTCTTTTTTTCGCTTTGAAGTATGGTCATGTGATTTCCCCCCCAGATGGTGTGTTGGTGTATTTTTTTAGTTTGCGGACGACGGATGGCTGGCTGATGCCCAGGATGTTGGCCATCTCAGTGGTGGTCCGGTAGCGTTTTTGTGCGTTCAGCAGGACTTTCTTTTCGACGGCTTCCAGAATATGCGGGAGCGTCTGGCCATCAAGTTCAAAACCGATGCGTTCATCCGAATCTGGCTGATAGGTGATGGGCAGGTCATCGAGTGTGACCAGAGCCGAATCGCTTTCGATAAAGCTGCGTTCGAGCACATTGCGCAGCTCACGGAAGTTGCTTTTCCAGGGCAATTGCAGCAAATGGAAGTACAGGTCATCAGAGAGTGATTTCTGCTGCTGGTAGTTATTGTTGAGCTCTTCGAGAAAAAGGCTGATGGACTGGTCCAAGTCGTCCGGCCGCTCTCTCAGCGGTTTCAATTCGATCGATGCCAGGTGCAGCGAATAAAACAAGTCTTGCCGGAAACGGCCATCGCTGACAGCTTTTTCAACCGAAGCGTTGCTGATGGCGATAATCCGCGCAGTGTGCGGTTGCTGCAAAATATTGAACAGCGCTGCCTGAGAAGCCGGAGAGAGCTGGTCAATTTCATTGAGCACCAAGGTCCCGCCAGCAGCCAGGCCCATATAGCCTTCTCCATCCAATCCCGTAAAGCTGATTTCGAATACCGATTCCGGGATGGCACTGCAATGGACTTCGATAAAAGCGGCGTCGCGGCGGCTGCTCTGTGAATGGATAAATTTAGCGAGTGCCGTTTTCCCCGTGCCGGGCTCTCCCTGAATAACGACAGGTGTTTGCAGCTGCGCCATTTTAATGGCCGTTTGAAGTGCCCGGCTGGAAGACGGGCTTTCCATGACGCAGCCTTCGACGTGGAGTTGCTGTTTGCGCAGGTGGGCCAGCTCGCTTTTAACTTTGGACATCTCCGATTCCAGGTTCTCCAAATATTCTTTCATGACCATCAGCTGTGACATATCATAGGAATAGCTGACGACAAAGTCGACGTTGCCTTTGTCGTTGAACAGCGGAATTCCGGTGATCAGGACTTTTCTTCCAGAAGGCGTATCCTGACGCAGCACAACCTTTTTCTTTTGCTCCAGCACCAGCGGCGTGATGGCGGGGGAAAAGATTCCTGCTGCTTCCAGGTCATAAACCGATTTTCCAAGCAGCTCTTCAGGGGCCACTCCATAAGGCTCGCCACTGTGCGGGGAAACTTTAATGATTCGGCCTTCCCGGGTGGTGACAATAATATCTTCATCATAGGCATCAATAATTTCCTCGTCAGTATTGGGAAGCAGAAATAAAGTATTCATGATTGGCCTCCGTTATTCATTCTTGTATAGACTATACATTATTGAATAATCACTTTACAAGGAAATATTTTATTATTTTCAAATAACTTTATGTAAATATTGGATTTGTCAGGATTTTTTTCATAGGTATTTGTGGGGTAGAGAGAGCGGTTTATGTAATTCTTATGAGTTTTAGGGTATTTTTATAAGTTGATTTTTGATCAGGGCATAGAGAAAATAGCGGTGAAAGAGGATTTCGACTGAGTCAAATAAAAAGGCAAACCCCGAAATGGAGTTTGCCTTTTTATTTGATTGGTTTGTGCCTATTTTGTATTGGTAAAGCCGCCATCGATGCGAATAACTTCCCCATTGATATAAGTGGCTTTTGATGTCAGCAGGAAAGTGACCAACTCTGCCACTTCCTCCGGCGTACCCAGTCGTTTTTGCGGGATGCCGGAGGTGGCATTTTCTTTCATTTCCGGATTGTCGCGGTAAAAAGCTTCAACCATGGGTGTTTCAGTCGGACCTGGTGCAATGGAATTGACACGCAAGCCATCTTTGGCGTATTCTGCCACCAGGCTTTTCGTCATGCCGACGATGCCATGCTTCGTAGCGGAATACGTGACCACGGAACCCTGTCCGATGACGCCTGCGCTAGAAGCGGTATTGACGATGGATCCACCGCCGTTTTTCATCATAACTTCAGCTACATACCGCATGCCATACAAAGCACCTAATAGATTAATGCCGACAATGCTTTCGATTTCACTGATTTCAGTATCGAGAAAGAGTTTTCCGCTGCCTGAAATCCCCGCGTTGTTGAAGAAATAATCGATAGTACCGAAATGTTCCACGGTCTTTTCCACGTAGTTTTTTACTTCTTCTGCTTTGGCTACATCGGCCTTGATGAAAATGGCGTCTCGTCCGAGCTGCTTTACCATCTCGACGGTTTCGTTTCCGCCTTTTTCACTAATATCGACTACTGCGATATTGACGCCTTCTTCAGCTAAACGAACTGCTGCAGACTGCCCGAGCCCGCTTCCGCCACCTGTGATGATTGCTGTTTTAGCCATAAAAAAATCGACCTCCAATTGGTATTTGTTTCTCCATCTGTTGTAATTATTTACCCGGAACAGCGGAAAGCTAATCAGAACAAAAAAAGTGGAAATGACGTTTTCAGAATCAAAAACGGGAATTCTATGGAGCATATCCGCTTTACTTAATCCAATATCTATTAGGGGGGGAAATAATATGGTAAACAATCCAACAAATAATCTTGAGTCAATCAAAACGGTCAATGGTTTGATCAAGGACATTAAAGTGGCCATGTTCACGACCGTTTCTTCCAACAATAAAATCATTTCACGTCCCATGCAAACACAGAAAGTGGAGTTTGATGGAGAGCTGTGGTACCTGACGATGAAAGACACGGAGAAGTACCAGGAAATCACCAGCAACCCGAACGTTGACCTGGCTTATGCGGGAAACTCATATGTATCCATCAGCGGGACTGCTGAATTTATCGAAGATGAAGCGAAGAAAAAGAATACTGGAATCAGATCTTCGACAAAATGCTGGACACTCCCTATGGATGATCCGAATGTAGTGCTGATCAAAGTGGATGCCGATTCAGCTGAATACTGGGATTCAGGAAACACCTTGAAGTCAGTCAAGACTTTCGTCAAGAAATTGACCAACAAAGATACAGAAAAAGACCATAAAGAGATCAACGACACAGTGGACTTTAACTAAAGAACCCACCTGATACAGAAAAGCTCGCAGGCCAGTAGTTGTCTGCGAGCTTTTTGGATTTAAAGAACTTCTGCTTCTAACACTGGCTTTTTTTCCGGTGTGATTCTTGCTTTTCTATCCTGAGCTTCATGCGGTATTGGCGACAACTATCATTTCGGCCGGCTATCCCAATTCGGTATAGGATTCCGAATTGGGAAGTCCGAATGTAAAATGCTCTTGCGTTTCGAATTCGGCTAAGCAGGCGGGAAGAACAGAGAAAAGAGAAGGCGTTTGTTTAAAATGCATTTATTATTATAAAAAACTTTATTTGTCAAAAAATATTGAAAACACTGCGAACTAGACAATGATAGCGCTCTCTTCTGTGTAGAAAAGAGGCGGTAGGAAATCAGCAGGACTCTGATAGGTGAATATTAGTTTGCAACAGCTGGGTTCAGTTTGTATAATGAGAGATAAATATTAGTTTATGTGAATAATTATTCGTAAATAGTTTTTTCAAGAGAGGATTGAACGCAATTGACAACTGTCCAACAGGAAAATCCAATCAAGCAGCAATCATCTTATGAATATATACAAGCCGTACATAAAAAAATCAGAGAGCGCAATCCAGGAGAAGCAGAATTTCTTCAGGCGACTTGGGAAGTATTCGATTCTTTACAGCCGGTATTTGAACAGCATCCGGAATATGTGGAACAAGGCATTTTGGAACGTATTTCTGAGCCGGAAAGGTTGATTGCTTTTCGGGTAACATGGGAAGACGATGCCGGAAATGTTCATGTCAACCGGGGGCACCGTGTGCAGTTCAATAGCACGCTCGGACCTTTCAAAGGTGGCTTGCGTTTTCATCCCTCTCTGACAGCCAGTGTGGTGAAGTTTCTCGGGTTTGAACAAATTTTCAAAAACGCGTTGACTGGCCTGCCGATCGGTGGCGGAAAAGGCGGCTCTGACTTTGATCCGAAAGGGAAGTCGGACCGTGAAATTATGCGTTTCTGCCAAAGCTTTATGACGGAACTGACCCGGCACATCGGTCCGGACATCGACGTTCCAGCAGGAGATATCGGTGTCGGCAAACGGGAAATCGGCTATATGTTCGGCCAATACAAACGTCTTCGGAATGCATCTGAAGCAGGCGTCTTTACCGGGAAAAATCCGGAAAATGGCGGAAGCCTAATCCGGAAAGAAGCAACCGGTTATGGAACTGTTTATTTTGTTGAAGAAATGCTGAAGGATCAGGGGCATTCATTCAAAGGCAGTAAAGTCATCGTTTCAGGTTCGGGCAACGTCTCGATTTATGCCATGGAAAAAGCCATTGAGTTTGGTGCAACGGTGGTTGCCTGCAGTGACTCGGAGGGCTTTATCTACGATCCGGACGGCATTGATGTTGAAACCGTCAAACAGCTGAAGGAAGTCGATAGAAAACGGATTTTCGATTATCTTGAAAGCCATCCGAATGCCGAGTATGGCAAAAATAAATCGGAAATCTGGAAAATTCCATGTGATATTGCCTTGCCTTGTGCGACACAAAACGAAATCGATGGAGAAAGCGCTCAGGTCATGGTCGAGAATTTGGTGAAGGCCGTGGGAGAAGGCGCCAATATGCCTTGCACGGAAGAAGCGGTGCGTGTGCTGACGCATAATAAAGTATTGTTTGCGCCGGCGAAAGCCGCCAATGCAGGCGGCGTTGCGGTTTCTGCGATGGAAATGTCCCAGAACAGCATGCGCTATTCGTGGTCAGCCGAAGAAGTGGATGAAAAACTGCTGCAGGTTATGAAAACCATCTACAAAACGTGCACAGAAACTGCAGCGCAATACGGTTCACCCGGCAACCTGATTATCGGCGCCAATATTGCAGGCTTCAAAAAAGTGGCCGACGCCATGGTGAGCCATGGCTTGAACTAAATGATGCAAGTATGTAGCAATACAATTGAAGGATGCAGTTTGGCCGACCCTGGCATAGGACTTCCAGGGAGCGGCCTTTTTTTGTTACACGGGGTATATGGTTTATTAATGGAGGAGTTTCGCTTACAGTAAAAGAAGAAGAAGACGCAAAGGATGAGACATGTGAAGGAATTTGCCTCCCACGACGAACAGCTGGAGATTCTCGAGGAGCGGGGTCTGAAAGTAGCGGATAAAGAGACTGCGAAACGGATTTTGTCGCGCGAGAATTATTACGCATTGATCGATGGCTATAAGGAGCCTTTCCTGGAGCACGATGAACGGCTTAATCCGTATGGCTTTGAACGCTATCAGAAAGGAACAGAGTTCAGCCATTTGTATGCGCTGCACAGCTTTGACCGGAAGCTGCGGCTGCTGTTGCTGAATGAATTGCTGAAGTTCGAGAAAAACATCAAGTCCAAGGTGGCATACCGCTTTTCCGAAAAGTTCAAGGAAACGGAAAGCTTTCTGAATCCGGATAATTATAGTGTGGACAGCCAGCATCACCATGAACGTGACCGCATCATGTCAACACTTGCTAATCTGATCAAAAGCCATAAGAAACGGGACAAAGTGAGATATCCGGCCATCCGCGAGTTTTACGACAAGCACAAAAACGTGCCGCTTTGGGTGCTGGTCAATTTTCTGTCGCTTGGCCAGATCACGCATTTCTATGCCGTTATTGACGAAGAACTGCGGGATCGCATTGCCGCTGACTTTGCGGAGGAATACAGCAAAGAATACGCACCCGTCCGCTTGAAAGCGAGCGATCTGGATGCCATCTTGCGCATCGTGTTTCCGTACCGCAATAAATCCGCCCACGAGGAAGTGCTGTACTGTTTTCATCTTGCTCATCCGGTGGAACTTGGAGATGTCGAGTCCATGCTTGAAATGGAAAAAGGGAACCTTGGTGGAGCAACGGTGTTTTCTGTGCTGTGCCTGCTGAAGCTGGTGCTGGCAAAAGAAGATTATGAGTTGTTTTCCAGAGAACTGGAGCAATTGATCGGCAATCTTCAAGCATCGGTTCAAAATCGGGCCTTTAGAAAAATCATGGATGATGCTGGATTTAATGGGCGCTATTAGAAGAGAATCCTGTTAACCGAGGAGTTGGTTGCGATGATGTATGTGGCCTTGCTGCATGGCATCAATGTAGGCGACAATAACAAAGTGGACATGAAGAAGCTGAAGCAGGCCTTTGAAGAGGCTGGAATGTCGTCTGTCGTTACGTATATCAATTCTGGCAATATTTTTTTTGCTGACGATGTTCATCCGAAAGAACAATTGGCGCCAATTTTGGAAAAAGCAATCCACAGCCAGTTTGGACAGCAGATCAATGTGCTGATTTACAGTTCAGAAGAGGTTCGGGAAATCACAGAGGCCATTCCTGAAAATTGGTCAAACGACTCGCAGATGAAAAGTGGTGTATTGTTTTTGTGGCAGGATGTAGACGGCGAAGATGTGCTGGATGGATTGGTGACCAAGCCGGGAATCGACCGTGTCAGCTATGTGCCCGGTGCTATCCTTTGGTCGGTGGATAGGGAGCAAGTCACCAAAAGCGGCACGGTGAAGATTATTGGGTCAGCCCTTTACCGGCGCGTTACGGTCCGCAACGTCAATACGGTTCGAAAAATCGCGGCATTGCTGCAGTAAATGACAAACAAAAAGGCCGTCCTCTTGTGCTAAGAGGACGGCCTTTTTCAATTGTAGTTGTTTAAACCGCTGTAAATCTCAACAATGTCATCCAGCTTCATGCGCACCAATCCGCTTGAGGAGGGCGCAACATATTCAACGGCGCCCGGGATGACCGGGTCTTTTTGAAGACCCCAGGAAACGGCTTTTCTTTTGCTGAACTGTTGGTAGACGCCTTTTCCGACAAAGCAGACGGCTTTTGGCCGGAACTTCCTGATTTTTTGCTCCAGCAGTTTGGCGCCTTCCATATATTCCTCTTTGGAAATCTCCGCAGCTTCTTTGGTCGGCCGCGCGACGATATTCGTCAGGCCGTAGCCAAGGGTGAGCAGGCCACAGTTTTCTTCGGGCCGGTATTTTCGTGGCGTCAACCCAGCTTCGTCAAGGATCTTCCAAAACCGGTTGTTCGGATTGGCGTAATGAAAGCCGGTTTCAGAAGAACGGATGCTTGGATTAAAGCCGACGAATAAAATTTTCAAATCTTCCTGCAGATGGTCAGGAATCGGTTCAAGCTGCAAAATAGATTCCCTCCTTAACCCTGTAGAAGCAGTCGGCTGTTTTTAGCGTCGGCCATGCTTTTCCTGAAAAGTTTCTTCAGATTGCAGAAGGTATAAGATTCCTTCGATGATTCCGATGACTGCGGGAATGCCAGTCCAAAAGAATAATAGATAAAGAATCCCCATGCCTGGACGCCCAAGGTAAAACTTGTGTGCGCCAAAGTCGCCAAGGAAAATAGCGAGCAAGGCGGATGCTAATTTGCTTTTGCTTTTCATTGTGTATCATCCTTTCCAGATACACTACTATTCCCGAATTCCAGAAAGTTAACAGTGGAATAAGAAAAAAGATTAGTTTTTGATTTTTTTAATGATGCTGAAGGAAAGCAGTTTTTTTCACGCCACATCGGCTGCTGCAAATTCTTCAGAACTTTTCTCAATATACACAATTTACAGGTTAGTTCTTTAATCAACCTGTAAAGCTGAAAATTATAAAAACAATAGTATTCAAGTGTCATTCACAAAGAGTAAATTAACCGATTTCAGGAAGAGAATTGTCAGAAATCATAAATATCTTCAAATGGAAACGGTATCATTGAATTAATGTCAGAAAACTTCACAAAAGAGGTTTTTTTATTGGTAGAGCGGTTATATAAAAAGATATAAAAATGGAAGAGGGTGACTGCGCCGGCTAAAATCTATTGAAAAATTCGGTATGATGCCTTGGTAATTTTTTGCGAATTCTGCTACACTATCAACTTGTAAATAGTTTTTCTAGAAAAATGTTGCTGGATAATGGAAGTGAATAAAAGTTGAAATAGACATTCGGACATCTTCGGACTAAATCAGGGGTTAAGGCCGATTGATTGATTGGAAGAGTGGCCAAGGTCTTTGTGAGGGATCAGTTATGAACAAGAAATGGTGGAAAGAAGCAGTTGCGTATCAGGTGTATCCGAGGAGTTTTAAGGATTCAAACGATGACGGCGTAGGCGATATTAACGGGGTGACCAGCAAGCTGGATTATTTGAAAGACCTTGGCATTGATGTTATTTGGATTTGTCCGATGTACAAATCACCCAATGATGACAACGGCTACGATATCAGCGACTATCAGGAGATTATGGAAGAGTTCGGTACGATGGCGGATTTTGATCGCCTGCTCGAAGAAGTGCATGCGCGGGATATGAAATTGATCATCGATTTGGTGATCAATCATACAAGTGATGAACATCCATGGTTCATGGAATCACGTGCTTCGCGCGATAACGACAAGCGCGATTGGTATATTTGGAGTGATGAGCCGACCAACTGGGAAAGTATTTTTGGCGGTTCGGCCTGGGAATATGATCAGGAAACGAAACAGTATTTTTTGCATTTATTCTCCAAAAAGCAGCCGGATCTGAACTGGGAAAATCCAGAAGTAAGGCAGGCTTTGTATGACATGGTCAATTGGTGGCTGGATAAAGGAATCGATGGCTTCCGTGTAGATGCCATCAGCCATATCAAAAAAGAAATAAGCGACATCGAGGATCCGGAACAGAATCTGTACGTACAGGCCTGGGACAAAATGATGAACGTTAAAGGGATACAGCCGTTGCTCGCGGAACTGCGTGATGAGACATTTGCGAAACGCGATATTATGACAGTCGGCGAAGCGAATGGCGTTCAGGCAAGTGATATCAAGGAATGGATTTCCGAGGACGACGGGAAATTCGATATGGTGTTCCAATTTGAAAGCATGGGCTTATGGGATACCGATTCGGTAACGGGCATCGACGTACCAAAACTAAAAGAAGTGCTGACCAAATGGCAAAAAGCTGTGGAAGGCCACGGCTGGAACGCGCTGTTCATCGAAAATCACGACAAGCCGCGCATCGTATCTTCCTGGGGGAATGATCAGGAATATTGGCGTGAAAGTGCAACGGCTATCGCCTGCATGTATTTCTTCATGCAGGGTACGCCGTTCATCTACCAAGGACAGGAAATCGGCATGACCAATGCGCCGTTTGAAGAACTGGCGCATTACAACGATATCCAAACGCATAACCTTTACCATTTCAACCGTTCGGAAGGCATGGAGCATGACGCCGTAATGACGATCATCAAGGCACAAAGCCGTGACCATTCACGCACGCCGATGCAATGGGATGCCAGCCCGAATGCCGGATTTTCAAATAGCAAGCCCTGGCTCCGCGTCAATCCGAACTATGAAGAAATTAATGTGGCAGCTCAGCTGCGCGATCCGCATTCAGTCCTCTGGTTTTACCGGAAAATGATTTGGCTGCGCAAGCAACAGAATGTTCTCGTCTATGGAAGCTACGAGCTTGAGGATGTCGGCCACGAATCGATTTATGCTTACACCCGCACGAATGAAGAAAAAACGCTCTTGGTCATCACCAATTTGACGGAGTATGCCTGCTACTGGGATGAGCCAGAAAGTGCACGCTGCCTGTTGAACAATTACCAGCAGCAGGATCCAAAGCAATTGCTGCCGTTTGAAGCGCGAGTTTACGAATTGTAAAGTTGTAAGACCCTGCCCCCGAGCGGTTTGCTTGGGGGCAGGGTCTTTTGTGTTGAGAAGAGCGGCGGATTTTCATCAGCGTCTAGAAATTCGCTTTTGCGCAAATAAACTCGGGTATCCCGCAAACAAACCCTTCGCCAGGTATGTAAAGTGTAAAGTGTAAAGTAAGCCGACTTTTTTCACCTTGATATGAGTAAAATTTGCTAGCCAGATGAAATATTGGATTTTCACCTGATAATAGTTATAGTAGACCTGTATATTCGTCTCTAAGCTAGTTATTCTAGGCAGACGTCTAGACTTTTTTGACCATAAACAGAAAAAACCACCTTGCCCGAGGGCAAGATGGTTTCGATAGTTTGCGGCGTATCAAGCCACGCTCCACAACGTGTTTCCCGAAAGAGTGCTTGTCCGTCTTATGCAAACGAGCTCATCGCGTAGTTAACATTAGACGATAGTTGCAAATCTGTCAATGTTTTATAGTGGATAAGCCTGGGAGCACTGGTATAGCAACAGTTTTCATGCATACACGCATTCCTGAAAATGGGATCTTCGCCGCGAATAGTTCGTCACATAATAACTACTTTTAGTAACGAAGTTATGAAGAATAAAGGAGAGTGGATTATGGAGCAATCATGGCAGGAGATAGCAGAATCACTGGCAGCGGTTAAAATCGTAGCCAACCCAAACAATGAGCCCGTGAGTATAGAAGGAATCGCGGCTGGATTTCGCTGCATAGGAGTAGGGACAGACGCGGCAGTGTTTCAATTTTTGGAGGCACCGGAATATGCATTCAAAGTCTATGCGGAAAATAAAAAGGACAAACTCGAAGCAGAGGCGAAAGTCTATAAGGAAATCGGTGATTCCCCTTATTTTTCCAATTGCTATGGCGTGAATGACCGGTTGTTGGTGATCAAGTATGAAGAAGGCCTAACTTTATTTGATTGTCTTCTTCAGGGAGTCCATGTTCCTGATCAGGTTATTCAAGATGTTGAAGAGGCTAGAGACTTTATTCGTCAAATCGGGTTGAACCCTCGGGATATCCATTTGAAGAATATTTTATTGCAGAATGGACGCGCAAAGCTGCTTGATGTTTCGGAATATATAAAGACCGGAAATGACTTTAGATGGGAACATCTAAAAAAAGCGCATGCGGAATATTACGCGATCATCGACGGCAAACCGATGCCATTTTGGCTGCTAGATACTGTCAGAAAATGGTACCATCACTGGAATCGCTATTCGTCTTCCTTTGATGAATTCATGCAGATCGTATCAAAGCAGATGAGCTATTGGAAATAGCTTGGTTGCTGTCCGCCAAAGCCGAGTTGTTGAAAGTGCCGTTATTTCTGGACTACGAAATCTGTGTAAAGTATAAAATCCACGACAAGATGCTCTCCGACACAATATTTGGCTAGTACTGCCACATAATTGTATCGGAGAGTATTTTTTATCTGAGTAACTTCAAGCCGTTTTCCGCAGCCATGAACTGCACCTCCGTTGTTAGTTGGGTCTAACAACGGAGGTGCAGTTTTTTTATGGAAAAATTTTCAATCGGAGATAAGATAAAGTTGCTTGGTTGTGAATGAATGGTCCTATTTAAATGGCTTATCTCAGTGACTTTAAAACTATTTTTCATACCAGGAATCAAGTGGAAAACTGGAAGAAAGTACTGACTTTTAAAAAAATAGGTTATCCTCTTCGGGATGCGAAATATTCTGTTATATTTAAAAGTGTACGCAGCAAACAAAATTGAAGGGATGGGTGGATAAATGAAAAAGATGTTTTCGAGTGTGATGGCAGCCGTCTTGACGCTGTCATTGTTCGTGCCATCAAGTGCAGCTATTGAGAAAGATCAGGCAGCGGAACTGGAGCTTAGCCAATCGGTATTTTCGATGACAGAAGTACGTACCGTGGAAGTCAATGCTGATTTAGGGGAAGGCGTGGATTTGCAGAATATCGAGTTTCAGTTTGGAGGCAAACCATTATCTGACTGGCAAACCTGGACTTCGGGCACTAATTACGATGGAGACCCATTTATTAAAGTCGTTAAAGGTCCTGAATTTATCGAAGGTACGACCGAGATCCAGGCAACTTTGGAATTCGGTTTGCCATATGGAACGGGGGATTTATCGAATCGCACAATCCGCACCCAATACCAGCAATTTATCGGTGACTATGAGCTGGCTGTCATTGATTCGGAAAGTGGCCAAAAAGCGGCTGCAGTTGTTGAGTGGAATGTGTACGACGAATTTAAAGTATACGATGAGTTAAAGCCGGCAATTGATCAAATTTTTGAAGCGGCTGAAGATGATGAAGACAATGACCGTTACCTTGAATACCAAAAAGTGGGTGAATCCTCCAATGGGCATGATATCCATTTTGTCATCCTGGCGAGAGACGAAGAGGCAGTCGATACATACCTGAATGAAACCTTGCCAACGGCCCTTGATGATCCGGGAAGTCTCATTGAAAAGCTGGAGGCTGGAGAACTGGAAGATTATCAGGTACCCATCTGGTTCAATAATATTCATCCGGATGAAGTGGAAGGCGTAGATGTTCAAGTTGAATTACTGGAGAAATTTGCGTTGGAAGAAGAAATCACCTTCAATAATGTCGAAGGTACAGAGGAAGTTGAAGAAACCTTAAATGTGGATGATGTTCTTGATGATGCGATTTTCTTGTATATGTTCACAAGCAACCCGGACGGCAGAGTCGCCAATACCCGTGCAAACGGCGAAGGCTTTGATTTGAATCGTGATAATGCCTACCAAACACAAGTTGAAACACAGCAAGTGAATGAAGTGGTATCGCAATGGACACCGCTGTCTTTTGTGGATTTCCATGGCTATGTCGATGGATTTTTGATTGAACCAGCGACACCTCCGCATAACCCGAATTTCGAATATGACTTGTTGATCGGAAATATGATGGAGCAGGCACATGCTTTGGGGAATGCTGGAATCGCCAATTCAGATTTGACTTCTTACTTCATTGCCAAAGAAGGTTATGGTTCTGGGTGGGATGATATGACACCGGCCTATACGGCGATGTATGGGATGCTCCATGGGGCGCTCAGCCACACGATCGAAGTACCGACGCTTAGCCAGGATTCCTATAATGCATTGGTGGGAAGCGGGCTGGGTGCGGCAAAATACGTTCACGAAAATAAAGATGAACTTTACAAAGAACAGCTGGAGATTTTCAAACGCGGAGTCAATGGTGAAGATAACCGTGCTGTCGATGAGCATTTGGTTAACGCTTCGGGTGAAGCGATTGGCCGCGTCCGTGATGGCAATGAAAACTTCTTCCCGGATTATTACGTGATCCCGGCAGAGTCAAAAACACAGAAAAACGTGCTTGAAGCCTATAAGATGGCAGATTACCTGATCCGCAATGGTGTTAAAGTCGAGCAGACAGTCAAGCCATCGACCATCGATGGCGTAAAGTATGCGAAAGGCACTTTTGTCGTACCGATGCATCAGGCAAAACGCGGCTTGGCGAATGCGATGCTTTATCAGGGGGACAATGTTTCGGATTGGGATGCGATGTATGATCCGATCGTCGTCAATTTCCCTGATTTAAGAGGCTTCGACCTCACAGAAATTCGTGAGGCAGGGGCATTTGAAGGCAATACGAAAAAAGTATCCGAAGTGGTCATTCCGACAAGCTCTATTCAAGGAAACCCACCAAAACAGATTCTAAAAAACTCAACCAATGATGCTGTCCGTGTCGTTAACGCCTTGCTGGCTGAAGGCAAAACGGTCGAAGTGCTGACCGACGACAGCGGCGAACAAGCAGAAGCTGGCGATTATGTAGTAGCCACTAATGATTTGCGCGCATATGCAGATGATTATTATTTTGAAGCCCACTCTTTTGGCAATGGCAAAAATGCTGCAGTTGAAGTTCTGGAGCAGCCGGAAGTCGCTGCTACAGGATCTGCTCAACTCAACTTCTCTTTGCGCCAGCTTGGTTTTGAATTGGTAGAGCCGGCAGATGCGGATGTTATTGTCAGTGATACAAATTCCTTCAATGCCCAGCAGGCAACCGGAAAAACCTTTGTTGGAATAGGGGCACCGGCACTGAACGCTGTCAGTAAGAGTGGCGTGCTTCCAGGGTTTGCGTTTGGCAACACTGGCGCAAGGCATGAAGGCCTCGTCAAAGCAACAGTCGCTCAACATCCATTGACGGCTGGCTACGAACAGCAGGAAAACCTGTATGTAACGACCGGTTCATGGATGTCAAGTCTTCCAGAAAGCGCAGAAGTATTGGCGAGTTTCCAGGACAGCGATGATTTCTATCTTGCAGGCTGGTGGCCTGGCTACGAAAAAGCCAGAGCTCAAACAATGGCATTTACAGTAGACAGCAACGACACTACGTACACGCTGTTTGCCAATGACCTGGCTTTCCGTGCTCATACGGAGCATTCGTATCGTTTATTGGCCAACTCAATTTACGATGCAGTCCGCGTGGCCGAACCGGTTAAAACCGGCAAAGCGAAAACTAAGTAAGTAGCTGCGGGAGAAATCGAAGAAAAGCATTCCGGTTACCCAAATAGGGCTTGCCGGAATGCTTTTTTCTGTGGAGCAGCCTATTTTCATTCCACGACGTGCTCAGTCGTCACTTCGTAGGTTCCGCCTTGTCTTGGTGTTAGCCAGGCGGTCAGTTCGTAGGTGCCGGGTTCCAGTTCAAGCTGTGGAATTTCAAATTCGTAACTCAGCTTGTCCCCTTGATCCAGGGTTTCTTCACCTAAAACCTGCAGGTAGACGCTGACGGATGAGAAGAGGAAAACCTCTTCTCCGCTTTCATTTGCCAGGGAAAAATCGTAGCGCTGGCTGCTGGTAAATTCGAATGTATGCGGTTCTCCTGTCTGATTCACTAAGGTGTAGCGATAGACATCGTCATTTACATGCTCGATATCAGGTTCCATTTCACCTTCTGTGCTGTCTCCTGTGGATTCATCCGCTGTACCATTTTCTTCTGTCTCCGGCTCTTCAGGCTGGTTTTCGGCATCGTCTCTTTGTTGGGTTCCGCAAGCTGTGAGAAGCAGGGCAGCCAAAAAGATTAAAAAGGCGCCCAGCCAAAATTTATTTTTCATGGATATGCCTCCTCGTGTAAAGAGATATGTGAATCGCTTTAGCATAAGAACGTTGAGGCACCCGAAAAGTTACAGTTCCAATTTCAAGAGGCATGCAATCAGGAAGGATTTTGACAACAGCCTACACATTGAAGGCCACACCCTGTAGAATAAAGACTAAGAGATTTCACATTATTCCACCAGCTAGAAGAAAGGGGAAAGATCTACATGAAAACAGATTTCCATTTTTCGAAAGACATTGAAATGGCTTTTAAAAACGACCCGCCTGGCCAGTGGCTTTCCACTTTGCCTCCCGGCTGTCTGCGCCTCAGTTCAGGCTACCCGGCGCCGGCCTTGGTCCCCTCTGAAGAAATAAAAAGAGCAGTAGCCCGGTTGCTGGATGAAGAACGGGACTTGCCGCTTCATTATCTCGGCAGTCCACGCGTTCCACAGCTAAAGGGCTTTCTCCGGGAACGGATGGCACGGCGCGGTGTGCAGGCATCTGATGACGAACTGCTGGTGACTTCCGGTGCCTGCCAGGCGATTGACTTGATTGCCCGTGTTCTATTGGACGACGAAGCAGTAGTCGCTGTTGAATCACCAACCTATATGGAAGCGCTGGAAATTTTCCAAAACTACACAGAGCATTACATGACCATTCCAATCGATGAAAATGGGCTGCAGACAGAACTGTTGGCGGATATGCTGGCAGAACGCAAAGAAAAAGGGCAGCCGCTTCCGCGATTGCTGTATACTATTCCGACCTATCAGAATCCGACCGGCACCACCTTGTCGGCCGAACGCCGACAGCATGTGCTGGAACTTGCAGAGCAATATGATTTTCTTATTTTGGAAGACGACGCATATGGCGAACTTGGCTTTCACGACAGTCCGCGCCTGCTGAAAGCAATGGACGCCAATAACCGCGTGCTTTATGCAGGGTCATTATCAAAAGTGGTGGCTCCCGGCATGAGAATCGGCTGGGTGGTGGCGGACAGCCAAATAATCGATCCATTAAATTGGTTCAAGAAAGACCTGAGCCATCCGTTTGACCAGGCAACTATGGCATCGTTTCTTGAAGCCACTGATTTTGATGAGCACCTGAAATTCCTTACAGGCGCTTATGAGTCTAAATGCACATCTATGTTGTCGGCGTTGGAAGAATTCCTGCCGCCTGCGGTTTCATGGTTCGTGCCAAAAGGTGGGTATTTCGTTTGGGTCAAAATTCCAGGTGTCGATACGTCGAAATTGCTTCCGGAAGCATTGGCCGCAGGTGTTTCGTTTGTACCCGGCAAATACTTTTTCTTGGATCAGGAGGAAGGACTCGAATACCTCCGGCTGTCATTCAGCTACGCTAATGAAGAAGAGATTGTCAAAGGTGTGGAATTGCTCGGGCAGGTGGCAGGCGTCAACATCCCAGCGGCTAAGAACGGGGAGTAAAGCTACTTGTTTTCAGCCTTTGCATCGCAGAGGCTGAAAAAGGACATCCGTATGATTCTATACATAGTGCAGAAGATTTCACTGAGAGCAATCAAATAAAAATATCTTGAACCGCGCCCATCGAAGTTAAGATGGAGCGCGGTTTTGACGTTTATTGCTGTTAAGCATAAATAGTACACACGACAAATTGACTATATTTTCAGAATACTGTAAAGTTAAACATACTATTAAAGGGAATATGGAAATTTCTAATGGCCTTCTTTTTTGGCTCGTGAAGTTTCTAAAATAGGAGGATAGCTGCGCAACCAATTGACCACACAAAAGGAGGAGATGAAAATGAACATTACGGCATCACTCAGACAGAACGCAAAACGCTTTTCGGATAAGATGGCGATCACCTGCGATGAACGAACGTATTCATATCAGGAGTTGAATGAAGAAGTAAACCGGTTGGCAAATGGACTTGTCGAAACAGGACTGCAAAAAGGCGATAAGGTTTCGCTTTTTATGAAAAACTCGGATTATTACGCCTTGGCATTTTTTGCAGTGCTGAAGGCCGGTGGTGTAGCGGTACCGGTCAACTGTCAGCTGAGTCCGGATGAAAGCGGCTATATTTTCGGCCAATCCGAAAGCAAGTTCATCTTTTGCGATACAGAATTCGAGCGTGTGATTGCCGAAGCGATAAAACAGGCAGCTTCGCTTGAGCAGGTCATTGTCCATCCAGCCCCTGACAACGCCGAATATCTCAGCTGGGAAAGCGTATTGAGTGAAAATGCGCTGGAGCCATCAGTAGAGGTGTTGAGCACCGATGATGCTGAAATCCTGTATACTTCCGGCACCACAGGAAAACCGAAGGGTGCAGTATTCGATCACCAGCGTCTTGCAAACGTCAGTACTTCTTTTGTTTTTGGAGTCGAAATCGGTGCCAAAGACCGCCTTCTGCATGCAGTGCCACTTTTCCACTCTGTTCAATTAAACCTGTTTCTGGTGACCGGCATTCTGCTCGGAACATCGAATGTCATCTTGCGTGACTTCCATCCGGAAAAAGCGATCCAGGCCATCAATGAATTCCAGGTTACGGTTTTCTTCGGGTTGCCGGATATGTACAGCGCCTTGCTGCAGGTGCCGAATGCAGATGAAACCGATTTGTCTTCTGTCACTAAATGCATGTACGGTGCCGATCCAATCGATCCGAATCTTGTCAGAAAGGCCATGGACTTTTTCGGCCATCAGCAATTCTACAACCTTTGCCTGCTGACTGAGGGTGGTCCGGGCGGTGTCTTCCTATTGCCGGAGCAGCACGAAAATAAATTGGGCTCAGGCGGAAAGCCGATGTATTTCACGGAAGTGCGGGTGGTAGATGAGGAATTTTTGGATGTCCGGCCTGGCACCATCGGAGAGTTTGTCATCAAAGGCGATTTGGTCATGAAGGAATATTACAACAAACCAGAGGAAACGGAAGAAGCTTTCCGAAACGGCTGGCTGTTGACTGGAGATTTAGCGACAATCGACGAAGATGGATTTATCTCGCTTGTGGACCGTAAAGCAGATCGCATCATTTCAGCCGGAGAAAATATTTATGCGATTGAAGTGGAACAGATCATCAATGGCCATCCACAAGTTGCTGAAGCTGCGACGGTCGGTATACCGGAAGAGGAATGGGGAGAAATCGTCGGTGTAATCATTGTCCCGAAAGACGGAGAGACCATTGATGAAGAACAATTGATGGATTATTTCCTGGAGCATCTGCCAGGCTATAAAATTCCGCGGAAATATATGATTGCTGATTCTTTGCCGCGAAACTCCTCCGGAAAAATCATGAAATATCAATTGCGTGAACTGCATATCAGTGAATTCGAGTGGTTCCGAAAAATTCCGGAGAGCCGGTATTAAGCTTTCCATATAAAAATATGCCCCGCCGCCAATTAAGGCTGCGGGGCATATTTTTATATTTTCACGTAATGGAAGCTTCGTAAATGCCTTTGATGGAATTTTCCAGCATGGCGTTGAATTCTTCATCCGATTGGCTCGCGCTGACGCCTTCGGATAGTGCACGGGAGAAGCTGGCGATCAGTCCTTCGTTGGCCGCCAATTTTTGGTTGGCGTCCTCTCGCTTATAGCCGCCGGAAAGCGCGACTACACGAACTACACGCGGATGGTCGATCAATTCCTTGTAGTAATTATCGACTGCCGGAATGGTGATTTTGATCATGACGTTCTGATCTTCACTCAACTGATCCAAATGCTTCAGCATTTCCTCTTTAAGGATTTTTTCGGATTGCTCTTTGTCTTTGCTGTTGATGTCTACTTCGGGTTCCAGAATCGGAACCAGGCCGGCTGCAAGAATCTGCTTGCCGATTTCAAATTGCTGCTCGACCACTTTTTTGATGCCTTCAGGATTGGCTTCCTTGATCACAGAACGCATTTTCGTCCCGAAGATATTGCGTTCATTGGCGCGCTTCAGCACGCTGTCCAAGTCTGAAATCAACTTCATGACCTGAACGCCATGTTCTTCATCTGCAAGCCCTTTGTCGACTTTCAGGAAAGGCACGACCCCTTTTTTCTGCCATAAGTAGTCAGGCGTATAATGCCCTTCCACTTTGCGGTCCATCGTTTGTTCGAAAAGGATTGCGCCGATAATCGAATCGGAATTGAAAGAAGGGGCCGTCATGACACGAGTCCGCATTTCGTGGATCAAGTCATACATTTCTTCTTCTGTTGAGTATTGGTCTTCCGATACGCCGTAAAGCGCCAATGCTTTTGGTGTGCTGCCACCGCTTTGGTCAAGCGCAGCGATAAAACCTTTTCCGTTCTTTACGAATTCCATTTGTTCCTGATTCATCGTCCCAGCTCCTTAGATAAATTTTTTGACAGGTAATTCCTTCAGCTTAAAAAATTTACTGCAAAGAAACTCTTTCACTGAATATTGTAACAATATAAAAGAGAAACTACAAAAAGAATTTTTTTCCTGATTGAGATGATTTTGGATATGTTTCACGACAAGAATAGCTGTTTAAATTTTTAGGGTAGAAGAAATCGCTCTAGGCGGACGCTTTCCGCGGGCTCGCAGGAGTCATGCACCTGCACTACAAGCTATCTGATCGTGCCAAAAAGGGCATGCCAAAAAAACCTGGCGATTCCTGTTTTTTTCACCAGGTTGTCTGTGCTATAGTGAAAGGGAATTGTGTTTACGAAGCCTTGCCAGATTCGTACTGGTAAAGAAGCCCGTGGCGAATAAGGTGAAATGCAACTTTCACGAACTTATTCACACAGGCGATCACTGCAACCTGATGGGGCTTTCCATTGGGTTGCTTTTTTAATTGGTCGTAATGGTCGACAATGGTGTTGTGCGTTTTTTTGCGGAGGGAAATCATGGTCCGCAGCCGCTTGTTCCCCCGTTTATTGATTTTGTCCTGATACTGGAGTTTGTCCGACGGATGTCGATGCCGATATACGCGTTAAGTTGCTTGGCATTCTGAAACCGGCGGATGTCACCAAGTTCTGCGATGATCTGGACAGCAGTTTCCGCGGGCTTATGCGGCAGGAATCGCCGCCTCTCGCTCTTTCTTCTGAGGAGTATTCAACTCTTAATAAATAACCAACCAATTCAAGCTGTTATCATTCATGTCCCGCAAAAAGTCTTGTACGGTCCGCTTGACGGTTCTGTATAGGCTTCTTGTTCGGGTGAATGGGCATAGGGATTGGCCAAGACTGCGAGCAGCCGGTGCAGGACACTGTAATCTCCTTGGAATTCAGCCGCTGCCAGGGCTTCCTCCACCCGATGGTTGCGGGGGATGACTGCCGGATTGCTGTCGCGCATCAATTGATGGCTCTCTTCCGGCGATTGTTCCTGACGCTGCAGACGTGACTGCCAGGAGCTATGCCATTCCTGGAATTCCGATGCATCGAATAGTTCGCCGCCATGCAGCTTATTGAAGGTCAGCGCCCGGAATGTATTGGTGTAATCGGCCGTGTGCGCATGCATCAGATTCAACAGCTCTTCTGCTAACGCCAAATCTTCGGCTTCTTCATTAAAAAGCCCAAGTTTTTTGCGCATGCCGGCAAGCCAGTGGCTTTGGAACTGCTCGATATATTTAGTGAGCTCTTCTTGTGCCATGCTGACCGCTTTTTCTGGTATATCGTGCAACAAAGACAGCAGGCTTTCGGCAAAGCGTGCCAGATTCCAGCCGGCGATCATCGGTTGATTGCCATAAGCGTAGCGGCCCTGAGCGTCAATCGAGCTGAACACCGTCTTCGGGTCAAAGCTGTCCATGAATGCGCAAGGTCCGTAGTCGATCGTCTCGCCACTGATGGCCATGTTGTCAGTATTCATGACACCGTGAATAAAACCGGCCAACTGCCATTTCGCAATCAATGCGGCCTGCCGCTTGACGACTTCCTGAAACAGTTCCAGGTAACGATTTGAAGCGTTTTGGACATGTGGGAAATGGCGTTCCAAGGCATAGTCAGCCAATGCTTTTAAATCTTCTTTCGTTCCGAAACGCGCTGCGTACTGGAACGTGCCGACACGTAAATGGCTGTCGGCAACGCGAGCCATGACGGCACCCGGAAGCGCAGTTTCACGGCGGACCTTTTCACCAGTTTCAACAACAGCGAGGCTGCGGGTAGTCGGGATACCAAGTCCGTGCATCGCTTCACTGATGAGGTATTCGCGAAGCATGGGCCGAAGCGCTGCACGGCCATCGCCGCCGCGTGAATAAGGCGTTTTGCCGGAGCCTTTCAATTGGATATCCAGCCGCTTGCCGGCAGGCGTCAGCTGTTCACCGAGCAATAAGGCACGGCCGTCGCCGAGCATCGTGAAATTGCCGAATTGATGTCCGGCATAAGCTTGGGCAAGCGGTATGCTGCCATCAGGGACCCGGTTTCCGGCAAGGATGGCAACGCCTTCTTCGCCTGCCAATTCGACAGAATCCAGTCCGAGTGTTTCTGCCAATGCTTCGTTTAGGATCACCAGCTTAGGTGAGCGCACTGGATTGACGGTGAACTTGCTGTAAAAAATTTCAGGCAGGCGTGAGTAGCTGTCGTCCAGCTGCCAACCGGTATGGGTTAGTTCTTTTTTGTTCATTGTGGATTCTCCTTTTTTCAGTTAGGATTTACTTTTATTATACCCTCTTGAGCCGGTGATCATGTCTCAGCTGTTTGAGTGATTTGCGTGTGCTATAATCCAATTAACAAGAAAGTGAATATTCAAACGAAAGGAGAGAAGGGCATGAGCAACAAGAAAGTTCTCTTTGTGCTTTTGGATGAGTATGCGGATTGGGAAGCTGGCTCATTGGCGGCAGCGCTAAACGAAGAGCCGGAAGGGCAAGGGCAACAATTTGATGTCAAGACGGTGTCATTGACGAAGGACCCGATCAAATCGATTGGCGGCTTTACGGTGCTGCCGGATTACGGGTTGGATGATGTACCGGAGGATTTTGCGGGTTTGATTCTGATCGGCGGCAATTCCTGGCGACAAGAAGACAGCAAAAGGGTCATGGAGCTTGTCGACAAAGCCATCGAAAAAGAAGCTCTACTTGGTGCGATTTGCGATGCGACGGTGTTCCTGGGAACAAACGGCCTATTAAATGACATTCCGCATACCAGCAACCAACTCGAAGACCTGGCAGAAACAGCGGGTGACAGCTATAGCAATGAAGCTGGCTATCTCCATCAACAAGCAGTACGGAGCGGACAAATCATCACTGCCAACGGTTCGGCATTTCTGGAATTCGGAAAAAGAGTGCTTGAGGCATTAAATGCAGCACCACAGCCTGAAATCGACGAGTGGTACGGTTTTTTCAAACAAGGTTATTATGAATATATGAAAACCAAACAATAAGCAGCTGAATGAACCACCTTTCATTGTGAGACTGCATCCACAATTGGAGGTGGTTTGTTTCAGGTGGTGGACTGGCAGGAAATTCGGTGAACAGCGAATACGGCTGAAAGGCTCTTGGCAGTTTAGCCAAAAGGCTGAATTTACAGCAGAGTTAAGCATATCCAGCTCTTTTTGTTCTGGTGTCCTACCATGGAATAATGAAGGCGTTAGGCTTGCAGGCACCTTCGGAGGGGTAAAAGAATAGTCAAGGGGGAATTCACATGACCATTACAACACAAAATATATTCGAGCCATTTACGTTCAAATCCGGGCTGACCGTTAAAAACCGCATCCTGATGGCTCCAATGACGACTTCGTCTTCAGATTCCAATGGCGATGTCACGGAAGAAGAACTAGTTTATTACAAGCGTCGTGCCCAAAGCGGGTTGGGTGCTGTTGTTACAGCCTGTGCACATGTCGAGCCTCTCGGTGTAGGATTTTCCAATCCCTTTGGTGCAGACAGCGATGAGCGGATCGACAGCTTAACGCGGTTGGCCGCGTCAATCCAAGAAGGCGGTGCCAAAGCGATTCTGCAGCTTTACCATGCAGGACGGATGTCCACTGAAGAGCTGCTGAAAGGCGAACAGCCAGTCTCTGCGAGCACTGTTCCGGCTCTACGCCCCAATGCAGCGACACCGCGTGAAATGACGCCTGAAGAAATCGAGAGAACGATTACGGCGTTCGGGGAAGCGGCAAGGCGTGCCATCGAGGCGGGCTTTGACGGTGTGGAAATCCACGGTGCCAATACGTATTTGATCCAGCAATTTTTCTCTCCGCATTCCAATGTCCGCACCGATAAATGGGGAGGCGACGTCACTGCGCGCATGGCGTTTCCGTTGGCAGTGATCGAGTCGATTCAGGAAGCGGTCGCCAAGCATGCTGAAAAGCCTTTTGTGGTCGGCTATCGCATCAGCCCTGAAGAGCGGGAAGAACCGGGCATCACGATGAACGATACACTGGAGTTTTTGACTGCCATCGCTGACCGGGGCATCGACTATATCCATGCATCCGTCGGCAGATTTTTTGCCGGATCGATCCGAGAGGAAGACAGCCGGTCACGTGTAGAAATGATCCAGCAGCATATAGGCAGCCGAGTGCCAGTGATTGGAGTAGGCGGGCTGCAGACACTTGAACAAGTAAAGCAAGCGTTGGAGGTTACACCGCTGGTATCGCTTGGCCACGCATTGATCATGGATCCTGACTGGCTGGCGAAAGTTAAAAAGAGCCGCGATGAGGAAATTTTCCAGGCGATCCATTTGAGCAAAAAAGAACAGCTTGATGTCCCGGAAAACCTATGGAATATGGTCACCAATGCACCGGGCTGGTTCCAGGTCGAAGAGTAATCCATCAATTAAAAACAGCGTCACCCGGATTTTTTCCAGGTGACGCTCAGGCTGTCGAGAAACTTCTAACAAGCCGTAGTTTTCCGAAGCTTACCGCTCGCTTTCCGCGGGCTCGCGTCCAAGCCTCCTCGTTCGCTTTGCTTCCCGCGGGGTCTCGGCCGTCTCGCTTTCCCGCAGGAGTCGAGCGGACGCTTCTGCAAACCACTTTATAGACTCTTTCTTCTTTGAATGTAGCGGAATGCGTCCGCTTAGAGTGAAATAGAGTATGAAGACTTTTTCAACAAGCTGAGCGTCACCTGGATTTTTTTCAGGTGACGCTGTTTTTGATTTTATAACGAAGATTCTGCGGTTTTTCCGGAAAGTACCCGGCGTTTTCTGCCCATCAGGTTGACAATCATAACGCCGCCGATTGCGATGACGCCACCGATAAGCGACAGGGGAGTCGGCAGTTCGTGCAGCCACATCCAGGCAACGAGGATCGCCACTGCTGGTTCCAGGTAAATCAGGCTCGAGACAGAGCTGGCATTGGCGAGTGATAGGGCAGTTGCCCATGTCACATAAGCGATTGCCGCTGGAAACACCCCAACGTACAGTGTAGCGAAATGAGCTTCCAAAGTGGTTTCCTGCATGGCAGACAACAGCCCGGGTGAAAAAATGAGAAACGGCAAGGTACCAGCCCATGTAAAGTAGGCAGTCAGTTCAATTGCGGAGTAGCGCGTCAGCAGCGGCTTCTGGAAAACAAAGAAAATGGCTGATGCAAATGCGGCAATCAATACGAGCAAGGCACCATTTGTCAGTGTAAGAGAAGCGCCTGCTGACCCGAAAGCGATAAACAAAATGCCGATAAATCCGATGCCCAGACCGATCCAGCCAAGGCCGGTCAGCCGTTCCTTCAAGATGAACGCGGCGATCAACGCCGTAAAGATCGGTCCAGAACCGACCAGCATGCCGGCGGTGCCGGCAGAAATCGTCTCCATGCCAAAGGTGACGAAGATATGGTAAACACTGATGCCGATCCAGCCCAGTACAAGAATCCGGATGATGTCGCCTTTTTGGGGAAGATGAAATTTCGTTCCTGGCCATAAAGCGAAAATGAAGAACAAGGCTGAGGCAATCAGAAAGCGGACGAGCACATTCTGTCCGGCGTCATAGCCGCCCTGCAGGCCGACACGAATGGCCGCAAATGAAGAGCCCCATATTAACACAGAAAATAATGCCAGTGAAAAAGCTTTTGCGTTCAAGTGATCTCCTCCATTAACCATTGATCTATCCAATGGCTATCCTGTCTGCAGAAATAAACAGACAGAAACTATTATATTCTTTTACGGAGAAAATGTCTCCAAAGAGGCAGGGCTTTGACAGGCAATCCGATAGGGTGCATCAAACAATTTTCCGGCCACTGCGGCCAAGAGCATAGTAAATCCCATGCTGCAGGCTTTGCAGAGATTCGAAAGTCTTCAAGCTGTTCTGGGATTGGGCAATGATAATGGCCAGTTCAGGTGAGATGCCGACCAGAATAACTTCTGTTCCCAGAAGCCTTGCGGAAGCGCCCAACTTATCGATCAAAGAAGCTGTATGTTCCGTGATATGGCGATTCAGCCCGGTCAAATCAACGAGCAGATATTTGGCTTTATGTTTCGGAAGTTCGCTCAAGGTTTTAAAAATCAAATCCTCTGTCCGCTGTTCGTCATAGGTACCGATCATCGGGACCACGATAATGCCCTCGAGCACAGGAATGATTGGAGAGGAAAGTTCCTTCACTAAATTCTGCAGGGATTTCGTATGCTCATCCACTAAGGTTTCCAACTTTCGGATTTGGTCGGCTTCCTGTTTTCTGGAAAGCTCATGGATATTTTGCTGGACCGTCACTTCAGAAGGGAAATACTCAACGATGCTGAAGGGGATGCTTTCGTTTTGATACTGAATGATTTTGTACCAGAAATTGATGCCGAATAAACCTGTCAATACGCCGGCGTAATGAGAAGGTACAAATATGCCTTCTGCATCCTTGTTTTTCAACAGGTTCATTTTATATTCCCAGTCGTTCTGGATATGCATCGTAAAGGTGTGTGTTTCAGTATCCATTTCGACAATTTCAACTTTCCCCCAACCGGCAGGAGCATATGTATTGGAAATCCACTCGACCGCGTTAGAGTTATCAATTTGCTTCATGTCTTTGAACCCTTCCCCAACAATGACCCCTTGGCGAAATCCGGTTGTTTCCAATACAAGCTGTGTCGCTTCACTTCCTGAAATGTCTTTAATCGTATCGAAGAAAGTTTCCATGGCGCTTGTCCAAAAGAGAACGACATCTCTGCCTTCAAAAAGAGCTTCTCCTGTTTCCAAGTCCCATTCTAATTCGACGCCGCCGACAATGATACTTTTTTTGCTCATGCTATAAATTCCTCCATTATAATGAAAAATTGTTGTATACACTACAAATCGTACGCTCTCCTTTAGGTATTCCCTGGGGAGTGGACAATATGTCTGAGCATAGAAATTCTTTGGGCGGGTTTATGGACAGCAAGCTGTTTTCAACAGAAATGTTCGGCATCAGGGCTGGCCACCCCTTCCACAGGGTGTTTAAACGGATAGGCAACAGCTGTCAGCTTTTCTGATACGTCCCAAAGCCTTCGGGAAACTTCCTGATCGGTCGCATTGGCGTGGGGTGTTCCTAGGGCCGGATAGCCTCTCCGCTGAAACTGGGTGACGGGACCGATGTATTCACCGCCCGTCAGGCCAGGTTTGGTCGCTGCATAAATTACCGATAAAGCCCCCATGTCGGGCGGCTGAAGAAAAAGGTTGGCGATGCTTTTGAATACGAGTGGGATTTCCCATCTGCCGAACTTCAGGATATTGGTGGCAGAAACCCCAGGGTGACAGGCCACACTGATCGTCTGAAGATCGTGTTTTTTCAAGCGCTTGTCGAGTTCCAATGCAAAATACAGATTGGCGAGCTTGCTTTGGTTATAGACTTTTTTTGCCTGGTAGCCTTTTGTCCCATCAAGATTGGCAAAGTCGATAGAGCCGCGGCTGTGCGCCCGGCTGCTGACGGTCACGACACGTGAACCTGGAGTGTTTGTCAGCAGAGGCAGCAGCAGGCCGGTCAATGCAAAATGCCCAAGGTGATTACTGCCGAACTGCATTTCAAAGCCGTCTTTCGTTTTTGTATAAGGGGGTGTCATAATGCCGGCGTTATTAATCAATAGATCGACTTTATCGCAGGATTTTCTGAACTCTCCGGCAAACGAACGGATCGTTTCAAGATCAGCCAGATCAAGTTTCATGACATCGATTTGCGCAGAAGGATGGAGCTTCAATAACGCAGCACGTGCGGCGGCTCCTTTTTCGGTATTGCGGACAGCAAGAATGACCCGCGTGCCCAATGCCACCAGGCCCTTTGCAGTTTCAAAGCCGATGCCGCTGTTGCCACCTGTGATGATGGCCGTTTTTCCTGTAAGCAAAAGATCACTTCCTTCATTTCAATTATTCCGGTCTTACTGGAATCTCTAAAGGTTATTTTATCGGTTCTGTTGTTCATTTGGAAATTTCGACAATAAAAAATGTGTTTCATCAATTGTCTGATGGTACACATTTTTCTGTTTGTGCTTAATGATGTTTTTTCCGCTCGCTGCAAGTCACTTTAACATCAATGATTTTTTCGCTTGGGGGAGGTTTTCAGATTTTCTTTGTTCAGTACCACGTCGACTTTTAACGCTTGATGGGTCGTGGATTTCTTTATATCCACTTTAAAATGTTTTGAATTTTTTTATCTGTTTTTTAAGTTTCCAATACCTTTTCAGCAACTATCGCTTTATTTTTCATTAGCTGCGCTGAGCGGTAGAATGGAAAAAAGGAAGCAATAGCGCATCCACGGATAGTTCGATTAAAGAGTTGACCAAAACATTCAAGGATCGGATTGCCGTAGATCATCTTTCGCTGACAATCGGGCAAGGCGAGATTTTTGCACTAGTGGATGAAAATGGAGCGGGAAAAATCACGACCATCAAATTACTGAGCTGCCTGGTGAAACCGACGAGTGGGGACGCGATTATGCTGGGCGGCAGCATTGCTGAAAATCCGCAGACTGTAAAGAACGAGTTGAATATTTCCCCTTAGGAAACCACGGTAGCATGCAATTTTTCTGTAAAGAAAAATTGACAGGATTTATGGCGACGATACGATAAAAAGAAGCATAGCAAAAAATGGACCGGTTGATGGACAAGTTTGCTTTGGCAGATCGGACGATAAGCAAGGGGAGGACTTTGTCAGGAGGATTGGAGCCCCGCTTAAGCATCGCGATGGCGATTTTTGCGATTTTCGTCAACATCACGACCTGGTTAAGCGGTACCTGGTTTGAATTGGATGTGATGGGCGGTACTTTCCCAAAGCTCGCTTACCTGCTTCCGTTCGCACATGCTGTGGGTGATTGCTTTTGCAGCAGTTATATTCGAAATTGTGGTACGGGGATTCAGGAACAGGATGCGCGGTTAGGATTCAATACTAAAGATAAGGGAGGTTGGCCAAATGGGCTATATAGAAGAACTGCGGGCAGTGGTCGGTCACCGGCCATTGATATTTGTCGGGGCAGTGGTCGTAATTGTGGATAAAGGAGGCCGCTTGCTGCTGGAGGAGCGGAAATTCCCGAAAGATTTGTGGGGCCTTCCAGGCGGACTCATGGAGCTTGGGGAATCCACGGAAGATACAGCAAAACGGGAAGTCATGGAAGAGACGGGGCTAAGGGTTGATGGGCTGCACCTGATCAATGTCTACTCCGGGCCGCAGCATTTCGTGGTGGCGGAAAATGGCGATGAGTTCTACGTTGTGACGGTCGCCTATTATTCCAACGAATACCGTGGCGAGCTGATCGTCGATAAAAAAGAATCCTTAAGCTTCAAGTTCTTCGCTCCGGATGAGCTGCCGGACAAGATGGTCGGCAGCCACCAGACGGTAATCGAGGAGTTTCTCGACAAGCATTATACAGCTGCTCGCTTGTAATGGTTTGTGGAATTAGAAAAGCCATTTTCAAGGATAGACCTGAAAATGGCTTTTCTTATTGGGTTGCTGTTTTGTTGAATTCAAATTTCACACCGGTCAGCTGCTCTGACACTTCCCAAAGCTTCTGCGAAACCGCTTCATCACCGGCAGATGCATGAGGTGTGTCCAATGTTGGATAGCCTTTGCGCTGGCCTTTGCCGTCGGGTCCGATGTACTCGCCGCCTGTGAGCCGCGAGTCGGTCGCCGCGTAAACGGTCGGCAAAGCACCCATTTCAGGCGGCTGCAGAAAGTTATGCATGAGTGTTTTCATTAGCTTTGGGGCATCCCGCTTGCCAAACTTAAATAGGTTCGTTGCGGAAATACCAGGATGGCAGGCAAGGCTTAAGCTGTTCAACCCGTTTTGCTTGAAGCGCTTGTCCAATTCCTGCGCAAATAATAGATTTGCCAGCTTGCTTTGGCTGTAAAACTTCATCGGCTTATAGCCTTTTGCACCGTCAAGATTATCAAAATAGATAGTGGCGCCTTTATGGGCCAAACTGCTGAGGGAGACGACGCGTGACTCTGGTGTATTTTTCAGCAAAGGCAGCAGCAGGCCGGTCAACGCAAAATGGCCGAGATGATTGCTGCCGAATTGCAGTTCAAATCCATCCTTTGTTTTCGAATAGGGTGGAGTCATGACACCCGCATTGTTGATCAGCAGGTCAAGTGAATCGTGCTGGTTCTTGAAGTTGTCTGCAAATGCCCGGACGCTGGCAAGGTCCGCCAAATCCAACTTCATCACGGTCACGAGCGCATTTTTAACATTATTGAGAATCACATCACGGGCAGCCTTGCCTTTTTCTGTATCGCGCACAGCCATGATAATCTGTGCCCCTTGCTCAGCAAACACTTTCGCGGCTTCCAATCCGATGCCGCTGTTGGCTCCTGTAATGATGGCTGTCTTTCCAGTTAACTGTTTCAAACGATCAGCTCCTGAGTGATGTACTTGGTCTTACGATAAAAATACCACGCGCCAGCCTTTGTAACAAATTGTAGGATTGGAAAGACTGTTTTCCTTTACATATTTTCAAAGCAGAAAGGGTAAGGAATATTATCTGTGGAAAATAGGAGCGATAGGATGGAGAAAAATGAAAAAATGGCCGGTCTGGCTTTTTTGCTGCTGCTTGGCGGGCTAGGTATTGCCGCATTGTTTATTGTATTGTTTGCAGAGTTGGCGGAAGAAGTGATGGAAAAGGAATTTGGCTTGTTTGATCGTGCGGTCATCGCCTTGATGGAAGCGGGATCGAGCCAAGCGATGGACAATGTGATGTTTATCGTTACCGAAATGGGCTCAGTCTGGTTTTTAACGGTTCTGTCAATCAGTGTTTTAGCCGTATTGGGATTTAAAATGAAAGACAAATGGGGCATGCTGTTTTTTATAATTGCAGTGGGCGGCGGTTCGCTCTTAACGCTGTTGCTGAAGAATCTATACGTCAGAGAACGCCCAAGCATCAATGCCGAAATTGATGCGCTCGGCTACAGCTTTCCAAGTGGCCATTCGATGGGATCATTGATATTCTATGGTTTCGTAATGTACCTGATAATTCGGACGCGGCAGGGGCCTTGGATTCACTGGCTGACAGTCGCCGTTTTGAGCGGACTCATCATTGCAATCGGCATCAGTCGGATATACCTCGGTGCGCATTTTCCAAGTGATGTCCTAGCTGGCTATATTGCCGGTGCCATCTGGCTGATTTTGAGCCTGGTTGCACTGGAGTGGATTCAGTGGCACAGCAGGAGTCCGGTGCCCCCAGTCCACGCGCTGCGAAAATTACTGGGGCCATTATACAGAACAGTGCGGACAAAATTGCCTTTTTTTACGGATTGAAAAACTCTTTAGATCACTATATTTGCTAGCCTGACAAGGATGAAATGATAGTGGATTATAAAAATATTGCAGTGGCAGGGAGTGGCGTATTAAGGAGCCAGATTGCCTACCAGACAGCATTTAAAGGATTCGATGTGGCAATTTATGATATCAACGATGAGGCCATTGCAAGTTCAAAAAAGCGGCTGGCAAAGCTGAAGAAAAACTACCGCCACGACCTGAATGCCAGTGAGACAGAGGTAGATGCAGCATACGATCACTTGTCTTTTCACACAAATCTGGCGGAAGCTGTAGCCTATGCGGATTTGGTCATTGAAGCAATTCCGGAAGTGGTGGACATTAAAGCGGCTTTTTATAGAGAACTGGGTAAAACAGCTCCTGAAAAAACAGTGTTTGCGACCAATTCATCGACCTTGCTGCCAAGCCAATTTGCAGAAGCAACAGCACGGCCGGAAAAATTTCTGGCTTTGCATTTTGCTAATACGATCCGGATCAATAACACCGCTGAAATCATGAAGCATCCGGGAACGGCTGACGAGAATTTTGACGATGTGATCCAATTCGCGGAAGCCATCGGAATGGTGGCACTGCCACTTCATAAAGAGCAGGCAGGCTATATTTTAAACTCTTTATTGGTGCTTTTCCTGCAAGCGGCAGAACTGCTGCTGGTCAAAAGAGTGGCAGATGTCGGAACAGTCGACAAGACCTGGATGATCGCAACAGGTGCACCGCTCGGTCCTTTTGCGATTTTGGATGTGGTCGGCATCAACACCGCCCACAATATTGTCCAAGCGAAAGCTGCTAACGGCAATCCCAAGTTTGTGGAATTGGGGCATATGCTGAAGACCGAATACCTGGACAAAGGAAAACTTGGAAGAGAGACTGGCGAAGGATTCTACAGCTACCCGAACCCGGCCTTCGTGCAAGCGGATTTCCTGAAAAACTGACAAAAAACACGCTGGGCCGTTAAAGGCAGAGCGTGGTTATTTTGTATTAGGAAGTTCTGGAAACAGGATATGGAGTATACAACGATAACTCATGAGAACAGGCTTGTTTTATTTTATTGGATGGTCTCGAAGCTCTTTTTGATTTCTTCATTGCTGAAATGGCCTGTCAGACTTTTGACGAGTGTCCCATCTGATCCGATATAGACAGAAGTCGGATAGCCGATTATGCCATATTCATCGAAGAAGGTGCCGCCTTCATCCAACAGCACGGTGATATTTTCCGCATTTGGAAACCCTTCAAACCATTTGGCGAATGACTCGGTGCTCTTTTCAGCATTAGAGCCGGGCGAGACAATGGTCAGCACCGCAAAATCCGTTTCTTCAGCGGCTAATGCATTCAGCTCTTCCATGCCCGACAAACAAATAGAACACCAGGATGCCCAAAACTTCACATAGACTTTTTGGCCGGCATAATCGGCGAGATTCTGTTGGTTTCCATCCAAATCTATTAACTCAAAAGAAGGTGCCGGATTGCCATCGTTCAATTGGCCGGCATTTGCTTCACTGTCCTGTGAATTGCTGTTGCACGCACTCAATAAGATGAGCAGGGCAAGCAATCCTATGGTTTTTGTCAGCGCTCTCATGGCCATCATCCTTTTCTTTAAAATAGCGGCTCAGTTCTTTATAAAACCATCATATAGTGGAAATTTGCTAAAAGACATTGAAGCACCTCGGCTCTCTGCAAAAAACCATCTTCGATTGTCCACGAAGATGGTTTTTTGTCACTTTTTGCTATTGCTGATTCTACAAAGGGCATTTTTCTCGATGATCAAATCAGATATGCGAAGCTGTTCGCCTGTAGCTTCAATGTGTTTGCTGCATTGATCGAATTCAACCTCTTCGCCTGAAGCAGTGTTGTAGCAGCTGCAGTCAAATCGGGCTCGAAATAAAGTTTCTTGTAACGGAAAGCGCCATTACGGAAAACAGTCAGGTCACTGTCGTCATCGATCAAGGTTTGCCCAAGCATATAAGATGGCTGGAGCAATATCTATTTGCCCGCCTATGCTGTCAACTGTGCTTCCTGTTTCCATATCGGGTTCTTTGATGAAAAGCGGTACTTGATGATCGACTTCAAATAATTCCACTTTGGTTTCATCAACCAGCTCCTGCGCCATTTCGCTATCAGGCTGAGTCAGTCCGCGGTCGCGGTCGCCATCGCCATAAAAAACGATGAGGAAACCATCCCACAGGTCCTTCTGCTTCAACTCTTCAATCATCTCTCCGACAGCCCCAACGACATAATGAACGGTTTCGTAATAGCCTTTTAGCAATGAATCCTCATATCCGGCCAAATCCAGTTGCTCGAGTTCTGCTGGTATTTCATAAGGTGTATGGCTCGACAAGGCGACCATAAAGGCGAAATAAGGCTCTTTCAACTGTTCAGCCAGTTCGATGGAAATGGTCAGGAAATCTTCATCGTTCAAAGCCATGCCGATTTCCTGGGTGGCAGGAAAATCTGTTTGGCTGAAGAAGTGCTTAAAGCCGATGTTCTGGTAGAAATCCTTTTCGATTACCACTCTTAAGATAAGTGGAAATATTTAATCATGTCCGTATAGTGTCAAAAGAGCCGACCTTCTGGGAGTTTGAAGCCATTTAAGATTCGGGTATTTAAGAGAATAAAGATGCCGGCGGGTTTATGCCGAATGAATGGATTTCAGAGAGCGGTTTGTGGAATACTCAAGGCGGTTAGTAATAGAAGGGAGTGTTGATTGTGGACATATCTAAAAAAACATCCAACGATAAACAAGCAACACCGGAATGCAAGTATCCGGTGTTGCCTGTCGGACAAAAATTTTCGGTGGATTTTGGGGGCCAGCAGTCTCTCCACGGCAACTGGCAAGTAGCAGAGAATGACGAGGCTCCGTTTTATTTATGCAAACGTGTTTTTGAAAATGGCACCTTGTCCAGAAGAAGGTCAGCTGATCATCGCCGCCAGTTTTTCGAAAGCGAGATTTACCGTGCACTAGGAGAGAAAACCTGATTGCAGCTTTTATACAGTAGAGAAAGCCGTCCTTTTTGGATGGCTTTTTATGCTGTTTGCGAATTTGTCTGTATTCTACTAATAGGAAAGTGAAAAACATAAGCTCTTGTTTATTAAGCAAGAGTCTCAGTGCCGGCGTGTCCAAAGCGGTTTTTGAAATGATGATTTTTAAGTGCAAATTATATATTTTAAAATAATATATAGATTATTTTAAATTTTGCTGTAATATTGAATAATAAACTAAAATGTAAGGGGATACATAAAATGAAGACAAATCAGCAAGAGATTGAAATACCATTTTTATTGGCGCTTGTCCCATTAATTACCATGATTGCCGCAATGGCAATCACCATCATTGTATTCGAAGGCAGCCCACATGTTCCTTTAGCTTTGGGAGCCATAGTGGCCGGCCTTATTGCTTGGCGTCTCGGCTATAAATGGGAAACGATTGAAGAAGGGGCCTATAAAGGAATCCGGCTTGCTCTTCCTGCTATTCTGATTATTATAGTGGTCGGCATGATCATTGCGTCTTGGATTGGCGGCGGAATTATTGCCACCATGATTTTTTACGGCTTGCAGCTTATTACGCCGTCGCTGTTTTTGATGACGATCTGCATCATTTGTGGAATCGTTGCGCTCGCAATCGGCAGTTCATGGTCGACGATGGGTACGATCGGTATAGCCGGCATGGGAATTGGCATAAGTATGGGAATCCCTGCGGCAATGGTTGCTGGCGCGGTCATATCAGGCTCTTATTTCGGTGATAAAATGTCGCCGTTGTCGGATACGACAAACCTGGCAGCGGGAGTTACCGACACAAATTTATTCGAACATATTCGGCATATGCTCTATACAACAGTTCCAGGCTTGGTTATTGCCTTAGTAGTGTATTTTTTCCTTGGCCGCCAATTTGGCGGATCGGCAATCGACGAAGGGAATATTCAGGCGATTTTGTCTGCATTAGACAGTAGTTTTCTTATTTCACCTTGGCTTCTGCTTGTACCTGCAGCCATTGTCGTACTGGTGGGATTAAAAGTGCCAGCTTTGCCTGCGTTGATAATCGGCGTTTTTCTTGGCTTTATGTGCCAAATTTTTGTACAGGGCGGAAATATGGGAGATGCCGTCAATACACTTCATGACGGTTTTGTGATTGTCTCCAACAATGAAATGGTCGATGACTTGTTTAACCGCGGCGGCATCGCTTCGATGATGTTCACGGTCTCACTGACCATTTTTGCGATGGTTTTTGGCGGGATATTGGAACATACAGGCATGTTGAAAGCTATCGTCAAACAGATTCTGAAGGTAGCGAAGTCTGCCGGCACCTTAATTGCGGCAACAATTGTTTCTGCTTTCTTTACCAATGCAACGGCATCAGAACAATATATTTCCATTCTGCTGCCGGGTAGAATGTATGCCACAGCCTATCAGGATAAAGGGCTGCATTCGAAGAACCTTTCACGTGCGCTTGAGGATGGCGGCACCCTGACTTCTCCGTTTATTCCATGGAATACATGTGGAGTCTTCATCCTGGCAACGTTAGCGGTTCATCCATTTGCATATGCGCCTTATGCGGTGCTCAATTACGCAGTTCCGATCATCGGAATCATTATGGCATTGGTTGGCTACAAGGTTCAATTTTTAACAGAAGTTGAAATGGAAGAATTGAAAGTGAAGCAGCAAAGAATCGATCGTGAAAACGCATTGACAGAAGGCGTTTAAGTTTTTCGAATTCCACGAGCACCTATAGAAAAGCGAGCCGCCTCTTNNAAGAGGCGGCTCGCTTTTCTACTATTAAACAGAAGTAGGCTCAAGTTGCTTTATAAGACGGCCAGTGCCATATAACAGCCACGGTGAAGGTAAGTCGAAGGTGTGGTGCTCGGGCAGCTTACTGACCTGTTCCGGGCTTAAATCCATCCACAGCAAGGCGTGGGCTCCTACCTGTTCACTTAGTCGCCGCTGCGCCGTTGAAACGGTCTCCTATAATCCCGGATGCTCCATGAGGTTATCCCATGGGTAAACTGTATGCAAATAATGAGCCCGCTTGTAGTCTTTTTTCGGAATCAATACCTGGTCCTTATCACGATTTTCGAAAAATGACCATTGTGCCAGCTTAGCATCCGCAAATAACTCTTCAGAAGCTGGAAATGTGTAATAGCATTCATAAGGAAACGCGGCTCCTGTTTTGATATACAGCCTTTCTATCCAAGCTTTTTTTGGGGGAGAGCCGCGATTTCCGATTAGACAGCGTTGCCGGTTTCGAGAGAGGAAGCATCAGACGAAATGGCACTGTAGAGTGTGGATACTTCTGCAAGTCCCAGTTTGTCCATGACACGACGGGCGGATGCGCTCTGCTGCTGTGCATGTGCAACCGATCCATTGAATAGCAGGAAACATAAAGGCCTGTTCCATAATATAGGGCATCAATTGGGTAGACAAATTATTTCTGTGGAAGCGCAAATCACTGCGCATTTTGCCAAGCATAATGTATTGCTTGGCAAAATCGTGTAGCCGCCGATGCTAGCCAACCGGCCATCCTGAAATAGTCCGTACATACGGCTGGAGCCACTGGATATCCGGCTGTATACCCGAAGAATGTATTCATCTTCTATTCCTGTCTCCATGGCTTCCAAATAGTGCAAATCATCTAAGTTTAATTGTCAAATTGATTTTTCCATAGACCGCCACCCCTTGCTCATGTTGAAATAGCTACTTGTATTATATACAGGAAAAGCAGTGGTTTGCCTGTCACTCGACAGCGTCTGAAGTGGCGAATGCCATCGCTTTTCTTTTAACTGATGCGGCTGGAAATATTGCAGGGGAGCATCTGGGGATTTCTGGAGGTGGCGTCATGAAATGAGGCCGCATTAAGCCTGCTGAACGAATGGGGCGCGTAGCATTATCTTTTATCCCCTTACTTGTGTATAGTAAGCAGAGTGAATAAGGCTATCTGACCAACCACCAGCCTACTGGTTAAAAGGAGATCAATCATGGAAAAAGAAATTACAAACATTCAAGATACATTAAGGACGTCTGAAGGGGCACATGTATTTTATTATGTTAACGAATTGGAGCGTTATATTGATAATGCTGTTTCTTATATTGTTGCGGGCATAAAGCATGGGGATCAGATTCTGTTTGTTGAGAACGAACGCCTTTATCCGAAAATCCTGAAGCGTGTAGAAGAGCTGGTATCCAACGAACAGCGGAAGAACATTCACTACGTTAATAATTTTACGTTCTATTGGCGGTACGGAAATTTTCATCCGCCGACCATTCTTGAATATTTCTCCCATTTGATAGCGCCATTTGTGGAAGAGGATCTGGGCTTCCGTACCTGGGGACATGTCGAGTGGCGGGAAGAAGTTATTATTGCAAATGATATTAAAGAATATGAAAATGCAGTTGGCAAGCTTTTGCCTCAAACCAAAGCGATTTCGGTATGTGCATACGATGCCCTGCGTGTTTCTGAGGGGCTCAAGGAAGTGCTGATGAACTGCCACGACTTTTTGATGACAGATGATGAGATAGCACCGATTCCCAAGCAGGCTGATTAAGCCGCCTCCACCAAAAAGAACCTTTACGGATAACCGTAAAGGTTCTTTTTTTACAAATTTACAAGTTGCGTCAAAAATTCCACTTTTGGCACTTTGGTCTTGGCTGCCCCATTGGCTTTTTCTTTTTACTCCGAGCATGAGGCAATTGCTGAAGGATGCATGTGTTCTGTTCCTGTTGTATTGGATTGCCTTTTTATTGACAGAATATTGACAATTATTAAAAAGAGCATACTATATTAATTGATGAGTCTTAAAAAAAAGCAAAGCTCTTTAAGACGAAAGAGGTTTTTGTAATTGAAAAGGAGGAGAATCCGAAATGATTGAAATCGGAAAGTACCATTTCGGTTCCATTATCGATGGCAAGGAATTGCCTAAAGATGGACGAAACGAAATTGACGTGCTCAATCCCTATAATAACGAAACCATCGGAAAAATTTCATGCGCTACACCTGAAGATGCCGCTGAGGCGGTTGTCAGTGCTCATCGCGTCTACGTGAAGACCATGAAGAAGATGCCGGCACATAAACGTTCTGAAATTCTTCGGAAAACTGCTGATCTGTTGGAACTGGAGGCAGATGACTTTGCACATCTCTTGTCTCTGGAAGCCGGCAAACCGATTAAGGAAAGCCGGGTAGAAGTGGTGCGTGCTGTCCAGGTACTGCGGTTTTCTTCAGACGGCGCCAAATCAATCTATGGAGAAATGATTCCATTGGACAGTGCGATTGGCGGAGAAAGTCAAATCGGCATGTCGAAGCGTGTATCTCTTGGCGTGGTAGTAGCCATCACCCCTTTTAACTTTCCATTGAACTTAGTGCTTCATAAGATTGCCCCAGCGATTGCGGCCGGCAATACGGTGGTCTTGAAACCGGCAGAGAAAACACCGCTTTCCCCTGTTCTTTTGTATCGGCTTTTTGAGAAAGCCGGACTGCCAAAAGGCGTCATCAACATTGTCATGGGACCGGGACAGGAGCTGGCAGAAACCCTTGTGACCCATCCGAAAGTCAAACGGGTGACGTTTACCGGAAGCAGCGCTGTCGGCTGGAAAATACACGAAATGGCCAAGCGAAAAAAAGTCACTCTGGAACTGGGGTCGAATGCTCCGAATATCATCTTTGAAGATGCGGATCTGGATGTTGCGGTCAATGCTATTGTGATCGGCGGTTTTACGTATGCCGGACAGGCCTGCGTATCCGCACAGCGAATTTATGTGCAGGAAGCGATCTATTCAGCTTTTCTCGAAAATCTGACAAAAAAAGTAAAAGCTCTCCAAATAGGCGATCCTTTGGATGAATCCACCGATATGGGACCGATGATCACTCAGGAAGCAGCTGAACGGGCAGAATCGTGGGTCAAAGAAGCTCTAGGACAAGGCGCAACCTTATCCGCCGGCGGAAACCGGAGAGGTACGATGATGGAGCCGACCATTGTCAGTGATGTAACACCAGACATGAAGGTGGTCTGTGCAGAAGTGTTTGCGCCTATCGTCAGTGTCATGCCTTTCAGTACGGAAGAAGAAGCAGTACACCATGCCAATGATTCGGATTTCGGTCTGCAGGCGGGCATCTTTACAGCCGACATTAACCGAGCTATGCGGATGGCGGATGCGCTGGATACAGGTGGTGTTTGGATCAATGAAGTGTCGGTCCGCCGTTATGACCATATCCCCTATGGTGGAGTGAAAAACAGCGGCACCGGAAAAGAAGGCGTCAAATATGCCATTGAAGAAATGACTGATATGAAGTTCATCGGCATCAAATTATATTGATTTGAAAATTTGATTTGAGGAGAGGGTGTAAATATGCAAGTGAGATCAGCGGTATTACGGGAAATCGGTGCTTCAACACCATACGAAGAAAGCCAGCCGATTCAAATTGAGACATTGGAACTGGATTCACCGGAAAAAGGAGAGGTATTGATCCAAGTAAAAGCAGCGAGCTTATGCCATTCCGATTTATCGGTGATGAACGGCAGCCGGCCTCGACCGCTTCCTATGGCTCTTGGCCACGAGGCAGCGGGTGTGATTGTTGAAGTGGGTGAAGGAGTGACTGATCTGGAACCAGGCGACCACATCGCCTGCGTATTCGTACTAAGCTGTGGACAATGCGGTCCTTGTCGGGAAGGGCGTCCTGCCTTATGCGAACCGGGGGCAGCCTCCAATACGGCTGGAACTTTGCTTGGTGGCGGGAATCGTCTCCATACAGAAACGGAAACCGTCAATCACCATGTGGGGGTATCAGCTTTTTCGGAATATGCCGTAGTCTCAAGAAATTCAGTCGTCAAAGTGAACAAAGACATTCCATTTGAAAAAGCGGCGCTGTTTGGCTGTGCAGTCATTACGGGCGTCGGAGCAGTAGTCAATACAGCCGGTATTAAACTTGGAAGCACAGTAGCCATAGTCGGTCTTGGTGGTGTTGGGCTCAGTGCGTTGCTTGGGGCAATTGCTGCAGGAGCCAGCCGTATTGTAGCTGTGGATATCAATGAAACGAAACTGAAACAAGCGAAGGAATTAGGAGCCACGGATGTATTTAATTCAAAAGATCCAGACGTTGTCGAAAGGATTCGAAAAGCTACAGGAGGTGGCTTGGATTACGCCTTTGAAACCGCGGGAGTCGTGCCGGCCATGGATGTTGCCTATGCCGTAACCAAGCGCGGTGGAACGACGGTCACAACAGGCTTGCCCCATCCGGAACATCAATTTTCCTTTCCATATTTGTCGCTGACTGCTGAAGAACGGACAATTAAGGGGTCGTATTTGGGGAGCTGTGTACCAAGCCGGGACATTCCGCGCTATATGAACCTGTTTCAGGAAAATCGCTTGCCTGTCGATAAACTGATCACAGATTTCATCACATTGGATGAAGTCAATAAAGGCTTCGATATTTTGGCAAAAGGCGACTCTTCACGCATCATTATAAAGTTTTAAACGGATAGCAAACCAAAAGGGATTTTTAAAAAGGATAAGGAGGGGAAACTGTTCTTTGTTTCTTATATGCCAGAGATGCTTGGATCAAGTAAAGAACAAGGAGGAGTTACGATGTCTGCAAATAAGGTTTTTTCAAAAGTTGAGGGATTAGAACTGATCATGGAAAGGTCGTTTAATGCGCCAAAAGAGCTGGTATTTTCAATGTTCATCGAATCGGACCATATTGCGGATCGGTTGGGATACGACCGTCTACAAAATGGAAGTGAAACCCGGTGGCATCTGGCATTATTGCATGCGTTCGCCTAGAGGGCAGGAATCCTGTGGGAAAGCCGTTTACCGGGAAATTGATCCTCCAGACCGGTTGGTGTATGTCGACGCTTTTTCTGATGAACAGGAAAATGAAGTCGAGGATATGCCGATGATGCTGATCAAGATGGATTTTATTACCGAAGGGGCAGGTTGTAAAGTTGTTTCCGCAACGAAGTTCGATTCGCAGGAAGAACTGCAGAACGTTATCGATATGCAGGCTGTCGGTGGGATGACTTATACTTATGACCGCCTGGAGGAGTATTTAGCGGAGCTTTAGCAAGCCAAGAAAAAAATCAGAAAGAAGGGCAACGATGATTACAAAAATGTTTCCTTATTTAAACTTTGATGGGGATGGCCAGGAAGCGGCACACTTTTATGCAGATGTGTTGGATGGGGAATTAGTGGGAATTATGACTTACGGTGAGGCGCAGGATGCGGATTTGGAAGGCATGCCAGAAAAAGTGAAGGATATGGTGATGAACGAACAGTTTGACTTGGAAAATGGGGATTCGCTGATGATATCCGATGTTCCTTCAGGAATGGGGATGCCGACATTTCAAAAAGGCAATAATGTGTCAGTGACTGTGTTTTTCGATGAAATTGAAGAAGTGCGAGCTGTTTTCAACAAATTGGTCGAAGGTGGCACCGTCAGCATGGAGCTGCAGGAAACTTTTTGGAGCCCATTTTATGGCATGCAGGTTGATAAATTCGGCATCGATTGGCAAATTTCAGTTGAGGGTGAAAGTGAACAGGCAATTGAAAAACCGCAATCCAAATGAAGATTGTGGTTTTTCAATTGCCTGTTAGATCTCTTCCGGTACAGGGTATAAGGGGAAGTAGATCAATCAACTCACAGCGTAGCATTGAAATGCAAGAAGGAGGATAATTATGGATATCGATAAATACTTAGTCCAAAAAGATAAAAAAATAAAGCTTGCCCATTATCCAACGACCGATGGAGATAGCTTCAGTGAAAAAGAGTTAAAGGAAAAACTGATTCCTGAAAGTGTCAAAAAACTGAAGGAACTTCATATGAAGCTGCATGCTCAAGAAGAAAAAGGAATTATTGTCGTACTTCAAGCGATGGATGCAGCTGGAAAAGACGAAGCCATTACGTATATCTTTTCGAACTTGACGGCCCAAGGATTGAAGACGACCTCGTTTAAAAAGCCATCTGAAACCGAGCTTGCCCACGATTACTTATGGCGATTTCGGGAAGGAATGCCGGAAAGGGGGCAAATTGGCATCTTGAATCGCTCTTATTATGAAGAAGTGATTGCGCCAAGAGTCCATAATTTGCTGGAGGAGACACCGCTTCCGAACGAATTGATCGACGAAAACATTTGGAATGTCCGCTATCGCCAAATCAATGATTACGAACGCTATATGATGGAAAATGGATTTCCGGTAGTGAAATTCTTTTTCAATATGTCTTATGATGAACAACGCCGACGCTTGCTGGAGCGCATGAAAAATCCTAAAAAAAACTGGGAGTTTTCATTTAATGACGTAAAAGAGCGTGTGCACTGGGACGGTTACCAGGAAATTTTTGAAGATCTGTTGAACAACACATCAACGGAATATGCGCCCTGGTATGCACTTCCAGCTGACGATGAGTGGTTTTCACGTTACATCATTTCGGAAGTAATGGTTAAGGCGCTGGAGCAGATAGACCCGGAATACCCTGAAATTATGGGGGAAGAAAAAGCGGAACTGGAAAAAGCGATTCGTAAATTGGAAAAGGCGAAATAGCATAAAAAGGGATTCAGGAATGTATTATTCCGGATCCCTTTTTCTAATTGTGAAAAGACGGTAAACAAAAGAAGAAACGCTTGCTTTTTGGTCCTTGAAGCCACTATAATATGAACTATTGGTTCACTATAAAAAAGAACAATTTATTCGTATTTTTCGTATTTTTTATTGAAAAGTAAAAGATTACAGTCTAATAAATGCTCTTAAGGCGACGTGCAGCTGCACGGCCTTTTTTTGTGGGTTGAACAAAATAGATTATGTAAGGGTTGCCTTCAGATTGGAGTTTGGTTATGAATAAATGGACGAGATTATTGCTTGTTTTTGTTTCTTCGATTGTTCTTGGATTTGCGTTTAATATGTTTTTATTGCCCCATGAAGTATTGGCGGGCGGAGTGACCGGCATTGCGATGATGCTTGGCTTGGTAACCCCTTTGAATGCTGGGATTTGGATGATCATCCTGAACATTCCGATTCTGGTTCTTGGCTGGATGAAGCTTGGCAAGAACTTCATTGCCAATAGCCTGTTTTCTGTTGTTGTAACATCTGTATCGATGCTATATATTCCCGTTGTTAAATTGACAGAGGATGCCTTGCTTTCTTCGGTGTTCGGCGGAGTAATTTCAGGTATAGCTATTGGGGTCATCATTCGTTTCTATAGCTCAACCGGCGGCTTTGATGTCATCGGCCTCTTGTTGTCGAGGAAACGGGACATCCCACTGGGGGCTCTTGTTTTTGTGCTTAACAGTGCGGTGGTCTTTGTAGCAGGATTTGTATTTTCCTGGGAATTGGCGATGTATACGATGGCTTCCATCTATATCACTGGACTGGTGATTGACCGGGTCCATACGCGCCACATTAAACTTAGCTTGATGGTAGTGACCAATCAAGGGGATGCAGTCAAAAATGAACTGCTCGATAAACTTTACCGTGGCATCACGGTCGTTGATGGCGAAGGTGCCTATTCGGCGGCGAAAGTAAAAGTCCTGTATAGTGTCATCAGCCGCCACGAGCTGGCATTTGTACGGCCATTGATAAAAAATATCGATCCGAATGCGTTTGTCAGCATCAGCGAAACGATGGAAGTCATGGGGAATTTCAGAAAAGATGATAACTTCATGAAAAATCCGGTACTATGAAAAAACCTCTCCATTTTCTGGAGAGGTTTTTTTATGTCCTGTTGAAAAAGCAGCTGAACATTCAGGCAAGACGGATATTCAGTTGCTGTCATTTGTTCAATCATTGAAACAGCAGATAATCTCTTTCAGAAATAAAATCGTTGCTGATGTCGATAAACAAATAGCAGTCTTCCGACAAAGGATAACTGAATGTGCGAATCATCTCGCCTGTTTCGATATCTGAATAGCTATCCGATAAAATCCCTTTATGCCAGGTTTTCATTTGCATGGTATTTTCGAGGAAATATGGACGGAATGCCCAATGCGAACCGATTTGATCAGGTTCTAACTTCCATTGGTCGCCGTATTTCCGGAAGTTGGAAGACACTTGCTGGCCATCGCTATTGCATATGTACAAGCGGAAACTTTCTTCTTTGAAAGGCTCAGCCACGGCTTCGATAAAATGGTCTGCTGTTTCAGGACCTTTCCATTTAGGCAGCAATTTTTTTACTTTCTCTTCCCGGTTATGGGTAAAAGCATAACGTTCTTGCACCATCGATTTTTTCCGCTGAACAAACGCTTTGATCTTTTCTCCTACATCAATCGGAATACAACCATTCACTGGAAGTTCAAAATCCGGCTTTGCCAAATAAAACCCCTGGTAATAATGGCCACCGTGTTTCCAGGCGAAATACAATTGGTGATTGTCTTCGATATTTTCATAGGAAAGTTTGGCGCCAATCCGTCTGGCCAGTACAGACAGGGTTTGGATAACATCCTGGAACACTTCGGTATTGGAATTCCGGACAAAACTGGTATCAACTTTTAAAATATGAGGACGTAGCTGGCGGATTCGGTCGATATTAGAGCTTTTTGCCCCTACATGATCGACGGCAATCTGGATGCCGTAGGTCTTGTAGTAAATTAAAAGGTGCTCCAGCACTTCAAAATCTTCATCAAAATCATGTTCGGTAATTTCCAAGACAATCCGGTTCATCGAGAAGCCTTTTTCAGCGTATTCCTTTAGAGATTCCAAAAAATCTTCTCCGCTGTTGATCAGCAATTGCTTGGCGTTGCGATTGATAAACAGCAGGCCGTCATTCCCGGAATCGAGCATTTTGGTGATCGCCAGCTTCAGCAGATGCTGATCGACTTCGACTTTGTATTCATCGGGCACATCTTTGTCATGAAAAAAGTCGCCCAAGCTGATCCAACTGCCTTCAAATTGGAATCGTCCCAAAACTTCATAGCCGATGACGTTATGTTTGACTGCACTAATGATCGGCTGGAAAGCAGGCTTGACCTTATGTAAGTTTTCAAGAATATCTAAGGGATCCATTACGTGTGCTCCTTTGCTGCGAAACTAGGATGTGATAGGTGCAGTTTACATAATCATGAAAAAGTAAATGATGACCATAATGATCATAACGGCAAGCATCGAGGATATTAAAGTGATGTGCATATTCGATGGCGTGAAGGTTTCATTGATGATTTGCTGGCGTTTCTTTTTATAGTTTTGGGTTGCTGAAAAAATAACGGTAAGACCAAAAATACAGGCGAAAATGCCAAGTGCGACAGTAAAGATATCCACAAATGGGTTGCGTGTGACACCCATTGTAAAATGCAGGCTGGTTGCCAGAAAACCGACCCCGACAATCGAAATGACGGTGCGTATCCATGCCAGGTAGGTGCGCTCATTGGCGAGGTGCTGCTGAGTATAGATCAATTGATTTTTTTCTTTTCGGTAGGACTGCCGCGACATTTTTATTCTCTCCTCCCAGCAATAATTGGTTCTGGAATTTTCACAATCTGGAATCGAGGAAAAACTAAGTGTACTCTCAGTATAAATGAATCAGGAATAAAAAGGAATTTTGAAAATCTGTATAAATCATTTGTTGCAGCGAATAGCAGGAGAAAGCCGGGACCATAAACTCATTCATGAGGAAATGTCTGAAAGCTGAAAAGACATAGCTTTAAGGCAGGCACATGTGTTTTTGATTTTGGGAGCCAGCTATTCTACAAGAATACTGCCTTTTTCCAATCTTTTTTTAATTAAGGGGAATTCTCCTTGGAAGCTTACCATTTCGGCACTATCTCCAAAATATCGATATCGTCATTTAATGCAGTGGCTTCGAAACCGTCCTATGTTTGCTTGTTTTAAAATTAATAAGATCAATCGAGTCGCTTATCAGCATATCGATGCTGCCGTTGGCTGCAAATGAGCTTATAGCTTGGTTAATCAAAATACAGTACAGTGTTGTGCAGGGCTAAGAACAATATTGGGACTGAGAAAAGATATATTTCAGCAAATACATCGACTATTGTAAAGGTAAGGGAGGAACAAGGGATGTTTTTAGATGAAAGAAGTGCCATTTTACTAAAGCTCCTGAAAAATTCATCAATTCCCTCAATGAGTGAGATTGAAGATCAGACAGGGCTGACACGCAGACAGATTCAATACAGTTTGAGTAAGGTCAATGATTGGCTTGAATTTAATAATTATGAACCAGTGCAGTACAAGCGGGAACTCGGTTATTTTCTATCCGATAAGATTGCAGAAGATGAAATAAGAGTCAAGCTGACAAAACGGAGTTATATTTTTTCAGAAAAAGATAGGGAGCAAGTAATTTACTTAATGATTCTGTTGAGCCAGGAACCACTGTCAGTGTTTCATTTTCAATCTGCGACGGGAGTTTCAAGAAATACCGTATTGAATGACCTCCAGCATTTGAAAGAAATGGCTAAAGAGATGGGATTAATCATCCATTATTCCAAACAATTCGGTTACATCATTACGGGGAATAGCCGGATAAAACGTTTTGTGATCGAGCAGCTGCTTTTTGAGGTGTTGAATAGCCCGAACAACCAAATGATCACGCAGTGTATATGGAGCGGATTTGAAGAACGCATAACAGCCGTTCATCAGAAGCTGGAAAACATTGAAAAGCAATTGGATATCACTTTTACCGATGAACGGCTCCATGAACTCGCATACCTTTTCTTTTCCACGGATCAATTGATCGGCAAAGGAGAAGAGTTGGATCAAGATCCAAGCTGGCTCCCATTCGCAGAAACAAAAGAATATGTGCTGATCGACGCAATGATCGATACAACAGCTTTCCAATCTCAATGGAGCCAGACAGAAAAACTCTATGCAACCTTGCATCTGATCAGCATGAATCGGACAAAAGATCGTTCGCCTTTGAGAGATGACCGGGTTTTTCGTGAACTTTTGCAGCAAGTCACAGCAGAGTTTGAACGGCTGACATTTGTCCATCTTCAGGACAAAGAACAGCTTTACGAACAATTGTATGTCCATTTCAAACCAGCTTTTTACCGCATCAAATACGGATTTCCTCATGTTAATCCGATGATGGAGCGGGTTTCCAAAATTTATCCGGAACTTCAGCATTTGACGCGCAAATCCTTAAGGATTCTGGAAAAAGAACTGGGCTTTCAACTGCCGGAAGATGAAGTAGCCTATTTTACCATCTATTTTGGTGGCTGGCTTCAAAGGCAAGGAACTCGTTTGGATGACCGAAAAAAAGCGATTGTTGTTTGCCCTCATGGAATTGGTGTCAGCAACATCCTCAACTATACGCTACGGGAATTATTTCCGACTATCCTGTTTTTGGATGTCCTGTCTGTCAGGGATACAACAGAATATCCACTGGACTATGATCTGGTATTTTCATCGGTCTTTATGAGAACAGAGGCTACCTTGTTTGTAGTCCCGCCAATTCTTGAAGAGCGGGACAAGCAGAAATTGAATAAGCAAGTGATGCAGGAACTATACGGTTACACAGTTCCGGACTCAGATGTTGCAGGATTGATGAAACTAATTTCCAAACACGCAACGATTCACGACCCGAAACAACTGGAAAAGGAATTGCAGGCCACTTTGTATACGCAAGCAGCAGGAACAAGCACATATGCAGTAAAGGAGGCAGAAAAACCTGTGTTAGGAGAACTACTGACTACTCAAACACTTCAATTAAAACAACATGCCGCCACTTGGCAGGAAGCGATTCAACTGGCTGCCAGTCCGCTTGTGGAGTTAGGGACAGTTAAAGAACGATATGTAACCGCGATGGTCGAATCCATTGAGAAGAATGGGCCTTATGTGGTCATCACCCCACTGGTTGCAATCCCGCATGCACGCCCTGAAGAAGGAGTGCGTTCATTATCAATGAGCTTATTAAAGCTCGAGCAAGCCGTGTATTTTGCTCCGGATAAACCAGTTCAGTTGATTATCGTATTAGCGGCAGCGGACAGCGACTCGCACCTGCGTGCTTTGATCCAACTGACAAATTTACTGAACGAGCCGGCAAATATTCAAAGGATGCTGGAAGCAACGGACAAAGAACAACTATTGGAAATCATCCATAATTATTCTAAGGAGGAAACAGAATGAAAATCATGGTAGTGTGCGGAAACGGATTAGGAAGCAGTTTTATTATGGAATTGAATGTGAAGAAGGCGCTAAAAGAATTGGGGAAAACAGCGGAAGTAGATCATACCGATCTAACTTCAGCCAAATCGGTGCAAGCTGATATCTTTATCGGAGCTGCAGATATCATGAGCCAAATGGATGACGGAAAAAGAACCATCGTTAATTTACAGAACATGATGAGCATTCCGGAAATCAAATCAAAACTGGAGCCTCATTTAGCATAAGTCTGACGGGAAGGGGGAATTACTGTGTTAGAACTGATCATGAACGACATTTTAGGAACACCAGCGATTCTTATTGGTTTGTTTGCGCTTGTGGGATTGCTGCTGCAGCGCAAAAGCAGTGCTGACGTAGTATCGGGAACATTAAAAACAGTAATGGGCTTTATAATTATTGGAGCCGGAGCTGCAGTACTGATTGGCTCGCTGGATATATTCGGGAAAATGTTCGACCATGCGTTCAACGTACAGGGCGTCATTCCGAACAATGAAGCGATTGTCGCTGCCGCCCAAAGCGAGTTTGGTACGTCTACTGCATTGATTATGGTATTCGGGATGATCACCAATATTTTATTGGCCCGCATCACCCCGTTTAAATACATATTCCTTACCGGACACCATACCTTGTTTATGGCATGCCTATTGGCCGTAACCTTGTCAGTAGGGGGACTGGCTGGCGCTCCATTGATCATTGTAGGCTCGATTCTTTTGGGCTTGTGCATGGTGCTGTTTCCAGCCCTGTTGCAGCCGTATGTGCGGCAAATTACAGGCAGCGACGATTTTGCTGTAGGACATTTCGGCTCGATTGGCTATTTTGTTTCTGCCAACGTTGGAAAATGGTTTGGGAACAAAGAAAAAACAACTGAAGAGATAAAAGTTCCTAAATCGCTGGGCTTTCTAAGAGATACTTCTGTTGCAGTTTCTTTGACAATGACGTTATTCTTCTTAGTTGTCGCTTTATTTGCCGGACAGGAGTTTGTTGAAACGACCCTATCAAACGGTTCAAATTTCTTAGTCTTTTCATTCATACAAGCGATTACATTTGCGGTAGGCGTCTTCATTATCCTGGCGGGTGTAAGAATGCTGATTGCTGAAATTGTACCTGCTTTCCAGGGGATTGCTGATAAATTGGTACCTAATACCAAGCCAGCACTGGATGTTCCAATCGTCTTCCCGTTTGCGCCAAATGCCGTAATCATCGGTTTCCTGTTCAGCTTTTTTGCTGGATTGCTGGCGATGTTCCTTCTTCCGGTTCTCGGATTAAGTGTTATTGTTCCCGGACTGGTTCCGCATTTCTTCACAGGAGCCGCGGCAGGTGTCTTCGGCAACGTGACAGGCGGAAGGCGCGGTGCCATGATGGGCGCATTTGCCAACGGACTGATCATCAGTTTTATCCCTGCCATCTTATTGGTCTTGCTGGGCGATATCGGATTCTCTGGAACAACCTTCGGTGACTCTGATTTTGGAGTTGTCGGTATTCTGATATTGAGTATCATGAAGTTTTTAGGATTTGCATAAACAACAGCATATAGAAAAAAGCCATTTCGAAACTAGTAGATTTCGGAATGGCTTTTTTCGTGGACGGCTTTTCGGATTTAAAACTCAACCCCTGTTCAGCATAAGACTTATTTCCTGTCAATAAAGTTGCGGTATCTTTAGTTGCCCGTATTCTATAAAGATTGGATTAGGCAGGAAATGTTTGAGAGATGAAATAACGGAGAAATATAAAGTGAAAAAGTCTTTATCTGTAGACTGTTTTTGGTTCGACAAGCGCATCATGATGGAGAAAGGAGGAGGCTGCTATGAAGCAGGTTTTATTCATCCACAGTGCTGGCCCCCAAGAGGAGGGGCAGGGAAGTGCAGGGTTGCTGCAGTATCTAGAGGAAGAATTGGGATCCGCTTTTCAGGTGATTGCTCCAAAAATGCCGGATCCGGAAGATCCACAATATGTGGAATGGAAGAACAAACTGAAAGAAGAGATTGCTTCCTTGGACGATGGAGCGGTATTGGTGGGTCATTCGATAGGCGGGTCGGCTTTGTTGAAATTTTTATCGGAAGAAGAACTGGGAAAGTCGTTTGCCAAGCTCATTACGATTGCGGCACCTTTTTGGGGAATCGATAAGGATTGGGAATTAGAGGATTTTACCCTGGCAGAGGACTTTGTTTCCCGAAATTCGCTTTTGCCTGATGTTGTTCTTTTCCATAGTATTGGTGACGACATTGTTCCTTACAAGCACTTGGAAAAATACATGGAAAATCTACCGAGCGCGAAAGTGAGGCAGCTTTCCGGGAGCGACCACATTTTCCAGGAAGGGCTCGCAGAAGCAGCAGAAGAAATTCGAAGAGGCTAAATAAACCAAGCCAGCCACCCCAAGAGGGATGCTGGCTTGTGTATGATCTAAAAAAACAGCAGGTTCACTAGAATCGTCACGATGATTGAAAGAACGATTGAAATCAGCAGGCTGCCCATACAGGAAATTCGCATAATCACTCCACCTTTTTGATGATAGTATCAATTACCCGAATCGGGATGGAATCTAAACACTGCATTTTAAAAGGAAAACGCACAGAGCAATCGGCTCTGTGCGTTTATTCGATAAAGTGGAGGTCACCGATCCAAGTGGATAGATGGGCTTTGGTGGCAGCGTTTAAGTTGGCATCGACATTCTTCAACAGATCCAGTTCGTAATCTTTGGAATTGGAACTTCTGACAAAGGTTGTCGTGAATGATGGATTCTGCAAGGTGATGTTAGTGGAGTCCGCAGTCGTCTTTTTTTCAATATCGAGATGCAGGATTGCACCAATTTGCCGATCCAACTCATCTTGGCCCGAAAGGAAGTTTCCGAGCGAATAAACTACAAAAGCTTTGCGTCCATCTTCAGTAGCGATCCATTCTGGCGGCTGCAGCACATGGGGATGGTGTCCCAAAATAATATCCGCACCATTCTCAGCAGAGAAATGAGCCAGTTCGGTCTGCTCGGCATTCGGCATTTTTTGATATTCTTCCCCAAAATGAAGGCTCAAAACGACTACGTCAGACACTTCTTTTGCGCGTTTCAAGTCCTGTTGGATAAGCAAAGGATCGATACGGTTTACCAAATAATCTTTTCCAGCCGGCGTTGGGATTCCATTTGTGCCATAGGTATAGGATAGGAAGGAAAAGGTGATTCCATTGCGTGTCATCAAGGCAGTTTCTGCCCGCTCACCGGCAGATAGATGGGAACCTGTGTGGACCATTCCAATCTGATCCCAATAGCTGATGGCATTTTCAATGGCGGGAATTCCTCGATCCAGCGTATGGTTATTCGCCAGGGTAACAACATCGACACCTGAATCCTTCAAGGCATCCCCTACCTCATAAGGGCTGTTAAAGGCGGGGTAGGTGGAGAGGCCGATTTCGCTTCCGCCAATGATGCTTTCAGAATTTGCGACAGTAATATCAGCACTTTCCAAAAAAGGTGTGACTTTTTCGAGCATGGGATCGAAATCAAAACCATCTGCAGTTTTGGCATCCAGGTAAACACGTTCATGGATCAGGATATCCCCGATGGCTGACAGTGAAGCGGAATGAGTCATGTTCAGTTCCGCAGGAGCAATGGCAACGGAAGGCTTTCTGACTTCAAAAACAATCGGCTGTTGTTCATTGGCAAGATTGACAGGATCGATGGCACATCCGGCAAGCAAAAAAATGGCGGCCGCCAATGATGAAAAAATGGTTTTTTTGTGAAAATTCACTGGTTTCACTCCTTAAATTTAGTAGGGTCACAGGCATAGCTTGATACACATAGCTTTGCTTCTTTTTAAACCGCTTTAACGAAAATTAAGAGAAGAAAAAAAGCTTTCCAAGCGAAGTTTTTTTATTTGAGTTGTTCATTGCTCGGCTCTATATTTATAGACTACTATGGTTGTGCAATTTTGACTAGCTAATTTAAACTAAAGAACTATATTAATTGAACTTAAGAGCTTACTTTTTACCTGTAGCGTTAGTAGCAAAGCCTTTGCGAGGTTTGTGGATGCTGGAGAAAAAGTACTGGCTGAAAATGAACAAAATCTTTATTCAACATAAAAACCCCGCTCATCCCTAATTTTTTGATGAGTGGGGTTTGTTAGGTGACTTATTGCTGATTTCGGTGTGGTTTGTCTTTAAAGACGAGATATTTGATCATAAAGAAACTGGCTGAAAACGAAGCGAACATCGCCAGCCCTTTAGCCAGGTTATGGCGAATCCAAGCAGGCATGCCGATGGATTGAAACAGCAGATTGAAAGCCAGGAAAACTCCGTTGTTGATCAGCAGGCTGAACAGTCCTTGCACGAAAAATCCGAAACGCTGCTTGGAGCTGCCTTTAGCCGTGTGCCGAAAGGTAATCATTGAATTCCAAATATAGCTATTGCTCACTGCCAGACAATAGGCAATGGTATTGAAAAGCGTTAAGGTTCCACTATGATCGGTCGGATGTACCAGCAACAGCAGATTAAGTGATCCGATATCCACAGCCGCATTGGAAATGCCAATTACGGTAAATTGAAGGGTTTGGACAGGAGCCCGAGATTTTCCGCCGTTCTCCATGACATCCCACCTGTTCTCCGGGAATTCCGGCCATTCTTATTCAGCAGCCTGTAAGGGTTCGACTGCCTTGTCCTCGGCTACCTGGCTGTACAAATCCCGGATTTGTTCTGCGGCAGCAGCCCAGCCCAATTCAGCTACGTCAACGGTTGCCTGCTGTGCCAGTTGTTGGCGAAAGCTGGCGTTTTCCAGCTGCAGGATGGTGTTTTTGAAGCTTTCCGGATCTTGTGAATCATACAGCAGCCCGTTTCTGCGATCTGTAACCTGTTCTTTTGTCGGCCCGCTTTCCGCTGCAACTACCGGCAATCCCGAAGCCATCGCTTCCATAATGACCAAGCCTAAGGTTTCGGTGGTAGAAGGGAAGACGAACACGTCTGCTGAAGCGAAAGCTGAAGCCAGTTCATCTCCATAGATAAAACCGGTAAATACTGTGTCTGTCTTCATAAAATGCTTTTCCAGTTCTTTGCGATGAGGGCCGTCTCCGACAATTGCCAGGCAAAATTGATCCGAAGCTGTTAAGACATCCCGAATTTTTTCGATTTCTTTTTCAGCAGCCAAGCGGCCGACATAAAGAAGAAGGATTTTATCCTTATGTCCCCCGGATAACCGGGTCCGCATACCAGCTGAGGAATGTCTCGGATGAAATTGTACCGTATCAACTCCGCGTCTCCACACCTGCATCCGCTCAAACCCCTTTTCTGTCAATTCTTCCAGAACCGTATGGGAAGTACACAAATTCAGGTCTGCCTGATTGTGCAGCTTTTTTATGAACCACCACACGAGCCAGTCAAACTTACCGAATTTGTAATAGGCCATATATTGAGGGATGTTGGTATGATAGGACGCGACCAAAGGGATCCCGAGCTTTTTGGCGTAAGTAACGCCTGAATAGCCGACAACCGCTGGGTTGACGACATGAACAACATGGGGATTAAAGTCGGCCATGTATTTTTTGATGATGCGGTTTGGAAGAGCAAACTTTCTGGAGCGATAAAATGGAAAAGTATAGGCAGGAACACCTTTGACGATAGCTCCGTCAAATTCCTTAACCCCCAGATCGGGTGCGATAACTTGAACTTCGTGGCCATCCTTGTGAAGCCAACGGATACAGGCAGTCAGTCTCGTAACAACGCCATCAGTAGAAGGCAAAAAAGTCTCAGTGACGATCATGATCTTCATAGAAAAAGCTCCCTCCCGTAAATTTCGGTTCGGCAACCGCCGCTTATTTCCACGTAACGGTTGGCAGGACATTTTCTTTGATGACACGATCTTTATGTGCGATGACTGTCTTTAAGATATTGCGTATAACATCGTCTGTCAGCATATGGGGTTTTAATCCAAGATCAAGTAAATTGGTATTGACGGCTTCGTAGAAATGCTCTTCCTTTTCAACCCGTGGGTTTTCCAGGTGGATGAGCCCAACCGACAAGCCTTCTTCAGCCGCTACATTTCGGACCATTTCAGCCAGTTCCATTACTGAAAATTCTTCTGTAAACTGGTTGAACACGCGAAACTCACCGGGATCAGCGGGAGTTTCAGCCGCAATTTCGATGCAACGCACTGTATCCTCGATACTCAGGAAGGCGCGGGTTTGGCCGCCTTTTCCATAAACCGTTAAATCGTGGCCAATGGCTGATTGGATGATGAACCGGTTCAACGCAGTGCCAAACACCGAATCGTAATCCAGCCGGTTTGCCAGAATCGGATCGAGCTCGGTTTCTTTTGTTGAAAGCCCGTACACAACACCCTGATTCAAATCGGTTGCGCGAATTCCCCAAACCCTGCAGGCGAACATGATGTTATGGCTATCATGGACTTTGGAGAGATGATAATAAGAACCGGGTTGCTTGGGGAAGGGCAAGCGATCTTTACGGCCTTTGTGTTCGACATCCAAATAGCCTTCTTCAATCCGGATGTTGGGTGTTCCATATTCACCCATGGTTCCAAGTTTGATCAAGTGGCAATCCGGAACAATGTCCTTTATGCCATAGAGAACATTAAGTGTCCCGACAACGTTATTGACCTGCGTGTATATGGCATGTTCCCGGTCAATCATGGAGTACGGGGCAGAGCGCTGTTCGGCAAAATGGACGAATGCCTCAGGCTGTTCTTTTTCAAGAACGTTTTTCAGGAAATCAAAGTTCTGCAAATCGCCCTCGTATGTACGTATTTCATTGCCGGTCAGTTCCTTCCATTTAGCTACTCGTTCTTCGAGGCCGGCAATTGGTGTAATTGAATTCGAGCCCAGTTCTTCGTCAATATGTCTTCTGACCATGCTGTCGATAATGGAAATATCATGTCCTTTTTGAGATAAATACAAGGCAGTGGGCCAACCACAAAATCCGTCTCCACCTGCTACAATAATTTTCATCAAAAATTCCCCCATTCAGGCGATTTGTCTGACATCAACTATTTCTCTGTCTACTTTGGTATTCCTTCTTAATTCAAACCAATTTTCCGTAATAGTGCATATATCTTTAGTACCGCTTTAAGGCGAAAAATAAACCTGTAGTTGAAATAGTAAGAGTTTTTCACTTTTTATCTAGAGAAATGAAATAAAAGATGCGTGAATTTTAAGAAGTCATCAGCGAAGCCTCCAACTCACTGGCGAATGACAGATCCCGATATGGCTCTTTACAGAATAAGCTGAAGCAGGATCGTGATAAACAAAATTCCCGCAATAAAAGAAGGATAGCTACTGTTCTTCTCAGCCGGCAATTCATCATTTAAAATGTTCAGTACCACACCGCCAGTGAGAAAGGCGGAAAAGAAAGCAATATTCAAATCAGTAGTTTCAGTGAAGTTATAGATAAGCCAGCCGATTAAAACTGAGAAAGCCAATGCCCAACGGCCGATGTTTGTGTATAAATCTTCATGGGTTAAATGCAGCACCCGGTTATTGGCGATAAAGTGAAAAGAAAAGACGATAAAATATATAATATAATCTGCGATGTTTTCACCGCTTAAATCAACCAGCAAATATCCAATCAGTACGTTATATAAGGCGAAACCGAAAATTTCAAGAGCGAATACCGGTTTGCTTGGCCGGGTGATGTTTTTTTCCTGTTCATTTTTTTTCTGTGATTTTTCGTTCATTTGGTTGATGCCATAGAAAAAGGCGATGCCGGCAAGTGTCATCAAGTAAGTGACATAATCGAGATTCTCAAGCCAATTCGGCAATTGAGATTCTTCGGCGACTTCCTGATAATGGGTCAGTTCAGGAACCAGATGCAGGAAGACATAAGCGATTGAGCCTCCGGATACAAACGACATCAGCCTGTCCTTTGGTTTGCGATCAAGAAACTTGATATAATTTGTAAAAATGTGAACAATCATAAATCCAATAATGATTGCCAGACTCAAGTAGAACATCTCGACACCTCCTGTATCAGTTAAAAGGAGTATACCCGAATCTAGTTTCTTTAATGAAAAAAATCACAAAAAACGTCTCCGGAAGATTATTTTGGATATAGATAAGTTACTCGCATCGAGATGGCCCATACTTAGCGTAGAAAGCAGATACATTCAAGAACTTTGCTGTAAAAAGGACATCAACAATGAAGTATATGAGGCATTTGAAAAGTCCTTGGATCGGCAGGAAGAAGTGATCGTCAATAATGCGCGTTCAACGATGCTCTATTTACAAGGAAAGCTGATCCGGGCATGGAGACGTTTTAGAGGACAAAACCTCAAAGAAGAAGAAACGCGTCTGGTTGAATTTCAGGTGGGGCGTGAAATTCAGTTGGAAGCCCTTCAGGCGGCCTTGTTTGGTTTAGAGGAGTACGCTGGGAAATACGAGCCGAAAGCAATCATGGAAGCGGTCATCTCGGACTACAGGCAGATGGTCAGCCGACTGAAAAAACCAGAAACCTTGTCTAATGAGAAATACGAATTGCAAAAAGAGGAATTGCATATCATTGTCATGGATATGGGACGACCGGAAATTTATAAGACGTACAGAGCCGGGAATATTACAAGAGAGCAGGTAAAATAGCTGAGACGCTATATCCATTACATTGAAAGTGTTACCTTGCACGATGCGAGTGAATGAGAAAAGCTGGTATCACCCCAGGTGAACGATTGATCTCTTAAAACAGCGGAAAAAGACTCTTTTAAGACGGAGTCCTTTTCCGCTGCTTTTGCAGGTAAAAGAAAGCCAGCAGCAAACAGGTGATGGAAAAAGCCAGTGACACATGGAAATAGGGAGGCCGATAGGTAAGTTCGATACGGTTGCTTCCAGGATCGGCAGGCAATGCAATAAAAGCGTAATTAGCTTCCAGCACTTCAGCGGTTTTGCCGTTCACTTTTGCCCTCCAGCCAATTTCATAAGGAATAGGCATGACTAAAAAGCGGGCATTTTCGTCGTTCATATATTCGGTTTTAAAGCTGCTGCCATTCCATTCGACACCGGAACTGCGGTCTCTTTCCGCAGCTTGTGCAGCCAATACCTCATAATTTTCCTCATAAATTGCCAGTTCGGTCAGTTCGTACCGGCCTGCGGGCACACGGATGCGGACGATTTCTTCGGCTGGTATGCGGATGGTCAAGTCATCTGCAAATGTTTTATAGACAGACTGATTGGATTTACGGGAAGTCTCATATGCATTTAATGCCAAAGGGAAAAGGCCATCAGGTGATTGTTTTATCAGATGAAAAGAAATATACAAGTCGTCTTCGGCATTAAAGGTTTTATCTAACAGAAGATCGATGCCGCCGGAATCCCCCGTGACCGTCAATATCCCATTTTCAAAGCTTGCCTGCTCGGTGCGGATGATAAACGGCAGAGGCGGCTGTGCAGGGGGCAGGGGCAAAGCGTTTTTAGGGTTTTTCAGCACAACCCCTGTCAGCATAGCGTGTTCCCGCTGCAGCACTGATTCTCCTGCAAGTGAATATTCGCTATACACAGCATCAGCTGCTCGAACGAATGGCAGCAAATGCTGATTTTCGAAAACCGAGTAGTTGACAGAACTGAACACTTGATCAAATCCTGAAGGGACATTGGGGTCATCATTTTTAGAAATAGTGTACTTGGCCTGCAGCAGGCTATGTAAATTTGTCCGATTGCCAAGTGTCGCATAGCGGCTGACACTTTCACGGCCCATATCAACTTCCAAATCATAGAGGTAGAACTCCAGTATTCCTTTGTTTAAGATACTGGAGTACGCGCTCACTCCCCGGAAATCCTGTACGATGGGGGTGTTGTTGCGGATGCCTTCCATCCAATCGACACGATAAAAGAGATCCTCTTCCTGGAGGCGGATTGAATCGAGGAGCCTGTTAATTTCAGGGTCATCGTAATCTGCTCCGGTGATGTATTGCTCAGTGACCGATTGTGTATTTCCGCTGCCCACGAGCAGTACGTATTGAAATCCATTGACTGAAAAAATCAGAGTGACGATGATGAAAGCTGCGGCTATCGCTTCCTGTGACCGGTCGCGGACAGCTCGGACCAGAAGGATGGCGGTAAATAAAACGGTCCCTACAATCGAAAGAAATAAAGGAATTTGAACGGTCGTGCCTTCGACGACCAAAGCGAGCACAAGCTGTACCGCACTTGCCAGAATCCCAGCAAGGAGCAGTCCGATTGCCAGTGCCTGGCCGATTTTTGAGTCTTTCTGCACAGCGAGGACATACAAAATATAAATGAGCAATGCGGTACTGAAAAACAATAAGAGAAGATGTTGCGGAACACCAATCGTGGGATCGATAAAGGCAAAAGCTGCATAAGCTAACAATGCCAGTACGCCAGCAGGAATAAGGTGAGTGGCCTTCAAGCTCGACAAGCTGCTGTATCCGGCAGCGACTGCACCACCTGCCGCAAACGAAATAAAGTATTCCCAGCGATTCTGCGGCGCTGAAAAGCCGTTGAAAACACTGGCGATTTTGGGGCTGTAATGAAACACAATGCCCAATAGGACGAGCAGGACAAAAAACTGAAATAGACGGTTGCGAAAGAGTGGAGGAGCGAATAGCAGGATGACGAATACGGCGGGCAAAACAATAAAGCTGCTGGTGAACAGGACATTGTCCAGCCAGAAAAACCAGGGGATTTCATGCTGATAGGCTGGACGGTGGTTGTTGAAGAATGCATAGACAGCAGGGATAAACACCACGGCACTTATGCCGGCACCGATAAATCCGCTGACCAGAAACTTGCGTAAAGCGGACCATCTCTGCGTTTCATTTTCAGTCAAAGGGATAAACAGCCGCACGAGGATATAAAGGGTCATAAGCAGAAAGTTGGCATAGGCAAAATAGAAGTTATCGATCATCGATAAAGCAACCGCAAACAAGAACCAGCCGGCGCGGTTTTCGCGAAATACCTTTTCAACTCCAAGCACGAGAAGCGGCAGCCATAGATAGGCATCCGCAAAAAACTCCCAGTACACAGCGTGCCGGAAATACATGCCCGAAAGGCCGTATACGGCAGTGCCAAGCAAGGCAGGAACCGGTTTGAAATTAAAATAACGAAAAACATGATAGGCAATAAAAAATACCACAGCTAATCGGATGATATTGATGAACACTGCTGAACGAGCCCAAAATAATGGATCTGGTTCTGCAATCAGGTTGGTCGATTCAAGAAGGAAGACAACTGCAGTCGTCAGAATAAAGACAATGGATGTAGAGAAATAATAGGATAACTCGCTGTAAATGCCGCTGCCTAAGCCGAAAAAAGTAGAATAGAAAAATTCCCCCTCAGTGTAATGCTTGTAGAGAAGCGTTTTAAATGGCAACATTTGTGACAGTCCATCATTCGGACCAAGCATGAAACGATCATTAGACCATTCCCTTACATAGATGGCATGTGCACAAGTACTCAACAAAAGGAAAAAAACAATAAGTTTCCATGCAGAAAAAATACTTCTCATAAGACACCGCCTTTGTCGATGGCAATAGATAAACTCTCAGTTTCAGGAATAGCTGGATGGTTTTTCTCAATTTTACCTGTTTCAGAAAGGATTTTGTACTTTTTTGTTGAATCTTTAATAATATGTGAAGGAGGGATAGATGATGATCAATCGCTATTTACAGAACGGACTTCAAGGAAAGTATGCACATTACCAGACGGACATGGTGTTTAATGGGCTGAGCTAGGAGATGGCAGGGGAGAAACCAGGGGAGAAACCAGAGGGCAGCCACCACTCAGTTTGGGAACTCCTGTTTCACATGAATTACTGGCAGGAATTCATTTTGGCTGAGCTGCGGGAAGAGGAACCAGAAAGCCCTCAGGATTTTTCAGAGTCCTGGCCAGGTTCCCCGTTTCCTTCAAATGAACAGCAATACAAAGAGACGGTAAGCCAATTTTTAAAAGGTTTGGGGCAAGCGGTGCAGCAAGCTTCAAAAGATTCACTGGAAGAGGGACTTGGCGGAAGAAAAAGAACGCCGGCCGATTTGCTGATGGTGCTCATCAATCATAATAGCTATCATGCCGGGCAGGTCGTATATGCACGCCGTCTAATCAGTGCCTGGCCACCATCCGATGGTGATGAAAGCGACGAATAACTTTTATAGAAACAAAAAAATCAGCACCGGTTTCCCGGTGCTGATTTTTTTGTTTCTTCTTCAGTAGGCAACAGGGAAAAACTGTACCCCTGTTCTTTGATAGCTTTGATCAAGTGAGGCAAAATTGCCACAGTCTGTTCTAATTCATGCAGCAGGATAATGGCACCGTCCTCAAGATTTTCTGTGACGTAACGGATGATTTGGCTGGGGTCGTCTTTCAGCTCCCAGTCCATTGAAGCAATGCGCCACATAACGGTCGTTAAGCCCAGTGCACGGGCGGCTTTTATGGTGTCGCTGTTAAAGCGCCCATATGGAGGGCGGAAAAAGACAACTTGTGTGCCGGTGATTTTTTCGATATGTGCCAGGCTATTCCGTATATCCCTGCACTGTTCTTCGTAGGACAGCTGAACCAGATTGCGGTGCTTTCTTGAATGCGTGCCGATAACATGGCCTTCATCAAGCACACGTTGCCATGGCCGTGCCGGATACAGTAGGCGGGATTGCCAAAAGAACATAGCTGGCACTTTCTGTTGTTTCAGGATGTCCAGAATCTGCGGCAGAACTTTGCTGGGGCCGTCATCAAAACTTAGGACCACGGATTTTTTCTTTTGTGCTTGATGGGCAGTAACGATTTGCGGGTGAGTAGAGTCGTACACGACTCTGGATTGATTTACTGCTCATGGACTTTTAATCATGCAGATCATCTCCTTTCGCTGTTAGATTCCAGCGTCGAAAAATGCGGTTTGCGGATTGGATGTATAGGTCTCACGATATTCAGCATCCTTGAAGTCTTCCGGTGAGCCATCAAAGATGAGCTTCCCGTCTTTCAAGGCCAGAATGCGGCTGGCATAGCGTTTGGCCAATTCAATATCGTGGACATTGATGATGGTCAACAGATTCAGCCGTTCGTGCATTTCCTTCAGTAGGGTGAAGATGTGGTTGGAAGTTCCGGGATCCAGACTGGCGACGGGTTCATCCCCAAGCAACACTTTTGGCTGTTGGGCAAGCGCACGGGCAATGCCGACACGCTGTTTTTGGCCACCGCTCAGCTGTTCAACTTTCCGGTAAGTCATTTCTGACAGGCCGACATCCGCAATGACCCGTTTAGCCAATGCCAACTCATCAGCGGTGAACCAGCCGATCAAGTTCTTAAAAGAAGAGCGGTAACCGAACATGCCGGTCAGGACATTCTGCATGACGCTCAAACGTGGCACCAGGCTGAAATGCTGAAAGATCATGCCGGTTTCCCGTCGTACTTTGCGCAGTTTTTCTTCATTATGGACGGAGATGTCTTTGCCGTCAAAAAAAATTTCTCCATTGGTCGGTTTTTGCAGTCCGTTCAGGCAGCGGATAAAAGTCGATTTTCCTGCACCGCTTTTCCCGAGCACACAGACAAAATCGCCTTTTTCAAGAGACAGGCTGATATCAGTCAGTGCTTCCACTTGTGTATCCGGATAATGTACTGTTAAATTTTTCACTTGAATCATATAGCCACTCCTTTAAATGACACGATTTCGAATGGTGCTGGCCAGAAAGTCGATGGCAATAACCATGATCATAATAATTAAGACATCCAGTGAAACGGAGGAGTATTGAAAGGTTTTAAAGTCATTAAACAGGCGCTGGCCTATTCCACCGCCGCCGATAAAGCCCAGGATGAGCGATGTGCGGATGGCGACTTCAAAACGATAGAAAAATTGGGACAGGACGTTCGGCCAAATTTGCGGAAGAATGCTGAACAGATTAGCCAGCCATTTTTTCGCGCCAACGGCACGCATAGCTTCCTGAGGACCAGGGTCGGCAGCTTCAATCAGTTCTGAGACCAGTTTTCCGAAGACACCGACATTATGGATCATGATGGCAATAACTGCTGGAAAAGGTCCAAGGCCGAGTGTCGTCAATAGGATCAGGCCGATAACGATTTCAGGGACGGAACGCACAAAACTGAGTGCCACACGGGTGAAATGAAAGAGAGACTTGGACGGCGCCGTATTGCGTGCCGCAACGAAGCTGATCGGCAAGGCGATCAATAAACCAAACACACTGCCGAGAAAAGCCATCGCCAAGGTCTCGAACGTATCTTCTACCATGCCTGGAAGCTTGGTAAAGTCCATCGGCCACCATTGGGACAGAAAATCAATCATATTGCGGAAATCCCTGAACTTGGACAGGTCGAATTCCGTAATCCGCATGCTGAAATAAATCAGCACAAGAACGATCAGGACGGTGATGAGATTGCTTTTTTTAAACCACAAGCTTAATCAACTCTATTCTTCAATGATTCCTTGCTTTATAGCGGCCTGTTTGATGCTTTCGTAATCTGCATTGTCAGCTTCTGTAAAGCCGGTAGCGCCAAATGCATCAAGGATTTCAGTATCTTCTATCGCTAAGAACGTTTCGCGCAGTTTTGCGACAGTTTCATCATCTGTGCTTTCGAGCACGGCCCATGGGTATTGGAACAGAGGCTCTGACTCCCAGACGATTTTTAGTTGGTCCCCATCAATCTTCCCCGATTCCAACAGCTGATTGTAAATAGCGCTGTCGATGGCACCTGCATCGACCTGTTTGTTTTGGACAGCGAGTGCAGTTGCATCATGCGATCCGGTAAAGCGGACAGTTTCAAATTGATTTTCCTGTTCAGACTCGTACACTTCGCGGTCCTGCAATTCAATAGAAGGAATCAATGAACCGGAAGTGGAATTTGGGTCACCGAATGCAAATTGGACCTCGCCCGGATTTTCCAATAATTCATCCAAAGAAGCAACGGGATTGTCTGTATGCGTGATGACATAGGAATTATAAAATGGCTCGCCGTCGACCAATTGGGTGATGATGGCTTTGGCATTGCTGTTTGCTTCAGCGATGACATACGTTAGCGGCCCAAGATAGGCCATGTCGATCTGGTCGTAGTTCATTGATTCCACGACACCGTTATAATCGGGATAAACTTCAATTTCGACTTCGCGATCCAACGCTTCGCTCAGGATTGTTTGCAGCTTATCCATTGCAGTTTGCATTTCGCCTTCTGTCTGGGCAGGAATTACACCGATTGTGAAGGGTTCCTCGTTATCGGACGCTGTTGAACTTCCACTTTCAGTTAAATCGCTTCCGCAGGCTGATAAGAACAATGCCAGCAGGAGTACAGAAGTCGTTAAAATCCATTTTTTCAATACGAACACCTCTTTATATTTTTGGTATGCAGCTGACAGTAAAACAAGGACTCCAACAGAGTCCTTGTCCAATGCTTGACTATTGCTGCATTTAAGCTTTTCATTTTTGGGCAGCAATATCTTATATTACTTGAATCCGTCCAGCATTTTCACTGGTCACATTGCCGATGATGGCGGATTGGACATTGTTTTCCTGCAGTTCACGCTGCAACGCATCAGCTTCCGCTTCAGGCACTGAAATCAACAGGCCGCCGGAAGTGACTGCGTCGCATAGGATTAATTGATCAATTTCACTGATGTTCTCAGCGTAATCGATGTCTTTCGCAAGCCACTGGCGATTTTTATGTGTGCCGCCGGGAATGACGTTTTGTTCTGCAAGATCTTTTGCACGAGAAAGAACAGGTACATCCTGGTTAGTTACTGTGACGCCGACGTTTCCGCCTTTGGCGATTTCCATCGTATGGCCAAGAAGGCCAAATCCGGTTACATCTGTGCAAGCGTTGACAGAGTATCTTTCCATTACTTCAGCTGCGGCTTTATTCAAAGTGGCCATGACGTTCATGACTTCATCCAAATCTTCTTTTTCCAGAATGCCTTGTTTGATGGCAGTGGTCAAAATACCGACGCCAATGGGCTTGGTTAAAATAAGGCGGTCTCCCGGTTTTGCTCCAGCATTGGAGCGGATGCGGTCAGGGTGTATGGTGCCTGTAACGGAAAGCCCGAATTTAGGCTCCTGGTCGTCAATCGAATGGCCGCCCACCAAAATGGCGCCAGATTCCTTGACCTTGTCGGAAGCGCCAGCCAATATATCGGCTAAGATGCTTTTATCCAAGGTATTGATTGGGAAAGCGACGATATTCATGACGGTCAATGGTTTGCCGCCCATGGCATAAACATCGCTTAGAGCATTAGCAGCACCGATTTGGCCGAACATATAGGCATCATCCACAATTGGGGTAAAGAAATCCAAAGTCTGGACCAATGCCGTTTCATCATTAATTTTATAAACTCCTGCATCGTCAGCTGTTTCCAGGCCGACCAGCAAGTTTGGATCATCTACATTTTTCGGTAAGTGACGCAGAACCTGCGCCAGGTCCTCAGGACCAATTTTGCAGCCTCAACCGCCTTTTGTAGATAAAGAAGTGAGTCTTACGTTTTCTTTTTCAATCATGTCAATCTCTCCTTTTTTACATTCAAATACTGCTATTCATCGAAAATCCAGTTTATTTTAAGATCTGTCGATAAACCTTCAATAAAGTTTCGGCTTCACGTTCGCTTGAATGATTTCGTCTTACATAAGCTTCCGCGGACTGGCCAATGCTTTGTCTTATTTTGTTATTATTCACGAGCTTTTCGGCATAATCAAGGAATTCGTTCCGGGTTTTATATAATACCCCTGTTTCCCCATCGGAAATTATGGCGCTGTTGCCGGGAATGTCTGAAGCAAGCACCGGCAAAGCGTAGCCCATCGCCTCTAAAATCGTTGCGGGCTGGCCTTCTGACAGGGATGTGTTTAAAACGGCATCGGTCTGGCGATAGACGGCACCCATGATTTCATGCGGTACTTGCCCCAGGTAACAGATCCAATCTTTGTGAAGATTGACAAGTTCCATAACCGTCTCGCCTTCCTCTTCTTCAAGAACAGGGCCGACCAGCCATAGGCGAACCTGAGGGTGGTGCAGGCGGAGCTCCTGAAGCATTAGAATCGCTGCTGGGATATTTTTCACTTTCCGGATGCCTGCCGGCAAGAAGAACAAAAAGCTGTTCGGCTCTTTTGTGAAAGGTGAAACTCCAGATGGAGAAGGCTGGTTGCCTTGAGGCATGACAAGGATTTTATCAGCCAGTTCGGGAATTTCCTTTACCAGCAATCCTTTAGCTTTTTTATCGAACACATGAACAGCTTCGGCTCCATGCAAAGAAGCCAGGACATCGGGTCGTTTATCCGGATTAAAAAGATCCTGATTCAAATCGGTCCCTGTAATGGTGACAATGTAATGCACAGGCTTCTGATCCAGTTTTTGCAGGAACTTATAGAAATTATAGGCATGGAATCCATGAACGATATCAGCAGCTGGAAACGAATGGATGACGCTGTCATCGGTTGTCGATACGATTTTCGTCTCTACACCCAGTTTTTCAAGATTGTCTGCAATGCGTTGAACCGTTATCGTGTTTCCGCGAAGTTGCGGATAATTCGGTGAAGCTAAAACAATTTTCATCTTCTTCATCCTTTGACTCAACAATTTGAAGGTTTATGCTCTCCCGCTAGATTGAATTATCCTAAAACAAAGTAAGTTTGTCACTTAACTCACCTTTCGATGAAGCAAAAAAAAAATGCCGTTGTGGCAATCTTTTTTTGCGCGGAACTTTTGTAAGTGGTGCTTCCGCATTTCTATTGTGTTTAGCTTCGGTGCCTAGCTCCTCGGGGTCTTAAGCCAAACCGGCAATGTGGCAAAAAACGCCACACTGCCAATTCGTCTTAAGCCTGTCGGAGCTGGACAGGCACCTCAGCATTTCTTATTGTCCAGCTTCGGTGCCCAGATTCTAGGGTCATAAGCCGCGCTGGCTGTGCGGCTGAAAACATGCCGCTTCGCCAGTGCGTCTTATGCCCGTCGAGGGGCCGCAGGATGCGGGTCAGCTAACCGTTGCGACAGGAAGTCGCGTTTTTAGGTTAGCATCCTCAGTTGGGTACCTCAGCATTTCTTATTGTCCAGCTTCGGTGCCTAGCTCCTCGGGGTCTTAAGCCAAACCGACTGCGTGGCAAAGAACGCCACACTGCCAATTCGTCTTAAGCCTGTCGGAGCTGGACAGGCACCTCAGCATTTCTTATTGTCCAGCTTCGGTGCCCAGATTCTAGGGTCATAAGCCGCGCTGGCTGTGCGGCTGAAAACATGCCGCTTCGCCAGTGCGTCTTATGCCCGTCGAATCTACATGGGCACCTCAGCATTTCTGTATGTATTGGCGGGATTGTGTGGGAATCGAACCCACCGAGCCTGGCACGCAGGCCCCTCAGGGTTTTGAAGACCCAGGAGGACACCAGTCACCCATCCAACCCCAGGTAATTTCTAGCCGGCCTGTACAAGTTTATACCGAAAAAAAGATCTGCGCAAGAATGCGGCTTGGATAAAACGGTTGAGAGCAGGGCTCAGGCTTGAAAGAGCTTTACCCGAAGACTAAAGTAAAGAGAAAAGCGATTAGAGAAGGCGTGTGAAAAAAATGGAAGAACGGTATTTTACTATCGGCATGGCTGGACACATTGACCATGGCAAAACCAGTTTGACAAAGGCTTTGACCAACGTGGAGACAGACCGGTTAAAAGAGGAAAAGGAGCGGGGCATTTCCATTGAATTGGGCTATGCACCTCTCAATTTAGAAGCCGGTGTCTCTGTTTCGGTTGTCGATGTGCCTGGCCACGAGCGGTTTATTCGCCAGATGATTGCAGGAGTTGCTGGAATCGATCTGGTTATTCTGGTTGTTGCGGCGGATGAAGGAATCATGCCGCAAACCGAGGAACATTTGGAAATTCTGCAGTTTTTAGGGGTGAAACGGTGCATCGTTGCCATTTCAAAAATGGACCGGGTTGATGAAGTGATGCTTGAATTGGTGATGGATGATATTAAAGAGCGGCTGTCCCGGACTGTTTTTCATGAGGCGCCATATGTTACGCTCGACAGCCTGTCCAGAACGGGAATCGATGAATTGAAGAAACTGATCGGGACGGAATTGCAGGCCATGAATTTCCGTGACGCCTACGGTTCATTCCGTTTGCCGATCGATCAGGTGTTTACAATCCAAGGCCAGGGAACGGTCGTCAGAGGAACCGTTTATGAGGGCGTTGTGCGGAAATCGGCTAAACTGCTGCTTTTGCCGGAAGGGGTTCCTGTGAAAGTGAGGCAAATCCAAGTGCATCATGAGGAACGCGAGCAGGCACGTGCCGGGCAACGGACAGCCATCAACCTCGGCGGCATCGAACGGACAGCCGTGAAGCGTGGGGATGTGCTGGTGGATTCGGATCATTTCCTGGTGACGGATACCATTGATGTTGCGTTGCGGGTGATTGGACGGAAGTTTGCTCCCCTTAAACAGCGGACAGCTGTCCGGATTCATATCGGCACCTCTGAAGTGATGGGCAAGATCGTCTTTTTCGACCGTAAGGAGCTGGAGCAGACACCGGACGAAGTGTTATGCCAAATTCGCCTGGATGACAAGATAGTGGTCCGCCGGGGTGACCGTTTTATTTTGCGGCGGCCAAGTCCGATGGAGACAATCGGCGGCGGCTGGGTCATTCAGCCAAACGGCAGCAAGTATCGCTTTGGCTATGAAACCATCGATATGCTTCGCCATCACCAGCAGGGAACGCCACAGGATTTGATCATTGATGCCCTGAACAAATCTATGCTGCTTGAACAGCAGCAATTGATGCAGCAGACTTCGTTGGATGAAATCACGTTGATAGAAACGTTGAAGCAAGGCTTGGCTTCTAATGTCTGGATGGAAATTCCACGCCACGGCTATAGCCTGGGCAAAACCTTCATCAAACTAAAAGATGAATTGCTGGCAAGGCTGCAGCAGTTTCATGAAGATTTCCCGATGCGCATCGGCATGGGCAAGGCCGAGCTGATCCAATCAATGAGCGCTGCCTATCCGCGACCTCTTCTTCAGTACAGCTTAAATTTATTGATGGAACAGAATGAAATCAAGCAATCCGGCCAGTTCGTGGCTTGCGCTTTATTCAGTCCCCATCTTCCTAAGAAATGGCGTGCGCGAATGGAACAGATTGTCGGCACTTTGGAAAAGGATGGTTTCGAGGCAAAGAAATGGGAAGAGTATTTCACCGGCAGCCCTTTGCCGAAGGCGGAAATCGCTGAACTTACCGCTTATTTGGTTGAGAGTGGACAGGCTTATCGCTTGAGGGAAGATACGATCATTCACCATAGTGCTTTTGAACAGGCCCTGAACCAGCTGCGGCAGCAGACAGGCCCATCCTTTGATTTAAAGCAGGCGAAGGACATTCTCAATCTGTCGCGAAAATACATGATTCCGTTTCTGGAGTTGCTGGATGGGCTGAACTATACAAGACGATCAGAAGATCAGCGTCATTGGATGGAGGACAAAACATGAAACAGTATTTGCGGCAGCTGCCGGCAGTTCACGAATTGCAGAAAGATCCACGTTTTGGCAGCTTGAAAACAGCATTCAACCTGAATAGTACGCAGCTGACCGAATTCCTCCAGCGCGAAGTCGGCAATCTACGGCAACGTATGCTGGCAGAAGAGTTGCTGATTGAAGAGGCTGCGCCTGATTTTACAGGACAGCTGTTCGAGTCGGCTGAAACTCAAATCAGGTTGTGGCAGGAAGATCGTTTGGCACGGGTGATCAATGGAACAGGAACCGTGCTGCATACAAATTTGGGGCGGTCCCGTTTAAGCGATGCTGCCATCGCGCATGCCGTAAGAACGGCAGCAAATTACTCCAACTTGGAATATCGTTTAATGGAAGGAAAGCGTGGGTCACGCCATGACATCATCGAAGAGTTATTGATGGAGGCAACGGGAGCGGAAGCGGCGATGGTCGTGAACAATAATGCAGCAGCGGTATTTCTTATTTTAAGTGCATTGGCCAAGCAGCAGGAAGTTATTGTCTCCCGGGGCCAATTAGTCGAGATCGGCGGCTCTTTCCGGGTGTCTTCTATTATGGAAGAAAGCGGCGCACATCTCGTCGAAGTGGGGACAACTAATAAAACCCATTTATTTGATTACGAGCAGGCAGTCGGTGAAGAAACCGCTATGATCATGAAAGTGCATACCAGCAATTTCAAGATGATCGGTTTTACGGAAACGGTGGAGACTTCCGAATTGGCAGAATTGACAGGCAAACACCGTGAAGTCGTTTTTTATGAAGATTTAGGGAGCGGCGCGCTTTATGACTTTAAAAAGCATGGCATCGGTGATGAACCGCTTGTCCGTGAAGTGATCGAAAGCGGCGTCGACCTCATTTCCTTCAGCGGTGATAAGCTGCTGGGCGGTCCACAGGCCGGCTTGATTGCTGGTAAAAAAGAACTGATCGACCGATTGAAAAAGCATCAATTGGCACGTGTCTTGAGGGTCGACAAAATGACGCTGGCAGCGCTGGAAGAAACCTTGAAAAGCTATTTGGGAGGACCTGAAAAGATTGCTGAACTGCCTACTGTCCGGGATATTATCCGTCCGGCTACAGACATCAAAATCCAGGCGCAGTCATTTATCAGTTCTGTGCAATCAAATTCAAAAAATTACCATATCGAACTTCAGGAAAGTACTTCCCAAATAGGTGGCGGCACCATGCCAGGAGTAGAAATCCCGACTTATATTGCAGCGATTGCACACCTAAGTTTGAGTGCAGACCAATTATCGATTCGGCTCAGGCGGGCAAAGCCGGCAATTGTATCGAGGATCCAGGGGGAGCAGGTATGCATTGATTTCCGGACGATCGACCATTCCGAGATGGAAGAGTTGCTGGCAGGATTTTTGGCCAGTGAATAAAAGAGGGGGAGAATCGTTGAAAATCCTGATAGCACCTGACTCATTCAAAGGAAGCATGACAGCGGTACAGGCAGCCCAAGCGATGGCTGAAGGGGTACAGGAGGCATCTCCACAAAGCACCCCGGTTTTAATGCCGGCAGCAGACGGCGGGGAAGGGACCATGACGGCACTGGTTTCGGCAACTGGCGGAAAAATGGTTGAAGCGATTGTTGAAGATCCGCTGGGATGGAAAATCACAGCAAGCTATGGCGTGCTTGGAGACCAAAAAACCTGTGTTGTGGAATTGGCGGAGGCTTCAGGGCTTACTCTTTTGACCGAGGCGGAACGAAATCCTCTGCTTGCTTCAACATACGGGACCGGTGAACTGCTTGCCCATGCGTTGGATGCGGGCTACCGGAAGTTCATCATTGGCCTTGGTGGGAGTGCGACGAATGATGCAGGAATTGGCATGCTGCAAGCATTGGGCATGAAATTCCTGGACGTCCATGGCGTGGAATTGGGGCCAGGGATGGTGGCATTGAATGGGTTATCAAAGATTGATCTTTTTGGATTTGATAAGCGCATCATGGAAAGCCGTTTTTTGATTGCCAGCGATGTTGAAAATCCATTGATCGGCCCTCAAGGGGCATCGGCTGTCTTTGGGCCGCAAAAAGGTGCGACACCTGACATGGTGACGGAGCTGGATAGAGTCTTAACGAATTTCGCCGATATTGTTGAGCGTTTTACCGGTATGGCCCTGCATCATGAAAAAGGAGCAGGTGCTGCCGGTGGCGCAGGAGGGGCATTCCAAGCGTTCTTTTTAGGGGAGATGAGGCGGGGGATTGATCTTGTACTGGAAGCGATGGATTTTGAAGAACAGCTTCTTGATGCTGACCTGGTGTTGACCGGAGAAGGCAAAAGCGATGCCCAGACGCTATCCGGTAAAGCCCCATTCGGCATTGCGGAAGTGGCCAATCGCCACGGGAAACCGGTAGTCCTGATTTCTGGAACAGTCGACAGATCAGACAAAGAAAAGCTAGAGCTATATTTCACGGAAATTCACGCTGTAGCGGATGATGGGATTTCGCCGGAAGAATCCATGGCAAATGCCTATGGATATATGAAAAGAAAAACCAGAAAAGTGATGGAAAGTTACCTGAAGAGGAACAACCTCCAGTAACATGAAAAGGTGAATCGGTTATTTTCCGATTCACCTTTTCATATAGTTGCCGTTATTCATTCAAGGTTGGATGCTCCTTATAGTCGAAAACGATATCGGGCAGGATGGACGGATCGACATTAGCCCAGATCAGTTGATCACGGGTTGCCTTGTCTAATCTAAAGGACATGGCTCTCTTATCCTCTACTTTGTTTTGGCTGTTTTTAACAGGATAAATCCAGAAAAGGGAGATATCGTTGAGTTGCTTGATTTCAGACAAAGGTTCCAATACGGCTAAAGCATCTTGCCACATCTGCTGTTTTGTTGAAATCGTGGTGAATCCTTTATCGGCGTTCAAGTAAATTTTTACATTCCAGCCATCAAGGCTACGGGAAACCGAAATATCGGCAATGCGTTCCTTATTCATATTGCTCTTTTTTCCAATCTGGTCGATGATGATTGCCTGCAGTTCGGTTTTCAAGATTTCCGCTTCGGGCGATTCAGCTTTCCAAAGCCAGCTGCTGGCAGCTAAGAAAACAGCTGCTGCTACTATGAGCCATAGCCAGACGGCAGATCGTTGTGCCGTCTTTTTGTGCATTCCAGTCATGGTCATCGCCACTCCGTTCCTATCATCTTTGCTTTCAGTATAAAGCAAACTCTGGCCGTATAGAAAAACCAGGTTTTATGAGGATTATTTTATCAAGAAACGCCTTTTTTCCAAAAGGCCATGGCTAGCATGCTGAAAAGCGTTATACTGAAAAAAGAATCTGGATTTTTTTTAGGTAAAAGCCTGAAATTCTTCAATCGTTCAATGTGAAGGCGCTTGACATGAAATGGGGAGAGACTATGGGTCAAAACAAAAAACAACAGGCGATGCTGAAGGGCTATATCGATTCACCTGAAAAGGTCAGGGCATTGTACCGGCGGACCCTGTGGATTGTCGTTTTGTCCCAGATTTTCGGAGGGGCAGGACTGGCTGCAGGAGTGACTGTTGGTGCTCTTCTCGCACAGGATATGCTTGGGACGGATCGATTTACAGGCGCACCTGTTGCTTTGTTTACACTGGGATCGGCAGCGGCAGCACTCATCATCGGGCGACTGTCGCAACGTTTCAGCCGGCGAACCGGATTGGCTTCCGGATTTTTTGCAGGCGGAATCGGTGCAATCGGCGTGGTCATAGCGGCCTTATCGAATAATGTGTTTTTGTTGTTTGCCTCCTTGTTGGTCTATGGGGCAGGAACGGCAACGAATTTACAGGCGCGTTATGCGGGCACGGATTTGGCGGATGCAAAACAGCGGGGTACTGCCATCAGCATCGCTTTGGTATCAACCACTTTCGGTGCATTTGCCGGTCCGAATTTGGTCGGAGTCATGGGTAGGTTTGCGGAGTCTATCGGCATTCCGGCTTTAGCTGGCCCTTTTATCTTAGCGGCTGCAGCGTATTTCCTGGCAGGTATGGTGCTGCTGATTTTCCTTCGTCCGGATCCATTGCTGGTATCTAAAGCGATAACCGAGAATCAGCAAGGCCTTGAAGTGAGTACGGCAGAGATGGAACCACTGAACTCTCATATTAATAAAAAAGGGGTCGTACTGGGGGCAACCGTCATGGTGCTGACCCAATTGATCATGTTTGCCATTATGACAATGACGCCTATCCATATGGGGCATTACGGACATGATCTTGGAGACGTTGGGTTAGTCATCAGCATTCATATAGCTGCGATGTACTTGCCGTCCATTGTCACAGGCGTTCTGGTCGATAAGTTAGGACGAATTGTCATGACTATAGCATCCGGAGTGACATTCCTGGCTGCGGGAATTGTAGCGGCATTGGCGCCAAGCGATTCCTTGCTGGTGCTGATTGTCGCACTGGCTTTACTGGGCCTTGGCTGGAATTTCGGATTAATCAGTGGAACCACGCTCATTGTCGATTCGACCCTTCCATCCACACGCGCAAAAACGCAGGGCACCGTTGATGTGCTCGTGGCGCTGGCCGGTGCGACAGGCGGCGGACTTTCAGGAATGGTTATGGCACAGTCCAGTTACGCCGTGATGTCTTTAGGTGGGGGATTTCTTGCACTTGCCCTGATCCCGGTTGTTCTTTGGTCTAAAAAGAAGACTGTTAAGGTGGATATTTGAATTTTTCTCTTGCCTAAGCGGAAAAGGAGGTTGTTTGTCCATGGGATTTCTAGTTACGGCCATTTTGCTGGTCTTTCTTTTTGACTTCGTTAAATTACATAAGCAAAACGATACCTTGATCAAGCAAAATGAACAAGTCATCAAACTCTTGAAAGAAATAAAAGATGAATAGACCGGACTGCAGGATGATTTTTACGCGCTGATCTGTCCGGAGACACGGCCTTCTAGAAATCCAGTTGTCATTTAAAAGAGCTCCGTTCACAAATGTGAACGGAGCTCTTTTATGGATAATTGTTTATGGGTTTGTCGACCAAAGTCCAGCCGATTTCAATAAAACGCGTGGGTGCAGCTTTAATTGGGCAACCATCATTTCAGCGAGATCTTCTGGCTGCATGACTTTGTCAGGATTGCCGTCGGTCAAGTTTTCACCAATTGCCAGGTCAGTGGCAACTGTGCTCGGGGTTAAGGCGCTGACGCGGATATTGTGTTTTCTGACTTCCAGCATCAACGATTCCGTCAATCCCATAACACCAAACTTCGATGCGCTGTAGGCACTTGTTACGGGTGCACCTTTTTGTCCGGCTGTTGATGAAATATTGATGATATCACCTGATTGGCGCTCGATCATTTGTGGCAATACAGCGCGAGTTACGTAATACACACCCATCAGATTCGTATCAATGATTTCTTTGAATTCTTCAGGCGACAGTTCAAGGAACTTGCCGAATTTGCCTATTCCGGCATTGTTAATCAGAATATCAATCGATCCCAACTCGGTGACGATATGTTCGACTGCTGCGTTTACTGCTTCTGGATCAGCTACATCAGCCACGGCAAACACTGTTTTCACACCATACTGCTCTAATTCTGAAGCAGCTTTCTCCAGATTTTCAGCTGTACGTCCAACCAGCCCTACATTTATGCCTTCAGCCGCAAAAGCGATGGCTGTAGCTCGGCCAATTCCTCTCCCAGCTCCTGTAATCAACGCGTTTTTTCCTGTTAAGTTCTGCATTTGAACAGCTCCTTTTATCATGAATCATTTCCATTCATCAGTGTAGCAAAGTCCGGCTAAAAAACCTTCAATGAAGAACTCGGAAAGCTGCTGTCTTTGTTTTTTCCATAGTAACCTCCGTAAATAAGGGAAGAAAAAGACAGCAGAAAAGATTTCTGCTGTCAGTAGAAGCATTAGTCAAGAAATTGCGTATCCGTCAATAACGCGAAATCAGGCTGCTCTTTAAGGAACTTCAAATCGAACGATGAATCGCCGAATGCCTGGATTTCTTCAGGAGAAATGGCAGTATCAAAGATCATATTCTCCCAGGCTCCATCAATAATAGAGGCTTCCAGCTTCTGGCCAGTGATGTCATCGATTGTATTGATGGTGATCTCTTTTGCCTGATCAGGATTTTCAGCGATAAATTCAGTCGCTTCTTTATGTGCATCAACAATTCCTTGAACCATTTCAGGATTTTCTTCAATCAATTTGCTTGAAGTCACCAAAACAGAAGCCGGCAATGTCGTGCCGAAGGAAATTTCATCTGGCTGGATGATGACCTTCGCGCCAGTGTTTTGCTTCAGTACAGATGCCCAAGGTTCAGGTGCGACTGCAACGTCCACTTTTTCAGTAGCGAACATCGCTTCGTATTGAGCCGGATTGCCTGTTTGGTGGAGCATTTCGCCGCCGATGCGGTTTGAAGTGATGTCATGCTCTTTCATGAAGGTTTCAAATTGAACATCGTGTGTGCAGCCAACGCGCGGCGTAATAAACGTCTTGCCTGCAAAATCCTCAATGGATTCAATGCCGCTGCCATTTCGCGCCATGACGACCGTACCGCCGGAAGCGCCGCCAGCAACCATGGTGACGTCTGCCCCATTCGTATAATTGTTCATCGCCGGACCAGGCCCGACAAGCCCGGCATCGATATCACCGGTTTTCAAAGCAGTCATGAAGTCCGCACCGTCAGCAAACGTGACGTAGTCAACAGCTGTGCCGTCTTCCAGATTCTTTTCATACAATGCCTGATCTTTTGCGACCATGGCGGGCACGTGATCCAAATTCGGGAAATAACCGATAGTGACAGAAGATGAATCTTCACCAGCTTCAGGTGATCCGCAGGCAGCCAAGATGCCAACCATAGCGACAGGTGCAATAAGTGAAAAAATACGTTTCATAAGATAAATTCCTCCATTATAAATGCTGATTTTGTAATAGGTAGTTTTCTGCTGGGGATATTCTTTCATTCAACTTATATAATTTGAACTAATGATCTTCGCCTGCTGATATTCCGCAAATCAGCTCCGCTTTCCTGCGGGCTTGCGCCGAACTAACTAGGGCTAAACGCCCGAGTGGATTTCTTGCTATGTCGTTGCATCGCTGCGCTGTTCCCGTGGGAGCCATGCCGAAGCGTTGTATGAAATGATGATTCTTAAGTTCAACTTATATAGCGGTTTTATGTTTCCAGTCCCCAACGCTTGAGGACGTTCTTTTCGATTCGCTGGAAAATCGTCAGGTCGACAATTGCGCCGACAACCCCAATGATGATCATCACGCCGATAACCAGTGACATATTACCGAAATCGGATGCGTAACGCAGCGTGTATCCGAGGCCGGGGCCGGAACTTAGAAGTTCTCCTGCCATCAACGCCCGCCAGGCAAATGCCCACGCCAGACGTGCACCTGTCACGAAATACGGAACAGATGCGGGAATGATCACTTTGATGAACAGGTCCAGCCCATTCGATCCCATCGTCCGTGCAGCCTTGATGAACAAGGGATCGACATTCTTGATGCCGGTACGGACATTGAGGATCATGACGAAAGTTCCGCCCAGAATAACGACGAAAATGATGGAGCCTTCGCCAAGGCCAAACCACATCATTGCCAAAGGCAGCCAGACGATGCTTGGTACGCTTTGCAGCGCCAGCACCAAAGTTCCAAGTGTTTCATCTGCCGTTTTCGAACGAGCCAGCAGGATGCCGACGCCGGTACCGATAATGATAGCGGCAACCAGACCGATCAGCAGCCTGCGGAAACTGGCGACCAAGTCATAGACCAATGTCATATCGGCAAATCCCGCCACCAGCGAGTCGTAGACGCTGACAGGGGAAGGGAGGATGGTTTCATGCCACAGTTCAAAGCGGGAGCCGAGTTCCCAAAAGACAATGAGCGCGGCAAAGAAAATGATGCGTTTAACTGCCGGCTTCATATGCTTGCTCCTCATCTATAACTTTATCGATTTCTGTTTTCAAGAGAGCCATAATCTGCTCTTCCAACGCAGCGATTTCCTGTCGGTGCTGTTCTCGGGGACGTGGAATATCAACTGTGATATCGGTCAAGATAGTTCCGGGCCGCGTGCCCATGACGATGATGCGGTCAGACAGTTTGATCGACTCGGAAATGCTGTGGGTGACAAAGACGATGGTCTTTTTCGTATCGATCCATATTTCTTCGAGCTGGCCATGAAGGCGGCTTCTCGTTTGTTCATCCAATGCACCAAAAGGCTCGTCCATTAACAGAACGGCAGGGTCCATTGCCAGCGACCGGGCAATCGAGACGCGCTGCTGCATGCCTCCGGATAATTCATGGGGATAATGGGAAGGATAATTGCTGAGCTGTACCATTTTCAGGAAATGCAGGGCACGCGCCAGCCCCTCTTTTTTGGACAGTTCTTTGCGCAATGGAAACATGACGTTTTCTGTCACGTTCATCCAAGGAAACAGGGCGGCCTGTTGGAACACCATACCCCGGTCTTTTCCCGGCTTGACGACTTTTTTTCCATCCACAATGATTTCGCCTGAAGTCGAGCTGACAAGTCCGGCGATCATCGACAATAAAGTGGATTTTCCGCAACCGGAAGGACCCAGTATGGAAACGAATTCTCCTTTTTGAATCGATAGGTCGATGTCCTTCAAGACGGTGTTCGGTTTGTTGTTTTTATCGAAATAGACTTTGTTGATTTGTTTGGCTTCAATAAACATTTATGGCCACCGGTAATAAAACCTACCTTTCCTATCGGATAATATTATTAAAGTATAGTAGAATGATAAGGATTGTCAAGATAAGAATGCAGAAAAAACTGTTTTTTTATGGAGTAATATAATTAGATAGTGAATCTCCCGTCAGTCGGCCTTGTTTCAACAGACCCGAAGTCCATAAGATATCGTTGTAATTAAACATAAAAAAATAGGCAGACCCGGTAACTAGGGGTCTGCCTATACTATCAATAAGCGTAAAAACGCTGTTATTCGTCGAACAGGTTCATGCTCAAGTAGCGTTCACCGGTGTCGGGTGCGATGCATAGCACTTTCTTGCCGGCACCCAGGCGCTTGGCAAGCTCGATTGCCGCATAGATGGTGGCGCCGGCGGAGGGGCCGACAAAGATCCCTTCTTCACGCGCCACTCTTTTAAAGATATCAATCGCGTCTTCATCGTTGATTGCCATAATTTCATCGTATACCTTGGTGTTTAAGATAGCAGGAATAAAGCCGGGGCTCGTGCCCACCAATTTATGCTTGCCGGGCTTTCCGCCGGACAGGACGGGAGATCCTTTCGGTTCAACGACGGCAACGTAAAGCTCTGGAAGATGCTCTTTCAAGGTTTCGCCAGTGCCGGTAATGGTGCCGCCAGTGCCGGCCGATGCGACAAACGCATCCAGTTTGCCCTCCATCTGCTCGAGAATTTCCATTGCCGTGGTGGTGCGGTGGATATCCGGATTTGCTTTGTTTTCGAATTGCTGCGGAATATAGCTGTTCGGAATTTCTTTTTGCAGCTCCAGCGCTTTGCTGATCGCACCAGGCATCTTGTCATCGCTTGGTGTCAGCACGACCTCAGAACCAAAAGCCTTCAATAGATTGATGCGTTCTTTCGTGGCATTGTCGGGCAATACGAGAATAGAACGATATCCTTTGGCGGCAGCAACCATGGCGAGGCCGATGCCGGTATTGCCGCTGGTCGGTTCGATGATGGTGGCGCCTTTTTCAATCAACCCATCTTTTTCGGCCATTTCGATCATATTAAAAGCGGCACGGTCTTTGACGCTTTTGGTTGGATTGAACATTTCCAGTTTGACGTAAACATCCGCCGCACCTTCTGGGACGATGCGATTCAGTTTAACGACTGGTGTATCGCCAATCAATTCGATGATATTGTTATATGGTTTCATGGAAATAACAACCTTTCCTATATATAGTGGAGTTAACAGTCAGCCTTTACTCGCTCACGCTGAAATGTCTTGGAACATGCAAACGGGAGTCTTCTAATTGACGAAGCGAAATACAGACTTTATTGTACTAGTATAACGCAATTTTGTTAATCATATTGGATTGCTCGGCTTATAAGTGAGGAGAGTGCAAAATGGAACAGATACCTTTGATCGTTAGCACAGATTGGCTGGAGCAGCGTTTGGGGGACCCGCAAATGCGCATTGTGGATGCAACAACTTTTATGGACATTTCCGAAGCTGGCGGTGTGCCTTCTGTCTATTCGGGAAAACCTTCCTATGAGAAAGAGCATATCCCAGGAGCGGTATACGCCGATCTGCTGAATGAACTGTCGAATCCGGAATCTCCACTGCCGTTCACGGCTCCGCCCCGCGGTCATTTCATCAGAAAAATGACTCAACTTGGCATAGGGGACGGGAGTTATACAGTCATCTACGACCAGGGCGCGCTGGTGGGAAATCCGGTTGTTGCTGCCTATTGGGCTTCGCGGCTGGCTTGGCAGATGCAGTATGAAGGATTCGGAAATATCGCGATACTGGATGGCGGGTTGCCGAAATGGAAAGAAGAAGGCCGTCCGCTAACGGCTGTTTCAGGAAACTACCCACTGGCATCCTTTACCGGACAGCGTCGCCCTGAGCTGCTTGCTACGAAAGAAGATGTACAGAACGCGATTAATGATGATACTGTTGTCTTGATCAATAGCCTATCGCCAGAGGATTTCAGAGGCGAGACGGATGCCTATCCAAGAAAAGGCCATATCCCGAGCAGCATTAATGTTTTTTTCGGCAGTCATGCCGACATGGAAACGAAAAGAATGTATAATGATGCTGCGCTTCGGGAGCCATTTGAAAAAGTCGGGGCGTTGGATCCAAATAAAAAAGTCATCACCTACTGTGGTGGAGGAATCGCCGCCACCTGGACTTCGCTGATTCTCAATAAACTGGGCCAGAAAAACGTGGCCGTCTACGACGGATCCCTGAATGAATGGGCCAGCGACCCATCCTGTCCACTGACGACGATGTAAGTCGGACTAAAGAAACGACATTCCACGCTGTACAAGAAGAATGAGGTGAAGAAATCGCTTCAGGCGTACGTTCTCCGCTTTTTCTTCTAGCTATTTGTCGGTTGTATGATTCCTGTCCTGTGAAACCGAAACAGACTTTGCGAAATAGTACGTATTATAAAATTTTTATTTCGACCTATATGGAAATTAAAAAAACCGCGCTGCCTCAGAAAAGGCAACGTGGTTTTTTGGTGTTTATTCTGCAGCTACAGCCACATCGATATGCTGAAAACTGGCGACATCAAACAAGCCGCAATCGGTCAGCTTTAAATGGGGGATGACTGGCAATGACAGGAACGACAGGGTTAAAAAGGCGTTGAAATGGGTCGGTGCGCCAATCTGCAAAAGGCTTTCATCAAGCATTTTGAGCTGTTCATAAACGGCGTCGAACGGCTCCTCTGTCATCAATCCTGCAATGGCAAGGGGCAGGCTCGCCAACACCTTGCCATTTTGTACAACGACCAATCCGCCTTTTAGGCTGTGCACGGCTTCAGCTGCGGTTTTGATGTCACTGTCAGTTGTGCCAACAGCGATGATATTGTGCGAGTCGTGCGCGACGGTAGTAGCAATGGCTCCATTTTTCAGGTCAAGCCCCTGGACGATGCCAAGGCCGATATTGCCGGTGGCACGATGGCGCTCAATCACAGCAATTTTCAGAAGATCCTTAGTTGGATTTGAAACAAAGAAACCATTAACGACCGGCATTTCCAAAATCAAATGTTCTGTGATGAGATTGTTGGGGTTGATGCCGATGACATGTGCCTTGGTGCTGTTGCCCATCGGAATTTGGAAGCTGGCGGCCGAAAGTTCTGCAATGCGCACCGTATCCTGAACCACAGTTGCATCCGTTTTTTTCTGGACAGGCCCTACATAGCATCCGTTCTGTGCTGCCAGTTTCCCACCTTTATAGACTTCTTTGATCGTGAACTCTTCCAGGCTATCGAGCAGCAGAAAATCTGCGTCGTAACCCGGAGCAATAGCGCCTTTTTGCCGCAGTCCGAAGCATTGCGCCGCATTGTGGCTGCCCATCGAGATGGCAGTAACGGGATGGATGCCTTGCTTGATGGCAGTCCGGACATTGTAGTCGACGCTGCCTTCTTCAATCAAATCATCCAAGTGCTTATCGTCTGTACAGAACAAGCAGCGATGGGCATTTTGTTCTGTGACACCTTCGAGCAAAGCGTGGAGGTTTTTCGCAACGGATCCTTCGCGGAGCATGACATACATGCCGCGTTCCAGGCGCATGATCATTTCTTCTTTCGAGACACATTCATGGTCGGTCAGAATGCCGGCAGATCCGTAGACGTTGATATCATTCTCTGAGAGTCCGGCTGCGTGCCCATCAATTTGAGGGCTTAGCAGAAGTTTATCAAGCATGGCATCATCTCCACGCAGAACAGCGGGGAAGTCCATGACTTCGGCTAATCCGAGAACTCCATCCCGTTGCAGAAAAGGTGCCAGGTCCTCAGCAGAAAGCTGGGCGCCTGCATTTTCGAACCCTGTGGAAGGGACACAAGAAGGCAGCATGAACTTTATGTCGAGCAATGTCGATTCGGCATCCTTCATCATATATTCGAGCCCGGCAGTGCCGCTGACGTTGGCGATTTCATGCGGATCGGTGATGACTGTCGTGACGCCATGGGGCAGCACGGCTTGTGAAAACTGCTGCGGTGTCACCATAGACGATTCAATGTGGACATGTGCATCGATTAAGCCAGGAGCAATGAATTTTCCGGTGGCGTCGATTTCCTGAATGCCTTCATAATCCCCGATGCCGACAATGACGCCATCACTGATGGCTACGTCACCTGTGGTCAGGCTTTTCGTGAAGACATTGACAATGGACGCATGGCGAATCACCAGGTCGGCTTTTCTTGTTTTATTGGCGGCGTCTATCCGATTTTTTAAATGGGTTTTATTCACGGTTATTCAGGCTCCTTTAAAGTGGTTTGAATTGAACGGAACGGATCGAATTGAATTGAAGGAACTGGAATATGGTTGAGGTCAGTTGAATGGACAGATAAGTAAGCTTTGACTTATTCTACAGCACATATCGGATTTGCTCTAGCAAAAAGGCAGGATGACTGACGCTTCTGTTGCTGTGGAAAGTGAGAAGATTTTATTTCGCAGCTGGAAAGGGATATAATGGATAAATCAGCTGTGAATGTAGTAGAAAGAAGATGACCATATGACGATTTCTCCGATGGCAAAAGCATTTGTAATCGGCTTGGCCGGCGCAGGACTTTTTTTGGCAGCGGGAGCGCCGATGCCCTGGCTGCTTGGCCCTTTGTTCGCGGTCCTGCTCATGCAATTATTCACACCGGTTTCGCTGAAATGGCATTCCCGCTTCCGCAATGGGGGATTGGTTGTGGCGGGCTATGTTATCGGCCATGCCTTTACACTGGAAGCATTGCAGGGAATGAAACAGTATTTCCTGGCGATGGTGTTGATCAATATCGCCTTTTTCGTCCTTTTCCTGTTTATCAGTTCACTGATGGCTTCACGGACAAATGCTGATCAGGCAACGGCGATGACCTGCTGCGTTCCGGGAGGCTTGTCTCAGATCATCACTTTTGCCGAGGAACAGAAAACCATCGATTTGACGGCGGTGACTTTTTATCATGTTCTCCGTGTGTTATTGATTGTCGCGATTGTTCCATTCATCGTCGCAAATGGCGGGTCTTCGCATGTCGAAGAACTGGGGCAAGGGGATTACTCTGCGCAGCTTTTCGGTTTGTTGGTGCTATGTTACGGAGCGGGGATGCTGGCACAAAAAGGAAAAGTGCCGACCGCTTTTTTGCTGGGACCGGTTTTTCTAATCATGGCGTTTAACCTGGTTGGCGTGGCAGTACCGGTCATGCCGGGTTCTTTCCTGCACATCGCACAACTATTCATCGGCATTTACATCGGGTTGCTGTTGAAGAAAGAGGATCTGAAATTGACGAAAGGGATGATTTTCTATTCGTTTTTTTCGAGTACTGTACTCATCGCCTTTGCCTACGGCATCAGCTTTATTCTGCAGGATCTCTACGGCTTGAGCTTTTCCACCAGTTTTCTGAGCGTGGTGCCGGGCGGGCTTGACCAGATGGGCATCATCGCAGCATCGGTTCATGCGGATGTAACTGTAGTGACAGCTTTCCAGCTGTTCCGAATTTTATTTTTAACGGTATTGATTGTGCCGTTTGTTAAATTTGTTGCTGTCCGCAGTGAGCAGAAGAAAAAAGTTTCTGCGGAAAATGCAGGATAGACCCAAAAGGCAGCCTTATTCTTTTGATTCTTTATAGATGGAGTAATCAAAATCAGCAGGCTGCCATCCTGATAAATACTGGGAGTTCCTACGGATCGGCTATCGTCAATGGCCAAACCGATTTTCATAAACTCGCAGACTATGTGTTCTACATTATCGCATCAAGTAAATCTCTGATGTCTTGAGAAATTTAAAGGCACGTTTAATGAACACTTGCTATAGGATCGAACGGATTGGTGTTTACACCGTATCTTGTTGGGGAAAGAACACCACATGCAGATGCTGCGATTCGCGGCAGTTTTATTGGGATGGACGGCTCGCATCGCCGGAAAGATTTTGCCTGTGCAGTTCTGGAAGGAATCAGATTTTCCTTGAACGAATCGATTTCGATTTTCAGGGAAAGCCGCTAAAAAACGATGGATACGATTGTATCCATCGGAGGCGGTGCCCAAAATAAAACCTCAACTTAACAGTTGAGGTTTTTTCTGTAAAGAAAACCCAATCTTAAAAAGAGGTGAGCAATAATGAACTATCGTCAACTTGGCAATACAGATATGAAAATAAGTGAATTAAGCTTTGGAACATGGGCAATCGGCGGTTCATGGGGCAACATCAATGATGAGCAATCGTTAAAAGCATTGGAATACGCCATGGAAAAAGGTGTGAATTTCTTCGATACAGCAGATGTTTACGGAGATGGACACAGTGAAGAGCTGCTTGGGAAAGCGACAAAAGGGAAGCATGACGAAATCCATATCGCCACGAAGTTTTGTCGGGCAGGGGATATTCATGATCCACAGACTTACTCAATGGAACAGGTTTCGAAATATGCTGAAGCGAGCTTGAAGCGTCTTGGACGTGAGCGAATTGACTTGTTTCAGATTCATTGTCCATCGATGGAAATTCTAGAGGACGCCAGTGTTTTTGGGGTGCTGGACAAGCTGAAGGAACAAGGGAAAATCCGTTCTTACGGAGTCAGTGTGGAAACAGTGGAGGAAGGGCTCTTATGTCTTGATAATCCGAATGTCAGCAGTTTGCAGGTGATTTTCAATCTGTTCCGCCAAAAACCGATGGAAGAGCTATTCCCGAAAGCGCTAGAGAAAAATGTCGGAATACTGGCCCGTGTCCCGCTGGCAAGTGGGTTGTTGACGGGTAAATTCAAATCGGATTCACAATTCGAATCGGATGATCACCGAAACTTTAACCGCGACGGAGAAGCATTCAATGTCGGAGAAACCTTTGCGGGGATAGAATTTGCAAAAGGCGTGGAATTGAGCGACCAGCTTGCCTGGATTGCAGACGGTCGAGGCAATCGTACACAGGCCGCATTAAAATGGATCTTGCAGCAGGAAGCAATCACATCGGTCATCCCAGGATTCAGAAATGTAGCGCAGACAGAAGATAATCTGAAGGCGCTGGATGCCCAGAATTTTTCACCAGAAGAAATAGAGCAATTGGCGAAATTCTACAAAGAGCATGTACACTCGGAAATAAGAGGCGTGTATTAAAAAAGCCTTACCGCTAAGAAGGTGAAATGCTTTTTTGGCGATTTTGCTTAAGTGTTCAAGAGTTTTAAAAAAGGAGAGATTTTGATGGAGAAAATTCGTTGGGGAGTACTGAGTACAGCCCGTATTGGCAGAACACAAGTGATTCCGGCTATTGGCCGCGCTGACAACGCTGAAATCGTCGCCATAGCAAGCCGAACCAGTAAAGTGCATGCGGCAGCTCAGGAATTGAAGATTCCAAAAGCCTATGAAAGTTATGAAGAACTGCTGGACGACCCGGAAGTTGATGCTGTTTATATCCCGCTTCCAAACCATTTGCATAAAGAATGGGTAATTCGTTCGGCACAAAAAGGCAAGCATGTCCTTTGTGAGAAACCCTTTGCATTAAGTGAGGTGGAAACGGAAGAAATGATTGCAGCTTGCCTGGAACATGGCGTCAAATTCATGGAAGCATTCATGTATCAATTGCATCCTCAGCATGCAAGGGTAAAAGAAATCGTCGCTTCAGGTGAAATCGGAGAAATCAAGTTGGTGAAATCCAGCCACTCTTTTTATTTACATAATCGCTCAAGTGATATCCGAATGGATGCCGTAATGGGGGGAGGGAGCATTTATGATGTCGGATGCTATTCGATTCAAGCTATCCGCCATCTTACGGATGCCGAGCCGATGGAAATCATGGCTCAAGGAGAAATCGATCCGGTAAAAGGGATCGACTTGACTGGAATCGTCCACATGAAGATGAGCAACGGAATTCATGCCCTGTTCGATTGCAGCTTCGATATGGCCAGCAGAAATGAATACGAGCTGATCGGCACAGAAGGAAGCATTAAAGTGCCATTTGCCTTCCGTCCGGATATTAATGACAATAAAGGAGTAATACTCGTCCAAAAAGAGGGGATTGTACGAGAAGAAAAAGTGCAGGGGGATATTTACCGGCTGGAAATTGAAGGTTTTTCCAACGCGATTTTAACGGATTCAGTGCCGGCCATTACAGCCGATTCCACAATCAAGAATATGCGGGTGATCGACGCTTGCTATAAATCCTTGAGAACTGGAAAGAAAATCGTTATGGAAGAGCGCAATTAATCAATAGATGAATGTTTCGAAAGTATACTTATTTTTGTTTTTTTACTGGATCCTACCAATCAACAGCAAAAGATTCTGGAAAATAGAAAAAGGGACGCAGGCAGGCTATGGAACGACAGAACCCGCCTGCGAATGGGGGCTGCACGAGAGAGCGGGATCCGGAATCATATGAGGCTTCGCAGACCAGCTATTCGTTTAATACGATCTAAGGCACATAGAGCTCGCCTTGTCCAATGACGATTGCAGTGCCGCCGATCTTAACTTCCTGGTACTTTTGTTTTTTCTTGGTGATGGTAATGTCGATGAAGCTCGGCCGTCCCATTTCAATGCCCTGTTCGCTACGGATGGAGTAGCTCTCTTCTTCGCTGCTGTCGATAACGCCATGCTCCACCAGGAATGCACCGAGAGGTCCGCAGGCAGCGCCGGTTGCTGGATCTTCTGGGATGCCCATGGCAGGAGCGAACATTCGGCAGTGGACAGTCGATGTGTCGTGTTCGGTTTCTGTCGTAAAGGCGAAAATGTGCTGGCGGTCGGGAATGCCGCTGAAATGGCGTTCCCAGACATCGGTGCGGAAATTGATTTCCTTGATGGCAGCGAGAGAGCGAATGGGAACGAACAGGAATGGCAGGCCGGAAGAAATGGTTTGAATAGGAAAGCGTGTATCCAGTTCACCTTTGGGCAACGACAGCAAATCTGCCACCAGGGCTTGTCTTGTCAATATTTCTCCGAAAACGGGGAGGGGCTGGATCATTTCCACTTTGCTGATTTTTTCTCCTTCCTTCTGGACAGTCACTGTGATGTCTCCCAATCCTTCCTCAATGATCCATCTATTAAGCCCATGCTGTGAAGGCAGCATTTTAAGATAAGCCATGACAAAAGCCGTTCCGATTGTAGGATGCCCTGCAATCGGCAATTCCACTTGGGGTGTAAAGATCCGTAGACTGATTTGATTGTGCGGCTTTTTGGGTGGGCAGATAAATGCTGTTTCCGATAAGTTCAGCTCATTGGCAATCTGCTGCATCGTTTTTGAATCCACACCAGAGCCGTCATGAAAAACGGCCAATGGATTGCCGCCAAAAGTCTCGGTGGTGAAAACGTCGACCAATGTATATCTCAAAGTTTGCATAAAAATCCTCCTTTGTTTGAGTAGTAAGCCTCTGTAGTTTCTTTGTATCAGTTACCTGCTGAAAAGTCCAACACCTTTCATTGCAATCGATCCGGTTTGAGAATAGAGTAGATATAATGAAACAGAAAAGAAAAGAGGAAAGTGTGTGAAAAAACAGATTGTAGTCATCGGGTTAGGGCGCTTTGGAAGCAGTGTCTGCAAAGAGCTGTACAGCATGGGACATGAAGTTATGGCCATAGATACGGATCCGGAAAAAGTCGATGCTTTAAGGGATTATGCATCTTTTACCGTCCTTGCGGATGCCACAGATGAAAACCAGTTGAAATCTTTGGGTGTCCGGAATTTTGAGCATGCCATAGTGGCAATCGGAGACAACCTTCAAGCCAGTGTCTTGTGTACCTTGATGCTGAAGGAACTTGGTTTGCCGAAGGTGTGGGTAAAAGCGCGGGATCTGCAGCATGAAAAAATCCTGCACAAAGTCGGTGCTGACCGTGTCATTCAGCCTGAAAAAGAAATGGGAATCCGTGTAGCCCATCATGTCGATTCGGAAAAAATTGTGGATTATATTGACCTTTCCCGGGATTACAGCATTATCGAGCTGGTGGCTTCCGGCAAGATGGCCAATAAAACCTTGATTAGTCTGGACATCCGCAAAGAATTCAACTGCGTCGTACTGGCAATAAAAAGAATGGAAGATGTCAATATTGCACCAGCAATAGATGACCTTGTCGAGCAAGGCGATATACTGATTGTGATGGGACATAAAGATGATCTGAAGCGCCTAGAGGATAAAGCACTATAGCGTATAGACAGCCGGCTCCATCTGAGAGCCGGCTATTTTCATCCCGAAATGCTGTTTAATGACCTCACTCATCGGGAATACTGCCTATAATATAGAAAGAAAAAGTGAATCGTTTTGCAGGGGATGGGGGAGTTGAGGTTGGAAATTCGAATAGAATGGACCTATAAAATTCCCAAAGGCCCAGAGACAAACTTCTTTTCTGAAGAAATGCCGGCAGCGATGGCTTTGGTGATTGCTGAGGATCTGGAGCGCAATGGGCGGTCAAAAAATCTTCATTTTGTCGATAGGTTCGACAGTAGCTGGACTATAAAGGAAATGAAGGTCTATTTGAAAGGGATTGAAACCGAACCTCATAACGTAATTGTTTATTTTGATGGAGGCTACGAGCGACTCACCAGAAGCGCAGGCCTAGGTTGTGTCATCTATTACGAACAAAATGGTAAATCTTATCGGCTGAGGACCAATGCAATTGTCGATAGACTTTCTTCTAATAATGAATCGGAATATGCCGCCCTCTATTTTTGTCTGCAGGAACTGGAATATTTGAAGGTTCACCATCTGCCTGTCCGTTTTATCGGGGATTCACGAATTGTCATAAACGGAATGGCCGATGAATGGCCGGCGATCGAAGAGCAACTGGTTTCCTGGACCGGGCGAATTGAAGAAAAAATAGTTGAACTGGGTATTCGGCCTGAATATGAATTAATACCGCGCAAAGCCAATGCAGAAGCCGATAAACTGGCTACACAAGCTTTGAATGGGATTCGAATAGCAGCAACAAGTGAAATTATTGCTTAAGGAGTTACTATATAAATACTTGTATGGCCGACAGGAAAGGAGGGAGTCTGGTTTTTGACGGCATGCAAAACTGGAATTTGGGCAGTTGACTCTGGTGGCACAAAAGCAATCTAGTACTTTATATTCAAAAATCAGAATAGTCTGTTTTTTCTCTTGCGGAATTGGGAGTAATAGGTTATAAATAAATTGTACAATACTTGTGCAAAAACTACACACATGAAGGAGAGGGAAAAATGAAGAAAATTTTAGTTTCATTCTCTGTTGCAATGGCTCTTGTGTTCTCACTGCTCGCCGCGGGGGTTATGGCAGACAGCCACACCGCTCAACTGAGAGTGGTTCACGCTTCACCAGATGCACCTGCTGTTGACGTTTATGTCAATGGGGAGTTAACACTTGAAAATGTACCTTTTAAAGCGGATTCGGGCTATTTGGAAGTGCCGGCCGGAACACATGATGTAGAAGTTTTTGCAAACGGAACTGAATACGCTGCAGGTGAAGGCGTACTGCAGGCGGATCTGGCTGTAGAAGCCGGAAAAGCTTATACAGTTGCTGCAGCAAACCTTTTGGAATCGATTGAATTTGTGGTTGCAGAAGATTCAATGGAAGTAACAGAAGGACAGACAAAAGTCCGCGTTGGCCATTTGTCACCGGATGCACCTGCAGTTGATGTTGGCGTAATCGGTGGAGACGCTTTGTTCAGCGGAGCAGAATTCCCGGGAATTACGGATTATGCAGAATTGGATCCAGGTACTTATGACTTGGAAATCCGCTTGCCGGATGGAACACAGGTATTGCCATTGGAAGGAACTGAATTAGCTGCAGATACAGTCTATAGCATCTTTGCTGTAAACACAGTCGATTCATTGGAAGTGATTGCGCTGGTCGATTACGAAGCAGCAGAATCACCAGATGGAATGCCGACTACTGGCCTTGGAACACCTGACCAATCTCAAGCTATGTGGTTATTGTTGGGTGGAGCCCTGGTCCTGATTGGAGCCAGCACTATTGTGTGGAAGAAACGGTTTCAATAACAAGTTCCTGGCAATTCTGGCTCTTTTCTTATTGGCAGGTTGCCAGCAACCTGTTGATGAAGTAAGCGTCCGCTCAGAAAACGTGGGATTTACGCTGGATGAACCGGCTGCAGTCAATGTCCAGAAATCGGTTCCAGCGAAAAATCCCATTAACGGATTAAAACGTACTGGCATACAGCCGACCTCTCTTGAAATTCCTGCAATTGATCTGGAAGCACAAGTCCAGCACCTGGGAATAACGGAGAATGGTGAAATGGCAGTGCCGGATAATATTGAAGACGTCAGTTGGTTTTCTCCTGGATACCAGCCGGGACAAAATGGCCGTGCTGTTATCGCGGGACATGTTGATGGTGTGGATGGCCCTGCTATTTTCTGGGACCTTTCCGAGCTCGAATTAGGAGACGAAGTTGTGGTCCAGGATAAAGACAAGACCTTAACATTTAAGGTTCATACCATGGAATCCATACCACTGGATCTGGCGGATGTTTCAAAGGTTTTCGGATATACTTCTTCTCCGGAGTTGGTTCTAGTCACTTGTTCAGGAACCTATGATTTTGATCGGGGAACGCGCGAAGAAAGATTGATGGTTTACGCAAGTCTTGTAGAAGAATAACGAAAAGACGCTCCAATATTCCTGATGAAGGAATGTCGGAGCGTCTTTCTGTGTCAAGCCATGAAATTCGAAATCTTGGTCATTACCGCTGTGTCTTTTGAATTTTGATAAGAAATGATGATGACCAGACCAAGGCATGGCGCATTATAGCTGCTCAGCAGGCTGCGCTCGGTATCCGGAAATGGTGGCAACTGGAATTTATCATTTCACTGACCCATATTGTGGTATGGATGGGCAGGAGGATTATGGTGGAAGCTATTGGGTCTTTGGTAGATCCGAACATGCAAAAATACGAAAGTGAAGGAGCGTGCGGCATATGAAGGTGGCAATTATCGGAGCAAACGGAAAAGTAGGAAGTAAGTTGGGCCGGATTCTGGCTGACAGAGGGGATGAGCCTATCGGATTCATCCGCAATGCAAAACAGGCTGAGCAGTTGGAGGCAAAGGGTATTCGAACGGTCATTGCAGATCTGGTCGAGACGTCTGTGGAGGAATTTTCACGTCTTCTAAAGGCCTGTGACGCGGTCGTATTCACTGCAGGAGCCGGTGGAGCAGGAGACGAATTGACCAGCGCTATCGATGGGCAGGGCTTGGTGAAAATTGCGGAAGCTGCCGATTTGGCCGAAGTCCGCCGCTTTTTGCTGGTATCGGCATTTCCTGATGCTGGGCGCAGCAAAGAAACCGTGGCAAGCTTTGAGCATTATATGCAGGTTAAACGGCAGTCCGAAGTCGATTTGGTGAAGACCGCTTTAGACTGGACAATTTTACGGCCAGGCACTTTAACAGATCAAGCCGGTACCGGCAAAGTGAATTTAGGCTATACATTGATGTATGACACCATTTCCCGTGAAGATGTAGCTGCTGTACTGGCGGAACTGCTCAACTATCCTGAAACTGCAGGACAAATATTGGAAGTGGTGCAGGGCGAAGAGCCGATTGGCTTAGCTGTGAGAGCAAAAGCGGGCAAATGAGCCTGACGAGTCCATTTTCTTAAGTTGGGATTGATGCAACCTTTCTGGGTATTGCAGCGTTCTATAATAGTCGAACAAAAAAAGTCATCTTCTATTGAGCGAAGCTTGAGCATTTATTTTACTAGGGAAAGCAGGATCAGCGCACATGGATTGGTTTGATTTACTTAAGGCATTAATTTTAGGTTTTGTGGAAGGCATGACAGAGTTTGCTCCAGTTTCTTCTACAGGCCATTTGATCATCGTCGATGACATGTGGCTGAAATCCCAGGAGTTTCTAGGGAAATATCCAGCAAATACGTTTAAAATCGTCATCCAGCTGGGATCCATCCTGGCGGTTGTCGTGGTGTTTTGGAAACGTCTTTTCAGTCTGGTTGGTTTGTATAAGATTGAAGGGCAGCAGGCAAGCACAAGCTTCAACTTATTGCATGTCATCATCGGCATGCTGCCGGCAGTGGTTTTTGGATTTGCTTTCAAGGATTTAATCGATGACCATCTGTTTGGTGTCGAGACTGTCATTTACGCTTTGGTTGCCGGATCGATCCTGATGATCGTTGCGGATAAGTTCGGCCCTAAAAAGCCGAAGGTCAACTCGTTGGATGAAATTACGTACTTTCAGGCATTGAAAATAGGTCTTGTGCAATGTCTTTCGTTATGGCCAGGATTCTCCCGTTCGGGTGCCACGATTTCAGGAGGTGTGCTGTTCGGTTTGAATCATCGGGTCGCAGCAGATTTCACGTTTATCATGGCAGTTCCCATCATGTTCGGTGCAAGCCTTGTGTCGGTAATGAAAAACTGGGATACGCTGTCGATGGACTACCTGTCTTTCTATATTGTCGGCTTCCTTTCAGCCTTTGTTTTTGCGTTGATATCCATCCGTTTTTTCTTGAAACTCATTTCCCGCATCAAACTGATGCCATTTGCGATTTACAGACTGGTATTGGCAGCCGTATTGGCTATTATTGTTTTCGTATAGCCAGCAGCAAAAGGAGCTTCCGCGAGGAGGCTCCTTTTGTCTGTCAAACTTTTGGCAAGCCCTTGACCAAAGTGATGAATTCACGTGAAACATAAGGGACATACCGGTTTTTTGCCATGATGATGCCCAGTCTCCACGGAAATGTATGTGTCAACGAAATCATTTTGAAGGGCCCGTGCTTGACGCGATCGCAAATCAATTTAGGCATCAGCGTGACTCCAAGATTTTTTTCCACCATGCCAACAATAAAGTCCCATTGCGAGCTTTCATAGGCGATTTTCGGTGTGAAGCCTTCACTGATGCAGAATTCGATTGTCCGGCTGTTCAAGGTAAACTCCTTGCTGAGCAGAAGAAAAGGGTCATCTTTAAACTGGATGAGATCCATCAAGTCATGATGGGCAAGCGGATGTGATTCGTGGACCAACAGTTTGATCTCCTGGTCTACAAACGGGACAACCTCGAATTTTTCCATATCAACCGGAAGCATGACAAATCCCAAATCGACTTCGCCTTCGTATACTTTTCTTTCCACTGTTTTAGCACCATCCTCAGCCAGCATGATCGTAACGTCAGGATAGGAATGCTGGAATTCAGCAATGATTGTCGGAAAGAACAAAGTGCTGATGACCGGGGGGAGTCCGATATTGATTTTCCCTTTTTTCAAGTTCATGACATCGTACAGAGAGGCCGACAAATCATCGAGGCTGTAGATGATTTTCTGAGCTTGCTCATAGACCACTTCACCGGCATCCGTCAATCCAATTTGACGGGCAGAACGGTCAAACAGCACCACTTCCATTTCCTCCTCCAGGTTCTTGACCATCTTGCTTAAAGTCGGCTGTGTCACATGAAGAGCAAGTGCAGCTTTTGTAAAGCTTTTGTGTTTGGCGACTTCTACGAAGTACGTTAATTGACGGATGTCCATATCATTCTCCTAACCTATAACTAATTATTATAGAACTTATAGTTATTATTCATTTTACCTATCATTGTCGTAGTTGTACACTAATGAAAGCAACAGGAGATCTAAATTTTTAGACAATTCAATGCTTTTCCAAAGATTTTAAGTAAGCGTTTACAAAAAATGGGGGCAGAAAAAGGGGGATTTAAAATGTTGAGTATGTTTGGAATGATTGGTGGACTGGTACTGCTTATCGTTTTGACGATGAGAGGCATGAATTTATTGATTGCGGGTCCATTATCCGCATTGTTTGTAGCAATTTTCAGTGGTTTACCATTGTTTCCACAGCTAGTGGGAGAAGGGGAAGCGAATTTATTAACAAATTATATGACCAGTTTTTCTGGATTTATCACTTCGTGGTTCCCGATGTTCCTTCTCGGTGCAATATTCGGCAAAGTGATGGAAGACAGCGGAGCTGCTGACAGTGTATCAAGATGGCTGGTCGGCAAGTTCGGCTTATCCAAAGCAGTTTTAGCGATTGTCATTGCGTGTGCTGTATTGACGTATGGCGGAGTGAGCTTGTTCGTTGTTGCGTTTTCGGTTTTCCCGATGGCACTCAGCCTGTTCAAGCAGGCAGATCTGCCGCGCCGGTTTATTCCGGCCGCTTTGGCATTGGGGTCGGTGACCTTCACGATGACGTCTGCCGGATCCCCGGAAATCCAAAACTGGATTCCAATTGAATATCTGAATACGACTCCTTATGCAGGATGGGAAGTCAGTATTCTGGTGGCTGTCTTTATGGCCGTGTTCGGCTACTGGTGGCTAAAGCGAATGATTCAAAAAGCAGTCAACAAGGGAGAACGTTTTGAAGCACGTTCCACGGATCCCATTATTGAAGATCGCGAGCTTCCAAATCCATTAATGGGCTTGATCCCATTGCTTGTGGTGCTGACAATTTCATTTATTTTCCATGATTCATTGATGACGTCCGCTTTGATTATTGCTTTATTGGGCGGTGTTATTACAACATATTTATTAAATCGCAAGTATTTCCGGAATCTAGGCAAAGCATTGTCAGACGGAACAATTGGTGCATTGATCGCAATCGGCAATACGGCGGCTGTAGTTGGATTCGGTGGCGTGGCAAAAGCGGTGCCGGCATTCCAGACGGCAGTAGATGCCATGACCAACATTCCAGGAAGCCCGTTGATTGGCGGAGCCATCGCAGTCAGTGTCATTGCTGGACTCACTGGTTCTGCTTCCGGCGGACAGGTTATCGCATTGCCTTTGATTGCACCACATTATATAGACATGGGCGTCAATACAGAAGCGCTGCACCGAACGATTGCTATTTCATCCGGAGCCCTTGATTCATTGCCGCACAATGGTTATGTAGTAACAACAATTCAGGGAATATGCGGAGAAACACATAAAGCCGCATATGGAGCTGTTGGCGCGGTTACGGTTATCGTTCCGTTGCTTGGACTGGCTATCGCGATTGTCCTGTTTACATTGGGACTTGGAATTTAATAAAAGCTATGGAGGTAATCGACTATGGTAGACAATAAAGTGGTATTGATAACAGGAGCTGCCAGCGGAATCGGCTATGAAATCAGTTCTGATTTTGCAGAGGCAGGCGCAAAGATCGTGTTGACAGACATCAATGAAGAAGCGGTTAAGAAAGCGGCAGAAACATTGAAGTCGAAGGGATTGGACTGCATCGGCATCAAATGCGACGTGACAAAAGAAGACGATATCAAAAATGCCATTGAACAAACCGTGGCCCATTTTGGATCGCTTGATGTGTTGATCAATAATGCCGGATTGCAGTACATTTCACCGCTTGAGGAATTTCCAACAGAAAAATATGAACTGCTGATCCGGATTATGCTGATTGCACCATTTATTGCGACTAAACATGCATTCCCGATCATGAAGAAGCAAGGATCAGGAAGGATCATCAATATGGCGTCCATCAATGGACTTGTCGGGTTTGCGGGGAAAGCAGCCTATAACAGCGCCAAACATGGCGTCATCGGCTTGACCAAAGTCGCTGCACTCGAAGGCGCAGAACACGGCATCACCGTCAATGCCATGTGCCCGGGTTATGTGGACACGCCACTGGTCCGAAATCAGATGAACGATTTGGCCAAGACGCGCAATGTGCCGATTGAAAAAGTCTTTGAAGAAGTGCTATATCCGTTGATTCCTCAAAAGCGCCTACTGGCTGTGAAAGAAATATCGGATTATACGATGTTCCTATCCAGTGACAAGGCATCAGGCGTAACAGGGCAAGCCGTAGTTTTGGACGGCGGCTATACAGCTCAATAATTATGAAAAAACCCGTTCAGCATTTTTAAGCTGAACGGGTTTTTTCATAGTCAGAGGCAGTTATTCATTGAACCAGGAATTGGGCTATTGCTTCACGGCATTCCTGAAAGTTAGTTAAATTCATTCCAGGAAATTCTCTGCAATTCCAAGAAAGAGATCGGCTTGTTCAACATTAGGGGCATGGCCGGAGCGTTTGAATTCCATAAAGGTGGCATCCGGAATGAAAACAGCTGTTTCGCGCCCTTTTTCGGGAGAATTCAAGCCGTCAAATTTACCGCTGATAACCAATGTTTCAGCAGTGATGTTGATAAGCTGCTGTCGAAAGTCAAATTCTTTTAAAGCATCTGCTGCAATGCCTTGCTCCTTCATGGTCAATTGTCGGCTATTTTGAGCTGTTTTGTTGAGCCATTCATCAATCCGGCTTTGGTTATGGTAAATATAGCTGTAGGAAGCATTAAATTTTTCAAGTATGCTCAAGCCGTCAAATTTGGTAGGGTAGCGGTCAAAAAGCTCTGCTATGGATGATTGCTCACCGTAGGATTTGGTAGCCACCAATATCAACTTCCTGACTTTTTCTGAATTTTGGATGGCAACTCCCTGTGCGATATAACTGCCCATCGATACGCCGAGAACATCGACAGCATCCAATGCCAGATGAGCAAGAAGGGCATTGGCATCTTCTATATGATCCTGTAATGTGTACTCTTCAAGGCGGCTTGAATTGCCATGGCCGCGTGAATCCAATGCAATAATCCGGCGTTCTTTTTTAAAGAATTCAATTTCACGATAAAACATCGCCGAATTGCTGGTCAATCCATGGAGCAGGAGAAGCGGACGGCCTTTCCCGATATCTTCGTAAAATAATTCAATCTCGTTGTGTTTGAAAACGGGCATAGTTATTCTCCTTTTTCGATTGTTTGCTTGATGGCCCCTTGTCTGTAGTACCCTATGTTAAAGAGATTATGGCTTTCAGGGAAAACTAAAAGCACAACAAAAGTTGTGCTGAAAACTTCTTGGGTTTCACTGATGCATCACCAGTTAGAATTCTCCTTTATTCAATTGGACTGTGCCGGGATTTATGCCATTTTCCGATAAAGCTGAAGACCGCCGCAAGCAGTAAAAACATGCTGACGGTGATATACCAGGGAAACTCCGTGATGGCCTGGCCAAAAGCTGTGTAAAGGATTGCCGGAGCGATTAGGCCCAGTGCAGAAATAATCATATATTCTTTTAAAGTTTTCGTCATTTCCATCAAATACAGAGATAAGAGGTGGAAGTGTACAAAAGGCATAATGCGCAAAATCATGACTTGGGTAACGGATAAAGTGCGGTCAGGAAAAAACTTGTCTTTCAACCGAGCTATTTTCGCTTCGAATTTCGGGAATTTATGAACCAGCAAGTAAGATACCCAGCTCATTAAGGTCAACCCGATAAACGACAAGAAAGCACCTTCAATAAAACCGAAAAGAAAACCTCCAGCAAGGCAAACAGCAATAACCGGCAAAAAGAGCAGTGGACGTATTAAATGCAATAAGATAAAAAGAAATGGTGCCAGCCAGCCGACGTTATCCATGAAAACTTCGAGGGATTGATCGAATTGCTCCACACGATCCCAACCTCTCTAAATGTGTATGCTAATAAGGTAGGATAATCCAAAAAGCGAGTAAAAGCAAGAAGTATGAAATTTTTTTGGAGATTTATGTTTAAGTACATCAATAGAGGGAAAAATAGGAGGTGGTTTAATAATTAGAAATGGGAGAGTTCTCGTTTGGCAGCTAAGAAAATGACAGATGCAAAAGAATGGAAGGAAGAGATGATGAAGAAAAGTTTAAAGATTGCAAGTGCATTTATCGGTATTGTAGTGGGTGCCGGTTTTGCTTCCGGCCAGGAAATTCTGCAGTACTTCACAAGTTTTGGCTATTGGGGATTTGGGGCTGTTCTTGTGGCGACAGCATTGTTCGGCTATTTGGGCATGGTTTTGACACGTCTGGGCAGCCGGATGCAGACCATTTCTCATGAAGACGCAGTGTACGCGATAGGTGGAAGAGTATTGGGGAAAATAATCGATTATACCCTCATTCTAACTTTGTTTGGTATTCTGGTTGTCATGATTGCCGGAGCAGGGTCGATTTTCTCCCAGCAATTTGATCTGGCGCCAGCATTTGGCCGGAGCATCATGATAATCCTCGTTATTTTAACCATCATGTTGAATGTTAAGAAAGTTATTATCATCATCAGCAGCATCACCCCATTTTTGGTCTTATTGGTTGTTGGAATTACTATCTACAGCATAATGACGATGGATTCAAGCTTTGCAGAATTGGAGCCGGTAGCTAGAGAACAGCTGTCTTCGACACCGCACTGGTTTTTATCTGCTATCAACTACGTATCGCTGGCCATTGCGCTCGGGGCATCCATGTCACTTGTCATGGGGGGAGCGGAGAAAGATGAAAAAGTCGCGGCCCGTGGCGGTTTGATTGGTGGACTTGGTTATGGTTTTTTAATTCTCTTAAGCTACTTCGCGATATTTGCAAAAGTCGATGTGGTCGGCTCTTCAGATTTGCCGATGCTGGCCATTGCCGACAATATTTCTCCTGTATTGGGCGTGATCATGGCAATTGTCATTTTTGCGATGATCTATAACACGGCCATCAGCATGCTGCTGTCGTTTTCAGCCCGTTTCATGAAAATGGGAACAAGCCGATTCCGCATTTTTGTCATCATTTCAGGCGCAGCGGCATTTCTCTTGAGCTTTCTTGGATTTACTGCACTCGTCAACTGGTTTTATCCGGTTGTCGGTTACCTTGGCCTCTTATTGGTAGGTGCCCTGGTGGTCGCGGATATTCGCAAAACCGGAAAAACTGTGAAAAAATAGTTTTGAAAAACCAGCTGTCCTGTAGAGGAAGCTGGTTTTTTTGTGGTATATTCAGGCTACCCAGCAGCTAGAACAACTGCTTGAAAAGAGGGATTTAATGAACATACTGATTGCAGGTGCAGGAGCAATGGGCAGTTTGTTTGGCGGCCGCCTCAAAGCTCAGCAGGTTGAAGTTCTTCTATATAATAGGAACAATCCGCATGTAGAAAAAATCAATCATAGCGGATTGACGATTGTAGAACGTGATAACCAGGAAACGACGGTTCCGTTGAAAGTTGTGCAGGAAATTTCGAAAACAGATACCTACGATCTTGTTTTAGTACTGGTGAAAGCACATGCAACTAAGAGGGTATTGGAAGCTATAAGGGATTCGTTTTCCCCGCAAACCCTGTTCGTCACCATGCAGAACGGCCTTGGAAATTCGGAAGTGATTGCTGAGCTGTTTCCGGACAATCCATCAGTTGCTGGAACGATGGGCTGCGGCGCCAGTGTGGAAAGTGACGGACGGATCCTTCACCGAGGTTGGGGCAAAAATTATATCGGCCAGTCTGAAGACGCGGATGCCCAGAAAAAACTGCTGGAATTCATTGAACTGCTGAACCGCTCAGGTCTGGAAACGGAATTAGCGGAAGATGTCCAAGCGGTTATCTGGAATAAACTATTCGTCAATGTTGCCTATAATTCGCTGACTGCGCTGACGCGGTTAAGGAATGGTGATATCCTGAATACCGATGAAGGTCAGGATTTATTGCGTCGCATCGTCACGGAAGCGGTGCAGGTAGCCAAAGCGGAAGGTGTCTCTGTGGATGCAGAGAAAATCATCGCAAAATGCCTGAAGATGGGTCAGGAGGATATCGGTGCCAATAAATCCTCGATGCTGATGGACGTTCTGCATAAGCGGAAAACAGAAATTGATGCCATCAACGGAGCTGTAGCGAAACTCGGCAAGCAACATAGTATCGATACCCCGTACAATGAATTGATCACAGGAATCATCAAAGTCATTGAAGCGAATTATGATCTTCAAGTCGACTAACTTTCGATGGATTCTGCTATACTTATGGGATATTGTCCTGAACAAAAGGGCAGATAAGGACGGGATGAATTGAATCGATTAACTGCAACAGGCGACTATATTTATACATACGCCTATACGAATGATGAAGAAGCACTATGCCAATTGGAAATGCGGTCTTTTTTCGGAAGGGACACCAGCGAAAAAATCGTCAAGAGCAGAGTGGCGATAGACCCAAGCCGAAGCCCGTTTATCAAGGAACGCATTGAATTGTATTTTGAAGGTGATACATTGCAGGATATCCTGGAACAATCCGCCAGAGTAGACATGGGGGATGCAACATTCAAAGTGATCTTTCTGAAGATCAATGGCTTGTCTGAGCAGGACCAGGTCGACTATTTGGGGAAACGGGACATTGAACGGCAAATCGGATCAGCCATTACCGGCGAAGCGGATGTCCATCATCCAGATGTGACATTCGGGTTGATTCCCTTTGAGGGCCGTTGGTACTTCGGGCGTTATCTCCAAAGCGAACCGGTCTGGTTCAAGCATATGAAAAAGCCGCGGGAATACTCAACGGCACTCAGCACGCGCGTGGCTCGGGCTGTGGCAAATATCGCGGTGCCACAACCGGAAGGCGTTAAAGCCATCGATCCGTGCTGCGGCATCGGTACGGTTTTGGTGGAGGCGCTGTCGATGGGCATTGATATTGTCGGACGCGACATCAATCCGTTGGTCGTCGAAGGGTCTCGCGAGAACATTGCCCACTTCGGGTTGATGGGCAACGTGGAGTTGGGTCCGATTGCGGAAGTCGAGAAAAGCTACGATGTGGCCATTATCGACATGCCGTATAATTTGTATACGCACGCAACGCCTGCAGACCAATTGGCGATTTTGAAAGATGCCCATCCATTCACGGAAAAACTATTGGTCGTTACCATCGAGACGATGGATCATATGGTCGAAGAAGCCGGATTTGTGGTTACGGACCGCTGCGTTGCGAAAAAAGGGTTGTTCCTGCGCGAAATTCTGGTGTGCCAGAAAGCAGTTTAATGAAACGAAGTAGAGCGCCGCGATTTGCGGCGTTTTTTTGGTGGGAAAATGGTGTTTGGCTCGTATTTGGGTTGGAACGGATCGTATTTTGTCTGTTGTGGACTGTATTTCAGGCGTAATGGATCGTATTTCACCCACAATGGATTGTATTCCAAAAATCGATGAAAAATAAAGGAGATTCCACCGGGAAATTGAATATGGTAACAGTACCTTATTCGAAAAGGAGCTGCAGACGATGAAATCCACTAAAGCGACTTTCTCCATCACCAAAGTGCGGGAGCAGTTTCCGGCTTTGGCCAGAACATATAAAGACAAGCAAGTTGCTTATTTTGATGGTCCTGGAGGTTCACAAGTCGTCCGTTCGGCAATCCAGGCGATTGCAGCCTATATGGAAAGCGGAGGCGCCAATCTCCACGGGGCTTTCCCATCCAGCTGGGAAACGGAAGAAATCATCTCAGAGGCAAGGCTGGCAATGGCTGACTTTCTGAATGTCCAGGCAAAGGAAGTGGCATTCGGTGCCAATATGACCACTTTAACGATTGCTATAGCCAACGCACTCGGCAAAAACTTCCAAGCAGGCGACGAAATCGTTGTCACAGAAATGGACCACCGCGCCAATGTCGATCCATGGATCATGATGGCGGAGGACCGTGGATTAACAGTTCGCTGGATCAAGGTCGATCCCGAAACGAAAACTTTGGATCTGACAGGCTTGGACAAGCTGATCAACGCTAAGACAAAGATCGTTGCTGTCGGAATGGCTTCCAATGCCATCGGCACAGTAGTCGACCTCGTACCCTTTGCTGAACGGGCAAAAAAAGTGGGTGCCTTGCTGGTAGCGGATGCTGTTCATGCCGCTCCTCATCTGCCGATTGATCGGGACAGGCAGCAAATTGATATTTTATTGTGCTCGGCCTACAAGTTTTTTGGGCCGCATATCGGCATTGCAGCAATTAAAGAAGAGGTTTTCAAGGACCTTGAGCCGTATAAGCTGACTACTTCACCCGCGTATTATCCCGATAAACTGGAAACTGGTACGCAAAACCATGAAGGCATCGCTGGTATTCGGCCGGCCGTCGAGTTTTTTGCAGGGTTTGGCGAAGGTGAAACCCGCAGGGAGCGTATTCTGTCCGGAATAGAGCAAATTGAAGCCTACGAAAACAGCTTGGCCCAGCGGCTGCGGGAAGGCTTAGCCGCAATTGAAGGCGTGACGGTAACTCAGGCGGCCGCAGATGTGCCGAAAACACCGACAGTCGCTTTCCAGGTCAGCAGCATGGAATCGTCGGAAATCTGCAAAGTCTTGGCTGAAGAGTACAGCATCTTTGCCGCTGCGGGGCATTTCTATGCTTCGACGCTTGGCGATGTCCTTGGCGTCAACGACAGCGGCGGATGGGTGCGAGCGGGGCTGGCGCCTTACAGTACAGAAGAAGAAGTAGAACGTTTGATCGGCGCCATCAAAAAAATTGTGAATGAAAATAAACAGGGCAACAGCTGATGAATCATCGGCTGTTGCCCTGTTTATTTTGAAGCAGTGTCATGTGTTGAAACCAGTTCCGCTTGAACGATATATCGGTCAGGCGCATAGCCGATAAAATCAAATGGATAACAGGTGGTCAATGTCAGCGTGGATTGATCTTTTTCAACAATGACGGTCCTGTCATCTTCATGTGTGATCCAAATATCGGTAATTTCATAGACAAAAGTCTCGTCGTCGTATTGAACCATCAACTGATCTTTATCTTCAAGTTTACCCAGTCCCGTAAAAACCGTATCCCGATGCCCACTTAATACAGTATGTCCCTTTTCACCTGGAATGGTCGTTAAGTCGCTGACATATAAGCCGACGCCTTTTTCCAAAGTTTCCTCGTCGGCTCCCCAATAAACCGAATATTTTTGTTCGATTTTGGGAATCAGCAAAGCCGCTGTTTTTTCACCAGCTTCCTGTTGGACAGAAGTGGTCAATACAGGTGCCGTTTCTTTAGCAGGAAGAGGAATAGCTGTCGCCTTGTCTTCTATTTCAATAGATTCTTCCGGTATCTCGACTGCAGAGTGCTCTTTAAATTTCTGGATTGTTTGGAGCTCTTCCACCGTTAAATTTTGTGCTGAGCTTGCAGCGGTTTGCCATTCAAATAAATGGTAGAGTCCGATTGCCAGTCCTGAGACAAGTAAAAATACACCCAGCCATCTTTTCATCAGCCTTCACCTCAAAGAGAACCGGCAGGAAATTTCCAGGCGGCAGATTTTATTTTAAGCATTTTGGTTTTTGCGGCGGAATAATAGAAGAGAACCTGCACCAGCAAGCCCTGCACCAAACAGCATCATCAATGGCCCGTTTGAAGCTGTGTCCGGCAATGCAGCACCTTCTTCTGTTTCATCTTCTTCAGTGGCTGCTTCTTCTTCAGCAACTGTTTCCTTAGAAGAGTCATCAGTTTCCTGGCTTGCTACGTAACTATCGTATTCACTTTGACTAGTTTCGCATGGTAAACCATCACTGTCACGATCTAAATCATGTGGATCGTTGCTTGCACTATATCCGTTGTCATACCAGAAAGCCATTACTTCTTCTTGAGATGAAAATTCTCCACAATCCCTATCATTTTCTACAGCACCCACGTTTAGTGTTGAACTCAACACCAAAAATGAGCCGAAGATGACTCCACTTATTTTTTTCTTCATAAATATTCCTCCTTTTCCAATAATTTATTTAATACATCATCACCTTATCTTTAGTTTACTTAATATTCAATTTATTTTTAATAATTTTATCAAATATTAGTTAAAAAAGGTAATAAGACTTATGGAAAATACAGGCGTATAAAACTTTAGGGCTTCTAAATATTCCTTTTTCGAGGTAGACTCGGCTTGCAGAATAATCGGCTTTTTTCCTTTTGCATCAGTTGATGGTATACTGGTAGCAACTTGTTCCGTCAACGGAGAGCATTACCCCATTTCCCGCAAAGGGAGATGAACAAAGGAGAATGAATTTTTTGAAACAACCGAACAAAAACACACCTAACTTACCACCGAATTACGACGAATTGAAAAAAGCGGCGAACCGGACAGCAAACTGGAAAGAGCGTTTGGCTGCGGTTGAAGAGCTTGGCAACTGGAAAAGTGATCCAACGATCGACCTTTTGACGCACCGCATGAACCACGACCCTGTCTATCAAGTGCAGGAAGCTGCTTATGCAAAATTAAAAGGCTTTGGCGAGAATGTCCACATGCCGGAACGGAAGAAATTTGACTTGATCAAAGATACTTCCAAAGTGCTTGTGCGCATCAAAAAAAGTTTGCCTGCAGACCACAGCTATGAAGAATTCAAAGTGAAGCTTCAAAAAATGCGTGTGGATATTTATGATACGTATAAAGGCGACAAAGGCGAAGATTTCGAGAAATGGTTGGAAGACCAGTGGAAATCAGCTCCGACTAAATAAAAAAACCGGATGCCTCAAAGGCATCCGGTTTTTTATAGATATTTTTGGATAATGGGTTTTAAGCGGAACCCGAACAAACCGGCAAGAACTGCCAGGATCAGATCTTTTGGCAGCGGCACTGCCATCCAGGCCCAGGCCATCTGATAAGAAAATCCTTCTGGTGCGGCAAACCATAGCTTGTATGCCGCAAACATCCAATTGGTGCCAAACAAGTAATTGATGGCTGTGGCAACCAGGGCTGCAACCACAAAGGCTTTTCGTGAAGGCCATTTTTCCACGATCAACCCGGCAAAATAGGCGACAAAAACATAAGAAATGATAAAACCGAACGTCGGGCTGAGCAAAGTGTCCATGCCGCCGGAAAATCCTGCAAAGACAGGTACGCCAGCAAGGCCGATAAACGCATAAACAATCATCGATACAGAGCCCATCCGGCTGCCGAGCAGAATGCCTGCCAAAATTGCGAAGAAAGTTTGAAGTGTGATGGGGACGCCACCAACAACCAAAAATGTAGCAATATTTGCGCCAATAGCCATCAAGGCGGCGAACATGGCGATATGTACCAATTGCAGCGTGCGGGAATGATTGGCCGATCTGGTAGTAGTGGTTGTCATACGGGTTCCTCCTGATTTTTCAATATAAATTGAGTATACTTAGGTGGAATATTTAAGTCAACTTATTTTTAATTTTAGTTAACACAATTGATTGGATTTTAAAACTTCTGTTATGGTTGGAGCTTCCCTCGTTTTGAAAGAAAAGTAATCCGGACCTTACCATAGAAAAAGCTGGCCTTCTACAGGCCAGCTTTTTCTATGGTTTTAAAATCCAGGTTTATTCAACAGTTTGAAGATATTGTTTTTGTAATCTTCGACGCCTGGCTGATCGAACGGATTGATGTCGAGCAGATAAGCACTGTAGGCACAAGCAAGCATGTAGAAATACAGCAGGTGACCCAGGTTGTATTCGTCGATTTTCGGAATGGTCAGGCTGAGCTGAGGTACGCCGCCGTCTAAATGGGCGCTCGATGTTCCTTTATACGCTACATGGTTGAACTCCTGTAAAGAAAGTCCAGCCATGTAATTCAATTCGTCGCCATCGTTTTCGGCTTCGAAAATCGAGAGGTCTTCTTTCGCTTCTTGGACCAGCAGGAAGGTTTCAAACAAATTACGTTTGCCGTCTTGTATATACTGTCCCATAGAGTGAAGGTCAGTCGTGAAGGAAACCGAAGCAGGGAAGATGCCTTTGCCTTCTTTCCCTTCGCTTTCGCCAAACAATTGCTTCCACCATTCCTGTACGAATGAAAGCTTTGGTTCGAACGTCGCCATCACTTCTGTTGTGTAACCTTCAACATAAAGCTGATGGCGGACTGCCGCGTATTGCAGCGCTGGATTTTCATCCGCATCGGTGTTGTTGTAAAGCTCCTCGGCATTCACAGCTCCTGCAATCAAGTCGCGGATAGAGTAGCCGGCAGCCGCAATTGGCACCAATCCAACAGCAGTGAAAACAGAATAGCGTCCGCCTACGTCTTCAGGAACCACAAAGCGCTGGTAGCCATTAGCTTCAGCGAGTGTCAATAAGGCGCCTTTTTCAGCGTCCGTTGTGACGATGATCCGCTCAGCCGCTTCCTGGCCATAGCGCTTTTCCATATAATCCTTCAGGAAACGGAAAGCGATGGCAGGCTCTGTCGTCTTGCCTGATTTGGAAATGACGTTGACCATGACACGCTTGCCGTCAAGATGGGCAAGGAGTTGCTTTAAGTATTCGCCGCTGACTTGATGGCCCGCAAAGACCACTTCCAGCCCCGATTCTTTGTTGAAATATGGATCTAATGCCGATAGTACTGCTTTAGAACCCAAGTACGATCCACCGATGCCGATGACGACCAAAACATCCGCAGTGTCACGGATTTGTGCTGCCGTTTTTTCGACTTTCTTCAAAAACTCTTCCTCAAGTGTGCTTGGCCAATCCAGCCAGCCGAGAAAATCAGAGCCTTTCCCTTTTTTGCTGTAAAGATTCTCATGAATTTGCTTTAACTGTGCTCTTTTTTCAAGTGTTAGTACTGCGCCAATTGATTCTGAAAATGTAATTTTAACCATATTCACCCTCCTGTCTTTTGTTAATCAGTTTACCATATTAAAACTGGCAATTGCGGATGTTTTGCAGAGGAAATTATGCGTCCTGGAAACTCTATAAGAAGAAGTGGGGAATTTTTTTGAACAGCTGTGCCTAAAACACACCGAGCAGAGACTAAAGGATTTTTCAATGTGATATGGACTTGGCCTAAGAGCTGTTATCCTTTCAACTTCTAGTTGTTTATTGGTAAAATAAAGAAAACAATTGGGGGTAATGGTATGGCTAAGAAATTAACAATCGTATTGTCATTGATTTTCCTGGGCTTTCTGGCAGGCTGCCAGCAACAGGCGACACCCGAAGATCGGCTGAAAGCATACATAGAACACTGGAACAAAGGAGAGTTTTCAGAGATGTACAGCGCCTATTTAAATCAAGGCACGAAGGAAGCTTACGCCTCGGAAGATTTTGTCGAACGTCAGCAAAAGCTCTATGATGACTTGGCCATTGAAAATGTCGAGGTGACTTATACGGAACCGGAAGAAGATGCCGAATGGGATACTGAAAGTCCGGCAGATTTTCCGGTACAGGTAAAAATGGACACGATGGCCGGACCGGTCGAATTTAAAAAATCCATGACCTTGCTGTATGAAACGCAGGAAGATACGGAAGATTGGTTTGTCGAATGGGATCCTTCCTTTATTTTTGAGCAGCTGGAAACGGGTGACGAAGTCCGTGTCTCAGCATCAGATGCAGAGCGCGGTGAGATTTTAGACCGCAACGAACAGCCGATTGCCGTCAACGGAACAGGCTATAATATCGGTGTGGTTCCTGAAAGCTTCACCGAAGAATCCGATAAAGACGAACTTGCGGAAATCCTGGAAATTTCAGTTGCCTCTATTGATGAAAAAATGGGACAAAGCTGGGTCCAGAAGGATCAGTTTGTGCCAATTTCCAAGGCAGCTAAAAATGATACGGAATTGCTGGGAAAAGTAGAAGCGATTCCGGGTGCAACCTATCAGGAAACAGCGATGCGTGAATATCCATACGGAGAAGCGCTGGGTCATCTGAGCGGCTATATCGGCCCTATTACTGCTGAGAAACTGGAAGAGCTTGAAGATCAGGGCTATACAGCAACCGATTCAATCGGCAGAAGAGGCCTTGAGCAAACACTTGAAGACCGCCTTCATGGCAAGAAAGGCATGAAAATTCTTATTAAAAAGCAAGGCGACAACGGGGAAGAGCTGACAATTGCGGAAACACCTGCTGAAAACGGAGAAACGGTCGTTCTGACCATTGATGCAGAGCTCCAGGAATCAGCTTTTGATTCGATGGAAGGCGAAGCGGGAACAAGTGCCGCAGTCGACCCAAAAACCGGTGAAACGCTGGCTTTGGTCAGTTCACCGGCTTATGATCCGAACGAATACATGTTGGGAATCAGCAAGAGCCGTTTCAAAGAATTGAGTGAAGACCCCTTAAATCCTTTGTTCAACCGGTTTGGAGCTTCTTATGCACCAGGCTCAACTATCAAGCCGGTGACAGCCGCAATCGGCATGGAAGCGGGAACGCTGGAGCCTGCGGATGGTCTGCAGATTGACGGCGCCACATGGCAAAAAGACGGTTCCTGGGGAGATTACCGGGTAACCCGCCTGCATCCAGAAGCACCCAATCCGATTGATTTGAACAAAGCATTGGTGTACTCGGACAACATCTACTTTGCCCGCCAAGCGCTCAACATGGGCAATGAAACACTTGTATCAGGTTTGCAGAGCTATGGTTTTGGAGAAGAAATCCCATTCGCTTTAGAGCTGCAGCCGTCGCAGATTTCCAATGAAGGAACTTTAGGGTCTGAAGGCCAGCTTGCGGATACTTCTTTCGGGCAAGGACAAATGCTGACCAATATCCTTCACTTGGCTTCCATGTATGAGCCGTTCCTGACAGATGGCATCATGTACAAGCCGCTGCTGTTTATGGATGAGGAAAAAAGCCAGGTATGGAAAGAAGGATTGCTGAGCGCAGAAAATGCAGAAACTCTCCGCACGGGCATGCGCAATGTTGTAGTGGATGGCTATGCCCAATCAGCCAACAGCCCCTCCGTGAAAATTGCCGGAAAAACCGGTACCGCTGAATTAAAAGGCGCGATTGGCGAAGAAGGACAGGAAAATGGCTTTTTTGTCGCCTACGATTCGGAAAGCCCGGATTTCATCCTGGCCATGATGATCGAATCGATCGAAGACAATGGCGGCAGTGATTATGTTGCTGGGTTCGCCACTACAGTATTTGAAGAATATAATGCTGAATAATAGAAGGAAACAGCCACCGGCAAGCACTTATTGCCGGTGGCCTTTTTATGGGGAAATACGAATAAATAAGTTGAACTTAAGAATCATCATTTTATAAAATGCTTCGGAAGCTTTGGGGATGGCGATGCTAAGAGATTCACTTCACTTAATTATGATCGTATATTTCTTTACTCACATACTAGCAGCTGTCTTGCAGAATATCTGCTGTGAAAGATTATTAGTTCAACTTATATAATAATAGAAAGTTCGACTTATAGAACACGGATTTATTGTTTAAAAACTGACGTGGATAGCAGGAATTTCCATGGAAATATTGAATAGAAAGAAGAGTGAACTGTTACGGGAATTGGAGAGTAATCAATAAAGGGGGGATTGGGTGGAATTCAAGAACTTGGGAGGCACAGGGCTGAAGGTTTCAAATATAAGCTTGGGGACGATGGCTTTTGGCCGCTGGATTGACGAACGGGCATCCCATGAAATTATGGATGTTGCTCTGGATCAAGGGATTAACCTGATCGATACGGCTAATTTTTATGGCAAAGGTCAAGATGAGGCTTTTAAATACGGTACGGGGGAATGTGAAGAAATTGTCGGCCGTTACTTAAAAGGAAAGCGGAATTCAGCGGTATTGGCTACCAAAGTAGGCTTGCCGATGGGCAAAGGACCAAACGAGCAAGGATCATCCAGGCACCACATCATGCAGCAGGCGGAAGATTCCCTGCGCCGGCTGCAGACCGATTGGATTGATCTTTACCAAGTACATCGCTTTGACGATAATACGCCGTTGGAAGAAACCTTGTCCGCTTTGACGGATTTGGTGAGACAGGGCAAGATCCGCTATATCGGCTGTTCAAATTATGCAGCCTGGCAAATGGCCAAAGCGCGAGGAGTCAGCAACTTAGAAGGATTCGAGCATTTTGTCTCGAGCCAATCGCAATATAATTTACTGTCCAGGGAATTGGAGAACGAAGTGATGCCTTATTGTGCAGCTGAAAAAATGGGCTTGCTTGTATATAGTCCGATGGCCAGAGGGGTGCTGTCAGGGAAATACAAGTCAAAAGGCGACATGCCGGAAGACAGCCGGGCGGCTAAAGGTGAAGAACTCATCCAGCCTTACTTTACAGATGCGAACTTCGAAAAGGTCGAAGCCTATAAGGAGTTATTGGGTGACCAAGGCTACGAGCTATCGCAGTTTGCGCTGGCGTGGACCCTTAATCAGCCGGCCATCACTTCGGCAATTTTAGGTGCCAGCAAGCCTCAGCACGTTTTGGACGCTGCAGAAATCAGCGGCTGGAAATGGACACAAGGCTTGAAAGCGCAAGTATCAACTATTTGATTGGTATAAGAAAAAGCTGGCCAGGAAAACCGATTCGGCAATAGTTATTTCCAGCGTAAGGAAGAGGGAGAGGACTTTGAAGAAAACATGGTGGAAAGAGGCAGTGGTCTATCAAATTTACCCAAGAAGTTTTAATGATTCCAACGGTGATGGTATAGGTGATTTGAATGGTGTGACAGAAAAACTGGATTATTTAGATGAACTGGGCATCACGATTATCTGGATTTGCCCGATGTATAAATCCCCGAACGTCGACAATGGATATGACGTCAGCGATTACCAGGCGATCATGGAAGAAATGGGGACAATGGAGGATTTTGATCGTCTGCTGGAGGAAGTGCATAAACGGGGGATGAGGCTCATCATCGATTTGGTGCTGAACCATACCAGTGACCAGCATCCGTGGTTTTTGGAATCCCGTTCTTCCCGAGACAATCCGAAGCGCGGCTGGTATGTGTGGAGCGACCGGCAGACCAATTGGGAGAGTATATTCGGAGGCCCAGCCTGGACCTTCGACTCGAAGACCAAACAATATTATTTGCATATTTTCACGAAAAACCAAGTGGATTTAAACTGGGAAAATAAAGAAATGCGTCAGGCAGTGTACGAAATGATCCGCTGGTGGCTGGCTAAAGGCGTTGATGGCTTCCGTGTCGATGCCATCAATCATTTGAAGAAAGACTACAGTGACATGCCCAACCCAAAAAACCTGACTTATGTTCCGGCCTGGGAAAAATTCACCGATGTGGAAGGCTTGCAGGATATACTGGCAGAACTGCGGGATGAAGCTTTTTCAGATGATGATATTGTCACTGTAGGAGAAGCGAACAGTACCAAATCACAGGATATGGAGCAATGGATTAGTGAACACGAAGGGAAATTCAATATGATTTTCCATCTGGAAGCACATGAAGCGGCAAGCGACAGCTTTGATGCCGGACTGGATGTCGAAGATTTAAAGGAAGTACTGAACCGTTGGCAAGAAGCTGCACATGGCGTAGCCTGGAACTCTCTTTACATTGAAAACCACGATCGCCCAAGAACGGTTTCCATTTGGGGAAACGACCGGAAATATTGGTTTGAAAGTGCTACAGCGTTGGGCTGCATGTACTTCTTCATGCAGGGTACCCCTTTCATTTATCAAGGTCAGGAAATCGGCATGACGAATGCCCCTTTTGATGATATTGAAATGTATAATGACATCGAAACAAAAAATATGTATCGCTACAATCGAAAAGAAGGAGTGCCCCATGAGGATTTGATGAAAATCATCAAAAAAGTCAGCAGGGACCATGCCCGCACACCGATGCAGTGGAACAATCAGGATTTCGCCGGGTTCTCCAAAGCCGAGCCTTGGCTCGGTGTAAATCCGAATTATAAATGGCTGAATGTAGAAGCCCAAAAGGATGACCCAAAATCGATTTGGTCATTTTACAAGAAAATGATTCATTTGCGCCAAAACTGGAAGCTACTGGTTTATGGAACGACGAGCTTGGCAGATTCGGGGTGTCCGGATGTGTACGCATACTACCGGGAAGACCGCTATACAAAAATGCTCATTGCCTCAAATTTAAGTGAACACCCGTGCACCTGGAATACCCCATACGATGCCGAACTTCTTCTGACCAATTACGAAAAACGTGTGAAAGGCGTTCTGCAGCCTTATGAAGCGTGTGTTTACTTTTTGAAGAAAACAATTTACTGATACCATCGAAATTTAACAAGCCATAAAGCCATTCAGTAAGAATGGTTTTATGGCTTGTTTTTATTAGGGAAAAAATCAGCTATAGGTATATGTAAGTGAGTAAATAGACTCATTATGCTTTTTTGGTCAATTAGTGAGAAGAAATTTCCCAATTACGGAAAACTGAAAATTCTGCTAACTTTAGAGATGTGGCAGAGCGATCAAACAAGGAAGAGTGTGAAAGCGCGGGACGCCGCAGCTGGACCCAGGCTGCCATAAACCATATTGGAAAAGGGGATTGAACAATGAAGAAATCGGCAAAGTTCATTACAACAGCAATGCTGACAGCAACCTTGCTTATACCGGCAATGGGCGTCAGCGCAAACGGGGATTCCGTTGAAAAAGCGAATGGCAATGAGAAATTCCGTGTATTGATTGATGCGGCAAATCAGAAAGAACTGAAAAATGCTAAAAACCAATACGGTGTTCAATGGGATTTTGAAAGCGAAGGATTTACCACCAATATGAACGAAAAGCAATTCGAAGCTCTCCAGAAAAATAAAAATATAAATGTTGAAAAAGTTCCGGAATATAGCATTGAAGAAACATCCTCTGAACCGTTGGCTAAGTATTCCACCATGGCAGCAGCTCAGTCAACGCCATGGGGCATCAAAGCCATCTACAATAATTCAAATCTTTCTCAAACCTCGGGTGGAGCGGGCATTAACATTGCCGTACTCGATACGGGCGTCAACGTAAACCATGCAGATTTGGCGAACAATGTAGAACAATGCAAAGACTTTACACTCAGCGCCAGCATCACAAATGGCAGTTGTACAGATCGTCAGGGACACGGAACGCATGTTGCGGGATCTGCGCTTGCAGATGGCAATGGAGGTTTGTATGGAGTGGCTCCACAAGCTGATCTTTGGGCATACAAAGTATTAGGAGATGATGGATCAGGATCTTCTGATGATATTGCCATAGCGATCCGCCACGTTGCGGATCAAGCAACTGCATTAAAGACGAAAGTAGTCATTAATATGTCGTTGGGATCTTCTGCTGAAAGCAGCCTGATCACAAATGCAGTCAACTATGCCTACAGCAAGGGTGTTTTGATTATTGCAGCAGCAGGAAACTCAGGCCCTTACCAGGGATCTATCGGCTTCCCAGGCGCCTTACAGAATGCAGTGGCAGTGGCAGCTCTTGAAAATGTTATCCAGAATGGCACATACAGAGTAGCTGATTTCTCTTCACGCGGCTACAGTTCTACAGACGGTGATTACTTGATCGGCAAATACGATGTTGAAATTTCGGCACCGGGTGCAGCAGTGTACTCAGCTTGGTATACGGGTGGCTATGCGACGATCAGCGGGACCTCGATGGCTTCACCACATGCAGCTGGACTTGCTGCAAAAGTCTGGGCGACAAACCCAAGCGCTACGAATGTCCAAGTACGGAATAATCTACAAAACCGTGCAACAGCATACGACATCCTTTCAGGATGGGGTGCTGGATATGGTGACGATTATGCATCAGGATTCGGGTTTGCACGCGTACAATAATTAATTAAAGCACTTACTCAAAGAGGCAGCCCTGTCAGAAATGTCGGGGTTGTTTTTTTATGGTATATTTTATTTATTCTGTAAAAAAGGGTGAAATTATGAATGTCGGTTCTATCATCAAGTACTATCGGACAAAAAACAGTTTGACTCAATCGCAATTGGCAGATGGCATCTGCTCGATTTCACATTTAAGCAAAATTGAATCCAATGCTTACATCCCGCATGAATCGACCATCAAAGCGTTGCTATTGAAAATGGGCGTTCAGCTGAACAGAGAGGTGGAAAAGCACAAACAGCTGGAAAGGATGATTGGCAAGTTCATCGATTGTTCCCTGCATTATGATCTGGAAACCATGCGGAAAATATACAGGCAACTGGAACTGGAAAACGATTACATTCAATCCACTGATTTGGTCAATCAATACGAACTCTATAAATTCCGCTTTTACATTTACGATAATGACCCGGTCAAAGCAGAACAGCAGAAAAAACTGCTGGAACGCATGAAAGCCTCTTTTTTAGCGCCGGAGCATTGGGTTCATCAGTTTTTCCAATCGTTGTACTGTTCCATGATGGGGGACAATACAAAGTCTCTTGAATTTCTTAACAGCCTGGACCTTGGCATACAAAGCATTCCACAAAAGTTTGAAGGGGAATTCTATTATCAGAAAGCCCGTATGCTGGTCCTGGCAGACCGTTATGAGTTATCTGCACATTTTGCGGAATTGGCGGCCCGGTCTTTTCAGCTTCATCATAATTACATCCGACTGCTCCACGCCCAGATGCTTCTAGCGATCAATTACACCCGCAGAAATTTGCTGGTTCAGGCAGAAAGCCTCTACGAAGTGCTGATCCGCAACACTCATCTGACAAAGCAATCAGCATTGCACAATCAAACGCTCTATAATTACACAGAGCTGCTGAGAATGAAAAATGCACATGGTGAAGCTTTGGAAATTCTTCAGGCATTAAAAGAAAACCTGGAAGACGATACCTATTTCTACAAAGCGGTTTTGACCAGTTTGCTGGAGTCCATGGTCGAAACAGGCCAGAATGCTTCAGTATTGATTGAAGAATTAAAGGCAGTCAGTGGCACGCCGGAGCATAAATATTTTCATATTTATGCCAATTATTTCGAGAAAAGAAATTTTTCCCAACCGGACCTTATGGCCTATTGTGAAGAAATAATGTTCCCATTTTTCAGAAAATATGGTTATATAAAGGAAACGAAAAATATTGCTGCGGAACTTGCAACCCATTACAGCGGTCAGCTGCAATGGGAAAAAGCTTATTTCTATCAATCCTTTTGGGATGAGAATGGCGGTGAATAAGAATGATGAAAAAGAAAGTAGTTGTCTTGTCTGCTGTGTATGCAGGGTTAATGGCTATTATTGCGCTCGGTGGGCCAAATGTGTTGCCTCCAATTTAATCATCCGTAAAAAAGCTGCTCATTCTTGAGCAGCTTTTTTTCAGACTGTCGAGAAACTTCTAACAAGCCGTGGTTTTCCGAAGCTTACCGCTCGCTTTCCGCGGGCTCGCGTCCAAGCCTCCTCGTTCGCTTTGCTCCCTGCGGGGTCTCGGCCGTCTCGCTTTTCCGCAGGAGTCGAGCGGACGCTCTCCCAAACCACTTCATGAACTCTTTCTTCTTTAAATGTAGCGGCAGAAGCCGTGTCCGTGGAACGCGTCCGCCTAAAGCGAAATGTAGGATGAGGACTTTTTCATTGTCTGGAATCACGTATGATAGGAATAGGAAGGATGAAGAGTAATGTACAACAAAAAGCAATATGTATTTAATGGGGACAAACCACGCTGGGTGGAAATCCGTCCTTACGACGAGGCTGATTTTCCAGCATTGATTGAAATTCAAAAGGAAAGCTTTCCGCCGCCGTTTCCGTACGAGCTTTGGTGGAATTCCAAGCAGTTGGCCAATCATGTGGCATTGTATCCGGAAGGTGCTCTCTGTATCGAAGTCGAGGGCGAAATGGCCGGATCGATTACAGCGTTACTGACTGATTTTAATCCTTTGCAGCCTGAACATAGCTGGCAGGATGCCACTGACAATGGTTATATCCGTAACCACAATCCTCAGGGCAAAACCTTGTATATTGTTGATATCTGTATCCGCCCGAAATATCGCTCATTAAAGCTCGGGCAGCTGTTGATGCAGGCTATGTATGAGCGTGTCGTACAGGGTGATTTGGAGCGTCTGCTGGGAGGCGGAAGAATGCCGGGGTTCCATAAATTTTCTGAACGGCTCACCGCTGAACAGTATGCAGCACAAGTGGTGGCAGGAGATATTAAAGATCCAGTCATTTCCTTTTTGCTGCGCTGCGGCCGAACGCCGGTAAGTGTAGTGGCCAATTACTTGGATGACGAAGAGTCCGAAGGATATGCCTTGTTGATGGAATGGAAAAATCCATTCCATCAGTAATGGCGAGAGAAGTGCACAGCCGAGTAGTATAAAAATTTAAACTTTGAATATGGAGGTAAGAAAACAAGCCGCAAGAATTTTTGCGGCTTGTTTTCAGTGGAGAAAAAAGTGTTGAGACGCTTTTTTATTAGTGGCAGTTAAATTGTATGAAACCGCCACTAATAAACTAACCATTTTGAGCAATAGATATATTCGATGTGGAAGGCTAAGATTTAGCTAATGCATAAATGTATAGAAAGGGGCGTTGAGCTTGAACAGACCAATGGAAATAAAAGAAGTATGGGAAGCACGGAAACGAATTGCTCCTCTCGTAAAGAAAACACCTTTAATTGAGTCTTCGATCTTATCTGAAAGATTGGGGCGGCCGGTTTACTTGAAGTTGGAGAATACTCATGAAATTGGTGCTTTTAAAATAAGAGGAGCGGCTAATAAAATCTTAAGTTTAAGTGAAGAAGAAAAAAGGCGGGGAGTCACGACATATTCAACTGGAAATCATGGCATGGCAGTCTCATTTGTAGCTCAAAAACTGGGGATTGAGGCGGTGGTCTGCATTTCAAGCCGTGTCCCGAAAATGAAGGTGGATTCCTTGAAAAGACTGGGGGCCCGAATTGAAATAGTGGGGGAAAGCCAGGATGCTGCTGGTGTAAGGTGCTTTGAACTGCAGAAGGAAAGAGGCTATACAGTGATCGAGCCGTTCGACGATCCATATGTTATTGCTGGACAAGGAACGATTGGCTTGGAACTTTTAGAGGATATACCAAGTTTAGCAGATGTACTGGTTCCGTTATCGGGAGGAGGACTGCTTTCGGGAATCGGCTTGGCTTTGAAAACCAACAGTCCTAAAATCCGCATAACAGGCCTTTCAATGGAACGATCCGCTGTCATGCACGAAAGCTTAAAAGCAGGTAAGCCACTGGAGATTGAAGAAAGTGAAACGCTTGCGGATAGTTTGCTTGGAGGGATCGGTCTGGATAACCAGCATACTTTTAATATGGTTGGAGAATATATGGATCAGCTGGTTTTGGTTTCTGAAGAAGAAATCGGCTACGCGATGGCTTATATGATGGACAAGAAAGGTATGATCGTGGAAGGCGCAGCGGCTACTGGGATTGCAGCCGTATTGGGTAATCAAATCCCTTACCAAAATCGAGCTCTTGTGGTGATTATTACAGGACAAAACGTTGATAGTTCGATTTTGCTCGAGTTGCTCCAAAAATATACTTGTCATTGATTATCGTATACACGATAATACGTCCGGCCATTTGGTATTCCGCCCAGTGCCAGGATCCGGAGTGAAAGGCGGCTCAGTGCTTCGTCCGCCTGGAATTCCGCTATGGAGACCGTAAATTGTCCATTCATTCTTCTAACTAAAGAATCGTTCTTTTATCTACAAGATCACCGGCTTTGCCCTTAAGGGTCTATTCGTGAAGAAATAAAATTGGTAATCCAGATTAATGTTCCCTCGCATTTTCTGCAGTGCTATAATCAGAGTTAACAATTTGGCTGAAGCTTTATTTGCTTGTGGCAAAAATGAATCTGGTTAAGCTCGAAGGGGGATACCATGCAATTAACGGTAGAGAGTGTAGTAAACTATAAGATTTTAGAAAATTCCCGCATTTTAACAGCAAAAGATTCGGTGGCCGATCGCACTGTTCAGTGGATATCTGTAATGGAGATGCCAGTCGAGAACTTTGTCCGTCAGAACGAGCTTGTCCTGACGACTGCCATTGGATGCCATAGCGATGTAGAGAATTTTAAAAGTTTTGTTCAAGACATAATCGATTCAAATGCTTCAGCGTTGATGATCGCGATTGGCCGCCATGTTTTTGATATTCCAGCAGAAGTCATTGAATTGGCTGAACAACAGAACTTCATCATTATTGAACTCCCTTGGGAAGTGAGATTTTCTAATATTATTGAAGAAGTGATGAGAAACATCAATGATACACAGTATAAAGACCGTGAGCGATCAGAGAAAGTACAGCAAGAATTGTTGAAACTTATCCTGGGTGACACGGACTTAGAACATATTTCAAAATACATTCAACGGCAGCTGGACTGCCAACTTCTTATAACTGACCGACACGGGTTTATACAGACTAAAAGCGGATATACACAAAAATTTATTGAGAAATGGAAAAATGCTGTAATACAGGGTGATTTCCCGATTCGAAGAGAAGCGGATTTGGTGAACAACGATCCCATGCTGCGGAAATTCCGGACGGCATTTCTGGACGGTAGAATGATATTGCAGATTCCGGTTCTGCAGATTTCAGAAGATCCACAAGGCTATATTTTTGTAGTATTGTCGAAGGAGATGCCAGTGGTTTCTTATTTGACACATTACAGGGTAGCGGTGCTTGAACATGCTGCGACGACGATATCGTTGTGGCTGTCAAGGGAAAATGCCATTGAAGAAACAAAAATAAACCTGCGCAGCGATTTTGTTCAAGAAGTAGCCACCGGTGGATTTGTTTCTGCTGATCAAGCATTTTCGAGGGCCAAACTGCTTGGGTATAATCTTGAGTTACCGTATGTCTGCCTGGTCGGATTTCCTGAAAAATTCAAAGAGTTATTTGAAAAGCATAAAAAGGACTATAATTCCTATGTTCAATGGACAGAAAGCATGATTCGTTACATTGAAGAAGAACTCTATTTTGCTGCCCAGTCGTTGAATAGAGAAATTATGATGACTTATCAAGGACAGCACTTGCTGATTTATCTGGAAAAACCAGCTGAAACAAATTATGATCACATCATCAATTTTTTGGATTTGGCAGATCGCCGCTTGAGGAACCTGTTGCCGGAAGTCTCCATTTCCTGGGGAATTGGAGATTACAGCGAAGGCTTTCAAGGATTGTCTGAAAGTTACAGCCACGCCACTATGGCTTTGGATATCGGCCGACGGAAAAAAGGGAAAGGCCAACGCATGCTCTACAGTGATACCCGTATAGATCGTGTACTTTTAACTCTTGCCCAAAATGAAGAAATGAAAGAAGTGATTATGGCCACCATCCAAACACTTGTAGAATATGACAAACAGCGGAATATGGATTTGATTGGGACTTTGAAATCCTATAACCAGAACCACGGAAATGTTAGTCAGGCAGCAAGGGCTTTAAGTTTGCATCGGCAGTCTTTACTGTATCGTCTAAGAAAAATTGAATCTTTGACGGGGCTTTCTCTTATTGATTCCGATGATTTATTCTTGCTGGATTTAAGCTTGAAGACTTGGGAAATTGGAGTTGCAGAAAATATAAATGGATAAACCGCCATCCGGACTTTTGAAAAAAGTTCGGATGGCGGTTTTTACCGGTTTAAAATAACAGGGTAATTAGAAAAATGAATGCAATAAAGTTTAAACTTCATACAGTATTGCGGATGAAAGTTCGGCGGGGGAAGTTCTATACTGAATTTACGGATATAATGTTTTGAAAATTTAAAAATATTGAAGGCAAGAAAGCTCCTATGTCATTTGGAACAGTGGAGTATCAAGAACGCATATGGAAAACAAAAGAGCGAATGGCAGCAAAAGGGATAGAAGTTTTGCTTATCACAGATCCGGCAAAAATGAACTGCCTCGCTGGTTACGATGGTTAGTCATTTTATGTACATCAGATGCTGATTGTCATTAATGCCGAAGACCAGCCAATCTGGGTAGGTCGGATAATGGATGCAAATGCGGTGAAAATCACGACATGGCTATATCATGACAACATCATTCCTTATCCGGATACGTACTTCAGTCAGATACGAAGCATCCAATGGATTTCATCTCTGATATTTTAAAGCAAATAGGACAGGACAACCGGAGTATGGGAGTTGAAATGGAAAATTATTATTTCACTGCAAAATGCTTCATTATAAGGAGGTGTGAAAAAATTGTTGATCTACACAGAGCGAGAACTGAAGCAATATATCACGTTGAATCAGCAAGCTAAAACGGTGATTGAAGATGGCTTTAATAGATTGGCGCGACGGCAAGTGGAGATGCCGCCCATTATGCGGATAGACATCCATGAACACAACGGTGAAGTGGATGTGAAGACCGCATATGTGAAAGGCAAAGAAATGTTTGCCATCAAAGTATCTTCCGGTTTTTTTGATAATCCCAAAATTGGTTTGCCGAGTGGTAATGGATTCATGATGCTGATGAGTACACAAACCGGTATTCCACAAGCACTTTTCCTCGATAATGGTTATTTGACAGAAGTCCGGACTGCAGCGGCTGGGGCTATTGCCGCTGACTACTTGGCGCGTAAAGACATTGAAACGGTTGGCATTATCGGAGCCGGAAGCCAGGCCAGATTTCAAGTGAAAGCTTTGGCCTTGGTCAGGGACTTCAAAAGGGTCCTTGTATATGCGAGATCTGCTAGGCGCGTCCGCCAATACGCAGAAGAAATGAGCGCGGCACTTGGCGTAGAAGTTCAAGTGGCAGAAAGTGCCGAACAAGTGGTTAGAAACAGCCAACTGGTGGTCACAACAACTTCGGCAACTGAACCTATAGTGAAAGCGGAGTGGCTGCATCCCGGTCTCCATATCACAGCAATGGGTTCAGACGCCGGACATAAGCAAGAGCTCGAGACGGAAGTCCTGGCAGCGGCGGATAAGGTAGTCTGTGATACGAAAGCGCAATGCGCTGAATTTGGAGAACTGCACCATGCGTTGGCCAGCGGAACTTTAAAGGATGCTTCCAGAGTAATAGAACTGGGCCAATTAACTTCCAAAGAGTTGAAAGGCCGTGATAATGATGATCAAATTACGGTTTGCGATTTAACCGGTACCGGCGTACAAGATACAGCCATTGCCCTGTTTGCTTATCGTGAATTGAAGAAACAGCATATAGGATTGGAAATCGACAATAATCATAAACTACAAAAAAACTAAGAGGAGTGGTCATATGACACATAAAGATATTCAACTAGGAACAAAAGCGGTATGGGCAGGTGAAAAGGAGTATTTGGCTCATGGCGCAACTCAAGTACCCGTAGTATTAAGCGTGGCTTATACGTATGATGATATGGATGAGTGGTACGACGTGGCAATCGGAAAGAAAAAAGGCCATATTTACGGACGCAATACAAACCCGACGGTGCAGGCATTTGAAGACAAAGTGAAAATTTTGGAAGGCGCCGAAGCGGCGACCAGTTTTTCTACCGGGATGGCTGCAATCAGCAACACATTAGCGACATTCTTACTGCCGGGTGATCGCATTGTTTCGGTAAAAGACACGTACGGCGGCACCAATAAAATCTTCACGGAATTTCTTCCTCGGCAAAATATTGAAGTCTCGTTGGCCGAAACCGGCAACCATGAGTCAATAGAAGCGGAAGTCGCAAAAGGCTGTAAAATCCTTTACTTGGAAACGCCGACAAACCCTACAGTTAAAATCACGGACATTGAACGAATGGCGAAAGCGGGGCATGAAGTAGGAGCTCTTGTCATCATCGATAATACATTCGGTACACCAATCAACCAAAATCCGCTGGAGCTTGGCGTGGATTTGGTCATACACAGCGCAACAAAATTCCTCGGAGGTCATGCGGATGCGTTAGGGGGAGTATTAGTTGGTTCTCATAAACTTGTTGAACAAGTTTATCATTATCGCGAAATCAATGGCGCAACAATGGATCCGATGGCAGCTTACTTGACTTTACGTGGCATGAAAACACTTCATCTCCGTGTTCGTGAACAATGCAAAAATGCGATGGCACTGGCAAAATACTTGCAAACAAAAGAATTGGTTGAAGACGTTTTTTATCCAGGGCTCGTAACGCATCCAAATCATGATATCGCGAAAAAACAAATGAAAGATTTCGGTGGCATGCTCAGCTTCGCGGTAAAAGGCGGCGTTGATACTGTACGGGACCTTCTTCCCAAATTGCAATATGCTCATCGTGCAGCGAACTTGGGAGCAGTGGAAACGACAGTTGGACCTGCACGTACGACAAGCCATGTGGAATGTACACCGGAAGAACGCGCAGCAATGGGGATTCCTGAAGGCCTGATCCGGGTATCTTGCGGCATTGAAAACATCGAAGACATCATAGCTGATTTTGAACAAGCTTTCAAACACGTGGAAAGCGCTCTGAAAGTTTAATTTTCAGGATTCGAGGTGCAGAGTGAATGCCGGGACGTCATCTTATTGTTGAGCAAGCCAACTCCATAGCAGACAAATTGATTGAATGGCGGCGTACATTTCATCAGTATCCTGAACTTAGTTTTCAAGAGTTTGAGACCTCTCACTATATTGCAGAAACTTTACAGAAAATTGGGGTCATCAAAGTAGAAACTGGGATCGGGGTAGAAACGAGTAACTGACCTCTTGGAGGCTGTGACATTAAGTGGAGCCGGAGCCGGGAAATTAGAGACAGGCTTCTCGTTATTGATCGACCTGATAAGATCGTCCGTGAAAAGCACACAGTAACACTATACTGATGCGATGCCATTCGGTGGGGTTAAAAAATCTGGTTTAGGTCGTGAAGGCATCAAATACTCGATTCAAGAAATGACAGAGCCAAAAGTTGTCTGCTTTAAACTGTCTGACCAGTAAAAGGAAGTCATCGGAGAAAGTGAAGGGGGAAATCTTATGACGAAGAAAAACCTGGAACGCGCATCATTCAATAATCCGGTCTTTAAAATCTCAGCAGTCATCGTCACGTTATTCGCCTTGTGGGGAATGCTTTCACCAGAAAGTATGACAAAAAATGCGGCTGCTGTCGCTAACTACATCGGTAGTTCATTCGGTTGGTTCTACATGATTTCAGTTGCGTTTTTTGTTGCATTCTGTCTGTTTCTTGCCTTCAGCAAATACGGCAATATTAAGCTGGGAAAAGAAAATGAAAAACCGGAATTTTCATTTTTTGCTTGGATTAGCATGTTGTTCGCGGCCGGTTTCGGCGCAGGAATTGTCTTTTGGGGTGTTGCTGAACCGTTGACTCATTTCGCTAATCCTCCCAATAACAGCATTGAACCTCAATCCGCAGAAGCGGCTCGAGTCGCCATGAATTACTCTTTCTTTAATTGGGGATTGCATCAATGGTCCGTTTTTACACTCGTTGGATTAGCTCTTGCTTATTTTCAGTTCCGCAAAAAAAGTAAATTGCTCATAAGTGAGACACTTGATGGAGTTTCCAAGAAGAAAATGAGCAGGAAATTAAAGCAATCCATTAATATTCTGGCGGTTGTTGCCACGGTGACAGGTGTTGCTACCTCCCTGGGGATGGGAGTGCTTCAAATAAACGCCGGCCTTAGCCATGTCTTTGCATTGCCGGATAGTGCCGGGATGCAGATTGGGATTGTCAGCATCATGTTCGTCTTATTTACCTTATCTGCTCTTACCGGAGTCAATAAAGGGATTAAAATTTTAAGTAATCTCAATATGTTTTTAGTTGTTGGATTCATGTTGTTCTTTTTGTTTAATGGACCCACTGTTTTTATCCTCGAAACTTTTGTTTTAGGAATCGGTGATTACATAACAAACTTTGTTGGAATGAGTTTTCAAATGGCGCCCTATACGGGAAATCCTTGGGTAAAAGATTGGACAGTCTTTTACTGGGCTTGGGTTATCACATGGTCACCATTTGTAGGATCGTTTATTGCCCGCATATCAAGAGGGAGGACAATTCGCCAGTTTGTTTGTGGTGTTCTGATTGTCCCGCCTATAATCGCTTTTATGTGGATGGCTATTTTCGGAGGGACAGGCATTTACATGGATCTGTTCCAAAATACGGCACTGTCCACAGCTGTCTCGGAAAACGTCGCTACAGCCATTTTCGTTTTCTTGGAGCAGTTCCCGCTATACGGTTTGCTGTCAGCGCTGATGTTGGCATTAATCATGATTTTTCTGGTCACTTCAGCCGACTCAACGGTTTACGTGCTTGGCATCATGACTTCTGATGGCAGTGAAAATCCATCAAATGCTGTTAAAGGCATTTGGGCTGTATTGATCGCAGTCATTACAGGTGTATTGATCGTCAGCAGCGGGTTGCAGGGGCTTCAATCAATCGCATTGATAGCCGCCTTGCCATTTACCGTCATTATGCTGCTGATCAGTGTATCATTATTGAAGTCTCTGTCCCAAGAGGAGTTCGAAGCTGCGACTCCGGAAAGTGACCGGGAATTGAAAGCAGGTCTATTAACAATAAAAAAACTTTCAGCTGAAGAAGAATTGCTGAAGAAAAAACCTGATAAAAATGGTTCCGTCAAAATTTGACGGAACCATTTTTATCAGGTTTAGATATCTAGACGAAATGCTTTCACAACAATGCCGTCATCCAAAGGGGTGAAGTCAAGTGACGCAACCCGTTCAAAGCCCATTTTTTCATAGAGGGCAATAGCATTCTTCATAAAGCTTCCGGTATGGAGCCCAATAAATTTTTGTTTGCGAATTTTGGAAATATCGATGCAATGTTCAACCAGTGCTTTGCCGACTCCCTGAGAACGGAATTCTGGACTGACTGCCAACAACCGAATTTCTGGATAGGCAACCGTCTCCGATTTCCATTCGTAAGCTTTAGATTCAGAAGGGAACAGTATTACGCTGCCAGCAATTTGCCCATTCATTTCTGCAATAAATACTTCAACACCTGGCTGCTGGTCATTGTCGGAAGACACGTTGGCTTTCAGCATTTCCCAATGCTTGAGTGAGAGCTCTTCTTCATAAGTTTTATATGAAGAAAGGCGCTGCTTCTTCAATAAATAAAGTTCATTTTTTTTGGCTTCACGAATCAACAAATGACCATCTCCCTTTACTCGGAATTTCAGGCACTTTCTAGAGTTTGGTGAAAAAATATGGCTGGTCAATATATTCAGTAAGAATAATTGTTTTCAATGACATCGAGAAAGAAAGTTTATCTGCTTTCTGAAGAAAAGTTATTGTAGACATGGTAATTATATAGAAATATATTGCATATAGCAAGAAAGAAAAAAGTTATAGTAACATATAACCGCATACATGTATAAGTTATTTGACGATTATAAAAATAATGAAATATTATTTTTTTATTCATTGAATTCTGATAAATGTGTTCTATAATATATAGAAAGGAAAGGATAGGATAATTATGAAAAAAGATTTGCGCATTAACAGCAAAGTATTTAGTGAAGGAGCGATGAAAGCACCCAATCGTGCCATGCTGCGTTCAGTTGGGGTTACAGATGAAGACTTCAAGAAACCGATGATTGGCGTCGCCAGTACGTGGAGTGAAGTGACGCCGTGTAATATACATATTGATGACTTAGCGATCAGCGCGAAAAAAGGAGCAAGGGAAGCGGGAGGCGTACCATTCATCTTTAATACAATCACAGTTTCCGACGGCATTTCAATGGGGACAGCAGGCATGAAGTATTCTTTGTCAAGCCGCGACGTTATTGCCGATTCAATTGAAACGGTGGTCGGGGCAGAAAGCCTGGATGGCTTAGTGGCGATTGGTGGCTGTGACAAGAACATACCGGGTTGTTTGATTGCTATCGCAAACTCTGAAGTGCCAGCTGTTTTTGTTTACGGAGGGACAATTGCTCCAGGGCGCCACAATGGCCAGGACATTGACATTGTATCGGTATTTGAAGGTGTTGGCCAGCACAATAATGGCGACATCAACGATGATACGCTTCGCAGCATCGAATGCAGCGCCTGCCCGGGAGCGGGATCATGCGGTGGGATGTATACAGCCAACACGATGGCATCGGCTGCTGAAGCGATGGGAATGAGTTTGCCTGGAAGTTCTTCCAATCCGGCGGTATCTGCAGAAAAATTAGTCGATTGCGAAAAAGCTGGTGCAGCAGTACATAATCTACTGGAACTGGATATTTACCCGAAAGACATCATGACCAAAGAAGCATTTGAAAATGCCATCACGGTAGTCATGGCACTTGGCGGATCGACGAATGCCGTCCTGCATCTATTGGCAATTGCCCATGCCGCAGAAGTGGATCTGACGATTGATGATTTTAACCGCATGCAAAAAACTGTGCCGCATTTGGCCGATTTAAAGCCGAGCGGCAAATACGTCATGCAGGATCTTCACCGGGTCGGCGGCGTACAAGCTGTGATGAAAATGCTGCTTGAAGGAGGTTACCTGCATGGGGACTGCATGACGGTCACCGGCAAAACAGTGGCGGAAAATCTGAAGGAAGCTCCGGCATTGGAGGAAGGGCAAAAAGTCATCATGCCTTTCGACAATCCGAAACGCAAAGATGGCCCATTGATCGTTCTGAAAGGCAATCTTTCTCCGAACGGTGCCGTAGCGAAAGTATCCGGGGTGAAAGTAAAACGCCATACGGGTCCAGCTCGCGTCTACAACAATGAAAAAGAAGCAACTGAAGCCGTTATGGCGAACGAAATCAATGAAGGCGATGTATTAGTCATCCGCTATGTAGGACCAAAAGGCGGTCCGGGAATGCCGGAAATGCTGTCGGTATCTGCAATTCTTGTCGGCAAAGGCATGGATGCATCTGTCGCGTTATTGACAGACGGGCGTTTTTCAGGCGGAACACATGGCTTGGTGGTTGGGCATATTTCTCCGGAAGCCCAAGTCGGCGGACCGATCGGCTTGCTGAAGGAAGGCGATGTCGTCACCATCGATTCTGAGTTGCAGGAAATTACCATGGATGTTTCCGAAGCCGAATTGGAAGAACGCCGCAAGCAATGGGTAGCTCCGCCGCTTCATAAAAAAGGCGTACTTGGCAAATATGCGCATAATGTTTCTTGTTCTTCAAAAGGAGCAGTTACTGATTACTTAAATCGGTGATCAAAGATCAAGAGATGAGCTGGTAAGTATAGCGGATTCCCGAGCTTAATTGAATAAAGGCCAGATGAAAAAGTACTCAGCAGGATTCTCTTAATTCTTGCTGAGCCACTCTGATTTAAGGAATCGGAATATTACGCGTATTAAAAGAGGTTGCCAAGATTTATTTTGACGACTTAGCAAATCTGCTTCCAGCTGATCGATTTTCCACCAACAATGTAGTTCTGGATCAGCACAGCGAAGATGAATCCTTTCAGCAACTTGAACATGGCAGTGTGTTGGCTATTATGCAAGCGCTTAAAAATTGGATCCGCTTAATTTATTGAATACATCGGAATTGTTCCAGTTAACATAGAAAAAATTTTTTAGAAAAGTTGTCTCCAAATAGAGGCAAGCTGAACAAACCTGACTTTAAAAGCCGGTGGATTTCATTAGAAGTGCAATTGGCAGGGCAATTAGAGCAGTATAAAAAAGGGGGACATAAAGATGGCGAAGAAGAAGTTTGGATTTGTTTCAATGATGTTGGCAAGTACCTTGGCCTTAACGGCATGTGGGGGAACTGACAGCGATTCATCAGGAGAAGAAGGTTCGGGAGAAACGTATGTTTTGCAGGCAGGGCATTCGTTGCCCGATGACCATCCTTACCATCTTGGATTTCTAGAGATGGCAGAAGCCGTTGAGGAACGGACTGACGGCCAAGTGACAATTGAAGTTTTTGCGAACAGTGAAATTGGTGCAGAACGTGAATTGACAGAAGGGATGGGATTGGGAACAGTCGATTTGGTCGTTTCTTCAACAGCTCCCGTCACCAACTTTGTACCGGAACTAGGGGTATTGGACGTGCCATTCCTCTTCCAGGATCGGGAATCGGCAGTGGAAATTCTGGAAGGTGACATTGGAGATGAGTTATTTGCAAAAATGGAAGAAAATGGAATAATAGGATTGTCATGGGGAGAAAATGGCTACCGCCATATCACCAATGCAGTTCGACCGATTGAAACGCCTGAAGACTTGAAGGGCTTGAAAATCAGAACGCAGGAAAACGAGATTCACTTAGCCGCTTTTGAAGCCCTAGGTGCTCAACCGACTCCAATGGCTTGGACCGAAGCGATTACTGCGTTGCAGCAGGGAGTAGTAGATGCACAGGAAAATCCAGCGATCGTTGCGGATCAGTTTAGCCTATACGATGCGAATCAGAAATACATGAGTTTAACAGGCCACGTCTATTCGGTAGCCATTTACATGATGAGCCAGCAGACATACGATGAGTTGCCGGAAGAATTGCGTGATATTGTTGTCGAAGAAGGACAAAAAGCAGGGGCAAGAGAACGGGATCTGATTGTCGAAATGGAGAAGGAATCGCTTCAGACCTTGAAGGATAATGGGATGGAAATCATAGAAGATATTGATACTGCTCCTTTCCAGGAAGCGGTACAGCCTGTCTATGAAACAATTGAACACCAGGATCTGCTAAATGAGATTCTGGATGCCCAGTAAAAAAGATCAATAAAAGAAAATTTGGAAAGAGAGAGATTATTCTCTCTTTTTTTATATCGGGGGAAGGGCGATGAACAAATTAATTGGCTACATGAATTTCGGCATCAAATATGTATTGAACCTTATTATGGCATTACTGGTTACGGTTGTTTTTCTCCAGGTAATTTTTCGCTTTCTCTTGAATTCACCGCTTGCCTGGACCGAGGAACTGGCTCGATACAGCTTAATCTGGCTGACATTTTTGGGTGCAGCCTATGCAATGTCTTCAAAGGCGCATATAGGAATGGAGTTTTTTGTGAACTTATTTGGTGTCCCCATCCGAAAAGTACTCTATATAGTAGCGACATTTGCGAGTTTGCTTTTTTTCCTGTTAATGGTGATCGAGGGCTACGACTTAGCAATGCAAGGGATGTCCCAGACATCGCCGGTTTTGCGGATTCCAATGGGAGTGATTTATATGGTCATTCCGGTCAGCGGTGCAATTTTGATCATCAATATGGCCTCGCAGTTTTCAAAAGACTTTAAAAGCGGGGGTGTCTGAAGATGGCATTGGTGCTGTTTATCTTATTAATGGCTTTATTTTTAATTAATGTTCCGATTGCTGTGGCGCTTGGGCTGGCTTCCACTCTCGTATTCTTTCTCGATGGAAACCTTTCATTAATTGTTATTATCCAACGGATGTTCAATTCTGTGGATTCGTTTCCGCTGATGGCGATTCCCTTTTTTATTCTGGCAGGTAAATTAATGGAGAGCGGAGGGATTTCCCGACGGTTGATCCATCTGGCTAATGTCATTTTTGGCCGTGTCAAAGGAGGGCTTGGTATTGTATCGATTGTCGCCTGTGCCTTTTTTGCGGCCATTTCAGGTTCTGCTGCTGCAACAACCGCAGCAGTAGGGGCTTTAATGATTCCGGCGATGGTCAACAAAGGCTATGACAAAAGTTTTGCGACGGCCATACAGGCAGCAGGCGGAACCATTGGCATCATGATTCCACCAAGTGTTCCTCTGGTGCTTTACGGAGTGGCAGCTGGTGTTTCTGTCAGTGAGTTGTTTATTGCAGGGATTATTCCAGGCTTGTTTGTTATGGTTTCACTGATTTTACTGGTCTACCTGATTTCCTTGAAAGAAGGATATGGGGGAGGCGAAAAGTTTGGGTTCAAAGATTTCTTTAAAGCGTTTTTTGACGCATTTTTGGCTTTGATGATGCCAGTGATCATTTTGGGCGGTATTTATGGAGGGATTTTCACACCGACGGAAGCTGCAGTTGTGGCGGTTGTTTACGGATTGATTGTCGGGATTTTCATTTACCGTGAAATCAAATTGGCAGACCTTTCAAGAATTTTCTCTTCTTCCGTTGTAGTGACTGCAGTCATCATGTTCATTATTGCGGGAGCGTCAGTGTTCGGCTACTATTTGACGCGGCAGCGGATTCCAGCGGAACTGACTGAGTTGATGCTCAGTATAACGGATAATTGGATTATTGCTTTGTTGATTATCAATCTGCTGTTGCTGATTTGTGGTATTTTCCTGGAAACTTCAGCGGCTATCATTATTTTAACGCCGATTCTTGCGCCGATAGCCAGTGCTCTTGGAATCGACCTGGTGCACTTCGGAATCATCATGATCGTCAACTTGGGGATTGGGTTTATCACCCCTCCGGTCGGCGTCAATTTATTTGTGGCTGCAAACATAGCAGGCACGAAATTTGAAAGCCTGGTGAAAGCAATTATTCCATTTGTCCTAATTATGATTATTGATGTACTCATTATTTCGTTTATTCCAGGAATCAGTTTATTCTTTCTTGGAGACTAAGCAATTGGAGGAGAGTTTATGGCAACTTATAAAATAGCGGTCCTTCCGGGGGACGGGATTGGGCCGGATGTCACCAAAGAAGCGATCAAAGTCTTGGAATCTCTGGAACAACAGGATGCCACCTTTAAAATCGACTTTCAGGAATTCGAGTGGGGCAGTGAATATTACCTGGAACATGGACACATCATGCCTGCAGACGGATTGGATCAGCTAAAGCGCTTTGATGCAATTTTGTTTGGTGCAGTGGGTGACAAACGGGTGCCGGATGAAATCACCATATGGGAGCTGATCATGCCGATCCGCAAAAATTTCCAGCAATACGTAAATATGCGCCCGATCAGACGGCTGGCAGGCATTGAATCGCCATTGAAAAATGACCAGCCGATCGATTTCATGGTGTTCCGGGAAAATGCGGAAGGGGAGTATTCGAATATAGGAGGCCGGCTGTACCAACAGCAATCGCAGGAAATGGCTATTCAAAATACAGTCATTACCAAGCAGGGCGTTGAGCGCATTGCAAAATATGCATTCGAATATGCCCGGAAAAATAACAAATCCAAAGTGACCAGCGCCACTAAATCCAACGCCATCATCCATTCAATGAAGCTATGGGATGAAGTGGTGGAGACTGTAGCAAAAGACTATGGCGACATCGAACTGGAAAGCAATTTCATCGATGCCCTGGCGGCATACTTTGTCATGCGTCCGGAATCATTTGAAGTGGTAGTTGCTTCAAATCTGTTCGGCGATATTTTGACGGATCTGGGAGCGGCTTTAGTTGGAGGTTTGGGGGTGTCGCCGTCAGGCAATATCAATCCTGAAGGCAACTTCCCGTCCATGTTCGAAGCCATACACGGTTCGGCACCGGATATTGCAGGAAAAGGAATCGCCAACCCGATCGCGCAAATCTGGTCAGCAGCTTTAATGCTCGATCATTTGGGGCGGCCAGACTTGTCGACAGCAATCGTTGAAGCCATTGAACAGGTGCTCCAAGAAGGCAAGGTGCTGACACCGGATTTGGGAGGCAGTTCCACGACGCAGGAAGTCGGATCCGCAATTGCGGAAAAGCTTGAACAGTTGGCAACCAAATAGGGGGAGAGTCGGATGGAAGTAGACAATAAAGTAGCCATTGTCACCGGTGCAGGCGGCGGAATGGGCAAAGTGGTTGTAGAGCAATTTCTCGAACAAGGTGCAAAAGTGGCAGGCATCGATATCCAAGTCGATGGCCTCGCTGAACTGAAAGCGCAATATCCAGAACAATTGCTGGTCATCGAAGGCAATTTGACAGATGAACAAAGCGTGGAAGATGCGGTTAAAAAAACGGCTGATTTGTTCGGACAGGTCGATGTATTGGCAAATGTAGCCGGAATTGCACAAGCGGCAACTGATATTGAAAAAGTGTCTTTGAGAGATTGGGAACGCATCATGGCAATCAATTCAACGGCCGTCTTTTTAACCTCGCGCGCCGTAGTGCCTTATATGAAAAAGCAAAAATGCGGCTCAATCATCAATATTGCCTCTGTTTCTGTAGATCGCCCGCGTCCAGGTTTGAATGCCTATGTAGCTTCCAAGGGAGCGACGATTTCATTGACGAAAGCATTGGCCATTGAATTGGCGCCTTATAATATCCGCGTCAACGCCATCAATCCCGGCCCTGCGGATACGAAGATGCTCGGTGAATTTACCGCAACGGGAAGTGATGAAGACGACACAAAAGAAAATACATTCCGCAAAAGTGTACCGCTGGGTGACTTGATCACACCGGAAGCAATTGCTAATTGTGTCTTGTACCTCAGTTCAGATTTGGCGAAAATGATGACTGGCAGCGTAGTGAATGTTGACGGAGGACGTGGGATTTAACCGAGGAGAGGTGCAGAAAAGTGAAAAAACAGCAGATGTACATAAATGGAGAATGGGTAGAAAGCATTGGAAAAGAACAGTTTGAAACAAGAAATCCAGGTACTGGAGAAGTGCTGGCAAAAATTCCAAGAGGGAAAAAAGAAGATGTAGATGCGGCAGTCGAAGCGGCCCGCACAACATTCGAGTCGGAGGAATGGCAGTCTTTCCCACCGATTGAAAGAGGGCGCATCTTACATAAAGTGGCGGATGCCTTACGTGCGGATGCGGAAGAAATCGCTTTGCTGGAAACCCTGGATACCGGCAAACCCTTGACGCAGGCGCGTAAAGACGTCGAGGGCTCGGCACTGTATTTTGAATATTATGCGGGAATGGCCGATAAGATTTTCGGTGAAACCATCCCGGTTCAACCGGGAATTCTCGATTATACGCTGCGGGAACCGATTGGCGTAACGGCTCATATTATTCCGTGGAACTACCCGTTGCAAATCATTTCACGCTCTACCGCCGCTGCAATTGCGACCGGCAATACAATCGTAGCGAAACCGGCGGAAGACACGCCATTGACCGCCATCAAATTGGCGGAAATCTTTGATCAAACGGATTTGCCGAAAGGTGTCTTTAATGTGGTGACCGGCTATGGCTATGAAGCAGGAGCTGCAATTTCCGAACACCCGGATGTCGACCATATCACGTTCACAGGTTCTGTCCAAACAGGATCTGCTGTCATGATGGGGGCTGCGAAAAACGTCAAACCGGTTACTTTGGAACTTGGCGGAAAGTCACCGAACATCATCTTTGATGATTGCGATCAGGAGGAAGCAGTGGATTGGGTAGTGCGATCCATAATCCAAAATGCCGGCCAAACCTGTTCGGCGGGTTCCCGCTTGTTGATACAGCATACGATCAAGGATGAGTTTCTGAAAAAGGTAGTGTCTAAAATGGAAGCGATTCAAATCGGTAAAGGAATAGACGATTTAGATCTCGGTCCGATTCTTAATGAAAAACAATTTGAACGCATCCTCGAATTCATGAATGTCGCCACTAAAGAAGGCGCCACATTTCTGACAGGCGGCAGGCGCCAGGAAACAGTAGGACTCGAAAATGGCTACTTTTTCCAGCCAACTGTCATAGATGGGCTGGCACCGAAAAGCTATGTGGCTCAGGAAGAAATTTTTGCGCCGGTTGTTGCTTCGTTTTCATTCGATACGGAACAGCAGGCGATTGACCTGGCCAATGGCACGGATTATGGGCTGGTGACTGGGGTCTGGACAAAAGATGGGGCAAGGGCACATCGTGTGGCCAGCAAAATTCGCGCGGGCCAGGTTTTCATTAATAATTACGGTGCAGGCGGTGGTGTGCAAATGCCGTTTGGCGGCTACAAGAAGAGTGGATTTGGGCGTGAAAAAGGGCTGGAGGCTTTGCGCAATTACACCATTTTGAAGAATGTGGCGTTGAAATATTAAAGCGTGGAATTGGAAAAGGGATGTCCTCGATTAGAGGACATCCCTTTGTTTGTTTAAGGTAACTATAATCTATTTTGACTCAATTTTTCAACCCGTTTTATCGGAGAATCATTTCCATTGAAAGTGTTACTTTCAGTACCGCGGTCATTGTTCCACTGGGTGCTTTCTAACTTAAGCAACGTAAACCCTACCTTCTCTTACGTCCTTGCGATCCTCAAATCGCGCCAGTGTGAATAAGTATTCTCAAAAACATTATCGTAGAATGCCAGATTATCAAAATTTACCAGTTACCTTTTTGTTAACTAGATTAGTATCTCACATGTTTAAACAGATGTCAACGGATAGGCTTGGTAGAGATAAATGAATCTACTGTATATGTTGAGCAGAGCAAGCAATTTCAGATTTTCCAGTATTTAGGCTATCGGGCCGATAAAACAGCTCAAGATGACTTTTATTTTTTGTCTTTCCTTTATTGGTGTATAATTGTACGCATTACTGATGGTGGAAGAAGGAGACTCTTATGGATAAGCAATATGCGGATGACAGTTTGGCGCTACATACAGATTTATATCAAATCAATATGTCGGAGGCTTATTGGGCAGATGGCATGCATAAGCGGAAGGCGGTATTTGAATTATTTTTCCGCAAACTGCCTTTTGGCAATGGTTACGCCCTGTTTGCTGGATTAGAACGTGTGCTGGACTACTTGAAAAACTTCAAATTTACGGAAAGTGATTTAGAATACCTTCAGGAAGAGCTTGGCTATAAGCAGGATTTTATTGACTATTTGCGGACAATCCGGTTTACGGGAAATGTTTATTCGGTATTGGAAGGTGAACTGGTTTTCCAAAATGAAGCGCTGATCCGTATAGAGGCACCGCTTGTGGAAGCACAATTGATTGAAACCGCCTTATTGAACATCGTCAATTACCAGACACTGATCGCGACTAAAGCCAGCCGCATCAAGCAAATTGTGAAAGATGAGCGGGTTATGGAATTCGGAACCAGGCGTGCCCAGGAAATGGATGCTGCAATCTGGGGAACACGCGCGGCTTATATCGGCGGTCTTGAAGCGACCAGCAACGCGCGGGCAGGAAAGAAATTCGGCATTCCGGTAGCAGGTACCCATGCACATTCTATGGTACAAGCTTATAAAGACGAATACGAAGCATTCCACGCATATGCCAAACGCCACAAAGACTGTGTGTTTTTAGTAGATACATACGATACGTTAAAATCCGGGTTGCCCATCGCTATAAAGGTAGCGAAGGAGCTGGGAGATAAGATCAACTTCCTGGGGATTCGCCTGGACAGCGGAGATATTGCTTTTTTGTCCAAAGAAGCGCGGAAAATGCTGGATGCCGCAGGTTTTCCGGATGCGGAAGTAGTGGTTTCCAATGATTTGGACGAATACACGATTTTAAATTTAAAAGCTCAGGGTGCCCGTGTAGATTCGTGGGGCATCGGTACAAAGCTGATTACTGCCTATGACCAACCTGCATTGGGGGCGGTTTATAAATTGGTTGCGATTGAAAATGACAACGGCGAAATGGAAGATACCATTAAAATTTCGGGAACTGCAGAAAAAGTTACCACTCCGGGACTAAAAAACGTTTACCGGATCATAGATAGGGAAAATGGGAAATCAGAAGGTGACTATATCGCCATGCATGATGAAGATCCCGCTGCCGAAGAACGTTTGAAAATGTTCCACCCTGTCCATACTTTTGTATCGAAATTCGTCACGAATTTTGAAGCAGTCAATATCCATCACAAAGTTATTGAAAATGGAAAGATTGTCTACGAAAATCCAAGCTTAAAGGAAATGCAGGCCTACGCGATTAAAAACATGGACCTGTTATGGGAAGAGTACAAACGCTCATTGAATCCTGAAGAGTACCCAGTTGATCTCAGCCAGAAATGCTGGGACAATAAAATGAGGAATATTCAGGAAGTGCGGCAGGCAGTCCAAGATTATATCAGAGACTAAGGAGGATTCAGATGACTACTTTACAACAGCAAATTATCGAAGAGCTGAAAGTACAGCCTTCTATTCAACCAAAAGTGGAAATTGAACGCACGGTGTCATTTTTAAAAGAGTACCTGAAGCATCATTCGTTCTTAAAAGGATTTGTGCTGGGAATTTCAGGCGGGCAGGATTCTACATTGCTTGGCAAGATGGCCCAGATGGCAGTTGATGAGTTAAATGAAGAAACTGGTGGACAGGACTACGGATTTTATGCCATCCGTTTGCCATACAGCATGCAGTTTGACGAACATGATGCTAAAGATGCGCTGGATTTTATTCAGCCGACCAAACTTTATGCCATCAATATCAAAGAGGCTGTCGACGCGAGCGATCGGGCATTAGAAAAAGTCGGCATCGAATTGTCCGATTTTGCAAAAGGAAATGAAAAGGCTCGTGAGCGGATGAAAGTCCAATATTCGGTGGCGGCAATGCACAATGCCGTCGTATTGGGAACAGATCATGCCGCAGAGGCTGTCACCGGATTTTATACGAAGTTCGGCGACGGGGCAGCTGATTTGACACCGCTGTTTCGTTTGAACAAGCGTCAGGGGCGTGCCATGTTAAAGGAACTCGGTTCTCCTGAACATCTGTACATGAAAATTCCGACCGCGGATCTGGAAGATGACAAACCGGCAATCCCCGACGAAGTTGCTCTGGGAATCACCTATGAAATGATCGATGATTATTTGGAAGGCAAGAAGATTCCGGCGGATGCTCAGGAAACGCTGGAAGGCCATTATTTGAAAACACAGCATAAGCGTCATATGCCTGTTACGGTATTTGATGATTTTTGGAAATGATAAGCAAAAAAGCAGGGATCCTATGGGATGTCCTGTTTTTTGTTTTGGGAAAAACGTTAGAGGGAAAAACCGTGCAGTTGAGTTATTATCCATAATTCGTTATGATTACGATAAGATTGTGATAATTCAAAACATTTTCTGATTTGTATTGGAGGAACTATAAATGAATGCAAAAGAACGGTTGGAAAAAGTCATTGATAATATCGAAAAAGTTATCATCGGCAAGCGCAATATTGCGGAGCTGAGCATCGTTGCCATGCTGTCTCATGGCCATGTTCTGCTTGAGGATGTTCCAGGGGTCGGAAAAACCATGCTGGTCCGCGCTTTGGCTAAATCAGTAGGCGCCGATTTTAAGCGTATCCAGTTTACGCCGGATCTGTTGCCGTCGGACGTCATCGGTGTATCCATCTACAACCCAAAAGACATGGAATTCCATTTTCGCCCCGGCCCGATCATGGGCAATATCATTTTAGCCGATGAAATCAACCGGACGTCCCCAAAAACACAATCTTCTCTTCTGGAAGCGATGGAAGAAGCTTCTGTGACAATCGATGGTGTCACGATGCAGATCCCCAAACCATTCTTTGTTATGGCAACGCAAAACCCGATCGAATACGAAGGAACTTATCCTCTGCCTGAAGCCCAGCTCGACCGCTTTTTATTGAAAATAAAAATGGGGTATCCGACACCAAAAGAAGAAATGGAAGTGTTGAATCGTGCACAATCTGCGGCACCGATTGAAGAATTGACTTCGGTGATTTCCCTGAATGAGCTGTTGGAACTCCAAAAGCAGGTGAAGACGATTAAAGTGGACGAAACCATCCGCAGCTATATTGTCGATTTGTCGAGACAAACCCGCCAGGACGCTTACGTTTATTTGGGCGTAAGCCCGCGCGGCTCGATTGCACTGATGAAAGCTTCCCAAGCCTATGCTTTGTTGAAGGGGCGGGATTATGTGACACCGGATGATGTGCAGTATTTAGCGAAATTCGTCTTTGGCCATCGCATCATGCTGCGGTCGGAGGCCCGTTACGACGGGATAACCGCAGAGGAAATTACAGAGCGAATCTTAGCGAAAACCCGTGTACCTGTTCAAAGGCTAGTAGGCCAATGAATCAACTGAAAAAAATCACAGGTTTATGGGGACGGTTATTCATCGTTTTAATCATCCTTTTTTTTACATTTTCCTTTGCAATGTTCCAGGGAGGTTTTGTCAGCTGGTTTATCTTTTACATGTCCTTACCGTTTATCCTGTATTCGGTTTTGCTGACTTTTTATCCCTTGCAGGATGTTGAAGCATCGAGGAAAATTCATACGGCCCAAGTGCGGAAAGGCGGAAGTTTTTCTGCTACCACGACCATTAATCGGAAAACCGCGTTTCCGCTGCTTTACACTGTTTTAAGCGAACAAACCAATTCATCTTCCCTGAATAAAAGAATGGCGGGCCAGCAGCAGAAAATGATTGTTCCGGGATTTCGGAAAAAGTATTCCTGGACCTATACTGTCGACCAGATGCCAAGGGGGGAGCATGTGCTGGAAGGAATTCACCTGGAAATTGCCGATTTTTTCGGATGGGTGAAAAAAAACCGCCTGCTGCCGATCCAACAAATCGTCCTGGTTTATCCAAATACAGTAGACATTGCTTACCGGCCGATGGAATCCCGCTATGATCAAGGATCGATGGCGGCTCCGTTTACGTTAGTGAAGGACACGACCATGGCCAGCGGAATTCGGGATTACCAGCCTGGGGACCGTGTATCTTGGATTCACTGGAAATCTTATGCACGCACGCAGACATTGCGGACGAAAGAATTTGAGGATCGCCAGTCGCAGGAACTTTTTTTGCTGGATGACCGAAAGCCTTCAGAAAAATTCGAGCTGCAGGTAGAGCTGATAGCTTCTATCCTGCAGTCGATTGTGCGCGCCAATTCGAGCGTGGCTTATCTGTCAGTTGGCCGAAATCGCAATTATTTCCCGTTGATTCAAACAGAGGAGCATCTGCAGCGGGTGATGTATCATTTGGCGAAAGTGCAGAGCGACTTGGACAAACCGGTTGGTCAGGCTATAGGCCGGGAGCTTCAGCAGATGAACACCTCGAGTCTGCTGTATGTCACTAGTCAGCTGTCGATGGACATGGTCGAGACTATCAGGAAAAATGCTAAAAATCTAAGCAACTGCATGTGTTTGGTTGTTGCCAATAAAGGTGAATCCTTGCTGAAGGAAGACGAAGAAGTTCATCAGTTTGCACGTTCGAAAGGGTTTGTGGTCAAACGTGTGAGTCCGGAGAATTTTACAACAGTGTTTACGGAGGTGAACCGGCAATGACTTCCATAAGAAAAAACAAATTATTTATGGCTGTTTTGTACGTGCTGGTTTTCTTTATGCTGGCTGAATGGCTGACGCCGGTCATTGTATTAACCGAAACAGGGCATAAAGCGTTATTCCTAATTTTTATCGCTGTTGGTTTATGGATGGCTTTTTTAAGGGTGCCTTGGTGGTTTTCCGGACCGATAAAAATTCTTTATATTTTGTGGTTTATCATTTATGTCTATACTGGCAATGTGTTTTTTACGGGCGAAGCAATTTCATTTCTCCGGACAGATTTCGGTATGAATTTTTCTGCGTTAACGTCACAGAACTGGGCCCAAACAACAGATGTTTTCCGGACTGTGCTGTTTTTTGTTTTGTTGTGGATGGCGATTTATTTGATTCATTACTGGGTAAGCTTCAGGTTGAGCATCTTTCTATTTTATTTATTGACAGTTGTATTCATCGCGGTTTTAGATACGTTTAGTCCGTACTCAGGAGAAACGGCCATTGTCCGGATTATGGTCATCGGACTGCTGCTTGCCGGACTGCTGCATTTGGCGCGTTGGATGGAAGGCCATCGTATTTTGGAGCGTACGGATAAAATGGCCATGTTTGCCGTGCCGCTTGTTTTATTGGTGGCGTTATCCACTGCATTGGCGTTATACCTCCCAAAAGCCGGACCGATTTGGCCGGATCCTGTTCCGTTTATCACCTCGTTCTCTGGACAGGGGGGTGTCGGAAGTGGAGGCAGTGTTGGCAGGATCGGTTACGGAGTAGACGATTCACGGCTGGGTGGCTCTTTTATCGGAGATGATACAGCTGTATTCCAAGTTGAAGTGTCAGAAGGCCAGTATTGGAAAGTCGAATCGAAAGATGTCTATACGACAAAGGGATGGGAACTGACAGAGAATATCGGCGAATCGTTTATTTATGGAAATAGCGAAACAGTAGATACCGATTTTGAATCGGGTGAAGAAGAGCTGGAATCGGCTTTCTTGTCGATGGAACAGGGATTCCCATTTGTCCTTTATCCTTATGGAACCCAATCTTTTTCAATGGAAGACTCCTTGGACTACCAATACAGTACGGCTGATCAGCGATTTGAAACTTATCAAAATGGACAAGAGTTCGAACCCGAAGCGTACGAAATAAGCTTTACTGAGCCAAGTTACAGCTTGGCTGCTTTACGGGAAACAAACCCTGAGGAGTTAGCGGAGTTGCCTGCCGAGTTTGGCCGGTTTCTGCAATTGCCGGAAGAATTGCCTGACCGTGTCAGGGATTTGGCTGCGGAAGTCACCGAGAGCAGTGACACCGTCTATGACAAAACGCGTGCAATAGAGCGTTATTTCAGCATAGCCGGATTTGAATACAGTCAATCCGATATCCCTGTGCCTGAAGCAGATCAGGATTATGTGGATCAGTTCCTATTCGATACCAAAAGAGGGTATTGCGATAATTTTTCGACTTCTATGGTGGTAATGCTGCGTTCTCTTGATATTCCGGCCCGTTGGGTCAAGGGATTTAATGAAGGGGAGCTGATCAATTCAGAGGGCGGCACCGATGTTTATCAAGTGACAAACAATAATGCCCACTCATGGGTGGAGGCTTATATGCCTGGCGTTGGCTGGATGCTGTTCGAACCGACAATCGGCTTTACTGGATCTTCTTCCATTGATTTCGATTTGGAGCTGGATCCGACAGACCCGGAACAGCCTGATCAACAGGAACAGCCGATAGCAGAACAACCCGGAAGCGCAGACGACGAAGAGGCAGCTGCGGCTTCAGGTTCTTCTTTCTGGAATCGGTCCATCGATTTTATTTCAGACAACCGCTGGAAATTGATCTGGGCATTTGTAGGAATTGCGCTTTTGGGGACCATCCTGTTCAAGATTCGTCATAAATGGATGCCGAAGCTGCTGGTTTCCTATTACCGAATGGGCAGAGGAAGATCGGTTCGTTTTGAAAAAGCCTATCTGCGCTTGCTGAAGCAACTGGAATTGTACGGGATCCACAGGCGGCCTGGACAAACGCTGAAATCTTATGCAGCATATATCGATTCGTTTTTCGGTACGAGGGAAATGTCGGAATTGACCGAAGCCTATGAGCGTACAGTGTACGGAGGCGATGCTGAATCCGTTGACTGGCATGAGTTGAGGGAAAGTCGGGAAAATTTAATCAATCGGACGAGCGGTTGATTTTAAAACCTTTAGCTTGTACAATTGAGAAAATTATAGATTACAGGTGCCCTCATATATGTCCGGTGATATGGATCGGATGTCTCTACCAAGTCCCCGGAAATGACTTGACTATGAAGGTGGATGACGCATGCTTTTTGACATGTGCATTCGCCTTTTTGATGTAGAGCAGAAGAACGCGAGGTCCGATTTTCGCGTTCTTTTGTTATTTTGAGGCCTGAATTGAATAGAAGAGGTGAAGGTTTTGCCAGTTAGTCCAATGTTGAAAGAACAGAAAAAAATCGTCGTTTTGGATTTCGGAAGTCAATACAATCAATTGATCACCCGCCGCATCCGCGAAATCGGGGTATACAGTGAACTTCATCCGCACACAGTGACAGCGGAAGAAATCAAGGATATGAATGCTACAGGAATCATTTTCTCGGGCGGTCCGAACTCGGTTTACGATAAAAACGCTTTTTCCGTCGATGAGGCGATTTTTGAAATGGGCTTGCCGATTTTAGGTATTTGCTACGGCATGCAGCTTATGGCGTTGCACTTGAAAGGGAATGTGGAGAAATCCTCAAACCGTGAATACGGCAAAGCAGAACTGAAGCTGACCAAAGAAAGTAAGATTTTTAAAGACCTTCCTGAAGAACAAATCGTCTGGATGAGCCACGGTGACCTGGTTACTGCAGCTCCTCCTGGATTTGAAGTTATTGGAACAAGCTCTGGCTGTCCAATTGCTTCGATGGCTGATGAAAGCCGCAGATTCTACGGCGTTCAATTCCACCCCGAAGTACGCCATTCGATCTACGGCAACGATCTGCTTCGCAAATTCGTCTATGACGTTTGCGGCATGACGGGTGACTGGTCAATGGAAAATTACATCGACTTGGAGATTGAAAAAATCCGTGAAGAAGTCGGCGATAAAAAAGTTTTGTGCGCGCTTAGCGGCGGAGTGGATTCATCAGTAGTTGCTGTTTTGATCCATAGAGCGATAGGCGATCAACTGACGTGCATGTTCGTCGATCACGGCCTTCTTCGTAAAGGGGAAGCGGAAAGTGTTATGAAGACTTTTGCTGACGGATTCAATATGAATGTCATCAAAATTGACGCGCGCGAACGCTTCATGAGTAAACTTGAAGGCGTCACAGACCCGGAGAAAAAACGCAAAATCATCGGCAATGAGTTTATTTATGTGTTTGATGACGAGGCTTCGAAACTGGAAGGCATGGACTTCCTTGCACAAGGAACGCTTTATACCGACATCATCGAAAGTGGAACGACCACTGCACAGACCATCAAATCGCATCATAATGTAGGCGGGTTGCCAGACGATATGCAGTTTAAATTGATCGAGCCATTGAACACACTATTCAAGGATGAAGTACGCGTTCTTGGAAAAGAACTTGGCATGCCGGATGAAATCGTTTGGCGCCAGCCTTTCCCTGGTCCAGGCCTTGGCATCCGCATCATGGGAGCTGTCACGGAAGAGAAGTTGAAAATCGTCCGTGAATCTGACTGGATTCTTCGCGACGAAATCAGCAAAGCCGGCCTTGACCGTGACATTTGGCAATACTTTACGGTGCTTCCGGATCTTCGCAGCGTTGGAGTAATGGGCGATGCCCGTACTTATGACTATGCTATCGGCATTCGTGCAGTCACTTCCATTGACGGCATGACATCTGACTGGGCACGCATCCCTTGGGAAGTGCTAGAGAAAATCAGCGTCCGTCTGGTCAATGAAGTCGACCACATTAACCGCGTACTGTACGATATTACGAGCAAGCCACCTGCAACGATTGAGTGGGAATAGTTCTGATGGTGCCAGCAAATCCAGCTGGCATCTTTTTTTGTCTTTTTCACGAACTTTTTTTATTTATCGCCTATAAATGTTCGTGTTTAGTCTTGTTAATTGGGTTTATCCATGATATATTACGAAAGAAATTAAATAAGCTTGTCGTATAATGTCGGGGATATGGCCCGAAAGTTTCTACCGAGTCACCGTAAATGACTCGACTACGATTTTAATCCGCTCATTTTCCGAGTAGGGTGCCTTTCAGTTTTTACGTGAAAGGGTAAATCGAACGCATACGGCAATTTGCTGTATGTGTTTTTCTTTTGTAGAAATTATACGCTGGCATTCGGAGGAATCAGAATGAAAAAGTATTTTCAGTTTGAAGAACTGGGAACAAATTACCGCCGTGAATTTATCGGAGGATTAACCACATTTTTAGCGATGGCATATATCCTTGTCGTCAATCCACTGACATTAACCCTGGAGTCAGTTCCTGATCTTCCAGATTCAATGCGAATGGATTATGGAGCTGTCTTTATGGCAACCGCTTTGGCTGCAGCAATTGGGTGTTTGGTGATGGGGATCCTGGCGAAGTATCCAATCGCGCTTGCTCCAGGTATGGGCTTGAATGCATTTTTTGCTTATACGGTTATTCTCACTTACGGAATTCCTTGGGAAACTGCTTTAACAGGTGTTTTATTTTCCGGTCTTATCTTTATTCTCATTACATTAACAGGACTTCGTGAATTGATCATCAACGCCATTCCAGCAGATTTGAAATACGCAGTGGGAGCTGGTATTGGTCTTTATATCACCTTTATCGGTTTGCAGAATGCAGGCATCATCGTCGGTAATCCCGATACTCTGGTAGGACTGGGTGATCTATCGAACAGCTCAGCGCTGCTGGCGATCTTCGGTATGGTTGTCACTGTGGTCTTCATGGTCCGCGGCATTCAGGGCGGAATCTTTTTCGGCATTATGATTGCAGCGATTGTCGGCATGTTCTTTGGCGTAGTCAACTTGCCGAGCGCAATCGTCGATTTCAATGTCCCGAGCATGGCACCGACATTTGGTGTAGCACTTGAGCCGATCTTCAACGATTTTGGTTCGTTGCTGAACATCCAGTTTCTTGTCGTAGTGTTGACTTTCTTATTCGTCGATTTCTTTGATACAGCTGGAACATTGGTGGCTGTAGCCAATCAGGCAGGTTTGATGAAAGACAATAAACTTCCAAGAGCAGGCAAAGCGTTGATGGCAGATTCGATCGCTACGGTGAGCGGGGCGATCTTCGGAACATCGACGACCACTTCGTATATTGAATCGACGTCAGGGGTTGCTGCAGGAGCACGGTCTGGATTTGCAGCCGTCGTCACCGGGCTGTTGTTTCTCGTCTCGATATTCTTTTATCCATTGCTTGAAGTAATCACCAGCGCTGTGACAGCTCCAGCTTTAGTCATCGTTGGCGTCTTGATGGTTTCGGCTCTCGGGAAAATAGACTGGACGAAATTTGAAATTGCAGTGCCGGCATTCCTGACGATGATTGCTATGCCGCTTGGCTATAGTATTGCAACGGGAATCGCAATTGGTTTTATCTTTTATCCGATCACGATGGTCGTAGCAGGGAAGGGCAAACAGGTTCATCCAATCATGTATGGGTTGTTTGTGATTTTCATTTTGTATTTTGTCTTCATAGCGTAAATATAAAAATCCGCCAGAATGATTGGCGGATTTTTTTTGAGCAAAATAATATTTGCACTGGCTGTTATATAGTAGGAACTTGAAATAGACTAAGCGGTTGTTGGTCTGTTGGAAATGAAATTAGGTAAATAAGTATGAGAGGAAGAAAATATCAGCAGGGCTTTTTTACAAGATAACTTCAATTACTGACCATTAGTGTAAAACCTTTTAATATTAGGAGGAGCCTTCAATGTAAAGAGGCAATTCCCTTTCAAATTTGTAACGTTTTTGTAATCTTTTTATTAAGAATTTTCTGTTATAATAAAGAAGTACAAAAATCGTTTAAAAAGTATTGACTCTATAATATGACCATGTTATATTAATCAAGTCGCCAAAGAGCGCGGCACACTGAACCTTGAAAACTGAACAGCAAAACGTCAACAAACAGCAACGGCCGTTGAACGCGGCCCGCGCACAACTTACTGATCAGCGTTATGCAGATCAAAGCGAATCGCGCGTCTTCGGACGGCGATACGCCAGCAAGTTAAGAGCAGTCAAATGTTCTCTATAATGGAGAGTTTGATCCTGGCTCAGGACGAACGCTGGCGGCGTGCCTAATACATGCAAGTCGAGCGGAACCATTGGAGCTTGCTCCTTTGGTTTAGCGGCGGACGGGTGAGTAACACGTGGGCAACCTGCGCTGCAGATAGGGATAACTCACGGCACACGGTGCGAATACCGAATATTTTGCAGC
>NZ_JAGGPX010000048.1 GCF_018613575.1 Planococcus sp. ISL-110
AGTGGTTCTGTTTTGTGTCCTAGCTGGTTCTAAAACGTGGCACAAGTGGTTCTATTAAATGGCTGTAATCAGACAATACTGCCTCTTACTTGGTTCCTCTTGAAAATAGAGCGCTCGGAGAAGATGAACTCCCGATATTGTTGGAGGCGCTGCACAGAACCACGCTCAAATATCCCCATCTGTTCTTAACTGTTCTCAAGGAACTGCCCCTGGAAGTGAAAATTGCGAACCGCGAACAGATCGGTTCTTTATTCCCGCAGGAGGAATGGACATTCCTGCAGAAATTGGCTGATGCAGACAAAGGCGAATTGGATACTATGCTGCAACACATATTTACAGAACTCGAGGCCAATCAATACGATCATCTGCTTTATTCGCAAGCGAAACAAATTGCCCACCGGCAAGTCAGCCAGGGTTTCGAGGATTCGACGGAACTCTGCCGCCTGATTGAAGTGGTGCCTGAAAATCAATGGTTGGATTACAATGAAATCATCGCCGTTTACAAACTCGATTTACTGAAAGATGCAGACGCAATTCCGGTACTTGCCCCTTTATTTTCCCGCCCTGAAAATTTTTTGCAGGAAGAACTAGCAGATGCACTTGCCGCTTTCCAGTCAGATGGTGTGGTACGGGCAGTTGAAATCTACGCTCGTTCAGAAGACCCGGTTTTCCCGATTAACACCATTGCAAAAACACACAGCAAGCTGGCGGTCGCGACACTGAAACAACTTTATGCCGACTTGGATAATATGGATAGCCAAGCGTTCATCATTGAGGGTCTTGCCGAGCAACTCGCGCCGGAGGGACGCCCCGAAATTGAGCATTACATGAGCCAGAAAAGATTGCCGAGCATTTTCAACAATGAAGAAATGGCTTACGGCTATTTTAAAATCATGGAATTCGACCAACCAGAACTCGAAAACTGGGACCAAAACGCGCGAGCGGAACATGAACGCATGTTGAAAGTACGCGATGAACCGTTTGATGTCACACTCCAACGCTATCTCAAGTCTAAAAAAGAAAAAACACAGGCTGTCTCCGACAAAGTCGGCCGCAATGACCCCTGTCCTTGCGGAAGTGGGAAAAAGTATAAGAAATGCCACGGAAAATAATTCTTCTGCGCTAAGGAAGTTACGCTCGTAATAAGCAACTCTGATCTTTTTCCAGCGGTCCCCAGATGGCCCCTGTGAACGGTACAATTCCCATACAATTCATACAGATGAATAAAACAAATAAAACACACCCGCAATAGTGGTGCAGCCGGTGTGTAGATGTATGGAGTATAAATTGTTGTGTATTATCAGAATCGTTTAGAATTGTTTCTTTCCCAGGGGCGCGATTTCATCATTTTCGTATGCAGTATTATTGTATATCTTCAATTGTGTTCAACACAGGGAAGCGGTTTTTAATCACCATATAAATCCATCGGGATTCTTTCTACTGCTAATTTTGTCGATTTTTGTATGCAGTATTATTGTATATCTTTAATTGTGTTCAACACAGGGAAGCTGTTTTAATGGAATTCGACCACCCAGAACTCGAAAGCTGGGGCCAAAACGCGCGAGCGGAACATGAACGCATGTTGAAAGTACGCGATGAACCGTTTGATGTCACACTCCAACGCTATCTCAAGTCTAAAAAAGAAAAAACACAGGCTGTCTCCGACAAAGTCGGCCGCAATGACCCCTGCCCTTGCGGAAGTGGGAAAAAGTATAAGAAATGCCACGGAAAATAATTCTTCTGCGCTAAGGAAGTTACGCTCGTAATAAGCAACTCTGATCTTTTTCCAGCGGTCCCCAGATGGCCCCTGTGAACGGTACAATTCCCATACAATTCATACGGATGAATAAAACAAATAAAAC
>NZ_JAGGPX010000049.1 GCF_018613575.1 Planococcus sp. ISL-110
GCTGTACGCTGTTTCGTAATCGCCTGCTGCGTAGGCATCAAATGCCGTCAACAGCTGTTCAACGTGTGCCGTTAAGCCTTCTTCCAATGCATCCGCAGGAACACGGCCTTCTGTTGCCGAATCAAGGAAAGCGGCTTGGTCCACAATGTATTGATCCAGTTCAGCGCGTGCCTGTTCCTGGCCTTCCGTGTTTTCTTCGCCAGTCGCCACTACGTAATCGACAAAGTAGCCGATATGCGATTTCCATGTTTCTTCAAATTGCGCACCTGCTTCTTCGCCGTAGACCGAGCCGACTGCTGCCGAAAGGTCATCGGCATTGGCCAGAAGTGCGGCCGCGGCTTGGTCAAAGCTTTCCGCACCATCCGCGCCGTCCTGCATCGCCATCGTTGCCAGTCCCGCGTGCTCAGTGAACGTCGCATTCAGTGTAGCGCGAAGATCGATCGCGGGTGTATCCGGGTTTGTGTTGTCGAACTTCTCTGGGAATTGCGTCGTGATGGCAATCGACAAGCTTTCCGCGAACATGCTCATGTGGTGAATCGATTCACGCTCCAGTGAGTAAGCTGTTTCAAAGTCGCCCGCTACATACGCATCAAAAGCGGAAATCAGCTGATCCACGTGCACATCCAGTCCTTCTTGAACCGCTGCTGCCGGCAGGAGTCCGCCCGTTGCGGTATCAAAGAATTTAGATTGTTCCACTTTGTATTCTTCCAACGCAGCCAACGCCTGCTCTTTGCCTTCCTGGTTGTCTTCAGCTGTTGCCGTTACATAATCCACGAAGTAGCCGATATGGGATTTCCAGACTTCATCAAACTGTGCGGCACCTTCTTCGCCGTAGACAGAACCGACAGCGGCTGAAAGGTCGTCCGCGTTGGCTAACAATGCGCCAGAAGCTTGATCAAAATCTTCTGCGCCGTCAACGCCTTTTCGCATCGTTTCAACTGCCAGGAAGGCATGCTCCGTCAAGGTCGTATCAAGTGCGATGCGCAATTCTGCAGCGGGTGTTGCCGTACTCGACTCCATCGCCGTTTCGCTTGCTGGCGTGGAATGGCCGTGGCTGTCTGCCAATGCCGCTGTTGGTACCAATAAGGCTAATGATAGTGGAAGTGCTAAAAGACATTTGTTTAATTTCATAAAGAATCGCTCCCTTTTTCTTTTTTTTTGGTTA
>NZ_JAGGPX010000007.1 GCF_018613575.1 Planococcus sp. ISL-110
TCTTTCCCAGGGGCGCGATTTTTCAAGAACTTCCCCTTATATGCGACACAGTTATCAGAGCAGTGGCTACTGTAAAATTAAACAGAAATATTCCCCTTTGCCTTTCCGCTTTCCAGCACCCTCAGATTCTCCCTGTATACCACTTAGTTATGAATATTTACCGGTAATTCTATTTACTGTTGAGTTTGTCAAATATCGTATGCAGTATTAATGTATATCTTCAATTGTGTTCAACACAAGGAGGCGGTTTTTAGTGTATAACCTGAATTATATTTGACATAGGGAAACAGTTTTCTAAAAAACTTACTTAAATAATACCTACAATTAGCTTTTCTAGTCTTTCACACAAAAAATCATTTTTCATGCCTGGTTTTAAGGTGGCGATAGTAACCAAATGATTATAATCATGTTCTAATATTTTATTATTTTCAATATTTGTTGGACATAATGCTATAACCTCATCCACAACATGTTCATTCCTAGTATTAACTTTTATAACCATATTTACATACATTTTGAATTGTTCAACTACTTTACTAGGGCTTGCACTATTAACATACTTTTTATTCCACACGCGATTTGCTGGACTATATTTAGAATCTAATATTATTGTTTTCATAAAAATTTTATCCTTGTAAATATCAAGTCGAAAATCGGGTTTGTTTCTATTAGATCTAGTCCAATAAGGAGAGTTTAATTTATCAGCTTTTTCAGGAGACTTCCCCATTGCCGAGTTGAAGATTAATTTCAAAACAATATTTTCTTTTTCAAAAACAACAAATGTATTGTCTGGAATTGCAGGTATTGAAATTTTATGTTCTTCAGAGGAAAGATTAAATATCCAACCAGATTCAGGCTCATATTCTAATTCTTTTAGCATTTCAATAATTTTAATAAAGCACCAGTATTCATAGAGAACTTCAGATGACTTCCAAGTATAATCATACATGTCCTCTATTTGGTTATCTAATCCCCCATTGATTAACTTATGTACTTTATAAAAAATATTGTATCCAGGTGTCTTAATAAGCTGTTGAGAAAGAATAATTTTTTGGGGAACTTTTATATTTTTTAAAAAGGAACTATTTATAGAATTAATTAACATTCGATTAAGTAAATCTATAGATTTTTCGAATTCTCCAACTTTAAGCAATTGTTTTTCTCTACTAGAAATTTTTATATGGTCCCCAACACTATATTCTTTTTTGTATCTTTTTAGTTGAATTAATTCCAGTTCCAAGTACTTTTTGAGTTCAACAGTGCTAACACTAGCCATTTTTAATATCCTTTGGAAATCATTAATAATTTTAATCAAATAGTAATTTACATTGTTACTATAATTATCTGTCATTGTATAAGAATAAATTTCTCCATCATTAAAAGATCTCAAATTATATAATGAAGAGCTATTTTTAATTTGACTAAGACGTAAAGATTTATTGTCCATCTTTCTACTTTTAGTAACTGATACTATTGCATAGCTCTTCTCTAATTTTGTAAAAGGTCTATTGAGAATAACGTGCATTGCCTTTTTTATAATTTTTTCCCTCTTAATCAAAATGGCAGCAAGATCGATAAATGTAGGATCAATTGAATTAACATCTTTTAATATATCTATTGAATTATTTTTTTTTATCCAGTCTCTTGCTAACCCTTTAGCGTGTGACTCTATTTCACGAATCATTTGATTATGTTCTATAATTTCTAAATTATTTGGTTTTATTAGAATCTGGCTATAATAATCCTTTCCATTCCAATATACTTTAATTTTGTATATTCCTGGAATTAACGGATAACCTACATCATTGTTAAAGTGCCTATGAATCATCGTCTCGTTATTTGGTGTTATATATTCAAAACCACTTTCATCAATTTCAATTGGTTCCTGAATCTCGTCAATATATTCGAAACAATCCATGTATAATTTAGTTTTATTATTATCTTCCTCATCTTTATCACTTAAAAATCTAACTGAAAGACTATCATACTCCAGTAAATTCAAATCTTCGATAAAGCCCACATCTGCATTTAATGAAAATTTGGGAAGTTGAATAATTTGCTTAATTTCTTTTTCAGATCTATAAACTACAAATTCAACTTTAAATGGTAAATCTTTAGTAAGTATATCCATATAAGTTCAACTCTCTTATCTTACGTTTCAAAGACGCAGTCGTGACTTTAAATTCCTCTTCATTAAGAACACTCAAAATATCTTCTTCCGAATTTTGCAATATAAATTCGAGCTCTTCCACAGTGCCTCTAATTTTAGGAATGATTTTTTGTGAAATTTGCAAATCAAACGCTTCCTCTCTTTTAAGAGAATTGTTCAAAGGCAAATTTAACATATACGAATTAATGTGGTCTAATACTCTGAAACCAATTCCTTTCGAAGAATCAATTTTAATTAATAAACGATTAATGTTGTTTAGTACTTCAATTTCTTTATCGAGTAATTTTATTTCTTTTTTATTATTCGACCAATTGTCGAAATGATAATAATCAACAATTTTTTTCTCGTTCTTATTTTCTCTAACTGCCGTTTCTACTGATAGGGAGTTTAAAGTATGAACCCAATTGTTAATATGATTTGCTGGAATATTAAATTCAATATAATTGCTTCTATCTAAAACTTTATCAGACAGGGTTTCTGTTGTCTCATCAATATTAATTGTACCTACAAACAAAACATTGGATAATATTGGGATTTCGTATGGGTACTGTTCACCGTTTAACACTCGCCCCACTAAATTTTTGCTGTATAAAGAAATTTTCCTCTCAGTTCCCTCTAATTCTAAAACACTCAAAAACTGAGAAAAATAATGTTCTACTTTTGCTAAGTTCATTTCGTCGAAACAAATTAAATATAATTTGTCGCGATTACTTTTCGCCTCTAATAGCGTGTCCACTAACCCCGATTCTGATGGTCTATAAATATTATTAATAGTATCTAAAAAACCAATTAAGTCCGAATCATCCTTCCAGTTTGGCTTAACTGGAATCATTTTAAACTGGTGAGTGTCCTTATTAACTAAACCTAAAGATTGAGCATAGTTATAAACTAATTGAGATTTACCCGTACCAGAAGAACCACTTAAAATCACTAATCTTCTCGTTTTTAAAGCTGTATGAAAATTAATAACATGCTTCTTTTCAAAAATTAATCCATTTTGTTTTAAATTAGTAAACAAACTTTCTAAGTAATCACTTTCAGAATAAAGATCTTCCTCATATTCTTCAATAGGATCTTCTTTAATATCCTTTAATTTGATTTTTTTATCGAGACTCACTATTTGACCTAGCTTTGCCAAACCTTCTCCCAGAATAATTTCATGGAAGTAATCATAATCAATATAAATAGCATGTGATTCAATAATCATGATATCTCGGTATTCTCCAAAATCTAACGGAATCTTTTTAATTGTATCTTCTGGGGTAACATGCCAACCATCATTTAACTTTTCAAAATCTTTAAATTCACCATATAAGAAATCTCCAGAAACCAAACATGAGGTTGTAATTTTTTCCAGAAAACTATAATTACCAATAGCTTTTGACTCTAACAATTTTTTTTCAAACGCATATTGATTATAATCATTAAAAATTGGAATTGTAACTAAACTACCAATTGCATTTCCAGAAATCCCTTTAGGACGATCAATAATTTTTAATGTATTTTTTGAAATTTTAATATTTTTTTCACCATAATTGTTTTCATCAATATAAGGTTTGAATATAAATAATTTTTTCGAAGCAAACTCACTAAAAATTTCCTCCTTAAAAAATGTATGGCCTTCCGAAAACTTCTCCCATTGAGAATCCCTAATATTATTCTCATAACCTGCTACAAACTTGTTTTTAAATAGTTTTTGATGTTCTAAAGGAATATCATCAATATTTAATATATCTAAAAAGAACTGAAATTGATTGAATTGAAGTGTTTGTTTAACTGGTAGTAGGTTAGGATGATATTCTTTTAGCTTCTTTTCTTCTGCTAAAGCTCCAACTAAATATATATTCAACTCCATTAATAAATCTCCTTTTAATAAAATTCTATTATACTAACCATAAAATTCAGATTATCAAATGGTCCCTGTGTACCGATCAACTATTGCTCGATCTCTTCTTCTGTTCTCATTATTTATTGCACCTCTGCTTATCATCTCACTTCCCAAGGAGCGAGAGAAATACCAAACAATTTATATCGATGAAAAAAAACGTCTAAAATATTGTTGCAGTAGGTGTTTACATGCATAAAATAAAGATTTTAGTGTATTGTCAAAATCGTTTAGAATTGTTTCTTTCCCAGGAACGCGATTTTTAACAACTGGAGTGCAGTTCAAAATGAGTTCACTCTTTTAAATTATCTATCATATGGGGATCAGTTCAAGACTTGACACCTTTCTTTCTATTACAGTCTTTATGAGCAAGTTGTAAATTTAAAAACTTGTCTCTTCCTCCAATTCCTAAAGGAATTCTATGATCTACCTCTAGGTCATCAGAAATAAATAGCAAGCCTCCACAAAGTGAACAGGAGTTTTGTTGTTTCTTCAGCATATTTTGTTTCTCTTCAACAGTTAAAATAATTTTCCTGTCATCGACTTTATAAGTATCCCAAAGTTCTAGAACCATTTTTTGATACTTCTTTATACCAATTCCATTCTGATCTTCTAATGGAAGTGATTTAGTATATTTAAATAAACTTGAGATTTCTTCTTTAATTTTTATTCGATTTAATTTTACCATTTCATAGGGAATTTTCGAAAACACGCTCCAAAGAGCATAAAAAGATTGTAGGGTTCTTCTAGCACTTTTAGTATGTTGCAGATAGAATAGTTTCGTTAGTTCATCTTTTAAATACTCATCTACTTCTTCGGTTAGATCCTTGTCTACTAGTAAAATTTTAAGTTTTTTTAGAAATTTTTCTACCTCACTGATACTTTTCAAAAAATTCTTTTTAACTTCATCTTGTTCAGATGCTAAGTTTAAAATCTTTGTTATTTCAACTTTGGATTTTACTCGAAAATTAATTTTATCAGTTCTCTGATAGATATCTAAATCATCATTTGTATCTGGATAAGTTTCCTTATATTCAAAATAAGCTAAAGTCGTTATTAATTCTTCATTTTCCATTCTTGTATTCTTCTGTTTAGAATAAAACCAATTTTCATTTTTTTTAACTACCTGTTTAATCTTACTAACGATTTCATGATCAACATATGAATTCCACATTTCAAATGTATTTTCTCTAATCGGATAAGGTTTGTTATTTAACCGGATAAATAAATCAATAGGATCAAATTGCGGATTAATTTTAGCATCTATTGTCACTAAGGATAAATTGAAATCCAATATTTTTTCTTTTAATACGTCGTTTAAATCTGTGTAGGATTTACCATTTAGTTCATCTAAAATTCTTAATTTGCCAAGTTTATAGTTATTTTTTTCTGATCTTGTCAATTCACTGTTTTCATCTAAGAATTCCTCTCCAATAAATCCTAAAATTGATAAAAGTCGTTGTTGACCGTCTACTACTTCTAATATTCCATCTAATCTTTTATAAATAAATATGGGAGGCAAATTTATGCCCAGCAGTATACTTTCGATTATAGCAGAGGATTTCATTTGATTTATTGACTCACCTCTTTGGTATGAAGGCCTGACTAAAAAACGTTTTCTGTTCATAAGTCTACATATATCATCTATAGTAGTAGAACTTGCATCAGGTTTATTTAACCTCAAACTTTCAAACACCTCTATAATCTGTTGAGTATCAGAGGAATTATTCATAATAGTTTTTAGCTTCTTTTGAGTTACTATATTATTTCTCATATATATATCAAAATTCACTTTAAATATATCTTCAAAAAATGATGCTGTTCCTGAATATCTTTCTTTCATTTCCTTATAGAAATGACTATTTTCAGTTGTATAAATATTTATATTTTCTCCAATGAATGCAATTAATTTCCCTTTAACTTCTTTATCATTTACTTCTTCTAAATTTATGCCTTCTTGCTCTAAAATAGTGAATGCCCAAAATAAGCATTCAAATACTAACTTATTATGCTCAATTTTTTTATCAGACAAGTGATTTTTTATATCTATTAATGTTTCTATTTTATTAAAAAAGCTATTATATAAATCTTCAACGTCTTGTGTATTTTCACTAAGACTTTCAAAGAATCTTTGAATTAATTCTTTTCTTCCTTTGGAAGTACTATAATAATTTATTGGTATATTATGCAAAACTAAAAATACCCTTACTTTTGACATAGCTTTTTCAAGAGTTATTCCTTTCTTACTCAGTTCTTTTTCTCTTTCAGAAAAAAATAAATCTAAAAAGTCTATATAATCTTTTTCTCCTTCTTTGAATTTCTTTTTGAAGAACGTAGTTGTATCATCATTTATATAAATAGCTTTTTCAATCTCTGCATTTTTTAAAGGTGTTATCCCTGAGTTATATCTTCTAAATATCTCTTTTTTTATCTGATCCTCTTTTCTATAATCTAAAGTGGGTTCATTTACAATACTAAATTCGATTATCCTTAATTTCGTATCCCAAAATACATCTTGCAGACTGACGTCAAAATCTTCAAAACTCATTTTTTGTAAATCCTTAAAAATGTTTAGTCCATTTTTAGTTAGATGAAATCTATTATCCTTAAATCTTTTAATTGTTTCAAAACGTTGTCTTCCATCAATCACTTCAATATTTTTCCCTGTATTAAAAAAAACAAGAGGAGGTATTTCAGTTCCCAGAAGTATACTTTCAATAAAATAAGAAGCCTTGTCAGTATCCCATACATAATTCCTTTGATAATAAGGATCAAATACAGTGCTTCTTGTCCTCCGTTCATTAGCGAATAAAGTCTCTATAGACATTACTTTTGAGTCTATTTTTATATGATTTTTAAAAATTTCTTTTATTTCCTCATCCTTCAAAAATAAATCTGCCATTTCATTTCCCCCTATTTAATAAAAAAATACCTACAACAATAAACTTCTTAATTCTTCATCCATACAATAAACATAACAACCCTTCATCCCTCGAGTCATCAACGTCTTATAAGTATTCCTCACCAACTGATCAAGCGGATCAACCTCGTACTTCCCTTTCGGCTTCGCCGGTCTGGCGCCTTTATCTTTAAAGTTCTCTCGCTTTACTTCAATGGATTGAGTTTCTGGATTATAGGTCAAATCATTGCCGATGATGACGCCGACGTATTCCATTTCAAGTCCTTGAACAGTGTGGATGCAGCCGATTTGTTCGGAGCCTTCCGGATGGATGGCCCAGTCGATGCGTGCTGGATCGTTCCACGGCATGGCGAAGTCATGAACCTCGACCACCACATCTTTCGGCAACTCTCCATTAATTCTTTTGGTGTTCCATTCCCATGCATAGCCTGCGAGCAGCCTGCCGCATTTTTCTTTGACTACCTTCTCGTAAAGTTCATGCGGGGAGTCGACGACTTGGAAGTCGAAGTCACCGTCCAGCTGGATGTCCTGCTTCCGGTCATAAAGAACATTGTCGAGCCACTCCAGATAATTTCCTGAACCGGCGCAGCGGAACTGTGAATCGAGTTCGACGACATGGACTGTGGAGTTCTGCTTTTCGGCTTCTTCTTTCAATAGATTAAAGCGGCCGATGTCTTTATTCGAAATAACCTGCTCATCGTCGATAAAGAATACGCTGACTCTGCTGGAGCGAATGATTTGAGTGGCCTGGTTTTCGCCTTCGATTTTGCGTTTCATATGTCCTTGATTCTTCAGTCGATGAGCTTCGTCACAGACCAGGACGTCATAGTAATTCGCAGGTGTTTCCACATACGATGCTGAACCTTTGAACAGGCTGCGAATTTCCACAAAGCCGCTCCGGCCGATCAGTTTCTTCCGGAGGATTTCGCGGAACGATTGGTTCGGCGTAATGTACTCAATTGTTGCTTCTTCGCCCAACAGGAAGTTCATCAAGTTCAAGCCGATGACCGATTTTCCGGTTCCTGGTCCGCCTTTGATGAGGATCGTATGCTTTTGGTCCGTTTCCAGTTCCATGCTGTTATAGATGGACAGTACTTTCTCATAAGCGACCTTTTGTTCATCGAGGAGAATGAATTCCTCGTTTCCTTCAAATAAGGAATTGACGGCTTCGACCAGCTTCTTGGAGGGACGGATACGCCCTTCTTCAATTTTCCGGGCGATGTCTGTACCTTTCCCTTCAGAGACCGCATCATTGATTCGCTTCCGCAGCAACAGGTCATCAAATTGGAAATAGATCGGCGACTGCTCGACGTAGTTCGTATAGCGTTCATTGAGCAAAGGCTCTGCCAGTTTGTTCGGGATGTAATTATGCAGATAAGCACAGGAGCTCAAGCTGATGGATGTATCTTCGTATAAGGCTTCATTGAAATTCTCGAGATAGCGTTTATAGGACAGCGATTGATAGGATGGGTGTACGGTTTCGCGTTCCCGGCCACCCAGGTAAGTTCTGACAATGCCATCTCCTTCAGCCAGCTGCGATTTCTGCCATTGCTTCAGTTCGATGATGACTGCGTTTTGCTGGCCAGTCTTGTCTTCACCGGTAATCAGGAAATCAATACGCTTTTCAGTTGAAGGCAACTTGTATTCCAGCAGCACGTGAGTGCCTTCTTTCAAATCGGCATCGCGCAGGATCTTTGCCATTTCTGGCAAGGAGTTGGTCCACGAACGGATTTCGCTTGGGGATACGGAATGGTTCATCTTCTCCTGGACTTTTTCAAGGAGCACAGATTCAATGCGCTGTTCCAGCACGTGGTTGATGAATTTTGAAGAGCTTTCGTTGTAGATAATCATGGGGGTGCTCCTCTCTAAATATGGATATTCAATACAAATATATTAACATTATTTAACTGTTATTAGTTAAATTAACGAAATATTTTTACATTTTTATCATTTTTCTCTTTTATATCTACTTTTTTATTGATTCTAAATTTCTATGTAACCTTATTTCTTCTATGTCCGTCTACCTGCTAAGGGGTGAATGACATGAAAAGCACTAAATCTATCGTTTTAATTACATTCTTCTTGATTCTCAGCGGATGCTCCCAATCAGATCCTGAAATCACTGAAGCTGAGGCAGAAGCGATTGTCGAGCAGCACCATACGAATTCGTTTGGAACAATGGAAATCATTTCGATCAGCTATGAGCGCGGCCGGTATGTAGTTGAATGGGAAAACGACGGGAATTGCGAATGGGGCGTGGATTACGTGGATGGGCAGAGTGGCGAAATCGAGATGGGTGAGGCGACAATTTGCTGATGGTGAATCGTGGGTTTTCGTCTTCAAGCTAAAGAAACCTCCAAGCATGAACACTGCTTGGAGATTTTGTTAGCATAAAAACTTATCAATATTTGGAATAGCTTAGAATGTTGATGTTTTGAATTTTTTTGGAGCAACGGCCCGATTTCAAAATCATTAATTTACGGCATCGAAAAGACCGCTAATAACAAAGTTATTTAGCGGTCTTAAACTTGTTTTTATTTGATTTAAGCTATTAGATTAGACGGCGCAACTCGAAGACAGCAACTGCTTATTCTAAAACCTTTGATTGTTTTTACTAAAGCCCTAATGCATCCACTGCATAAGTTGCATCCGCATTACTGAACCCTTCAAACTGCAATTGTTCAATCAATCCGGATCTTGAAAAAGAAGTGTACTCGATATAGTTTTCGGCTGCTAGTACGGCTTGTTCGCTCCAGTCCACCGTTATTTCACCTACTGCGTAGGTTGCATCGGCGTTACTAAAACCTTCAAATTCCAATTGTTCGACCAATCCACTTTGCGAAAACGCAGTGTACGATATATAATCTTCAGCCGATTTCACTGCCTGTTCGCTCCAATTTACATCGATTTGCTCTACAGCGTAAGTTGCATCGGCGTTATCAAAACCTTCGAATTCCAATTGCTCGACGAGTCCACTTTGCGAAAACGCAGTATACGCTATATAATCTTCAGCCATTCCTACCGCTTGTTGTTGTGAAGCTGATCCAGCATTTTCTGCGGCTTGACGTTCTGCTTCTGCTATTGCCTTGGCTTCTGCTTCAGCTTTTTCTGCTGCTTCTGTTTCAGCCTTCTTTTTTGCTTCAGCTTCAGCTTTCGCTTTCTCTTCTGTTTCAGCTTTTTCTGTCTCTGCAGCATCAACTTCTGCCGTTTCAATCACAGGTTCGTCTGTCTCAACAGCCTCTTGTCCACAACCGCTTAAAAGAACAATTAGTCCAGCAGCCGATAATACCTTTTTACTTTTCCCCATAAGTACACGCCCCTTTCAGATAGTGAAGATTTGATATTGATTATTTTATTAAATCCGAGATTCCAGTAAACTATTTACACATATTAATAGGTCTTTATCTCCTACAAGACTATTTCATTTGAACTATATAAATGCTAATATACCACAATATTCAGTGGCTTTATATAGCGCTTGTTTAATTAAGTTTCATAAATCCATTTTCAAGATATGCCTGAAATCTATCGTTCCCTGCATAGACTTATTTTATTCCAACAACAAAAAACGGCCTTGCCGCAAAACAGGCAAGGCCGAAATTATCGGTTTTATTTACAAGAACAACAACCCAAGCCCAATCACCACGCCACTGACAAACAACACGATCAGGCAAAAGCCCATGATGTCTTTGGCTTTGAGGCCGGCGATTGCCAGTGCTGGTAATGCCCAGAAAGGCTGGATCATGTTCGTCCAGGCGTCTCCCCATGCAACAGCCATCGCTACTTTCGCTGGATCGCTGCCGAGCATTTCTGCAGCTTCCAGCATAATCGGTGCTTGAACTGCCCACTGTCCGCCCCCTGAAGGGACAAAGAAGTTGACGAGCCCTGCACTCAAGAATGCGAAAAGCGGGAAGGTCTGTTCTGTTGAAATGCTGACGAACGCATCCGAGATGACTACTGCCAAACCGGATGCTGTCATCATCCCCATGATTCCCGCATAAAATGGGAACTGGATGATGATGCCGCCCGCTCCTTTGACCGCTTCTTGAACCGCAATCAAATACTTTCGAGGCGTCCCGTGGAAAAGGATGCCGAGGAACAAGAACATAAAGTTAACCAGGTCAAGTGTTAAGGCAAAGCCGTTTTGAATAAAGTAATAAGCGATAAACGAAATCCCCAGTACACCAATGACCACAGATAAAATCCAGCTGTTTTCCAACCGCTCTGCCGGAGTCCTGTCCGCTTTCGCTGCTTGTTCCTCGACTTCTGGTTCCACTAGCACTTTCGGATCAACAACCACAGTTTCTTCTTTTTTCGGCATCATCAAACGGTTTAATAACGGAAGAATAATAACTAACGCCGCAATGATAATCAAATTATAGCTGGCAAAAATCGTTTCTCCGGTCGGAATAATGCCGATTTGATCCATAAACGGGTGTCCGTCTGTCGCAATCGACAGCGGAATCGAACCCGAGAATCCGGCATGCCAAATGATAAATCCAGAGTAAGCGCTTGCAATCAACAGCCGGTAATCGACATGCTCGACCCGCTTCGCCAACTCTTTCGCAAATAACGCACCGATAACCAAACCAAATCCCCAGTTGATCCAGCTTGCGGCAAGTGACACCAAGGTGACCCAAATAATCGCGCTGCCCGGCGACTTCGCAAAGCTCGCCAGTTTCCCCAGCCCCTTTTTGAAAATCGGGCTGCTCGCCAAAACAAATCCGGTAACCAGTACCAGCACCATCTGCATGGAGAACGCTAACAAGGCCCAGAATCCTTCACCCCAAAATGCCACCATTTCAACAGGTGTGGAACCGGTCAACCCCAAGCCCAGTCCGAACACCACCACCGTCAAAATAATGACGAATAAAAATGGATCCGGTAAATATCTTTCCATCAAATTATTGGAAAAGCGGATAATTCCTTTCATCTTCTGCCACCCCTTTGTTTGCTTTCTCACTACCTGTCTTATGCTACCTCATATTTCCTCTTTCATGCATAAAAATTGAAAAAATTTGATTATTCATCGGATCTTTTCTTTATTTTCTTCCTATTCATTGGGCGCTACTCAAATCACCTAAAAGAAACCGGATTTCACGAGCTAGAAGCACAAGAAAAACTGAATTCATTTAAGCCTTCTATGATTCAAAAGCTGCTGAAGACTGCGGAGAAAGAAGAAGAGAAATTACGCCAGGAAGTGTCTTTAGCAAGAGAAAAAGACAGTGAAGAATCGAAAGAACTCATTCGTACCACCCGCCTGGCAAACCGCATTCTGCAGCAGGATACGGATGCCTACCTGCAAGTCATCGAAGAGCTATCACCGCTGGATGACCTGCTGGAATTCGGAAGTGGTTTTGAATTCATTACCGAAGATCCCAAAACACTTGAAGTTGAATTTAATGTCCATTCGAAAAACGTCGTCCCTACTGAACAAAAGACTCTGACGAAAACCGGCAAAACCGATATCCTCCCGGTTCTTTCTGTTCGTTTTGATAAAGCTACATTGAGCAGCCTGAACTTCGAAGCCATCGATTGTTCAGATTCTATGGTCAACTTCCAGCACAATATGAAATTCAGGAAGACGCAGGGTTTTGCTCCGGTTGAGAAAGTTCAGCTGCCTCAGTAATAAAAGGAATCTCGCTTCATCAATTTAAAAAAGATTGGACAGATAACTCTGTCCAATCTTTTTTTCTTCTATTATTAAGATCCATCCACTCACTCCTGAACCTCCAACAACTCAATCAACTGGATCACTTTCTCGTCCTCCCCCGGATTGAGCATCACCAGCTCCGTATCTTCAATGATGTCGTTGTAGAACTCCTCGCCCGCAGGATACTCACCGTCCCAGCGCAATGGCACATTGTATACGTTGATCGTGCCATCTCCATTGCTGCTGTAAGTAACAGATCCATCCACCAAACGCGGTCCCGCCAGTTGGATAACAGGTTCCGGATAAGCAGCGCTCGTGTCATCGTCCGGATTGAACGGTGTGCCTGCCGGGATTTGCTGGACGTACAAGCTGTCTATCTCTTCGTTTGGCCCAAGCTGCAGCCACACTCTGGCGTATTCAATCTGCTCGCTGGAATACTCGGACAAGGCATCTCCCTCTTCCATCTCCGCTTCTTCTTCAATTGCTGGTATGTTGTCCTCCGGATCCTTCCATTCTCTTGAAGGATCCATGATCGGCGCATCTTCTTCCCCGCAGCCCGCCAACAGCATCAATGCAGCGCTCATGCAAAGGAGCTTTCCAACCTTCTTCATCGGTCCCGCCTCTCCTTTCCTTTATTCCGAATAAATAAGTTAGCTGTACATTCGATAAACGGAGTCTGTTTTCCTGCTTGAGAGCTTATGAATTTCCCGGAACCATTTCGATAACCAATAGAAAAGCCCATGTGAACGGCATCTCCATCGTCAGATTAGTATCCAACAATTTTGGTGCCGTCCACATGGGCTCTTTATCTATTCTATTGTTTATTTTACACTTCCGCCAAAATCAACACGCCTTTTTCTTTCAAGACCAGGTTTCCGCTCACTTGTTCATCCGTCAGCACTTCTTTATACTCGCTGTCCTGCAGCTCGATTGTGACTTCTTCGTTGTTGTGGTTCAATACGAACAAGTAGGTTTGGCCGTCTTTCACGCGCTCGGTTGTTTCGACGCCTGCCGGTACGTCAAGCAACGGCTCGACGCCCGCTTCTTCGCACACTGTCTGCAGGAAGTCGACCAGGAAGTCCGCGTCCGGGCTTGAAGCCACGTACCACGCTTTTCCTTTTCCAAATTTGTTGACGGTCAAGACCGGCATGCCTTTATAAAAGTCGGAGCCGTATTCAGCGATGGCTTCTGCGCCTTCCGTGTGGATCAGGTCAAACAACAAATTGCATGAATACTTGCCGCTTAAACTTCCGCGGGATCCTTTTACGACGATTTGATTGGTTTCATCCGGGTGCAGTGCATCAATTTCTTCTGCCCAAATGCCAAGAACCTTGCGCAGTTCGCCTGGATAGCCGCCGAGTGTGACGATGTCGGTTTCGTTGACAATGCCGCTGAAGAACGTCGTCAAGAAGGTGCCGCCGTTTTCAACGAACCGCTCGACTCTTGCTGCATAGCCTTCTTTGACCATGTAAAGAACTGGCGCAATGACGACGTCGTATTTGTTCAAGTCTTCTTCGACGCCGATCATGTCGACTTGGACATTTAGTTTGTAAAGCGCATCATAGTATTTATGCACTTCACTGACATAGTCGAGCGACACGGAAGGTCCGCTTGACAGCTCGGTCGCCCAGCGGTTTTCCCAGTCAAAGACGATGGCCACTTTGGCGTTGACCCGTGCATCAAGCAAAGTATCCGATAAACCATTTAATTCTTTCCCTAATTGGGCGACCTCATTGAACACGCGCGTGTGTTCATGGCCGACGTGTTCAATGACCGCTCCGTGGTATTTCTCGCAGGCACCGACAGAGCGGCGCAGCTGGAAGTACAGAATCGTATCTGCCCCGCGGCCGATTGCCTGGTAGCTCCACAAGCGCATAACACCCGGACGCTTCAACGAGTTATACGGCTGCCAGTTTTGCTGGCTCGGCGTTTGCTCCATCAGCATGAACGGCTGCCCGCCTTTTAAGCCGCGCATCAAATCGTGCGTCATCGCGGTGTAGCTGAACGGCGTATCGATGGCCGGATAATTGTCCCACGACACAACGTCCATTTCTTTTGCCCATTTAAAATAGTCCAGCATCGGGTATGTACCCATCAAGTTGGTAGTGATTGGGATATTGGTTGGCACGTGTTTGCGGATGGCGTTGTATTCCAATTTGTAGCAATCCAACAGACTATCCGACTGGAAGCGGCGGTAATCGAGTGAAATGCCCTGGAAATCCGAAACATTGTCTTCGCGTTCTTCGCTCAGCATGTTCGGTGCCACGATTTCGTCCCATTCGTAGAACGTATGTCCCCAGAAGCCGGTGTTCCACGCTTTGTTGAGTTTTTCAAGCGTTCCGTATTTGTCGCTCAGCCAGTTGCGGAAAGCGTCCTGGCAGTTGTCGCAATAACAATATCCGCCATATTCGTTGGACACGTGCCAAATCAAGACAGCCGGGTGGTCTTTGTAGCGTTCTGCCAATGTCTCGGCGATTCTTTCGGAGTATTTGCGGTAAGTCGGGCTGTTCGGGCACGAGTTGTGGCGGCTGCCGAACTTGCGTTTTCTGCCGTAAAAATCGACGCGCAACACATCCGGGTATTTTTTCGCCATCCATGCTGGATGTGCGGCTGTGCTTGTTGCGAGGCATGTGTAAATGCCGTTTTCGTACAGGCGGTTGATTTTTTCATCCAGCCAGTCAAAATTGTACATGTCTTCATTTGGCTGATTTAACGCCCATGAAAAGACGTTTAATGTGGCCACATCAATTCCAGCCAATTTGAACATCCGGACATCTTCGTCCCAAATTTCTTTTGAATCCCATTGTTCCGGGTTATAGTCCCCACCGTGCCAAATCTTCGGCAATTTATCGTTAATCATCCTATTCCATTCCCTTCTATAGTAACCTCGGTCAGCTCAGCTTTGGCTGATCCAGCAATTGGATTTGGTCGGTTGTGGTGTTTTCCAGTTCCAACACGACAATTCTGATGTTTTTCTTTTTTAATAGCGTGCCTAGCGCGGTGTTAGAACCAGCATCTACACTCGCTTTACTTTATAAACTACAGAAGAAAAATCAGCCGGATGTTCGTTCGTGCGGTAACGATTCTGCTGCAGACCTGCACCCATCAATTCGTCTCCGTAAAACGTGGCATCTATACCATCAATCGCGTATTCGAATTCTGGATTCAGCCCTTTAAAGAACACACGCGTGAGTCCCGGATTTGGCCGCGACAACACTTGGTAATAACCGAGTATCGCCTCGTTTTGGTCATCTGACACGACGGTCCAGCTTGTCACGTTGCCATCTTCCGCAAATGGGTTTTCGATTCGGTAAAATTGGCCTTGTTGAATCAGCAGACGGTTTTCTTTGTAAAAAGCGATTTGTCGTTTGACACTTTCTTTTTCCGTATCTGTCATCATCGCCACATCCAGCTCATAGCCAAAAGCGCCAAAGTAGGCGACGTTTGCGCGTGTCTCGAGGCTGGTGATCCGCCCGACTTGGTGGTTCGGCACTGCCGAGACATGTGCGCCCATCGAACTGATCGGGTAAACCAGCGATGTGCCGTATTGGATTTTCAAGCGTTCCACCGCATCGGTATCGTCGCTCGTCCACCCTTGCGGCGCGTAATGCAGCAAACCCGGATCAAACCGGCTGCCACCTCCTGCACAAGACTCGAACAAGACATGCGGAAATTCGGTCGTCAGCCGTTCATACAAAGAGTAAACGCCCAAAATGTACCGGTGCGCCACTTCGCGCTGCCGATTTGCCGGCAACTCCAGGGATCCGATTTCCGTCATATAGCGGTTCATGTCCCATTTCACATACGAAATCGGTGCGTCCCGCAAGACGTTTGCCACTAACCCATGAATAAAATCCACCACTTCCTGTCTGGAGAAATCCAAAACGAATTGGTTGCGGCCATGCGACATTTGGCGATTGGGAACATGGATCACCCAATCCGGATGGGTTTTGTACAATTCGCTTGCTTTCGAGACCATTTCCGGTTCAAACCATAAGCCGAAGTCCATTCCCAAACCGGTGATGTCTTTGGCCAATTGGGTGATGCCAGTCGGCAATTTGCGCTCGTCCTCAAACCAATCCCCCAGGGAGGTGGTGTCATCATCGCGCTTGCCGAACCAGCCATCGTCCAGGACAAATAGCTCTACACCCAATCTTTTGGATGATTTGGCGAGCTCAAAGATTTTCTTTTCATCAAAATCAAAATAGGTCGCTTCCCAGTTGTTGATCAATACCGGACGTTCGCGGTCGCGCCATTGTCCGCGCGCAAGTCGGGTCCGGTACAGCCGGTGAAAAGTCTGGCTCATGCTGTTCAAGCCGTCTGCCGAATAGACCATGACCACTTCCGGCGTCTGGAACATTTCGCCGCTTTCCAACAGCCAATTAAAATCAAACGGGTTGATGCCAATCATCAAGCGCGTCACGTCGTAATGATCCACTTCAACCTGCGCCAGGAAATTGCCGCTGTAGACCAAACTCACTCCGTACACTTCACCTTGGTGTTCCGTCGTCGCTGGACGTTTCAGCGCCAAAAACGGATTGTGCTGGGCACTGCTCGTTCCTCTAGTGCTGGCAATGCTTTGGATGCCAGGAACCAGTTTACGGTTTTTGATATGCCGCTCTCTTGCCCACGAACCCGACAGCTGCACCATCTCAAAATCAGAATCCGGCAAATCGATGCTGGCACTCAACGCTCGCGTCAAATTCACATCTGCCTGTCCGTGATTGATAAACTGGGCAGAACGGGTAATCGCATTTAACTTTTCAAACACCGTATAAGAAAGCCGCACTTCCACATCGATTGCTTGATCGTATAAAGAAATCTCCAAAGTGGTTGCCTCATCTTCGTTTTCTACATAAGTAGCAGGCAAGCCATCCAGCTTTTTTTTGCCTCCAAAAATCTGGTGATCTTTATAGACAAAATCCGTAATGCGGCTGCCGTCTTCCTGCAGCACCTGGTACGCTGGCTCCCGGAAATCCGTCGTCCCATATGCTGGATATTCCTGTTTGATCAAATCGAGCGAAAAAACAAGATCACCTTCATTGACGCACGCCGTGTTGGGCGTCGCCTCCACATGGAACAACCGCTCGAACGACTCCCGATGGCGCAGCTTTTTCCCGTAATAAAGCTGGCCCAGCTGGCCGTTTTCCAAAATGCTGAATAGATAACTCGCTTTCTCGGTTTGCAGATGAAACTCACGCGTAGAGTCGTTATATAAAATCGGCACAATTTACCTCCTATATAAGTTGAACTAGTGATTGTTCATTGACGATATTCCGCAAAACAGTTACGCTTTCCTGCGGGCTTGCGCCGAACTAACTTGAGCTAACGCTCAAGTGGATTTCGACACTTCGCTATCCCGCGGGAGTCTCCACTGTTTTGCTCCATATCAACTAGTAATTTAACGAAGAAATATAATGTCATAGTTAGTTAGTTAAATCTCTTAGCGCCGGCGCGTCCACGGGCTAGGCGAAGCAAGAAGACAGGCGGTTTTCCTGGCTTCTTGCGTGAGCCATGCCCAAAGCGGCCAAAGCGGCATATAAGAACAACACCAAGCTACCAAGGGAAATCCCCCCTAAAAACTGCCTATCATTTAACCCTTAACCGACCCCATCATGCCTGCAACAAAGTGTTTCTGCATGAGGAAGAACACTAGCGCTGTCGGCAAGGTGGCGATAACGATGGCTGACATGATGACGCCATAATCCGGTGAATAGCTCGAACCCAGATTGGAAATCAGCAACGGAATCGTTCTTTTTTCCGGTGACTGCAAGATGACCAACGGCCATAAGTAATTGTTCCAGCTGTTCATAAACGAGATGATTGCCGCTGCTGCATACGTCGTTTTCATCGTCGGCATGTAAATCCGGAAAAAGACGCCGATTTCACTCAAGCCGTCAATTCTTCCCGCCTCCACCAAATCTTTTGGAAACATTTTCGTGTTCTGCCGGAAGAAAAAGATGAAGAACGCCGTGGTCGCTGTCGGTAAAATAACAGCGCCCAGCGAGTCAATCCCGATTAACGGCGCCGTGTCGCTGATGCTGCCGAACATGCGGTACAAGGGAACCATAATCGCCGCAAACGGAATCATCATCGACAACAACAAGACGGTGAAGACGATGTCTTTTCCTCGGCTGCGGTGAATCTCAAAACCATAACCGGCAAGCGATGCCAGCAAGAGCGTCAAAATGGTAGTGATGACCGCAATAATGGTTGAGTTGATCAAAGCCGGAACAATATCCACTGTTGCAAACAAGGTTTTCATGTTTTCAATCAAATGGGTTCCAGGCAGCAAGCGCCCTCGCGTCACATCCACCGATTTATTGGTGATGCTGACGAGCATCCATAAGAACGGAAAAATAGAGACGATGGCTGCGAGACTTAGAAACGTATAAATGAAGATTCTTTTAAAGGTTTTCATTTTTTCTCACCCGCCACTCTGAATTGAATAATCGAAAGAATTATCACTAAAATCACAATAACGTAGGATACGGTTGACGCATAACCAAAGTCAGGCGTGTATTCGAAGGACAGATTGTAAATGTATTGCGAAATCGAAATTGTCGCATTTCCGGGTCCGCCGTTGGTGATGTTGACGATTTCATCAAAGATCTGCAAGGTGCCGATCGTTGACGTAATCGATGTGAACAAAATAATCGGTTTCAGCATTGGAACGGTAATTTGGAAAAACTGCTGGATGGAGTTTGCTCCATCGATTCTTGCTGCTTCGTAAATCGACTTGTCGACGTTTTGCAAAGCCGCCAAATAGAAAATCATGTTATAGCCCGTCCATCTCCACGTAATCGCGAGGATGATGACCACCTTCGCCCATACGGGATCGGCTAAAAAGTTGATCGTTTCCGAGATAAAACCAAAGTTGAGCAAAAACAGGTTGACGATGCCATCGATGCCGAACAAGTATTTAAAGACGACCGAGTAGGCAACGAGTGACGTGACACAAGGCAAGAAAATCGCGATTCTGAAAAAGCCTCTGAATTTCAATTTGGGGTCATTTAACAAGACGGAAAAGAATAACGCCAATACAATCATCAATGGAACTTGGATCAGCAGATAAATTGATGTATTGGTTAGCGCTGCGATAAACGTCGGGTCACCGAACAATCGCCGCCAGTTATCGAAGCCCACATATTCCAAATTCGCGCCCATTCCTGATTGAAAAGACAACAGGAAAGCTTGAACCATCGGGTAAAAGTTAAAGATGGTGATGGCGATGATTGAGACAATGACAAACAGCCAACCCACTTTCCTCTTGAAATAGACACCGGTTTTTTGGCGTTTGGTTTCTTTATCGCGCAAGCGCACTGGAAAATCCAGTTCGCCTTTTTTTGTTGAGTGCTGGCTCATGCTTCTCATTCCTCCTATAAAAAAACCTTGAGCTGCGCCGGACTGGTAAGTGATAAAGCACTTCTACCAGTTAGTCGGCGACAACTCAAGGCTTTATTCATCCCGCTTTAACGGTTTGTAAGACTCCCACTTCTAAAAGCGGGAGATCCAACAAGCCGTAAAAGTCCGATTGGATGGACTAACAATCAGTGGGGGATAAAGCCCCCACCGATTGAAGTTTCTCTTTATTTCCAATCCATTATTTGAGTTGTGCTTCAGCTTGTCCTTGGACATTTTCAAGTACTGTCGTAAGCTCTGCGCCGTTCAAATAATCTTGCATTCCAGTGACCAAAATGTCTTCAATTGCATACGTGTGAAGGCCATAGTTGACGGCTGGAATTTCGTCTGTCCATGCAGAAAGATCTGTGATAAGCTGCTGGCCGCCAAAGAATTCATCTTCAACTGCATACGCATCTCCTTCAGCTGCTGGTGAATAAGTTCCAAGAGCACCGATTTCTTTTACAAGTGTTTGGTACAAATCAGGATTTGAACCGAATGTGTTCAACATGAAATCTGCCGCTTGTTCTTTGCCATCTACGTTCAAGACGTACCATGAGCTGCCGCCCAAGTTAGAAGCGTTTACTGCGCCTTCCATATCCAATCTCGGCATTGGCACCACTGCCCAGTTGCCGGATTGATCGGCTGCTTGCTTGACGCTTGGCGTAATCCAGTTTCCTGTTGGAACACTGGCAACATCGCCGCTGTTGAATGCACCAACAAACTGGCTCCAGTCAGAAACGATTTTCGCGATGTCCGCATCCATCATTTTTTTGTATGTTTCAAATGCTTTTTCAAGTGATTCGTTGTCTGCAAGGTTTGGTGTTGAACCGTCTTCATCCACATACCATGAACCGTTTGTCTGAATCATCATGCGGACTGGCGCCAAATCGTTCGGATCCAATGTCAGCATGTTTTTGCCTGTTGCTTCTTTTACATCTTTACCAATTTCAATGTATTCATCCCACGTGATATTCGTTACGTCTTCTACTGTGTATCCTGCTTCTTCAAGATAGTCTGTGCGCACATACAATGCAGCTACGCCAGAATCGAATGGCAATCCGTATTGCTCGTCTTCGAAGCTCGTAGTTGCAATTTTATATTCTGCAAAGTCGTCTGAATTGATGACATCCGTCAATGGATGGAATGCATCCGGATAAGCTTGCAAGAAGCTTTGTGCACGGTAATCCTCGATCAGGACAATGTTTGGCATTCCGTTAGTTGTACCAGAGCTGAGCCCTGTGTTTAGTTTTTGAATAATATCGTCTTGCGCATTTTCAATGACGTCTACTTCATACTCGCCATCTCCATCGTAAGCTTCTTTTGCTTTTTCAAGAGCTGCAATGTTGAATGCTGGATCCCATGCCCAAATCGTAATGCTGTCCACATCTGATGAACCTTCTGAACCGCTGCCTTCGCTTGCTTCTTCATCCCCAGAAGAACAAGCGGCCAACACAGCCATGCCGATCAACAGCACTAGCATAAGATAAAATTTCTTCATCAAAAATCCCCCTTTTGTAAGCGCTTAACTTTACGCCTTACATACAGTATAACGACCAAAAAAAAAAGATTGTTAGCACAATCTTTGGGTGTTTTATCCGAAAATTTTTAGATATTTCAAATATCTCTCTTATTTAGTTGGACTATTATTAGGTGCTTGTAATTTTATTGGATTCCACTGGAGCATCCGTCTTTTGGAGAGGCAATTCCACTCTTATTTTGGTGCCTTCTCCCTTTTTGCTGGTAATTTCTACACCGTATTGTTCACCATGCAGCAATTGAATGCGTTCGTGGACGTTGCGGATGCCGATCCCGCTGAACAAGTGGCGTTTCTCTTTAATATCTTCTTTTGTATGGTCGCCTTTGATCTCCATGCCATCGCCATTATCGACAATCTCACACATCAGGTTGTCGCCTTTTTGGGACACCAGAATTTGGACAAAGCCTTCTTTTTTCTCGTTGAAGGCGTGGAAAAAGGCGTTTTCGATAAACGGCTGAAGAATCAGCTTCGGCAACTGGCAATCCAGGCAATCCGGCGAAATGAAGAAATTCACTTTGATTCCGTCGCCATAGCGCGATTGGTTGATCAGGACGTAGTTTTTCAAATCCGTTATTTCCTGTTCCACGGTGATGGTTTGGTCAACATTGCTGAGGGCATTTTGCAATAACGAAATCAAGGCATGGATCATATCCGTCGCTTTTTCTTTTTTGCCCTGCTGGATCATGAATTTCACGGAAGCCAAGGTGTTGTAGATAAAATGCGGATTGATTTGATGCTGCAGCGCCATCAATTCCGCGCTGCGCTGCTTTTGCTGGGCCAGGACGACAAGGTCAACGTATTCCTGCAGTTCGCTGAGCATCGAGTTGAAGGCGTTGGCGATTTTCTTTGCTTCGTAGCCGCCGGTTTCCGCCACCGGCACATTGAAATCATGTTTGGCCATTGTCGAGATTTGCTTGACCAGCCGGCTGATCGAATTGGTCATGCGGCGGGAAATGATAAACACAACGATGACAGCAAGCAGGACGATGCCCAGGCTGATCAGCAGAATTTCTTTCGTGTTGATCAAATTATTCAGGACCGCGCCTTTGTCGACCAGATTTACCAAATACATATTATAAGTCGGGAGGTATTGCGACATCAGCATATAGTCTGTACCAAAGACCGTGACATCTTTGAATTCCAATTGTTCATCGTCCACTCTTTTTGCCAACGCCAGGACATCGGGCGCTTCTTCGCCGATCATTTCTTCATTGTTGCTGGAAATGATCTTGCCTGTTGCATCGACCAGGAGCACTTCGTTTTCCATGCTCGTGTAGCCTTGGTAAAACTCTTTCAGCTGCGCTTCCCGGATCGGGAAATACAGCACGCCGTAAATTTCACCGGTCGACCTTTCCATGAGCGCTTTTGTTGCCACAATTATCGGTTCGTCATTAAACGAAGTGGACGGCAAAAATTGGTAAAGCAGCGTGTTGGGCCGATTGATCGTGTACTGGGTAATCGGATGGTTTCGCAGCACTTCCCAGGAAACGGGCCAATTTGAATAATTCACATTGTACAGCCGCTCGTTGTTCCCGAGCACAATCATATTGGCTTCATACGACTCTACGGTCGGATAGATGCGTTCGATCTGCCGGCTCATATCGTGATAGGATTTCGACGTTTCAACGGCATTCTGGTCCTCTTGGGTCAACACCTTTTTGATGGTGCCGTTGTTTTGGACTTCATTTGTCGCACCAACGATGGCAAAGCTATAGTCTTCAAATTGGTTTTCGATTTGTTCCAGGGCTTCCGTGTTTGAAATGCTGAAGGTGTCCATAAACAAGTTGGAAGACATCCGGATCGAGCTGAACGTGATCAACAAGGATACAGCCACGATGCTGATGACCATGATCAGGAACATTTTGATAAACAGGCTGTTATTTCTTAAGACTAGAAAAGCCTTTTTCTTCATTTTCATGGCGGGCTTGGAGCTCCTTTCGGTAACTGCCTGGAGACATCCCGGTTATGCGTTTAAACACTTTGCAAAAATAGCTGTGCTCCGAATAGCCGACCATTCCACTGATGTTCGAGATGGATACCGTACTGTTCTCCAACAATTCCATCGATTTCTTGATCCGCACACGGTTCAAGTACTCGCTGAACCCTTCTTTGTGGTGCGTGCTGAAATAAGAAGACAGGTAGGACGCATTAAAGTGGAAATGATTGGCGATTTCAGAAAGCCGCAGCGGCTCTGTATAATGCTGCTCAATGTAAGCCAGGATCTTATCGAGGTTGTTGGACGGGTCACTTGCTTTGTCACCCGAGAGAATGATCGACTCTACTCTTTCCAGGAATCCGTGGAATTGATCAAGCACTTCGGTGACATGGACGGCTTCATTGATATTCGAGAAATAGCTGTATTTTTTTTGTTCGAGCTCTTGGATGTCGTATTTCATGGCCTCCAATAGCACAATAATGTTGAAAACGATATTGCCTAAAAACGATTTGAATTCAAAGCTGTCGTTGTTGTATCGCCCTGCCAAATAATCCACGTGGTTTTCCAGGTAGGTAAAAGCCGTTTTGAACAGGCGGTCTTTGAACATCTCGATAAAATGATTCAAATCGAAGTTGGCTTGTTTTTCATTTTCCTCCGGCAGCTTGTCGTAACTAAACAAACTCGCGTCCGGCAAATAAAACCTATACTTCTTCATCTTCAAGCACCCTTCATCGTAAACCTTTTTCATGCTATCGATTGCATCGAACGGCTCGCACAACATCCATGTAGTATCCGGAGTTTCGGCCGCCTGGTGTTCTATGGTTTGTTTAATGGCTTCTAGCTGATGCGGGTTGAAGTTGAGCAAAAGCATGGTTTCAGTATCGCTGGAATTCAAGGCGAAAACCGGAAATTCTTCAAGAATAGACCGTTTCAGCGCCGTTTTTAGTTGAGTTGGATCCAGATTTGTTCCGTGTACGCCGACCAAAGCAAAGCGGCTGTTGGGCAGGACAGCGGATAAAATGTCCTTATCCACGGAAAAGTCGTAGCCCAGAATCATGCTCTCCAGCACTTTTTCAATCGAGCGTTCCGGCTTTATGGCCGATGCGGAATGCTGCAAATCAGGAATCCGACTGACGACCTTGTTCAAGATCCGCAATAATTCAGGACCGTTCAACTTGGGCTTTAGTATATAATCGGCGACCCCATTTTGGAATGTCGACCGCACATAATCGAAGTTTTCAAAACTACTGAGTACAATGATTTCAATATCCGGAAAGGCTTTCTTCGCTGCCCTGACCAAATCGATGCCGTCCATGATTGGCATGACAATGTCGGTGATGACAATATGCGGAGCAAACTCCCCGATCAGCTGCATCGCTTCTTTGCCGTTCCAAGCTTCCCCGACAATTTGAAATCCCTCTTGTTCCCAGTCAATATAATTAATGATTCCTTGCCTAATCAACATTTCATCGTCGACAATCAGAACTTTGCACGCTTCTCCCATGAACTTACCCCCTTAAAATGCAACTCACAAGAAAAAACTATTCCCCTTTGGCGCGGCTATCCCTTGAATAAAATTAGTTGTCTCATTCCATTAACTTGGCAATTGTCTAAAATCTCTTTCTTGCCAATCTACAGATATATTACCACCTTTTTATGGAAGCATGTCGATTAAACGGAAGATTGAAATTTTAGCGTTCTCATTTTTTTACCTTACTGTGGTAGGTTGGAGGGGTTGCGGGCAAGAGAAAAACCCGCCAATCCTGTGCTTGGAGCAGCTTGGGATTGACGGGTTTTATTCCGCTTTAGCGGTCTTTTTTCGTGTCGATGGTGCTTTCTTCAGTTGGTGACTCTTCCTCTTTCTGGAGGCCTGGCAATGTCGCTGCCGGCGCCTGCTGCGAGGCAGAGCGGTTGACATAGGATTTCAGCAATTCCCCAACGTCGATTCCGGTCATTTCTTTGAGCGGCTCCTGCATGTCGACCATCGTTTTGGTGACACTCTTGCCGAAGGACGGAATGCCCTGGCCGTTGCCGGAATCAATGATTTTCACAGATTCGATATTGCTCAGTGGCAAAGCGACTTTCTCTGCGAAAATCGGCAGCATCTCAATCAGTTTCTCGGTGATGATGACATCGCCGTGCTCTTCCATCGCTTCTGCCAATAGCTTGCGGGATTCGGCTTCCGCTTTTCCTCGTTCGCGGATGACTTCGGCTTCTGCAGCCCCTTCGTCGCGTTTGATCTTGGCTTTCGCTTCCCCGTCGATTACGGCACGGCGGGCGTCTGCTTCTGCAGAACGCGTTGTTTCGTAATAGGTCGCATCCGCTTTGGTTTTACGCACTTTGCTTTCTTCTTCTTCCAGCTTAACAGAGCGTTCCCGCGCTGCGAATTGCATGCTTAGTTCTTCTTCCTGAATTTCCATCGCCAGCTTGGCTTTTTCCAGTTCGTATGACTGTTCAGACTTGGCACGCGCACGCTCGGTTTCTTCTTTGAAGGCAGCGTCTTTCAAGTCTTTTTGTTTTTTTGATTCCGCTGTCGAGATTTGGCGCAGGTATTCTTCTTCTTTCGCTTCCTGGTCAGTTTGCGCGCGGTGAATACGTGTTTCGCGCTCGGTGTTCGCTTCCGCAATTTCAGCCAGCTTACGGACTTCCGCGATCCGCGGCCGACCGAGGTTTTCCAGATAGCCATTGTTTTCATCAGCGTCACGCAAGTCAGTCAAGCCGAGTGACGTAATTTTAAAGCCCATCAAATCGAGCTGTTTCTGGGCGACTTCCTGAACATCCGTGTTGAATTTTTCGCGGTCGCTGTTGATGTCTTCGACCGTCATTTTCGACAAGATGGCACGCAAATTACTGCCCAGCACCTCGATGATTTCCGTTTCGATTTCTTCTTGTTCTTTGCCAAGAAACTGTTCAGCGTAATTGGCGATGCCGTTCAGCGTATCCGCCACTTTGACCATCGCTACAGCGTCCGCAACAATCGGTACCCCGGCATTTGTATAAACACGCGGCGTTGCCAACTTGAGCTGAAACGAAGTTAGGCTGACAGGTGTCGAGGTTTGAAAGCGTCTCAACAGATAACCGCCGCCCCGGATGATTTTCATCGAACGCCCTTCGTCGTCGGTGAAGATGTTCGTATCTTTTGCCGGATCCCCCAGTTTCGGTCCGGTGATGATCAACGCTTCGTTGGATTTTGCGGTGCGGTAACGGATCTTCATCCAGAAAAAATAACCGACACCCGCGATTGCGGCGATGATCAGCAATGCAATAATGACTGTAATGACGCCTAATGATTCCATGTTGCTTCCACTCCTTCTGATATGATGATTGCCTTGATTCCTGCGAGGCAGGAACTTGCCATCAAGCCTTATCTTCCAGTTTTTTCGTCACACACGTGATGGAGGCTTATACTAATAATACGGAAGTCTTATCTAAATGTTTCAAAAAAAGGGAATCTTTTTACAAAAAAACGAAAAACGGGGCCTCTTACGGCCGGTAGCCATAGCCGAAATTAAAAATGAAATAAAAGAAAAAAACCAGCAACGCCGCCGGCAAAAGGCTCACAGCGATCAAAATCCTCGCCGTTATCGTGGGGGCATTCAAAAACCAATTGGCGTAGATATAAATCAAAATACCGATGAACGGCAGCAGCATCAGATTCGATGCGGTCAATGCCCATTGCGAATTTTCATCCCAATAGGCGTCTGGAACCGGAACGATGCCGCTGTATTTTTCATTGATGTGATTGGTCCTGCCGATAAAGAGAAAAGTTAGAGCTCCATAATAAATGATGACCAGACTCTTTCCCCACCAGCTGAAATGCGGATTGGCCATGACGATGATGACAATAGTTCCGACTATGATGAACAGCCATATGAAGTTATCCATGAAAGCCCTCCTTTTAATGCTGGATCTCGATACAACTTCTTTTCTAACAATACGTTCCATAAGGTAATAAGTTCCAAGTTATGCAGCAAAGTGAAATGGATGTTTTCATTTCACTTGATTTGATTTCCAGGCAGGATCGGATAAATTTTTTTGAAACGTTTGCCTGCCTCTGCCGTATTACAAGTATGAGGAGGGGGTGAAAATGACGCCAATGCCACTCCAGCAGTTTATAACAATACGGCGAACTCGACTCAGTATTGATTTTTATGTAGCAAAAAAAAGATCAAAACCATTTGCAGCAGGCATTTCACGGATAGTTTGATACGGCTAAGCCTCAAGTTTCTTGGTCGAAATATATGCTTGAATTACTTAAAAAGGAGGGATGACTATGGAAATCGGTTTATACCTGCTGCTGGCCATCATCGGCAGCGGCTTCCTTCTTCTGGTCGGCTTTGACATCTACCGGAAATCGCAGATCAAACTGGCTGAAATCCACTTGCAGCGCGACAAGCTGGCTTTAGAGCAAAAACAATTGGAGCTGCGCGGGAAAAGCATGTGACAACTTTACATAGTAGAATACAAAAAACACGCTTCAGGCATTGACTGCCTGAAGCGTGTTTTTTCTTTCATTCTCGCGACACTGCTTTGCGCCCAGAACGTTCTCTTGCAAATAAAACCATCCATTCCGCAAGCAACGCCCACTTACCCTCGAAGTTTCCCCGTTTTTATTAACCAAAAGATGCATCCTATCATAAGAAGGACGCCGGTTCCGAGAAAGATTCTGGAAAACAGCTCGAGTCCGTCGGTCGGCGAAGCCATCAACGCCCCGCTGAGGACCAGCAGCGCAATCGCGAAAACCAGCAGAAAAACGCTCAATGCAGTCTTTCTCCCGTTGAACGCCCAGAAAGACAGCTGCAGAAACAGGATCATGCCGGAAATGAACATGATGATGGGAAACAATGGCTCGAATTTTGCCGCGTAGACCAGGTAGTCGATGGTCAGGATATCATCCGCCGAAGTGACCCTCCCGTTCAGCCAATTGGTAAAGACCGCGGAATAAGGCCACTCCCAGGACACATCGTCGAGCTGGCTGCCTTCGTACAAGCTGAAGAAGGTTGCGATTGCGAAAAAGATCAAGGCGCCGAAAAACAGGATGGCTTGCTTGGATTTTTTGTCTGTTCCACTATGCATACAAGTGCTCCTTTACAAAGATTCTTTTGCCTCTACTATATCAATAATTTTCCATATAAAGCAAAAAAAGAAGAAAAACCCAGAGGCTTTTCTTCTTCTTTATTCCATTCAGGTCGGTTCTGCTTCAAACGAGTCGTCGCTGATTTCGCCGACGATTTCTTCCAAAATGTCTTCCATCGTCACAAGCCCTGACATGACACCGTCTTTCGTGGTGATGATTGCCATATGCGTGCGGCTTTGCTGCATTTTAGTCAATACGGTCTGGATGGGTGTGGTTTCCGGAAAGCGTGGCATCTCATGGATGAACGATTCCGGATTTTGTGTGCGGCCTGCCGCCATGCTCGTCAACAGTTCTTTCGTGTTGATAAATCCGATCAGCTGGCTTTTATCGCCATGTTGGGCTACTGGGAAACGGGTATATTCGTGTTTGTCCAATACCTTAAAAAGTTCTGAACGGGTCAGGCGGCTGTCGACTGAGACGATTTCCGCTTTTGGAATCATGATGTTCCGGACAATGCGGTCGTCAAACGCGAAAATATTTTTCAAGTAGGTCAACTCGGTTTGGTTGATTTCACCGCTTTGGAAGCTTTTCGCCATAATCAGCTTTAATTCTTCCTCGGAGTGGGCTACTTCGTGGCCGGCTGGCTTTACTTTGAATAAACGCAGGAGCTGGCGTGCCGAACCATTCATCACCCAGATGAACGGATTCATGATTTTACCGAACCAGTAAAGCGGCGGTGCGAGCAGGAGTGTCATTTTCTCGGCATATTGAATCGCCAATGTTTTTGGCGCCAATTCCCCGATGACCACGTGCAGGAACGTCACGACACTAAGTGCGATTGCGTAGGACAGGAACGTCGACACCGCAGGCGAAACTTCAAAGGTTTCAAACAGCGGGTGCAGCATGCGTTCGACTGTCGGTTCCCCTAATGCACCAAGGGCCAGGGCGGTGACAGTAATACCCAATTGGCAGGCGGACAGGTAATAATCAAGATTATTGGCCACTTCTTTGGCACGTACAGCTTTCTTGTTGCCTTCTGAAATCAGTTGGTCGATTCTCGACATCCTTACCTTCAAGATGGCGAATTCAGCACCGACGAAAAATGCGGTACCGATAATCAGCAACGCCACGAGTATTAAGTTGATCACTATTTGTCCATCCAATTCGTCTCCCTCAAAACGAGGGATTCACCTCCATTAAATTTATAAGTTGAACTGCGGAGAATCGTCTCCACTAAATGAATTAACTCAACTTACCCACTGCACTCTTTCATTTTTTCGAATGTTTATGGAACATCACTTGCTTGATTTGCTGGTTGTCCATCTCTACGACCGTCCACAAAATATTATCTTCCGTGAAGGTTGCTCCGGTCGCTACTTCTCCCGGACTCTTGTAATGGATCCAACCGCCGATGGTATCGATGTCTTCGCTTTCATCAAATGTTAAGCCAAAGCGATCCTCGAGATCCTTCAGCAGCACGCGGCCATTGACCAAGTATTGATTGTCAGCGACTTTGCTGATGTCGGCAACTTCGTCGGCATCAAACTCATCGCGGATTTCGCCAACGATTTCTTCTAAAATATCTTCCATTGTGATCATACCGGCAGTTCCGCCGTATTCGTCCGCCACAAGGGCAATATGGACGCGGGCATTTTGCATGCGCAATAAAGCATCCTGCAGGCCAGTTTGTTCAAAAATGGTCGGCAGTTCCATGACAAAGCCCTCGAGCTGCCATTCGCGTCCAGCAACAATATGCGGAAGCATTTTTTTCGCACTGACAAAGCCGAGAACACGGTCTTTGTCGCCATTTTCTGTCACGGGATAACGCGTATAGTTGTTTTCATCCAGAATCTCGATGATCTCTTCCAGCGGCATATCTTTGTCCAGTGTGACCAGTTCAGTACGCGGCACCATGATGTCTTTGGCCACGCTCTCATCGAATGAAAAAACATTTTCCATATAAGAAAGTTCAGTTTCATTGATGGCTCCGCCTTCAAAGCTCTGCGCCATGACGATTTTCAGTTCTTCTTCCGAATAGGCCGATTCGTGCCCAGCCGGCTGAACGCCGAAAATTTTCAGCAGAACGCGGGCAGCTCCGTTCAACGACCAGATAAATGGCTTCATGACTTTACCGAACCAGTAGAGCGGTGGTGCCAAGAGCAAGGACATCTTTTCCGCAAACTGAATGGCCAATGTCTTAGGTGCCATTTCGCCGACAACAACGTGAAGGTAGGTCACCAGCAGGAACGCAATGGCGTAGGAAGCAGTCGATGCTACAGCATCTGAAACTGCGAAAAATTCAAAAATCGGATACATCAAACGCTCGACTGTCGGTTTCCCGAGTGCTCCGAGCCCAAGCGCTGTTACAGTAATACCGAGCTGGCAGGCAGACAAGTAATAATCCAGGTCGACTGCCACTTTTTTTGCAGTGACTGCCTTTTTATTGCCTTCTGCAATCAATTGGTCGAGCCGTGACATGCGGATTTTAACGACCGCAAACTCCGAGCCGACGAAAAACGCCGTCAAGGCAATCAATACTACTAATAACACTAAATTCAATAAGGTAACTATATCCACGTGTCTTCCCTAAAAAAGGGATTCACCTCCAAAGTTGGTTACAACAAAGCGATCAAGGCGGTAATTGCTGCCAATTGGTGCTCAAGCGCTTTGCTGACATGCGTCTTCACCGTGCTGGGCGCATCTTTCAATTGCTCTTCCAGGCTTGTGATTTTTCGTTGCAGGCATTCGAATTCTTCGTAAACTTCCTCTACCAGCTGCTCCGTTTCCGTATTTTCAGGCGCCTCGAGGATTTTTTTGATTTCCAGAATCGACAGCCGCTGTTTTTTCAGCAGCTGAATGCGTTCGAGCGTCTGCAGGGCAGAAGCTGGATAAAGCCGGTAGTTTGAATCAGAACGTTCACTGTGCAGCAATCCGGATACCGTGTAATAATCGATGGTTCTCGTTGATACCCCGCTCATTTTTGCAATTTCACCAATCTTCATTAAGTCCTTCCCAATGCAGACGCCTCCCTTTTTTATTCTTTTCAACTACCAAAACCATACTGGCTGCTGAAATCCGATTGGATCCACTGCTGTATGCAACTTCTCTTTGTAATAAGAAATAATAGCACAATCTGACAAAAAGTATACAGTAAAACGTGCTGCTTTTACTGGAAATAATTCCTTGTTGAAAAAGCGACATCATTCCGTCAATTTTCCGTTGCGCACGTTTCTTTTCCTTCTATATTAATGAACGTCTATCAACCGGGATTCTTCAGTTTCCCGGACTGACTGCCGGCCAAACGGCTATATCCCTATTACAGCAATTTCTTGCTGGCATCTTGTCCACAGCCACAGGGCTTATCCGTAAAATGGATTTTCGCGTTCGGCAAATAGATTGGAAAAGGAGATGGCGTTTTTGGAATATCAGCTGACTTTGCGCTTAGCCAATAACAACAAGGGATATTCCTGGCTGTTCGAAAGCCCGGAGGATACAATACCGCTGTTTGATGATGTAATAGAAAGATTCAGGCATTACGAAGCGGATGACATGGAGACTTTTATCCTTGAGAAAAAGAAAGAAATCGAAGAGACAGGTTCCAGCCAAGCGGTACAAATCGATGTGACAAAAGTCGAGCCACGCGTGGTCATCCGGTCGGCTTCGTATAAGGAAATGTGGTACGAAGGCAAGTATTTCGACGATATCCTGGAGATCCTGAACGACAAATTGGGCCCGCCTGAGAATGATCAGTTTGAAACGTAAGCACTCTTTGAGGGTGCTTGCTTTTTTTGTGGGGCGATTGATAGGTTTGTTTAGAACAAGAAGATCTTCGGGGAAAAGGTGGAATCCGGGTTGAAATCGTGAACACCCGGGTTGAAACACCGAACACCCGGGTAAACGCCAAAACCAACACCACCCGATCCTCCACAAAAAAGAGCCAGGCAACATCTGCCTGGCTCACTCCTCCTCCCGCGCCGAGAGGGCCTGCTCGACCATCCCTTCCACCTGTTCCTCCCCTTCAACCATCATCGCAACAATCAAATCCGGATTCATTAGGCTGTAGCCGACAAACCAGCCGTTTTGCTCGCCTCTTTCACGAGAGGTTCCGCTCGTGCCGGCGAGTTCTGTGCCCAGCTCTTTGCCAGCATTGCTTAAGCTGATTTTCAGCAACTCAGCGTTCTCGGCGTCGATCAGGTTTTCATTCCATACTTGCTGATCTTCGTCGTCGAGAAGCAGCGTCGGCTTGTAAAGCTTGCCATTAGTCAAAATGGGGCTGTACAGGGACGCCATGTGCAGGATATTGACCTGCATCTGCCCCTGGCCGGAAGCCGTGCCGGCAAGCTGGCCTTCGGAGCCGAACGTGCCGTCCTGCGAAATGCGCGATGGCGTCAGTTCGATTGGAAAAGCGATTTCTTCGCCAAAACCAAAGTTTTCCAGGCCAATCCGGAAATCGTCGTTCGGCATATTGAGCGCCTGTTGGGCAAAGTAAATCGAGTCGGAATAAATTAGCGCTTTGTCCAAATCAATCGGATTTGACACGTCATCGCGTGGCCGGGTGATTCGGTAATCGCCCCAGGAGCGGTAGCGCTGCCACGACTTGCCGGTGATGTCCAAGGCTTCAGCCGGATTGAGCGTCCCGCTTTCCAATCCGATGGCCGCAGTGACCGGCTGCATCACCGTGCCCGGTGCATAAATGGCTGCAAAGCGGTTGAAGAACGGCTGCAGCGGATCGTTGGTGAGCTCCTGGAAGCGGCTGTTGGTGATGTTCGGTATAAATTCATTGGGATCAAAGCCAGGCGAGCTGACCAGTGCCAAGGTTTCACCGGTATCCGGATCGATGGCGGCACTGGTTCCCGCCTGTTCGCCCATTGCGCCGTACAGGGACTGCTGCAGTTCAGCATCAATGGTCAGCGCCACCGTTTCACCTGGCAGGGGTTCATTGTCCACGGATGTGATGATGGCATTTTCCTGCTGCTTTTTCAGAATGATGCGCCCGCCTGCTTTCCCGCGGAGCCGCTCCTGCAAAATTTCTTCCAATCCCTGCCGGCCGACCATTGTTTCCGTCGAATAGCCCTGGCCGCTCCACGCGTCCAGCTGCTCTGCAGTAATCGGACCCATATAACCGCTGATATGTGACAGCGCTCGTCCATACGGATAATTGCGCATTGCCACTTCTTCATGCGTCGTGCCGCGGATCGTGAACAGCTCGTCCAGCGTGGCTTGGTCTGCCTTGATCTGCGCAATCGGCACGAGGTAATGCGGCTCTACCCATGACTGATTGAGTTTGTCGTCAACAGCCTGCTCACTCATGCCCAGCAACTCTGCCAGCTGCTGCTTTTTGGAAAGGTCGAAGTTTTCCGGAATGACACGGACTTCGTAACCGGTGCTGTTGGAAGCAATCGCGCTGCCGTTGCGATCGACGATTTCCCCGCGCGGCCCTTGAGTTACATCAGTCGACACCTGATCGCCCGCCTCCAGATTCGGCACAATAAAAGACGGATCCCATTCAACAAACCAGTCTTCCACTTCTCCGTGCGATTCATACAGCAGCGTCAACGTCTTTTCAAATTCCACCGGACCGATGATGGTATCAAACGCCACTTGAATCGGAAAATCCGCCGGCTGTTCTTGACTCCATTCCGCGTCTTCTGCAGGTTCCGTATAGGTGACCTCCAGATTGTCGATTCCCAGCTGCTCGTGGAGCTCCTGCTGCCAGGTGACAAAACTCGCCTCCCCGTAAACGGATTGTGTGCCCTGGTTCAAATAATTGGTATGCAATCCTGAAAAGTCGCCGCTCTTCCACAGCTCAATAAATTCCGCAACCCGTTCTTCCGGCGACTCGACGGCCTCGGCTGTTTCTTCCATCGGCTGCTCGGGTGCCGGCTCCGCGTCTTCCGCCTGGCACGCTGCCAATACGAGAATCAACAAAAAGAAGATTGCTGGTAATATTCTTTTTCCCATCAAATGACCTCCGCTCTTTTCCTTTCTCCTATTATCGCTTTATTGGCAAAGAATATAAAGACTGAATTTTCTGCATTAGTTAAATCGCGTAGAATAAGGGTGGGGGGAGTGGAAAGCTTCAGGTAGAGAACGATAAGTTTCAGGTAGAAATGTGATAGCTGTTTGTAGAAACCCCAAACTCTCAGCTAGCCCCGCACATTTCCGGTTGAGCGGTGAAACCTTCATGTAGAAAACGATAAGTTTCAGGTAGAAACGCGATAGCTGCTTGTAGAAACCCCAAACTCTCAGCTAGCCTCGCACATTTCCGGTTGACTGGTGAAAGCTTCAGGTAGAGAACGATTAGTTTCATCTAGAAACGCAAATGATGCTTGTAGAAACCCCAAACTCTCAGCTAGCCTCGCACATTTCCGGTTGAGTGGTGAAACCTTCATGTAGAAAACGATAAGTTTCATGTAGAAACACAAAAGATGCTTGTAGAACCCCCAAAATTTTCTGCAAAAAAAAATAGCCAGGCGACGTTCACCTAACTAACTCATGGATTATTTTTTGGTTTTTTCTTTGATTTTATTGGCAACGTCGTCTTTCATGACCATCGCTTTATCCTTATAGGTCGTTGCTTTTTCTTTGTAGTCGTCTTTGTTTTCTTCCCAGTGCGTTTTGCCTTTTTCGATCGACTTGTCTTTTAATTGGTTCAGTTTGTCTAGAAATGCCATCTGAATCATCCTTCCGTTCTTCCCGCCGCCAAAACGGTCAGGTAAACTCCTTTAAGCATACCGTGTTTTTGCCGTAATGTCTAAAAATAGACCATATGGACGACTCTTCAGGTTGGAATAAAAATAAAACCTGGTTCGAAAAATGGCGTATACTTTATATACATAATTTGAACTGATGCTCTTCTAAAGCAAAAATAAGGCGGTGCTCCATGTTTGAACAAATGAAGGCGCGTTATTTGATCTTGTATTCTGTCCTGGGGATGATTGCCACATTGATTGCCTTGATCGTCCTGGATGTCAGTGACATGGCTTTTGATGTGATCAGCCAAGTGGTGCTCTACGTTGCGGTGCCTGGAATTTATTTTGGCTATTATTTCCGTAAGCACAATGCTTCCGTTTGGAACGTGTTGTCTTTTGGCGGCATCCACAAATGGCTGCCGGCTTTATTCGCCTTGGTGGTGATGTCGATCGCCTTTTCGCTCAGCATGTTCTGGTTCCAGCTGTTTATGCTGGCGCCGGTTGCGCCGTGGCTGGTCGATTTCATGCTGGAGGAGTTTCCGATACCGGATACCCCCTGGTACGTCATCTTCACCGTTTTCACCATCGCGATTTTGGCACCGGTCGTCGAGGAGTTTATGTTCCGCGGCGTACTGCTGAAGCGCCTGATCGGCAAGACCTCGGTATGGGGCGGGATTTTGATTTCCAGCCTGCTGTTCGGTGTGCTGCACCTTGATGTCATCGGCGCGTTCTTGTTTGGCGTTGTCGCGTCTCTGCTGTATTTGCAAACCAACAATTTGCTGGTGCCGATCCTATTGCACATCATCAATAACTCCTTGGCAGCGGTTGCCATGTTCCTGGCACCGACCTGGCCGGAATCGATCGCCATTTTCGATCTGGCGGATGTCTACTCGAAAGCGGCGCCGAATGCGATTGTCCTAAGCATCAGCGCGGTGCTGTTGATTGGCGCCATTTTCTGGCTCGCGCGCGGCCTGGATACCCGCAAAAGACCAGAAGCTGAAACCATACATAAATAGAAAAAAGGTCCTCCGCGCACAAACTGCGCGGAGGACCTTTTTGCGTTTTAGACAGCCACTTTCTCTGAAAACTGGCTGTGGTAAAGATCAGCGTAGAAGCCGTCTTTGTCGAGAAGCTGTTGGTGCGTGCCTTGTTCGATGACTTTCCCTTGGTCCATGACGAGGATCAGGTCGGCGTCTTTAATGGTCGACAGGCGATGCGCGATGACAAAGCTTGTGCGTCCTTCCATGAGCCGGTTCATGGCCTGCTGGATCAAGATTTCGGTCCGTGTGTCGACACTCGACGTTGCTTCATCCAAAATCATAATTGGGGGATCGGCGAGAATCGCACGGGCAATGGTCAGCAATTGCTTTTGCCCTTGTGAAATATTCGATACTTCCTGATTCAGCACTGTATCATAGCCATCCGGCAAGGTGCGGATAAAATGATCGGCGCGGGCCGCTTCAGCCGCAGCAAGAATTTCTTCTTCAGTGGCACCGTTTTTTCCATAGGCGATATTGTCACGGATTGTGCCGTTGAACAGCCATGTATCCTGCAGCACCATGCCGAAGTTTTGGCGCAGCTTATGCCGCGACATTTCCCGGGAATCAAGACCGTCAATCGTGATGCGCCCGCCATTCAATTCGTAAAAGCGCATCAATAGATTGATCAAAGTTGTTTTGCCGGCACCGGTTGGCCCGACGATTGCGACCGTCTGTCCTGGGCGGACGTCGATATTCATATTCTCGATCAGCAAATCTTTGCCATAGCCAAAGTCGACGTCTTCAAAAGCAACGGCGCCTTTCGCACGTGCCAGGACAGAAGTTGTCACTTCCTCGACTTCCTCCTGCTCATCCAGCAATTCAAAGACCCGCTCAGCGGCGGCAACCGTTGACTGGATGATGTTGGCGATGTTCGCCGTTTGAGTGATCGGCTGCGTAAATTGCTTGGAATATGTGATGAACGCCTGAATATCACCAATGGAGATGGCACGCTGCGTCACCAGGATCCCGCCGACAACGCTGATCAGCACATAGCTCAAGTTGCCGATCAAGGTCATCATCGGCATAATGATCCCCGAGATAAACTGGGCTTTGCGCCCCGCATCGTACAGTTCTTCATTGACGGCATCGAATTGTTCGTTGGATTTTGCTTCGTGTCCGAACGCTTTGACGACCTGGTGGCCCGTGTACATTTCTTCCACATGGCCGTTCAGGCGTCCAAGGTTTTTCTGCTGGCTGCTGAAGTATTTCTGGGATCTTTTCAAAATCGGTCCGATGACGAACAGAGACAGCGGCAAAGAGACGACCGCGATCAAGGTCAGCAAGGGACTGATCGTCAGCATCATAACGAGAATTCCGACGATGGTGACAATCGAGGTGATGAATTGCGTCAAGCTTTGCTGCAGCGTGCTGCCGATGGTATCGATATCGTTGGTCATGCGGCTCAAAGTTTCACCGTTTGGCCGGCCATCAAAATACATCAGTGGCAGTTTTCCCAGTTTTTTGTTGACGTCCTGGCGCAGATCATAGACCGTGTCCTGCGCTACCGTCGACATCATGTACTGCTGGATATAGCTGAATAAACTGCTGAACAGATATAGTCCGGCAAGAATTGCGAGAATCTGGCCGATGACACCAAAATCGACGCCGCCGCCCGGAACGCCTTGCAATTGGCCATATGCGCCTTCGAACAATTCGGTGATCGCCATCCCCATGATCTTTGGTCCGACGATGGCGAATACGGTACTAAGAATTGCGACCAGGAAAACGGCTGCCAGTTTTTTGCGGCGCGGTTTTAAATAAGAAACAAGGCGGCGGAATGTTCCTTTGAAATCCTTGGCTTTTTCCGCCGGCATACTTGCTCCGCCATGTGGAGGTCCCATTCTGCTCATGCGATTTCCTCCTCTGACAGCTGGGATAAGGCAATTTCGCGGTAGACCTCATTGGATTCGAGCAGTTCTTTATGCGTGCCCATCCCGACCACTTTGCCTTTTTCCAACACGATGATGCGGTCCGCATCGACCACTGTGCTGACGCGCTGTGCGACCAGCAATACGGTGGCATTTTTTGTTTCGTTCTTCAAGGCTTTGCGCAGCTTGGCATCGGTTTTAAAATCGAGCGCCGAAAAGCTGTCGTCGAAAATATACAAGTCCGGCTTACGGATCAATGCCCGAGCGATCGACAGGCGCTGCTTCTGCCCACCTGATAAGTTAGAGCCGCCCTGCTCGATTTCCGCTGCGTAGCCGCCTTCGATTTGATTGATAAACTCTGTGGCCTGCGCAATAGATGCCGCATGGTCCATTTCCTGCTGGTTGGCATCTTGTTTGCCAAAGCGGATATTGTCTGCAATCGTTCCGGTGAACAAAATCGATTTCTGCGGCACAAAGCCGATTTTCGACCGGACTTCCTGCTGCGAAGCTTCCCGGATATCGACGCCGTTGACGCGAATTGTTCCGCTCTTGACGTCGTAGAAGCGCGGCACCAAGTTGACCAGTGTCGACTTGCCGGAACCCGTCCCACCGATCAAAGCCGTGATTTCTCCCGGTTTGGCGGTAAAACTGATGTTTGACAGCGCCGGTTCTTCCGCTCCTGGATAATAGAAGGAAACGTCTTCAAACTCCAGCGTGCCGCGTCTGCGGTCAGCTTTGGCGGTGCCATCGTTCGTGAAGGCCGGTTTCATTTCCAGCACTTCGTTGATGCGTCTGGCCGATACCGCTGCACGCGGAACCATGACGAACATGAATGATGCCATGACCAATGCGAACATGATCATCATGACGTATTGGATAAAGGCCATCAAATCCCCGATCTGCATGGCGCCGTTATTGATGCGGATGCCGCCGAACCAAATGACAGCGACAACGGTCATGTTCATGACCAGCATCATGACCGGCATCAGGAAAGCCATGACTTTATTGACTTTGATGGAGACGTCGGCCAGTTCACGATTGGCTCCTTGAAGACGCGCTTTTTCCTCCGTCTCTCGGTTGAATGCGCGGATGACGCGGATGCCCGTCAAGTTTTCCCGCACGACCAGGTTCAAACCGTCCAGACGCTGCTGAACCTCCTGGAACAAGGGCATCCCGTATTTCAAAATCAACAGGATCGATATGGCCAATACCGGCATGGCGCCGATGATGACCAGTGACAATTGGGCGTCTTTCGAGACCGCCATGATAACTCCGCCGACCAGCATGATCGGGGCGCTGATGACCATGCGCAGCATCATGATGACCACTTGCTGCACTTGAGTGATGTCGTTCGTGGTGCGTGTAATCAGTGATGCGGTTCCCACTTCATCGAATTCCTGCAGCGAAAATTGGCCGACATGCTTGAAGACTTTCTGCCGCAGGTCGCGGCCCATCCCCATCGCCGCTTTGGCCGAATAAAAACTGGCAAAGACCGCTGCGATAGCGCCGATTGCAGAAACCACCAGCATCCATCCGCCGATTCTCCAGATATACGGAATATCGCCTTTGATGACGCCGTTGTCGATGATGTCTGCCATCAAGGTCGGCAGGAACAGCTCCGCAATCGTTTGGCCGAAAACCAGGACGACTACCGTCAGCACGACCCATTTATAAGGGCTCAGGTTTTTCAGGATTTTGATCATTTTACAGCCACCTCTAATTCCACTCTTGTTAAATATGCCGAGATTTTTTCGTGCGCTTGGAGCAGTTCGTCCATCTGCTCGGCCGTCAGCTGCTCACTGGCTGCCTTGAACACCTGATGCAGCCCGTCTTCCTGGAGATGGAGCTCTTCTACCAAAGCCCGGCCTTTTTCGCTCAGCGCCAGCAGGGTTTCACGGCGGTTGTCCTCTACTTGCTGACGTTCCAGATAGCCTTCTTTGACCAGCCCATCCACCGCTTGGCTCAAGGTGCTTTTCGGCAGAAAGGTCCTCTCCCCAATATTCTTTTGCGTCATTTCACTGCAGCTGATGATGGTCATCAAAATCGAGTATTGCGGAATCGATAGCCCTTTTTCCACTGCTGACTTTTGAATAAAACGCACCATGTTTTTCTGCACATTGGCAAAGGACAGCATCAATTGCATATACGCTTCCATTTCTTTCTTTTCCTTCATTTTATTACACCATCTTTCATTTCCGAACCGTTCCAAATGGAACAATCTCTCGCGATGCCTTTAAGCTACTCCGATTGCTGCAGTTCGTCAACTTTAGAGTTCCGGATTTTCGGCACAATAAAAACACCTCCTGCCAGGGGATTGGCGGAGGTGCGAAGTTTTCAGTAACATTTTTTTATCGTGGCTGCTGCGCTATGCGACCGGCAGCAATCGATCAGCAGCGCCAGCAGTTTGCGGTTCTGTTGGAAGTTTTGCGGCTCGGTCCAGACAGTGCGGAACACCTGGGCGACAAGCTGCTCACAGACGGACGGATCTGAACCGGATTGGCGCGCAATATTCCATATAATCCGGTGGTAGCGGTCGTATAAATCAGACAGTGCCTGTTTTTCACGGTTCAAAATTCCAGTCATCAATTTCTCGTCTATGGTCAATTTGTCACCCCCTCCTTTTGTCATAGCCGTTAAGCAATCATCCTAAACCCAATTATCTCGAAATAAAGACAATAAGTTAGAATAAATAAAAAAACACCAGAAAAACTTTACCGAAGTAGAGTTTTCTAGTGCTATCAGATTACTTTTATTGATGAAGGATGTTTTCAAGCGCTTTATCGAGTGTCGGATAAGTAAATTTAAATCCTTCCTGCTGAAGGCGCTCCGGCAAGATCCAGCGGCTTTTCAGGATCAATTCCGTTTCTGTCCCGATGACCACCGCTCCCATGCTTAGCATCCATTTGGTTGCCGGCAACCCGATTTTCCGGTCCATCGCAATCCGCAATTGCTTCATCAGCTCGCGGTTCGTGACAGGCTCAGGCGAGGTCGTATTTAGGACACCACTGATGTTTTCATGGTCGCGCACAAACAGGATGATGCGGTAAACATCCTCCAGGTGGATCCAGCTGAACATTTGGCGCCCGTTGCCCTGTTTGCCGCCGAGTCCGAAGCGCACCATGTTTTCATAGGGCGCCATAACACCGCCGTCTTTGCCGAGGACAATCGACAAGCGCAATGCCACTTGGCGCGTGTTCGGCAAATTGAAAGTGAACAATGCCTGTTCCCAAGCCTTGCCGACCTCCACCGAAAAGCCGCTGCCGAATTCCCCGTTCGCTTCCGTCATCGGCCGGTCTTCCGCGTGGCGGTATATGGTCGACGTGCTGGAGTTGATCCACAGCGGCGGTGGATTGTCACAGGCCAGAAGTGCTGTGCCCAGCGCTTCCGTCGTCTCCATCCGCGAATCAAAAATCTCCCGTTTATTCGCTTCGGTATACCGGCAATTCACCGATTTCCCTGCCAGGTTGACCAGCATCTCGGCGCCTTCCAACGCCTTGACGATTCCGGTATGGTTGGTCCAATTCAAGTGGTCCGGCTTCCGTGAAATGATGATGACCTGGTACCCCTGGTCTGTAAATTTCCGTTCCAAATATTGCCCGACAAAGCCGGTGCCTCCAGCCAATACGATCTTCTTCATCCCATCACCCATTTTCTGTAAGTTGCTCTCCTGCTATTTGACGCTTGACCTGAATAAAAGATGCGCCTCAGCCAAATTCTTTCTGGTGCTTTTTTTTGCGCATCAAGTAATCTTCGTCTTCCCGGATTTCGTCCCAGCGCTTTTTGAAAATGGCCGCCGACTCGGCTTTCACCGGATCGATTTCCCGTTCCTTGATGCTGCCGTCTTCGTTGTATTTGCGCCCGCCTTTGTAATTGGTGTAGCGGCGTGCCCGCGTATAGCCCATCTGGATAAACTTGCGCGCCATGTCCATTCCCACAAAATCATCCTGCTTGCGGTATTCCTCAAACATCTCCGAAATCTTATCGCACGACTCCTGCGCAATCTCGGGCGTCTTGAAACGCCAATGCGGCAAAATCTCACCCTTATACGGCTCTACCATCAACACGCCCTGCTCGCCCTTGCCCACCCGGTACAGCTCCGGATGCTTGCGCAAATCCAGGTTCTCGTAGTCCAGCTCATAATCAAACGCCATGCAGATCGACTCCTTTTTGCTTTGTGCTTTGTTAGGCTTATACCCTTGATCGGGGCAAGTGAATCCACAGGAAAAGTGATTGTTTGACGATAAAAAGACCGGAGAAAGTCGATTTCTTCTCCGGTCTTTCCATTAGAGCCATTTATGGGCCGCTCTTTCTTAACCAACAAACGATTCTTTAGGGATTTTGTAGACCCGCGCTTCATATGGAAGCAATTGCGCCGGATCAATGTTTTGGTAGTTCGCCAAAAGCAGCGTTGCGTCTTCCGGATCGATGTCGCACAGGCACGCGTGCTGGCCAAGATTTGTAACAATGAGCACTTTGTCGTCGCCGTATTCACGCGTGTAAGCAAACACCGCATCGTGTCCCAGCTCCAACAGTTGGTATTCCCCGTAGACCAAGACGTCCATATTCTTCCGGAGCCAGATCATCTGTTTATAGAAGGACAAGACCGAATGCGGATCGTTTTCCTGCGCCTCGACGTTCAGCCACTGGTAATTGGGATTGACGCCAATCCATGGCAAAGCCGTTGAGAAGCCGGCATGGGGGCCATTGCTCCATTGCATCGGCGTCCGCGAATGGTCGCGGCTTGTTGCTCGCAGCAAGGTCATGATGGCATCGTGTTCCATGCCCGTTTCTTTTTTGTGGAAATATAAATTATGTGTATGGACATCATCAAAATGATCGAGTTCTTCAAACGGCGCGTTGGACATGCCAATTTCCTGGCCTTGGTAGATGAACGGCGTCCCCTGCATGAAGAAATACATGCAGGCGAGTGCCGTCGCGCTTTCGCGCCAGTGTGAATGGTCATTTCCCCAAGTCGACACGACGCGCGGCTTGTCATGATTTCCGATGAATAAGGCATTCCAGCCGACGCCATTGACTTTTTCCTGCCATTTGCTGAGCACCTTTTTCAGTTCGGGTGCATTTACACCGTTTTGCACTTCCACATTCCACAAGTCAATGTCCTCGAATTGGAAGATCATGTTGAATTTGCCCGTCTCGGTGCTGACCCACTCATGGATTTCATCTGCCGAAACGCCATTTGCTTCGCCGTCCCTGCCTTGCCCTTGATCAAGCTGATTTCTTTAATGTTCCAGTACCAGCAATGCCGCCCCTAAAATGCCGGCATCGTTTTCAAAACGTGCCACTTCTACAGCCAATGGATTTAACAGCACCGGTTTGAGCTGCTGCTGGAGCGACTCCATCCACAAGTCCGCAGCTTCTGAAACACCGCCGCCGATGATGACCATCTCCATATCGAATGCTGCTTGAAGGCTGCTGATAACAAGCGCCAGGTCTGCGGTGAATTCTTCTACAACTTGCTTGGCTGCCGGATCCGTCCCTGCATTTTCAAAAAGCTCAGGCGGTGTGATGGCAAGGCCTGCTTCACTGATCCGTCGGCGCAGCGCCGTCCCGGACACGTACATTTCACTGCAGCCCAACCTCCCGCACGCACATTTTACGCCGTTTGGATAAAGGATCATATGGCCAAGTTCTGCCGCTCCCCCATGAGGGCCGCCGCTTAAAAGCTTGCCGTCCCACAGCACTCCGCCGCCAAGGCCGGTGCCGAGCGTCAATACAACTACACGGTCGAGCCCTTGTGCAGCACCAAACTTCGCTTCTGCAAGCGCTACAGCGTTTGCGTCATTTTCCACTTCGACGCGTTTGCCTGTCGCTTTTTCCAGCCATTCCTTGACAGGCGTATTGGTCCAGCCCGGAAGAGTCTCTGCCGCATAGATTACTTTCCCTTGCTTCGGATCGACGAAGCCGTGCGTACCGACACCGATTGCACTGATTTCAGGCTGTTCAGCCAAAACGCGCAGGATGTTCTTTTCCAAATAGGGATACAGCGGGATTTGGGTGGGAATTTGTTCTTCGTATAAAATCTGGCCCTGGTCGTCAATAACGCCCATGCGGATTTTGGTGCCGCCAATGTCGATTCCTAATACTTTTACCATAGCTCCTCCTATTACTGTTCGTATTTTTTATTGTTGATAAAAGACGATTGCTTCATATGGTCTGAGCAGAATATCGCCCTCACCATTCGCCTCTGCATAATTGCCGATCAGCACTCTGCCTTCCGGGCGAACTGCCGATTTGATGTCTTTCGAGAAATTGCAGTAGATGGTCAGCTTTTCCTCATTCCACATACGTGTGTAGGCGAAGAGCTCGCCATCTTCACGATACAGCAACTCGAAATTGCCATAGGTGATGATATCCAGCTTCTTGCGAAGGCCGATCAGTTGTTTATAATACTGGTAAACCGAATCCGGGTCCATGTGCTGCAAGGCGTTGATGTCCTTGTAATTCGGGTTGGCTTTCAGCCATGGCGTCCCTGTCGTAAAACCGCCGTTCGGCTCTGCGGACCATTGCATCGGCGTCCTGGCATTGTCGCGGCTTTTGACGTGGATTTTCCGCATGATGTCATCGTGCGGAACACCGGCTTCGCGCTTTTCTTGATACATATTCAAGGTCTCGATGTCTTTATAATCATCGATCGAGTCAAAGCGAACATTGGTCATACCAAGTTCTTCACCTTGATAGACATAAGGCGTGCCTTGCATGAAATGAAGGCATGTAGCAAGCATTTTCGCTGATTCAACGCGCCATTCCGTGTCTTCGCCAAAGCGCGAAACGATGCGCGGCTGGTCGTGGTTGTTCCAATACAGGCTGTTCCATCCTTCGTCGTGGAGGCCCTGCTGCCATTTTTCCATGTTTTCTTTCAAGTCGATCAGGGACAGCGCTTTCAAATCCCACTTTTCACCGCCCTGGTCAAGGCCCATATGTTCGAACGTGAAAATCATATTCAGTTCCTGATTTTTTGCAGCGGTATAATGGCGCGCCTCTTTTGGCGTCGTACCCGGCATTTCGCCTACGGTGACGATATCGTATTTCGACAGCACCTCTTGGTTCATCTCTTTCAGGTATGTGTGGACATTCGGTCCGTTCAGGAATTGGTGGCTGCCATCGCCACCTGGTGCATCGTGCATTTTCGGCACTTTTGAAATCATGTTGATAACGTCCATTCGGAAACCGTCTACGCCCTTGTCGAGCCACCAGCGCATCATTTCGTAAACCGCCTTGCGCAGTTCCGAATTGTCCCAATTCAAATCCGGCTGTTTTTTGGAAAACAGATGCAAGTAATACTGGCCTCGTTCTTTCTGGTATTCCCAGGCAGAGCCGCTGAAAAATGAACGCCAGTTCGTGGGCTTGTCGCGCCATATGTAGAAATCCGGATGGTTCTTGAACCATTCGTGTTCATCGGAAGTGTGGTTGACGACAAGGTCCATGACCAGTTTCATGCCGCGTTCATGGACTTCCGATAACAGCTCATCAAAATCGGCCATCGTACCAAACTCTGCCATAATTTTATAATAATCGCGGATGTCGTAACCGTTGTCGTCGTTCGGCGAATCATAAACCGGCGACAGCCAGAGAATGTCCACACCCAGGCCGTGCAAGTAATCAAGTTTTTGAATGATGCCCCGAATATCGCCGATGCCATCCCCATTCGAGTCCATAAAGCTCCTCGGATAAATTTGGTAGACAGTTGATTTTTTCCACCATTCGTCCATAAATCCCCCTCTTTTCCTTTAAGTGAATATTATTCTAACATCATACATGAATTTGCTGAATTGCCAACTAATTATTAAAAATATATTTTTGTCAGCTCCAATTTCATTTTGGTCTCTCAAGAAAATTTCGTAGAATAAAAACCACCGTAGTTTCCCGACAGTGTTTGAACACGTTCCGATTGCTCGGCACGTGGATTGCTGTGGATATTAGGATTCTGTTGCAATGTACAGAGCTGAAACGATCACATCGTCTTCGACCAGAATATACGGATGTGTTTCGAGCAGCATCGTTTTTATGGCTTCCGACATCGATTGGCTTGCGTAAACGCAAATCAACGAAAACTGCAATTCCTTCACCGCGACGTCTCCCACTCTACATGTACCCAGGACCGGAAAGTTGCTTGCTCCTCTAAATAAGGCTCAATCATTTTTTCAAAATATGCCTGGATTGCAGGCGGATGGTAACTGCCGCTTGAATAATAAAAATCGTAGCTTTTCACAAAATGAATAAACTCCATTTGTTGCTCTGTAAGCTGGATCTTCAACTCAGCAAGGATCTTTGGAGACAACCGGGGATTTTCAATCAGGATAACGTAATCCCCCGTTTTAATCCCATGCTTGGAAAAAGCAACGACTTGATCGATGTAATTGTGGGTTTCATCGTACGAATACAGCACATGGGCATCGTGCCGTTCGTCAAAAAGTTCAAGCATATTTTTGTGAAATTCATCATCCGTTTAATAAGTTAGTACCACCATACATGGTTTTTCTAGGCCAAGTATACACAAGGAGGGGATGTTTGTCCTCTAACAGCAAACTGTTTTGCTGTATAATGAATAAACTAGAACCCCTTCAGACCTGCAACAACTGTCAGCAGAGTCTCATCCTGAAAATTTCATCTTGAAAAGAGGTATTCGATGATCGACCAATTAAGTAAAATCTATCCTTCTCTTCAAATCCATAAACACGGTGCTCTTGCTGCCGACCCGGACTATAGATGGTTTTCCGCAGCAGATGGCCTGGTTGTCGGCATCCATGAAACAGAACTTGCGCAAAAAGATTTGTCGCTGTTGTCGGCATTTCTCACTCCTTATAACCCGAAGTTCCCGGTCCATACGGCTGAAGAAACAAAATGGCTGGCTGCGGTAAACCCTGCAGCGCAGGAAGATCCGGTCGACTTTCCATTGGATTCCCTATACCGTTTTGTCCATTTCTCAATACAGGAAAAACAGATCAGCCCAGTGGCATTTAAACATGCAGTCAACGATGTTTCCGCCCAACAAGTTTCCATCTTATGGGAAAACGATCACGAGGGCATCCTTGTCGAATACTTGGCAAAAGAGGATGGTCCCGTCTCCTACGAGGAAATCATCGATATACTGATGAGCGACTTATATATCAAAATCCGTTTTTTTGTCGGCCCTTTCCGGGATAGCCTGACCCTTGCAGCTGCCCATTACCGCTCAGTGACCAATACCGCTAAGACCATGGTGCTTTATTCCAATAAAGCAGTCACCAGCTATGTTGACGCTGTTCCCTATCTGTTGATCGATCAATCCAAGGAGCCCCTGCTCAGTGACATCAGACAAACCATTCTGCAGGAGTACCAGGACGATGAAGAAACCGTGAAAATGCTGGAAGCTTTCGTTCGCAATAACTTGAATATCTCCGAAACGTCAAAAGCATTGCATATGCACCGCAATAGCCTTCAGTACCGGCTCGACCGTTTTCATGAAAATACCGGCATCGATGTCCGCAAGTTCCATCATGCCATGGCTGTCTACTTGGCGATATTGATCCAAAAGTAAATGTGCACAAAAAAGCGCTTTCATTTTTAGGCAGTTTTGACATTCTCTAAACATCGCCTTTCGGTTATGCTGTTACCAATGACAATACAACACTGGGGGAAAGCAAATGACTGGCTTATCATTAGTAAATATCAAAAAAGAATACGAAAAAGGTGTGGTGTCTGTACAAGACTTCAACCTGGAAATCCGCGACAAAGAGTTTTTAGTGCTCGTTGGCCCTTCAGGCTGCGGGAAATCAACAACGCTCCGCATGATCGCTGGATTGGAAGATATTACGGAAGGTGATTTGTACATCGGTGACAAAAGAGTCAACGACGTTTCACCGAAAGACCGCGACATCGCGATGGTATTCCAAAACTATGCGCTGTATCCGCACATGACCGTTTATGAAAACATGGCGTTCAGTTTGAAATTGCGCAAGATGAAAAAAGCCGACATCAAAGCCCGCGTCGACAATGCTTCTAAGATTCTTGGACTGGATGACTATTTGAACCGCAAACCAAAAGCGTTATCGGGCGGACAGCGCCAGCGTGTCGCTCTGGGCCGCGCCATCGTACGCGATGCAAAAGTCTTCTTGATGGATGAGCCTTTATCCAACCTGGATGCAAAATTGCGTGTCCAGATGCGTGCAGAAATCCAGAAATTGCATCGACGCCTGCAGACGACAACTGTTTACGTAACACATGACCAAACAGAAGCCATGACTATGGCAACGCGCTTAGTCGTTATGAAAGACGGATTTATCCACCAGATCGGTACGCCTAAAGAAGTATACGACTTGCCAGAAAACATGTTTGTTGGAGGATTTATCGGATCGCCATCCATGAACTTCCTGCGAGGCAAATTAGTCGGCGACCATTTTGTTATGGGCGACAACAATATTCGCATCCCTGAAGGCAAGCTGAAGATGCTTAAAGAACAAGGCTATGAAACGAGAGATGTTGTCCTCGGCATCCGCCCTGAAGACATTCATGACGAGCCGCTCTTCCTTGAGCACTCGCCGCATACCAAACTCAAAGCGTACATTGAAGTAGCGGAATTGATGGGCTCGGAAATCATCCTCTACTCACAAGTCAACGACCAGGATTTTGTAGCGCGCGTCGACTCACGCTTCAATGTTGAAGCAGGTACGACAATCGATATGGCTTTTGATATGAATAAAGCACATTTCTTTGATAGCGAGTCTGAACTGCGCATCCGCTAAGTTAAAAAGCTGGTGTTTCTATTGTAAGAATACCTCTACAAGCTGCCGGGCACCTTCCGGCAGCTTTTTCTTGTTTTGATGAGGCGAATGCAGAGCTGCAGGCAGAACCCCGCCCTTTTCCGCCCACAAAAAAACCGCCCGTAAGTGCACGGGCAGCTCTCTATTAAAAGTTTTTGATTCCATCGATGATCTGCTTTAAAGTATCGATCGATTTGAGTGCATCGGTTTCGCAATCCAACCGGTGGTTGATGTCGGGCAACAGGTTCGCCTCCAGGTACGGGTTCGTTTTCAGCAATTCAAATGCGCCCGGCGAATAGTAGCGGTCTTTGTCGCCGATGTAGCATAAGGCCGGATTTTTGCTGTTGACCATGGTGTTGAGGACTTCTTCACGGTTCAGCAGCGGCGTTACCCATACGGCTTTGGCTTCGCTGAATTCCGTGCGGTTCATCTCGGCGCCCATGGCGATTGTGCCCAATGATTTGCCGATCAGGTAGAATTCCTGATAGTCTCTTCCTTTAAGCACTTCACTGATGACCAAACGCACGTCGTGGAGAATCGCTTCGTCCAATTCCTTCATCGTGAATCCATCATACGCTTTGTTGGTGTATTGGTAATTGACCCGCAAGACGTCATAGTTTTTATTCTGGAAAATTTCTTCTGCAAAATGAAACAGCGGACTTTTGGTCGTATATCCGGCACCCGGCAAAAAGATGGCCAATTTTTTTGTGTAGTCTTCTGTCAACACGACTGTATAAGGAACTTCAATCCCTTTATAGCCTGTGACTTTGTTGTCGATTGTTTTCATAAATCTCACTCCTGTCTCTCTCTATTATAAAGAATATTCCATAAATTTACTAAGTATTTTTCAAATTGGCTATGATACAATCGATTTACTACTATATCTTGCAGGGAGGTTGACGAATGAAAACGGAAAAAGAAAAGATGCTGGCTGGTGAAATGTACGATCCGCAAGATTCCGAGCTCCGTCAAAACCGCATGAATGCCCGTCGGCTAAGTCGTCTGTTCAATGAAACAACCGAAATGGATGGCCAGGACCGCACAGACCTGCTGAAAAAATTGTTCGGTACGACCGGTGAAATCATCCATGCCGAACCGACCTTACGCTGCGATTATGGATTCAATATGCATGTCGGCGACAACTTCTATGCCAACTTCGACTGTGTTTTTCTCGATGTCTGCGAAATCCGGATCGGGGACAATTGCATGATTGCACCAGGCGTCCACATTTACACGGCGACCCACCCGCTCGAACCGGCAGCCCGTAATTCCGGAAAAGAATACGGCAAGCCGGTCACCATCGGCCATAATGTCTGGATCGGCGGCCGTGCTATCATCAATCCCGGCGTCACGATCGGCGACAATGCCATCATCGCTTCCGGCGCCGTCGTCACCAAAAACGTGCCCGCCAATTCCATATTCGGCGGCAATCCTGCGAAAGCAATCGGCCATATTGGGGAATAACCAGCAATGCGTTCTGGCGTGTTGCTTTTTTATTTTAGTTGAATTTAGTAAATAACTCTTTAACTTGATTGAATAAGCCAGTATGAAGAAATCGCTTCAGGCGGACGCTTTCGGGCCCACAGGATGTGGGTCATGCAGCTGGCGCGACAGGACGTCGCGGTGCCGTAGCCTCCATCTCTTTCCATCATTATACAAAAAAATCCATGAATCGAATGATTTTTTTGTGTAAATTTTGTATTTTTATTCGTTGTCTTTTGTAAATTCACCTTTCTTTTTATAGTTCTATCCCCAGGTAACTGTGAGACATTTATATAAAATCAGCCATTCATGCAGCAATCTCAAGTCTCCACTTCTCCCTCACACAAATCAAAAAGATCCCGTAAGCGCCAACTGCCGCTTACGGAATCCCCTTACACTCAAACCTACAACTCCACTTTCATGCCCGATCCGCTCGCTGCTGCTTTGCTGTAGACGCCTTTGGCGACCGCCAAATCGAAATAGGCGGCACCGACGCATTTAAAGAAAGTAATTTCGGATTCTGCTTGTCGTCCTGCTATCTTGCCGTCCACGAGTTGGCCAAGTTCAGCGTGCAGCTGATCAAATGACCAGGCGCCGCTTTCTGCACTGTGGATCAGTTCTCCTGCTTCACTTTTGACGCCGGCCACGTCATCTGCAACAATTTTGTCGGCACGCAGGATGGTCGTTTCGTCCATTTCGCGCATGCTCGGCAAATAGGAGCCGACGCCGTTGATGTGGGTACCTGGTTTTAAATCTTCTCCATTAAAGACCGGTTCTTTCGAACGTGTCGCACAGCAAATGATATCTGCCTGCTGAACAGCTGACGAGACGATAGTCTCAACGGTGTACGGAATTTCGATGCCGAATGCTATGAGGCTTTCGCCAAAGCGCTCCGCTTTTTCCGGAGTCCGGTTGACCAGGATAATCTTTTCGATCGGCCGTACCGCCAGTACGCCCAGTACCTGCTCAAACGCCATCGCACCGGTTCCGATGACTGTAAGCACTCGGCTTTCTTTGCGCGCCAACAAGTCTGTAGCGATCCCGCTGAGCGCGCCTGTGCGCAATCGCGTTAAATACGAAGCGGTCATCATCGCGACATGCTCGCCATTGTCACCGTCGGACAGCAAGATGACGCCTTGGGTGGTCGGCTTGCCCTGTGCCGGATTTTCGGGGAAGATGGTGACAATTTTAACGCCTGAGATTTTATTCGCCATATCGGCACTCGGCATATAAAGCGCTGATGCCTGCCGTTCCGGAAAATCGAGAACGGTGCGATGCGGGCTGTTGATCTGGCCCTGCTGCTTGGCACGGAGCATGTCCGTTACATCACGGATGGCATCGGCCATATGGTAGTGCTGCTGAATTTGTTGTTCGTTGATGATAAGCATGGATATCCTCCTAAGAAAAGCGTAAGCGCCCATTGATTCTGGGCGCTGTAGTTTAGACATTATTTGACGAGCTAAAAGTTATATTTTCTTAAACACGGCTTTCTTTTACTACTAGTTTTGGTTCAGGCTCAACCTGTCTGCCGCTCAAATCCTTCACTGCCCAGATGGACAGCAGCGAAATGACGGCAGTCAGCATAATGTAAAGCGCCACCGGCACATAGGAATTATCGAATGTTGCCAACAGGAATGTCGCAACTAAAGGCGCCGTTCCGCCCGCTAAGGCCGCACCGATCTGATAGCCCAATGTCACCCCAGTATAGCGCACTTTAGCATCAAAGATTTCCGAGAACATCGTGCCGAGAACCGCTGTGATCGGCGCCCAGATGATGCCAAGCCCAATGATGGTCGCGATGATCAATAATGTTACAGAACCTTGCTGCAACATCCAGAAATACGGGAAGGCGAACAAACCCATCGCCACTGATCCGGTGACGTACATTTTTTTGCGTCCGACACGGTCGGATAATGCACCCATGATGGGAATCAAAATTGTCGTGATGATAGTCGCGATCATGACTGCCACCAACGTGGCTGTTCTCGAGAATTCGAGGTTTGTTGTCGCATATGACACTACGAATGTACTGAAAATATAGAATGGAGCCGTTTCGACAACCTTGGCACCGATGGCGATCAGCACTTCACGCCAATGGTATTTCAGGGTATCGACGATCGGCAGCTTCGGAATTTCACCGGATGCCTGAACTGCCTTAAATTCCGGTGTTTCATCAATGCCTTTACGGATCCACAAGCCAAAGACCACCAGGAATGCACTCAGGATAAACGGCACGCGCCAGCCCCAGCTCATGAACGCCGCTTCCGGCAATAAAGTCATGATGTATAACGCCAAGGTTCCCATAACCATTCCGATGGTGACTCCCATCTGCGGGATGCTGCCGAAAAATCCGCGTCTTTCAGGTGGTGCGTATTCGGTCGCGAGCAATAATGCCCCACCCCATTCACCACCAATGCCAATTCCCTGGATCAAGCGAAGCGTAATCAGCAGGATCGGTGCCGCGACGCCGATTGCCTGATAGGTCGGCAGGAGCCCCATCGCGAATGTCGCAAATCCCATCAAGCTCAAAGTGATGACCAAAGTTTTTTTGCGGCCGATGCGGTCGCCGATATGGCTGAAGATGATGCCGCCGAATGGACGGATAAAGAATGATAGCGCGAAAGATGCATAAGCGAGCATCAGCCCGACCGTTGGATCTTCATTGACGAAAAACAATTGGTTGAAAACCAATGCCGCCATTGTGCCGTACAAGAAATAATCAAACCATTCAATCGAACTCCCCACGAGACTTGCCGTTAATACTTTGCGTGTTTGCTTTTTATCCATCCTATTTTCCCCCTTGCGAATAAATTGAAGTGACACTTTAATTCTCCCTTTTCAACAGTTTAGCAGTTAACAATATTCTGTCAATAACCTGCGGTAATTTTATTTTCCGGCACATGTACGGTATGATGAGGGCAGAACATTTAGCAAAGTGGGGGTTCTGCATGTCAGATGGAACAATTGGGCTTACATTAAAAAGCCTTCGCAAGGAACGCAACATGACCTTGAAGGAGCTGGCAGAGCAGACCGATGTCTCCATCAGCTTCCTGTCGCAGGTCGAGCGCGGCAAATCAAGCGTGACGCTGGAGTCGTTGCGCAAAATAGCAGATGCCCTGAACGTCGATCCCAGCCTGTTTTTCACGAACGAAGCCGAGAGAATCGATTGGGCCACGCGCCTCGAACAATTTTATTACCAGGATTTATCGCATGGCGTGAAAGAAGCCAGCTTCGTGCCGATGCTGGTCACTTTAAAGCCAGGTGATTCAGAGGGTAATGCCTTTGCCCACAGCGGCTATGAGTTTTTATTCGTCGTGGATGGAGTGTTGACGGTGGAAGTCGAAGGCGATCGCACCGAGCTCGCACCGCAGCAGTCGACCCTGTTCGATGCACGCAAAAAGCATTATTGGTTCAACTTAACCCAGCAAGATGTACGGTTTTTACTAGTATCATCCAAAACGAATTAAGGGGAGTCCGTCTATGCATCCGATTAAAGATCCGCAAGTAGATCGATTTATCGAGGGGCTGGAAAGTCCTACGCAGGAAATCGTGGCGCAGCTGCGCACATTGGTGTTCGAAGCTTATCCGGAAATGGACGAGGGCTTTAAATGGGCCAATCCGAGCTATGCCAAGGAAGGCCTCGTATGCTATATGCAGACCGCCAAAGGCCATGTCAACTTCGGCTTTTACCGGGGCGTGGAGCTTCGTGACGAGTCCAATCTGCTGGAAGGCGACGGCAATAAAATGCGCCATGTTCGGCTGAACCGAACCGATGAAATCCAGAGCGATGTGCTGAAGCGGCTGATTTGGGATGCAGTGGAATTAAATCGGGGATAAATAAAGAAAAGCGAAAGCGCCTGTTCAGCTCTGACAGGGGTAAGCCGGTCTGGCAAAGCGGCATGTTTTCAGCCGCACAGCCAGAGTGGCTTACATCCCGAAGAGCTAGGCGCTGGAGCTGGACAAAGAAAAGCGGAAGCGCCTGTTCAGCTCTGACAGGGGTAAGCCGGTCTGGCAAAGCGGCATGTTTTCAGCCGCACAGCCAGAGTGGCTTACATCCCGAAGAGCTAGGCGCTGGAGCCTGGACAATAAAGAAAAGCGGAAATATTTTTAAAAAGCTATTTTTGACCATAAAAAAACGAGGCGCAATCCGCCTCGTTTTTTCTATTTCATCGCTTCAAAAGTAATGAGGGAATCGGTGTTTTCCGGGCACTCCCCATATCGATAGCCGGTTGAAATGCTGATGTCGCTGAAGCCGACCCCTTCCAGAATTGCCTTGAATTCCTCGACGCCATACCAGCGCATGGGGTAACGCTCAAGTTCGGTCTCGACCAGCCGGCCTTCACGCCAGCGTTCATAGCGCCCCTGCGAAACGAAATATTGCCGGATCCAGTCAACTTCGATTTTCTTGCTTTCCACGGTCAGCGTATCGCCGTTAGCAGCCTGCCAAGTCCGAGTCGAAGTTTTCTCGAGTTCGATAACGGCTGGTACATGCAAATCGACAATCAAACGGCCGCCTGTCTCCAGATGGCGATGGAAATTCTGCAAAGCCTGAAGCGATTTTTCGCGTTCGTGGAGCAAAAGGAACGTTCCAGTTGGAATGACGATCGCTGCGTACTTTGCATTGATCGTGAACGATTCCATTTTTCCGGCAAACAATTCCGGTGCTAATCCCCGCTCTTTGCAATTGGTGCGGCACACTTCGAGCATCTCGTCAGAAACGTCAAAACCGTCGACCTGGAATCCCTGTTCCAGCAGCGGCACGAGCAAGCGCCCAGTTCCCGTTGCCGGCTCCAGGATGCGCCCTTTGCACGAAGCCAAGCGCTCCAGGTAATATTCGATGTCACCGAATGAACTGCCGATCGGCTTATCGAGATCATACACTTCCGATGACAATCTGCTGTAATACCCTAACAACTCCTCACCCCATCCGCTTTATGAAATCATCGTCAAGTTGACGATGACTGCGATGATATTCGGCACAGCTACTAATACCGCGTTCTTCATTTTTGTCACGCGCTGCTGCTTTTCCCGACGCTTTTCTGAACTCGTCGTTCTTGTCGACTTGTTCTTGCCTTTTCCAAGCGCCAATACACCCCAAATCAATGCGATGCCGGCAGCCAGGCCGCTAATAACGAAAACCAATGACCAATCGTTCGTCAAATAAGCAACCAGCACGCCAGCCAAGACGATTAAGATTCCAATTAAAAAGTATTTCATGCTATTTTCTCTCCTTTAGGTACTGTAAATAATTTAAATTTTCCCTGCATGCTAATTTTACCAAATGTCGTCCGATAGAGGTAGCTGTTAGAAAGGATTTTTGAATTCTATGTGAATGGTCCGGGTTTCTAGATGATGGTTTGAGGTTTCAAAGTAAAGATTTTAGTTGGCTACATGAAAGATCAACATTCTTACACAGATTTTGTGTGGCTACATGAAAGTTTCGGAGTTCTACATGACCGTTCGAGCCTGCTACCTGAACCTTTTGGATTCTTACACGGACTTCATTTTTCTATATGGAGATTTTGGGTTTCTATGTGATGGATTCCAGGTTCTAAGTGAGGTTTTGTAGTTTCTACATGAAGGTTTGGAGTTCCTATAAGGATTTTGTGTGGCTACATGAAAGTTTTCAATCTATACATGAACTTCCCACCCCTCTACAGCAACTTTCCATCTCTCTACCTCAACCTTCTACCTCGCTACACATACTCATGCGGCCAAACTCACATTCCCCTATCACACCCCATTTCAAGCCCGCAAAAGGAAGCAGTGCGCGCACTGCTTTTCACTAACTGGAATTGCTGATTTTATTAAGCCAGCTGCTTTCACCTAAAAAATCATCAGAAGCAAAGCCTCAATACACAGAAAAACCATTCACCAAAGTGAACAGCCCTCTTTTATTTCATAACTTCCGGTAGCGCTTCAAGGCGATGATATTCAGGAAAATGAAAACCGCCGCAAAAGCAGCGAGTGCCAGCAGGTTGCTGTATACATCCACTAAGCCTTCCCCTCTGTACATGATGGCTTTCAGGGCATCGGCCGCATAGTACAGCGGCATGATGCGGCTGATGTTCTGCAGCCAATCGGCCATGCCTTCGAGCGGGATGATCCCCGCGAAAAAGATTTGCGGAATGACAACGATCGGGATAAACTGGACCATCTGAAATTCTGAAGATGCGAAAGTTGATAGCAGAATGCCGAGGGACAATGCTACCAAAGCCAGCAGCAGGTTAACGATAATGACGTGCCAAACCTGGCCGACCATGATCATATCCAATACTTGAATCGAATAGAACACGACGATGATGGTCTGGATGATGGCGAAAATACCAAAGCCGGTCAGATAGGCCAGGACAATTTCCCAGCGCCGGATCGGCGTCGCGAGCAACCGTTCCAAGGTTCCCGACACTCGCTCTTTCAGCAAACCGATCCCCGAAATCAAAAACACGAAAAAGAAGACGAAAAAACCGACCAGTATCGGTCCCAATACGTCAAAGAATTCTGTTTCCGCGTCACCATAAATGTATTCCGTATCAATGCTGGCAGGCGCCTCTCCCCCGGCTTGCATGGCTGCCGCCTGAGTGACCTGCATCAATAACGCCCGGGAAGTGCTCGGGTCATTATTTTCCAACGTGACCCGAAAGCCGCCTTCGTTGATTTCCAGCAAACCATCGAGCTCATCCGTGATGATGGTTTGCTGATCAGCATCATTATAGGAAACTACATCAATCGACGCATTTTCCAAAGCAGCGATGAGCGGATCATTGCCTCCTATAACCCCGAGCTGAGGATTTTCATTGTCGCCATTAAAAAAGAAATACATCAAAGTCAGTACAATAAGTGGCGCGAAAAACAGCAGCGCCATCGTCCGCTTGTCGCGCAGCAGCTGCAGCATGATGCGTTGGATCAATGCCAGAATTCTCATCGTGCATCCCTCCCCGCCTGCAAAAAGACGCCTTCCAAATCAGCCGCACCATATGCCGCCTTTAATTCGTCCGGGGTTCCGGCAGCCAGGATCCCGCCTTCACGGACCATGGCAATGCGGTCGCACTTTTCCGCTTCGTCCATGACATGTGTCGTCACGATGATAGTCTTGCCCTGCTCCATCTTCAAAAGCATCAATTCACTCCAGATCGACAGCCGCAGCTCCGGGTCGATGCCGACGGTCGGCTCATCCAGGATCAGGATTTTTGGATCATGGACCAAAGCGATTGCCAGCGACAGCCGCCGTTTCATGCCACCTGAATAAGCAGAGACTTTCTTGCCCAACTCATCGGTCAGCTGAACCAAATCTGCCGCATAGGCGACCCTTTCTTTCAAAACCGATCGTTTCATTTTGTACAGCGAAGCGAAAAAGCGTAAGTTTTCCCTGCCGGTCAATTCCGGATACAGTGCGTCCGATTGCGCCATGTAGCCGATTTCTTGAAGCAACGACAGATTTGGCACCCGTTTCCCGAGCACTTCCACTGTTCCGCCGCTCGGCGAATCGATGCCGACGATCATCTTTACCAAGGTGGTTTTCCCAGAACCCGACGGCCCAATCAACCCGAAAATCTCCCCGCCTGCAATTTGCAGATCCACTTCATGGAGCACCGTCGTTTTGCCGTATTTTTTGCCGAGCTTGTTGATGGAGATGCTACTTTCCACGTGCATTCCCTCCAGTCCAATATAAACCTGTTATTACTTTGTATTCTACGCTCATTTCGAAAAAAGCAAAGCAGCGGGAGGGCTGCTTTGCTTAGTTTTATTATGGGTATGTATGCTGTATAGGTGCTTGTAGGAGCTATACGGGTGCTTCCGCTTTTCTTTGTTGTCCAGCTCCAGCGCCTAGCTCTTCGGGATGTAAGCCGCGCTGGCTGTGCGGCTGAAAACATGCCGCTTCGCCAGATCGTCTTACCCCTGTCAGAGCTGAACAGGCGCTTCCGCTTTTCTTTGTCCAGGCTCCAGCGCCTAGCTCTTCGGGATGTAAGCCGCGCTGGCTGTGCGGCTGAAAACATGCCGCTTCGCCAGATCGTCTTACCCCTGTCAGAGCTGAACAGGCGCTTCCGCTTTTCTTTGTCCAGACTCCAGCAGCCAGCCCCTCGAGTCGCTTCAGCCTTTCCCGCAATGGCTGAAGAACGCCATTACAGGCAAGGCTTCCAGCGCTTGTCGGGGCTAAACGGGTGCTTCCGCTTTTCTTTGTTGTCCAGCTCCAGCGCCTAGCTCTTCGGGATGTAAGCCACTCTGGCTGTGCGGCTGAAAACATGCCGCTTCGCCAGATCGTCTTACCCCTGTCAGAGCTGAACAGGCGCTTCCGCTTTTCTTTGTCCAGACTCCATCGCCTAGCTCTTCGGGATGTAAGCCACTCTGGCTGTGCGGCTGAAAACATGCCGCTTCACCAGATCGTCTTACCCCTGTCAGAGCTGAACAGGCGCTTCCGCTTTTCTTTGTCCAGACTCCAGCAGCCAGCCCCTCGAGTCGCTTCAGCCTTTCCCGCAATGGCTGAAGAACGCCATTACAGGCAAGGCTTCCAGCGCTTGTCGGGGCTAAACGGCTGCTTCCGCTTTTCTTTGTTGTCCAGACTCCAGCGCCTAGCTCTTCGGGATGTAAGCCGCGCTGGCTGTGCGGCTGAAAACATGCCGCTTCGCCAGATCATCTTACCCCTGTCAGAGCTGAACAGGCGCTTCCGCTTTTCTTATTTCCACTCAGAGGCCAGCATCCCATAAACCACGTGGTCGACGTAGCGGTCGTACAGCCATTCGGCCTGGCGAATGGTGCCTTCTTCGATATAGCCGAGCCGCTCGGGAATGCCACGGCTTTTGTGGTTCTCGACTGCTGCGCGGATCTCGACTTTATTGAGCTTGAGGTCGTTTAACGCGTAATCGGTCAAAGCCTTAGCGACACGTGTCATGATTCCTTTGCCTTGGTATTCCTGGCCAAGCCAGTAGCCGATATAAGCAGTTTTGTTGGCATGATTGATGTTGTTGAAGCCACCGATTCCGGCGATTTCGCCTTTGTAAAGGATAACAGCGCCCAGGCTTTTGCCCTCGACAAAATTGCTGCTGCCGGATTGGATGAAGTTTTTGGTGTCCTGTAATTCAGTAGTGAAATCCAGCCATGGCAGCCATTCTTTCAAGTAATCCCGTGAAGCATCGGTGAGCTCGAAAATCCGTTCTGCATCGCTCATTTCCTGGAGCTTGAGTGATAGGTCCTCGTCAATTTTATGTACGAACATAGAAATGCCTCCTTTTTCTGTGTAGACATATCGTAACATAAATATCATAATTTTCCATCCCGATTTTATTGCTTTCTTAATTGTACATTCCCTCTGATATTCAGTGGGCAGAACGTGTAAAATAGAACCATAATAGATGCGTGGACCCATTCCGGGGAGGAGTGTGAAAAGCATGGAAGCTGTCGATGTGAATTCCATGGATCCGGGAATTCCCTTATACCTGTGGATGCTGCTGTTCTTGGTGTTTCTGGTGATTGCATTTATTGGATTGGTAATCTACACCAGCCGAAAAGGAATGCCCCGCGACATTTTGCCTCCGCAAAACAAACAATCGGAGCTACTGAAAGAACAGTATGCCAATGGTGAAATCAGCGAGGAAGAGTTTCATAAACGCATGAAGAACTTGGATGAACGATCGGTAAGGCGATAAGAATTCATTAAAGAAAGGAAGTTGAGGACAATGGGAGAATTTTTCACACCGGGCAATCAGGCACTTGGCATCACCATCGCCGTTGGGTTTATCGTTTTGTTGGCTGCACTTGGGATAATTCTGTGGTTCACCCTGATCAAAGCACGCAAAAAAGCTGCGAGCACTGAGCCAAGTGAATCAAACAAAGCGGTTGAGGCGTTGCGCCAGAGGTATGTTAACGGCGAAATCAGCAAAGAGGAATACGATGAGCAGCTGCGCACATTAACAAATCCATCGAAAAACTGATTGTGCAGCTTTTGTGAAGTTTCTCACTTTTCGTTTAGTTGGCAACCTAAAGGGAAACAAAAGAGAGAAGCAACAAAATCTGAAACTGGAGGTTTTATTGATGGCACATGAACAACATGCAGAACTGATTAAAACCTTGCACGATTGCGCAGCAGCGTGCAACCATTGTTTTGACGCATGCTTACAGGAAGACGATGTAAAGATGATGGCACAATGTATTCGCCTGGACCGCGAATGCGCGGACATCTGCGCGTATTTGGAGCATGCCATTACCCGCAACTCCCCATTCGTTGCAGAACTGGCGAAGGCTTGCGCAGCAATTTGTGAAGCGTGCGGAGCAGAATGTGCAAAACACGACCATGACCACTGCCAGAAATGTGCAGAAGCTTGTGCAAAATGCGCAGAAGCTTGCCATAGCGTAGCATAATTTTTTTCAAAAGCCCGGTTGCAGGGAAATTTCCTGCAACCGGGCTTTTGTGTTGGCAGGGTTAGAGGTTTTTCGCCATAATAGTAGAAAAGCGGCTGAAGCAACTCGAGGGGCTGGCTGCCGTTTAGCCCCTAAACAAAATCAACAGCTAAAAGTTAAATTCTTATAAGCAACAATCTAAGGAGTGAATTCGGATGGCACGAACAGTATTGGTGATAGGCGCTGGCATCGGTGGATTGACAGCAGGTTCACTTCTCGCAAAAGCGGGATGGCCGGTGACGCTGCTGGAAGCCTCCTCGGAGCTCGGCGGCTGTGCCGGCAAATTCAAACGCAATAAGTATTTATTCCCCGCTGGCGCAACGCTCGGAATGGGCCTCGAACCAGGCGGCATCCACAACCGTGTCTTCCGTTTTCTCGGCAAACCGATGGCCATCGAACCGCTCGAGCGTGTCATGGAAATGGTCCACCCAGAAGCGACGTTCGTATTCCATAAAGACCGCGCACGCCATGTCGACGGCATTGCGGCGTATTTCCCCCAGCACAGCGATGGGATCCGCGCGTTCTACAAGGAAATCCACCACACTGCGGCCATTGTCCGGACGCTGATGGACCCGCTCCCCGCTCTGCCTCCTGCAACGGCAAACGAGTGGGCGTTCCTGACGAAATCCATGCGCCCCAAACACGTTAAGCTCCTGCCTTTCTTTAATCAAACCTTGGGCCAGCGGCTGAAAAAGCATGGACTTGGTGACTTGCAGGAGTTTCGCCATATGCTTGACGGCCTGCTGATCGACAGCATGCAGACCGGCAGCGAAGACGTAGCGTATTTATTGTCCGCGGTGGCGCTTGATATTTACCACGAAGGAGCCTATTACGTTCCTGGCGGCCTATACCGTTTTTCTGAATTGATGGGCGACAGCCTGAAGGAAAACGGCGGTGTGCTGAAAAAGCGGCGTACCCTCGAAAAGTTGGAACGGCGGGGCGATTTATGGGTCGCGACCGATCACCGCGGCAATGTCTACGAAGCGACAGATGTCGTCTTGAACGTACCAATCCAGCAATTGCCGAAGATTTTGGCACCCGAACTGGTGGCCAAGCTGAAAGTTTCTTTGCGCGACGGCATTGCCGGAGAAACCTGGACAACGCTGACGCTGTATTTGGCAGTTGATTCAACAAAGCTGAAAGAGCCCCTGCCGCCATTCCGCCAGATTTCTACAGGCGATGGGCTTGCTGAAGGGGGCCATTTCTTCATGTCTTCGTCTGTTCCCGGCGATGAGCTGCGCGCTCCTGAAGGCTTCCAGACCGTAACGATTTCCACGCATTCGCGCATACAGGAATGGGACAGCCAGGAAAAATATGAAAACACGCGGACGGTCTTAACGGAGCGTATGCTCCAGGCCATCCAAGGGCCTGTCCCTGAATTCCGCGAAGCCATCGTCCATATGGAAAGCGGTGCCCCCAAAGCCTGGGAGCGTTTTGCCGGACGGACGAATGGCCTGGTCGGCGGCTTCCCCCAAACTTTGGACGCCGCCCTGTTCAATTCCATTTCGCATCATTCCGGCTTGCCGAACCTCTACGTGTGCGGCGATCATATTTTCCCCGGCGGCGGAACAATTGGTGCTGCAGCAAGCGGCATTCATGCCGCGCGGTCGGTATCGGGCAAGCGCTTGATTTAGGTTTTGGTGTTTTTAAAGGCAGAGTATGTGTGGCCCACTGGAAAACACGTGGTCCCGGGAATTTATATGCACTCGACTCAGAATTCAGCTAATGGGTGATTCTGCCGGTTCGTGGTCGTTCAGCCGAAATAACGCCCCACCGAAAAGAGACGTGGATTTCCCACAACCATTCAACATCAAATGCACAAAAAGCATGGCAAACGAACACTGCCACGCGCAAAAAAACCGCTGCAGAAAAATCTGCAGCGGTTTTTTAATTGACCCATTTATAGCCGATGCCCCATACCGTCTGGAAATGTTCATCGACAGGAAAGCCGGCCTGACGAATTTTTTCGCGGATGTTGCGTACATGCGAATCGACTGTGCGGCCTTCTGTTTCCGAGTCGAAGCCCCATACTAGTTCCAGCAGTCGGTCGCGCTCGAATACTTTATTCGGGTTCTTCATCAGGAGGCCGAGCATTGAAAACTCTTTGGGTGTCAGGCGAATCGGCGCGTGGTTGTAGCTCAACTCGAAACGGTCCTCTTCCCATATCAAGCCTTTCAATTCAATACGTTTTGCGGGAATGCTGCGGCGCAGAAGGGCTTCCATCCGCGCCAGCAATTCCTCTTCACCAAAAGGCTTTGTCATGTAATCATCCGCGCCAAGGCGCAGGCCTTTGACGATATCTTCCTGCTGCTCACGAGCCGTCAGCATGATGATCGGCACATTGGAAAATTTGCGGATTTCGCGGCATACTTCCCAGCCGTCCATGTCGGGCATCATGATGTCCAGCAGCACCAGATCAAAAGCCTCTTTGTTCAGCAATTCCAGCGCCAGTTTACCGCTGCTCGCTTTTGTGCAGGCATAGTCATGCGGCCGCAAATAAAGCGCCACCAGATCGAGCATTCGTTTTTCATCATCCACCAGCAACACTTTATGAATGGTCTCCACCCCTTTTCAATCGGATCGTGACAGCCGTTCCTTTGCCGAACTGGCTGTCGATGCGGATCCGTCCGCCATGCGATTCAACGATTTCCTTGGCAATCGCCAAGCCGAGCCCTGAACCGCCCCGTTCGCGCGATCTCGATTTTTCCACTCGATACAACCGGTCAAAGACGAAGGGCAGCTCCTCCTTAGAAATTCCCTGCCCTTCATCACTGATGCGGATGGAGATGCCGTCCATTTCCTCGCAGCATTCCACCGTCACTCGATCGCCTGCAGACGAATGCTTGCGGGCGTTGTCGAGAATGTTCAGCAGCACCTGCTGAATGCGTTCAGGGTCGATGGAAGCCTGCAGTTTTTCGCTACAGCTGATCGCCAGCTCAATCTTCTCTTCATCAAAGGTTGGTCTGACCAGAACCGCGACCGACTTCAAGAGTTCCGCAATAAAGACGTCCCGTTTTTCAATCGTGAATTGATTGCGGTCCAACTTCGCCAAATCGAATAAGTTCCCGACCAGCACCGTCAACTGGGCCGCCTCTTCACGGATGATGCCCATGTATTCCTCTCGCTCTCGCTCGGTCGTGTCCGGCCGGACCAGAATATCGGCATAGCCTTTGATATAGGTCAACGGCGTCCGTAATTCGTGTGAAATGCTCGACAGGAATTCATTACGGGCATTTTTCAGCCGGTCAAGATCCGTCGATAATTTGGTGATGGCATTCGCCAACTCCCCGAGCTCGTCATTGCGTTCATTCGTCAAGTCGACTTGGTTGTTGCCCTGGCTCAATTGCTCGGTCGCTTCCTTCATGCGGATCAGCGGCAAGGTGATGAGCCGCGACAGCATCAGGATCGTGACGACAGTCAAAAGAACGGTGATGATGCCGACCAGGAGAAACTGGTTTTTCAGATGGTCGATGATGCGTTCGATCTGATCGGTCGGCGCAAACATGAAGATATGGCCTTCATGCACCCCATCAATCGTAATGGGGCTGTCAGTCGCGATATAGCGCTTGTCCTGCCAATTTTCTTCGATCATTTCCCCTTCAATCGGCACCGCTTCAAAATCAGTATGCGCCAACACTTCCAGCATTTCCGATTCCAGAGCATCCGAATTGACCAAAATATCGCCCGTCTCATCTGTAATGACGACAATAAAATCGGTGGCTGATTCCATCATGCCAACATGTTCCAATGTCATCTCCTCGAAGCTGTCTTCCAGCACATCGCTGTGCGTTTCGCCCCGCGCCAATAGACTTTCCATCACTTCATCGACGCGTTCATTGACCAGGGTGAAATAAAGCGTTGAAAATAGGAACGCTTCAATAATTAAGATAAAGATAAAAAACAACAAACCGATTTTCAAAGATAATTTATTGAACATAGGGACCTCCGCCGTTACAAAACATGTCTCTCCGTTACTCTACTTGGCCGGCATTCAAGATTTGATCCCAGGTGCCTCCGCCATCTTCCGAAATAAAAGCATGGCCAGCTGCCGTATAGATGGCGAACTCATCCCTATTGGACGGATTTTGTGCGAAGTACATGATGCCGTCTTCCGGCATGTCAGGCAATTCGAGCGCCTGCTGTCCGCCATTTTTCCAAGTATACTCGATAAGCTCTGCTTGTGTGCCATAAGTTGCATAATACAGCTCTTCTTCGCTGAAGAACACGGCAGTTCCGTAAATTTCATCTTCCGTCAGCAACGTGAAGCTGTCACCGCCGTCTTCCGATAGGAAAACTCCAGCAGTCGTCGCTGCAGCAATCAATTGTGAATCACTTGGGTGCATGGCAAAAGAAGAAATTTCGCCTTGCAGTCCCGCTCCATCCACCTCTTGCCATTCTTTCCCTTCATCTTCGCTGCGGAAATACCCCGGTCCCATCTGTGAATTTCCCTGTGGATTCATAACAAACAGGTGGTGGCTGCGATAGCCCGCCGCCATTCCATGAAAATCGGTTTCACCTTCGAAGCCCATATGATTCAGTGACCGGCCGCCATCCTTGCTGCGCTGTATGCCGATCGGATTCTGCATCATCGAGCCGGGTCCCGGATGTCCCGAAGTATAAAAACCATCGTCCACTGCGTTAAAGCCCATGTAATCATGGAAATGGTCGTTGGTTTCCATCCACTCCCCATCACGGTAAATTTTCAGGCCTTGATGCGTTGCAAAATAAAGCCCTTCCTCATTTTCAATGAAGCCCATCCCGTGGACATGATCAAACCGCCCTTCGAATGCCACTTCAAAATCCTCTGCATCTTGGTTGGCTTCAGTTGTTTCAACATCCGCAGCAGTTTCTGCGTTTGGTGGTTCCGGCACTTCTTTCTCTCCACAACCTGCAAGCAGCACCCCAGTCACCAAAGGAGCCCATATCCATTTTCTGTTCATTTCCTTCATCCTCCTGTCGGTCAATTATGTTCTATTGTACAAGAAAAGTTTTGATTTTTTGTGCAGATTCTGCACAACATTTGCACAATATTTGGGTACAGTATAGAGACTAAGCTAATGAAAGAGGGATTTCAATGACAAAGAACAAATTTATGCTGATGACGATGTCAGTATTGACCGCGATTACGCTGGCAGCCTGTGGCGATACAGAAGAAGACTCGATGAACCCGGCCGACCCTGACAACCAGGTCGATATGACTGAAGAAATGGACGAAGCCATGGATGAAGATGCGGATGAAATGGACGAAGATATGGGACACGAAGGCATGGAACATTCAAGCTCGGGCGAAGTGCCGGAAGGATTGGCGGAAGCCGAAAATCCAAAGTTTGAAGTCGGAAGCAAAGTCATTATGAATGCTGATCACATGCCGGGCATGGATGGCGCTGAAGCGACTGTCGTCGGTGCTTATGATACAACCGTATACTCCTTGAGCTTTACACCGACTACCGGTGGCGAACCGATTGAAAACCATAAATGGGTCATCCACGAAGAGCTTGAAGAGGCGGGCGCTACCCCCCTTTCAGTTGGGGATGAAATAATCATTGCCGAAGATCATATGGAAGGTATGAGGGGAGCCACTTCGATCATCGACTCGGTCGAAGAAACCACCGTCTACATGGTCGACTTCAACACCACCGACAGCAATGAAGCTGTCACCAATCATAAATGGGTAACTGAAAGCGAGTTATCTGCTGAATAAAGAGAGCATCCTCTGCGTTTTTGCGCGGGGGATGCTTTTTGCTTGTTGAGAGGGCAGACAATTTCGTCCCTTTTTGCGTTTGCAGTCGTTCAGCGGGATTTGCAGTCGTTCAAAAAAATTTGCAGTCGCTCAGCGAGATTTGCAGTCGCCCAGAAAAATTTGCAGTCGTTCACGCCGATTTACAGTCGTTCAACCCTGATTGCCCAAAGATGCACGGCACAAGGGCGCTGCCGTGCGACAAAATATTCCTTTCCATTTATTCTTTCGTCTATTTTCTCCAAATAGGTGAATATCACTCAGCAATAAAACTAACTTTATTCCCTATAAGCCAACACCGGAGGAATCACCACATCCGTTATTCGTTTGCCATCATATGGACATTCAGCATTGTATTGCTGGCAACTCCTATTTTGATTGGCGTTGTATAAGAGTATAGCTATCAAGCCAGCCCTGCCTAGCCGCAGCGGCTGGTTTTTTTGTACCTATTTCCTTGATTGCTTGCAGTATATTGTGATTGGCGGTCGTTCAAAAGAATTTACGGTCGCTCACCCAGATTTACCCCTGAACGCACAAAAAAAGCACCGCAGAAGGTCTCTGCCGTGCGCTAAAAATTTTAAAGACAGCAGCGAAATCCGCTCGTGGTACTTGCCGATCAGGAAAATCGGCGGCGCCAAGCCGGCATCGGCCATTCTCTTGGTGGTTTCTGCGAAAATGGCGTTGAAGATCGCTGCTCCGACAACCCTGGATGTCGGACCGCACGGAAATCCTGCTCTTTCAAAAAACCTGCCGCAAAATCGGCTTGATTGGCATCGATCCGCTCGCGTGGTAAAACACTTCTTCCGTCACAATATGCGAATGGCCGCATCCGAACAATTCGATGATCCGCCGCCCGAATTGCGTCCACCACTTTTCCGGCCGCGGCAAGGGCAAGCATCGCTTACTTTTCCTTTTTCTCGACAAGCTCCAGGCGTTCCTGAGCCTGCTTGAAATAACCGCTTAGCATTTCAACTCCACTCCAGATCAACTGCTTACGCTATTCCAAGCCCTTCAGCCACAATCATTTCATCGACTTTGGCCATTAAGGATTCCTCATCGCTGCCATTTGCTGTGATTTTGATGCTATTGCCTTTTGAGACGCCGAGTGACATGACGCCCATGATGGACTTCAAATTGACTTCTCTTTCTTTATACAGCATTTTCACGTCTGCAGAGAACGGTGACACCGCTCCTACTAATTTTGATGCCGGCCGGGCGTGGAGCCCTTCGTCGCTGGTGATCGTGTAGTTTTTTTCAATCATGTCTATTTCTCCTCTTTTGTTATCTATGGATATCGGTCGTGAATTTGTAGCGGTCAGCCCGGTATGTGCTGCTGGTCATTTTCAATTATTGCATACAGTGACCCATGAAACGAATCCTGGTTCAAACTCGGAAAAAGCCCAACCGGCAAACAGGTGCATTCGATGGCCACCCGCTTGTCCTCAGTCAAGCTCGTCAAGCCGTTCAGTGGCTATTCGATTTTCGGAGAATCCACAAACGTGCTGCGCCCTTTTCCCCTGTACAATAAGCCATCATTGACCAGATTGGTGATCGCGACTGGCGCTCGGTCAGCTCGCGTTCAAAGGGAATGGCTGTAGTAATGGGAAAGTCGCCTTGCCGAATTTGCTGCTTCAGCTGTTCTTCTATTTGAATGTAAATCGGAATCGGCGATTGTTTGTCCAGCACAGATTTCACTCTTCTTTTGCCGCAGCCAGGCTGTAAGCTTCCCGGTCTACAATCAGTGTAACATGATTGTGTTTCCATAAAAATGAAGCGGGAAAATCTTCACTGACCTGGCCATCCAAAAACCGCTTTACCGCTTGCGCTTTCTTTTTACCGGAAGCCAAAAGGAGAATTTGTTCACTTTTCAAGATTGACTGGATCCCCATCGTGATGGCGTGTGTCGGCACTCTGTCACTGTCGCTGAAAAAGCGTGCATTGCTGTTTCGCGTGGATTCTTCGAGCTGCACGCAATGGGTCAAGCTATTCTCCGGGGTACCCGGTTCGTTAAAGCCGATATGGCCATTTGTCCCCATGCCAAGAATCTGAAGATGAGGCGGTCCCATTTCATCAATCAATGCCTCATAACGACGGCATTCTGCTTCTACCGGCAAAGCTTTGCCATTTGGAATATGGGTGTTTTCCAATGAGATATCGATATGCCGGAACAGTTTTTCGTCCATAAAATGGCGGTAGCTGTTCGGATGGTCGCCCGACAGGCCGCGGTATTCATCCAAATTCACGGTTCGGACATGCCGATAGGAAATTCCTCGTTCACTGGCTCCCCGAATCAGTTGTTTGTAGAGTCCGAGCGGTGTTGACCCGGTTGCAAGCCCGAGCACCGAATGGCTGTTCTTCAGGACCTGCTGTTCCACCAAGTGCGCCGCGCTGCTGCTCATCTCTTCGTAGTTTTCGACTCGTATCAGTTTCATCACAGTCACTCCTTTGTATAGGCGATTGTCCCTTTGCATATAGTCATTTGGACAGTGAAGTTTTCATCGAGGATTGCCACATCGGCGTCAGCACCTGCCTCTAGCTTACCTTTATTCGCAAGACCCAGCTCTTTTGCCGCATTGGCGGAAGTCATCGCGACCAGCTCGTTCAGGCTGCATCCGGTAATTGATTGGATGTTCCTGACCGCACGGTCCATCGTCAAGACGCTGCCGGCCAAAGTTCCGTTGGCAAGCCGCGCATCCCTGTGGGTGACCTGCACATCCTTCCCGCCCAAATCATAAACACCCGGGGGCAGGCCTTTCGCGCGCATAGCGTCGGTGATAAGTAGTAGCCGTTCTGCGCCTTTTTGGCGGAAAGCCAGCTCGACTGAAGTGGGATGGCTGTGAATAAAATCTACGATCACTTCCGCTGTTAAGCCCTCCTCCATCAAAGCCGCCCCCACAACGCCTGGATTGCGATGATGGAACGGGCTCATCTGGTTGTAGAGATGGGTCACATGGCTTGCGCCTGAACGGACAGCCGCCTGCACTTCCTCCAAGCTGGCGTCCGAATGGCCGATCGATGCGATCACGCCATCGCCTATCAGCCTTTTAATGAACAACATTCCATTTTTTGTTTCGGGAGCGAGCGTCACCAGCCGGATTTGGCTGCCGCTCAGTTTTTGCCATTTGCGGAATAGTGGATAGGACGCTACTGCAATGTGCTCAATCGGCTGCGCTCCTGCACGTTTGGATGAAATGAACGGACCTTCCAGGTGGACACCCAGCATTTCAGCCTGCCCCTCCTGCGCCTGAAATTTCTGGATGTTCTGCAGGGCCGCTGAAATGGCGTTGTCCGATTGCGTCATTGTTGTCGCCAAAAAACTGGTCGTTCCTTCTTTCGGCAAGGTACTGGCTAAGCTGTTCAATGCTTCCGGTGTCGCATCCATGACATCATGCCCTGCAGCACCGTGAATATGGACGTCAATAAACCCAGGGAACGCTGTCCAATTTTTGCAGGTTGCATCTATATGGATGTCTGCCTTGGAATCGATCTTTTCGGCAGCATGGCTTATTTTTCCATCCTCCACCAGAAGGTCTCCCACAAAACTTCTTTCGACAGCATCTGTAATAGTAATCCCCGAAATCAATATGCTCTTCTTCATTTTGACAACTCCTTGCGAAAAACCAGGAAGATCACGGATGGATGTTCCTGGTTTTCAGCTTTAATTATTCGACTTGCAGGATGGAAGCTATTGCTCGTTTCCGGAAGCCGTCTTTCATGACTGTAACTTTTTATTCGGTCAGATTGGTAAAAATAACGGGTGTTGTAACAGCAGGTGCATTGGCGTTCAGAAATTCCAAGTCAAGCTTCAGTAAGAACTGAATCTTTGACCGTCGTGCGCGGGCGCGTGGTGCAATAATCGACGGGGACGATATTAGCGGTTCCGCCCAGTTCTTCAATCATATTATACACTCTGACATCAACAGTTTTATTGCCGGAATCCGCATTTTCTGTACCTTCCTCATCCTCATCTTCACGGCTAGGCGTTTTCAAGTCCAGCTTGACGATCAGGAAGTAGAAGATGAACAAGTAACTGGCTCCGACAAACAGGATCATCGCCAAGAGGATCAGTGGATTGGTGGCCAGCCCATAGTCAATTGCTCCTGCAGAAAAGCCGAATCCGTGGTGGACATCTAGAACATAAGCGCCAATCACCGAAACACCGGTCAATAATGCGTGGAAAACGTACAAAATAGGCGAAAGGAACATGAATGTAAACTCCATCAGTTCTGTGATTCCTGTCAAAAATGGCGTAACGGCGATACTGAAAAGCGTTCTGCCAACAACGGCTTTGCACTCTTTTTTAGCTGACACATACATGGCTAGACATGCAGCCGGCAAACCGAACATCATAATTGAGAAAAAGCCGGACAGCCAAAGTTCTGCTGTCCGGCTGATATGTCTCATTTACGAGGCAGCAGCTGCGGTATTTTCTTTTTTGCTTTTTAAGAAATTGATGACGAAAATGCCGAGCACAATGGTCAAGCCGATAATATCCGTCAAGGTTTCCGGAACGATCAGCATCAGCGCTCCCGCTCCAAGCACAATGCGGAACAGCATATTGAGCTTGGTCTGGAAATAGCCTTCTGCAGACGCGCTAAGCCCGATGATGCCGATGATGGCTGTGACGGTAATTGAAAGGATTTCCCATATCGGCGGCAAGGCGAACTCGGTGGCATTGACCGCGATATCTGTTGTGTCGATCATCAGCATCGCTGGATTATAAACAAACAGATACGGGATAATGAAACCGGCGATCGACAGGCGCAGCGCGTTCAAGCCGGTCTTCATCGGATCGCCTCCGGATATGCCGGCTCCGGCAAACGCAGCGAGCGCAACCGGCGGCGTGATATTGGCAAAAATCCCGAAATAGAAGACAAACAGATGCGCAACCAGAACCGGAATGCCGAATTCAGCAAGTGCCGGCGCTGTCATTGTTGCAGTGATGATATAAGCTGGGATGGAAGGCAAGCCCATTCCCAGAACAATCGATGCCAGCATCGTCAGGAACAAGGTCCAGAACAGCGATCCTGCACCAAAGCTTGTAATCGCTGAAGTCATGACGGTACCAAAGCTTGTCAGGCTGACCACACCGATGATGATGCCGACGACCGCACAGGCGATCATGACGGACAAGGATTGGCGTGCACCATTTTCCATCGCTTCCAGAATATCTTTAAAGCCCATACGCGTTGATTTTCTGAATCCTGCCACGACGACAGTCAGAACGATGGTATAAAATGCAGCATAGGCGATTGGCATGCCTGTGTAAAGCATGAAGACCAGGCCGACAATCGGCAGCAACAAATGGCCTTTTTCTTTCAGCACTTCTTTGGTTCTCGGCAGATCCGCTTTCGGAATGCCTTTTAAGTTTTCTTTGCCGGCACGGAAATGCACCTGCATGATGACACCCAGGAAATACAGCACCGCCGGCAATAAAGCCGCAAGGGCAATTGTGCCATAAGCGATCCCTGTCGTTTCTGCCATGATGAATGCGCTCGCCCCCATAATCGGCGGCAAAATCTGCCCGCCCACGGAGGCACTTGCTTCTACGGCGCCGGCAAAGTTTTTATTGTAGCCGATTTTCTTCATCAAAGGAATGGTGAAAGCACCGGTTCCGACGACATTGGCGATCGCCGAACCATTGATGCTGCCCATAAACCCGCTGGAAATGACCGCCACTTTGGCAGGTCCTCCCTGCTTGCTGCCCGCTAAGGCCATGGCCAGGTCATTAAATAATTGGCCCATCCCCGATTTGGCCAAAAATGCGCCAAACAGGATGAACAGGAAGATGAACTGCAACGAGGCAGAAATGGCCGTCGAATACAGCCCTTCAGTCTTCAGATAGAGCTGGCCGAAAATATCGCCAAGGTCGAATGGCCGCGTCATCAGCATATCCGGCATCCAGACAAAATGGCTGATGAATGGATAAGCTAAAAACACCAGTGCCAGTATCGGCAGGATGATGCCGGTTACGCGCCGTGCCGCTTCAAGTACCAGCACAACCGTCAGAATGGCAAAAATGATATCCATCGTATTCGGGATTCCGCCGCGCGTCGTCATGATGTCATTGTATTCGTACATCAAATACCCGGCGGTTCCAAGGCTGAAGATAAACAAAATCCAGTCGTAGAACGGGATTTTCGTGCGATCCTGCTTTTTGAATGTGGGATAGACCAGGAATACCAGCCCCATCCCGACGGCTACGTGGATGGAACGTGCCTGGAGGGCTGGAAGCGGATTGAACGTTACATATAGATGGTAAACTGAATAGGCGATGGCAATCGCTGAAATCAGAAATACCAATTTGCGGTTTTTAAATTTGCGGACTTTGGCATCTGTATCGTACTTTTCCAGCACTTCCTGGCTGAGGGTTTTGTCTTCTTCATGGGCTGAGACGCTTTCAACATCCAAATCCCGGTTGTCTTTTGTCATAGTTTGTTCCCCCTTACATAATCCCAAAGATCAATAAATTCAATCGTGATCGTTACCGGTTCATAGTCCCCCGTATATTGGTACAACGGAATTTCCTTGTCCGACGTCTTGATCGTCGTTTGCGCATTTCGGGATACAGTCAAGTTCATATCGGCAAAAGAGCGCCCGATTTTCATATGGACATAGCCGTCTTCTGACGAAATGATTTCGCCATCAGAAGGCACACCCGCACCATAAGTTTTGAACTTCGTTTCCGTCAGCAGCAGTTTGTTTCCGTCCTGCTCATAAAACTCCAGCCATTCCTCTTTTTCGACTGAATGAATCCATTGCAGAGTAAAGCTTTTTTCCTTCAAATAATAGCGCTCTTCCCCGAAATCAAATTGCACAACCGGGATTCGCCAAAGCAGGAAAAAAAGGAGCACAATCAAACATGCTCCTCCGACCAAAACTTTATTGCTCATCGTAATAACGCTGTGCCCCCGGATGCAATGGTGCTACTAAGCCTTCCTGTGCAGCTTCCAATGTAATGTCGGCGGCTGCCTGGTGGGAGTTCTCCAGAGTATCCAGATTTTCAAAGAAGGTTTTGGTTAATTTGTAGACATCGTCTTCGCTCATATCCGAGTGGACCACCAATGCGTTCATGATGGCCGCAGTTGGAATGGCTTCTTCATTGCCGTAAGTTCCGGCTGGAATTTCAAGTGGGATAAAGTAGGACTGATCTGCCGCTACACGCTCAACATCTTCCGGTGCAATGGAAACCATTCGGATATCCAGTGTTTCAGACAGTTCCAGAAGCGATGCGTTCGGCAAACCGCTTGTCAGGAAAGCCGCGTCAATCTGTCCGGCACGCAGGCCGTCAGCCGCTTCCGCATAGCCCAGATAATCCACGTCGATGTCATCATATGTGATGCCGTAGCCTTCAAGTAACGTACGCGCATTCACTTCTACACCGGAGTTCTGGTCACCTACTGCGATTCGCTTGCCACGCAGGTCTTCAAAAGTTTCAATGCCCGAGTCCGCTGTGGTGACGATTTGCACATAGTTTGGATATAAGGCAGCAATTTGGCTGATTTTGTCTGTCGGCTCGGTAAAGCCTTCAGCTCCTTCAACCGCCTGGCTGACAACATCGCTCATGGTGAAGGCCATTTCAATTTTGTCTTCTTTGATCAAGTTGACGTTCTCAACTGACGCGCCTGTTGTCTGGGTTCTTGAATTGACGTCGTATTCCGTGCTGTAGGTCTCAGCCAGCGTCGAGCCGATGATATTATAAGGGCCGGATGCTCCACCTGTAGCGATCGTCACAATATTCGTTTCCAGTCCAGCGGTTTCTTCTCCACCGCCTTCTGCAGGGTCCGTAGTGACATTATCTTCTCCACAAGCTGCTAAAACCATGCTTCCAGCTACTATTACAGAGAAAGCGCTTACTTTCATTTTTTTCATCTCTCTACCCCCTAGGTTTTTTCTCATTATACCGAAAATATACAGCAATTAATAGGAAATATTCATTTATTTCTGATTAAATAAACATTTACGGTTCATTATACATAGATAACTTTGGCATAAATCAATTATCAATTGCTTTTTTCGTCATGCATAGTTTTGTTGACAGTGCGTCGAAACAGGCATAAAGTAGGCTCATATTTCAGTTCAATAGATGAAGAAGTGTCCATGTATGCGTTCCAGGGGAAAAAGCGAATATCCATTTTTCCGCCGTTGGTGATTTCGAGAAGTTTTCTTTTTATGATTATGGCAGTTACTTTTTTATTGAAGCTGCCGTTTGCGACAACGCAGCCCATTTACTGGACCGATGCCTTGTTCACCGCCACATCGGGCCATTGACATTGTTCTTTATCTTAATGAAGCCCCGCAAAGAAAATTATCGGTATCCGTACGATATGGCGTTCACCGGCTGAAGACAAAAACAGCGCAGTTCCTGGAAATCTGGAGCTGCGCTGTTTTTCTTTCTATTACTGTGCACCTTTCACATGCATATTCAGCTAAGTTCCACGGCTGGGTCAAGACAGCCCATTGCACAAGTCTTGTTCAGTTCACTGCCCCACATCAAAAAAAGCGCTCAACCAAAGTTGAGCGCTTCTATATTACTTGTCCGAAACTTTAACCATGCCGTATGAAGTGATGAGGTGCCACATGTTTTGCGGGATGTCTAATTTTCCGACCATTGCCGGTGTGACGACAGGATGGATTTCCTGTTCTTTCCCCTGCTTCACTTTTTCCGTCCATTCAGGATCGATCAGCGCCTGGCGTCCGATGACCACGATGTCCGCACCTTCTGCCAAAGCCGTTAATGCGTCTTCCGGTGTTTTCACACTGCCGACTGCGACAAAAGCAACGCGGCCGTTGATGTGGTCTGCTAAGGTACGGACAATGCTGTCGCCCTGCTCTGCGCCTTTTGGTGCTTTCATAACCTCCATCAGCGAAACGTGGATGTAATGGATGCCGCGTTGGATCAATTCTTCCACCAATACTTTGGTTTCTTCTATTGTATAGCCGACTGAGGTTTCATTGTTTTCTTCCGGTGACAGGCGGTAGCCGACGATAAATTGCTCATCCGCATATTCCACGACAGTGTCCTGAACTTTTTTCAGGACCGCCAGTGGAAATTTCAAACGATTTTGCAGGCTGCCTCCCCATTGGTCCTGGCGTTGGTTCGTTGTCGAAGAAACAAATTGCTGAAGCAAGTACGTATTGGCACCGTGGATTTCCACGCCGTCAAAGCCCGCTTTGATCGCTCTTTTGGTCGTTTCGCCAAAATCTTCGATGATTGCTTCAATTTCAGTTTGCGTTAATTCGCGAGGTGTCGGTTTGCCTGCTTCACCTGGTACCGCGCTTGGAGCCACTGTTTCATTGGCTTTGATCAATGCAGGCTGCCCTTGGCGTCCGCCGTGCTGGATCTGCAGGATTGCTTTGCTGCCTTTTGATTTCATTTCTTTAGCCATTTGAGTCAGGCGTGGAATGGCACTGTCGTCAAAGCCGATAAACTGGTTCGGGAAGGCGATGCCGTTTTCTGAAACTGCGATGCACGCCGAGATGTACAGGCTGCCGAGGCCCGCTCGTCGGTTGTAATACGTCAATTCTTCATCCGAAACGGTGCCGTCTTCATTTCCTGAATACGTCGTCATGGGTGCAACACCCAGGCGATCGTTCAACACGATGCCATTCGGCAATGTGATTTCTTCAAACAACTCTTTATATAATGGATTCACTAGACTTCCTCTTTTCTGCAATCTGGTTTCTTCCGAAAGACTTCGGTATTTCAAAATAGCATATGGATTTTCAGGAATCAAGAATACACGCTCGCCCGCTTTTTCCAGTACATTATTTTTGACCACCTCCAATTCGAATGGTAAGCTTTTCATCGAATTCGTATAAATAGGAGGAATTTTCCATGACAGCTCAAACAAATAAAGAAATTCATTTGGCCAATCGCCCCGAAGGCATGCCAACCAATGATGATTTTAAATTTGTCGAAAAAGAAATTCCTGTACCCGGCAAAAACGAAGTGCTATTAAAGACCCTTTACCTTTCCGTAGATCCATATATGCGCGGACGGATGAGAGATGTAAAATCATATATCCAGCCATTCGAATTAAATAAAGTGCTGGTCGGCGGCGTCCTTGCCGAAGTGATCGAATCCCATTCGGATTTTTTCAAACAAGGCGATATCGTCAATGGCAACCTTAACTGGGCTGAGTACACGGTGGCTAACCCTGAGAAACTGCAAAAAGTAGACCCAACTGCAGCACCGATCACTGCGCGCCTCAGCGTCCTTGGTTTGACAGGCTTAACTGCTTACTTCGGCTTGCTGGACATCGGCAAACCGCAGCCAGGTGAAACGGTTGTCGTTTCAGGCGCAGCAGGAGCTGTCGGTTCGATTGTCGGCCAAATTGCCAAACTCAAAGGAGCGCGCGCTGTCGGCATCGCCGGTTCTGATGACAAAGTTGATTACCTGATCAATGAACTTGGCTTTGACGCAGCCGTCAATTACAAAAAAGACAGCTTCAAGGACGATTTGATCAAAGCTCTTCCTGACGGCGTCGACGTTTATTTTGACAATGTCGGCGGAGACATTTCCGACGCAGTCATCAACGAACTGAACAACAATGCCCGCATTTCATTGTGCGGTTCGATTTCTTCCTACAATTCACCAGGCAAAGACGTCGGCCCCCGCATGCAATGGAAATTCATCAAAACCAGCTCGATGATGAAAGGCTTCACGCTCGGCGACTACGCAAAAGACTTTACAACAGGCGCTGCGGCATTAACGCAATGGCTGCAGGAAGGTAAATTGAAATACGACGAAACGATTGTTGAAGGCTTTGAAAACACGCCGGAAGCTTTCCTTGGACTATTCAAAGGCACCAACCTCGGCAAGCAATTGGTAAAAGTCGCCGACCCTGAGTTCGCAAAACTGTAAAACAATGAAAAAGCCGCCTCTTTGGGCGGCTTTTTCCATTTAATTGGCGATACTGTCCGGAATGGGTTTAGACTTAAAAGTGGACACGACCAAACGTGGGATAGAGAATAAAATCTCCACAATCTCGACAAAAAAGTCAATCACGTCAAAAATCCATCTGCGGTCTTTCTTCTCCTTCGTTTTCGTCTCGATTTCTATCTGCCATCTCCGTCTCTACTGCTTTTTCACTCCATGCGCAGTATCACCTGAAATGGTTTTATTTTCCAGCCAGATTAAATGAAGCTGCCAATAAACGCAGCTCGTTCATACGGTTATCCGCTCCCGAAATATTCGGGATGATGGTGATTTCACCTGTATCGTAGCGATCCGCAATAGCTTCGATCTGCATTTTCACTTGGTCAGCGGTGCCGATCAGCATCCGCTGCCGGTTGCGCTCGACCTTTTCCTGTTCGCTGGCGCTAAAGCCGCGCTTTTTCGCCGTGTCGACAGATGGGTAATAAGGAGGCGGCGAATCGGATTCGACAAACAACAGCCACAGATCGAATGCCGTCGCCAGTTCTTCGGCTTTTTCCGCCGTTTCGGCGACGACCGCAAAGACTGCGATAATCACTTTCGGCTCCTGCAAAAATTGCGATGGCTGGAATTCCGCTCGGTACGCCTCCACCACTTCCACTCCTTGCTGCGATGGCTTGGCAAAATGGGCATAGGCATAGCCCATTCCCTTTTCAGCCGCAAGCCGGGCGCTGCCCGGGCCTGTTCCCAGCAGCCACAACTCAGGAGCTGTTTCGATAACCGGCATAGCCCGCAGCGATTGGAAACGGTGTTCGCTGTCAGTGTCATCAGCGAAATACTTCTGGAGATCGGTCAATTGCTGCTCATAGGGCAGCCGTTTCTTTTTGCTTTCATTTAAAGCCTCGTTGACGATCCGGTAGCTCCGGGAACGGCCGATTCCGAGGTCGATGCGGCCAGGATGCAGCGCTTCCAGCATTCGGAAGTTTTCCGCTACTTTGTAGGCGCTGTAATGCGGCAGCATGACACCTCCCGAACCGATGCGGATAGTCTCAGTAGACGTTGCCAAATGCATCATCAGCATTTCAGGCGTGCTGCCGGCAACAGAATCGACCTGGTGGTGCTCAGCTACCCAAAAGCGCTTAAAGCCAAGCCGCTCTGCCAGCTGAGCGAGCCTCGTTGTCTGCTGCAGGGCAGCTGCTGCTGTTTCGCCTTCATCGATCGGCGAATAATCCAGGATGTTCAATGAAATCATCTGCCTGCCCCCTTTTATTCGTCCTTGAATCTTAGCATGCCAGTCCAAATCCCTTCTACTATGCTGGCTCATCACCTACATATTGATGAAGCAGGTTAACTCCTGAAATATGCGGCAATGCCTAAAAAACCATTCCACAAAAAAATCCTGGTCAGCATTGTGCGCTGACCAGGATTATTTCTACTTATTTTTGCAAATCAAAACGATCGGCATTCATTACTTTGTTCCATGCTTTAATGAAATCGCGAACGAATTTTTCTTTGTTGTCATCTTGCGCGTACACTTCGGAAATTGCACGCAGGATCGCATTCGAGCCAAATACTAAGTCAAAACGTGTTGCTGTGTGGACGACTTCGCCCGTCGCAAGGTTTTTGCCTTCGTATTTATTGAACTCTGTTGGCGTCCATTCGATGTTCATATCCAACAAGTTGACGAAGAAATCATTTGTTAACACGCCGACTTTGTCGGTGAGGATTCCTTCTGTTGCCCCTTGGTAGTTAGCGCCGAATGCGCGCATACCGCCAACCAATACTGTCATTTCTGGAGCTGTTAAGCCAAGCAGTTGTGCTTTATCAAGCATCATTTCTTCTGGGCTTGTCGCATATTCTTGCTTATGGTAATTTCTGAAACCGTCTGAAACCGGCTCCAACACAGCGAAACTTTCCGCATCCGTTTGTTCTTCGAGTGCATCTCCGCGTCCTTGAGCAAATGGCACAGCAATATCAAATCCAGCTGCTTTTACAGCTTGTTCAATTGCAGCGTTTCCTCCAAGCACAATCAAGTCGGCAATGCTTATTTTATTGTCAGTACTTGCTTTCAAGTGTTCATAGAAGTAAAGCACTTTTTCCAACTCTTCCGGCTCATTTGCTTCCCACTCACGTTGAGGAGCGAGTCGGATGCGTGCTCCGTTTGCACCGCCGCGTTTATCTGAATCACGGTATGTGCTGGCAGAAGCCCAAGCTGTTTTAACCAATAGCTGCGGATTTAATCCACTTTCCATGATTTTCACTTTCAGCTCATCCAAATCTTTGTCTTTTAATGTACCTGGTGCTGCCGGTACTGGGTCTTGCCAAATCAATACTTCTTCTGGAACTTCTGGTCCTAAGTAACGCTCTTTTGGTCCCATGTCGCGGTGAAGAAGTTTAAACCAAGCACGAGCAAAAGCATCTTGGAACTCTTCCATGTTTTCGTAATAACGGCGGGAAATCTTTTCATACGCCGGATCCACGCGAAGTGCCATATCTGCCGTTGTCATCATTGTTTTCACTTTAATTGAAGCATCTTCAGCATCAGGTGCCATTTGGTGTTCTGACAGGTCTTTTGCCGTCCATTGGTATGCACCGGCAGGAGATTTCGTCAACTCCCACTCGTAGCCGAGCAATTGCTCGTAGTAGCCATTATCCCATTTTGTCGGGTTGGCAGTCCAAGCGCCTTCAATACCGCTTGAAATGGTATCGCGGCCTTTTCCAGAACCGTAGGTGCTCTTCCAGCCAAGTCCCAGGTTTTCCATTACGGCTGCTTCCGGGTCGTCACCTACGTTAGAAGGATCTCCAGCGCCATGTGATTTACCGAACGTGTGTCCACCAGCGATCAACGCAACTGTCTCTTCATCGTTCATCCCCATACGCGCAAACGTCTCGCGGATATCGACGGCACTTGCAAGAGGGTCCGGTTTACCGTTTGGCCCTTCTGGATTCACATAAATCAAGCCCATCTGAACTGCAGCTAGAGGGTTTTCCAATTCACGGTCACCCGAATAACGGTTATCCGCTAACCACTCTTTTTCATTGCCCCAATAAACGTCCTCTTCCGGTGCCCAGATGTCTTCACGGCCTGCGCCGAATCCAAAGGTTTTGAAGCCCATTGACTCAAGTGCCACGTTGCCCGTCAAGACGAGTAAATCAGCCCACGAAATTTTGTTTCCGTGCTTTTGCTTGATTGGCCATAGCAAACGGCGTGCCTTATCCAAGTTTACGTTATCCGGCCAGCTGTTGAGCGGTGCAAAACGCTGGTTTCCAGTAGAACCGCCTCCGCGGCCGTCTGTATTCCGGTAAGTACCTGCAGCATGCCATGACATACGGATGAATAACCCGCCGTAATGGCCATAGTCAGCCGGCCACCATTCTTGGCTGTTTGTCATCAACTCGTGAAGATCTTGCTTTAATGCATCATAGTCCAGCTTTTCAAATTCAGTTTTGTAATCAAAATCTTCCCCTAAAGGATTCGATTTCTTATCATGCTGATGGAGAATATTCACATTCAGCATATTCGGCCACCAGTCTTTATTTTGCGTTTTCCCTGGTTTGTTCGATGTCGTAATTGCACTATCGCCATGCCCGCCTGTTACTGGACATTGTGCGTCCCCTGCTGCTGTGTGGCGCTTTTCTTCGTTGTTGTCATGTGAATTGTTTTCCATTTACTAAACCCTCCTAAAAATAATGAAAAATGGTGAACTTCTATCTACAACTCTTATTGCTTGATGTTTCTAATGACAAATAGTCATTCTCACATTAGAATTATACTAAAGTAGAGAGAGAATAGAAAGTAATACACACGGAAATACGGGCAATGAGTGATTATTTTAAAATTCAAGAAACATCCACTTCTAATTCTACTTTAGTACTTCAAGAAATGCAGTGATATATGTTTCATATAATTCGTTTATCGGATTCCATCAATAGCAATAACCGGAAAACCTTACATACTTATAGTAAGCTTTAGCAACCCGTAAATCCATTTTGTGACAACCTTGATAATTCAGCAGGTTTTCCGAATCACTCTAGTTCCTCTTTTATAGAACTATCGATTAAACTATAGATAGAAGCAGCAGGATAACGCTTACAATCACCTTTTATCTTTCGCCCTTACAAAACACCGTCACTGGAAAAGCGCACTGCCCCTGGCCGGCGATGAACAGTTCTATCAGCAATCCACTCCATCAGAAAAGGCAGGAGATCCGATATGAAAAAAATTCTATTTGCAGGCTTTCTACTATTATTGCTGGTGGTGTTTTCGGGCTGTTCATCCGAGAGCGCGGATAATTCCAGCAGCTCTGCTTCTGGACAAACAGCAGATACGAGCACTTCAAAATATCCGGACAACCCGAATACGGACCTCGATTTTGACACCGACAACCTGCAGGATATTTGGCTGGCCGGCGGTTGCTTCTGGGGAGTCGAAGCCTATATGGCACGGGTTTACGGCGTTTATGATGTAACATCCGGCTACGCCAACGGCAATACCGAAAATCCGACCTACGAAGAAGTCATCCGCGAAAATACAGGCCACGCTGAGACTGTCCACGTCCGCTACGATCCGGAACGCGTGGACCTTGAGAAGCTGCTCGGCCATTACTTTATGATTATCGACCCGACGCTCTTGAATCAGCAGGGCAATGACCGCGGTGAACAATACCGGACAGGCATTTATTACGAAAACGAAGCCGACCGGGCTGTCATCGACCAAGTGATCACAGCTGAGAAGGAACGCTACAATGATCCGATTGTCACTGAAGTCCAAAGACTGGAACATTATTACCTGGCAGAAGAATACCACCAGGATTATCTCGAAAAAAATCCGGATGGCTACTGCCACGTCGAGTTTGATAGCCTGGAAGGCCAGGAGGTGGGTGAAGATGCCCAATCCTTGATCGATCCGGCACTTTATCCGAAACCGAGCGACGAAGAACTGAAAGAGCAATTGACGGATATTCAATACGAAGTGACACAAGAAGATGCGACAGAGCCTGCTTTCTCCAATGAATACGACGGCTTCTACGAGCCTGGCATCTATGTGGACATTACTACCGGAGAGCCCTTGTTCTCTTCTGCGGATAAATACGATTCCAAAACAGGATGGCCAAGCTTCACCAAACCGATCGATCCAGATGTCGTCACGGAGCATGATGACGGCATGCTGTTCATGAAACGGACCGAAATCCGAAGCCGTGCCGGCGACAGCCACTTGGGCCATGTTTTCACTGACGGCCCCGAGGATAAAGGCGGACTGCGCTATTGTATGAACAGTGCCGCCCTGCTGTTTATCCCGGAAGCGGAAATGGAAGCGGAAGGCTATGGCTTCTTGTTGGATAAAGTAAATTGATATAGCTTGCCAAAGAGGCAGTCAGCGGTGAGCTGACTGCCTCTTTCTTTTTTTACACTATTAAAAGCAAAAGCGGGAAATCAATGATTTCCCGCTTTTTTTGTTGTTGAGAAGCTAGTGCCGCACCGTTTTTTCGAGGTGCTTTGGATAAAATTTCATAAAAGAGCTCTTTACCGGGTCGGCAGAGGGCTTTTTTCTGCTGCAGATAACCGGATTTTTTATTTGTGGTCGTTCAAATGGATTTGCAGTCGTTCAGTACGATTTGCAGTCGTTCAAATGGATTTATAGTCGCTCAAACGGATTTGCAGTCGTTCAAATGGATTTACAGTCGTTCAGCCAAAACTCTGATGAAAAACGTGCGCATGCATAAGAATCCGAAAGCGAGCGGCGAGCTTCTCGAAATCAATGCTTGGGAGAAGTTTCTCCACAATAAGTAAAAGCGGGAAATCAATGATTTCCCGCTTTTACTTATTGTTCTGCTTTCTCATTGTCCAGACCCCGGCAGCCAGCCCCTCGAGTCGCTTCAGCCTTACCTGCAATGGCAAAGAACGCCATTACTGGCAAGGCTTCCAGCGCTTGTCGCGGCTAGGCGGCTGCCTTCGCTTTTCCTCATGTCCAGCTCCAGCGCCCAGCTCTTTGGGTCATAAGCCAACCCGGCTGTGCGGCTGAAAACATGCCGCTTCGCCGGTCTGCCTTATGCCCGGCAGAGCTACACGGGCGCTTTCGCTTTTCTTCATGTCCAGCTCCAGCGCCCAGCTCTTTGGGTCATAAGCCAACCCGGCTGTGCGGCTGAAAACATGCCGCTTCGCCGGTCTGCCTTATGCCCGGCAGAGCTACACGGGCGCTTTCGCTTTTCCTCATTGATCCACAATAAAGTACCTTGCATCCGGATGGGCAAAAACGATGGCTGATACGGAAGCTTCCGGGTCCATCATGTATTCTTCCGTCAGATGGACGCCGATGTCTTCGGGCTTGATGAGATTGAACAGTTTTGCCTGGTCCTCCAGGTTCGGGCAGGCCGGGTAACCGAAGGAGAAACGCTGGCCCTGGTATTTCGCGGCAAAGCGTTCGCGCATCGAGAAGTCTGTTGCGTCCGAGAAGCCCCATTGGTCGCGGATTTCCTGGTGGATACGCTCGGCAAAGCCTTCTGCCAGTTCCAGCGCTGTTGCTTGAAGCGCGTGGCTTTCCAGGAATTTGCCCTGTTCTTTCAGGCGTGTTGCTTCATCCCGCACACCAAATCCTGCAGTCACCTGCATAAAGGCCACGTAATCCATTTCGCCGCTGTCCACGGATTTCAAGTAATCGGACAGACATAGGAATGGCGGAGCCGATTGGCGTGGGAACGTGAAGCGCTCAATTTCCGTTTTGGCGTCTTGCGGATCGTAGATGATGACATCATCGCCGTCGCTTTGAGCCGGGAAAAACTGATAAAGGCCAGATGGTTTCAAAAGCCCTGAGCCCAGGAAATTGGTTGCCAGTTCGTGCAGCTCTACAGCACGCGGGTCGCCCTGCGCCAGCGTGTTATCGCTATAGCCCTTCAATCCAAGGTGATGGCCGATCAAGGTGCGCATATTGACGTATGGATATAAATGCGCCACTGAATAATCCTTCAGAACATGGCGCCGCAGATCGTTCGGTACGTAGACGGATACATCTTCGCGAACCGTCTTGACCGGCTTCTCGGCAACCGCGACAGCCGGCTTGGCTGCCCGCACCGCTTCAGAAGCTTGGCGTTTTTCCTGCTGGGCATCCAATTCCAATAACAGCTCGGCTTTTCCTGCACCGCTTTGCAGCCGGTTGGCCAGATCCAGTCCTTGCATGGCATCTTTGGCGTAAATGACCGGCCCGTCGTATTCTGCTGAAATCTTGGTTTCCGTAAAGCGTCTCGACAAAGCCGCGCCGCCGACCAGAATCGGAACATCAATGCCCGCCTCTTTGAAATCCTGCGCGGTGATGACCATCTGCTTGGCTGACTTGACCAGCAAACCGGATAAGCCGATCATATCCGGTTTTTCTTTCCGGATGACTTCAATCAAGGTAGCCGGCGTCACTTTAATACCGACATCGATTACTTTAAAGCCGTTGTTGCTCAAGATGATTTCGACCAGGTTTTTGCCGATGTCGTGGACATCGCCCTTAACCGTAGCCAGCACGATTTTCCCTTTTCCGGAGTCGTCTTCTTTTTTCTCCATAAACTGCTCCAGGAATGAAACCGCGGCTTTCATGACACCTGCGCTTTGCAGCACTTCAGCGACAATCAATTGGTTGTCATTGAACAGCCGGCCCACTTCGGCCATCCCTTTCATCAACGGTCCATTGATGATATCCAGCGGTTCATCGTACATGTCTAAAGCTTTTTCCAAATCCGGAATCAGGCCTTCTTTTGTTCCTTCTATAATATAGTAAGCCAAACGATCAGGTACCGTTTTCGGTATATCGTCCTCGGTCTTCTCTTTTTTCTTGTCGCGGTAGAAAGCGGTAAAATCAGCCAATGTGGCGTCTGTTGTTGTAAACAGCAATTCATTGGCCATGTCGATTTCCTGTTTCGGAATCGATGCATAGCGTTCCAGTTTTTCGGTGTTGACGATGGCGTAGTCCAAGCCTGCCTGCGTGCAATGGTATAGGTAGACTGCATTCAGTACTTCACGGCCAACCGGCGGCAAGCCGAACGACACGTTGCTGACGCCCAAAATGGTCAATGCGCGCGGCAGCTTTTCCTTAATCAGGCGGATTCCTTCAATGGTTTCCACCGCAGAACCGATGTATTGCTGATCGCCGGTACCGACTGGGAATACCAGTGGATCAAAAATGATGTCTTCCGGCGCAAGGCCCCATTTGTTGACCAGCAGTTCATAAGAGCGTTCTGCAATTTCCAGCTTGCGCTCACGCGTGACCGCCATGCCTTCCTCGTCGATTGTTCCGACAACGACTGCCGCACCATATTTTTTCACCAGTGGCATCACCGCGTCAAAACGCTCTTCCCCGTCTTCCAGGTTGATCGAGTTGATGATGGCTTTTCCTTGCGAGAATTTCAGCGCCACTTCGATGACTTCTTCGTCGGTGGAGTCGATGACCAACGGCACTTTGACTTTTTTGACGACTTCTTTCATGAAGTGGGTCATGTCTTCGACTTCATCCCGGTCAGGGTTTGCCAGACAGATGTCGATGACATGAGCGCCATTTTTCACTTGCGCGCGGGCGATTTCTGATGCCTCTTCAAACTTCCCATCAACAATCAGCCGCTTGAATTTGCGGGAGCCGATGACATTGGTCCGTTCGCCAATGAATAACGGACGCATGGTTTCATCGTATTGCAGCGGTTCAATGCCCGACACGACATGGCCGTGATCGACAGGATCCGGTTTTCTCGGCGGCAGGCCTTCCATTGCTTCACGGACAGCCTTGATATGTGCAGGTGTTGTTCCGCAACAGCCGCCCACTACATTCAACCAGCCTTTATCCGCAAAACCCCGAAGTTTTTTGGCCAGTGATTCCGGTGTTTCGTGGTAATGCCCATCTTCATCTGGCAGACCCGCATTCGGGTAACAGCTGACATAGCCATCCGACAACTCGGACAGCGAACGGATATGGTCCGTCATGAATTCCGGTCCGGTTGCACAGTTCAAACCGACCGATAAGGGTTTGACGTGTTCAATCGAAATGTAAAATGCTTCGATGCTTTGGCCCGCGAGCGTGGTGCCCATCGGTTCGATGGTTCCGGAAACCATGATCGGCAATTCGGTCCCTGTTTCTTCAAAGGCTTTTTTGATGCCGATCGTTGCCGCTTTGACATTCAGCATGTCTTGGCTTGTTTCCAGAAGAATCAAATCTGCGCCGCCTTCGATCAAGGCCTTGGCTTGCACATAGAAGTTTTCCAGCATTTCGTCAAATGTTGCACCGCCTGTAACAGACAAGGTTTTTGTCGTCGGCCCGATGGCACCTGCCACAAAACGCGGCCACTCCGGTGTTGAATATGCGGCTGCCGCCTTTTTGGCAATTTCCACTCCGCGCCGGTTGATTTCTGCCGCCTGGTGGCCAATGCCATACTCATCCAAAACGATCGGCGTACCGCCAAAGGTGTTGGTGCAGAGAATATCCGCTCCCGCTTCCAAATAGGCGGTATGGACCTCTTCAATGACGTCCGGACGGACAATATTCAAGTATTCGTTGCAGCCGTCAAACTCCTCTCCCCCGAAGTCTTCAGGAGAAAGATCGGCGTTTTGGATCATGGTTCCCATGGCTCCGTCGATGATTAATATTCTTTTTTCAAGCTGCTGTTCAATAAGATGTTTGGACATGGCTGCGATCGCTCTCTTTCTGTTGATCTAGTTGTCGGATGTAATGAATCAATTCCACGGTCATATCGTAACGGACAAATGGCGTAATCAGGTAAATCCCATGGAACAGCTCCGCCGCCGTATCAATCAATTCTTTCGCAATCTGGATGCCTTCTGCTGTTGCCCGGTCTTTGTCTTCGCCGCATGCGCGCATGCGTTCCAATGCATCTTCAGACAGCTTGATGCCCGGCACTTCGTTGTGCAGGAATTCCGCACTGCGGATGCTGGTCAGCGGCATCACGCCGATGAATATCGGTGTTTCCAGATGTTTGGTCGCTTCGTGGATTTCCACGATTTTCTCTTTTGTATAAACCGGCTGCGAGATAAAATAATCCGCACCGCTTTCGATTTTCTTCTCAAGCCTAGCGACAGCGCGGTCAAGGACACGGACATTCGGATTGAATGCCGCAGCTACCGAAAAATTGGCTTTTTTGCGCAAAGGCTTGCCGGAAAATGAAATGCCTTCATTCAGCTTTTTGATCAGCTGGATCAATTCCATGCTCGACACGTCATAGACGCTGGTCGCTCCCGGGAAATCGCCGACTTTGGTCGGATCGCCCGTCACGGCGAGTATATCATGCATACCGAGCGCATCGAGCCCCATCAAATGCGATTGCAGGCCAATCAGATTGCGGTCGCGGCAGGTGATATGGGCCAGTGCCCGAATGTTTTCCTTATGCTTGAGGATCGAGCCCATCGCCATATTGCTGATGCGCGGCGATGCCAGTGAGTTGTCTGCCATCGTAACAGCATCCACGCCGGCTTCATTCAAAGCTACAGATCCTTCCAAAAATTTTGCGGTATCCAGATGACGTGGCGTATCCAACTCTACGATGATGGTCCGTTCCGTTTTGGCTTTTTCGTGCAGCGGCTTGACTTCCAGCGCTTCTGCTTCACGGATGACAATCGGTTTTCTTTTGGTGACTTCTTTATGGAAGATTGGCGGCAATTTGCCGAGATGCTTTTTCACTGCTTCAATGTGCTTCGGCGTTGTGCCGCAGCAGCCGCCGATCAAACGGACGCCTTCTTCTCTCAACAGCAAAGCCGCGCGTCCAAAATAATCCGCTTCCGATTCATAGACGATCCGGCCATCTTCCACATCCAGCAGGCTGGCATTTGGGTAGGCAGAAAGGAACGCTTTTTCAGGCAAGGTGACTTCTTCAAAAGCCTGGATGGTATGGTGCGGCCCGAGACGGCAGTTGACGCCGACAATATCGGCTCCCAGCGTTTCCAATTGATGCAGGGCATCGTTCAAAGACATGCCGTTTTGCAGGATGTCTGGCTCATGCATGGACACCTGGGCAATCAGCGGCGTGTCGGTGATACTTTTTAAGTGCTTGACAGTTTCTGCAAGTTCCTCAAAATCGTAATAAGTTTCCAGCAGCAGGCCGTCCGGATCTCCCGACAGCAAATGATTGGCTTGCTGGTCGACCATCGCAATGATTTCCTGAAGCGTAGCGTCGCTTTTCCGGATTCCCCGGATGCCGCCGATAGTCCCGAATACAAATTGACCACCCGGTGCTGCTGCTCGTTTAGCGATTCCAATAGCTGCTCTGTTGATATCCGCGACTTGCTCTTCCAGGCCGTAACGAGCCAGTTTCGCCGCATTCGCTCCGTATGTGTTGGTCTGGATGATATCCGCTCCAGCTTTGATGTAATCCTGGTGGATCTTCTCGATCACTTCCGGACGCTGCAGATTCAATTCCTCGTTGCAATACTCAATGCCGTAGGAATACAACAACGTTCCCATGGCGCCATCCGCCGTCAAAATCCTCGTCTTTAATTCGTCTAATAAACCCATCTGCTCAACCTCCCATATATACAAAAAAAAGCCTTCATGAAAAAGAAGGCTTTACGATATCAAACTCGTTCCTTTTCATCTGCCAGGCAATTGCTTGCCTGCTGGATTTAGCACCTGACCTTTCGGCTGGTTGCTGAAGCTTCATCGGGCCAGTCCCTCAACTTCTCTTGATAAGAATTCACTATTCAGTTTTAAGTATTCTAGATATGGTACCTGTATATAGGGAACAGGTCAACCCAATCTGTCGAAAAACAATGAAATTTCTGTGATTTTCTTCACAATCTATAGGTTGAACGAAAAAAATAGCTTTCATATTGCGCGCCGACCCGTAAAGGTGGGTACAGATTTGTAAACGGATAATAAACAAAAAAACTGCAGACTCTTCAATTTCTTCGGAGTTATCTGGACCTCACGCTTAAATTCCATTGTGAATTTCTAAGTAAAGCCTTAACTAGTAAACTAAATCTCGTGCACATGAAATTTATGCCAGGTTAACATCCCTTCCTCCACCCTCCCTAACCGCTACTTCAGCACAAAAAAATCCCACCTGGTCCAGGAGGGATTGTTCAGCTCTCATATGACCGCAGCTCAGTTATCACCGCGGCCTTCACTATTTACATGCCGTCTTTCATATCTTCCTCATCTTTCGTACCGGATTCTTTGTCTTCCATCATTTTCGCTTTCGCTTTGGCCATCGCTTCTTCAGCTGCACGGATTTCTTCGTCCGTCACTTGTCCGACAATCACTTGCTGGGTCGGCATGGTATGCATGCTGCGTGCTGTTACGTGCGGGATGAAATAATAGACACCGTCTTCCTGGAATGTATGCTTGATCGAATAGACGCCGTCTTTCACATCCGTGTAATCATTTTTCACACTTTCGTCTTTCTTGCCGGCCTCGAATACTTCAAACTTCACTTCATTCGCATCGTTCACCGCTTCGCCGCCTTGGGATACAAATGCCTCAAGCGTCCATTCGCCAGTTTCGCCTACAGGTTCAGTCAAGACTTGGACTTCTAATTCCTTCACCTCCTGCTCGGCAGCTGAAGCGTTGTCCGCACTGTTCTTTTCCATGCCGCAGCCTGCAAGCATCAATCCAAACGCACCAATAACCATTAATTTTTTCATCAATAACCCTCCATTAAACTGAAATTATTCTAATAGATTCAGCTTAATGGGCAATTGTGAAACGCCTGTGAAATCTCTGAAATAAAAAATCCCTCTATATATTGAACTAAAGAAACCAGCTTTTACACATCGCTCTGCCTAGCCCTTGGACGCGCTGGCGCTAAGAGATAGAGTGAATTCGAGGCGAGCCGCTATTTCCCACTATTTTCATAGAAGATATGGAGCAAATCAGCGGAGACTCCCAAAAGAGCGGTGCCGCGATGCAGAAGCACCGGTTTTCAGGAGCAGGTTTACAGAATATCAGCAGACGAAAATCATTAGTTCAACTTATCTAGTTACTTATCAACTTATCGCTGCCAGTGGAAGCCAGACTTGCACTCGCGTACCGTCGCCTTCGGACGACTCTACTTTCAGCCTGCCGCCGTGGAGTTCAGCAATCTGTTTGACGATCGACAAGCCGATGCCTGCGCCGCCTCCACCCCGGGTGCGCCCTTTTTCAACCCGATAGAAACGGTCCGCGACGTATGGCAGATGCTGCTCCGGAATTCCCGGCCCGCTGTCGCGCACTTCGAGCATCGCTTTGCCGCCTTCAGAACGCAGGTTTACGGCAATCAGACCGCCCTCCGGCGTATAGGCAATGGCGTTGTCGAGTAAATTGACCAGCACCTGCAACAATCGGTCTTCATCCCCGTATACAAGTATGTCCTCGTCCAGATCTGTCTTTACTTCCTGCTGCCGGCCCCGCCATTTCACCGCTGTATTGTCGATGGCCGATAATACGATTTCACTCAGCGCCAACAGCTCGTGGGCAATGTCTTCCTCACCGCCTTCAAGCTTAGTCAAATCCAGAATTTGGCTGACCATGCGCTCCATGCGTTCCGATTCGCGGTACAAAATAGCCGCAATGTGCCGATGTTCCGTATTCGGCTGCTGCAGCAATTCGCTATAGCCTTTTATATAGCTGAGCGGAGTCCGCAATTCATGGGACAGGTTCTGCAGAAATTCGCGCTTTTTTTCGTCTTCTTCACGGATCGATTCTGCCATCACGTTGAACGACTGGGCAAGGTCTCCGACTTCATTGTGGACAGCCGGATGGATGCCTCCTTCGAAACGCCCCTTCGCCATGGCGTCAGAAGCGTTCCGCAGTTCTACGACCGGACCGATGAATTCCTTCTGGATGCGCCGGCGGATGGCATAAAGAGCTGCGAGCGCCAGCAATCCGGACGCCAGCAGGATCGGCAGCACATTCATAAATGCCTGGCTAAGTTCCGAAACTGGCCGGTAGGCGAATACAATTGCCTGCAAATTCCCACCCTCAATCACCGGCAGTGCTACTCCGATCAAGTCCGCATCGACATACGCATTGCGCCGCTCAATGACCACCGCTTGTCCTTGCGACAGCCCTTCGCGTTCCTCGAAATTGATGATGACATCCCCTTCTGGCGCCTGCAGCGGCAGCGCCGCCCCAAGCACCATCGGATCATCGATCGCCAGTGCATTGAGGCCGGAATCTTCCAGAAATTCTATAATTCCTTCCAGTTCCGCTGCATCTCCAGCCAAGTAGGCGCCTCGCAGCGCTTCCGCCAATTCATGCAACTGTTCGCGCTCCTCATCGACATAAACCGCATCATAAACCGAATAGGCGACGAACATCAAGAGCGCAATGCCGGCCACAGAAACCCCAGCAAATAAGAGCCATAATTTCGTTGCAACAGAGCGATACGGCTTCATAGCTTCACCAGCTTGTAGCCCAGACCCCAGACGGTTTCGATGGCGACGCCAGCTTCACCGAGCTTGATCCGCAGCGTTTTGATGTGGGTGTCGACGGTCCGCGTCGTGACGTTATAGGCCTGTTCGCCCCACAGCTTCTCCATCAACTGTTCGCGGGAAAATACCTGCTCCCGATGCTTCAGCAAAAATGCCAGCAAATCAAATTCACGCCGTGTCAGCGTAACCTTCTTGCCTGCAACTGTCACCGTGCGCATCGTTTCGTTCAGTTCGAGCGTACCATTTGTCCATTCGTTGTCCACCCGGACGCTTGCCGTATGGGTGCGGCGCAGAATCGCTTCGATGCGTGCAAGCAGCTCCTGCTTGCTGAACGGCTTGACCATGTAATCGTCTGCCCCTGCCCGCAGCCCTTTCACTTTATCCGCTTCGCTGCCGGCAATTGCGGTCAGCATGAGAATCGGCACTGGCGTGAAGCGCCGGATTTCCGCACATGCGGTGAAACCGTCCATGCCGCCCATCAGCACGTCGAGAATGACAAATCCGACCTTTTCCTCACGTATTTTGCGGATGCCTTCTTCGCCGCTTGCAGCCGACAGGACCTCATAGCCCGCTCCTTCCAACATGAGCCGCAGCAGATGCTGCATCGTCTGTTCGTCGTCAATGACCAGGATTTTCATTATTTTCCCCCTCCAGCACCATCGCGTGCGGCCCGGCAGCCGTCGGAATTTTTTTTGTTACAGTAAAGCTTTCAATATCAATTTCACTGACGACATCTGCATCCATGCTGCTGACGTATAATTTACCGCCTGAAGCGACTCCGTAATACGGATTGTCGCCCACCGCAACTTTGCCTTCCAATTCTAATGTCACGGCGTCCAGTTTCACCACATCATGCGATCCGTGGTTCAGCACAAAGAGGCTTTCTCCAGCCGCAATGATTTCAATCGGCATCAATCCGGTCTCTGCCTTCTGGACCGTTTTGCCTTCCGCAAACGAGTAGCGATAAACGCTGTCATTGAGTTTGCCGTAAGGGCCGTGGCCGCCGACAACCAGGCCCCCCTCATACAAGGCGACTCCATTCGGGCGGTCAACAATGTCGAAGCTTTCCTCGACGGCCATCGTTGCCGTGTCAATCGCCTGCACGGTGTGGCCGTAAACATTTGTTACATACAGCATCGTTCCGTCAAATGCCATCGAATGAGGATGCCCATCGGTTTCCGCTATGTTTTCAATGGCGAACGGCGCCAGCGACACCTGGGCAATCTGATTTGAATCTGCATACGCCGCATACAGCTTTCCACCGTCATACAGGAGTTTGGTGATGCCTTCTCCCACTTCCCCGAGTGATTTCAGCTTCTGTGTCTCCAAGTCGAGCGCATACAGTTCATCTTCTTCCTTGCTTGCGAGCACCAATTTGCCTTCCGCCATCACCATGTCCGATGCGATAAAGGGCAACTCGAGTTCAACTTGCGCCTGCCCTTCGCCGATGACCGTCAGAACAGGTTCTTTAATATGCGACACGAACAGCTGATTATCGCCTTCCGGCCAATCGTAGCTTACTTCTCCGGAGCATGCCCCGAGCAGCAAAGCTAGCGCCAACGCGCCCATTGCGCCTATTTTGTGTTTCATCAAAATCATCCTTTGCTCCATCATGAGGAAAGTATACACTGAAAATGCGAAATCCATGTGAAATCCCGCTCTATTGCCCAGTAAATTGCGCAGTGAATGCCTCAATCGGAACCGGCAGAGCAGCTTCCAACTGATCCATTATAAACGACTCAAAACCCTGTTCAGAATGTACATTCCGAACAGGGTTTTGAGTCATTTATTTTCTATTCTTTCCTGTTGTACCTTTTAAAAAAGCTCTGTAGCTCTTGTATCGGCCGGACATCCGCCTGTCCTTCGTAGCTGATGAATTCGATTTCGCCGATGCGCATACCGGCATTGTATTCCCCGATAACCGTGTCCAGCAGAATAAAAGAAGCCGAAATGAATTCATCTTCATTTTCTTCGGTAAAGCCTTTGATGTAGAGCGTCAAATTCACTTCGTCGCTGTCTTTTTCAAACGTGCAGAAGATATCATCCCATCCTAGTTCGATATCGCCGTATGCAACAGAAAATTCTTCATCATGCGGTTGGCGAAAACCGATGACATCAAAATTGCCAAAGGCTGGAGCATTGTCGACCAGGTCGATGACATCGTCAAAAGCTTCCACAACTCCATCCGCACTGATGACAAATTCGCGCTTCCCTGCAACCAGGCTTTCACCAAACTCAAAAGCCAAATGCCGGTTGACCTTATGTAATTTCTTTTCCAGCTGACTGAAAAGCTTGTCTCTGCCGGACTCGTCCAGTTCAAAATATGCTCCTTTATTGTCTGCAAACCAATCCCAAAAAGCCGCCACCTTATCTTTCCTTTTCGGCAACCAATTCATCCCGCTATCCCCTTTGTATCCATCTATGTTCTTTTCTCTATCATAAACATTTTTGCGCGAAAGAGATAGTTCTTTTTATTCATGCTCAAAAGACTATTCGCCTTCTGTATCCATTTCATAAGTACGGAATTTCATCATGGAAATTATACCGAATACAGGACCGATGCTCAGTACAGCAAATACCCATTCCCAGCCGATCAAGCTTTGTGCGATGGGAATCAAGTTGATCGAAAAAATGGTGATCAAAAAGCCGATGCACATCTGGAACGTCAAAGCTGTCCCTAAATAAGGCGCCTCTGCAAATTCTGTCACCGCCGCTGAAAACTGAGCCGAATCGGAAATCACAAACATCCCCCAAACGATCGCCACCATCAGCGTCAACCACAAGGCCTGACCGAATGTAAAACCGATGATGATCGAACAGCTGGCACTGACGGCGAGAGAAAGGATAGTCAGCCGCGACCTTCCCAACTTGTCTGCCACTAGGCCACCCAAAACGCAGCCAATTGCTCCGGCAACTCCAATCGACACAAAAGAAGCAAAAGCAATAACCGCCGGACTGACCTGGGAAGAAGAACTGGCGAAACTGGCGGCGAGAAAGACCGGAAGCCATGTCCACATCGCATACAATTCCCACATATGGCCAAAATAGCCATAGTTCGCGAGCATGACAGGTTTATTGAGAAGCACTTGCTTAATCAGTTTAAAGGAAAAAACCATCCGTTTCGGAGAAGTTGGCGCATCTCTCACGACCCAGTTCATAATACCGGCCGCAGCCAACGCCAGCAGCGAGCTGACGACGATGACCAATTTCCAATCCACAGAGGAAAAAAAGATGCTGATAAAATGAGGCAGAGACGATCCTAAAGTCAGCGCTGCGATCAAAATCCCAAGCGCCAACCCTCTTTTTGACGGGAACCATTGTGAAAGCAGTTTGACTGCAGTCGGATAGACGCCAGCAAGTGCCACACCTGTCAATATCCGCAGGGCAATGCCGATGAGGGCAGTGTCCGCAATCGTCAGAAGGCCATTGACGAGAGCTCCCGCCAATGCGGAAAGCACAAAAACTTTCCGTGCATTAAAGCGATCTGAAATGCCGAAATAGACGCTGATTAATGTCCCGATGATAAAACCGACTGGGACAGATGCAGACAACCAGGCTTCCGTCTGCGCGTTGAGGCTCCATAGTTCCCTCAATTCGGGTCCGGTAACGCTCGCACTGAACCATAAACTCAACGCAAACAGCTCCGCTATAGAAATCCACAATAAAGCCTTCCATTTTCCCGCCGCCATAACCAGTCTCCTTCCGCAAGACAAACCAATCCCGTTCTTTCTCTTCTTCTTATCATAGAACAGCAAAAGCAAATAAGAAAGAACCCTTCGCCAGTTGACTGTCGTGGCGAAGGGCTTTGAAATTTTGGTTACCATTTTGCTTTATGCCACATAGATCAAATCTTATGGATGAACTCAGGCACTCTCAGCTTTTAGCTGCCGGCTCTTTCTTGATTGCATCGCCGATTTCCAACGTCGGGACGTCAATGTTAACCGTGTCGGGATATTTGATGCCGGCTCCTGTATTCAGCGCCACAACAGTTTCTCCTTCTTTGATCCAGCCTTCTTTTTTGAGTTGGCGGATTGCTGCAAATACAGCTGCCCCTTCCGGACAAACAAAAGATCCTTCCAGGCGTGCAACTATTGCCTGCTCAGCAAGCATGGCCTGATCATCAATCGCGATCGCGCAACCCTGTGTTTTATAGATTGCGTCCAGCACAAGAAAATCACCCAACGCTTTCGGGACATTGATGCCAAAAGCTTGCGTGCTGGAATCGGCCCAGAATTCGGACTCCTTTTTTCCTTCTTGCCAAGCTTTGACGATCGGCGCGCAGCCTGTCGCTTGAACCGCTGCCAGACGCGGCAGTTCCCCTTCCACCCAGCCAAGTTTTTTCAATTCATTCAGGGCTTTATAAATGCCGATCAATCCGACACCGCCGCCTGTCGGATACAGGATGACGTCTGGCATCTTCCAGTCCATCTGCTCGGCGATTTCGAGCCCCATCGTTTTCTTGCCTTCGATGCGGTATGGCTCTTTTAACGTCGATACATCGTACAGACCAAAATCCTTGACGGCTTGCCCGACAATTTTCCCAACATCGCTGATTAGCCCATTCACCAAATATAGGTCGGCGCCGGACAACGCCACTTCATTGCGGGTAATTTTTGGTGCATCCTCTGGCATGACGATTGTTGATCGGATGCCGGCTTTAGCGCCGTAAAGCGCCCAAGCGGCACCGGCATTGCCATTGGTCGGCATCGCAAACTCCTTGACACCGACTTCCTTGGCTTTTGAAACTCCGACTGTTGCCCCTCTTGCCTTAAACGTGCCGGTCGGAATAAGCCCTTCGTCTTTCATATAGAGATTTTCTACGTCCATGTCCTTGCCAAGCGACGGCATCGTGATCAGCGGGGTCATGCCTTCACCTTGAGACACTACATTCGCTTCTTCTTCGACCGGCAGCAATTCATGGTATCTCCACAAAGTCGGCTGCCTTTTTGCCACTTCGTCCCGCTCCAAATCCGCCTTCAGCTCGTCCCAAAGGTAATCCACCAACAAAGGCGAACCGCATATGCATAGTTGATGCTGCTGCTTGGTATCGTAAACAGCCTCGCATTTCGGACAATAAAGGTGGGAAATATAACTGTACTTCAATGTGAGCACTCCTTTTTATGGGTTTTGCTGATTGTCTTTCTGACAACAATAGCCCGGAATCGCTCCCGGGCTATTAGATCGATCTTATTTGATTTAACTGTGGAAATTAAGCCCGGAGGTGACCGGCGCCACATAACCGGCGCGGATGACGAAATCACCGAAATGTTCGTTTTCCTGGCGTTCTTTGGCGAATTGGAAAAAGATCGGCTTTAGCGTCGCTAAAATCTCTTCTTCCCCGATATTCTCGCGGTATATTTTGTTCAACCGATCACCTGCAAAGCCTGCGCCCAAGTACATATTGTATTTGCCGGGTGCTTTGCCGATAAAGCCAATCTCACCCAGTGCAGGGCGTGAACAGCTGTTCGGGCAACCGGACATGCGAATGATGATTTCTTCATCACGCAGGCCTGCTTCGTCCAGTGTTTCTTCAATCTTGCCTACGAGCTCCGGTAAATACCGCTCGGCTTCAGCCATCGCCAAACCGCAAGTCGGCATCGCTACACAGGCCATCGAGTTTTGGCGCAAAGCCGAATTTTCTTTGCCATCGGTCAGCCCATATTGCTCAACTAAGGCGCTAATCTTCTCTTTGTTTTTCTCCGTTACATTGCTGATGATCAGGTTCTGGTTGGCAGTCAGGCGGAATTCTCCTGTATGGACTTGTGCAATTTCGCGGAGGCCTGTCATCAATGGATAGCCATCAAAATCTTTAACGCGGCCGTTCTCAACGAATAAGGTCAAATGCCATTTGCCGTCACTTTCGATCCAGCCGTAGCGGTCGCCGTTGCGGTCGAATTGGAATGGACGCTCTTGTTCTATATTCCATCCCAGGCGTGTGTTCAGCTCGGTTCTGATCCAGTCGAGCCCCAATCTGTCGACCGTATATTTGAAACGGGCATTTTTCCGCTCTGAGCGGTTGCCGTAATCGCGCTGAATGGTGAGGATTTTCTCGCCGACTTCGTTGACTTTATCTGGTGGGCAAAATCCGATGACGCGTGCCAATTGCGGATACGTGGCAGTGTCGCCATGCGTCATGCCCATCCCGCCGCCGACTGTGACATTAAAGCCCTGCAACTTATCGTTTTCCAGGATGGCAATAAACCCAAGATCCTGCGAGTAGATGTCAACGTCATTGGCAGGCGGAATCGCAAAGCCGATTTTGAATTTCCTAGGCAAATAAAGATGCCCGTACATCGGCTCCACTACTTCGTCTTCATTGCTGTCGACGACTTTTTCTTCATCCAGCCAGATTTCGTGATAGGCTCTAGTTTTCGGCAGCAGGTGTTCACTTAATTCGCGGGAGATTTCGTATACTTCCCCGTGAATATCCGATTGGTATGGGTTGGATGTCGACATGACGTTCCGGTTGACGTCTCCGCAGGCTGCAATGGTATCCATCAAGGCGTGGTTCATTTCCTGAATGGTGCTTTTCAAATTCCATTTCAGAATCCCGTGCATCTGGAACGTTTGACGCGTCGTCAATTTCAAGGTGCCATTGCCATGGGTATTGGCCAAATTATCCATCGTCAGCCACTGATGCGGCGTTGCGACTCCTGCAGGCAGGCGGACACGGATCATGAATTGGTAGGCAGGCTCAAGTTTCTGCTGGGCCCGTTCGTTGCGGATGTCCCGGTCATCCTGCATATAGCTGCCATGGAATTTCAGCAGCTTGCCGTCATCGTCCGGGATGGAAGCGGTCAAACGTTCCGCGAAGCTTTCCACGAGATTGCCCCGCAAATAATTGGTTCTGTCTTTGATGACCTCCATTTCACTTGGAGGGCCGTCGATATCAGTCAAATCTTTAATTTTCATGGTAAGCTCCTTTCAATGTTGAAGAAGTCGCTCCAAGGCGGACGCTTTCCGGCAGAAAGCGAGTCGGGCTGTGCCTGACTCGTTTGCGACGAAGCGCTGAGCCTCCTCGTTGCAAGCTCCTGCGAGGTCTCATCACTCCGTTTTTCTGCAGGAGTCGCCGCCTTCCGCTCTTACTTCCTATGATCCAGTTAAAAACATAAAAAAATGTCAGTTCACGCATGGCGCAGATTTACTTAATAAACATCACGCAAATAACGTTTGTCGCTGCGCATGGACGTTAAATAGTCTTCCGCTTGTTCCGCAGTCATATTGCCTTCCTGCTCCAGAATTTTGGCCAGTGTGGCATGCACGTCTTTGGCCATGTATTTTTCATCGCCGCAGACATAGACATTGGCACCCGCTTCCAGCCATTGGTACACTTCCTGGCTCTTCTCCAACAAACGATGCTGGACGTAAACCTTTTCTGCTGTATCACGGGAAAAGGCTACATCCATTTTCGTCAGAACCCCGTCCTTCAGCCATTTTTGCCATTCGGTCTGGTAAAGGAAATCGGTGACGAAATACTGTTCACCGAAAAACAGCCATGCATCGCCCAGAGCATCCCTTTCTTCCCGCTCTTCCATGAAGGCACGGTAAGGGGCGACTCCTGTTCCGGCACCGATCATAATGACCGGTGTTTCCGGATTTTCAGGCAATCGGAAATTGCTGTTGCTTTGGATGAACACCGGCAAGGTCGCGCCGATTTCAGCGCGCTCTGCGCATTGCGTCGAGCAGACGCCCGTCCGCTTACGCCCATTCGCTTCATAGCGCAACGCTCCTACAGTCAAATGAACTTCATCCGGATTCGCCGTTAAACTGCTGGCAATCGAATACAGGCGAACCGGGATTTTGCGCAGTATTTTAATGAATTCAGCAGCAGACACTTGCCAAGGACCAAAATCTTCCGTCAAATCGATCAGGTCTCTTCCATAGATGTAAGCCTGCAGCTGTTCTTTGTTTTCAGGTTCCAGTAAATTAGCCAATGCATCACCGTCCGCAAAAGCTGCCGCTTTTTCAAGCAACGGCTTCGACAGGATAGTGATTTCAAAGGTCGAAATCAATGCATCGCGTAATGAACCCGTATCGCCTTGCTTGTTGATGGAGATCGGTTCATCTGGATTCCATCCTGTTGCAGCTATCAGTTGATCAACCAGCTTGTCTTCGTTTTCTGGAACAATCCCGAGGCTGTCGCCCGGCTCATATTGCAGTCCAGAGCCTTCCAGGTCGAGCTCCAGGTGCCGGGTTTCCTTATTCGAACCACGGCCATTCAAGTTGATATTTTCCAGAACCTCCGCGTTGAACGGATTGCTGCGGGAATAGGCCGGTTGGCTGGCTGGTGCAGCTTCTTGAGCCGCCGAAGCCGCTGGAGCGCCCGGACGATCTGTTTCTCTTTCTTTATTCAATACGCTGAAGATGCCATCAAACCATTCTTCTGCGGGTTCTTCAAAGTCCAAATCGGCATCCACACGCGGATGGATGCGTTTGGCCCCCAACTCCTCCAGACGCTTGTCAAAATCTTTGCCGGTCTGGCAGAAAAATTCGTAAGAGCTGTCCCCCAGAGACAAGACCGAAAACCGGACATCGTCAAGCTGCGGTGCCCGTTTGCTGTGCAGGAAATCATAGAGGGCAAGAGCGTTATCCGGCGGATGGCCGTCCCCATGCGTACTCGTGATGATCAGCAAATCTTGGACTTTTTTCAGGTCTTTCGGTTTAAACTCATCCATTGGCGTGAGTTTTACCTGGTAGTCTTTGGCCTGCAGTTTTTTCGAAACATCCTTGGCAACCGATTGGCAGTTGCCTGTATGGGAGCCGACCAAAATGGTGATTTCACGGGTGGCAACAGGTGCGCTGCCTTGCTGCGCATACCATTCCAATCCAGGCTGTTCCTGCACAGCGACTGTAGCGGCTGACTGCGAGCCGGCCAGATAGCCGTTCAGCCAGATTTTCTGATTGTCGGTCAGCATCGGCAATAAGCGATTGATAAGCTCTACCTGTTCCTGATCGAATGGGCTGTTCATTGTCTGCAATTGCAAATTGTTTCACCTCGAAATCCGTTTATTTTTTATCATTAATTCTTATAAGGAGCGTTGAGTTGAAGAAATCGCTCTGGGCGGACGCTTTCCGCGGACGAAGCGCTGAGCCTCCGTCGCAAGCTCCTGCGGTATAGCGAGACGACTGAGACCCCGCAGGGAGTGCAACGACTGAGGAGGCTTAGGCGCGAGCCCGCGGAAAGCGCAGCTGTTTTGCGGAATATCGGCACAAAACAATCATTACTCTGTGTTATCTATCTTCATCCTCTAAACTACACTCACACATGCTGCTGGCGGTAATGATGATCGATCGCTACGATCATTGCTCCCATTTTTTGGTGTTCGGGCTGAAGCACTTGTTTGATGCCATTGCTTTCCAGTTCTTTGGCCGTGACTTTTCCGACGGCTACTGCCAGCACCCGGTCGTTAAAAGCTTTGACCAATTGTTTTCCTTGGTCGGGTTCTGCAAAAATGTTCTTGACCTGCGTTTTGCTGGTAAAGACAATGGCGTCTAAAGACTGTTCGATGATCGACTGTTTTAACCGGTCCACTACGAGAGCATCCGGTTTTTCGTAGGAATACGGGCGGGATAAGTAAACCGAATGGCCATTTTTCTCCAAAATGCTTTTCAGCTTATGGTCATCCAGATCGTAAGCCTGCAAAAAGATCCGCTGCGGGCTTTTGCCTTTGTATTCTTCCGCTAAAGCTGCCAGCAGATTGTCCATTGTTCCATCTTCCGAAACATGAACCGGCTCCAAGCCATGCTCTTTGATCCACTTCATCGTTTTGCTTCCTCGAACGGCCAGCTGCGTTTCTTTCAGCTTTTCAATGTAGCGCGATTGCAGGCCGGTGTTTTCTGCGGAATCTGTTAATGTCCTCGCTCCGATGCCGGTCGTGAAGATAACCCAGTCAAAATCTTCGGCTAAAAAATCCGTGATGTTTTGTGCGCTGATATCTTCGTTTAGCCGCTGCCTTCCCTGAATCGGGAGAATGACAGGAGTCCCGGATTGCTTTTCAATCAGCACGCTGATTTCTTTTGCGGCACGGACAGCTGCCACGCCTATTTTCTTTCCGGCCAATCCATTCATATTCAATCACTCCTTCTGTCATTCACCACGCCGGCTGCTGTTCGCTTTGCAGCGCTTCATGCGCGCGTTCGGCGAGGGCATCCACCATGGATGGATGATCGCCTAAATATCCACATAATATGATTTGCTGTTCGTCCGAAGACAAACCGTTGATTTTTTTCTGCATTGATTTCACCAAGAGTCCCGTAAACCATAAATAAGGAACGACGAAAATCTGTTTGCTGCCGGAATTGATGGAAACTTGCAACCCTTCATCAAATGACGGAGCGCTGGCAGCCAGATAACAGACATCGATGTTGGACACATTGGCTTTCACCGCCAATTTTGCCGCTATTTCTTCGACCGAACGGGTGATTTCCGAACTTTTCCCACCTCGGCCAACCAACAAAATTTCTGCTTCAGGCAAACGCTCCACCCCTGTTTCCCGCAGCCGCTCAGCTAAAATTTCCACGAGCCGATCCTGCACTCCGAGCGGTTTTCCGTAAGTAAAGCGGATGCCCGGATAGCGCAATGCTGATTTTTTGACTTCATCCGGAATGTCTTCGTAATAATGTCCGGCGCTCAGCAAGAGAACCGGAACGATTGCGATAGCTGTCGCGCCCTGCTTGATAAGGCTGTCGATTCCTTCGCCAATATCCGGACTGGCCAACTCCAAAAAGCAGGTTTCCTGAAGGGAAACATCGACTTTTTGGTGTACCTGCTCCATAAATGCCATCGCTTCCTGGCGCGTTTCTTTTACTCGGCTCCCGTGGCTTACATATAATACAGCCTGCATGTTCTCATCTCCTTATCCCACATGTGCGGCAAGCTGAAATTGCTGTTCGTCTTGCAGCTGCTCATACCATTGCAATTTGCTTCTTAGGCGGACCACTTCTCCCACCACTATCATCGAAGGATTCTCGAAGCCTTTGGCGTTTCGAATAATATCCTCGAGCGTTCCCGTTACTGTCCGCTGCCGCTCCGTTGTGCCCCATTCAATCAAAGCAATCGGTGTCGTGGGTTTCAGGCCATGGCGCAGCAATCGGCCACAGATTTCCGGAAGCTTGCTGACACCCATGTAGATGCACAACGTATCCATGCTTTTGACCACATGCTCCCAGTATTCATCCTGATCGACGCCCACTTTGCTGACTCCTGAAATAAAAGCTACAGATGAACTGTAATCGCGATGGGTCACCGGAATTCCGGCATAGGCAGGTGCCGCGATGCCGGCTGTGATTCCTGGAACAATTTCAAACGGGATGTTGTGGTCAACCAACGCTTCCGCTTCTTCTCCGCCTCTGCCAAAGACAAACGGATCACCGCCTTTCAAGCGCGTGACGGTTTTTCCCTGAAGCGCGAATCGGCACAGCAACTCGTTGATTTCTTCCTGTTTCAATGAATGGTTATCGGGTCTCTTGCCGCAATAAATCAATTCGGCCTGTTCTTTCGCTTCGTCCAGCAATTCCTGGTTTATTAAGCGATCATAAAGGATGACATCGGCCTTTTGGATGGCCTTCAGCCCTTTCACTGTAATCAAATCAAGGTCGCCTGGACCTGCACCAACTAAATAGACTTTTTTCATAAGCTTCCTAGACTCCTTTTTTCAACCAGAGAAACGAAGGTTGCGCCATTTTCTGATCGTTAATTCATACCTATTGCTGGCCAGGTTATGTATGCAGGCCACATTCGGTTTTCGCAAAGCCTTTCCATCTTCCGTCGCGGCTGTCTCCATCAGTCGTTACTGCGAACGAGCAATGCTTGCAGCCGATGCTCGGATAGCCTTCGTCATGCAAAATGTTATATTCAAGGCCGTTCAATTGGATATACTGCCAAACATCGTCCCATGTCCAGTGGATCAACGGGCAAATCTTGACGGACTTGAACCGATTGTCTTTGTTGATGAAATCCGTCATGCTGCGGCTTGCCGACTGCTCTCTTCTCAAGCCGGAAATCCAGGCCTGTGAACCAGAAAGTGTTTGTTCAAGCGGTTTGACCTTGCGGATGTCACAGCATTTATCCGGCTGGCTGTTCCACAGTTCGTCGCCGAACTGGTCAGCTTGCTCCTGCAAAGTCAATTCCGGTTTTTTCATGCGGATATTCAATTTCGGGTAGCGCTTTTTGACGCGTTCAATCAATTCATAGGTTTGGTCGAAGTGGACGTCCGTATCCAAGAACACCACTTCCGCATCGCTTTTCACTTTGGAAATCAGATCGATCAACACCATGCCCTCGGCTCCAAAGCTGCAGGCATAAACCACATCTTCCCCGTAGGAATCATAAGCCCATTGCAAAATATCAGCGGCACCTTTCAAGGAGTCGGTCGGTGCCAGGTCCTTGAATGGATCTCCAGTAAATTGCTCGTACGAAACAGCGTGGCTCATCCTATCTTCCTCCTTTAAACTAACCTTGTATTTTGTACTCCTTCTTTATCTATTAAAGTAAGAGGTGAAGAAATCGCTCCAGGTGGACAATCCAATGAATTTCCCACCATAAAATATAAAACAAAACCCCCTCTTCCAATAGAACAAGAAGAGAGGGATCCATGCGCATTTGCGGCGGCCTGCCTTCTTATCTTCCAGATCCGATTAGGACCTGCTGGAATTGGCACATGATCCCCAGTCAAAGACCAGAGCTGTTGCCGAGGCTTCAAAGGGCCAGTCCCTCCACCTCTCATGATAAGAAATACCTTATAAGATTACTTGGTTTTAATATTTGTCTAAATACTATAGCAAGAAAAGATCACTGTCAATAAAATTCTGAAAATATCATTTACTTACGATTTATGTTTTTCAGGATTCCTTCTTTCTTTATTCACCGAATTATTCATTCCGTCCGGTTGCCAAAAACCAGTCATTCCTCAGGCTTTCCCGGTTATAGGCAAAGCGGCTTTGATCTTTGGCGCTTTTTACAGTGCCGCCTGCCGCTTCGACAATCGCCTGCCCGGCAGCCGTATCCCATTCCATTGTCGGCGCAAAGCGGGGATAATAATCCGCCTGCCCTTCCGCCACCAGGCAGAACTTCAGCGAACTGCCAGCCGACAGACGCTCGACCGGTTTGCCGCCGTCTTTCAAGCGTTCAATAAAGCCTTCGGTTTCAGCAGACATATGGGAACGGCTCGTGACGACACAGATTTTTTCTGTAGCTTTCCTGACTGACAGCGGTGTGCTTTTTCCACGCAATTCTTCGGTATTTCCAAACTTTTCAGCTGAAGCGCCTTCCACTTTGTATGCGCCGCCGTTTTCTTCGCCGTAATAGAAAACATCGGTTGCCGGCACATAAATAGCTCCCAGAACCGGGTAGTTCTCTTCGACCAAAGCGATGTTGACGGTAAACTCACCATTGCGCTTGATGAATTCCTTGGTGCCGTCGAGCGGATCCACCAGCCAAAACCGCTTCCAGTTTTTCCGTTCTTTATAAAGGATCTCGTTGCCTTCTTCACTCAGGACCGGTATGTTCGGGTAAGCGCTCTTCAGCCCCGATTCAATAACTTGATGTGACCGCTGATCAGCAATGGTCAACGGTGACTCGTCCGCTTTTGTCTCGACTGCCAACTTTTCTTCGTATACCTCCATAATTTCTTTTCCAGCCGATAAGCTGATTTCAAGCAGGGTGATTAGATCAATGCTTTTTTCCATTAGCCCAAGTAGCCAGCTTTCTTCAAATAATCAATGATCACCTGCACCGACTCTTCTAAATTCTGCTTGTCGGTTTCGATAATGATTTCGGGATTTACCGGTTCTTCGTAGGGAGCATCAATCCCTGTAAAACCTTTGATTTCGCCGGCTCTAGCTTTTTTATAAAGGCCTTTCGGATCGCGGTTCTCGCAAGTATCCACGCTGCATTTTACATAAATTTCGATAAATTCGCCTTTTTCGAGCAAGGCGCGAACTTGATCGCGGTCTTCCTGATATGGTGAGATAAACGCGGACAAGGTCAACACGCCTGCGTCGCTCATCAACTTTCCGACTTCACCGATCCGGCGGATGTTTTCTGTGCGGTCTTCCGGACTAAATCCCAGGTTTTTATTCAAACCGTGGCGAACATTGTCGCCGTCCAGCAAATACGTACGGATCCCGAGTGCGTGGATTTCTTTTTCAAGGGCTACCGACACCGTCGACTTTCCTGAACCCGACAATCCGGTAAACCACAGGACACCGCTTTTGTGATTATTCAATTTCTGTCTGTCTTCTTTGGTGACACTCGATTCATGCCAGACGATATTCGTTGATTTGCTCATTTTTTCTCCTCCTAAAACCAGTAATAGTAAACAATTGTGATGGTGACCGACATAACCAAAATGCTGAGGGGCGTCCCTACTTTGACATAATCCATAAATCTGTAGCCGCCCGGTCCGTAGACGATCAAATTGGTTTGATAGCCGATAGGTGTGACAAAGCTGGCTGATGCGGCAATGGTGATGATGACGGCAAAGCCTATTGGGTCAAGCTGCAGATTGCTGGCTATTTCAATGCCGATTGGAATCATCAAGACAGCGGCAGCACTATTGGTGATCAGCTCTGTAAAGATGCTGGTCAGCAAGTAAATCAAAACCAGAATGGCCAGCAGGCCGAATGGCTGTCCAATTGCCAACAGTCCGTCCGCCGCCCATTGCGCCAGACCGGTCTTGGTCATCGCCGCTCCAACTCCGAACGCACTGGCAATCAGCAGCAGTACGTTAAACTGCACATCATTTTTTGCATCATCCATGGAAATCGATTTGGTCACCAATAAAATCAGCACTGCTAGTGCCATGGCTTTGAACATGCTCAGCCAGCCGACAACCACAAGAGCGATGGCTCCCAATAACACCAGCAGCGAAAACCAGCCGACAAAGCGGCTTTCCTGCAGCGACTTGGGGGTCTTCATGGAAGAAACCACGTAAAAATCATTGGACTGCTGGTATTTTTCCACAAATCCGGTTCCGGCGAGCAGCAGCAACGTGTCTCCCGGCCGCAGGATAATATCTCCGACTTTGCTTTTGATGCGCTCGTTATTGCGATGCACTGCCATGACTCCTGCATCATAGCGCGAGCGGAATTGAGATTGCTTGATCGTTTTCGACAACAGCGAGGATTCATGGGAAACTACCGCTTCGGCCAGTTGCGTATTGCCGTGCTTCAAATCTTCCAGTTGGAGATCGGTTCCGGTCTTTAAGGTCAGCCCTTTTCTTTTTTGCAGATCGGTAATGTTCGAAATGAGCCCGGTAAAAATCAGGCGGTCTCCCGACTGGATGATGGTTTTGGAGCTGACCGATGAAATTCGAGTCTCATCCCGAATAATTTCAATCAAGTACAGCCCTTTCAAATCACGCAGCTTTGCCTGTTCGACTGTTTGGTTGGCATGTGGAAACGTTTCTTCCACCATCATTTCGGCGATGTATTTCCGGGAATCTTCAACGACCTTCTTGCTGAAGCCTTTGTTTTCGGGCAATAGCATATTCCCCACAGTAAACAAATAAACCAAGCCGACAATGGTGATGGGAATGCCGACAATCGCCAATTGGAACAAGGAAAATCCCGGAAGGCCATAATCGATCAGCATGCCGTGCACCACCAGATTGGTGGAGGTTCCCATCAACGTGATGGTACCTCCTAAAATCGTTACATACGATAACGGAATCAAGACTTTGGATGGCGCGATGTTCCGTTCTTCACACCATTTCTTTAATAAGGGCGTCAATGTCACAACTATCGGTGTGTTATTCAAAAAAGCGGAAAACAGTGGAAGCGGAAGAAAAATACGAAACAATGAACCTTTCAGGCTTTTTCCCTTGTTCAGCCAGCCAATCATCATCTGGTCGATCAGGCCATGCTTTTGTACAGTACCGACAACGATGAATAATAAGGCAATCGTCAACATTCCGGGATTGGAAAATCCACGCAATGCTTCTTCTGTCGTTAAGATCCCGGACAGCAGCAACACCACCAAGGCTGAAAATACGATCATATCCGGACGCGCAATTTCAAAAAGCAAGGCACTGACCATAGCGACAATGACAATGAGCACAAAAATCATTTGGACTGACATGGGCAACCATCCTCTAATTAGTTACTGATTACGGTCTCCCGCAAGCCTTTGATGAGCACATCGGCTACTTCCGGACGGGAAAACTGCTTCGGTGGCTTTTCCCCGTTGCGAAGCAATTCACGGACTTTCGTGCCGCTTAAATGGACATGGTTTTCTGCGGTATGTGGGCAGGTTTTGGCTGTCGCCATGTTTTCGCATACATTGCAGTAAAATGAATGCTCGAATTTGAAAATTTGAATGCCCAATTCATCTTCAAACTGGCTGATGAATTCCTGCGCTTCATATGTGCCGTAATAATCGCCGACGCCAGCATGATCGCGTCCGACTATGAAATGCGTGCAGCCGTAATTTTTTCGGACAATGGCATGAAGAACGGCTTCTTTCGGCCCTGCATAGCGCATTGCAGCCGGATAGATGGCCAGGCGCGCTCGGTCTGCAGGATAATAATGCTTTAAAATGACCTGGTAGCTTTCCATCCGCACCGCTGCTGATATGTCATCAGATTTCGTTTCGCCCACGAGCGGGTTCAGCAATAAGCCATCCACCACTTCCAATGCCGCTTTCTGAATATATTCATGTGCGCGGTGCACTGGGTTTCGCGTCTGGAAGCCAACAATCGTTTCCCATCCAAGCTCCTGGAACAGTTGGCGCGTTTCAACCGGATCCAAATGGAATTCTTCAAACTCGCTATGGTCCGGACGGTTTAGTAAGGTGATAGGGCCAGCCAGGTAGACAGCGCCGCGTTCATAAAGCTTTTTCACACCGGCATGCGCTTCTTCTGTCGTGCCGTAAATCTTTTCCGCCTCCAACGCTTTGTCGTAAGCGTACTTTTCCGTCAGTTCCAGTGTTCCGTAAATGACACCGTCTGCGCCTTTAAGGGAAATTTCATCGCCGACTTTGTAGTTGTCCGCTTCTTCTTTCGTAACCGACAGCGTAATCGGCACACTCCAAACCGTGCCATTGCTGAGGCGTGAAGTATGTACCACACTTTCATAATCTTTTTGCCCAAGAAAGCCCGTCAATGGGCTAAACCCGCCAATGCCGATCAGTTCCAAATCCGAGATCGCCCAATCCGAAATGACTAAAGACGAAAACGATTCTGCATTTGTCAGTGCCTTTTCTCTTTCAGTACCGGTCATCTGTCTGTTTACCAAATCTCCACCGTGTGCTTTGCTCGTCATTTTATTACCTCCAAGGTTAGTTTTTTCTTTCTGGTATTCACTTTAAAACCGTTCGGGAACCAAACTTCCAAGGCGTTCGGACAAAAAGAAAAGGACCCTCTTCAATAAGAAGAAGGTCCGGAAAAACAAAACAATCTTCTTATCTTCTAGGCTGATGAAAGCCTATTGGAGTTAGCACCGTTTCCTTAAAGGAGGGTTGCTGAGACATCAAAGGGCCAATCCCTCCGTCTCTCTAGATAAGAACGCGTATTCAATTTTTAATGGGAAATTGTTTGAAATGTTTGATTTCACAAAGTATATAATATACTATTCCGAGTGTCAAACTATGTTTTGAATTTTTTTATTTTTTCAGACGGAAAAGCCCGTACGTCAAAGGGGCGGAGGAATAAAATTATTTTGTGTGTGAGAAGTTGACGGTGATATGCCGCTTTGGGCATAGCTTTCGCAACAAGCCCGTGGACAGAGTTTTCTAAAGGATTAACAGCTGAATGATTCTGTTCAACGCAAAAAGGAATTAGTTTGCTAGTATTAAGTGAGGCAAGGAGGCGGAGAAGATGACGGTGATTCCCATCATGATCGAGCTGGAAGACAGAAGAGTGGTAGTTGTTGGAGGCGGGCGCGTCGCAAAGCGGCGGTTGGATGGTTTGCTCGATAGCGGAGCTTTGCTGACGGTGGTCAGTCCTGCGGTGACTACAGAAATAGCCGATTGGGCTGAGGAAGGAACAATTACTTGGAAGCCAAAAGACTTCCAGCCGAAAGATGCAGAGGCAGCGTTCATGCTGATCATTGCTACAGACGATCCGACCGTCAATGCAGCTGCACGAAAAGCTGCTCCCCCGCATTGCCTGGTAAACGCTTCTGCTGAAGCCGAGTCCGGCAATGTCCATTTTCCTGCGCATTTCAAGAGAGGCAAATTGAGCATCGCGGTTTCCACAAACGGCGCAAGCCCGATGCTCGCAAAGAAAATCAAATACGATCTGCAAAACCAGTTTGACGAAAGCTACGAACTATACTTGGAGTTTCTTTTTAGAGCCCGGCAGCTTCTCAAGCAAAGTCAGCTTTCCAGAAACGCCAGAGAGGAATACTTGCGCGAATTTCTGGATGAGTCATTTTTACAGGTCGAGACCCAGCAACAGACACTCTGTCAATTGCGGTTGCTTGTGGATGCAAAAAAGGCTTCGGAATAAGTCGCTCCGAAGCCTTTCGCTTGTCCTGAATCAAGTGCTGTTAAATCTTTTTATTTTCTGTATCTGATCGCCAGGCCTTTCAGGAAGTTCCGTGCATAGCGATCGCCGCATTCTTTGTAATTTTTGTGGCCCACTTTTCGCAGTAATGCGCCAAGTTCGCCTCTTGTCACGGTCACGCCAGCTAAATCCCAAATTTCCAGCATGTCTTCGCTGTTCAGCTGCAAAGCGATCTTCACTTTTTTCAGCAACAGGTTGTTTGAGCGCTCGTCCGTCAATGCCGGGATTTCAGGCTGGCCGGGTTTAGGCTCCTGGTGGCCTCTTTTGAAAATGATGAAACCATTCAAAAACGATTCGTACAAGTGGTCGTCCGCTTTGATATAGTCCTCGTTCCCCTGCTCGGCCCAGATGCTGTCATGGTCTTCGTCATCACTTTCCGGGGTTTTCGTCAGCACTTTCAGCACTTCTGCCTTGCTCAGTTCAACGCCACCCAGTTTGAAAATCTCCACCATGTCGTTGTTTTTTATGTCCAGCGCGTAGCGCAGTCTGATCAATAAATCATTATTGTCCATTCTATTTGCCTCCTGTTGACTTCCAGTAATTGTGTCTATCCACGATAAATCCAATTCTAATAATAGCACATATTCTTCAGTCCATCAGGCTTACAAAAAGACAGCAAAAAAGACAGTTTATATGACTGCCTCGTGATTTTCCTTATTTTTCACTTCTTTTAATTGCTTTACCTTATTCTGCAGATCCACGATAATTTCGAGAGACTCTTCATCATCTTTCGATTCTTCATAAAAAAATTGCAAATCGCGCTCCATATCTGCCAAGCGTTCATTATAATGCTTGAGTTTCTCGGCAATGAGCAGTCGCTTTGCTTCTTCTACATTCTTCATTTCCTTTTTACCTCCGCTTTGAATTGCCGAAAACTTTGTTTCCCACTATATTCCCCATTTATAAATATTTCAATCCATTCTTTATGTCTTTTTTATGTCTATACAAGTTGAACTAATGATTTTTCATTGCCGATATTCCGCAAAACAGCTGCGCTTTCGGTTCTACGGACGGGGCGGAGCGGTGTTTGAAAGCATGATTTTAAGTTCAATTCATAAAAAAGCACAACGCCTAATTGTCAACCAAGTTTACAATTAATCAGTTGTGTGTTATAGTAGTAGTTGAGTTACATTTTAGGAGGAAAAAAATGTTTATTATTGGAGATCACATCATTTATTCCGCCCATGGCCTATGTAGAATTGACGATATTCGTGACGAAACAGTTTCAGGTGTCACAAAAAAATATTATAAATTGCATCCTTTGGAGAATACCCGAGTGACCATCAGTACGCCTGTCGATAACGAAAAGGTTGTCATGCTGAAGCTTCTCCAGAAAGAAGAAGCCCTTGAAATCATCGAAACCTTCAAACAGCCGGGAGCAGAATGGGACAACCAGCCAAATTCACGGCTGAAGCAGTATTCTCAGCTCATCAATACAGGAGACCGGATGCAGATTGCAAAAGTCATCAACACATTGATGCGCAAAAAATTCGAATCGCAGCTTGAGAAAAAGACTTTCTACGAGCGCGACTACAGACTTCTGAATAACACCCAGATTATCCTCTTTCAGGAACTGGCCCGTTCACTGGACACCAGCTTTGAAGAAATCAATAAAATGATCAACGACATAATCAAGCCGATTCCAGCAGGTTAAGAAACATGCTTATACATTCTGCTGGACTAATAAAGCCCATATAAAAAGAACGCCCTGCTCTATCAAACCATTGATAGAGCAGGGCGTTCTTTAAGTTTTAAATTATATTCCCCAATCGGCCTTCAAGATATCCTTGAGGGCATTCAATTGGTCACCACCAATTTTTTCTGCGATCTTATTTTCCAGCCTAACCTTCAGCGCTTCGTTTTTCTCGAAGCATTCTTCGCCTAAAGCGGTAAGCCGGATGCATTTCTCTTTTTTATTGTTCTCCACATTCTGTACCTCGACCAATCCTTTGGCAGCCAGGTTTTTAATGAATTTATGGATTGCCTGGCGGGAAATGTCCACATTTTTGGTAACGTATGCAATGGTGGGCTGCTTTTTATAAATGCGGGCCATAATATACCACTCAGAGTTTGAAATATGGATCTCACTCGCATCATTCCATGCGTTCTCTGAAATCCTCCGCGTCGCTATATGTCGTTCGCTCAATAAATCAATCAAATCTAAGTTTTGTAATTCCACGTCCGGGGCCAAACGGTTCACTCCAATCATCTTCTTCGCCATTTAATATACCGATTACATCAGGGGAAGTCAATTTACAGAAATTGCTGCAACCCCCTCCACTCCCTCATTCATTTGTCTTCCGCTCCTGCTATACTGTAAATCAACAAATGCAGATGGAGGTCTTGCGAGATGACAAATGAAGAACATCAACTGAAATTTCCACATGTCTTTTTATTCGGTGCAGCTTCTGCTTCCTATCAAGTAGAAGGCGCCGCCAATAAAGACGGCAAAGGGCCAACCAACTGGGACGTCTTTTCCAAGATTCCCGGGAAAACCTTTGAAGGAACAAATGATGATATCGCCGTCGACCATTACCACCGCTACAAAGAAGACATCCGCTTAATGGCAGAGATGGGTCTTGAATCGTACCGCTTTTCCGTTTCCTGGGCGTATTTTGCCTGCCGGTGACGGCTCAGTAAATGAAAAAGGCCTGGAATTCTACAACAACCTAATCGACGAATGCCTAAAATACGGCATCGTTTCCTTTGTTACATTATATCATTGGGATTTGCCGCTGGCACTTGAAGAAGACGGCGGCTGGACCAATAAGCGGACAGCTAGAGCCTTCGTCAAGTATGCGGAAATCTGTTTCCAATCCTTTGGCGACCGCGTCAAGCATTGGATCACGTTTAATGAAACCGTCATGTTCTGCGGATTGGGCTACTTAAAAGGGGCTCATCCACCAGGCATCCAAAACGATGAAAAAAAATACTTCCAGATGACCCATAACGTTTTCTACGCCCACGCCAAAGCAGGGGAATCCTATAAGAAGCTGAAGCAATAAGGGGAAATCGGCATTACCCATGTGTTCCTTCCCGCCTATAGCGTCGAGAGCAACAAAGACAATTTAGAAGCAGCACAGCACGCTAATGAATACGAAACCTTCTGGTATTACGATCCGATTTTAAAAGGCGAATACCCGTCTTACGTGGTCAAGCAGCTGGCGGAAAACGGTTGGACACCCGACTGGACAGAAGAAGAGCTGGATACATTGAGAAGAAACGCCGACAAGAACGATTTTATCGGACTCAACTACTGCCAACCCATCCATGTGGAAAAAAATCACGAAGCGGTTTCGTCCATGGAACATTCAAGGGAAAGCTCGACACTGGTTCCCGGCAACCCTTCGTTTGACGGCTTCTACCGGACCGTCAAGATGGACGTCACTGAAAATGGGCTGGGCGATGAGGACCCGATCATCGAAGGTGAAGTCGTTGATGTTCCGCGCATCAAGTACATTGAAGAACATTTGAAAGTCATCAAAAGAGCTATCCAGTAAGGCATTAACCTGAAGGGCTATTATGCCTGGTCGGCCATCGATTTGCTGAGCTGGCTGAACGGCTATAAAAAGCAATACGGCTTTATCTACGTCGACCATAAAGATGGACTGAACCGCAAGAAAAAGCTGTCATTCCATTGGTATAAGCATGTGATCCAGACGCGTGGAGAAGAGTTGTGAATCCATCCGTCCAATAATTTTAAAACCCCAGATTATTTTCCTGCACGAACTTTTGATTTCTGGTTCTAAAACTAAAAAAACCCCGAGTGAGATTACTTTTTAGAAAGTAGTCATCAGTCGGGGTTATTCATTTTTTTAGTCTGCCACGCCTTACTTTTCATGCAGGTTTCTTATTGTTCAATTTGTTCAATAGAAATTCCAGGTATGGATCATCAATGTATAAATACGTAGTGAACGAGCCCTTCTTATGGAAATCCTTATTCAGTTACAGTGCCTGCATCAGCTGGATGCACACCATGACGATAGAAATCGGCATGAATTGGTTCTAAAGGTTCATGTCCAAGGATGAGGTCGGCCGCTTTTTCCGCCAACATCAGCACAGGTGCGTGGATATTGCCGTTTGTAACGTATGGCATGGCAGATGCATCGACCACACGGACGTTTTCTAAGCCGTGCACTTTCATGGTTAACGGATCTACAACAGACATTGGGTCTGAAGCAGGTCCCATTTTTGCTGTGCAGGATGGATGAAGGGCAGTCTCCGCGTCATTCGCCACCCATTCCAAAATCTCCTCGTCTGTGCTGACAGCCGCTCCAGGTGAGATTTCCCCTGAGTTATAAGAGGACATCGCTGATTGAGACATGATTTTCCGGGAAACTTTCACCGCTTCAACCCACTCGCGCCGGTCCTGTTCAGTGGAAAGATAGTTATAGACCATGCTCGGATACACTTTCGGATCTTTCGAACGGATTTTCAATGATCCCCGGGCATCAGAATACATTGGTCCAACATGCACTTGGAATCCGTGTTTGGTTTCTGCCTTTTGTCCATCGTAGCGTACAGCTACCGGAAGGAAATGGAACATCAAATTCGGGTACTTCACGTCTTCGTTTGAACGGACGAAACCTCCGCCTTCAAAATGATTGGTCGCTGCCGGCCCAGTACGTGTGAAAATCCACTGTAAGCCGATCAAAGGCATCCGTGCTTTATTTAAGCTGGGCTGCTGGGAAACAGGAAGCGGACAAGAATATTGAATGTAGACTTCAAGATGATCCTGCAGGTTTTCTCCTACGCCTGGGAGATCCAGTACCGGTTCAATGCCGAGGGAGCGAAGGTGTTCGGCATCTCCAACACCTGACAGTTGAAGCAGCTGCGGCGTGTTGATTGCCCCACCTGAAAGGATGATTTCACCTGCTTCTACGTAATGAGTCTTGCCGTTTTGCCGGTAAGTCAATCCTTTGGCTCGAGTCCCTTCGAATTCGATGGCAGAAACAAAAGCACGGGTTTTCACCGTCAGGTTTTGACGCTTCATGGCTGGATGCAGATAGGCCCGTGAAGCTGACAAGCGTCTGCCTTTGAAGACATGCTTATCAAATGGTCCGAATCCCTCCTGGCGAAATCCATTTACATCTGGAGTTCGTGAGTAACCAGCCTCTACACCTGAGTTAAAGAAGGCTTGGAACAAAGGATTTGTCGCTGGTCCGCGTTCCAATTTGATAGGTCCATCGTGGCCACGAAGATCATCATCCGGTGAAGCTATAGCCGTTTCCAAGCGTTTAAAATACGGAAGACAGTGGGCAAAATCCCATGTTTCCATTCCTGTATCTGCTCCCCATCGTTCATAGTCCAATGGGTTTCCGCGTTGGTAAATCATCCCATTGATTGAACTCGAGCCTCCGAGCACTTTACCCCGGGCATGCTTGATACGACGTCCATTCATATATGGCTCAGGATCAGATTCGTATTTCCAATCATACAACTTGTTGCCTGCGGGAAATGGCAAAGCTGCCGGCATTTGAATCAAGAGGTCCCACGAATAATCACTGCGTCCTGCCTCTAAAACAAGAACATTTTTCGTTCCATCTTCACTTAGACGATCGCCGAGTACGGAACCCGCACTGCCTCCCCCAACAATAATAAAATCATATGTTTCACTCATTTTCTGTTCCTCCTTGAATGTTGAAATTAGAAGGAAAGGAGTCAGACAACAAGAAAAGCATTGCTCAAAAACCCTTCTTCATTTTTCAAATTTCATTAATAGTTTGTGTTTCTTCTATAGAATATATTTAACCAATTCAGTGGATTGACATCGACATTACAGGAAGTCTTGAATCCTCTTCCTTTTATTGATTTTATAAAGCCTGGATCATTGCTTGGTAGCTTAGAACCAGTTAATCGCTTCTGGTTTCAGGTTTTGGAATATATGCTTTGTTTCTGTATATTCTTCCAGGCCCTGTCTGCCAAGTTCACGTCCAAAACCTGATTGCTTAAATCCACCCCATGGTGCGTGCGGGAAGTACAGGTTGAAATCATTGATCCACACAGTACCCATGCGCATTTTCGTTGCACAGCGTTCAGCTTTCACAGTATCGTTCGTCCAAACTCCTCCGGCAAGTCCATAGACTGAGTCATTGGCAAGCTTTATCGCTTCTTCTTCTGTACGGAATTTCTCAACTGTGATAATTGGACCAAAAGCTTCCTCTTGAACAATTTTCATGTCTGTTGTGCAATCCGTAAAAATAGTCGGCAAGTAGAAAAAGCCCCTTTGCAATTCCGGTTCTTCAGGGCGTCTTCCCCCTACGGCTAATCTAGCCCCTTCTTTAATCCCTGTTTCTACGTACTTTTCTACTTTTGTCAGATGTTCAGCTGAAATAAGTGGACCCATTTGCGTCTCTTCGTCAAAACCGCTTCCCAGCTTGAATTTCTTCACCCGTTCCACAAGTGCATTAACGAATTCGTCGTGAATGCTTTCTTCTACAATCAGTCTCGTACCAGCGGAACAAATTTGTCCTGCATGGAAAAATACCCCGTTCAGCGCTTGATCGACTGCTACTTCAAAATCAGCATCCGCAAAGATGATATTTGGGTTTTTTCCGCCAAGCTCAAGCGCGAGATTCTTCACATTCACGCTTGCCGCCTGCATAATTTTCTTGCCCGTAGCAAGGCCACCGGTAAAAGAGATAAGGTCTACGTCTGTATTGCTCGACAGCTCTGCACCAACTGTGTCGCCTGTCCCAAGAACCAGGTTGGCAACGCCCGCAGGCACTCCTGCTTCTTCCATCAGTTCAAATACTTTTATAGTAGTAAGTGGTGTAATTTCACTTGGCTTCATCACTAAAGTATTTCCGGTCACCAGCGCCGGAGCCAGCTTCCATGAAGCCTGCAGCAAAGGATAATTCCAAGGTGTAATTTGCCCACAAACCCCAACAGGTTCGTGAACTACTTTACTGGTGGAGTTTGGCACTGGAGAAGCTATCAATTCCCCGCCATTTTTATCTGCAAGTTCTCCATAATAGCGAAACACGCCAGCGATATCATCCATGTCACCCTGGCTTTCCACTACTGTTTTGCCCGTATCCAACGATTCCAACTCAGCAAGTTCCTGTTTGTCCCGTTCAATCAATTCAGCAATTTTCCTTACGATAGCCCCTCGTTCAGTTGCAGGTGCAGAAGCCCAGGCTCCGTGATCAAATGCTTCTCTTGCCGCAGAAATTGCTGCTTTTGCATCCGATGCATCGCCTTCTGGAACAACAGCGATAATATCCTGATTAAAAGGATTAATAATCTCACGTTCTTTTCCCGATTTTGCATCTAGCCATTCACCATTAATATATTGTTGTAATTTTAAATTCAAATCCATCAACTCCAGTTTTGTAATAAATTAAGTTCGTTAAGAATTTATTTAACATTAAAAACATAACACGCCTTTATATGGCTGTCAAAATTAGTTTTAGTAGAAAGTATAATATTTTCTTCAGAACCTTTGTGGTTATTAGGATTGTGAACGTTTCAAGCCGTGAAATCACCATTTTCCATTTGACATTTAATCTGTACAGGTTAACATAAAGCCTGTTAAGAAGATTTAAGTAATTTTTAATCTATAGTAAGTTGAACTAATAATTTATAATAGAAACAATTCAGTCACGGATATTCCACAAGCCAGCTCCGCTTTCGGGCCCACAGGATGTGGGTCATGCAGTTGTCGCGACAACTGCCCAGGGCTTGCGCCGAACGGACTCGGGCAAGACGAAGACGCCCGAGTGGATTTCTTACGATGTCGCTGCGCTGCTCCCTTGGGAGTCTTCGCTGGTTTGCTCCATATCCTGTTGATCAGTTGTTCGAAGACGCTTAGAAGAAAGAGTGGAAGGCGGCAAAGGGCAAAGATGTGCTCCTGCATCGCTGCGCTAGCTTCGTCGCAAAGACCTGGTCTCGCAGGCTTCGACCATTGTCTTTCCTGCGGCAGCACTTCGTCCGCGGAAAGCGTCCGCCTGGAGTGCTTTCTTCGTTTCTTCACTCTTCTTGAGTTAAAAAAGTAAATTTTTTAGTTCAACTTATATAGTTACTTTATTAACGAAGGAGCAACATTATGAGTGAATCCAGTGAAAGATCCAAAATCAAATTAGAAGAAGCCAAGGATAAAGTCATTGGCGCCATTGCAGAAACAATGGATTTATACGGAGTGACGCCTGCTGCTGCAAATTTATATGCAACAATGTACTTTAAAGATCAAATGACGCTTGATGAAATGCGTACCGAGCTTGAAATGAGCAAACCCAGTATGAGTACGGGTGTCCGCAAACTTCAGGAAATAAAAATGGTGAAAAAGACATTTACGCGCGGTTCAAGAAAGCATACTTATGTAGCTGAGAAAAATTTCTTCCGTTCGTTTATGATGTTTTATTGTGAGATGTGGGAACGGGAAGTAAAAACGAATATGGAAGCGATCGAGGAATCACAGGAAGAGTTTATCGAAATCATAAAAGACTCCGCCACCACACCTGAAGTTGTTGCAGAAGCAAAGCATTACTACGATCAATTAGAAGAATCCAAAACCTATTATCACTGGTTGGATGACTTAGTTGAAAGTATAAGAAGCGGTAAGATATTTGAATTCTTGCCGAAAAAACATCAAGATTAAGTAGTGAAAAGTTATCGGGCAGTCTATGGAAAACAGCTATAGATTGCCTCATTATATAAAGCTATCAGCTTTATATAAAAAGAAAGGGCTATTTACGGTCTATTCGTTAAATAAAATCTTAATATATTTAATTTTTTAAATGTATTTTAATTAATAGATATCATTACAAAAGGGGAGTTTTGCAATATGAGAAAATGGAGAAAAGAATTCAGTTTTATTTCAGCGATACTTATGGTTACTGTACTGACAGCATGCGGGAACACTGATGGCGAATCGGATAGTGATCAAACAGCTACACAGGTAGAGGAAGGTACTAAAGAATTAACCATCAGCCAAATTAACTGGGCAGAAAATATTGCCGTAACCAACATGTGGAAAGTGATTCTGGAAGAAAAAGGGTATGACGTTAAATTGAATGTTTTGAACATGGGTGTGACGATGCAGGCGTTGGAAAGCGGCGATATAGACGCCAGCTTAGAAGTATGGTTACCAGTCCAGGATGCCAATTATCTGGAGGAATATCAGGATACCGTTAATTTCTCAGAGGCTACTTGGTATGACAATGCAAAAGTAGGACTTATTGTTCCAAGCTACGTAGAAGAAGTTAATAGTGTGGAAGACTTAAATGAACATAAAGATATTTTCGGAAGCAAAATTGTTGGTTTTGATCCTGGCGCAGGTACGATGGAAGTTACAGAACAATTGATCAAGGACTATGATCTTGACTTTAAATTGCTGCAAAGCTCTGAAGCTGCGATGCTAGCTGAAATCAGCGAAGCAATAAAAAATGAAGAACCGATCGTAGCACCACTTTGGAGCCCCCATTGGGTATTCTCCAAATACGATTTGAAATTTTTGGAAGACCCACAAAACACATTTGGTGGGATAGAAAAAATTCACCATGCTACCAGACAGGGATTTGAAGAAGATCACCCAGAAGTAAGTGAGTGGTTGAAGAATTGGAAGATGGAAGATGAACAAATCGGCGAGCTTATTGAATATGTAGAAAGTGCTGAAGACCCTTTAGCTGGAGCTACAAAATGGGTTGAAGAGAATGAAGAATTGATTGGCGAATGGGTACAGTAAGAACTTGAATAAAAGCTCGATAAATAGAATCTGAACAGAAAAAGACTGCTTCCTATCGAAATAGGAAGCAGTCTTTTTTTTACTTGCCGGATAGGTCGATATCCGACTCTCCAGCTACTTCAATCCCTGTCTCTTCTTTTACCACAAAGAAAGATTTAAAAACAAGGGCTGCCAGAGCTGCTCCGATAAGAGGAGCGACAATGAATAGCCAGACTTGAGCAAGTGCATCGCCGCCAGCAAAAACAGCGGGTGCCAGACTTCTCGCGGGATTTACAGAAGTACCGGTCAACGGGATGCCGATAATATGGACCAGCGTCAACGTTAACCCGATGACAATTCCGCCCATATGAGAAGTTGCCTTGCTTGAGGTCACGCCCAAAATGGCCAACACAAAGATAAAAGTAAGAATTACTTCTACGACAAGAGCGCCAGTCAGATTTAAACCGACGCCACTCAACTCCCCATAACCGTTTGCGCCAAACCCTTCCAGGCTTGTCGAACTGGCGTTGACAAAGGCGAGGACCGAGCTTCCTGCGAATGCCCCTAAAACCTGTGCAATTACATATCCCCCAAATTCTTTAACCGTCAGATTGCCAGACATCAGCACGGCAAGCGAAACCGCCGGATTGACGTGGCATCCTGAAATGTGGCCGATAGCATAAGCGGCTGCTACAATTGAAAGTCCAAAGGCAAAGGCAATGGCAAGAACGCCAAGAAATCCTGTGTCCGTCCCTCCTGTATAACCGCCCAAAACGACTGCTGCACCGGTGCCTAAGAACACTAAAATAAAGGTTCCTATAAATTCCGCCAAATATTTTTTCATCATAATCCACTCCTCCAACCTGAATGAATTTCCAAAAGACTTGCTTCTTCTCATTACATTAAAGCTAGAGTTCCTGGCATTCAGAAAGTGACATGACCCTTTTCATCCGGACTGCTGCATCATTTTATACAATACGCGTTTTTGAAAGTGTAACTGGAATCCAACATTTTCAACTTTTTTTGGCAAGCTATACTCCTTTCCATTTGTTATCTATTGGTTCTTGCCCACCTTCTATCGTCAGTTTTTTTGGGGGAATTCTCTCAGTAATATATTTTTGCTTTCATTGTAGTTTTATACCCAAAAAAACGCAAGAAATTCCTTAAGCTGTAAAAACAAAAAAAGGCTCCCCAACAACTCAACGAATTGATGGGGAACCTTTTTATGCAAACTGATTTTTTAAGCAGCTATTTGAAGGTCAGCTGCTTTCTACAGCTTCTGCCAAATTTTCTGCTTCTATCGCAGCCTCAAAGTCATTAAGCAAGGCACGTACTTCATCTGTCTTTTCTGTATACATCAATTGATTTCTCAATTCACCGACGCCACGGACTCCGCGGACATAGATTTTAAAGAAACGGCGGAGCGGCTTGAAGGAAATCGGCTCGATTTCTGTGGAATATTTATCGTGAAGATCCAGGTGCAGCCTCAACAGATCAAACAATTCCTTGCTGTCATGTTCTTTCGGCTCGATTTCAAAGGCAAACGGATTATGGAAAATCCCGCGTCCGATCATAACGCCATCGATGCCGTATTTATCGGCCAGCTCCTGGCCTGCCTGGCGATCCGGAATATCCCCATTGATCGTCAGAAGTGTATCCGGCGCTATTTCATCGCGGAGTTTCTTGATTTCCGGAATAAGTTCCCAGTGCGCTGGCACTGCACTCATTTCTTTTTTGGTCCGCAAATGAATGGATAGATTGGCGATGTCCTGCTCCAATACATGAGTCAGCCATCCTTTCCACTCGTCCACGTCGGTGTAACCAAGACGCGTCTTGACACTGACAGGCAATCCGCCAGCTTTTGCTGCTTGAATGATTTCGGCTGCATTGTCAGGGTAGCGGATCAGGCCACTGCCTTTTCCTTTTGCTGCCACATTTGGCACAGGACAACCCATATTGATGTCAATCCCTTTAAAGCCCTGCTTCGCCATGCCGATACTCATTTCGCGGAAATGCTCGGGTTTGTTCCCCCATATATGAGCCACCATCGGCTGTTCATCTTCTGTAAACGTCAAACGTCCCCGCACACTGAAAACCGCTTCCGGGTGACAGTAACTTTCCGTGTTCGTAAACTCGGTAAAATACACATCAGGCCTTGCTGCTTCAGCCACTACATGGCGAAAAACAACATTCGTGACATCTTCCATCGGCGCTAACACAAAAAACGGTCGCGGCAAATCACGCCAAAAATTCTCTTTCATATTCAAATTCCAATCCTTTCATTACGGGATGGGGGCCAGCCCTTCATCCAAATATTCTTATTGCATCTATACTGACGATTACTAACTATCAACGACATATAACGTCATTCCACTTTTTCTTAACCTTATACAGTTTACACGAATCGCACCTTTGTGGAAAGTGGCGTGCTTTAAACAGAATATCCTTTTGCAGAAGAGCCACGAACTATTCTGCCGCACTTCAACAACTTGGACCAGAATCACATCAACAACTGGTTTTCTTCGATACAAAAAGCGCCAATCCCGATCAACGAGTTGACGCTCTACCTATTTGGAACTGGCATATGTTGCGTTTCACAGGCTAAAAAACTTATACGTGTTTTTCCCTGCTGTTTTTGCATCATATAAAGCATGGTCTGCATTTTTAAGAAGCGTCTTTAAATCGCCTGTGTGATTGACCGGATACGTTGCAATTCCAATACTGGTGGAAAGTTGATAGGCGGCATCCCAAGTACTTAAGCTGTCGAGTACATGTTCCGCCTGCTTGCCCATGTCCTCTCTGCTGGGTAGATAGGGAAAATGCATGACGAACTCATCCCCCCCTAATCTGATCGCAAAAGCATCTCGGTGTTCATCCGCAAAATTTTGAAGCCTCAACGCGACTTCCTTCAATACCAGGTCTCCCTCATCATGGCCATGAATATCATTCACCTTTTTAAATCCATCCAAATCAAGAAAGAATAGCACTCCTCCATCTTTGGCACGATCTTCAAAGAAATTGGCAAGGTAACGTCTGTTGTACAGTTCAGTCAACGGATCTCTGTAAACAGAACGTTCCAGATCCAAATAATAGGAAAACATCCTGACGATTCTTTGCAGCAACTGGACGCTCTTCGTATCAAAGTTGCTGACTTCATCGTTCACCGCACACAATGTCCCAAATTTCTCCCCATTCATAAAAGAAATTGGAATTCCCAAATATGACCTGATATTGGCATCTTCGAACACATTTCTTATATCAGCCAAACTGCTTTCTTCCCTCATGTCTTCATATATCAGAGGTTGTTTTTCATCAAAATCAATGCGGTTGCAAACGGTGTCATTAAGATTTATGACCATTCCTTCAGTTACGAGAATGTTCGTGTCCTCATTTGAAAGTTTGAGAACAACTTGTTGTGTATCGCTAAGAGAGCTTAAATATATCAATTGATCAGGCAAAATTTCTTTTGCAAGATCCAGTACATCTCTGGCCAACTCATCAAAATTCTTATACATCTGCAACTCTTGAAATGTCGTCATTATAAAGCACCTCGTTTATTATTAAATCACATTTTTATCAACCGAATGTCAAAGGACATATCTTACTATATTTCTTAAAGTTTAACATACAAAACTAGTAGGTGTTCAACAACTTCAGCGCTTATACAATGACCGAACAAAAATAAATCCACTCTAAAGATTAGGCACTGCCCTTTCAATCAGAGACAAATAAAAAAGGCCGAAACCATTATGGATTCGCCCCCTTTTTGAAACGTTTATTGAGTTTTTGCCCACCTCAAAAGAGTACATCAGTGCAATCTGGCTTCTCGCACATTTAAATTTTATAACGAAAAATCAATAAGTAACCCAACTTAATCCGGTAGTCCTCTCACCCGCATGGACCCCTACGCAAACACTAAGTGCAGCAACTTGCACTTTCAACTCTGGAAACTCCTGCAATAGCTCGTTCTTCCAGATTTCTGCGTCAGGGGCGTTATTGCAATGAATAACAGCAACTTCCGGCACAGTACCTGTATCCATATCCGCACGAAGTGAAAAAGTCACCTTGTCTTTTGCTCGTTTATTTAAACGGACTTTTTCTTTCATGACAGGTTTTCCGTCCTCAAAACTGATGACCACTTTAATGTTCAGCAAATTGCTGACGAATGCTTGTGTTCCCGAAACACGACCACTTTTATGCAATTGGTTCAAGCTCGAGGGAATAAAAGACAGCTTTGATTTAGTGGTCATTTCCTTAATCGTTGCCACAACTTCTTCTACGTCTTTACCATCAGCCAGCAGCTCATCACCGATTTCAATCATTTTAACCATCGGAAAAGACCCGATTTTCGAATCAATCGGATACACTTTAAAGCCTGTCATCTTTGCAGCTGTCTGGGCGCTTTCAAATGTGCCTGAAAGTCCACTGGATAAGTGTAAAGCAACCGCAAAATCGTATCCTTCTAACTGAAGCTTTTCGTATAAAGAAACCATCTCCCCAATTGCAGGTTGTGAGGTTTTCGGTGAAACTTTAGATAAGCGTAATTTATCGTAAAACTCCCCTTGTGTAAGATCGATGGATTCCCTAAATGACCCATCGGAAAAAACAACACTAAGTGGCAGGATATGTACATTGTGTTTTCGGATGAAAACATCATCTAGTTGCGCAGCTGTATCCGTAATCCAAGCTATTCTTTTCATTAAAAATTTCTCCTCTAAATGCAAATTTAGTATCGGAATCAGCCATCTACTCTCGCTAATTTACATGACAGCTCCATAGAGTGCTAGTGACAGTTGTCATATTAAGTTGAAATATTGAAAGCGGTGCCATATTTTGAACATATATCGTTTTTCCTACTAAAAAACAGCCAGCATACTCACGGTGAGATGCTGGCTGTTTTCAAGTTATTTTATTCTTCGTCGCAAAAATCATTTCTATTTATACGCCTTTTAATGGGTTTGTCCCCATTGCTCTACTCTTCGATTTAGCGCTTTTGCCAAACTGATCTTCAAACATGATTTTCGCAGCTTTTGGTGCTGCCCAGAACGTCGGCAATAACAGCAACGAAACGGGAATGGCTGTAACGACAATAAACGATTGTATAGCTTGAATACCACCTTCACTAATCATTAAGAGCACAATTGCTACAGCACCCATAATAATTGACCAAAAAACACGCATAATTTTTGGCGGATGACCATTGCCTGTGATGGCAACCGAAATGGTATACGCCATCGAGTCGGCTGTCGTGACAACAAATAAAATAGTGACAAGTAAGAACAGCGGAGCTATAACTGAACTAAGTGGCAATTGTTGCGTAATGGCCACCATTGCAGCTGGCATACCCGAAGTGTTTAATGCATCTGATACAATCCCTGGCTGAGAAAGTTCGTAAAACATCCCTGTTCCGCCAACAACCGTAAACCAAAATGCGGTGACGGTTGGCGCAATAATAGAAACCGCAAAAATCAACTCACGAATCGTGCGTCCACGTGTAATGGTAGCAATGAAAATCGCCATCATTGGTCCGTACCCAAGGAACCAGCCCCAGAAAAAGACGGTCCAATAACCTAACCAATCAGAATCCCCGCGAAACGTACTCATTGCCAGGAATTCCTGAAGGTGAACCCCAGTTGCTGCAAGAAACGTATCAAAGATAAATCCGCCTGGCCCTAACACTAAAATGGCGACCATTAAAACGAGTGTAATAATGATATTCAAATTGCTTAGAAATTGTATTCCTTTACGCAAACCTGTAATAGCTGAAATTGTTGCAATCGCTACTACAACGATGATGATCATCACTTGCGTAAACAAGTTATTCGGCACTCCGAACAATGCTTCCATCCCGTACGCGGCTTGCAAGCCAAGAAAACCAATAGGTCCAATCGTTCCGGCTGCGACCGCAATCACTGCAGATGCATCGATAATCGTACCCAATGCACTGTTTTTCATGATTTTTTCACCAAGCAACGGGTATAGTAACGTACGCGGTTTTAGCGGCATGCCTTTTTGATAATGAGCATACATTAAAACGATTGTTCCAAGCGTCCCAAGAATTGACCATGCAAGAAATCCCCAATGTAAATAAGACTGGGCAAAGGCAGGAACAATGGCACTCTCAGTAGCCGACTCTACACCTGAACCCGTAAAATTAGGGGATACATCAAGAAAATGGAACATTGGTTCAGCGGCTGCCCAAAATACGCCTCCTGCTGCTAGTAAGGTTGTCATAATCATGGCAATCCATTTAAAATACCCAATTTCCGGCTTGTCCATAGCACCTAGCCGAACCTTGCCGTATTTCGAAAAGCCTAGAAAAAGTGCAATAAAAAATGTTCCCAATAACAAGACTTGCCAAAATGCCCCAAAATATTTCACGGCAAAAGCAAATGATTGATCCACACTATTTGACACAAGCTCTACATTGATAAATGCTGCAATAACAAAAGCGACAAGTAACCCACCACTGATGAACAGCACGGGCCAATCTGTCTTCGATCCATATTTCTTCAAAAAATAAAACCTCCTAGTTTCAGCATGTGCTATAAACACATACCACTATAAAAAGTGGAGAAATCACTCCACGATGATGATTTCAATCTCAATAGCTGCTCTGTGTGACAGCGTGCTCTGCACATCTATTTCTAAACAGTATGTTCAATTGTCTTTGCCTTTTCTTTCGCATCGGAGCAGCACGGCACTCAAAAGCTTTTTGGCAATAAGTATGTAATTGTATATGAGATACACACAATTTACCAATCCTTTTGACTCTTAGATAAATAATTGAAGAATTCGTGTCAGTATCCAACCATTTTATGGGATTTAAATCGCATTTCCTCCTAAAAATGTGCCGTTATTTTTGAAGATTTGATAGCTTAGCTACTGTTGCACTTCTCCCCGTCATAAATAAACGTCTTGACGAAAACTCTCTTTACTAATCTCCTGATAGAAAGGACTATAAACAAGGTAATTGAGGTATAGACAAATAACATCTATGACAAAGAAATACCAACTATCATTTTCGTGACCATCCCAAACCCAAATTCACGATTAAACTAAAGGAGTGCTATTCAATTAATGGTCAGTTCACAAGCTCTTGATAATACACAACCGTTTGATTTGAAAAAGCATATTCCTCTTTTAGCTGTCTTGCTATCAGGTGCTTTTATAACCATTTTGAATCAAACACTTCTTGCTACAGCCCTTCCGCCGATTATGAACGATCTAAAAATCAGCGAAAGTACCGTGCAATGGCTGCAGTTTATTTTTAACCGCTATGAGTTTGTTTGCAGCAGGCACAATGGTTATTGCGTATTGGCTTTGCCATTTTGACCGTCACAACTTTTTTCTTTGCCAACTTATCTCAAGACACGACATTCCTCTATTTAGCCATATTGAATGCCATTCGAATGGGAGGAATCTCAATGGTGATGATGCCCTCCACTACACTTGGGTTAAAACAGTTGCCAGATCATTTAATTCCTCATGGGACAGCGATGAACAACACATTCTGCCAAATTTCAGGCGCGATAGGGACGGCCGTTCTTGTGACCGTGACCGTTACTGCTGCTAGTGACAGTTCAGTTGCTGGCGCGATTCATGGAGTGAATATGGCCTTTGTTGTCGCTGGAGCTATCGCAGCATTGGGATTCCTATTATCATTTGCTATTAAAAGTCCAAAACCAGTCACGAAGGAAAATTAACGCACATAAAAAGCTCACGCTATCTGTAAAAGATAGCGTGAGCTTTTTGGTTGTAGACAAAAGAATATGAACTCATTTTTTCGTATGTATATGGGATTCTCCGCACCCAGTGGACGCTTTCCGCGGACGAAGCGCTGAGCCTCCTCGTCGCAAGCTCCTGCGGGGTCTCATCACTCCGTTCTTCCGCAGGAGTCGCCACTTGATGCTCCGAATCCTGAAGTGAGTAGAGAAAATTCTTTTAATCGATTACTTTTATTGTGAAGTAGACTAATGGGTCTCACTTTGATCGAAGTTGGAAAGTATACACCACTATTAGATTTAAACGCGTTGATGATCAGCGCGCCACATGTTTATAGACTTTTTAATAGCGTCTGCGGATAACTCTTCAACTACTGCACGTTCAGCTAACGCCACTACTTCCGCATCAGGCGCAAAACGCAAAGCGATTAGTTGTGACTTTGTTAGGCGCGGATCTAGACGGTTTCCTGTCAGCATAAAGTAGCGCAATTGTTCTTCGGTGCAAATCAAGCGATCTTGCAACGTAAGTGCGTAAATTCGCGCGAGCATTCCTGGAATAATCGCGAGGATAATAATTGCAAATATCAAAAATAATTGCATCGAAAATCCATTTTTCACAAATTGATAAATTCCATAACTAGCCGTTGTTAAAAGCAATACAAAGCTTAACGGTACCCAGAAAAAAAGCTGTAACCTTGGATAACGTACATGTTTTTCATACGATTGTTCTTTCATTTCTTCACTCCTTAACTCTCTACAGGGGCATCATACTATACTGCAATACTTTTTCCTATTTTATTGCTTGTGAGTCTAATGAAGTTTCGGTTAAGTTCCACAGTTTCAAAACCTTCCACATGACACCTATCTTGACGCATAACGTGACTCGTATGATAATTTAAGACAAAGGATTATCGAGAGGACAATGCAATGTGAGAAAGCAACTAAAACTTGGAACCATGATTCACGGAGCCGGTGAAAAAATTTCGGATTGGCGACATCCTGCTATGCCATCCGATGCCAGTGTCAGTTTTGATTTTTATAAACAGCAAGCGCAAATTTCTGAACACGGCAAATTTGATTTTGTTTTTATTGCAGATGCTTTGTACATAAATGAAAAATCAAACCCCCATTACTTGAATCGCTTTGAACCGTTAACGATTCTTTCTGCACTTGCAGCGGTAACGTTCAACATCGGACTCGTTAGCACCTTATCCACAACGTATAGCGAGCCGTTTTCTGCCGCGCGACAGTTTGCTTCACTCGATATGTTGAGCGGCGGGCGAGCCGGGTGGAACGTGGTAACGTCTGGACTGGAAAAGACGGCATTGAATTTCAGCAAACAACTAGACGATCATCCCAGTCACGCCGAGCGTTACCGAATGGCTGCGGAGTTTGTTAGCGTCATGAAAGGCTTATGGAATTCTTGGGAAGATGATGCATTTGTTCGTGATAAAAAATCCGGACAGTTTTTTGATCCAGCTAAATTGCATAGGTTGGATCATCAAGGCGAGTTCTTTTCTGTGCAAGGGCCATTAAATATCGGCCGCTCGCCACAAGGTCAGCCGGTCATTTTTCAAGCAGGTTCATCAAAAGCAGGCATTGCCTTTTCTGCACAACAAGCAGATGCGGTGTTTGCCATTATGCCTAGAATAGAAGAAGCCAAGCAGTATTATAAAGACGTCAAAGAACAAGTCCTTTTGAGCGGTCGTCACCCAGATGACATACTGGTCCTACAAGGAATCAGCCCCATTATCGGAGAGACAACAGAAGAAGCCGAACGAAAATACGAAGAACTGGCTAGTTTAGTAACTACCGAACAAGCTCTCGCTTTTTTAGGGCGTCTGTTTGAACACCATGATTTTTCCCAGTACCCGCTAGACGAACCGTTTCCGGATATCGGAACCATGGGCAAAAACAGTTTCCAAAGCGATACCGATCGCATTAAAGCAGAAGCACGTCAGGAAAACTTAAGCTTGCGCCAAGTAGCGTTACGCGAAGCTACACCACGCACACCTTTTATGGGTACACCCGAATACGTCGCGAATTTGATTGAATCATGGTACGAACAACAAGCAGCAGACGGTTTTATGATCATTGCCAATTTGCCAAGTGAACTCGAAGCGTTTGTGGATAAAGTGGTACCGATTCTTCAAGAGCGCGGAATTTTCCGGACGGAATACGCAGGAACGACATTGCGTGATAACTTGGAGTTGCCTTATGTAGAATAGCGGCATGTGTTTAACCACTAAGAAAAAACTGTAGAAAACTCGATTTTTTTCGAGTTGTCTACAGTTTTTTGTATTCAGAGGATATTCTCTCTGGTCGTTTTATAGATGGTTGATGACTATATCTTTAATATGCTTTTAATTGATCTGTATTTTCCTCGTTCTATATTCGCGACAACCTTTTCTTCATAGTTTGCCGTGGAAATTCAGGCGTAACGAGTTACATTCGTAGATAGTTAGGCTGTTTTTCAATAAGTTTAATAAGTAAGTTGTACATCAATAACTCTTTTCCTTGCCATAGTTCTTTTTTAGAATAAGCGTACATGCCAACGACGGATAATTTCAGTGGTACAAACAAAGGTCCCCTTTAACGCTTTCCCCCTGCCCAAAATTCGACCGTGATTTTTCCATTCTCCTTAAAAAATCTCAATGCGTCCGCTAAACTTTCGCGGCTTCTATTGCAACCATACACCGAATCAAAACCACCAATGAAGATGTCGTTACTAATAACAGGCTTATGCCGAGTTGCTTCCTGCTTGTGACAGCTTTATCAGCATGAAAGTTTAATGTCATTTGTTGTTTGTATTCTATTTAACTCAAGTCTGAATATAACATTCAAACTCCATCGGCCTGATAGCTAGAATAGCTGTATAAGCGATTATGTCTCGGCCAATAATTAATACCTGTTCGTTACTTTTAGGTGGTTGCCAAAGTGCCACATGAATACTCATCTGCAAAGTAGTACATACAAAAAAATTTGTTCCACCTATGATCAAGGGAATTGAACCGATGTTGACACTTTTACATTTTATTGGCTACTGTTCACATTTTCAATATTCGCCGATTGTAAAATTAATCTCACCAACTAAGTCAACTTTTCTTCTAATCATACCAATGAAATAAGACAGCCATAAGATAATTACAAATATTAGGGGGATAAAAATGATTGTCATTATACCTATTGATAATTACGTAATGTCTTAATTCGCTCCTATTCCATCAACACAAAAAGACTACCTCCTTTAACTTAGGAAGTAGTCTTTTCTTTGTAAGCGTCCAATAGCGAACACATTTTAATAGAAGAAACTTCGTGAGATACTCTTTCCAGAATTGAATTTTTGGGAGGAGTTTCTTTGATAAGAAAAGAGAAAGCAATCTATTGGACAGAACAAATAAATGAATATCGGCAAAGCGGAGAATCGTTAGCCAAATGGTGTGAGAAAAATGACATCAAAATTCATACGATGAAATATTGGCTGCGCAAGCAGTCTCCCGTCTCCAAAGAAAAACCTGAGACCGCTTGGGTCTCCTGTATGGTCGAGGAACCGGTGAGAGATACGATTACGTTGAAAATAAAAAATGTAGAAATCGAGGTGATGAGTGGCTTCCAGGATGAACTGTTACTGAAGGTCCTTCGGACACTTGAACAATTATGATGAACGGCCGAATCGTCGAGCGGGTGTATTTGGCAGCTGGACCGACGGATCTCCGGAAGTCAATTGACGGACTGGCGGTCATCGTTCAGGAATTATTCCAGCTCGACCCATTCTCCAATGCGCTTTTTGTGTTCTGTAATCGGAAGAAAGACAAGCTCAAAATTCTGTTCTGGGATCACAACGGCTTCTGGCTCTATTACCGCCGCTTGGAAAAAGGGTTGTTCGATTGGCCGGACCCTGGGTCCAGCCAGCCTCTTCCCATCACGTCGCGGCAGTTGAATTGGTTACTTGATGGTCTGCCGCTGAACCAGCGCCAGGCACACCCATCCGTGGCGGCGAAAAAAATCATTTAGGTCTTTTTGACACTGAAATTCTGTGCTATTCTTAGACCTATGAAAACAATGGACGGAAACACCTCACCTACAATTGAAGAACTGGAAAAGAAAAACGCGCAACTCGAGAACCAGATGAAGGCACTAGAGTTGAAGGTGCAATGGTACGAAGAGCAGTTCAAGCTGGGCCAGCATAAACAGTTTGGTTCATCCAGCGAAAAGACGGATGACAACCAGTTGGCTCTTCAACTATTCAATGAAGCCGAAATTTCTTCTTCCGTTTTATTGGCGGAACCGACGATGGAAACGATCAGCTACACGCGCAAGAAAATTGGCGGCCGTGCAGAGAAGCTGAAAGACCTGCCGGTCGAAACCATCCATTACGACCTCTCTGATTCAGAGAAGGTCTGTTCGGCGTGCGATCACGCACTCCATGAAATGAGCCACCAAATCCGCCAGGAGCTGAAAATCGTTCCGGCACAGGTCAAAGTGGTCGAACACGTTCAGCACATTTACAGCTGCCGGCATTGCGAAAAACACGAAATTACGACACCCATCGTTAAAGCGAAGATGCCAAATCCGGTCATCCCGAAGGGACTGGCTTCACCTTCCGCAATCGCCTTCATCATGACGCAAAAATTTGCGGACGGGCTACCGCTTTACCGCCAGGAAAAGCAATTGGAACGGATGGGGATTCCATTGAACCGCCAGACCCTCTCGAACTGGATGATTTCGAGTACGTCCCGTTGGTTGAGCCCATTTTACGATCATCTCCACCGGCAACTCCTGCAGGAAAACCTGCTTCATGCCGATGAGACGAGCCTGCAAGTGCTCGATGAGCCTGGTAAGAAAGCGCAATCCAAGTCGTACATGTGGCTCTATCGCACGAGTGCTGTAACGAAAAAACCGATGGTCCTTTTCGATTACCGCGCGAACCGATCGAGTGAAAATCCGAAGGATTTCTTGAAGGGATACGAGGGCTACCTCAACGTCGACGGATATGCCGGCTACGAATCGCTTGAGAATGTGGAGCTCGCTGGCTGTTGGGCACATGCGCGCCGAAAATTCGATGAGGCGTTGAAGGCATTGAAGAGTCCATCATCAAGTGCCACCCGATCGACGATTGCCAAAAAGGGGCTCAACTTCTGTAACCAATTATTCGCGATTGAACGCAAAATCAAGAAGCTAGATGCCAAAGAACGGTTGAAAATACGCCAAAAAGACAGTCAGCCCGTGCTGGATGCTTATTTGACATGGCTGAATGAACAAAAAGAAATCATTGCGCCCCAATCGGCAACGGGTAAAGCCATCACTTACTCATTGAATCAATGGCACAAGTTGATAACGTTCATGAAAGATGGCCGGATTGAGATCGACAACAATCGAGCCGAACGGTCGATTAAACCGTTCGTCATCGGACGAAAGAATTGGCTGTTCGCTGCATCAACAAATGGAGCGAATTCAAGCGCCATTGCATACAGTCTCGTAGAGACCGCCAAAGAGAATGGCTTGAATCCATTTTTTTATCTTCAATTTCTTTTCGAAGAACTTCCGCAGCTCGACATGAGTAGAGAACTGAACATCGATCACCTCATGCCCTGGTCAAGGGAGCTTCCAAAAGACTGTTACATTCAAAAGAAAAAATAACAAAAATGCCTTTCCGACAAAAAATCGGAAAGGCATTTTCTTTTCTAAGAAGCAACGTGTTCACTATTTGACGCTTACTTTTCTTTACTAACTATTTATACAATAGACAGCTTCTCAATTAAGAGAAACTATTCTATTACATCATGCCGCCCATCTATCCCTACGACAAATATCTAAAAACAGGTTCGAATAACGCTTTAAAATCAACATTCTTAGTTTTACTCATCGACTTAACAAACGTCTCATCAAACCCCAGCATGAACAAAGCATGAACATTTTATAAGTATCTTTTAGGTGAAGAATATTCTTAAGAATCCTTACGTAGTTTCAGAAACTATGTCGCATGGTTTTAAATACTGAATAAAAAGAAGAGCCGCCGCTCTCCTGTTTTTCATTTATTGATTTCATTGTTGCCGCCCATTGAAGAGTAGTAGATATAACTTTCTATAGGATGCTTAAAACCCTATTATATAGAAGGTTTTCATTTTTTCGTTGTATAGAAAACTACAGGAAATCATTTCATTGTTGCCGGATTGTTGCCTAAAAATAAAAGTAACGTTTTAATGTTGACCAAAATTACTTGTATTAATTGTCGGTAACAAAATAGCATCAGGTGAATCTAAACTACTCACCATCGATATAATACTCCGTACATAGGGATAGAGTATAGCAGTACCGTTAATTGATAAGAATTGGTGTATTTTTTCAATATCATCAAGATTATTAATTTCAAAATCCCCAACAACTTTGAGTGATATCTTAATATCGTTCTCTGTATTTTTTATACGAACAGTCAACTCAACTTTTCCTTCTTTAAAGTCTTCTGTGACTCCGTAATTTAGAGAAAGACTTAGATCCTTATCTTCTTGGTCTTCAAATTCTTCATCAAAATCCATTTCTTCTTTCGTAAAGACTAATTTCTCAATTGAATATCCTCTAAATTTGATAACTGGTTCCATTTTAATACTCCTTTAAAGAAATCGTTTAAAATTCAAGCCGCTAATGGGACTTTTTTTGATACATTCGTTGTTGCTGCATCCGTACTAATTTTTGTATTTATAATTGCTGAAATTGTATGATCGGTTGAATTTAAAGAAGTGTGGTTAATCTCTACATTCAACTTAACATTTTGACGCAACTTCTTTTCTGCAGCAATTTCTACTGTTTGATTTTTAACATTTTTAGTTGAGGAAGGAAATAGCATTTCACTATATATGCTATTAAGTAGAAGCTCTTCCACTTTTTGCGTTTGATTTTTTTTCACCGTAGCAAATTCTCTATATTCTTGAACTTTTTTCATAAAACCATTTAGTTTTTCTTCATTTTCTTGCATCACCGGTTTTATAGCGGTATGAAAAATATCATTTAGTTTCATGAGCTGTTCACTGTTCAACATACTAATCACCCCTAATTTTTTCTTTATTAGATTTGATTCAATTCAATAATTACTTCTGTATCTTTTATGGCTACATATTGAGTAAACCAGGGATCCTTATTTTTCTTCCCTCCACCGTGGGTAAAAGTACACTTAATTATCTTAAAGTTTTCAACTAACATCATATATAAATCAATTAGTAGGCCAGCTGCGTGAGGTGTCCCTCGAAAGTTGTTATCTAAACAAGCCTCTAATATCTCTCGAAATTTCCGAACATACTCTTTATCTTCTGGTCGTTGCATATCTTCAAGTTGTTTCAAACCATTAACAACGAATTCTTTAAGTTTTTTTCTGCTAGGTCGTGAATCCATATTGAAAATATTGGTTCCTTGACACAGTTTTTCATCTACAATTATCTCCACAATTGCATCATGATTTGCACTATATTCTTGTGCTTGCTCTAAATCTGTTTCTACAAAGCAATATACCCCAACTCCTAGCCAACTCACGTATTGTTCATTACCTTCAACATCAGTGAACTTTTGAGGAATTGATAATTGATTAGTATCCACAAACTTATCACTATCAAACCAACCACTTAAAATGACTTCTCGGAGATAGGCGGATAAATCATAATAGCTTGGATTTATTACTTGTTCATTGACAATGGAAGCCGCATGTTCAGATTTTGTACTGTGATAGAATTTCATAGTAGTTTCCTTTTCAATAAAAAGTAGTTGTTAAGATGTCTCGCTTTGGAGTTACGACAAATACCTTTTAGAAGTTAATTTTGTATCTTTTTTATACTATACCACTGGTTAAGTACTTGTACACCCCAGCCGGATTTACAAAAAGACAGCGATATGTCGGGATGAGTTGTTATGTACATATGTCTAAAAACACCTATCAAAAGTCCTTTAGTACCACCTAAACGGAGTTAGATAACTTTTTTTAGGTCTTATTTCTATTAAAGTTCATGGCTCGTTAGGAGACCTCCTAGGCGCTTTAAAAATGATGTAATTTATTTTCCAAAAATTTTAGAAAAGTTTGTTTCAAGAAACTCAGCCATCTTTGTCGCCTGGAATGCCCAAGGTTATCCAGACGATTGTGGGTACACTACGAAACCGTTATTTTTCACATCCAGTGTCTTGCGAAACTTAGTTGGGTACAATACGTTTTCTTTTAACCATGCCATGCTCCGTCCTGTGTGACGCTCTAGGTCTTCGCGTTCCAGTAAAATCCGCGAAGCTCGTTCTGCTGGAGCTGCTGGAATTCAACCTTCGAAATTAGCACGTACTCCGGCGGAATTTCAATTGACAATTCAACGTTTAGCTTTTGCATTCGACTATTCCCCCATAAAAAAAGAGCGCCTCCAGTTTTGGAAGCACCTTGTCATTGTTTAATAGCGATTTGGACAATCGACCGAATCAAAATAATCCATTTCTTGAAGATACCTTTCGTACATAGCATCATAATGTGCATGTTCTTCTACTGATATTTCCTTTTCGTTCAGTTCTTCGTTTTCGCGGTTCATAGCTGACCACTCCTTTCTCATTGGAATATTAAATCCTATGCCAGGAGTGTAGAGAACATTCATGCTAGAAAACACAAACGGTTCGAGCACACGTACTAATAGCATTCCCTTACTCTGTCCACGCGCTTTTATTTATCATTCATTGAAATCCCATTTAATTACAAACTTCTACACGCGAGAAAATCAATATTTATCTTTTTTCTTGACCTCCTACCGGTCTCCTTATTTTTTTCTGAAGGCAAAGTCACCGACCGGGGGCGTGTTTCTATTTACCACTCATCCATAATCTGCCGCATTACCACTAAGCTTTCCTCATAGAACCAGTACCGCTTGCCTTTATCTTTTCGTCGCTCCAGTAACTTCATACGTGGATCACGAAGAAATTCCTCTTCCAAAAACGTCTTTCCCATACAGGTCCTTTTTGTCATTTCGGTTATGTCCCATGTGAAAAGAACTTGCTGAATGGCTTCATCTAGTTTTTCATCAACTAGTTTGCGAATTTCTTCATGATCGATGTTTATTCCTACTTCTATAATTGACAGACCTTCCACCTCCATATCTGAAGTTTCTATTTCATCGTCTTTGAATCCTCTAATGTATATAAAAAAGCAGCCAACTTAATGGCCGCCTTCCCTCTTATCTAACCCCGTTCATGTACATGTTATTTGTAGAATTTTTGCCGAGTTTAGCATCCATTTCGTTTCCTATACCGCCAACCAATGCGCCCGAATCCAATACAATGCTGCTATCTTTCTGCAACAATTGCATTAAAATTTCATTCTGCTTCATTAACATCTCGCCCTGTTTCATCAAGAAATCATTCGATTTCAATATGGCTGCATGAACCGAATCAATGGCATTACTACCACCACTTACATTCGGCAACTGATTCGGACGAACGCTACCAGAAGCACCGTCCCCCATACCGATTTTTCTTGCAGCCAATGCCAGTAGTTTCATCGCATCTGTACGGCGTGAAGGATTAGTCGGGATCACAACTTCTTCTCCCTCTTCACCAAGCAATCCAAATTGTTGTTTCTTAATCAAGCCACCCGTCTTGAATCCTTTTGGATTGATATTCAACCCGTTCCGCAGGACTTCATAATGAAGGTGAGGCCCGGTTGAGCGTCCCGTAGATCCTACTGTGCCGACATACTGACCTTTCTTGACCGCATCTCCTACACCAACTAAGTTGCGTGTATTGTGCTGGTAAATGCGCTCTAACATACCCGATTTGATTCTTACATAGTTCCCACGAATAGCGTGATAGCCTGCTTGTACGACACGCCCTGCAGCTTGTGAAGGTATACGTGTACCCGCCGGAGCTCCATAATCATCTCCTGAGTGCATACTCGGTTTTTTTGTCACCGGATGGATACGGAAGCCATAAGATGAAGTTTTACGGAATGCAGAACCAAAGCCCTGTCCTGTGCCACCGTCTCCACCAAATTCATTTATCTTCCCTTTGACGAAGTCGCCTACACTTGATTTCACCTTGCTGTAAGCGCCTTTTGCCATGTCTCCAATGAAGTTCCCACCTTGCGGAGAAGTCACGCTCAGCGCTTCTAGAGCGAGGTTTAATAGCTTACCAGGATTCTTCACATAATCGAATACATCGACTACTTTACTGATCACTTTCTTCGCGCCACCCGCTACTTTGTTATAAGCATCGCCTGCGAATTCTTTTCCTTTGTTCAATGCTGCATTGATCAAACCTTTGCCGCCATTGTAGGCCGGAACATTCTCCAGTAGCTTTTTCGTATTGATGGCCGAGATAACCTGCGTTCCTTTTGGCAAGTTCGCATAAATATCTGTTCCGTTGAACATTCTCACTTTGCCATCTGGGGTATGGACTAACTCTTGTCCGGCATTCGAGCCGCGTCCGTCATTCAATTTAGCCAATCCGTCAGGGTGAGCATCAGTACCGTGTGCGTACTGTGGAACGTCCCATAGAGGGATATTGCTACTCTTCTCTAAGCCAATCTTACCGAGTACCCAGTTGATTCCCCCGATGACTCCATTCACACCTTTTCCTAATGTGCTAGCAAGATTATTGATTACGCTTGTTACACCATCTTTTACTTTGGAGGCCATGGATCCAATACCGTCACCAATACGTTTTGGAAGAGCTTTAGCAGCATTGACGATATCATCAAACTTAGTCTTTACAGCCGTGAAAATGTTGCCAAAGATTCTGGATGTCGCATCTTTTAAATTCGTCCAAGTGCCACTAACCTTAGAGAAAATATTCCCGACAATTCTTCCAATGTCCTTTAGCGGAAAGCCCTGTAAACCATCCAGTGGCTACAGACATAGCTGCTGATATTTTCGGGAATATTCGATCAGCAAAATCTAACATAATCATCCCAAATGGAAGCAACGCATCTTGCAATTGTCTCCACAAGCCTTGTGCTTTCGCTCCGAAATTATCATAAAGCGCCGCGCCTGCTTCTTCTGTTGCTCCAGCTGTGGCTGACAACTCTTCCTGCATTTTACCCATGTTAATAATGGCTGTTTCGCCGTTATCTTCGAACATGGTCCCCATCGTGGCTACACCTGCATTAAAACGTGTCGTTGGATCTTCTATGGACTCCAACCCTTTAGCGACACCATAAAATAGTTCATCGCCACTAACTTTGCCGTTCTTAAAACCCTCATAGAGTGCCTGTGTTTCTTCATCCATTAAACCGATAGCATCGGCAAAATCCGCAGAACCTTCACTCGCAATGAGGGAGAACTCTTTAAATGTATCTGCTGCCACATCTAAATTTCTGAATCCTGACTGTTGCGCTCTTTCCATGAACGTTAGCGCCTCGTCAGCATCCATTCCCATTCCGGCAAATATTGGCCCATACTCGCGCATAGTATCCGCAAAATCATCACCAAAGTTTAATCCGTTTTGGAAACCGGTTGTCATAGTGTCGAATGCTTCTTTACTGCTCAGTCCGAACGTCACCATCATGTTATCGGCAAGGCTTGTACTTTCGGCCAACTCAATACCAAAAGCATCTTGTAGAATATAGGCACTTTCTGCTGCCGCTTCGAAACCATCCTTGGTCAAGGATTGCATGTTGTTTTTAACAGCAACTATCGCTTCTCCGGCTTCTGCCATATTTTCACCAAAGCCATTTTTCCACAGGCTTTTCGCTTGTTCGGATAACTCTTCCGTTACCTTAGCCGTTTCTCCGGTCTGTGCTTGTATCTTACCCATTGCGCTTTCCAAATCGAGTGCTGCTGTGAATCCGGCTGCGGCTATCCCTGCTAATGGCGCAGTGATATACATACTCACGCTTTCGCCTACGCCTTTCATCTTGTCACCCACAGCGGAAAAACTGCCCCCCACCGATTCGAGTGAAGACGATAACCGCCCTAATCCACTATTCGCAAGCTCTTGTTCACGCTGAAAGTTCTGAAACTCTTCTGTGACTTCATTAGCCCGCCGCTGGAGGTTATTAAAGTCTGCTGCAAGATTGTTGTAAGCCGCACCGGATGCCTGTGCTTGTCTACTTCCCTCGCCGTATTGCTGCACCATACGCTCGTGTTCTTGCCTGGCAGCATTGACTGCAGCTTTTGATGCGTCCAGTTTCTTGTTCATGCCATCGAGTTGTGTTTCGTACTTTGCGACCGACTGCTCGCTTTTCCCAAAGACACTCATGTTAGCGCGCATTTCCGAATCAACAACTTTCAGTTGTCTTTTCATGTTCTTAAGACCTGCAGTTATCCCGGATGTATCTAGGTTAAGTCCAATACTCAACCCTTGTATCTGTTCCATTTTTCCTCACCTCTTTTGTGGTTGCTCGCTTTACAAACTGGCTTCCACAAAAGAAAAGAAGCCCGGCCAATGTAAAGCGGCAGGACTTCTCGAGTCTCTAAATTACGTGATATTTATTTTATTTATTCGTCATGATGTTATACGTTCCGCAGCGAGTGCATTTGATTTCTGCAGTCCCTCTTATTTTTGCCAATAGCTTTTCGCAGTTGGTGCAACGCATACCCTTCAAATAAACTTTACTTTCTTTTAGCAAAACGTCTTTCAAACGGCAACACCTCTCCCTTAAAAGATAAATCTGCTGTAGCAAAAACATAATGCAGCGCTTCACCCGTTTTCTTAAGTATTTCCTCTACGCTGTACCCTCTTTCCAACTGTTCTACAGTGAACTGGTGACCAAAGATGGAACATATAATCGGATAACATTGAGGGATTAGAGCTTCATTCGGCGCATTTGAATCAAATAGCTTCTGCAAGGCCATTGTTTGACGGAACGTGTCCCAACTGACGAATCGAGGGGCTGTGAATTTCTTCACCTTGCCCTCCACATAGACGCGGATAACGAGTTTCTTCATTTTTTCACCTCTTTCTATAAAGCTTTGATGTCGTCGAAAGTTAGTTCGGATGTTTGCTCTACAGGGATTTCCGTAATCTGAATGGCGTAATCAATTCCTTCCGCCAAGTCCCGTTCGTAACCCGGTACTTTGCTATTCAAAGCAAATCGATATTCTTTAGTCATCACATTTCGATGTGAAAACCTTGAAAACTTATAAGCCATCGCCTGCATTGCCACATCTTTTGCGTTTGCCAATCGTTGCTGTTCTGTTTCATCTTCATCCAGGTAATAGAGATTATAATTCGTAAAGAAGCCGGCTTCTGTTAAGACAATCACACCCATATCAGATTGAGGGTACACCCAAATTTCATACTGTTTGCAAAGTTTCTTCTGTTCAATTTGTGCTTTCTTTTTTTCGTAGCTGTTCATAATTACTTCGCCCCCTGTTCATTTCGTTTCATACCGACTGTTGCATAAGTGCCTACAGATTTCTTTGCGATTGATACTTTTTCCTTTACGGATTTTAACGAGTGGCTATGAGAAAAGCGAGTTAATATTCCTAATTCCGGAGCAAACCCTCTGCGCACACCAGGATCTTTATCAACATGGCCGTCTAAAATACGTTGAACGTAATTAGCTGCAGCCGATTTATCTTCGAGAACAATGATTTCTGCAATCAAGGTTTCCATTTCATCAAACTGTTTTGCGTAAGATTCTAATTTCTGATAGCGCTCCAGTAATATTTTTTGTGCTGCTTGCTTTTCAATTTCGTAGTTCTTTTCAACAATGCTTCTTTTCTCTTGCGGGATTTCTACTTTTTCAATTCTGCCAAAGCGAATTCTTCGCTTTAATTTCTTTTCCTCTGCAACTAACTCATCGAATTCCTCATCTGATTTCGTGTTTTCTTTCGCATCTGTCACCATTCGCAATCTATCTTCGTCCGGAATTTCTTTACGCGATTCTGCTTCCATCCGCTGTGCGATCTTGACCACCTTGATTGATTCTTCAAATACCGTATCTAAATTTACTGATGCTGTTTTTACCATTTTTCATTACCTCTTTTCATTGTTTTTTTCAATTTCTTTGTCTTAATATACTTTTGTTAGTGACCATAAAACCCTAGCACTACAAGGTTTATGATGAAAATCCTTTAAATCTCAAATTCCATATTCCCCCAATACCCCCCTCGCGAGAATTGCTCATAAATCTAGGGAATCGAGACCTCTTACCGTTCTCCCTTTTTTCTTTTTGGAGCCGCCCATCAGACCGGGGGAATTGTTTTTGAATTTGAAACAATTCTCTTTCGTTTCATTCGTTCTACAAATAACTTTTGCGCTGCATTCTTTGTTTCATTTGATAATCGATTAACGTTAGCTGCACAATCTCACCATCAATCAGATAAGGAAACTTTTTCATGCCTCTTCTGCGAAGTTCCGGAAACCGTTCACATAGCTCTGTATAGTCTTCCTTAGCTTGGTAATCCAGCGCCCTAGCTCTTAGGTTCTCTTCTTTCTCCCAAGCGCGTGAAGCTTTCTGGATAGCTTTGGTTATGACTTCGGGTGATAGCTCCACTCTTTTCTCAAAGTAGTTTTCAAGAGTAGTTGCAGTGCCTTCATCAATCGACCAAAGAAACGCTCGCCATCGACTGTACTTCTCTTTCAGTTTGATGATCCGCAGGTCATAAGCGTTCTTTGCATCCAGGATCTCGAGTGCCTGCACCTCTGTAGCAGGAGATGCACCTGGTATACCTGATCCATCATCGTAACGATAAGCATAGTACCTTATATCCTCGCATAAGGATTCGTAGTAGTCCTCTCGCTCCCATTCCAGCTTTAAGGCTTCTACCATGGCTGTAGCAGATTGAGTTAACTCAAATACTGAGAGCCTTCTGTTTTCGTCCAGTTCATTGACTGGTTCCAATTCACGGACCAAGGTCACCACCTCCGTATCTCTTTGCTATGCTCATTCAAATACATGTGTATGTGCTGCGCTTGCTTCCCAGTAACTGTGTTCTATTCTTTGCCTGCGATCACTTAGGCTCTCTTTATCCAGAGCCGGCATCTGTTCACGCTCAAATTCATCCAATAAAGAATAGATAATGTAAATGTCCTGCATCGGCCGCAGTGTTTCTTTATAGACTTCCTGCATCTTCTCCCACTCTTTATGGATTCCTATACTTGCTTTATAGAATTCACAGTAGGCAAGAAACCGCGTTTCCATCATGGTTAGTTCCGTTAATACCTTTGAGACTTTTTCATGGCAGCGTTTCAGCGTTGCTTCATCGGTCATGAGGTTATCTCCTTTTTAACCTACGATTTTGAAAACGAATACGTAAGTCATGTAATCCTCGATTTCCGTTACATGAGAGGTAATGTCTAGGATTTCGATATTTTGTTCGTTGCATTCAGCAATAAACTCATTCACGCCTTGGGTTGCTTTTCCGGCGTTTATCCATTGCTTTACTTCGATTCGAAAGTTGTTCATTTTTTAGCCTCCTATTCTTATCTTTTTTTCATTGCTAGTTTTGAGCAATAAAGCAATAAATCAGCAATATGCTTAAAGTCATACAGGTCATGGCTTCGCACCTCTTTTATTGCTTATTGCTGTAATTATTTCTGAAAATAATATATGGGTGTACTCCAATTAATTCGTATAGAGGACACACACCAATGTTTTAAGGTAAGAATCCCGAGCAATACGGCAATGTAGCAATAAAAGTGGTGAAACACCTTTCATAGCGTAGGTTTGCTCTTATTGCTACCTTATTGCCGAGCATTGCTGTTATTGCTGTTATCTCTCTTTGAAACCTTTGACTGTTTTCCAATTACCGTTGATTTTCAACATCTTATCTTTCCAAACAAGGTCGTACTTTGCCCCGACTGCTTCTTTGAACCGCTTCATGCCGAAAGTATGGCGAATATTGTTTTTGTCGCACCACTCAAGATAGTCTTCAAAAGTTCGCGTCCCTGGGCTTTCAATAAAATACTCTCTATCGAATTCAGCAAAGAAATCAGTAAGCGGATCGTTTAAATCCGAAAACTCTTTAGCGGCCTCAACCACTTTTTCGTTATAAGTAAGAACTGTGCCAGTCCGATTATTCATTTCTTTAATCGCTTCTACCGCTAATTTGAGAACGTACTCCCTGGCACTGTCGGACTCTAATTTCTTCATACTTTCAGGTTCAGTGAGTGCTTCAGGATCTGATAGAAAGTTGTGGTCAAAAGGAATGATATACAGCCGCTTATTTATCTGACTGCCATATTCTTTGAAATTCGGATAGTGATTACTTGCTGTGATACAAACTGTATTCATTTGCACAGTCCGGCTATCTTTATTCTTTGCCTCTATCTCGAGGTACCCGCCTGTGATGATGGTTTTCAGACTGCCTGAATCTTTAATAGGTTCGTCCGGCTGATCGTCAACGATATTCGCCAATTTTCCGTATATACTACTCCCGGCAAATGTATTTTCAGCTAGCCTGTGAGGACTTACCGCTGATATATTCCCGCCTGAATTGAAAGTTTTTTGAATCATGTATAACACCGTTGATTTTCCGTTGTGTGCCGAACGTCCGTACAGATAAAACATTTTCGGAACTAACAGCGTGGGATATAGTACAGCTCCGAACATTTCATGAATGTTTGTAATGGAAGCACCGTGTCCTTTTGTGACTTTATACAACGTACTTTCAACAAAACTGTCATGTGCTTCTGGATTGTAGTTAGTCGGAACTTTCTTTGTTACGAAAACAGCAGGTGTGAATTCTTGAAACTCCATTGTTTTCAAGTGCAATAAACCATTGTTCACTGCTACGAATTCAGCAGATTCTTCTTTTTCTACTGGTGACATATCTATAATGTAATCTTGTATTTCCTTGATGTTGTTATTTTTCAGCACTTCCAGGCTACGTATGATTGAGCGTAAATGCCTACACGTTTTGTCGATTTCATAGATGCCTTTTGACGGACTATAAATATATAAGTCTCCATTTCTATCCGGGAACCTCACAACACTGTTTTCTTGCAATACATAATGAGCGAATCTATCATGTAGCAGGGAATGTGTGCCGTTTTCGTTCAGCTTCCACCAATCGCCTTTTTTGATTTCTTTCATACCGCCATTTACATACAGTTCAAAACTAAAGTTTTCATCATAGTAAGCTTTGACTGCTTCATCGTTCTGACAAAGTTCTATCATCGCTTTATAGCTCGGCTTTTCTCTCATTTCTTCTTGGCCGCTGTCAAGATGTCCGAATTTATGAACTCTCACTAGATCAAACGCGTTGACGTTCATGCCGCTAATTGGATCTGTACCATGGTTAGAATGAAAGTGTATGTTCTCGTCATACAATACTGCCCCACCTTTTGTAGACCCCCCCAGGTAGGTATAACGGTCACGGCCATTGAAAGGCTCATAAACACCTGGTAAGAACTTCTCTAGCACAGCTGTAATGGAGTAAACACTGCACCATGCACCTACCCAGTTTTGTTTTTCGCGCGGGTCACGCTTTTTAAAGTCTCCATTAGTGAACTGTGTTATCTCACCTATCGACTTGCCATATCCTTCTGGTACACCATCGGGGTTGAAAAAAGGTAAGTCCCGGAATTGCACCTCATAGTTTTCGATGTTTTGGCAAGTAGGATAGTACATGATCTGTGATAGCGTTTTGCTCACGTTATCCGTTTTAATTTTCAACATATCCGCCACGAATTGAGAAGTAACTCCGTATTCATGAGGAGAAACCGGACGAGAGAAAGGAACGATCAATCTATATCTAGGATTAGTTGCTGTGCTATTGTGCGTTGAATAGAGGAAGGCTGCGAAGTTAGAATAATTTTCGACATTTTCCCATACTTCAATTCCTTCGCTATCATCAATATCGAGCGTTAGAATACTCCGATTAAGAACATTGGCATTTTTGCGCTCACCTTCCACGAACCCGCCGACAAAACCACCGGCACTTCCTTTCTTATGCGAGATTTTAGGCATCATTAAATCTTCGATGAATTGCCCGTACATAATTTTCTTGTTTTCTTTAACTTCGATATTTGTAATAGAAGAAAAATTTGATATATCAATTAGTCGATCGTACTTTAGTTCGATTGGTTTCTCGATAGTTGCGTTTTTCGGCAAGTTGTAATCCCCTCCTGTCTGTACGAATTTTTTCTGCTTCTATAATTTCGAAATGTGAGTTATAATCTTCAATAAGATGTTTTATTATTTAGCTGACTTCTCACTGCCCGGTGAGAGGTCTTTTTTTTGTTTTAAACTCCAATCCATATGACTCAATTGCATGTTAGGAATTTTAGTGAGTTCAAAGTGGATTAAAGCAGCATCGAAAACCACGCCTTGTTTTGCTTCTCCATCCTCCAAACGTTTTAAGAACTTCTGCGAGATCCCCATGTATTCTGAAATAATAGCCGGGTGAACACCGGATAATATTCGAGCTTCCTTAAATGTGATTGTTTCCCCTGATGGTAAATATTCCTTAATTTCGCCTTTAGCGATTAAAAGTTGCAGCTTAGCGAAACCATTTTTGAATGATTCATAGTTGCTCCAGACTTCCTCAATTGTCTTAGCCAAGTTATCTGAAGTATGGAATTGAGTTCCGAATGCGGAAGCTCTTCCAATGAATGCGTTGCCTGCTTTTAGAATTTCCAATTTGAATGTCGTTTTGGCTGCTTCTAAAGTGGTTGCTGGTGATGCCTCGAATTTTTTAGTTGTCATTTGTAATCAATCTCCTTTTTTAGTTTATTAAAAAATTTAATGTCATTATTTGTAGCACTCATGCTGGCTGTCATATCGTCCAGAAATGCGTCCACTTCATTTCGCTTAAATAAAAATTTATTACCTAACTTGTAGTACTTGAGACCATTCTTAACCAATCTGTCTTCAATAGTAGGTTTGCTTAGGTTTAAATAATTAGCCAAATCGTTATAAGTCATGAAATATTTTTGTTTTGCTAATTCTTCGACACGGTCGTTAATCGCTTTTTCAAGCATAGAATTTACTGTGTGTTCATCAATTTGAACATTCAGCATTTAAATCACCACCCTTTTTGTTTCTACCTTTTCTTTAATCGTAAAAATATCATTAAAGTTCAATTGCAAACCTTCACAGATTTTTTTAGCAGTATCAGGCCGTGGACATTGTTTGCTGTTTGAAATTTGAATAAGTGTAGATTCTGATATCCCGCAATGACGGGCAAAAGCTCTTTTACTGAAACCCTTTTCGGAAACTGTTCGATTAAACTGCCTGGGATTTTTTAGAACAATCAAAACCCTACCTCCTTTCGAATAACCAATTGATAAACTCTTATAACCAATATGCTGGTTATTTGAAGAATTAAGTTAATCATAACGATTAAATGATTGGTTGTCAAATCATTTTGATTAGTATATTGGTTAAAACGATTAGTTGTGATATCATTACATTAATAAACTATTAGAAATATCGGAGGTGTCACGATGGGATTGATTCATTGTAATTTAAGAGTTTTAATGGCTCAGCGAGGCTTAAATATTCAAAAGGTGAAAGATCAAACTACTTTGTCTAGAACAACTATTTCTAATTTGTATAATAATTTGGGTTCGGGAATACAGTTTGGAACGCTAATCGAATTGTGTGAACTACTGAATTGTAAGCCGGGTGATTTACTATCCTATATACAAATGGAAATGGATTTTAAAGTAGATGCAGAAAGAGGATACAGCGTAAGAGAAGATACACTTGTGGATGAAAAAGGGAATGAACGAGAGTATGTTTCCGAAATACAAATTGACCTTAATATGAATACTTCCTTGCTGTATGAAGGTAAAAAAGACAACTTAGAATTCGAAGTTTATGTTGAGTATCATCTAGATGAAAAGAAAGAAATGAGTAGTATAGTCGTGGCCTCATCAGCTGATCTTGATAAAAGTTTAGATAACCTTGTTATTCCACACGCAAAAGAATATTTTCTTGAGGAATTAAGTGATTACCTTATAAACTGGGGGCATGATAGATTCTATGGTAATGAAATAGAAGGCATATCAAACTTAAGTGTTAATCATGGCTTTCTTATCGAAGAGAAAGGTAAATAACCATGGCATATATCTATAAACGGGGCAGTAAATGGGCCTACCGCGCATACGCTGGCAAAGACCCTGCTACCGGAAAGGATAAGCAGGCCAGTAAGTCTGGATTTCTAACAAAAAAAGACGCTCAATTAGCCGCAGCATTGTTTGAACGTCAATTTCATAACGGCGAATATGTAGAACCCTCTGCCATAACATTTGAAGCACTTTGCAATGACTGGTTAAAGCACTATCTTTCACAAGGCGCAAAAGAAAGCAGTCATAGGGCTAGGCGAATAGCGCTCAATCATGTTATTAATGAGTTCGGCCAAACGCTGATACAGAAAATAACAAAAAAAGCCTATCAAGATATGATAGACGAACTTTCCAGCCGATTCAGCACAAACTATGTTTCCAGTATTCACACCTCTGCTAACATGGTTTTTATTTATGCTCATGAAAATAAAATGATTAAAGACTTACCTTCAAAGGACATACGGCTGCCGAAAAAGAAAAAGACCGTTGCCGATCTGGAAAATGACAGTATCAATGAAAAGTTTCTTGAAAAAGAAGAATTAGAGGAATTTTTAAACGTCGCAAAACATGAAGGGTTAGAAGGCGATTTATTAACATTCACCATGCTGGCGTATACAGGCCTGCGTATAGGTGAAATGCTCGCTTTGAAATGGGCGGATATTGATTTTACAAATCATACTTTACGTGTGTATAAAACTTACTACAACCCTACTAATAACAAGTTAGGGTATCAGCTTCTCACACCTAAAACCGAAAGCTCTGTACGTACGATTTCCATTGATACAGTTTTAATTGACCTGCTCAAGCTTCATAAAGCAGAACAGGACAAAATCAAAATAGAAAATGACATATTTTATAAAGACGATGGCTTTCTTTTTGCTGGCAATGAAGGATACCCGAAAACAATAAAGCATATTGCAATTCGTATGCAGCGTCTTTTAAAAAGAACACACATAAAAAAGAACGTAACACCTCATTCATTCAGACATACGCATACCTCTTTACTGATTGAAGCGAATGTACACATCAAGGAAATTCAAGAACGCTTAGGGCATAGCGATATAAATACAACAATGGACATTTACGCACACATGACAAAGAACATAAAGAAAGAGGCCTCCACTAAGTTTAGTAACTTAATGAAAGACCTCTCTGATAAACTTATTCAGGAAAACATGCACAAAAACATGAACATGAATCATTTAGAACGCTTGTAAACGTTGTTATATCAACGTTTATAGGCGTTTTTTACATCATGCCGCCCATGCCACCCATATCAGGCATCCCGCCACCTTGTCCTGCTGGTTCTGGAATGTCTGCGACTACTGCTTCAGTCGTCAGGAACATTGCTGCAACAGATGCTGCGTTTTGTAAGGCTGAACGCGTAACTTTGGTTGGATCGACGATGCCTTCATCCACCATGTTGACCCATTGGCCGTTAGCGGCGTTGTAGCCGATGCCGACTTCTTCGGATTTCAGGCGGTGAACGATGATCGACCCTTCAAGGCCTGCGTTTGTTGCGATTTGGCGAACTGGCTCTTCAAGTGCACGAAGCACGATGTTGATGCCTGTTGCTACGTCGCCTTCCTGAGTTTCAAGAAGTTCAGCCACTTTGCTGTAGACGTTGACCAATGCTGTACCACCGCCGGCAACAATTCCCTCTTCAACAGCTGCACGAGTTGAGTTTAATGCATCTTCAATGCGAAGTTTACGTTCTTTCAACTCAGTTTCAGTAGCTGCTCCGACTTTGATGACTGCAACGCCGCCAGCCATTTTTGCCAAGCGCTCCTGCAATTTCTCTTTGTCGAATTCAGAAGTTGTTTCTTCCAACTGATTGCGGATCTGCGTAACCCGTGCGATGATGTTTTCCTGGTCGCCGGAGCCTTCCACGATAGTTGTGTTTTCTTTCGAAACAACCACTTTTGATGCGCGCCCGAGCTGAGCGATATTCGTTGTTTTCAATTCAAGTCCAAGATCCTCTGTAATCACTTCTGCGCCAGTGAGTGCAGCGATATCCTCAAGCATTGCTTTACGACGGTCACCAAAGCCTGGAGCCTTAACAGCTACTGCATTGAACGTACCGCGCAATTTGTTGACAACCAATGTTGCCAACGCTTCGCCTTCGACATCTTCAGCCACGATCAACAATGGCTTGCTTTGCTGAACCACTTGCTCAAGGATTGGCAGGATTTCCTGGATGTTGCCGATTTTCTTGTCAGTAACCAGGATGAATGGGTTCTCAAGAACCGCTTCCATTTTATCCGAATCCGTCACCATGTATGGAGACTGGTATCCACGGTCAAACTGCATACCTTCTACAACATCAAGTTCAGTCGTAAAGCCGCGTGACTCTTCCAATGTGATGACGCCGTCGTTGCCAACGCGCTCCATCGCTTCAGCAATCAGTTTGCCGACTTCTTCGTCGCCAGATGAAATGGCTGCAACTTGTGAAATCGATTCTTTGCCTTCAATTGGCTTAGAAATAGCTTTCAGTTCTGCAAGCGCGCTTTCAACTGCCAATTCGATTCCGCGGCGGATGCCGACAGGATTCGCGCCAGCTGTAACGTTCTTCAACCCTTCACGGATCATTGCCTGTGCAAGAACCGTAGCTGTAGTTGTACCGTCACCTGCGATATCGTTTGTTTTTGAAGCAACTTCCGCAACAAGTTTAGCTCCCATGTTTTCAAAAGCATTTTCAAGTTCAATTTCTTTTGCAATTGTTACACCATCATTGGTGATCAACGGTGAACCGAATTTTTTCTCAAGAACCACATTGCGCCCTTTTGGCCCAAGTGTCACTTTTACTGCATCTGCTAATTTATCTACGCCTTTCAGCATTAAACTGCGTGCGTCTTCACTGAACTTAATATCTTTTGCCATGTTTAGCTTCCTCCTGTGTCGTTGGTTTATTTTAGCCTAAAACTGCTAATATATCGTTTTCACGTAAAATCAAATATTCTTTGCCTTCATATTTCAATTCAGATCCTGCGTATTTCGAGAAGATGACGCGGTCGCCAGCTTGCACATCCAATTCTGTGCGCTGCCCGTTTTCACGGATAAGTCCATTTCCTACAGCGATCACATGGCCCTCCTGCGGTTTTTCCTGTGCTGATCCCGGTAAGACAATACCGCTTGACGTTTTTTCTTCCGCTTCGATGAGCTCAATAATTACACGATCTCCTAGTGGTCTTAACAATTGAAACACCCTCCTCAAATTATCTAAATGTTCTCGCTTAGCACTCTCAACCTCTGAGTGCTAACCCACTAACAAGTTTAATAAAATCTTCTGTCTTTTGCAAGCAGGAACCATTATGATTTTGATTTCTTTGCGGTTATTCTCTGAAAGCTCTACAATAGAAAGAGCATCCATCAGTGAAAGGAATTACATCATGCCCACCAAACGAAAAACCTTTATAGACAATTTTTTAAAAAATGACAGCACTCCCCGCCCAAAAGCTAAACAGACCAGCGGCCACCGCCCGAAATCCCAAGGCAAAAAGACGCCGCTGTATGTATTATTGATTTTTATTGCTGCACAACTTTCACCGATCCTGTTTATCGCTCCCACCCTGAGTTACTTTCAGGGGCAGGGCATGGACAAGGCAGCTGCCGGCGCCGCCACATCAGGCTGGCTGATTTTCCTAACCATGGGCATTGCCTTTCTTCTTACGCTGCTCATCATTTTCCGGGACAAGCGCTTTTTTGATATTTGGAAAGGCACGAAATCCAGCTTTTTCATGTCAGTCGTCTGGGGCTTTCTCGGCTTCTTGCTCTTACTAATTGGGCAATCGATTGCCGCTTTAATTGAAATGAAGGTTCTCGGCATTGATCCCGGTTCTGAGAATACCGCTTCATTAGTTAACATCGCTGAAGCCGTGCCGCTTGCGATCGTATCGATTGTGCTGTTTGGACCGATTCTTGAAGAACTGGTTTTCCGCCGCGTCCTTTTCGGTTCGCTCAACCAAACGACCAATTTCTTTTTTGCGACAGCCATCAGTGCTTTGGTGTTCGCTTTGATCCATTTTGACTTTACGCACTTGCTGCTGTACTTTACTACCGGGTTGATCTTGGCATTCCTGTACCAGAAAACCAAGCGCATCATCACGCCGATCATCGCCCATATTTGCCTGAACGGCTATGTCATGCTGATTCAACTCAATATGGATAAGATTTTGGAATTCCAAAAACAGATGGAAAAGCTTCAATCAGCAGGACTTTCCTTCATCTTCCAATAACCAATAAAATAGAATCAAAACGAACGGGCTAGGTGGTGATGTTTGCTGCATAGCCGGTTTTGCTATAACCGAAGAACATGCCTCCATTTGGAGACATAAGAAAAAACCTTCCCCGATCTAATTCGGTGGAAGGTTTTTTCGTTATTCTATCGGTTGTTGCTGCTCTTCGATAATCTGCTGCTGTTCGGCTTTAAGAAACTTGCGGTAGCCGATTTTGGCAATGATGACACTAAACTCATACAGCACGATCAACGGCAAGGTCACAATCATATGCGAGATGATGTCCGGTGGCGTAATAAACGCTGCGATGATCACCAAGCCGAGATAGGAATACTTGCGGTATTTCGTCATCAGCATCGGCGTGATGATGCCAAGCCTGGTCAGGAAGAGCATCAGTACCGGCAGCTGGAAAATCAAGCCGAACGGCAATGTAATCTGGAACAGAAACTGGAAATACTCATTGATGCCGATAGTTTCCTGAATATCCATATTGTCCGAGATATTCAACATAAATCCGATTACGTAAGGAAACAGGATTAAATATGCAAACGCGATGCCCGCAAAAAACAACAGCAGGGAAAACGGAATATAGCTGAGTGTCGCTCTCCGCTCCTTGTCGAGAAGGCCCGGGCTGATAAACGCCCAGAACTGATACATGATCAACGGAGACGTGAAGATCAGCGCTAAAATCATGGTCACCTGCATGAAAATTTTGAGCGGGTCTGTAATTTTAAATGCGTTTAAGGTAAGATCTCTCGCTTCTTCTGTGTACTGCAGGTATTGAATCAACGGCTGGGCAAGAAAAAAGCTGACAATAACGGCTAATATAAAGAAAACGACTACAATGGTCAGCCGTTTTCTCAATTCACCTATATGTTCAACTAAAGTCATATCTTTTTCTGTCATCAGACAAACATCCTATCGTATTTCCTTTTGCTCATCTTTCTTTTTCAAATCTACTTTATCGTCATCGTCGTCCACAAGTCCTTTTGTAGCGTTTTTAAACTCACGCAAAGACGAACCGAACGCTTTTCCAAGTTCCGGCAACTTTTTAGGACCGAAAACGAGTAAGGCAACAACACCGATAATAATGATACTCATTGGACCTGGCATACGTGGCACCTCCTGTATTATGGCTCCATTTTACATCATTCAGAGCGTTTTGGCTATTTGGAAAGGACTTGCAAATGTGAAGTTTTTAAGTCATTGCTGCTTGATCTGGTAAATCAATGTCTGCAATTCAACCGACAGATCGATGGTCTGGACACGGATATGGTCGGGCACCGAAATGCGTACCGGCGTAAAATTTAAAATCCCTTTGATATCGGTCTTCGCCAAGCGGTCTGTCACTTCCTGTGCCGATCGTGACGGCACCGTCAAAATGACCAGTTCCACCCCATACTCTTTGATCTTTTCTTCAATTTTGTCGGGATGATAGGTATCGATTTCGCTGATCTTCTCGCCTTCCAACGGACTGTTCGAATCGAACGCCACAATAATTTTCGTATTGTGGTTGCGGTGGAAATTATACTTTAGAAATGCACTGCCGAGTCCCCCAACGCCGATCAATGCTACATTTGTAGCTTCGTCCTGATCCAATGTCTTGCGGAAAAACAGCAGCAGCTCCTGAACGTCATAGCCATAGCCTTTTTTGCCGAGCGCACCAAGATGTGAAAAATCACGGCGGATGGTGGCAGAATCAATTTTCATCGCTTCGCTCAATTCCTGCGAGGAAATCCGTTTTTGTCCGGCGTTCGCAAAGTTTTGAAGGAAACGGTAATACAGCGGCAGCCTTTTGGTCGTGGCTTGCGGGATTTTAGATGTCTCGTGTAACATACGCTTTCGCATCCTCCTGAGGTGTTGTCAAATCGCTTTCATCTTACATTAGGAGACTTGATATGTAAAGGCTTGTGCAATTGCGAACAACCGCCCCATCAGCTACACTTAAAGAGAATAGAGGTGACCTACATGATTGTATTGCAAGTAAACCAAGTCTATAAATCATTTGGCGCGGAAGAAATCCTTTCAGGCGTTAAATTGGAAGTTCAGCACCGTGACCGTGTGGCATTGGTAGGCCGCAACGGCGCGGGGAAATCCACTTTACTGAAAATCATAGCCGGTGAAATATCCTACGACAGCGGCGACATCAGTATGCCGAAGGATTTGACGATCGGCTATCTGGAACAGCAGACCAATTTGGAATCGGACGCTACTGTCTGGGATGAAATGATGACGATTTTTCATCATTTCCGAGAACAGGAAGCGAAACTTCACCGCCTGGAAGCGCAGATGGCCGAACCTGATATATACAATAATCCCGCAGAAAATGACAAGGTCATGAAGGAATACGACCTGCTGCAGAACGATTTCAAAGATGCGGGCGGCTATCAATACGAATCGGATACACGAGCCATCCTGAACGGTATGAAATTCTATCCTGAAGACTTCGACAAAAAAGTGGTGTCGTTATCGGGCGGCCAGAAAACGCGCTTGATGCTGGCAAAGCATCTCCTCAGCAAGCCCCAGCTGCTGATTCTCGATGAGCCCACCAACCACTTGGACATCGAGACACTCAGCTGGCTGGAAAACTACCTGAAGAACTACCCGGGTGCTTTGCTGATTGTTTCCCATGACCGCTATTTCCTCGATCAGGTCGTGACGCTGGTCTACGAAGTTTCCCGCCATCGCGTCAAAAAGTATAACGGCAACTACAGCCGCTACCTGGATGAAAAAGCCAAGCAATACGAATTGGACCAAAAGCATTTCGAAAAACAGCAGGGCGAGAAAGCCAAGCTGGAGGATTACGTCCAGCGCAACTTAGCACGAGCTTCAACGACCAAGATGGCTCAAAGCCGCAGGAAGACCCTGCAGAAAACCGATTGGATGGAAGCCCCTGACAGCAATGAAAAATCTGCCCGCTTCGGCTTCGCCATCGATAAGCAAAGCGGCAATGATGTCTTGAACGTCGAGTCGCTGACAATCGGCTATGCCGACAAACCAGTTTCCGAGAATATTTCACTGAAGCTGTACCGCCAGGAAAGCCTGGCACTGGTCGGTCCGAACGGCGTCGGCAAATCGACTTTACTGAAAACCATCATGAAAGAAATAGAACCGCTCGAAGGTGACATCCATTATGGCACCGGCATTCAGTTTGGCTACTACGACCAGGAACAGGCCAATTTAAAAGGCAATAAGCTGGTGCTGAATGAATTATGGGATGATTACCCTCTCATTAACGAAAAAGACATACGCGGCATCCTGGGGCGTTTCCTGTTTACCGGCGATGATGTGCTGAAACCTGTCTCTACATTATCAGGCGGCGAGAAGGCACGTGTTGCCCTGGCGAAGCTGATGATGCAAAAAGCCAACGTCCTGCTGCTCGATGAGCCCACCAACCATTTGGACCTCGACAGCAAGGAAGTGCTGGAGAATGCTTTATTGGATTACCCGGGCACCTTGCTTTTTGTCTCGCATGACCGCTATTTCATGAACCGGATTGCTACAAAAGTTATCGAACTCACTCAGGATGGAGCAACTGAATACTTGGGTGACTATGATTATTACGTAGAGAAAAAGCTGGAAATTGCTGAACTGAAGGCTCTTGATGAGGCCGGTTCGGTTACCGAAGTGAAAACAGTGGCTGCCGCTTCTACTTCGCAGATTGATAAAGAAGCGAAAAAGCTGGAACGCCAGCTGGTCCGCCAATCAGAAGAAGTCGAACAGGCTATGGAAAAACTGGACCTGCAGATTACCGAAATCGAAGAGCAATTATGCGAGCCGGAAATCTTCCAGGATCATGAGCGGGTCCTGCCGCTTCAAAATCAATTGGAAAAACTGAAAGCCGACCACGAAGGAACGATGACCCAATGGCTTGAACTTCAGGAAAAAATTGAAAATATTTAATTTGAACCGGCTCCTTTATAGCCGGTTTTTCTATTGCTATATATAGGTCAATAGGAATTCATGAAATATTTATTTCCACAGATTTCTCCACAATCCTTCGCTTGTCTAATCAACTGTCAACAGACTTTTACACATTATCCACAAGCAGAAGAAATGTTATCCACATAGTTTTCCACTTCTAATCATACAATATGTAGAATAGTCCCCTTTTACCCCCTAGTTGTAAACAGTTTATTAACAAATTGTGCATAAGTACAAATGTTCTCTCTTGACAGAACAATTATGCTCTATCCTATTAAAGTCTGAATTTTATGTAAAAAAAAGCAAGTAATTTTACACATTTCAGAAAGCCTGAAATGATGAAATTACTTGCTTCTATTAAATCCATGATGTTAAAGGCATACCTGGACGGCCATTCATTGCCATGTTGCCGTAAAGTCCTTTTTCATACATAACAGTTCCCGCTGCAGCAATCATTGCCGCATTATCAGTACACAAAGGCAGGGATGGAATATGAAATGGAATCCCTTTTTGCTTGAATGCTGCATCCAATGAGTTCCGCAATCCTTTATTCGCGGCAACTCCGCCTGCAGCAATCACTTGCCGAGCTTTGTACTCTTCAGCTGCACGCATCGTTTTTCCAGTCACTACTTCCACTACACTGTTCTGGAACCCGGCAGCCACCCGTTCAGGCACTACTTGTTCACCACGTTGTGCTGCATTGTGCATATAGTTCAATACAGAGGATTTCAAACCACTAAAGCTGAAGTCATAAGATCCTTCTTCCAGCCAAATACGCGGAAACATTACAGCCTCGTCACTGGTATGTGCCAACCGGTCGATATGGGGACCACCTGGATACGGCAGGTTCAGCGTGCGGGCGACTTTATCGTAGGCTTCTCCCGCCGCATCGTCACGCGTTTCGCCAATTACAGTGAAATCTCCGTGTTCTTTCATGTAAATCAGTTCGGTATGGCCGCCTGAAATAACCAAAGCAAGAAGAGGAAACTCCATTTCCTGCTCCAACCGATTTGCATAAATATGGCCAGCTATATGATGAACCCCTACTAGAGGCAATTGATGTGCAAAGGCAAAAGCCTTTGCCGCATTGACGCCAATCAGCAAAGCTCCAACCAGTCCCGGGCCTTCAGTTACCGCCACTGCATCTAATTGATCCGGTTCCATTCCGGCCAGCTGCATAGCCTCTTCAATGACCAATGTGATTTGTTCCACGTGATGTCTTGAAGCGATCTCCGGCACTACGCCACCAAAACGTTTATGGCTCTCAATTTGAGAAGCCACGATATTGGAGATGATTTCCGTTCCATTTTTGACAATGGAAGCCGCCGTTTCATCACAGCTTGTTTCAATTCCCAAAACATAAATGTCTTTACTCATCAAAATTCACCCACATCACTATGGCATCTTCGTAATTGTCCGTATAATACCGCTTACGGATGCCACCATTTTTAAAGCCTAACTTCCGGTAAAGATTTTGCGCTACTATATTGCTGACGCGGGCTTCTAATGTCATCAGAACAGCACCATGCTCTTTCGCTGCATCAATCGCTGCCTGCATCAGGCCTTCCCCAAGTTTTTTGCCGCGCTGATCGGGGTGGATGGCGATATTCGTGACATGTGCCTCATCTATCACGAGCCACATTCCGCAGTATCCCACGATGCCTTCATCCATTTCGGCAATCACGTAATACGCATGCTCATTGCTGATCATTTCATAGTAAAAAGCATCTTTGGTCCATGGCAAAGTAAATGACAATCTTTCTATTTCATAGACCTCTTCAATGTCCGCAATCGTCATTTTTCTGTATCTTACTGCTTCATTCATAGGATTTGGCCTTCTTGGGCCTTGTTGTAATTGGCTTCCGCTTCCGTAATCCGGCGGTATTCAGGCACGGCGTGGTGAACATCGCTTTCCTCTGACTGCTGTGCCAGCAAAATCAAATTCGATGCACGTGGCAGCCGGTTCTGGATGCTACTGAAATGAGCTGCTCTACCCAACACTTCAACAATCAGTGCTTCGTGCAATGCGGCGTCAATCCCAGTAAACAGCACAGGGCGGCCAAGTTCTTTCGCCTTCAACAGAAATTCCTTCACGTCACTATGCTGATCGGCAAGTACCGACTTCAAACCGGTCCCCTCATACAGACCGATAAAGGCCGTTCCACGGCGAGCATCCATAATGGGACAAACGAGCCCATCAAACCCCTGTCCATTCGCAGCGAGCACTTTTAAACTGGAAACTGAATGAAGTGGAATTTTCAGCGACCAAGCCAAGGTTTTCGCAATGGTCAAACCGATGCGTACGCCCGTATAAGATCCAGGACCTTCCGCTACTGCAATATGAGTCAGATCGGCAGGCAGCACTTTGGCTTTTTTCATCATTTCCTCTATCGCCGGCATTGCCGTCAACGAGTGATTGATTTTTAAATTGGCTGTTTCTTCTATTAAGACCACACCGTCCTCAATCAACGCAAGCGCCAATGGAGAATTCGAGGTATCGATTCCGAGATAGATCATAGGTTTAGCTCCCTGCAAAGATTTTCATAGCGTCTGCCAATCGGATGAAGAGCAATCTTGCGCCCTTGTTCAGACTGTCGGTTAATTTTGATTTCCAGGCGTTCTTCTGGCAGGTACTCTTCTATAAATGTGGCCCATTCGATCACAGAAACGGCTTCGCTGCTGAAAAATTCATCAAATCCGATATCTTCGTCACTGTTCTCAAGACGGTAGACATCAAAATGATTCAAATCCAGGCGTCCCGAATATTGCTTTAAGATTGTAAAGGTAGGGCTGTTTACCATTCGTTGAACCCCAAGGCCTTTGGCTAAGCCTTTCGTGAAGGTTGTTTTCCCGGCACCCAAGTCGCCTTCAAGCGTCAGCAGATCCCTTGGCTTCAATAATTGGGCCAGAGTGGCCGCAAAAGCTTCCGTTTCCTCGGGCGAATTCAGCATAATTGTATACATCATTTCTCATGTCACCTCGATTGATTCTTTACATAGTTTAGCGAAATTGCTGCAGTAAATCAAAGTATATCTTTTTCCGGTAGCAGGTCTTTTCATACTTTAATGAAGAACAAAAAAATGAACACAGCAAGGTCGCTGTGTTCATCATCAAAATTACGGTCCCGACCGGGATCGAACCGGCGATCTCCTGCGTGACAGGCAGGCATGTTAACCGCTACACCACGGGACCAAAAAAAACAGACCAGCGACGTCTTACTCTCAC
>NZ_JAGGPX010000050.1 GCF_018613575.1 Planococcus sp. ISL-110
CCCGAAAATTAAGAAAAAATTTATGCATCTCTGAAATGTGAATGATTGTTTTCGTAACAGTTTAACGGCCATGAGAAGCGTTTCGCTTTTGAACCGCTTCTCATGGCCGTCCGATCAAGCGGAGCGAGATAGGGTTCTTGAAGAAAAAGAACAGTATTTCCGTGTCCACTTTCTTGACAGAAGACCATCATTCCATAAAATAACGGCAGCCAAGACAAATTTTCTGTCTTGGCTGCCGTTATTTTATCTGTCGACTTCTTCTTTACAAATGGCATTCAAGTGATGAACGATCATTTTCCGCTGATGCTCTTGGGTGCACCGCTCCGGTCTGACCATCGCGTCCAAGACCATACCGTCCAGCAAACAGATCAGCCGGTCTGTTTCTAACGGAACATCCAGTCCTTTTTTCAGCAAATTCAATAAAATGAAATTCGACATGATGTTCTTAATGGCCTGCAGGGCCACATCCTGCTCTTCCTGATAGTCCTTCCTGCTATGGCGTCCGTGCAGCTTAAAGATCAGCCTCACTTTGGCTTCTGTTGCCGATTCGCCTTTGGCCGGCAGAAATGCCATCAGCACGCCAATGATTTTTTCCAGCGGAGTCTGTTCTTCCTGGAAAATCTCAATCGTTTTTTCTGTCAACCGTTCAAAAAGCAATGCTTCTGCATAAAGCATCAGCTCTTCTTGTGAGGAAAAATAATACCGCAATGCCCCTAATGACAAGCCGGCCTCCTTTGCAATACTTCTCGCGGACACACCTTCCATTCCTTTATAAAGCATGATTTTCCATGTAGCTTGTGCAATCGACTGTTTACGCTCGTGAAGGTCAATTAGTTTTGGCACAGCTTAATACTATCAGAATAATAATAATTTTCAATCTATTTAGCACGACTGTATTGTAATTAGTTAGGATCTCCGCTTTTTTCAGTACAGTTGTACTGAAAAAATATTAACAACTTTCAGATATTGTGGATAACCACTTTTGGCTGTGTGCAACTGTGTACAGGGTGCTGTGGATGCATCATCAAGCTGGCATTTTTGTATTGGCCCTCAGCATTCTCTTCTATCAGATTCAAGTAATTGTAAGTGTGCGGATACCTTTCAAGCACTGTCATACCGATCCACAAGACAGCCCCGATGAGGGAAAGAAGGAACAGGAGCATCGCAAAAAAGCACAGTGCAGAGACAGCATGCAGAAATGTCTAAAAGACTGAAACCAGGAACTCTATACCCGTTTTTTCCTTCCCGAATGTCCCTTCCCCACTTCCCCTCTTTTTTTCAAAAAAGTTCTAA
>NZ_JAGGPX010000008.1:0-31473 GCF_018613575.1 Planococcus sp. ISL-110
CGCATTATGAAATTGATTCAATTGACTATAATTAAGACTGAAAAAGACGAAGAAGGAGGATGCGAAATGGCAGAGATTAAAATTGAAAAGCTGGGAAAGAGGTATGACGATGGTGCTCTTGCCGTGTCAGATTTTAATCTCCACATTTTAGATCAGGAATTTATCGTCTTTGTCGGTCCATCAGGATGCGGAAAGTCAACCACTCTCCGAATGATTGCAGGTTTGGAAGAAATAACGGAAGGTGAATTTTACATAGATGGCAAGCTGATGAATGGGGTAGAGCCCAAAGACCGCGATATTGCGATGGTTTTTCAGAATTACGCCTTGTATCCGCATTTGACGGTGTTTGAAAACATAGCTTTTGGTTTGAAGCTGCGGAAGGTTAAAAAAGCTGAGATTAAGCGGCTTGTTGACGAAGCTGCAGCCATTCTCGGATTGGAAGAGTTTTTGGACAGAAAACCGAAAGCATTGTCAGGCGGACAGCGCCAGCGTGTCGCTCTCGGACGCGCCATCGTGCGGGATGCAAAAGTCTTCCTGATGGATGAGCCTCTGTCCAATCTGGATGCCAAACTTCGCGTCCAGATGCGTGCGGAAATTGTTAAGCTTCACAGACGGCTGAAAACAACCACTATTTATGTAACACACGACCAAACAGAAGCGATGACGATGGCCACCCGGATCGTGATCATGAAAGATGGGTTGATTCAGCAGGTCGGTTCCCCGAAAGAAGTGTATGATTTTCCGAAAAACCGTTTTGTCGGTGGATTTATCGGTTCTCCTGCCATGAACTTCTTTGAGGGGAAAGTCGATAAAGGAACCTATGTGATGGGTGACAAAGTGTTGGATATTCCGGCACAGATAATGGAAACGCTGAAAAGCGAAGGCTACGAAGGCAAAGCGGTGACCTTAGGCATCCGTCCGGAGCATATCCATGTCAACAATGAAGATTTGTCAGGTATTCCGGCGAATGAGTTCGAAGCGGTCATTGCGGTTGCCGAATTGACAGGAGCCGAAACGATTCTGCATGCGGTTTACGCAGAGCAGGAATTTATTGCGCGTATCGATGCTGCTACGACGATTGAGCCGGGCCATACGGCAACGCTTGCATTCGATATGGCCCATGTCCATTTCTTTGATGAGGAAACAGGAAAACGCATAAAGGCTATTGAACTGTCAGAAACTATGATATAGTGATTTCGAAAACATAAATAAAAACACCACTAGGGGAGCCGGATATCGGCTGAGACGAGCATAAGCTCGGACCCTTTGAACCTGATCTGGATCATACCAGCGGAGGGAAGTGGCGACCGTCTGCCATTTTTTTATCGACTGCATACGCCGCTTCCCTTTGCCGGGAAGCGGCGTTTTTTGTTTGTGTAAGAAAAGTGAAAGTGCCTGGCTCTGACAGGCACTTTCAACTGTAAATATACTATACGAGGAGATGGAGAAATGACATTTTGTAAAGAAGTAAGAGAAGACTGCGATAGCCTATGGGAAGCAAGTTTCGACCACCCCTTTGTCAAAGGGATTGAAGATGGTACGTTGCCGATCGATGTTTTTCGTTTCTACGTGATGCAGGACGCTTACTATTTATCGCATTTTGCGAAAGTGCAGGCTCTAGGAGCATCCAAAGCAACAGATTTGGAAACGACCCAGCGTTTTGCAGTCCATTCCGCCCATACCTGCAGTGCAGAGCTGGGGCTGCACGAATCATTTATGGAACTGCTTGGAGTTACTGAAGAAGAATGGGCTGTATTTGAACCCTCCCCAACAGCCTATGCCTATGTATCGCATATGTACCGTTCTTCAGAAGGCGATCTGGCAGATGTACTGGCATCTATTCTGCCCTGTTACTGGCTTTACTATGAAATTGGGGAACGCTTGAAAAACGCCAAACCCGATCATCCGATTTATGATCGATGGATTGAAACCTACGGCTCCGAGGAATTCGGGTCGCTTGTCCATGAACAGATTTCCCGGATGGACCAATTGGCCGAAGGGCTGCCGGAAGCGCGCCGCAGAGAGCTGAAAAATCATTTTCGGAAGAGCAGCTATTACGAATGGAATTTTTGGGACCAGGCATGGCGAAAAGAATCCTGGTCCATAGGTTCCGTCGACAAGGTAGGTGTCTAAGGTGCTTCAAGAGATAAAAAGAAAAAATCCGCTTATCCATTGCATCACCAATCATGTCGTATCAAATTTCCAAGCCAACGGCCTGCTGGCCATAGGTGCTTCTCCGATAATGGGAGAAGCACCTGAAGAAGCTGAAGAGCTCGCGGCATTGTCGCAGGCTCTGTCATTGAACATCGGAACCCTTCATGCAGAGTCGCTGAAAAGTATGCTGATTGCCGGAAAAACAGCCAACCGATTGGGGATTCCTGTGGTCCTGGATCCTGTTGGAGCAGGAGCGAGCAGCTTCCGGAAGGAGGGTGTACGTAAAATTTTAAGCACAGTTGACGTCAGCGTCCTCCGCTGCAACGCAGGAGAGCTTGCAGCTGTAGCTGGGAAACAGTGGGAGTCAAAAGGTGTGGACGCGGGAGAAGGGCTTCAGGACGTCAGAGAGATGGCCGTCTCTACTGCCCGGCAATTAGGCTTGCTGGTGGCGGTCACCGGAAAGACGGATATTGTCACTGACGGAAAATCATTTGCGGAAGTCCCGTTTGGAGATCCAATTATGGCTTCAATCACCGGGACTGGATGTTTATTGAGCAGCATTGTCGCAGCAGTCATTGCCGTCCATCCTGAAAATCCCGTAAAGACCGTGAGCAGCACTCTGCGTTTTTATGCCATTGCCGGTGAACAGGCTGCAAAATCCGCAGCTCTTCCGGGGGATTTTCAAATAGCTTTCATCAATCAGCTGGCCAGGGTTACAGGCAACGAAGTAAACCAACGGGTCTATTTGCAGGAGGGAAGGCTATGACAAAAATTCCGCAAACCTTGACAATCGCTGGATCGGATTCAGGAGGAGGAGCCGGCATTCAGGCTGATTTGAAAACGTTTCAGGAGCTGGGTGTCTATAGCACTTCTGTCATCACAGCAGTGACCGCCCAAAATACGACGGGCGTCACCGCCATCTATCCGATGTCCGATAGAGCAGTTCGTGAACAATTGATGGCAGTAGGCAGTGACTTTGAAATCGCTGCTTTGAAAACCGGCATGCTTTTTGAACCAGGGATCATCAGGGGAACAGCCGCAGCAATCCGCCAATTTGGCTGGAACACGCTGGTCGTAGATCCGGTCATGATTGCTAAAGGGGGAGCGAGTCTGTTGCAACAGGAGGCAGTGGAAGCCCTGAAGGTTCATTTGCTGCCCTTGGCTTTTCTGGTTACTCCGAATATTCCGGAGGCCCAGGCACTGACTGGCATCGCCATTACAGACTCTGTCAGCCGCCGGCGGGCAGCCCAGAGGATCTTGTCCATGGGAGCGGAATCGGTCGTCATCAAAGGTGGACACGGAACCGATCCGGAGTTTTCGGAGGATTACTTGCTGCAAGCAAATGGAGACTCGGTGCTGTATCGCGCAGCCCGCATTGCGACTGTGCAGACACATGGCACCGGCTGTACGTTTGCAGCGGCCGTGACCGCACAGTTGGCTAAAGGACAGGAGCTGCAAGCAGCAATCTGCACGGCAAAGCAATTCATCCAGGCTGCGCTCCGAGATCCGCTGAATATCGGATCTGGCCATGGGCCAACCAATCACGCCGCATACAAAAAGAATATTGCAGAAAACAGGGGAGTGGACAGCGTTGAAGTTTTCCGATAAAGCTGCCATCTATTTGATACTAGGGTCAAAAAATTCAGGAACAAGAAATCCTCTTGCTGTACTAGAGGCGGCATTGGAAGGGGGCATCAGCCACTTTCAATTACGTGAAAAAGGGGACGGAGCTTTGATGGGTCCAGCATTGCTTGAATTTGCTTTGCAGTGCCAACAATTATGCCGTACTCACGGCGTCCCGTTCATCGTCAACGATCTGGTCAAACTGGCCTGTCAAATTGGAGCAGATGGCGTTCACATCGGCCAGGACGATGCAGCTGCAGCGCATGTCCGAAAACTGATCGGCAAAAAGAAACTTCTGGGCGTTTCTGTCCATTCTGTACAGGAAGCACAAAGGGCTGTCGAAGATGGTGCCGACTATGTCGGAATGGGTCCCATTTTTGGCACAGTTTCAAAAAACGATGCGAAAAAGCCTGCTGGCGTCAAAGAGATTCAGGCGGTCGCAGCAGAGTTTCCTTTGTTGCCGATTGTGGGCATCGGTGGGATCACACCTGGAAATTCAAGGATAGTATGGCAGGCAGGTGTTTCAGCAATTGCTGTCATATCAACAATCACACAAGCAGATGATATCGCCGTGCAAATCGCTGCATTGCAAGCATCCTGTAAAGAAGGTGCGAGGAAATGAAAACTGAAAAACTGATTCTCATGGCGATGTTTGTTGCTATCGGAGTGGCAGGCTCCGCCTTTGTTTATTTTCCAGCGGGAGTTGCACGGGCCTACCCAATCCAGCATGCCATCAACGTCATTGCAGCTGTTCTTTTTGGACCGGGTCCTGCTGTGCTGATTGCTTTTCTGACAGGAGTCGTCAGAGTACTGACGGGAACCGGTTCACTTTTGGCCTTTCCTGGCGGGATGATTGGGGCATTGCTGGCTGGAATCCTGTATGCCAGATTCGGCAAGGCCTCGTTTGCTGCAATCGGAGAAGTGGTAGGCACCGGCATAATCGCTTCCCTGGTGGCCGTACCTTATGCCCGTCTTTTTCTTGGAACCGAATTTGGAGCTTTGTTTTTTGTGCCACCGTTTTTCATTTCCAGTCTGGCTGGCGCGCTGCTGGGCATGGTGTTAGTAGCCCGTCTGACAAAGGCAAAAAGCCTGAAATTCCGGCCCTGAATCACGGAATTTTCTGGAAGGAGTTTATAATTTCGCAAATGAGGGGAAACAGAGAAATATAGACTATTGGAAAAGGGAGTGGACAGAATATGGTGAAAATTGCAGTTGAACATCCATTTACGTCAGTACGTGAAGCTTTAGAGAAAAAAGGGTACCAAACAGATATGCTGGATGACAAAGCAGATTCTACAGATTATGACGTCATCGTTGTGAGAGATCAGGAGGATTTAGCTGACTATCACATGAGTGTTTCACTTGTTGAAGCTAAAGGACGTACTTTATACGAAATTGTAGAAGAAGTGGAAGAGCGTTTGGTACGCGGTGGTAAAATTCAAGCACCGCAGCCTACAGAAACTGAACGCAAAGAAAGTGGCGGTGGAGCCGGCGGCTTCTTGGCCGGCGCAGCAACTGGTGCAGTAATTGGTGCAGCAGCCGGATTATTGTTTGCACCAAAGAGCGGCAAGGAGCTTCAGGAAATCGTTAAAGAAAAAGCTGCCAGCGCTAAAGAACATGACGATGAAGAATCTGGCGGAGCGATGGATCAAGTAAAAGAAAAAGCCAACCAGTTAAAGGATAAAACCAGCGATATTACAGAAAAAGCCAAAGAAAAAGCTGATGAACTAAAGGCGAAACGTGTAGAAAAACAAGAAGATAAAGAGTTAAAGAAACAGGAAAAAGTAGTTGAAAAAGAAATAAAAGAGCATGAAAAGGCTGAAAAAGAACACGAAAAAGCCGAAAAAGCAGTAGAAAAAGAAATCAAAAAAGCTGATAAAGAAGCTGATAAAGAAAAAGGCGGCATCGAAGTTGTTGAATTGGGCGATGCATCTGTCCAAAAAGACAGTGCCGGCAATGTAACAGTAAAGGCTGAAGACAAGAGTAAAAACTAATACCATAAAAAAGGTGTCCGCCAGATGGATTGGCGGACACCTTTTTTGCATTGAGAGCAAGGAAGAGCTTATTATGTGGGTGCTTGCGCTTTTCTGATTGTCCAGCTCCGGCGCCCAGCTCTTCGGGGTCATAAGCCAACCCAGCTGTGTGGCTGAAAACATGCCACTTCGCTGGTCTGTCTTATGCCCGTCAGAGCTATACGGGCGCCTTCGCTTTTCTGATTGTCCAGCTCCGGCGCCCAGATTCTCGGGGTCATAAGCCACTCCGGCTGTGCGGCAAAGAGCGCCGCTTCGCCAGTGCGTCTTATGCCCGTCGAATCTACCGGGGCGCCTTCGCTTTTCTTTATTGTCCAGCTCCGGCAGCCAGCCCCTCGAGTCGCTTCAGCCTTTCCAGCAATGGCTGAAGAGCGCCATTACCGGCAAGGCTTCCAGCGCTTGTCGGGGCTTAACGGCTGCTTGCGCTTTTCTGATTGTCCAGCTCCGGCGCCCAGCTCTTCGGGGTCATAAGCCAACCCAGCTGTGTGGCTGAAAACATGCCACTTCGCTGGTCTGTCTTATGCCCGTCAGAGCTACACGGGCGCCTTCGCTTTTCTTATTGTCCAGCTCCGGCGCCCAGCTCTTCGGGGTCATAAGCCAACCCAGCTGTGTGGCTGAAAACATGCCACTTCGCTGGTCTGTCTTATGCCCGTCAGAGCTACACGGGCGCCTTCGCTTTTCTTTATTCCGGTGCGATTTTGTCTATTGGGTCATGGGGTGTGGGTTCCGGTACTCGCGATAGTACGATAAGGCCAATGACGAATAATATGACCAGGCTGAATACGCCCATGCTTGAATTGCCGGTAACTTGTGAAGTGACCGCTACGAGCAGGGGACCTGTGATGGCAGCGAACTTTCCAAAGACGTTGTAGAAGCCGAAGAATTCATTTGAATTCTCTTTAGGCACAAGTTTGCCGAAATACGAGCGGCTGAGTGCTTGAATTCCGCCTTGGCTGGTTGCGACAAGCATGGCCAGAATCCAGAAATCTGTGATGGTTTCCAAAAAGAAGGCGTAGATACAAACCACAATATATACACAGATCCCTACATAGAGCATTTTTTTGCCGGTAAATCGATTCGCCAAACGGCCATAAAGGATTGCAAAAGGAGCGGCCACTACCTGAGTAACAAAGAGAACAATCAAAAGGTTGGTTGCACTTAAACCCAAATCAGTTCCGTATGCAGTCGATAGGGAAATAATCGTGCCGACACCATCAATATAAAAGAAATAGGCGATCAGGAACAAAAATAACGCACGGTACTGGCGGATTTCCCGGATGGTTTTTCCGAGCCTCTTAAAACTTTGATGAACAGGATTAGGTTCCCGTTCAATATAGTAACGCTGCTTGACGTGACGGAACATCGGAATTGAAAAGCAAGCCCACCAGACCGCTGTAATTAAAAACGCAATCCGGCTGGCAGTGATAGTGGAAATCGGCAGCACTTCATTTTGGGCGAGCAAAATAATAGCGATAGAAATGAGAAATGGAATAGTTGATCCAATATAGCCAAGTCCGTAGCCAAATGCAGAAACGCTGTTCATCCGTTTTTCTGTAGTGACGTCCACAATAAAGGCGTCGTAAAATAAATTGGCACCCGTGGCTCCAAGAGCTGCAAAGACATAACAAATCAGCATCAATAACCAGTTATCGCTTGGTACAAAAGCTAGCAGCGCTGTAGAAATAGTGCCCAATAGAAAGAAAGCCGTAAAAAACTTTTTCTTCATGCCTTCGTAATCGGCAATGGTCCCCAGTATAGGTCCGATCATGGCCAGTATAAAAGTGAATATTGCAATCGTGTAGCCGAGATAGGCCGTCGAATCGGATAAACTGACACCCGCTTCAGTGGCGGATGCTTTGTAGTAAATGGGGAAAACGGCTGTGGTGATAATAATGGAGTAAGCGGAATTGCCCCAATCATATAAAGCCCAGCTTTTTTCTTCTTTCGAAAACTTTTTCATGGCTTTAGCTCCTTTATGCCGCATTAACGGCCAGTAAACCAACTGGCTATTAGTAAAATACACCTTCTAAATGATTGAATTTTCTCTTTATAAGTTAACTTTATTGTACAAGAAGACTCTAAAAAATGATGCATATTGTTTAAAAAAATACAGAAATTTTACATATTCAACTTGAAGGGAAATCCTACTTATGCAAATCGTAATTACCGCACATCGTTTCTTCCAATGCGCCAATAAATTTCGTGAGAGAAAGCAGAGCTGGTTTTTATAGGATGGTTGCCTGGGTTTCGACAGATAAAGGTTGCTTGTCCTGCTTGCGGGTTAAGTTTTTCTTTAAGCAAGGAATAAAGTCATCCTATTGATTGAGTGCGGCTCAACGTTCGTTTAAACTTAGAGAGAAAAGAGGGATTGTTTTTGAAGCTGATTTCGTGGAATGTCAACGGCCTGCGCGCCGTTATGAAAAAAGGATTCATGGATTTTTTTACTGAAGCAGATGCTGATGTATTTTGTCTGCAGGAAATCAAATTGCAGGAAGGACAAATAGAAATGGACCTTCCAGGCTATTATACATATTGGAATTATGCCCATAAGAAAGGGTATTCCGGTACAGCAATCTTCACGAAAAAAGAGCCTTTATCCATTCAATACAGTTTGGGATCGGAAGAGCACGATACGGAGGGCCGAATGATTGCATTGGAATTTGACAGCCATTACGTCGTAACTGTCTATACCCCGAATTCTCAGCATGGCTTGCTTCGCTTGGATTATCGCCTGTTGTGGGAAGAAGCGATTTTGTTATTTGTGAAAACCTTGGATAATTACAAACCGGTCATTTTGTGCGGAGATTTGAATGTGGCCCATGAAGAAATCGATTTGAAAAATCCAAAAGCCAATAAGAAAAATTCAGGTTTTACTCCTGAAGAGCGCGGGAAAATGACGCAGTTTTTATCCAATGGATTTGTGGATACATTTCGTCATTTCCATCCGGTAGAAACCGGCTTTTATTCCTGGTGGTCGTACCGTTCCAATTGCCGTGAAAAAAATGTAGGGTGGAGAATCGATTATTTCCTTGCTTCCCAAAAACTGTTGCCACAGTTGAAAAGCGCAAAAATCCATGCGGATATATGGGGTTCTGACCATTGTCCAGTCGAATTGCAGGTAGGACTATAAAAAAAACACACTCAATTTTTTGAGTGTGTTTGAGCTTGTAGACAAAAGAATATTTATGATATTCAAAGAATGAAAACTCATTTTATCACGTTTATACTGGATCCTCCGCTCCAGGCGGACGCTTTCCGCGGACGAAGCGCTGAGCCTCCTCGTCGCAAGCTCCTGCGGGGTCTCATCACTCCGTTCTACCGCAGGAGTCGCCGCCTTGCGCTCCAGATTCTTGAGTAACATGATTACTAGGCTTGTTGGGGTTATACACCGCTATTCGTTTTGGTTAGACTTTGCCTACAGTCTGAAACACACTCAATTTTTTGAGTGTGTTTTTTGCTTTATGAAAGCCATTAAAAGTTTCACGTGAAACTTTTAGAGATTCATGACACGCTTTGTCAGGCGTTTGCAGTTGTCCTGGTCGAAGTAATCGATATATTCCTTCGCCTTTGGATACCATTCGTTGGAAGTGATTTTTTCATCGACAATCTTTTTCAGGTAATCATAGACATGATCGATTGAATCCGCTTTATATCCATACAGGTCTGTATCCATGTTCAAGTAAGCACCTCTTTTTTCGAGGTATTCCTGCTGGTCGAACATATAGAAAATGATGGGTTTGTTAAGATATAGAAAATCCCAGGAAACACTGGTGATATCGGTCAGCAGCATGTCATTGTGGTCAATCGAATACTCGATGGTTTCGTGATTGAAATCAAGGAACTTAATGCCGTGCTCATTGTCTGCCAAGCCTGCGAAGTATTTTTCGAACTTCTTCATGAAGGGATGGAGCGCAATATTCAGATGGAGATTGTGGTCAGTGAGCAGTTTTTGAATGCCTTCATGCTTTAATAATCCAACTGTGCTCTTAAAATAGACGCTCTCGGTAAACTCTTCTTTTGTCAGGTCAAAAAGCCATTCGCGCCAAGTCATCATCATCAGAATATTTTTAACTTCGGTTGAAGGCTGGTTTGGAGGATACCGGTCAAATCGGGGAAAGCCGGTTATAATCAGTTTCTGTTCAGGAATTTTCCATTCATTCAGTTTCAGGTTGTACTCGTATTGTGAAGCGCAATTGAAATAATTTGTTCTCTTCAGTAACGGTATGTCCTCTTTTTGAATCAGTATTTTCTTGAAACCTTCAATTCCGTGGCTGACATGGGTAATGAGGGTTTTCCGGTTGAGGAAAAGAAACTTGTCTGCTGAGGGAACAATGTCATATAGAAGAGAGTGTCCGTGGAACGTGTAATCAGCCTGGAAAAACAGCAGATAGTTTTTGAAACTTCCAAGAGGAACAGCATTTTCAATTTTTTCATCCTTGGCATAAGAAGTTTTAGGGTCGTACATCCAATAGGCGGTTACTTGTTCTTTGTGGTTATTCAGTAAGTACTTATGATAAACCGCAGCGTTATCTTCATACTTTTCTCCAAGGTTTCCCCCGACCAAGACAATTTTCTTTCCACTTTTTTTCTTCGTGAAAAAGGCGAGGAAATATGCGGCTGAGACTTTTGAAAATACCTTCAAAGGATCCCATCTCCCTTTTTCTTTTAATTCTACACTCATCTAAAAGCCCTGCTTTCTACTAGTTGTCATTACTTTAGTTTTTCATATATTGCGGTCTTTGTCTATCACCAGTTAAAACTAATTTTTCGTTCACTTTCCAATCAGGTGTTTATTCTTCAAAAAAGCTGGGAGAGTGCCAGATGATAGCGTGTGGCAGAGAGAGGATATTCATGAAGTAACCATAAATAAACTGGGGATAGGTGAAACTGAAAAAACCTTGAGGAATCGCCGAAAAAAGGTGCAGATAAGCCTTGATAGCGCATCTGTACCTTTTTTTGGGAAATTCCCCGAGATTCAGCTACCCATAAGCTATTGATGTGAACTGTCTAAAGAAGAATGGTTTACGCCAAAAACATTTTCAACATCGATGAGAAAAGCGATTCCTTTACCAGGGGCATTTAAATCGACAGCTTCTTCGATGCTATTAATCACTTTTTCTGCGTAGCTGGCAGGAACCAGCGTTAATACAATATCTTTTTCTGGATCGATCGTAAAATTCATGAACTTTTGCTGTTCGTTGACGCCGGTGCCCCGGCCATTCAAAATGGTTCCGCCTTCTGCTCCAGCTTTTGAGGCTGCTTTTACAACGGCTGCAGAATCTCCTGAATTTACAATAGTTACAATCAATTGAAAGTCCTTTAATGCTGCATTCAAATCTGTGACCCCTCTCTTCCTTCTTCTGTCATCCATCCGTTCGGAAAGGTGTGGCACTCCCAGCAATTTGCTCAAGTGTACAGTAAAGCCCAGTCCGTAACCTGACTTTCCTAATTTTCCTGCCTCGGAGACAGCCTGTGCTACAGCATTTTCGAGTTCGCCGTCCAGCGCTAAGAAAACGACGTCTTTTTCATGGGTTGCCGGCAGGCCCATGAAAGTGGATTTTTCATTTCTTCCTATTCCTTCTCCGTATATGACGGTTGCCCCATCAACCCCGGCATGTTTAGCGGCCTCGATTACTTCACGCGAATGGCCTCTTTTAACGATGGCAATCATCAATCTGTGATTAAGAACCATTGGTTTTTTTCCCACCTTTTCTAGTGAAGATTAGACCCAGTATCAATACGGCAATGATTGGGGTGAGGGCAACGAGCGCAATCATTCCGAAGCCGTCAGTCAATGGATCACTGCCTTCAATCGCGGTTGAAATCCCCACTGCAACAGCAACGATAAATGTAACGGTCATGGGACCGGTGGCCACTCCGCCAGAATCAAACGCGATGCCAATGAATGTCTGGGTTGAAAAAATTACAAGGATGAATACTAACAAATAACCAGGAATGATGAAATACCATAAAGACCAGCCCGTCAAGATTCTCAGCATGGACAAAGCGATGGAAACACCGACTCCCATGGATAAAGTATAAAGCATCATTTTTTGTGAAATGTATCCGCCAGTTTCCTCATCGACTTCATCCGTCATAATATTGACTGCCGGTTCAGCAAAGGTTGCGGTAAAGCCAAGAACGAAACCGATCGGAATCAACATCCATTTATTTTCCCAACTGCCAAGTTCTTCTCCCATCATTGCTCCAACAGGCATAAATCCGACATGAACACCCTGAAGAAAAAAGGAGAGACCGAAAAAGGTCAAAATAAAGCCGAGCCCCACTTGCATAACTCGCTGCAAGGGCAGTTTCAGCATAAAGATCTGAAAGGCAGCGAAGAAAAACAGCAGTGGGAGAAGCGCCAAGCTGACTTCCACCATCACCGTTTGAAATCCATCGAAAACATGAATGTTCACCTGAATAACACCCCCAGTATCATAACTGCCAGAATCGGGCCAATGGATGCCAGGCCAATCAAGCCGAATTTTTCACCGGAACTGTCATCCTCCGTGCGGAGTACAGATGCCACTCCAATGCCAAGGGCCAGGATAAACGGAACCGCCATCGGCCCGGTCGTAACCCCACCGGAATCGAAGGAAATGGAAATAAAAGACTCGGGTACAAAAAAGGATAGGAGGAAGACCAGAGCGTAACCGCCGATGAGTAAATAGTGGAGGGGGATTCTAAAGATGGTGCGAATCATGGCCAATGCTACGAAAATAGCCAAACCGAGAGAAACCGATAGTATGAGAATTGCTGCACTGACTTCTCCTTCAGAAACTTCTTCGATTTGTTTGGCAAGAACACGGACATCGGGTTCAGCAACAGTAACCACAAGTCCCAGTAAAAAACCGGTTGCGATGATGAATCCTGCTTTTTTTGTGCTGGGCAGCCTCCTGCCAATCATCTCGCCGATGGGTAGCAGCCCGGCATTGACACCAATAAGGAATAAAAAAAATCCAATGCTGACGAAAAGAACCCCGACAAGAAACTGAATTACCGCTTCAAAAGGCACCCTGATAAAGAGGAGCTGCAAAAGAATGACGACTATAGTGACAGGAAGAATTGCGGCGGCAACTTCTTTAAAAGTGTCTCTCACATTTTCCATCGATTGTCCGTCTCCATTTCTGTTTTTTCATTCCTATTCCCTACATAAAAATCCATAAACTTTTGCTTTGTTAATAAAAAAGAGCATTTGCGCACTCTTTGGAGTAGCAATGCTCTTTTGTCCTGAATTTATAAGTGGTATGGCAAGAATCGCCACAAGTCACATATTCTTTTTATTTCTCAATAATTCTTTCAATGCATCTTCTGTAGAAGAGTCAGAAAGTTTAACATTTGAACGGTAAGCAGCCCGTGTGATCAGGTGGCCCGAGACAGGTGCTGTTAAAAAAACAAAGGTTATACCCAATAACAGCCTGACGCTGATGAAATTTTCGGACGCCCAGAAATAGATGAAGGTACCAGACAACGACAGCAGAACAGCCAGTGTAGAGCTTTTTGTGGCAGCATGTGAACGCGTGTAAACATCCGGAAGCCGAAGAATTCCGATTGCGCTGATTACAGCCATGATGCCTCCGATCAAAATCAGAAAAACACCGAAATATTCAACGATCGTGTTTATGTTCAACGATATCGCCCCTTTCAACAAAACGCGCTAAAGCGAGGGTGCTGATAAATGCCAGAATACCGACAATCAGGATGACTTCCAGAAATGCGTGCGTGCTTAGCAAAACAGAAAATACAGCTACTCCTGAAATCAGGTTAACGCCGATCATATCCAGCGCGACAACGCGATCCGGCATCGAAGGACCGCGGATGATCCGGTAAAGTGCCAGAAGGATGGCCAGGATGAACAGGGAAAGGGAAATCGTCAATAAAGTATCGATCAATTTCTCGTCACCTCCATAATTGCTTTTTCAAAAACCTTAATAGACTTTAGTACGGATTCACGTGAACTTTCCACATCCATTGCATGGATATAGAAAATTTTCCCATCCGGAGATACTTCCATTACGACAGAGCCCGGAGTCAAAGTCAGTAGGAGCGCCAATGTAGTCAATTCATAATCCCCTTCCATACTGTGTTCATAGGTGAAGATTCCGGGTTTGATCTTCAGCTTCGGGCTCAAAATCTGTTTCATGATCAACAAACTGGATTGGAAAAGTTCCGAAATGAAAAGCAGCAACAGTTTGAGGGCTGAATAGACGCGCAATAAATAAAACTTGGTGCCGAAAAAACGGTGCATGAGAAAAAGGATTCCAATACCAATCAAATAACCGGTCAGAAAAGTCGTGAAATACAAAGCGTCTTCATCCATCAGGAGTGTCCAAAGGAGAGCAATAGTGATATTTAATATGAACTGAGCCGGCACTTGAATTCACTCCTTTCAATAGAAAATGGATTTATTGGATGGTGCCTAACACAGCATCAATATACATATCGGGATTGAGTAATGTTTCAGCGGCATCCATGACGTAAAGAGATAAGCCTTCGGTGCCCAAGCCAATGCCGATAGTCAGAACTACAAGCGCCAAACAAGGCAGCAGGACACCTCTGCGCAATGGCAGCTGCTCTTCTTTACTGACGATCGTTTCGCCCCAGAAACAGTTCTTAAAGATGCGAAGCAATGAGTAAAGCACCAAAATACTTGATAGCAGTGCCAGTGTCAGCAGTACATAGGATCCATTGTCGATTGCTGCGCTCGAAATCAGGACTTTGCCGATAAAACCGCTGAGCGGAGGAATGCCGGCAAGCGACAGCATCGTGATGAAGAAAGACCAGCCAAGCAACGGATAGTTCTTCATGAGACCGCTCATTCCCGCCATTTTCGAGGTACCGCTCAGCGTGATCATCGTGCCGACAAGCAGAAATAGCAGCGCTTTGGCGACCATGTCATGAATGAGGTAATAAATGGACCCTTCAATTGCGGCAGGAGTGGCAATTGCCAATCCGACCAGCATGAATCCAACAGCAATGACCACATTATAAGCCGCGATGCTGCGGATATCATTAAAGGCAATCGCACCCAGGCTGCCTCCGATCAAAGTCAGTGCTGCCATGATGCCGATAATGGTATGGGTAATTTCCGGCTGGTGGTAAAAGATCAGTGAAAAAATGCGGAAAAGGGCATAAATACCAACCTTGGTCAATAAGGCTCCAAAAAGGGCGGAGGTGACAATTTGCGGTGAACTATAGGATCCGGGAAGCCAGAAGTACAAAAGCAATCCGGCCTTTAAACTGAAAACAACTAAAAAGACGATGCTGATGGTGGTCAGAAGAGGGGTTTGGCCCACTTCTGCAACCCGTTCAGCCACATGTGCCATATTCAATGTACCGACAGTTCCATAGAGGAAAGCCAAGGCCACCAGAAAAAACCAGGAAGAAACGATGTTGATGGACACATATTTGATGGCTTCGCGCAGCTGGCGTTTGGAATTTCCCAAAGTCAGCAGTACATAGGAAGACAGCAGCATCACTTCAAAACAAACAAACAGGTTGAATAAATCGCCGGTCAAAAACGAACCGTTGACGCCAGCTGCGAGAAACAGCACAGTGGGATAAAAATACATGGTCTGCAGCTCTTTACTGGTTGAGATCAAGGCATAGCTCAAGCAGATAGCCGTTACAATGCTGGAAGTTAGCACAAGCAGAATGGAAAAGGAATCGGCAACGAACAAAATGCCGAAAGGTGGTTCCCAGCCCCCGAAATCCAAACGGATAATTCCGTCGGTCTGTACCGTATGCAAAAGATAGAAGGAAATGCCTGCCGTCAAGGCCATGGAGGCAATGCTGATCCAAGCCTGAATACGGCCATAGGTCCGGAGAAAAATAAGCACTACACCGACGATAATCGGAAACAGCATGGGGAGGACTAAGATATTATTCATCATCAGAACCTCGCATTGCTCCTAAATTATCCGTTCCCAGTTCCTGATAAGCGCGATAGGCCAGCACAAGAATAAAGGCTGTAACAGCAAAACTGATGACAATGGCCGTTAAGATTAACGCCTGGGGCAAAGCATCAACATAAACCTCGGCTTCTTCACCGAGCAGCGGGACGGTACCCACTTTCAAACCACCCATCGACAGAATCAGCAGATGGACAGCGTGGGACAGGATGGCAGTACCCAATATGACGCGCACTACATTTTTTGATAATACGAGATAGATAGCGACCGTGGTAAGGACGCCGACCAAAATAATGATCAATGATTCCACAGGCTACTCATCCTCACTTATACTAAGAATTATATTTACGACAACACCGATGACTGTCAATGCGATGCCGGCTTCAAAAATGGTGACGGTGGCCAGTTCGGTTTTGCCGAAAATCGGCAAGTCGAAGTAACCAAAGCTCTGGGCCAGAAAAGCACCACCAAAGAACATAGGAGCTATTCCGCTTGCCATGGCCAGCAATACACCGAAGGCTGACAGTTTTTTGAAATCAATCGGCAATGCATCACTGACAGTTTCTGAATCATAGGATAAAAACATCAGCACGAAAGCCGAAGCAATAACCAATCCGCCAATAAAGCCCCCGCCTGGCTGATTATGTCCGGAAAGGAACAGGTAGATGCCAAAAGTTAAAATAATCAAGACAACGGCTTTTGATACCGTTTTTAAAATCACGTCATTGATGTTCATCTTTTTTTGTCCCCTTTCCAAGCTTCAAGCGAATTAATGTATAGACGCCAAGTCCGGCAATAAATAGAACAAGTGATTCCAGCATTGTATCAAATGCGCGAAAATCTCCCAGAATGGCATTGACAATGTTGTCCCCGCCTGCTAATTCATAAGAATCTTCGAAATAACCGGAAATGCTGTCAAACAACCTTCCGCTGTTGACCGTCAGGCCAATCAGCGTAACCGTTACTCCGGCCGAAATTGCAATAACCGCATTCCGGATTTTTGTCCGTTTTGGAGAATCCTCTTTCGTCCACTCCGGCAAAAAGTTAAAGCATAAAAGGAATAGGGCAGTGGTGACTGTTTCAATGACCAATTGCGTCAAAGCCAGATCGGGTGCACGGAACAGCACAAAGAAAATGGCGATGGAAAAACCTAGCACGCCATTCAGCAAAATGGCTGTAAGGCGGGACTTCGCGAATAGCATGCTGATGGCCGCGATCACCATTACAGCGATCAGCATGCCTTCATAAATAGCGATGGGCGAATCAGCCGTCAGATCAATTGATAACGCACCGGTAAAAATAAGTGCTCCACCAGACGTCACAATGAAAAAAATAAAGATATAGGCAAAATATGCAGGCAAATAACCTGTCATATAATGCGTAGTGATCCAGTTTGCAGCTCGTTTCAAACCTTTCAGGAAAGAATTGTACAGCACAGTAAAATTCCATCCCGCCGGCTGGATAAGGTAAATCTTGTACCAGCTGCGGAAAGTCAGGAACAAAAATGTACCAATTACAATAATTCCTAAGGTCATAAATAATTCGGCATTAAACCCATGCCATGCTGAAATATGGGGGGCAGCTCCTGGAATTCCAGGAATGATGCCATTCATAGCGGGTTTCAGTAAGTGGTCGCCAAGCAGATTAGGAACAAAGAACAAACCGACAATAAATATGCATAGGATGGCTGGAGAAATGAGCATGCCGATGGAAGGCTCGACCGGTTTTCGATCCAATTTTTTTAACTGTGGTGTGCCAAAAAAAGTGCGGAATACAAAAACCATGCAGTAGACAAAAGTGAATACAGAAGCGATCCAGGCAATCACAGGAATCAGCAAGCCCCATGTGGAGGCACCGAAAGCAGGAAGGATAGCCGCATTGACCGTGGCTGTGAAAAACATCTCCTTACTCAGAAAACCGTTGAAGAACGGCAGTCCGGCCATCGAAAAGCTGCCGATGACCGCGAATGTAAATGTGATGGGCAGAAACGATATTAGTCCGCCCAGCCGGCGGGTGTCGCGTGTTCCGACCTGGTGATCGATGATGCCGACTACCATGAAAAGCGCACCTTTAAAGGTGGAGTGATTGATCATATGGAACAATGCGGCAAATATCGCTAAGCCGTACAGCTCACCCAGTTCGCCATCGCCAAAATGTAAAGCCGCTGAGCCAAGGCCGAAAAGGCTCATGATCAAGCCGAGCTGGCTAATCGTTGAATAAGCGAGTAAAGCCTTTAAATCAGTTTGGCGAACAGCACAGAATGCCCCCCAGAATAAGGTGACGAGCCCCACGAGTGTGACTGTCCAGAACCAGGCAGCACTTCCGCCGAAGAGCGGGGTGAAACGGGCGACCAAGTATATGCCAGCTTTAACCATCGTGGCAGAGTGCAGATAGGCGCTGACAGGAGTCGGGGCTTCCATCGCATCCGGCAGCCAGATGTGGAACGGGAATTGGGCTGATTTGGTGAAAGCGCCAAGCAGTACCAGGAACATTGCCGGATAAAACAGCGTATGGTCTGTGTACTGGCCAAGGACAGCGGCAATTTCCCGAATGCTGAAAGTGCCCGTCATGGAATGCAGCATCAAAAATCCGGCGAGCATTCCAAATCCGCCGAATACTGTGATCAATAATGACTTTTGAGCGCCATAGCGGGAATTTTTACGGTGGTACCAGAAAGCGATCAACAGGAAGGAAGAAATACTGGTCAATTCCCAGAAGACATACAGAACAAGGAGGTTGTCAGATAAGACGACACCGAGCATAGCGCCCATGAACAGCAGCAGGTAGGCGTAAAAATGCGGAAAAGAATCGGATGATGATAAATAGTAGATGGAGTAAAGAACTACCAGGCTCCCCATGCCGGTAATCAATAACGCCATGATCAAACTGAGGCCATCAAGATAAGCTGTGAAGTTAATGCCAAGTGAAGGAATCCAATTGACTGCTTGGATCAGGGTTTCACCATTTGAGATAGCGGGGATTTGCATGACGAAAATAGCAAATAGGGCGAGCGGTACCAAAAGCACGAACCAGCCGATGTGAAAGGCTCCTATTCGTTTATGTATGAGCGGAATGAGTGCGGTAGCGATAAACGGGATCAAAATGGCGAAAATCAATAAATACACGGCAGAACCTCCTGTAGTGGATTAGAAAAGCAGTTATGGATGGGAAAATCGAAGAGCGGGTATATAATAAAGGAAATGGGTTTCGCTTTTCCTGCAATATGATATGATAAGGCTCGTAAAGCAACCAATACAAATTATACAGGAAAATCAGGCGCTTTTCATTTGTCAGCCAGCACTGAAGTGAAAAGTCCAGCAGATCTTACTGAATGGGCAATCTGAAAGCAGATGAAAACCCTTGATTTTCTATAATGGAAGAAGTATAATTTCATGGTTTTGAATGTCAGGATATGAATTATATTCCCAGGGGGGTGAACATAAATGAAAAAAATCAGAGGACGAATGGATGAAAGCATCCTGGTATGTGTTTTTTACGGGCCGAATGGTGAACGTTTGATCAATCGGGGTAATAAACTTGCTACTATGCTGGATTGTCCGTTGTATATTTTAACGGTAGATCAGAAATCCGTTGAGGAATTTGACGCTGAAAAAGCATCGTATGTTGAACGTTGGAGAGAACTTGCTGAAGAGTATGAAGCTGAAGAGTTTATTGTTCGTGATAATGAAAAACGCCCCTCTGCAAAAGTGATTGCGGAAGTGGCTCATGAGTTTAATATCACACAAATTATTATTGGGCAAACCGCAAAAAGCAGATGGGAAGAAATCACCAAAGGTTCGTTCCTGAACATGCTGCTGCGTGAAATTCCATTAGTCGATCTTCATATCGTTTCATTGGCGCGTACGGTGAAAGGCGTTGAAGGGGACGAGTTTGAAAAAGGTGTACGCTGTTACTTGGTAAAAGATGAGGACAGCTACAAAATCAATTTTACACAATCAAAAAATTGCCAGCTTGAAGGGATTTTCTTCAAGGAAATCGGTACCGATTTCGATAATGGCATCTTTAAATTCATGCATGACAACAAAGTTTATCAAGTTGAAGTGACAGAAGACCGGATTGACTTGCCTGAAATCATCGATGAATGCTTAGGCAAAGAATTGGTGGAAAAGTAAATACCAGCAACAAAAGGCTGCTTCGCCATCGAGGTGGCCTTTTGTTTGTTTTAGAGGAGAAGTCAGTAAGTTATGAAAAAACCCAAAAGGCTGGAACCGCTGCTCCCGAAGAAATTGGAAACCTGTTCATTTGTTGCAGCTATAGATGACAATTACATAAGCAATTGCAGAATTTTTCAGGAAACCATTGATTTCAGCACGGAAGAAGCGCTTCATATCGCCAAAGTAGTCTTTGAAAACGTCAATTTTCTTGAAACGGTTTGGCCGCGTTCGGAATTCGTCGATGTTGTTTTTGTGAATTGTGACCTATCTAATGCTGACTTGAGCCGCACCATTTTTCACCGGACTGAATTCCGCAACTCCAAATTGCTGGGCACTAATTTTGCCGAAGCGGGAATACGCCATACTCTTTTTGATGAGTGTGTGATAAATTATGCCACTTTTGGCTTTTCTTTATGCAATACGGTGAGTTTTGTTTCTTCTGCTATGCGTTTTGCAGACTTTTATCAGATGGAATTGAAGGCTAGCGACTTTCGTATGTGCGACATGAATGACATCAATTTCATGGAAACCAGCCTGAAGGGCATCGACTTGAGCACAAATACCTTTGACAGCATCCAAGTGTCGGTTGAAAAGTTGCAGGGGTGCAAAGTATCTCCAGATCAGGCAATCGCTTTTGCACGGCAGATGGGAATGATTGTAGAAAATAACTAATATTATAGAAGAAACACGAAAAAATGCCCGACAGTTTGAACTGTCGGGTATTTTTTTGAAGTTTATTTTGTGTCTTTAGTTTTCTGTATTGTCCAGACTCCAGTGCCCAGATTCTAGGGTCATAAGTCACGCTGGCTGTGCGGCTGAAAAAACGCCGCTTCGCCAGCGCGCCTTATGCCCGTCGAATCTACATGGGCACTTTCGCTTTTCTCTTTTGTCCAGCTCCAGTGCCCAGATTCTAGGGTCATAAGCCACGCTGGCTGTGCGGCTGAAAAAACGCCGCTTCGCCAGCGCGCCTTATGCCCGTCGAATCTACACGGTCACTTTCGCTTTTCTCTTTTGTCTAGCTCCAGTGCCCAGATTCTAGGGTCATAAGTCACGCTGGCTGTGCGGCTGAAAAAACGCCGCTTCGCCAGCGCGCCTTATGCCCGTCGAATCTACATGGGCACTTTCGCTTTTCTCTTTTGTCTAGCTCCAGTGCCCAGATTCTAGGGTCATAAGTCACGCTGGCTGTGCGGCTGAAAAAATGCCGCTTCGCCAGCGCGCCTTATGCCCGTCGAATCTACATGGGCACTTTCGCTTTTCTCTTTTGTCTAGCTCCAGTGCCCAGATTCTAGGGTCATAAGTCACGCTGGCTGTGCGGCTGAAAAAATGCCGCTTCGCCAGCGCGCCTTATGCCCGTCGAATCTACATAGGCACTTTCGCTTTTCTAAGTTACCGGACGCCTTTCATGAAGCCTTGGATGCGTGGTGCGAAGAGGAACAACAGGATACTGAGGGCAATCGAAGCGCCCCCGATAATACCGAAGTACATCATTTCGTTTTCCACTGTGTAGAATTTGACCAATTGTGCGTTGATTGCCTGAGCGGCAGCGTTGGACAGGAACCACAGGCTCATCGTTTGAGCTGAGAAAGCTGCTGGCGCCAATTTGGTGGTCGCCGATAATCCCACTGGGGACAGGCACAGTTCGCCGAGAACGACAATGAAATAGCTAAGGACAAGCCAAAGCGGATTGACCAAGGTTGCTGGACCGCCGAAATAAGCCGGTAACAGGATGACCAGGAAAGATAATCCGGCAAACAGGAGGCCGAGAGAGAATTTTTGCGGAATAGACGGTTGTCTGCTTCCCAGCTTAACCCACAGCCAAGCGAAGACTGGAGCCAGCATGATGATAAACAAAGGGTTCAGGGATTGGAACCAGGCAGGGGAAAAGGTGATTCCTGCAAATTCAAGATCTGTGCGGGTATCCGCGTAAGCGGCGAGAATGGTTGAACCCTGTTCTTGAATTGCCCAGAACATGACGGATGCGATGAACAATGGAATATATGCCAACAGGTGTGAGCGTTCCACTTCTGTTGTTTTTTTGCTGCGGTACATAACTGTGAAATAAGCAATCGGAATTAAAATACCAAAAATACCGACAATCGCTACGAAGCTGTCAAAAGTCAGCAGCCCTGTTGGAATGCCGATTGCAACTGCTGCTGCGATGATCAACGCACCAAACACAAAGATTTTAATTGTCGTTTTACGTTCTGAAGGCAATAACGGATTTGGCACAATAGTTCCTGCCATTCCGAGATTTTTCTTCTTCGTGGCTACAAAAATCACCAAACCAAGGAACATGCCGACTGCTGCAATACTGAAGCCTAAATGGAAACTGATTCTCATGCCGACAGTACCGACGATCAAAGGTGCCAGGAAGCCACCCATGTTGATTCCCATATAGAAAATGCTGAATCCGGCGTCGCGGCGATCGTCATTTTCCGCGTAAATTTCGCCGACTACACTGGATACGTTCGGTTTCAATAAACCGGTACCCAGGACGATTAAGACCATGGATACGAAGAACAAAGCAAGATTACCAGGAATCGCTAGAGCAATATGCCCAAGCATGATGAGAATCCCACCATAAAAAACAGCCTTTGATGTACCGAATATCCGATCGGCCAACCAGCCACCGATAATTCCAGACATATAAACGAGTGAGCCATAAATGGACATGATGGACAATGCAGTCGTCTGATCAAGACCCAGACCGCCATCGGAAATTTCATAGTACATATAAAAGACCAGGATGGCTCTCATCCCATAATAGGAGAACCTTTCCCAAAATTCAGTGAAAAACAAGGTGAAGAGACCTCCAGGATGGCCAAAAAAGCCTTTTTGAGGAACGCTATTGACAATCTCTTGTCGAGAATACTTTTCAGACATTATACTAACCTCCATTTATTTATTCTAACATAATACTTTTTTTAGTTATAAAAATCAAAATTAATTTAAAAAATAGCAATAAAGGCTTTTTTAAATAAAAAAAGATAAGAAAATATAGGTGAAGATAAAATTAAACTTTATTAGAATAATGATTATATTCTAATTTATGTTATTAGTTACTTTTTTTCAGGTGTTGGGGCACTGGTGAAAGATTTTATCTTTAAAGAGTCTATTTACCTGCTATTTGAAATATCTTTTAATATGGTAAATTAAGTAAAACTAATATCCTATTTAATTCCCATATTTAGTATTCTTTAGTTAGTGTTCACTAATTATTCACACTTTTTTAAAGAATTATCCAAAAAAGATTGTGAAAAAGCGCAAGGTGCAGTATATTTAAAATAGTTAGAATATTAATTAGGGAGCAGGAGTGTAAAATGAAACAATTAAGCAAACGAATCAAGGACTTAAGAGAAGCTAAAGGACTATCTACTGAAGAGTTGGCAGAAGAAATCGGCTTTGCGAAAAGTACGGTCTGGGCTTATGAAAGTGGAAAGAAACAAGTTTCTGTAGTTCATCTCGAAAGACTTGCCGATTATTTTGGGATATCGGTCGACAGTTTGTTGGATCGTAGCGAACGGACAATCAATGTAGATCTTCAAAATACAAGTTTTTTAAATGATTACAACTTAATGTTGGATGACCAGCCGCTTAATCAGCATGAACTTGCTGAAGCTGCATCTTTCATTCAAGTTAAGCGCCGCATGGGCAGTTATGGAGTCGCGACAAACTGATTACTGAAAAGCCCAATAAAAAAGCCTAATAAAAAAAGCCCAATCCTTTGAAAAGGACCGGGCTTTTTTGCATCGTCAGTGAAGTCTATAGGAAGCCGGACGAAAGAAAGTTGCTTTGGCTAAACTGTGTTTATCTTGTGTTCCTCTGGGAAGACATAAAGTATAGAAAAATGGAATATAGGAGGCTGGATTAATTGAGTAAAACAATATTTATTACAGGAGCAGGAAGTGGATTGGCGAAAGGGACGGCACTCGGTCTTGCAGAACAAGGCCATAAGGTGATCGCGCCGGTGGAAACCGCTCCACAGGTGACGGCATTACGGGAGGAAGCTGCCGCCAAAGGGCTGGAATTGGACGTTTTTAAAATGGACATCAAAAATCCTCAGGATCTGGCGCAAATGCTCGACTACGATTTTGACATTTTTGTGGCGAACGCTGCAGTCAATGAAGGTGGGCCGCTTTCAGAAGTGCCGATGTCAAACTTCAGGGAATTGTTTGAGGTCAATGTCTTCAGCACTTTGGAAACTGCCCAGATTGCTGCGCGTAAGTTCGTGGATAAAGGAAAAGGAAAAATTATTTTCATGTCTTCGATGGCCGGGATCATGGCGACTCCTTATGTGGGGCCATATACTGCAACCAAACACGCCATCGAAGCCATTGCGACGACGATGCAGAAGGAACTGAAAGGCCATGGCGTTCAGGTGGCGACCATCAATCCAGGAGCTTTTGCGACAGGCTTTAATGATCGCAGCGCGGAAGCAAAATGGAAATGGTACGATGAAGCCATTCACTTTACGCGCAAAGAAGACATGGAAGAGGCTGAAAAAGGGCTGGAAAATCAATATGACCCAGCAGACATGATAAAGAAGATGGTTGAAATCATCCCTCTAGATACCCATAAATTCCGCACCGCTTTCCCCGAGGAAACAGAAAAGCAGATGAAGGAAGAAGAAGCGGAGCGTTGGAAGTTGAAAGTTTGAGAAAGCTGATTCTTTCATTATAAGTAAGCAAAATACGATAAACTTCATAGAAAACAAACATCCTTTTCCTTTGCTTGAAAAAGTGAGGGGAATAGAAAGCCGTCTCGAAAGCGCAAGCTTGAAGGGCGGTTTTCTTTATGTCTTTTTGGCAGTGTTTTGCTGATATTTAATCGAAGAAAAAGGGGTGGGAATGTGGTAAGCTAACTCATACGATACGAGTATTAGGAGTGTTTTATTTTGTTGGAAAGCGCAAAGAAATTACTGCAGTCCCATTTTGGCTATGAGTCCTTCCGGGTTGGCCAGGAACAAGCCATTACGCAGGTGTTTGAAGGGCATAATTCGATTTGTGTCATGCCGACAGGCGGAGGCAAGTCGATGTGCTATCAAATTCCTGCGCTTGTTATGGAAGGAACCACAATTGTCGTGTCGCCTTTGATTTCATTGATGAAAGACCAAGTAGATGCTCTACTAGCAGCCGGCATTCCGGCTGCTTATATAAACAGTTCCCTCGGTTTTGACGAAGTTCGGGAGACGCTGATGGACGTTCAGCGTGGAGCCATCAAATTGCTGTATATTGCTCCGGAACGACTGGATTCGGAAATGTTCCTCAATGAACTGCAGGGAGTCCATGTTCCGCTGATTGCGGTCGATGAAGCTCACTGCATCTCCCAATGGGGCCATGATTTTCGCCCGAGCTACCGACTGATCAGCCGTATGACGGAACTGTTTCCAAATAATCCGACGGTGCTGGCTCTAACGGCCACAGCAACGCCTCAAGTGCGTGAGGACATTTGCCGGATCTTGGACATTGAAGAAAAGCATACCATCATGACTGGTTTTGAACGGGCCAATTTGACGTTTTCAGTTATACGTGGGCAAGACCGGGAACGGTTTGTAAAGGAATATGTGACAAAGAACGACAATGAAGCGGGCATTATTTACGCAGCCACCCGTAAAACAGTGGATTCGGTTTACGAGATGCTGATAAAAAAAGGCATCAAGGCAGCAAAATACCATGCCGGTATGCCGGACCAGGAAAGAAAAAGCGGCCAGGAGCGTTTCCTTAATGATGAAGTAACTGTCATGGTTGCCACCAATGCGTTTGGCATGGGCATCGACAAATCCAATATCCGTTTTGTCATCCATTATCAGGTGCCGAAAAACATGGAAAGCTATTATCAGGAAGCTGGGCGTGCGGGACGGGACGGTTTGCCGAGTGAATGCATCGTGCTATATGCCTCGCAGGATGTCCAGACACAGCGGTTTTTGATTGATCAGGCGCAAGATCCCAGCCGTATTCCAGGGGAATTGGTCAAATTGCAGGGAATGGTCGATTATTGCCATACCGAAAGTTGCCTTCAGCAATTCATCATCCATTATTTCGGCGATACAGCTGCTGAACAATGCGGGCATTGCGGCAATTGTTTGGACGACCGGGAAAGCATGGATGTCACAAAAGATGTTCAAATGGTTTTGTCTTGTGTCATCCGGATGGGGCAGAAGTTTGGCAAGGCGATGACGGCCCAGGTGCTGACCGGTTCACGCAATAAAAAAGTACTGGATTTTGGTTTTGATAAGCTGTCGACCTACGGCATTTTAAAGCATCAAAATGCCAAAGAAGTGTCGAACTTGATGGAATTCATGATTTCTCAGGAGTTATTGGCGGTAGAGCAAGGTTCGTTTCCGACCATCTATGTACCGGATGGCGGAAGAGACGTGTTGCTGGGCAAACGCAAAGTGTTGAGAAAAGGTGCTGTTGTCACTAAGCGGATTGCTTCAAACGATCCTTTATTCGAAGAGTTGCGCGTAGTGCGGAAAGGTCTGGCTGACGAAGCCGGAGTGCCGCCTTTCGTCATTTTCTCTGATAAATCATTGCAGGATATGGTAGCGAGAAGGCCGAAGAATAGAGAAGAATTTTTAGAAGTCAATGGCGTTGGCGCCAACAAACTGGAAAAGTACGGCGAGGCGTTTTTACAGGCAATCCAATCTTTTGATACCGTAAACAACTGAATAAATATAAGCAGGAAAACCCCAGATAAAACGGGGTTTTTTTATTTTCAAATTGTCAGACTTGTATAATTATACAGTTAATTCTAATAAAAATTCTGGCATTTTTACCGTAAAATTGGAAGCGTTTTCACGGGTGTGCAGTATTTGAGGCTCAGTAAAAACATTTTTTTACTCAGAGGAATTGTATATATATTCAGACTTATGATATACTATCAAAATATTATGACACAAGAGTGTAATGAAGGAGGCGGTTTGATGAGCAAGAAAGAATATCCAATCCCACAAGGACTTTATCATCCAGATCAAGAGCATGAGGCGTGCGGAATAGGGATGATCGCCAACATTAATGGAGAAAAATCACATGCAATTGTTCAAAATGCCATAAATATTTTGTGTAACCTGGAACATCGCGGTGGCCAGTCATCTGATACAAGCACAGGAGACGGTGCTGGGATCTTGACACAAATTCCTCATCGCTTTTTCCTCAAGCAATGCGAAAAAGAAGGCATTACATTGCCTGAAGAAGGAAAGTACGGAATTGGTATGCTCTTCATGCCGCAGGATTATGATCTTCGAATGAAAACAAAAGAAATAATTCATCAAATTATCCAGGAAGAAGGCCAAATTTGTCTTGGATGGCGTCCGGTTCCAGTAAATGATTCGTTTGTTGGAAAAGTCGCATCAAAAACTAAGCCTGTTATCCGTCAAGTGTTTATCGGAGCTGCGCACGGGTTGGAAAACCGGGTAGACCTTGAGCGCCGGTTATATATTATCCGTAAGCGCATCGAACAGGCAATGGTCGGCAACGAAGACTTTAAAGACGTGTATTTCAGCAGCCTGTCAGCAGGTACGATTGTCTATAAAGGCATGCTTATCCCGGAACAGCTGGATTCATTCTATATTGACCTCAACCATCCAGAATTCAAATCAGCAGTGGCTCTTGTCCACTCACGCTTCAGCACGAACACCTTCCCGAGCTGGCAGCGTTCACACCCTAACCGCTACTCAATCCACAACGGCGAATTCAATACCTTACGAGGGAACGTCAATTGGATGCGTGCCCGTCAGATGCAATGCGCGTCTCCGGCATTCAATGAAGAAGATCTTCAAAAAGTCCTTCCTGTCATCGATGAAACGGGAAGTGACTCATCCATGTTCGACAACTGCTTTGAATTTTTGCATTTGTCTGGAAGATCTCTTGCCCATACGGCAATGATGATGGTACCGGAACCATGGGTCAATGACCCGACCATCAAACAGGAGAAAAGAGATTTCTATGAATACCACAGTACGCTCATGGAGCCATGGGATGGACCGGCTGCATTGGTCTTTACTGACGGCAAACAGATTGCGGCTTGCCTAGACCGAAATGGCCTTCGCCCTGCACGTTATTATGTGACGAAGAGCGGCATGATTGTTATGGGTTCAGAAGTAGGCGCATTGGATATTTTTGCGGACGATATCATTTACAAAGATCGTCTGCGTCCAGGTAAAATGCTGCTTGTGGATCTGGAAGAAGGCAAAATCATTCCTGACGAAGAAATCAAACTTCAGATTGCAGGAGAATTGCCGTATAAGGATTTCATCGAGAAAAACATGTTCGACATGGATGATCTTCCAGAGCCAGTGAAACCTTCAAACTCTGACGATACGCAACCCTTGATCAAACGACAGCTGGCTTTCGGCTATACGATGGAAGAAGTCCAAAAAATCATCAAACCGCTGGCAACTGACGGCAAGGATCCTGTTGGTTCAATGGGTTATGATTCACCATTGGCTGTTTTGTCGAAAAAACCGCAGCTTCTTTACAACTACTTTAAGCAATTGTTCGCTCAAGTCACGAATCCGCCGATTGATGCGATTCGTGAACATATTATTACAGCTGCACGGACGACCATTGGCGCCGAAGGGAACCTGGTTCAACCAAGCCCTGAAAGTGCCCGCCACATTCGTCTGGAAACACCGGTTTTGACTGATGCGGAACTTGAGAAGTTGCGCCAGCAGAACATTCCCGATTTCAAAACTGACACGATTTCAATCCTGTTTTCAAAAAATGACGGAGAGGCAGCGATGGAACAAAGGTTGGATGCCGTATTTGCAGAGGCAGATCAAGCGCTTAAAGAAGGCGCGACACTGCTCATTTTATCTGATCGCGGTGTAACTGAAGAATATGCAGCAATTCCTGCACTTCTTGCCGTTTCAGGCCTTCACCATCATTTGATTCGTCAAGGTACCCGCACGCAAATGAGTATTTTGCTGGAATCGGCAGAGCCTCGTGAAGTACATCATTTTGCAGCACTTCTTGGCTATGGAGCAGAAGGTATTAATCCTTACCTGGCCTTTGATACGATAGAGAACCTGATTGAAATAGAAGATATTCCGAATATGACTTTTGAAGAAGCAGAAAAGACATACGTAAAAGCCGTGACAGACGGCATCATTAAAGTTCTTTCCAAAATGGGTATCTCTACCATCCAGAGCTACCGCGGCGCACAAATTTTTGAAGCTGTCGGCATCCATATGGACGTAATCGATAAATACTTCACGCGTACTTCTTCGCGCCTTGGCGGAATCGGCCTCGATATCATTGCCAAAGAAGTTCTCATGAGACATGCAGCAGCGTATCCGACTGCTCAAGGAGACGATCAGGCATTAGATTCAGGTGACGAATTCCAATACCGCGAAAACGGGGAAAACCATCAATACAATCCAAAAACGATCCATACACTTCAGCATGCATGCCGGACCAATAATTACGATGTCTTCAAAAAGTACACCAATCTGTTGACTGATGAAAAAGCAAACCTCCAATCCCTGCGAGGCTTAATGTCCTTTAAGAAACAGACACCGGTACCGATTGAAGAAGTGGAAACCATCGAGGAAATCTGTGCGCGCTTTAAAACAGGAGCCATGTCTTACGGCTCCATCAGTAAAGAAGCGCATGAAGCTCTTGCGATTGCGATGAACCGCATAGGCGGAAGAAGTAATTCAGGAGAAGGCGGAGAAGAAATTTCACGCTTTATTCCCGATGAAAATGGCGACAATCGCCGCAGTTCCATCAAACAGGTGGCATCTGGACGTTTTGGCGTAACCAGCCATTACCTTGTGAATGCCGATGAAATCCAAATTAAAGTAGCGCAGGGAGCGAAGCCAGGAGAAGGCGGACACTTGCCAGGCAAGAAAGTTTATCCATGGATTGCGGAAGTGCGCGGCTCTACGCCGGGTGTTGAATTGATTTCACCGCCTCCGCATCATGATATCTATTCAATTGAAGATTTAGCTGAACTGATTTTCAACCTGAAAAACGCAAATCCAAGTGCACGCATAAGCGTCAAATTGGTATCGGCTGTCGGTGTCGGAACAATAGCGGCCGGCGTAGCAAAAGGCCGTGCAGATGTTGTATTGATCAGCGGCTATGATGGCGGAACGGGAGCAGCACCGAAAACAAGTTTGAAACACACAGGCCTGCCGTGGGAAATCGGCTTGGCTGAAACGCATCAGACTCTTCTGTTGAACGGGTTGCGTGATCGAATTGTTGTGGAAACAGACGGCAAAATGATGACAGGCCGCGATGTAGTAACAGCGGCTCTATTAGGTGCCGAAGAATTCGGTTTTTCAACGGCTCCACTTGTCGTACTTGGCTGTATCATGATGCGCGTTTGCCATTTGGATACTTGTCCTGTCGGCATTGCGACTCAAAATCCTGAGCTGCGCGAAAAATACGGCGGAGATCCAGAACACGTGGCAAACTTCATGCGTTTTATCGCACGGGAAACACGTGAATTGATGGCTGAACTTGGCTTCCGTACCATCAATGAAATGATTGGCCGGACAGATGTCATCGAGGCCAACCAAGCGGTGGATCATTGGAAGGCGGGCGGCATTGACTTGAGTGCTTTGCTGTATCAACCAGAGCTTCCTGAAAAAGTTGGGCGTTATGCAACGATTAAGCAAAATCACGAATTGGAAAAAACATTGGATTATCAGGAGTTATTGCCGCGTTGCCGAAATGCGATAGAAACGGGTGAACGCGTCGAAGTGGCAACTGCAATCCGCAATATCCACAGAGCTGCAGGAACGATTATCGGCAGTGCCATTTCGAAACGTTATGGCGCGGAGGGCTTGCCTGAAGATACGGTCAACTTGAACTTCCAGGGGTCTGCCGGCCAAAGTTTTGGCGCATTTATTCCAAAAGGAATGTCTATGAACTTGATCGGTGACGCCAATGATTTTGTCGGAAAAGGCTTGTCAGGCGGTAAAATTATAGTTTACCCGGCATTGGATTCAACATTCCTGCCAGAGAATAACATCATTATCGGAAATGTTTCATTCTATGGGGCATCCGCCGGTGAAGCTTATATCTACGGTGTAGCAGGCGAGCGCTTTGCGGTTAGAAACAGCGGAGCGAAAATTGTCGTTGAAGGCGTGGGCGACCATGGCTGCGAATACATGACGGGCGGCCGTGTAGCGATACTTGGGCAAACCGGCAAGAACTTTGCAGCCGGCATGTCTGGTGGTGTTGCGTATGTACTGGACGAAGAAGGTACATTTAGCGAACGCTGCAATGCAGAAATGGTTCATTTGCAGCCGCTTGCCGATCCAGCAGAAATTGAAGAACTGCGTCAAATGATTCAAAAACACGTGCATTACACAAGCAGTGCCAAAGGAACGCGCTTATTGGCACATTGGGACATTTATACAGCCAAGTTTGTGCGGGTCATTCCGAAAGCCTATCTGCAGATCAATGAACGAATCAGCAAATTGCAAAGCAGCGGGATGGCGAAATCTGAAGCAGAAATGGCTGCTTTTGAAGAAAGCAAAATGGCTGGCGCTGGAAAATAGAAAAGCGGAAGTGCCTGTTCAGCTCTGACAGGTGTAAGGCGATCTGTCGAAGCGGCGTGTTTTCAGCC
>NZ_JAGGPX010000008.1:31660-113617 GCF_018613575.1 Planococcus sp. ISL-110
ACTGGAGTCTGGACAAAATAAAAAATCCCGGGTTTTCGCAATAGACGGAAGCCTGAGGATTTCAACATGAGAAATCGTGAGTAGGAGGGAAAAAATGGGGAAACCAACAGGATTTATGGAATATGGCAGGCAGACAGTCAAAGAGCGCCAACCGGCTGAACGGACAAAAGATTGGAACGACTATACAATCCCTTTGTCAAATGAAGAAGTGGCAAAACAAGGTGCGCGCTGTATGGACTGTGGAGTGCCAACTTGCCATACCGGAATGGAACTGGACAATGTAACGACCGGTTGTCCCGTGAATCATCTCATCCCCGAATGGAATGATCTGGTTTACCGTGGACAATGGAAAGAAGCGTTGCATCGTGAGCACCTGAAAAATAATTTCCCGGAGTTTACTGGAACTGCATGCCCGGCTCCTTGTGAAGGGGCTTGTGTTCTGGGGATCAACGAACCGCCTGTAGCTATCCGTACAGTGGAACGATCTATTATCGAACGCGGGTTTGCGGAAGGCTGGGTTGTGCCAGAGCCGCCTAAAACACGGACCGGCAAAAAGGTCGCGGTAATCGGATCAGGTCCGGCCGGACTTTCTGCTGCAGCTCAGTTGAACAAGGCGGGGCATCTGGTAACCGTTTTTGAAAAAAGTGACCGTGTTGGCGGCTTGCTGACATACGGAATTCCGGAGATGAAGTTGTCCTACGATATGGTGACCAGACGTGTGAATATTCTTGAACAGGAAGGCATCACTTTCATCACCAGTGTAGAGGTGGGGAAAAACTATCCTTCTTCAAAACTGAAGGATGATTTTGATGCAGTCGTCATGTGCACAGGATCAACCGTTCATCGCAATATCGATGTGGAAGGCCGTGAGTTGGATGGAGTCCATTTTGCGATGGACTTCCTGCATGCCAGCACGAAAAGTCTGCTGGATTCAAATTTTGAAGACGGCAAGTATATTTCGGCAAAAGGCAAGAACGTCATCGTAATTGGAGGCGGAGATACCGGAACAGATTGCTTGGCGACATCCGTGCGCCATGGTTGTGCAAGTCTTGTTCAGTTTGATGTTTACGATCAAAAAGGTGCGATTCGCGACGAAAAAGGCAATCCATGGCCGCAGTATCCGAAAGTTCACCGGATTGAATACGGCCATAAAGAAGCAGCTGCAACTTTTGGCGAAGATCCGAGAGCCTATGCAGTCATGACAAAGAGATTTGTCGGTGATGAAAGCGGACAAGTAAGAGAAGTGCACACCGTAAATGTGAAATTGAAGATAGATGAAAAAGGCAACCGGATCCGCGAAGAAATTCCAGGCACTGAAAAAGTTTGGAAAGCGGATCTGGTATTGATTGCCATTGGTTTCAGCGGACCTGAACAGGATCTGATTCAGCAGCTTGAGCTGGAAACAGAAGCGAATTCCAGAGTGAAAGCGGAATATGGAGAATACACAACCAGCGTAGAAGGCGTTTTTGCAGCGGGAGATGTACGCCGCGGACAAAGCCTAATCGTTTGGGCCATCAATGAAGGCCGGGAAGCGGCACGCGAATGCGACCGTTTCTTGATGGGTACCACTGTATTGCCGTAACAAGTGGGTAAAAGAAACATTTTTGAAAGGCTGTGGGTGAACTCATTATTGAGTTCATTCACAGCCTTTTCTATAGAAAGGGCATAAGCGATGAATAGATAATCGAGGTGAAAACCCAGTCAATGGGAGACCTATAGCAGGTAATTAATAGCGATTTGATAATTAACTGATTTCGGGTTATTTCAGTAATGTAAAAACTGTGTCTTTTATCTAAATAATCCAATAGCTAGTTGTGTAAAAGGTTTTCTGGGTATATACTATAGGAGGTAAGAGCTGGTATTTTAAGTCATTTTTTTAGTGAGATGGTATAAGTTTTCGCTTATAAAAAGACTGGAATTTCAGAACCTGCTAACAAAAAAATAGGAGGAATATATATGTTAAAAAAGAGTTTGGTCGCTGTTTTATTTTCATTCATTATGGCATTAGGATTGGGCACGAGTGTGTTTGCAGAAAATACTAACGAAGCTGTGAAATATGATGTTACAAATGAAATGACGCCAGAAATTGCTGAAGCGATTGCTGAAGTTAATGAAACTAATGAAAAAATTTATGAAGAAATTAATAAAGCAGTAGCAAAGTCAGAAAAGATGTATGCAAAGTTTCTTGAAGAAAAATCTAAACATCAAGATGAAGCGAAACAGGCTAAGTTGACTGAAGATTACGAGGGAAAATCGGATAAACTAATCAGCAACTTGAAAGTGAAAACTGAAAAAATGACGCTTAAAGGAATTGAAAAAGCTGAAAAAGCAGGACTGTCAGTAGAAATAGAATGGGTATTAATTAAATTTGCCGATCGTGAAGAATTAATTGATCCAATGGTAGTAGTCGGTTGGTAAATCCGTTTGTATAGTTGAAGGCTTATAGAGTACTATGAGAGTAGAGAATAATATTCTTTACTCTCATAGTTTTTTTAAAAGGAAGTGAACTTGTGAAAGGCTTAGACATATTGAAAGATGGATATCTGGAGAAAGTGAATAATGAGTCCACCTTTATAAGCTTGCTTGGTCGTGGTGATAGTCTTGAAATAATTAAACAAACAGTGATGAAGGATAAGTTAATTATTCTTTTTCCTGGCAGAGATGCGTCAGTTCAAGAGTTTTTTTATATATTAAGTGGTATTTTAGAAACGGAAATTGATGGTAGTAAAGTTCAACTTAAAGAAAATGATTTTATTTCTGCGAAAAACTTGGAAGAAACGGTTCATTTCACGGCTTTAACAGAAGTAAGCTTCTTATCTGTCTCTACTGCTCCTACTTTTTACTATCTTAGTGAAGTTATTAAGGAATTGAAAAAAATAGGAGAGGCTGTTGAACAAAAGGATCGTTACACTTTTAATCACAGTTCTCGTGTTGCTAACTATGCGGTAAAAACTGCATCTGAAATGAAATTGAGAAGAGATCATATGGAGAAGTTGTTTTTAGCTTCTATCCTCCACGACATCGGTAAAATCAATATCCCGGAAGAAGTCTTAAAAAAACCAAGCAAATTAACAAATGAAGAATTTGAACTGGTGAAAAAACATCCCGGCGACGGGGCTGCGATGATTCGTGATACGCCTTATGCCGATATCGCGGACATTGTCGAACAGCATCACGAGCGTGTTAACGGAAGAGGCTATCCGTTTGGACTTAAAGGCAATGAAATACTGATAGAAGCAAAAATTATCGGAGTGTGTGATACGTTCGATGCGATGACGGAGGACAGGGCATACCGGACTGCATTTTCTGCTGAATATGCAATAGCTGAGATCAAAAGCATGATTGGTATTCAATACGACGGAGAAGTGGTTAAGGCTTTTGAACAGGTTCTGAAAGAAGAGGGAAAACTAAGTGAATAGATGCTGAATTTAGACACCCAGAGCACTTAGAGGTGTCTTTTGTTTTCCTTAAAATGTTTAAAAACGTGCGATTTAGTCAATACTTTATACACAATGATTTATACAAAACAAGGAGGAGATATTCAAATGGCGAAAAATTCATCAAGTGGCATATTCGGTAAACTTGTATTAATTGGTCTTGGTGCAGTAATCGGTGCAGCAATGACACAGCAGAAAACTGTAACAGGCGGAACTTCTCAAACCAGCAAAGATGATATGAAAGCAAATATTAAAAAAGGACTTGACCGTTTAAATGAACAATCAGGCGGCATGGTCGATAAAGTAAAGCCGACAGTCAACAAAGCGGTCGGAAAAGTGAAAACGGCAATCGATGCACAGCAGGACATGATGAACAAAGAGAAAGAGGCGTTGGATAAAGCCAATAAGACATTGCAGGATGATGTTGGCGGAAATGCCGAAAAGAGCAGCAGTTCAGCGTCAGACAAATCCCAAACAAGTTCTGCTGGAACTTCTTCCTCTGATACTAACAAGCCGACAGGCGGAATCTATGGTGGAAGTACAGAGTATACTGAGTCTTTGAAAAAAGGCGGATCGGATGATTCTTCGAGTAAGGACAGCTCAACATCCGGCAATCCTTCTTCCGATGAAGCATTGAAAAAAGATAGCTCATCTTCGAATGATTCAACATTCGGAAAATAGTTTAGGTATAATAGAATTAAGATAAGCTATGCGCGTTTGTAGAAGCGGCATAGCTTTTTCTTAATTTATTTTTTGTCTGAATATTCTACGTAATAAAGGGGGCTGCTCGTTTGTTTAAAACGTATTCAACAGGAGCATTTTTCGATGAGATGTTCACACCACAAGGAAAACCAAAATCACATTACCGTAAATTCTTCGATGTGCTTCAAAACTTTACAACAGAAGAACTGAGAGAAAAGCATGACACAGCTCAGCTGTCGTTTTTGAGGCAAGGTATTACGTTCACGGTTTACAATAACAATGTCGGGACGGAGAGAACGATGCCTTTTGACTTTATCCCCATCATTATTCCGTCTGAAGAATGGGAAGTGGTAGAGAAAGGAATGATTCAGCGGGCAGAAGCGCTCAATCAGTTTTTAGAGGATGTATATAATGACAAGCGCATTCTTCAAGATGGGGTCGTTCCAAGGCGATTGGTCGAAGAAAATCCCTATTATTATGATGAGCAAGTAAAGGGCGTCGATATCCCGCTGAAGAATCATATCTTTTTGGCCGGAATCGATTTGATTCGCGATGAAAACGGAAAATACCATGTGCTTGAAGATAATTTACGTAATCCATCCGGGTTGTCTTATGTTTATCAAAATCGATACGTCATGCGTCAGGTTTACCCCGAATTTTTCGCCAGCCAGTCGGTTCATACCCTCGAGCATCAGCTCTCCCATTTACACCAAGCGATATTGGATCATGCACCGGAATCAAGAAAAGACAAGGCTTTTGCGGTTCTGTTAACACCGGGAATGTACAATTCCGCCTACTACGACCATGTATTTTTAGCGCAGCAGATGGGAATCGATTTGGTCGAAGGCAGAGACCTGATTGTCAAAAAAAATATTGTCTATATGAAGTCGATTCGGGGATTAAAGCGTGTAGATATCATTTACCGCCGAATTGATGATGATTATTTAGATCCTGAAGCATTTCTGGCTGATTCTGCACTGGGTGTTCCCGGTTTGCTGGTGGCCTATAGAAAAGGAAATGTGGCCATTTTAAACGGCATCGGCAATGGCGTTGCAGACGATAAAGCCATTTATGCCTATGTTCCGGACATGATCCGATATTACCTCGGGGAAGAGCCGATCATCGATAATGTAAAAACCTATCTGCTGGACAATCCGGAAGAGCGGCAATGGGTCTTGGATCACTTGAATGAATTGGTGGTCAAGAATGTCGGAGCTTCGGGAGGCTACGATATGCTGGTCGGACCACACGCATCTGAAGAACTGATTGCGGAATTCCGTGAAAAAATCATTGAAGCGCCCCATCAGTATATTGCGCAGCCTACCATCAAATTATCGAGGGCTCCGGCATATCAGGGAGAAGAGTTTTATCCGTGCCACGTCGATTTAAGAATCTTTGTGGTCCGGGGAGTGGATACGCACGTTATGCCGGGGGGGCTTTCCCGTGTCGCCTTAAAAGAAGGATCACTGGTTGTGAATTCCTCGCAGGGTGGCGGCGGCAAAGATACATGGGTGTTCAAGAAAAGAGAAGAAGAGGGGGACGCCTGATGCTGAGCCGCGTAGCGAATTCTTTGTATTGGATGTCCAGGAATGTTGAAAGGGCGGAAAACAACGCCCGAATTCTGGATGTGCAATTACTGCAGATGATCGAAGCCGCTGATGAAGAGTTAATTGGTGACAGTGATTGGAAGCTGATTTATGAAATTTGTGCTTCGACTGAAACTATGGAGCAGATCAAATCCATGCCCTGCTACCAGGAAGACCATCTTATCCACTATTTGGCGATGGAAGAAACCAATTTTAATTCCGTAGCGAACTGTGTGAAAATTGTTCGGGAAAATGCGAGAATCAGCCGTGACCATATTCCGGATGATTATTGGGAAGCCTGGAATGGCTGCTATTTGACTTTGAAGGAAATAGATCAACAAAGCTGTACGGTCAAAGAAATGCGTCAATTTCTCGAGCAAGTGAAATTAACCTCACTGATTACCCAGGGAATTGTGGAATCTGCCATGTCCCGGGGTGTGCCTTACCAAATCATTAAAATTGCAAAATGGCTGGAGCGTGCAGAAAAAACAGCGCGCATTTTGAATGTGGTATGCGAGCGAACGAGAGAGCGGGTGTCGGAAGCCCAGTCAGAAGACTATTATTATTGGCTGGCTGCTTTGCGTATGACAAACGGCTATAATGCCTATTTGAAAATGAATCCCCCCCAGATGGATCCAAAGCAAGTCCTGACTTTCCTGATTGCCGATACGAATTTTCCACGGTCGATCCGATATTGCCTGACGAATGTCCGCAACGCAGTCGATAAGCTGGAAGGCGGGAAAATCTCTCATTATTCCTGGGAGCTCTATGCAAAGCTAGATCAACTGAAAGAAGAGTTTGAAGACATCAGCATAGACGAGTTGGACTCTGATGAGATCATGGATTTTCTCAATGATTTTCAAAATGGCTGCAACGAAGTCGGAGAAATTTTTTCGAAAACTTACTATTTAAGCGATTCCGAGACTAAACCGATGGAGTCCAGCCAATCACAGAGCATGGGCGCGAAAGGAATAACTTCTATGAAATATAAAGTTGAGCATACTAATATCTTTGAGTACGAAACCATTGTGGACCAGAGCATGAATTCGATTCGGTTAAAGCCGAGGACCGATGAATGCCAGCGCCTATTGTCCTATCGTGCAGAAATAACACCGGCTTCATTGACCAAGGAACATATTGATATTTGGGGCAATCATGTTGAGACATTTTTTATTGCAGAGCATCATCAGCATCTGGAAGTGAAGACAACATCAATTGTCAGTATACAAAAAAGTCCATTTATCCATCGAATCAATTATTCCCCTGAAATGAGTGCCATTTTTCATTCGCAATTATTCGGTGAGCATTATCTGGCCTTTTTAAGTAATACAGCATATACGTATTTAAAAATGGAACAAATGAGCCAAATTGACCGTGAGCTGGGAATCATGAAAAATCCGGTTCAATACGCGATTGATGTAATGGAATATATCCATCAGCATTTTACCTATGATGGCGAATCGACGACCGTCAATACGAAAGCAGAAGAATCGTTCGACCTGAGAAAAGGGGTTTGCCAGGATATTACGCATGTCATGCTTGGGATTCTCCGCAGTAAGCATATACCGGCTCGCTATGTCAGCGGCTATTTATATGTTGGTGAAAACTCTGCGCTTGTCGGTGACGCTGCAAGCCATGCTTGGGTGGAAGTCATGGTGCCCGGTATTGGCTGGGTCGGTTTGGACCCGACCAACAATGTAGAGGCGCTGGAAAATCATATCCGAGTTGGGGTTGGGCGCGATTATAACGATGTCAGCCCAGTGCAGGGCGTCTATCGTGGCGGCAGCCAGTCATTGGATGTTAAAGTCTCTGTGAGCCTGATGGATCAATAAAAAAAGCATTAATGGTGAAAGGTATCTTCAGCATGCAGCGGCCGTTGAAACGGGATAAATCTTAATAATCGTTTAACGGCAGAATTTTCTAATCCGTGCGATAATAGGAGAACCTGAAATTTTTGAACGGAGATGGAGAACAATTATGAACAACAGACAATTTAGCGATTACGAAATAAGTGAACCGATCGTGAAGGCCCTTGAAGGACTTGGCTACACTGAACCAACAGAAGTGCAAAGAAAAGTAATTCCTGTCGCACTATCGAAGACTGACTTAACGGTAAAGTCCCAAACAGGAAGCGGGAAAACAGCGGCATTCGGAATTCCGATTTGTGAATTAGTTGATTGGGAAGAAAATAAACCACAAGCTTTGATTTTGACGCCGACCCGTGAGTTGGCGGATCAGGTAAAAGAGGATTTGACAAATATCGGCCGCTTTAAACGCATCAAAGCAGCAGCAGTCTACGGCAAGCAGCCTTTTGCTTACCAGCAGTCTGAACTCAAGCAGAAATGCCATGTGGTTGTTGGAACGCCTGGGCGTGTCCTTGACCACATTGAACGTGGAACATTGAACCTCGAGCGCATAGAGTACCTGGTTCTTGATGAAGCGGACGAAATGCTGAACATGGGCTTTGTAGAACAAGTGGAAGCGATCATCAACAAATTGCCGAAACAGCGTACTACGATGCTGTTTTCAGCGACTTTGCCTGAAAATGTTGAAAAGCTGCAGAAAAAATACATGATCGATCCTCAGCATATCGAAATTGCTTCTACAGAAAACCTGACAGCCCAAATTGATCATTCGCTGTTCGTCGTGGCAGAACAGAAGAAATTTGCCTTGTTGCGTGACGTGACGATTGTCGAAAATCCGGACAGCTGCATCATTTTCTGCCGCACAAAAGACAATGTCGATTTCGTCATGGAACAATTGGAGAAGCATTATTACACATGTGATAAATTGCATGGCGGCATGCTGCAGGAAGATCGCACTGCAGTCATGAATGAATTTAAACGTGGCGAATTCCGCTACCTGGTGGCGACGGATGTCGCGGCCCGCGGAATCGATATCGACAGCATTACGCACGTCATCAACTACGACCTTCCAATGGAAAGGGAAAGCTATGTGCATCGTGCAGGCCGTACCGGACGCGCAGGGAAAACTGGGAAGGCGATTTCTTTCGTCACACCAAACGAAGATAAGTTTCTGGCTGAAATCGAAGACTATATCGGGTTTGAAATTCCACGCAGAACATCACCTTCTACATATGAAGTAGAAAGTGCGATGCTGGCATTTACCGAGAAGCTCGAAAGCCGTCCCAAGCTGAAGAAAAATAAAAACGAGCAAGTCAATAAGGATATTCTCAAGCTGTACTTTAACGGCGGAAAGAAAAAGAAGCTTCGCGCCTTTGACTTTGTCGGAACTTTGACAAGCATTCCAGGTGTCACAGCTGAAGACATCGGAATCATCAAAATTCAGGATACGGTGACATATATCGATATTCTGAACGGCAAAGGCCCCATGGTATTGAAAGCGATGAAAGACAAGACCATAAAAGGAAAAACGCTGAAAGTGCATAAAGCGAATAAATAAGGGGGAAGCATGGGCTTATCAAAGCCTATGCTTTTTTTATTTCCTGGGAAATAAACAGAAGATATGTCATATGGAATAGTATAAAAGTCTTTTAAAATACCATTATTTAGGACTGAAAAAGAGTCTGGTCAATACTTATGTCACGAAATGAAGCGATATTGTAATGAAACATGTCCTTTATTGTTACGTGTCTGTAATATTCCCGTGCTATTTTAATTGTACTTACAAAAAGCAAAGGGGATAGCAGATTGAAAAAACTATTGACAGTCTTAAGTTTTGCACTGATTTTATTCCTAGCAACTTCTATGGAAAGCTCGGCCGCATCAAATACATACACAGTAAAAAGCGGGGATACACTATACAAGATTTCGAAAACGCAAAAAGTATCAGTCAGCAATTTGAAAATTTGGAACGGCTTGAAGTCCAATACTATTTATCCAAAACAAAAACTTAAATTGAAAAAAACTGCAGCAAAGACAGTTTCCAAAAAAACCACTCCTTCCCGTTCAACGAGCGGATCGGTAGCTAAAGAATTCACAGTAAGTGCAACTGCCTACACGGCATACTGCAAAGGGTGCTCAGGGATTACCAGAACAGGGCTTAACCTGAAGAAAAATCCAGGACTTAAAGTCATTGCGGTAGACCCGAAAGTGATTCCACTGGGAACGAAAGTTCATGTTGAAGGTTATGGCTATGCTGTCGCTGGAGATACAGGCGGCGCCATCAAAGGAAACAAAATCGATGTCTTCATTCCCACTCAAAGCAAAGCGCTTAAATGGGGACGCAAGAACGTAAAAATAAAAATATTGAAGTAAGAAAAATTCGGCTCATACCAATGAGCCGAATTTTTTTTATGGCATCTACTACGAATAACAGAGGAGAATTTAACGAAGTTTTGCAAGGGAGGATTTTTTCTGCTAAACAGCAATTCGCCGAGGTGCAAAAATGTCGGAAAAAGGGTAAATTCAAATGAATAGTGTTTTTTAAAGTTTGACGGTATAATATTTGTATAATAAATGTAGAATTATTAGGGCTATTCGAAATGGAGGCATCTGTTATGTCGGAGAAGATGATTGTGATAGGAGCCGGGCCTGGCGGCTTAGCTGCGGCTATGTTATTGGCCAGCAAAGGATACCAAGTAGAGGTCTTTGAGAAACAGCCATGGGTTGGAGGCAGAAACGCAGAACTGCGCCTGGGTGATTTTACTTTTGATGTAGGCCCCACCTTTTTAAGTATGTTGCATTTGGTGGAAGAGCTGTTTGAAGTGACTGGACGCAAGTTAAAGGATTACATGGACGCAGTTGAGTTAGACCCTATGTATGAACTGATTTTTGAAGATCAGAACCTGATAATGACACGCAATAACCAGGAAATGAAGAAACAAATCAATGAAAACTTCAAAGGCGACGGGGACGGATACGAGCGTTTTATGAAGGAAACAGGAAAGAAACTGGAAGTTTTATCGCCTATCCTGCAAACGAAGATGGATAGCTATTTCAGTATGGTCCAGCCGAAAGTCTTGAAGGCTTTGCCGGAACTCGAAGTGAACAAAACTTTGTATGACGTCTTGTCGCGTTATTTTAAGGATGAACGGTTGAAGATGGCTTTTGCATTTCAGTCCAAGTACTTGGGCATGTCACCATGGGAATGTCCCGGCGCTTTTTCAATCCTATCGTATATGGAACACGCCTACGGCATTTATCATCCAATCGGTGGAGTAAACCAATTGTCCCAGGCGATGGCAAAAGTTGTGGAAGAGCTGGGCGGCACAATCCATACCAGCACAGGCGTCAAGAAACTGTGGATTGAAAACCGCAAAGTTAAAGGCGTTGACCTGGAAAATGGACAGCGTGAAGCAGCTGACGAAGTGATCATCAACGGCGACTTTGCCCATGTGATGAATCATTTGGTTGAACCGGGAATCCTGAAAAAATACACACCTGAAAAACTGGCGAAGAAAAAATATTCCTGTTCAACATTTATGTTGTATCTAGGCCTTGATAAAAAATATGACCTTTCGCACCATACCATTGTGTTTTCAAAAGATTATAAGAGGAATGTTGAAGAGATGACAAAATCACGCATCCTTTCTGCAGATCCTTCTATTTACGTGCAAAATGCCAGCGTGACCGATCCGACACTGGCACCCGAGGGAAAATCAGCCCTTTATATTTTAGCCCCTGTCCCGAATAACTTCAGCGACATTGGCTGGGAAAAAGAACAACATGCGTTCCGGGAGCTGGTTCTGGATATTATCGAAGAAAAAACAGAGTTCAAGAACCTTCGGGACCATATCGAAGTTGAAAAAATGCTGACGCCGATGGGGTGGCAGGAAGATTACTCGGTTTATCAGGGCGCAACATTCAATCTTGGCCATCAATTAACTCAAATGATGGTATTTCGTCCGCATAATAAATTTGAGGAGTTAGGAAATTGCTGGTTGGTTGGCGGCGGCACTCATCCTGGCAGCGGATTGCCGACTATCCTGGAGTCTGCACGCATCACGACCAACGGCATTCTTGAACAGCATGGCAAACAAGGTATTCCGATTCTGCCGCTTCCTGCATTGGAGGGATTCGCATGAAAATTGCTATGATCGGCGGCGGTGTCGGTGGCATGATGGGGGCATTGTATTTAACGAATATGGGCTTTGATGTCACTATTTTTGAAAAAGAGGAAAAGCTAGGCGGCCGTTTGACTTTCGTCGAAAGAGATGGCTTTAAAGTGGATCAGGGCCCAACAATCGTTCTATTGCCTGAAATGTTTCAGGATTTGCTTCAGCAAGCAGGGATTGCTGCAGAAGATATCGAATTGTTATTATGTGATCCACTTTATTCCATTCGGTTTACGGATGGTACCGTGTACACCAAATATCCAGATATCAACCGTCAGCTGGAGGAAATCGAAAATGTCTTTCCGGCGGAAAAAGAAGGGTTTCTTCGTTATATTTCCGAAGGGCGTGAGCGTTTTGAAATCGGTAAATCATCTTTTTTAGAGCATTCATTTGTCAATAAAGCCGATTTTTTTACAGCTGCAAACATAAAGAAATTATTGAAACTAAAGCCCCAACAATCCGTCAAAAAACTTACATCAAACTATTTCCGCGATGAGCGGCTGCAATTAGCTTATTCCCTGCAGTCCCTGTATATCGGTGGAGATCCTTTCCACGCTCCGGCTATGTATTCGCTCGTCCCTTTCAGTGAACACGAACATGGAGTATATTATTTGAAAGGCGGCTATGGCAGCCTCATACCGGTTTTGGAAAAAGCGCTCCGGAAACGCAATAACCTGGCCATCAAAACAAACTGTCCTGTTAAGCGGATTGTGACAGAAGACCAGCAGGCCAAAGGGATTGAAACAGCAGAAGGCTTTGAAGCGTTTGATGCGATCGTCTATAATGGCGATTTTCCCGGCATTGAAAAAGTATTGCCTGAGCAGAAGAAAAAAAGCTATACAGCCTCTTCGGGATGCGTGTTACTGTATTTTGGATTGAATAAGGTATATGAAGAAGGAAATGTCCATCAATTTTTTATTGGAGACAGCTACCAGGAACATATGGATGATGTGTTTGTGAAAAAGCAGAAAACTGAAAACCCGGCAATCTACACCTTCCATCCATCGAAGATAGATGATTCGCTGGCTCCTGAAGGAAAAGGTGTTCTGTATGTATTGGTTCCAGTCCCTTCGGGAACAGATATCGATTGGGCGAATGATAAAGCCTGGATCGATAGGATCATTGACCGTATGGAAGAATTGGCTTTCCCGGATTTCCGGGAAGCAGTTGAGTGGATGGAAGTCCGGACACCAACAGAAGCAGAAGCTTTCGGCCTCTTTAAAGGGGGAAGTTTTGGGATTGGTCCAACCTTATTCCAGTCAGGTGTTTTCCGCCCCCAAGTCAAACCATTTAAAACGGATCGCTTGTATGCGGTTGGTGCTTCGGTCCATCCTGGAGGAGGCATTCCAATCGTCATGCAAGGTGCAAAGCTGCTGGCAGAGCAAATCCAAGGCGATTTTGCAAAGGAAAGGAGCAATGCATGATGAATTTAAAAGATGCTTATACCTCTTGTGAACAAGTCATCGCTGCGCATTCAAAAAGCTTTTACAAAGCATTTTCCTTGTTGCCGAAGGAAAAACGTAAAGCTGTCTGGGCTGTTTATACGTTTTGCCGGACAGTGGACGATATTGTCGACGAAGGGCTGAATCCCAAAGAAGAACTTGACCAATTCAAAACCGATTTCAAAAAATTTCTGACAGGCACCTACGATACTGAAAATCCGATGTGGGTAGCCTTGGCACATGTATTCGAAAACTACAAAATGGATGTAGAGGCTTTTTCGGGTTTGATTACCGGGCAGGAAATGGATTTAACTGTTAACCGTTATCGGACGATGGAAGAGCTGCTGAATTACAGCTACCATGTGGCCAGTACGGTTGGCCTGATGTTGCTGCCGATCTTGGCGCCAGGCAAAACAGGGATTTTGAAGGAAGGTGCTATTTCGCTCGGTTACGCCATGCAGATCACCAATATTCTTCGAGATATCGGTGAAGATCTCGAAATGGGACGAATTTATTTGCCGGAAGAAATCATGGGGAAATATGAGTTATGTGAAGAAGAGCTTCGATCTGGAGTAGTCAGCCCACAATTTATTGCAGTCTGGGAAGAGTTGGCGGGAAAAGCCGAATTCCATTACGAAAAAGCGTTTGAAACCATACAGGACTATCCATTGTCTTCAAGAGTTCCTGTAAAAGGGGCGGCGCTGGTATACCGTGAAATTCTCGTGACAATCCGCTCGAAGCAATACAACGTCTTCCGAGAAAAGCATTACGTACCAGAAGAATCAAAACAAGCAATACTGGCCTGTTTGTAAAAAGAAAAGCGGAAGCAGGCATGTAGATTCGACGGGCATAAGACGCACTGGCGAAGCGGCGTTTCTTCAGCCGCACAGCACGAAAAGTGAAAGTGCCTGTTCAGCTCTGACCGGCATAAGGCGGACCAGCAGGGTGGCGTTCTTTGCCGCACAGCTGGGTTGACTTATGACCCGAAGAGCTAGGCACTTGCAACTGGACACCAGAGTGGCTTATGACCCTAGAATCTGGCGCTGAAGCTAGACAAAAAGAAAAGCGGAAGCGCCCGTGTAGCTCTGACGGGCATACTCCTATAACTGCAAAAGACACCTCCATCATCGTGATGGAGGTGTCTTTTTGGATTTTGCAATGATTTTATTGGCCACATTCAAGCCGCTTAACACAACCATGGGCGACCCGCCGCCCGGGTGGGTGCTGCCGCCGACGAAAAACAGATTGCGAATATCGCGGCTGGCATTGGGTGGACGCAAAAAGGCATCTTTTGGGCGATTGGATGAAGGCCCGTAAAGAGCGCCGCGGAATGATCCGAACTTGTCGCGGATAAAAGTCGGCGTAAAGATTTTTTCTTCAGCTATATAGCTTCGAATATCGACGCCGTAGCTTAACAAAAAGTCATAGATTCTTTCTTTATAGGCCTCTGGCTCAATTTGCAGATGCCCTTCTCTGGTCAATGCGGGTGCATTGACCAGGATAAACAAGTTATCGCCATCCGGTGAAACTGAAGGATCTGTGTAGGAAGAATTACTGATGTAAACTGTCGGTTCGTCGCTGTAGACTGAAGCATCAAATAAATCATTGAACTCCTGACGGTAATCTGACGAGAAAAAGACGTTGTGGTGCTTGAGAATCTCAAGCCGTTCAGTTAAGCCGACGGTGATGACAAAGGCTGAAATTGATGGTTCAAAAGAAGCCACCTTGGCATTGGTTAAAGATGGCCGTTTGGCTTCTTCAACCAAAGCGGGAAAGGCTGATAAAAGATCTCCATTTAAAATGACCAGATCGGCAGCAATCCGCGTCCCATCTCCAAGCTCGATGCCCCGGACTTCTCCGTCGTCCGTGATTATTTTTTTGACCTCTGTATGGGTATGGAGTTGAGCTCCGGATTTCTTTGCAACGGCAGCAAAGGCTTTCGCGATGCCGGTGTTTCCACCTTTTGTGTAATAGACACCTTCCACCAACTCCAAATAAGCAATCATGGAAAAAGTGGCTGGTGCCCGGTAAGGTGAAGAGCCAATGTATGTGGCGTACCGGTCGAATGCCTGAACGAGCAAAGGATTTGTAAAATAGCGCTGGAAAAAATGATGCATGGATTCTGCCGGCCGTACCTGAAGGAGTGCGAAGCCAAGAGAAGGCGATAGATAATCGCGCCAGGACTGAAACGTCACCGGGAAAAAATAGCGTTCTGAAAAACGATACAAGCGGCTGATTTCTTTTATGAAGGCCGGGTATTTATCAACAGCAGCGGGATCAAGGGTTTGGAGCTGGTGAATCATCTGCTCCTGATCACTGCTAAAGTCGAAGGCGCTGCCATCCGGAAAATGATTGCGGGTATGGGCTTGCAAAGAAATAAATTCCACATAATCCTGTGGGTTTTCACCGGTTTGTGAAATCACTTTATTGAAAATAGACGGCATCGTGATGGTGTTGGGTCCAAAATCAAAACGGTAACTTCCGAGTTCGACAGGCATCAGCTTGCCGCCCAGGTGGCTATTTTTTTCAAAGAGCTCTACGTCGAACCCGGCATGGGCGAGTGTTACTGCAGAAGCAAGTCCGCCCAATCCACCGCCGACTATGATAATTTTTTTCATGAATAATGCCTTCCTTTCCATGAATAAGGCTGTTTTTTCAAGGATTTGCGCATCGATTCAACCAATACGGCCAGCATGGCGGCTGCCTGCAGGGGAATCAGGAACGACAGGTACCAGCGTTGATTGGTCACCATGTCCACGTACCAGCGCTGGGCAACTGTCAACGCGTACGGAAGGATCCACCAATAGAACCCGCTGAACAAGCCGTAAAGAGCCAAAAATGGGGGGAGAATATAAAAGATTGAATAGAAAAGGATCAGAACTGCTGCTATTACGGGTGAGCGGCCAATTCCAGCGTAGCTATTTTTCAAAAACCCTTCCCATACTTCGTTATTGGTGTCATACATCCGGCATTTCACTGACATCGTGATGTTCGCCAAAACGACCTTGAAGCCATGCCCTTTTACTTCACGGGCGATATGGACATCTTCGACCAGAGAATTATGGACAGCTGCATGTCCTCCGATTTTATGGTAACTGTCTCTTTCAAACATCATCCACATGCCGTTGGCTGCTGTAGCCGCTTTAAATTTCGTATAATTGGCCAATGCGAGAGGTAAATGGAATAAAATAACAAAATGCAGCATCGGCACAAGAAGCTTACTCAGGAAAGGGGCCACATCAAAAGCCGGAAAGCCCGTGAGCAGCTGAGCACCTTTTCGCTGCATCAACGCCAGCGACTGTTCAATCGCTTTTGGCCGGAAGCGGACATCTGCATCAACAAACAGTAAGTAATCTCCGGAAGCGGCTTGCTGGAGCTGATGGCAGGCATGCACCTTCCCGACCCAGCCTTCAGGCAGTTGTTTGCCCTGCAGGATGGTGAAACGTGCATCTTCAGCAATCGTCCGCTCAAGTTCGCCTTGAGTGCCATCTGTCGATTGATCGTTTAACATGATGAATTCCACAGGGCCGTAAGAGGAATTTTTTAGGGACTTTATCAGTATTTCCACATGGCGTTCTTCGTTTCTCATTGGAACCAGAACGGACACCAAAGGCTCAGCCGAAAGCTGAGGCTGCTTGGGCAGGGCCGGAAGAAATAGGCGGTTGATGATGATCCAGGCTAGGAAGAACAGATGGATTCCGATGTAGAAGGCCATAATCATTTTCTCCTTTTTCCGAGTGGCTGAAATGCTTCACTGTTTTCGCTGATAACTGTGTTTCTCAAAGAATCGAGTTGGTCTGTACAAAGCTGCTGAAGATAGAGTGTTTTTTCTTTGCGCGACAGATGTCCCAGAGTATCAGTCGAAATCATCGGGTGCTGGCGAATCCAAATTTCGGGTTTTTGCCGGTGCCCGAATGAGTAATAAAAGCTGAGCGGTACAATTGGAACTTCCGGGCAATGCTCCATCAAGTAAGCGATGCCTGTTTGAAAAGCGAGAGGCCTTGTTTCTAAATGAAACTCATCTCCCTGAGGGAAAAGGACGACCGATTTTCCCTGCTTCAACAAGGCTTCGGCGTATTGAAGTGACGTCAGGATTTCTTTCGGTTTTTTGCGGTTGATGGAAAATGCCCCAAGATAACGGAAGTAAGGATGCTTTCTTAGCCCTTCTTCATGCATCATCATGTGGATATCATGGTGCCAAATTGTGCGGTTCAGATAGAAGAACAACAGGCCATCCCACCAGGAACTGTGGTTGGCAATAAACAATACCGGCTTTTCCGGAATGGCTTCTGCTCCTTGTCCAAGCATACGGGAAAAGGACGAACGGATGAGTGGCGTCAAATACATATTAAAGCCTGTTTCAAACAAAGCTGATTTCTTTGCATGGATCATAGAGGTCGCCTCTTCCACGCCAATAAGACGATTAAAGCAGTCAATAAGGCAGTCAATAAGGCAGCCAGCCATAAACCACCGATTGCGCCCAGCATGATGAACATGGCAATCATTAATACATACAATAAAACCATCCGTTTTTCAGGAAGCTCTGATGCAATAACCATGGATTTCTGTTTCATCAGCAAGTCGATGACCAAGTGAAGGATGAATGCCACCACAAACCAACCGAAAAAATTGGTCCAAGGAATCTCGTAATAAAGTCCGGTATCTTCCCAGATCCAATATTGTTTTATTTGATAGGCCACAGGATCGATGATCAAGTCGATGATGACAGCACCAATGCCTCCGACTAAAGCATACAGTAAGCCGCCGGCAGGAACGATCCAGCGCGCGACTACATGTGTCGTGGCCATGACCATTAACCAAGCGAAACCGATGGCAATCGGTACACCAAAGGCATTTGGTGCAAAGCGGTCTGTATAATCATAAGAACCAAATAGGAATCCGCTGTCTGCGCCAGCCCATTCCACTATGAATGTTGAAAAAAAGATGAGGATGCCGAGCACTGATCCACTGACAACGCCAAAGCGCTTAGTGAAATATAAAAAGCCGAGTGTGCCGGCCAGCATCAGAAAGAATGCATTTGCCCATTCCAGCCAGGACGGCAGGAGGTCAAATCCGAGTAAAATAATGCCACACACATACCAAAAAATAAAAAGCTTGAAAATCCGATTTTCCCACATCCTGAACAGCCCCTCAATAAATTGACTTATACAAAGATTATACAGGAGTCAGGATGAAATATGAAAATAAGAGCCATTATGCAGACAGAATAAGGATATTTTTAGAGGCAAGAATGGGGGAGCGTTTTGATTTTACAAAATAAGGGCATAAAATCTTATATCCAATTATCTGAAATACTGCTTTTTATTTAGAACTGGAAGCAATTATTCTGAGGTAATAGCGTGTTTATCCAGGAAAAAGCAGAAAATTATATAAATATTTTTTTCTCTAGCAATCAGCTCGAACCCTTAAGGGACAAGGTTCCTGCAGTTGATTTTATTTGTCTGATAATAGAATTATCGCTGAATTTTCTGTAAACTATTGCAGGGTTTCCTGCACACTAGTATACTTTAGAAGAGTAAATGAGTGTGTTCTTCAAGTGGAGGCGTTAAATATGCAGGATTTACTGCGAAGTGTGTCTAATTCTTATCCGGAATTTAGTTCAGGCCAGAAAAAAGTCGGTGATTTGTTTTTTAAAGAACCCATTTTTTTAGCATTCGCTTCTGCTCTTGAAGTTGGCAGACGTGTCAATGTCAGCGAGTCGACGGTGATCCGTTGGACACAGAAACTTGGATATACGGGTTATGCGGAATTCCAGCATGTTGTTCAGCGGAAATTAGCGGAAGAACGCCTGGAAAAATCGGAGCAGAAACTACGGGAGCCAGTTGAGGACCAGTCTTTTTTGGAAAAACTACTCGATGCGGACATCTCAAGCATCGTCAAACTGAAGAAATCAATAAAAGAAGACGAACTTCTTCAGGTTGTCGACAGCATCAGTCAGGCACAACGTATTTATGTGACCGGGAATTTTTTCGATTATGGCATAGCCCATTGGTTTTCCAGCTGGCTGAATCAGGCACTCGACCACACCGAGATGATGTATTCTTCAACGGATGAATACTACACCCAGCTCTCTAAAATGGGGAAAGGCGATTTGGTGATTGCTTTTGTTTTCCCACGCTATACCAGAATAGTCATCGATACATTGAAGAGCGCCAAATCAAAGGGAGCAGATGTGATCGTTTTGACCGATTCAGCAGAATCTCCAGCTCTTGCTTATGCAGATCATGTTTTGGCAGTGTCCGTGAATACGAATTTAAACATTGATTCGTATACCTCTGTCCACGCACTTTTGACTTCGATCATGCGATTTGTTTATGTCAAAGAACAGGCGAAAATAAATGACAATTTGGCGAAAATCGAAGAGGTCTACAAAGAGCGGAATATTTTTATGTAGCAGCACTCAATTTACTGGGAAGTTCCGAAGCGCCTAGGCGATTTGGTCAATTATAAACGAAAAGGGGAGAAAAAGATGAAAAAGAAATTATCATTTTTAAGCGTAATTTTTTCCGCAGGAATGTTATTGGCAGCTTGTGGAGGGGACGACTCAACCAGTTCGGAAGAAGGATCAGGTACAGAAGGCGAGAACAGCGATTTGAATTTGTTGGAAGAAGGAAAGTTCACAACCGCATCAAGCGGGCTTTACAAGCCTTTTAACTTTGAAGAAGGCGGCAACCTGACAGGTTTTGATATTGATATCGGCAATGCAATTGCTGAAGAAATGGGTCTGGAGCCGAATCCGGTAACTACACCATTTGAAACAATTATCCAAGGATTGACAACAAACCGTTACGATGCAATTTTGGGATCGATGGCTATTACTGAAGAGCGGGCTGAGCAAGTTGCATTTTCCGATCCTTATTATTACTCAGGCGGAGTAATTTTTGTCCGTGAAGGAAATACGGAAATCACATCAGAGGCAGATCTTGAAGGCGCAACAATTGGCGTGGTTGGACAAAGTACGTATGATACAGCTGCCCAAAACTATACAGATGATATTCAATATTACAATAGTGACGTAGTTGCATTGCAGGATTTGGAAGTTGAAGGCCGTTTGGACGCAGTTATTACAGCTGACGTAGTAGGATTTGAAGCGCAAAATGCTGGGCTTGAAATCGAAATGGTCGGCGATCCATTATGGATTGAACAAGCAGCTGTTGCTGTAAGACCTGAAGACGAAGCTTTGCTTGAAGCGATTAACGAAGCTTTAGCCGCGATTATTGAAGATGGCACATATGAAGAAATTTCTCAGGAATGGTTTGGGCGCAACCTCCTCGATGTAGATCTTGAAGGAGTAGAAATTCTTAACTAAACAAGCTGAGATGGAGAGGAGTGGCGTTTATGCCAGAGATATTTGTAACAGTTTTTGATGTGTTCATGCGAACATATCCTGGGTTTTTAGAGGCCACTGTCGTTACCCTTCAATTGACAGCGATTGGTGTCATTTTAGGAACAGTCATCGGACTTATCTTTGCGCTGATGAAAATTTCAGGTTCAAAAATTTTACAGGCTATTGCCAATATCTACATTACAATCATTCGCGGTACGCCGCTGATTGTGCAGATTATGTTCTTGTATTTCGGCATTGTCGAAATCTACACGATGTCGAATTTCTGGGCTGGGGCCATTGCACTGGGTGTCCATAATGGTGCCTATATTGCAGAAATTTTCCGTGGTTCTATTCAGGGCATTGACCCAGGACAGCGGGAAGCCAGTATGTCACTCGGGATGGACCGCCGCCAGACAATGAGCCGAATCGTCTTTCCACAGGCCTTGCGCCGTTCGATTCCGCCACTTGGCAACCAGTTCATCATTACGCTGAAAGATTCATCACTCGTTTATATCATCGGGGTAGCAGAAATCTTCTCGCTTGGAAACCGGGAAGCTGCGCAATCCTACCAGCCATTTGAATCATTCCTGGTTGTTGCGCTCTATTACCTCGTACTTGTCATGATTTTCACATTCTTATTGCGTTTGTATGAAAACAAACTCGATGTCGACAGAGCCTAAGGAGGGACTAACATGATTATTGGAGAAAACATTCATAAATCCTTTGGTGACCTCGAGGTGCTGAAAGGGGTAGACCTTCACGTCAAACCCCAGGAAGTTGTCGTACTTGTCGGAGTCAGTGGCTCTGGTAAAAGTACACTTCTCAGATGCTTCAACTTTCTTGAAATGATCAATGAAGGAAAAATTACCATCGATGGCCATACAGTCAACCCGAAAAAGGATAACTTAACGAAAATACGTGCCGAAGTCGGCATGGTGTTCCAGCATTTCAACCTCTTTCCTCATAAGACGGTATTGGAGAATGTCATAGAAGCACCGATCACCGTCAAAAAGATGAAGAAGGAAGAAGCCAAAAAGCTAGGGGCAGAATTGCTGGAAAAGGTGGGCCTGGAAGATAAAGCCGACGTTTATCCAAGTAAGCTTTCCGGGGGGCAAAAGCAGCGTGTCGCCATTGCGCGGTCGCTTGCGATGCAGCCGAAGGTCATGCTGTTTGATGAACCGACTTCAGCACTGGATCCAGAACTGGTTGGAGAAGTGCTGCAGGTTATGAAACAGTTGGCTGAAGAAGGAATGACCATGGTCGTTGTCACCCACGAGATGAAGTTCGCGAAAGAAGTGGCGGACCGCATCATCATGATTGATGAAGGAAAGATCATTGAATCTGCAGATCCAAAGAATTTCTTTGAAAACCCACAAAACGAACGGACAAAACAGTTTATTCAACTGGTTGAATAAACAAGCCGCCAGTGGGTTGAAAATACTAAGTGGATAAGAAGGAGTCGGTTCAAATGAACTGATTCCTTCTTTCTTTTAGTAATTGACGTTTGCTGACCGACAAAACGGTTAAGGTATAAGTAATGAGAGAACTTGAGGAGGCAGAAGGGATGAGAATCGAAGATATCATGACGACAGACGTCGAAACGTGTATGCCCGAATCAACGCTCCAAGAAGTTGCCTCGAAAATGAGGGAAATAAATGTAGGTTCAATTCCTATCTGCGAAGATGACCGTTTGGTTGGAATAGTTACAGACAGGGACATTGTCATCCGGGGCCTAGCGGAGCAGATTCCCAATGATACTGCCATCGGAGAAATCTTGTCAGCGGAAGTCATTACCGGAACAGTGAGCCTGACCGTTGAGGAAGCAGCTGAATTGATGGCCAAACATAAGATCCGCCGACTCCCCATTGTTTCAAATGAACGCATAATCGGCATTGTTTCTTTAGGCGATTTGGCGACAAGAGACAGCTCAGAAAATCATAATGTGGAAAATACCATTATTGAAATCTCAGAGCTGGATTAGCAACAGGCCGTAAAAAAAGCCCTTCTACAAAGAAAGGGCTTTTTTGTATGGTATTTACTCTGGCTTTTCAATAATGGAGGCAGAAATCATCGGCATGTCTTCATCGGCACTGCCTTCAAAGATCCCATCGGCTGTAATACTGTCTCCTACCTCTACCGGCGTTTCCGCCATATTCCGAATGTAAATGCGGTTTTCTCCGTTTACAATGATAAACGATGGAAAAGCGATGTCGTCTGCCAGTTCCTCAACAGTACCTTGCACAGAAACTCCTGAGCCTTCTTCAATAGTTCCGGAAGCCAACTCCTCAAAACTCACGAATTCCGCATTTTCTGCTTGTTCAGGAGCGGTCGGATCCAACTCTCCCTCAGGGGCGGTTACTTCTGTCTGGCTTTCCTCAGTTACGTCCGGTGCTTCTTCTCCGCAGGCAGCCAACAAAAAAATCAGACTCAGTGGAATCAGAAATTTGTACATACAATCACGCTCCTCCAAATTAAATGCTGTTATATAAGTTGAACTACTGAATATTCATAAGCGATATTCCACAAACCAGCTGCGCTTGCCGCGGGCGAGCGCCAAGCCTCCTCAGTCGCTCTGCTCCATGCGGGGTCTCGGCTGTCTCGCTATCCCGCAGGCGTCTCCGCTGTTTTGCTCCAGATCGGGAGATATCTTAGCGACGGCGCGGCTAGGAGCTAGGCGAAGCCATGAGACGAGTGGTCTTCTCGGCTTATTGCAAGAGCCATGCCCAAAGTGGCCGGAGTGATTTTCAAAATACTGCTTCTTTACTTCAACTTATATAGTTGGATATACCCTTTTCAAAAGCTTGCTAACATTGAGTAGAATTTGAAAAAAAACCGTCCAGGTAGTATAGTGAAAATCAAATCCATTCTAAAAAGGAGATTTATATGGGCAGAGCTACCAGAAAAATAGAGATTCTTCATGCAGCATCAAAAATTGTCAGTGAGCGGGGCATTTTTAATTTAACCTTAGAAGCAACTGCGATTGAAGCAGGAGTCAGCAAAGGCGGTCTGCTTTACCATTTTCCTTCCAAGGAAGCTTTGGTCAAAGGGATGGTAGATCACTTAGCTGAAAATTACCGGGATAAAATTGCCGCCTCGGTAGCTGAATCATCAAAAGAAAAAGGGAAATGGATCAAGTCCTACGCGGATGTAACATTCAATAATCCGTATCCGAATAAAGAGATGCATGCAGGTCTATTAGCAGCTAAAGCAGTGAATTCTGATTTGTTGGATCCCATCCGGAACCTTTACAACGAATGGCAAACTGAAATTGAACAGGACGGCATTGACCCGGTGAAAGCTACTATCATCCGTTTAGCGACAGATGGAATTTGGTTGTCCGAACTTTTCGATATTCACCATTTGAGCGAAGAAAGAAAAGAAGAAGTTTATTCGAAATTAAAGAGTTGGATAGATGAATAAGGGGAAATCACGTCATTTTAAAAATGATGTGATTTTTTTTTAGGTTTTTTCACAGTGCAGTAAAGCCTAGAGAGATATAGGATAAATCAGTAACCTACCGAGGCTGCATCAAATTTATACGGAAAATCACCTTGAAACATTACCGTCTGGATGGTACAGTTTAAAACGTGAGAAAAAACAATTAATAATTATATGCAATTAAAAACATACTTGAATGAGTACATATGCCTAAAAATTAACAGGAGAGATAATATGACACGAAAAGTTTTATTAACAGCAGCAGTAACAGGAGCTGGGGATACTGCAGCGAAAAATCAATACGTACCTGTGACGCCAAAAGAAATAGCAGCATCGGCAATAGAATCGGCAAAAGCTGGAGCTACAGTAGCTCACGTCCATGCGCGCAATCCTCAAACGGGAGGCATTAGCCACAGTCTTGATCACTACCGTGAAATCATTGAACGCATTCGTGAATCTGAAACGGATGTGATCATAAACATTACCTCGGGAGGAGGGGGAGATTTCATTCCAAATCTTTCAAATCCTTCAATGGGTGGAGAAGGCACAGATATGCAAACGCCTAAAGAACGGCACGAACCAGTTGGCAGCCTGCTTCCTGAAATGTGCACATTGGATTGCGGCAGTGTGAATTTTGGAGATATGGTTTACATGAGCCCAACTGATTGGCTGCGTGAACAAGCCAGGCTCATACAGGCAAGTGGTGTAAAACCAGAGTTGGAATGCTTTGATACCGGCCATCTTCGGTTTGCCAAGCAATTGATAGCAGAAGGCTTGATCGATGGCAATCCGATGTTCCAATTTTGCCTTGGCATCCCATGGGGCGCAGAAGCTGATGAAGAAACCATGTTATATATGAAGAACCGTCTTCCCGACAATGCGCAGTGGTCAGCCTTTGGCATCGGCCGTATGCAAATGCCGATTTTGGAAATGGCTGCACAGAATGGCGGAAACGTCCGCGTGGGGCTTGAAGATAATCTTTATTTAGGAAAAGGGATTTTTGCACGCAATGAACAGCTTGTCGAACAAGCGGTGTCAAAATTGCATGCAGCGAATATAGAAGTGATGACGCCCGAAGAAGCGCGCATCCACTTTAAACTAAATAATCCTTACGGAGGCAATAATGATGGAAAATAAAATGCATCAAGTAAATAAGATCGCCGTTGTCGGAACAGGCGTAATCGGAAACGGTTGGATAGCCCGGTTTCTGGCACAGGGTTTTGACGTAATCGCATTTGATCCCGCTGAAGGTGCGCAGCAACGGACACAAAAAGCCATCGAACAGGCATGGCCATCCTTGGTGAAAATCGGTTTGGCACAGGGAGCGGATCAAAACCGCCTGACATTTATGCCGACCATCGAAGAGGCGGTCTGCGACGCGGATTTGATTCAAGAAAATGTCCCTGAACGGGAAGAGTTGAAAAAATCTGTCCTGGCCAGCATTGATGCATACGCTAAACCGGAAGCTATTATTGGATCGAGTACGTCAGGCATTATGCCGAGTACCCTGCAGGATGGATTAAAGCATCCGGAACGCTTGATCGTAGCACATCCTTTTAACCCGGTATATATTTTGCCGCTGGTCGAACTGGTTGCCGGTACACAGACCGATGCGGCCATCATGGATCGTGCCAAGAGCTTTTACGCAAGTATAGAAATGAAGCCTTTGGTCATCCAGAAGGAAATCGAAGGCCATTTGGCTGACCGGTTGATGGAAGCCTTGTGGCGCGAAGCTTTGCATCTAGTAAATGATGGAGTTGCAACGACTGAGGAAGTGGATGCGGCCATTATTTACGGAGCAGGCCTTCGCTGGGCTCAAATGGGTCCGTTCTTGACCTTCCATCTTGCTGGTGGTGAAAAAGGGATGCGCCATATGCTTGAACAATTCGGTCCTACGCTGAAATTGCCATGGACCAAGCTGGAAGCGCCTGAACTGACAGACGAATTGAAAGAAAAAGTAATTACCGGTTGCGAAACCCATGCAGGTGATACAACAATTGCTCAAATGGAAGATAAGCGCAATGCCTTTTTGGTAGAACTGTTGGGCTTGGTGGAATCCTATTGGCCGGAAACTACTGCAACAGAGAAAATGGTTGTCAAAAAATAAAGCGTTGAAAGGAGGTTGGCAGTATGGTTCAATCATCTTTTATACATGAAGAAAAGGTTCGAAGCGAATGGGTTGATTATAACGGCCACATGAATGATGCGGCTTATGCAAAAGTATTCAGCCAGGCAGCGGATAGTTTTATCGATTTTCTGGGTTTAAATGAAACTGCCCGCTCTCGGTACAACTACACGATATTTACGCTCGAGACGCATTTATGCTACTTGAAAGAAGTGCATGAACATGAAGAACTGACCATTGAATTCAGATTGCTGGATAGCGATGCAAAAAGACTGCATACCTTCCTGACAATGACAAACTCAGCCGGTGAACTGGCTGCAACAAGTGAACAGATGTGGATGGGCATAGATACAGTAAAAGGTAAAGCAGCGCCGTTTCCGCAAGTTATAGGTGAAGCAATAGAGGCGCTTAGAACATTGCATAAAGAGCTGCCAATACCAAAACAGGCAGGTAGAAAAATCGGTTTCTGACGATAATCTACAGCAATAAATTGAGGAGTAGGTCAATGAAAAAGATAGAAGTAAATAACTTAACCAAAATTTTCGGTTCTCATCCACAACAAGGGCTGAAGAGACTTATGAACGGGGAACAAAAAGAAAACATCTTGGCGGAGACCGGAATGACAGTAGGAGTCAACCAAGCTTCCTTTTCAGTAGAAGCGGGTGAATTTTTTGTCATCATGGGGCTGTCAGGAAGCGGGAAATCAACATTGATCCGATTAGTGAACAGGTTAATCGAGCCGACTTCAGGTGAAGTGCTGATCGATGGACAAAACATTGTCGAGATGGGAAAAAACGAATTGATTGAAACGAGACGGAAAAAGTTGGGGATGGTATTCCAGCAGTTTGGTTTGTTTCCGCACCGAACCGTTCTGCAGAATGTTGCCTACGGACTTGAAATTCAAGGAGTCAAAAAAGAAGAGCGCAACAAGCGTGCCCAAAAATCCATTGAAGACGTTGGCTTGCACGGTTATGAAAACAGTTATCCTAAAGAGTTGAGCGGAGGAATGCAACAGCGCGTTGGGCTTGCACGTGCTCTTGCCAACGATTCGGATATCCTTCTTATGGATGAGGCATTCAGTGCACTCGATCCATTGATTCGTAAAGAAATGCAGGATGAACTGCTGAACCTGCAAAACAAATTAGGGAAAACAATCCTGTTTATCACGCATGACCTGGATGAAGCGCTGAAACTGGGGGATCGCATCGCCATAATGAAAAATGGTGAGATTGTTCAAGTGGGTACAGCCGATGAAATTCTGGAAAATCCGGCGAATGAATACGTTTCGAACTTTGTCAAAGATGTAGACCGTTCGAAAGTGCTGATGGCCTCTCATGTTATGAAGAAGCCAGCTGTTCATATGGCAGAGAAAAGCGGTGCGTTAGCAGCAGTGCGGAAAATGGAAGACGCGGGAGCTTCAAGCATATTCGTTGTCGACAAAGATAATAATTTCAAAGGGTTGCTGACAATTGATAATGCTATTAACGCATATAAATCAGATTTGCCAATCGAAACCGTATTGATTGAAGATATTCATGAAATTTCTCCAGAAACCCCTTTAAATGACCTCTTTGGTGTAGCTGTCGAAGCGAAATATCCACTGGCAGTAGTTGAAAACGGAAAATTACTTGGAATCGTATCACGGGTTTCCATTCTTTCCGGTTTAGTCTTAGGTAAAAAAGAGGTGACTACGCCGTGAATTATTTTACACTTCCTTTGGAAGAGTGGACGAACCGCTTTGTAGACGATTGGCTCCTGCCAGTGACAGGAGAGTTCTTTGATAGCGTCAGTGATGGCCTTCGAACCTTTGTAGACGGAGTAACAGATCTATTGATTGCAGCTCCGCCGGAATTGCTTGTACTGATTCTGATCATTATTTCCTGGAAATTTTCAGGGAAAGGGCTGGCGCTGTTTGCGCTGTTAGGCAGCCTTTATCTGGGATCTGTCGATTTGTGGGAAGCGGCGATGCAGACGGTGGCAATTGTTATCGTTTCCACACTGATTTCTATAATTATCGGTATCCCGCTTGGCGTATTGGCGGCTACCAATAAAACCATGGCAAGCATTGTCCGGCCAATTTTGGATTTTATGCAGACACTGCCGAGTTTCGTCTATTTGATACCAGCCATTCTTTTATTCGGCCTTGGAAATGTTCCGGCTGTCATTGCTACTTTTGTATTTGCAACACCGCCGGCTGTCCGTATGACGACACTCGGGATTCAACAAGTGCCTGCGGACGTTGTGGAAGCATCGAAAGCTTTTGGTTCAACCAAATGGCAACTGCTGTATAAAGTGCAATTGCCCTTGGCATTGCCTTCCATTATGGCGGGGATTAATCAGACGATGATGCTCGCGTTGTCGATGGCGGTCATTGCGTCAATGATTGGAGCGCCAGGTTTGGGCTCAGTGGTATTAGAAGGAATTTCTACTGTAAATGTAGGTCTTGGGCTGACAGGCGGTTTGGGAATCGTCGTGCTGGCAATCATAATGGATCGCATCACCCAAGGGCTGGCCCGGAAAAATAAAAAATAAAAATAAAAGGGGAAATGAAAAATGAAAAAGATTTTATTCTTAGCGATGATTGCATTGATGGTAGCCGTTTTGGCTGCTTGTGGTTCTAATACTGAAGAAACAGAAGAGGGCACTGCTGGTGCTGAGCAACAAATTATCACCTTTGGTGTAACACCTTGGACGAGTACTGTACCGCCGACAAAAATTGCCGGTTTAATTTTGCAGGACATGGGTTATGAAGTAGTGGAAACCAATGCAGATGCTGGAAGTGTTTATACTGGCTTGTCCCGTGGAGACCTCGATGTGTTCATGGATGCTTGGGTGCCGATGCACCAAAACTACCTGGATAAATACGAAGGGGATGTTGAAAGTACTTCTGTAAGCTATCCGGAAGCAGAAACTGGCTGGACGGTTCCGACTTATATGGAAGACATCAATTCTCTTGAAGACCTGGAAGGGCGCGAAGCCGAATTCAATAATGAATTTTATGGCATTGAAGCTGGAGCAGGCGCTACAATAGAAAGTGACGAGATCATCGAGGCTTACGGATTTGACATGGCGCAAGTGAGTTCTTCAGAAGGCGGCATGCTTGCTCAAGCCCAGAAAATGATGGCTAAGGAAGAACCGGTTATTTTTTACGGCTGGAGACCTCACACGATGTTCAATAAGTTTGATTTGAAAGTATTGACTAATGAACAAGGATTCTTTGAAACTTCTTCTGTTGAAGTGATTACAAACGCTGAATTGAAAGACAATGCGCCAAAAGCTTATGAATTTTTGAGCAACTGGAACATTTCACTTGATGAAGTAGAAGAAATGATTGTTAAGATCGAAGAAGGTGGAGATCCTGAGGAAGTTGCACAGGAATGGATTGACAACAATCAGGATAAAGTTGATGAAATGACTGGCGAGTAAGCAATATCGGGTGCATTTTCTATTGTTCAAACAATAGGAAATGCACTTTTTCTTTTCTTTTTTCTTTCCTGGGTGTATGGTTTGGAAAAGAGAAGGGGTGAAGGGATGGAATTGATTGAAACTCCCAATTTATTGGGTGAGAAAAACAAGCATATCCAAAAAGCATTAAGTTTTGGGAAAACCAACGTCGTCAATATGCAATTGCAGAGCGGAGAAAAAATTGCAGAGCACGATTCGATGGCCGATGTCATCATTATCGTACGGAGCGGAAAAGTTTCATTTATTGTGGAAGGACAGACGGTGGAAGCTGCACCCGACAATATTTTACATATGAACCCGAAAGAAAAACATAGTCTCACCGCAATCGAACCAAGCGATTTACTTGTACTGCAAATTACTCCATGAAAAAAGCTCACGCTGACGATGCGTGAGCTTTTTTCATGGAGTAATATTTAATTGCTACACGGGCGCTTGCGCTTTTCTTTTTTGTCCAGCTCCAGCTGCCAGATTCTAGGGTCATAAGCCACTCTGGCTATGCGGCTGAAAAAACGCCGCTACGCCAGAGCGTCTTATGCCCGTCGAATCTACATGGCAGCTTGCGCTTTTCTTTTTACCATTCAAAGTTTTCTGGGTACTCTGCCTGCACGGCAATTTCGTGAATCGACTTCTTATGGGGAGTCGCAGCGGCGAGTACTTGGTTCCGAAAGGATGCATAGTCCTGGTCTTGCACAGCGAGTTTCATGGCGATAGTGGATAGGCTTTGTTCTCGCTGCTGCTTGGTCATACCGATGTATTTCAAATTTAAAAGGTCCACGTATTGGATTGCGTAATCATTCACTGAAACCGGCTGGTTAAAGGCTTTCACAATCTGTTCGAATTCTTCCTTAGGAATATGTCCCTGAAGGCAGTCGACAACCAACGATTGGAAGCGGAAAATGATCGGCAAGTGAACATCCCAAAGGGAAGATGGGTTGTTTTCCTGATAGAATTTCACGAAATTCTTCAGGGCAATGGCCGCGTAAATCAATTCCGGCCATAGCACTTCAGTGGAAAAGTAGATGTTTTTATCAGGAGCGATAAACTTGTGCTGCTTCATTGTGTGTTCGTGCAGTCCATTAAACACAAAATCCACGTTACGGTCTCCTTGGGAAGCATGACGAATTTCATAGGCAATGCCAAGGATGCGCATCCGTGATCCTTCGTAGCCATAATACTGGTCTTCCTTGCCAATCACCCGGTAGATGGCCTGGTTCAGTTCGTCCAGATCGAAATAATCACCGCTTATTTTAACACCTGTATGGTTTGGCGTGCTTTTCATGGTCAGCATGCAATGTCCTCCTCAGCGTTTTGGTGTGTAACCGAGCTGGTTAAATAGCTCGTTGCATTCTGTATCGGTCAAATTTCGCCACTCACCTACAGGCAGATCTCCCAACAGGATGTTCATGATACGGATCCGCCGCAAACTTCGAACCTCGTAGCCGAGTGCCGAGCACATGCGGCGGATCTGGCGGTTTAAACCCTGCCGTAGGGTTAGCTTGAAAGTATAAGTGGACAGCTTGTCCACTTTTGCCGGAAGTGTTTTCGTATCAAGGATTTCCACACCTTCCTCCATTTTCGCCAGAAAGGATTCGGTGATCGGCATGTCGACTTTGACGATATATTCCTTTTCGTGTTCATTTTCCGCACGCAAAATTTCATTGACGATATCGCCGTCATTGGTCAGGAGGATAAGGCCTTCTGAATCTTTGTCCAGACGGCCCACGTGAAAGATGCGCTCGGGATGATTGACGAAATCGACGACATTCCCTTCAATATGCCGTTCGGTTGTACTGGTGATGCCAACCGGCTTGTTTAATGCCAAATAGACATATTGCTGCTTAGGTTGTTCAATGAGCTTGCCGTCCACCCGGACGCTATCTCCGGTTTCAACCTTGCTGCCGAGTTCGGCCGGCTGACTATTGATGGTCACGCGTCCCGCCTCGATAAACTTATCGGCTCCGCGCCGGGAAGTGATTCCTGTCTCGCTTAAAAACTTATTGATTCGCATAGTAAATTCCTTTCGGTTCTTTATTTCCTGGTCTTGCTCTTATTATACATGAACTAACCAGGCGAATAAAAATTTCGGTGTTTCACAGTTGCAATTTTTAGATTAGTTTGACAATATAGAAAGGAAGCTGTTATTGATGCGCCGGTGGATGTATAGAATAATGTAAGCGTGTACATAATGGCAAAACGAGAAAAAGGGAGAGATGAGAATGGTCTATGCAATGCCAAACACAGAAGGTTCAAAAATTACGTTTAAAGACAAGTATGAGAACTTTATAAACGGAGAGTGGAAAGCACCGGTCAAAGGGCAATATTTTGACAATGTCTCACCGGTTACCGGCAAGAAGTTTACGGAAATTGCCCGTTCCACATCTGAAGATGTTGAATTGGCTCTTGATGCAGCCCACGCGGCAAAAGACGCCTGGGGCAAAGCGTCAGTCACTGAACGAGCCAACGCGCTTCTGAAAATTGCAGACCGCATGGAACAGAACCTGGAAATGTTGGCAGTTGCTGAAACATGGGATAACGGTAAGGCTGTCCGTGAGACATTGAATGCCGATCTGCCTTTGGCAATCGACCATTTCCGTTATTTCGCCGGAGCGATTCGCGCACAGGAAGGTTCATTGAGTCAGATTGACAATGATACGGTAGCATATCATTTCCATGAACCGCTTGGTGTTGTCGGGCAGATCATTCCATGGAACTTCCCAATATTAATGGCTGTCTGGAAACTGGCTCCGGCTCTTGCTGCCGGCAACTGTGTCGTGTTGAAACCTGCTGAGCAGACACCGGCGAGCATCCTGGTGCTGGCTGAACTGATCGGGGATATCCTACCTCCTGGAGTCTTGAATATCGTCAACGGTTTTGGGCTTGAAGCAGGTAAGCCGCTTGCTTCCAATCCGCGGATCAACAAAGTGGCGTTTACAGGTGAAACGACTACTGGGCGTATGATCATGCAATATGCTGCCCAAAATCTGATTCCGGTAACATTGGAACTGGGTGGGAAATCACCGAATATCTTCTTTAAAGATGTAATGGACCAGGATGATGCTTTTCTTGATAAAGCAATTGAAGGATTTGTCATGTTTGCCTTGAACCAAGGAGAAGTCTGTACATGCCCATCCCGCGTGCTGATTCAGGAAGACATCTATGACGAGTTCATTGAACGCGCATTAAAGCGGGTTGAAGCGATCAAAACAGGAAATCCGCTTGATCCGGAAACAATGATGGGAGCACAGGCTTCCACAGAACAGCTGGAGAAGATTCTATCTTATTTGGATATCGGCAAGCAGGAAGGCGCCACAGTTCTTGCGGGCGGCGACCGCAATAATTTGGACGGTGAGCTGTCAGAAGGCTTTTATGTCCAGCCGACAGTCTTTAAAGGCCATAACAAGATGCGGATTTTCCAGGAGGAGATTTTTGGGCCGGTCGTTTCTGTAACGACTTTTAAAACGAAAGAAGAAGCGCTTGAAATTGCAAATGATACTTTATATGGACTTGGCGCAGGGATTTGGACACGTGACACCAACACAGCTTACCGTTTCGGGCGTGGCATCCAGGCAGGCCGTGTATGGACAAACTGTTACCACCAATACCCGGCTCACGCAGCATTCGGCGGATACAAAATGTCCGGCTTTGGCCGCGAAAATCATTTGATGATGCTCAACCATTACCAGCAGACGAAAAACATGCTGGTCAGCTACAGCGAAGACAAGCAAGGGTTCTTTTGATCCCGGGGAATATCCGGGCCGGATGTTGAAGATCACTAGAAAGTAGGGATAGCAATGGTCGAACGTGTAATTGCGACAGATGCTGCTATTGAATTGATCGAATTGCTGAAGGAAAAGCACGGACCGGTTATGTTTCATCAATCAGGAGGCTGCTGTGATGGCAGTGCGCCGATGTGTTATCCGGAAGGTGATTTATTCATTGGGGATCAAGATATCCTGATGGGAGTCATCGGGGACAGCAAATTCTATATGCACAAAAACCAATTTGACTACTGGAGCCATACGCAGTTAATCATTGATGTTGTCCCAGGGCGCGGCGGAATGTTTTCTTTGGAGGGAGTGGAAGGCAAACGATTCCTGACAAGGTCGAGACCATTCACTCAAGAAGAAACGAAAGAATTGCAGCAACAGATTTGAAAGAAGACCGGATGCAGATGCATCCGGTCTTTTATTGTGAGTTGATGACAGGGAGGGGCTGTAGAAACCTCTATGTATCAAGGGTTTATGGTAGAATTCATGCTGGGGAAATGGTATAATTTCAACATGAAAGGTGGTCATAAAGTTGACGAAATTAGTGAACCGAGTTTCCCACGAACAAGCCAATCACGCGATTTCCTGCGCTTCACATTCTCTTGTTACGGAAGGGTTTGATGTGACAAATGAGGATGAGAATTTCGTTCGGTCGGTATTGACTGGTGAACGGACGGAAGCACAATTCCATCAGGCCATCAAAAGGAAGTTCGATGTCTAAGTATCAGCACACCTCGATGTATTGCTACCCCAGAACCGATGTATTGATGAATCTGTTCGATGTGCAGAATGAAGAAAAACTGAAGAAACTCGAGAAGGTTTACTCTTTGCTCCGTCTCTCGGAACTGCAGATACATAAACCGGCAGATCCCCTGGATGTTCAAGCATTTCTGGCCATTCATCAATATCTGCTTCAGGATGTCTATCCGTTTGCTGGAGAACTGAGGAAAGAAATGATTTCCAAAGGTTCTTCTTCTTTTGCTCACCCGAAACATATTGAGGTGCATCTGCTGAAAATTTTTGGTGAATTGAAAGCAGAGAATTACCTAAAGAGATTGCCGCGAAATCAGCTGATTTCACGGCTTGCTTATTTTTTGTCGGAATTGAATGCTTTACATCCTTTTCGGGAAGGCAATGGGCGCAGTATCCGGGAATTCGCACGACAGCTTTTAGTGAACGCCGGTTACCGGCTGGACTGGGAAAAAGTGCGGGAGCCTGCAGAGATTATCAACGCTTTTGTTGACTCGTTCAATAAGGACAACAATCGTCTGGAAAGGCTGTTGGATGAAATCATCACTCCATGAAAATGCCAGCTGCTCGGAGAGCGCTGGCATTTTCTGTTTTTTTACGATATAGAATGCTTCTGAAGCCAGTCGATTCCGAATTTAACCAGAGGTTCCATTTCCACGAGGCGGGTTTGGGCTTGCCCTAGCAGGCCCTCAGAAATGCCGCCCGGAAAGGCTTTGGCGATTTCCGGAAAACGATCCGAATCCATTTCCACACAATCATATATTTGCCATACTCGCTGTCCGTCCTTCAAAATTGCTGCTCCCTGCGGGAAAGTAGAGCGGTTTTCCTGAACAAACTCAGCATAGTGGAGAGCCGTGCACGAATCAAAGCCGACACCAATAAACAAGATTTTCACGTTAGCTTGCAGCATTTTTGCGAGCGGCGATTTTTTTCCGAAAGAATCATCTATAGGCTGTTCACTCATCCAGTCGGCTGCCTGGTTCCCCCATGCGATAAAGGAATGCGAAGGGTGGGGGCTTCGGATGGCCGCGGGATGGCGATGGAAGCATTCTGCGATTTTGCCCATCCCACGCAATCCGCTTAAGTGGGGATCGAAGGCAGGGAGCTGTTCACGGATCGGCTGGTGCCAATTTTCGGGAACCGGTGGCTCCATCCAATAAAAAGGGTCTGAGTTGTCCACAGACTGGGCGGGCATGACTAAGGTGCCGGTTTCAGTAATGGTTTCCATTAAAGCTTCTACGACCGCTTGAGCGCCTCCAGCGATCCATCCCATGGACTTCAGGGAAGAATGGACCATTACCGCGTCTCCTGAAGCAATGCCAAGCTGCCAAAGTTGGCGCTTTAAGGTCGCTTTTGATTGGAATTGGGGTGTGTTTAAAATATTCAATAACTCTGACATAAAGTATCCCTCCAATTTCATTATATTATAAAGGAAAGCCTGCTGTTTTGGGAAACCCCTGCTGACAGGGCAATAGAGAAAGGGATGATGGCAATGGAAGCAAGACCGATGAAAGAATCAAGAACAATCCAGACAAAGTTGGTGCTCCCACCGGACACCAATCACATGGATTCCATATTCGGCGGCAAGGTATTGGCCTATATCGATGAAATTGCAGGAATCACGGCAATGAAGCATGCACGCCGCCAAGTAGTGGTGACGGCATCAATCGATTCGGTGGATTTCCTGTCTTCTGCACGTGTCGGAGATGTGTTGGAACTGGAAGCGAATGTCACTTCAACCGGACGGACTTCCATGGAAGTTTATGTTCGGGTAAAATCGAAGAACCTGCAAACAGGCGAAGAAAAGCTGACGACGGAATCATTTCTGACGATGGTCGCGATGGGAGACGATGGAAAGCCGACTCCTGTACCGCCTGTTTTGGCAGAATCCGAAGGCGAAAAGCGGTTTTTTGAAACAGCACCTGCCAGACGTGAACACCGGAAAATGAGAGTGAAGACACCAAGATAATAGCAAAAGGTGCATGGAATAACATCCATGCACCTTTTTTTATTGGAAAGTATTATATGACCGATTCATCTCCCGAATTCACGTTTTTCATAGAATTGCCCGTTTCACTGCTGATGATTGATAGGCTACCGTCCGTCTCCAAGACAACTGCTTTTACTTTGTCGGTGGAACCAAAGCCAGTGTTGCGGATGGCCTGTAGGATTTCGCTTTCCTTGATCCGTTCCTTTTTCATGGCGCTTCTCACAAATTGTCCGTCCAGAAACAGCAGGCGGGGTTCTGATTTGATAATGTCATTGAACCAATCGGAATGGACAGAAAGAAGAGTGATAAAATACTGTAAAAATATCAATAGAGCAAATGCGGTCAATCCTTCAAGCAAGGTGATATTATTGTCCAGTAAAACCGTAGCTAGTGTCGAACCTAAAGCCACGGTTACAACTAGGTCAAAGGCGTTCAATTTGGTTAATGTCCGTTTGCCTGAAATACGCAGGAAAATGACTAATCCCACGTACGCAAGAAATCCGACAGTCACGATTCTTATAAAACTATCAAAAGTAATTTCAAACATTTTAGTCCTCCTTTTATTCAAAGATTTTAATGAAGTTATCCACATGTTGATAACTTTTGTTTATGCAAGAATATCAATAAAATCCAAACATCTTATCCACATAGCACACAAAAATGGCGTATTTACTGTGCATAAAGGGGAGAGATGTAGAGAGTTTTACCTGTGAACCGATGGTTGGTGTGTTTATCCTGCTGTTCTTTATGATTCCCTCTAGAGTTATCAACAAACATGAATCAAGCAAAAATGACAGTGGAAAGGATTGGCGTTTTCCATAAAGGGAATAGTATTAGATAACTTATGTTCAACGGGGAGCGATCAACATGGAATCTTTCCAGAAACTGATCCGTTATGCCGGCTTGCTGGTGTTTGTTGTAGGAGTGTTGCTGTCTATTTTGACCCTCATCAATTTTATCTTCAATTTGACCAATACGCTATGGCTTCAGATTTACTTTATTCGACTGTATTTATTTTTTGTGGTATCAGGAATTCTGATTTATATTCTCATTACCTTCCGAAGAAAAGAAAAAGAAAAAAAGGAGTAGCCGCGGCTACTCCTTTTTGCTGCTTCAAAGGCCTTAAGGGAAGAACAAATCCCCCTTCGGACTGAGTGAAGTTTATTTTTTGGCTAACAATTCTTCGAAATAAGTGCCAAACTCTTTTGAACGCTTCAAAATCGTACTTGAAGAAACACCGAATTTTTCGCTTAAGTCTTTTGCAGCAAGCATCGGACCTTTGATCAGTTCGTGATCCTGCAGGAATCTCCAATATCCGGCAACAAGAGCTTCCGGTTTTTGGACAGTTGGCTGCTGGCTGACAAGGTAGCTGTTTAGGATGCTGGTGATGTTGCTGATTGTCTCTTCATCAAAATCAGCCTGCTCGATATGCTTATCGAGTTCTGCCATAACTGAATCATGTTCTGGAGAGAGCTGGATACTTTCTTCTACACTTCCAGTCGAATACTTGACGATTTGTTCAACAACCGCTAAGTAATTGTCGCGCAGGTAGCTTTCGTCCTGTGAAGCATTTTCAGCAGCAATTTGTGCTTTCAGCTGCTCAAAGAACGGTTTGAACTCACCGACAACCGTCAAATAGCCGTTAAGGAACAAGACACCTTTTTCTCCAACACGGGAATCTGGAAGAAGGATTGCCAGCAAGCCTTGTCCATTTTCCATATCTGTTGGCGGCTGATCGGCCATTTGGAGCGTTTCACCCGTAAAGATATCTGTGAACTGAGCCGTTTCTGTATTGCCTTCGATGTATTGTCCAAGGAATACTTTTACGTCTTTCCAGTTTTCAAGCACTTCTTTAGTTGAAGGGCGTTGAGCAATCTCGATTTGTTTAGCTAAAAAGTCTTCCCATAGTTCCGGTTTTTTCATGAACAGGAAATTCTCGATAACGAATGCCTGCGCATCGTTTTCAGCCATTGACTGCATTAAGCGCGGCTGCCACTCCTGTTGAAGTTCACGGAAATCCTCAAGTTGCTCCTGATTCGGGTTTTCCGAGAAGAACTGTTGGCGTACTTTGAACAGTTCTTCATTCACCAAATCATTGATGGACACAGTTTGCTGTTTCCCGTGACATTTCTTGTATTTTTTGCCGCTGCCGCATGGGCATGGATCATTTCTTCCTACCATTCCAATCACCTACATTTTTTATTGAGTGTAACATAAAATTGCACTACGCTCAAAAGTCTGACGATTCAGACGCCGATGGAGCCTATAGAAAAGAGTTGCGTAGGCTGGTAAGGCACTTGGGAAAACAGGTTGCCGATCTTTTCAGCCCGCACGATCATCTAGAAAAATGAGCAACTGAACAGCAAAACCATCGAAAGTAGGCACAAAGCAGAAGGCGTATTATAATAAAATGAAATGAGCAAGGAGCAGGAGGGGACAATGTGTTTGAAGATCCGGTAAAAGAATCGATTTCCTGGATGCGGGTCATCTTTTTGACAGTGCTTATTGTCCTGATGTCCCGGCATTTCCTGTTTGAACCCGTAGCCGTTCATGGCGAATCCATGATGCCTACGTTCGAAGACGATGACAAAGTCATGCTGGTGAAGATTTATGCGATAGAAAATTTTGATATGATCGTATTCACAGCACCAACTGGAGTGAATTTCATCAAGCGGGTGATTGGGGTTCCGGGTGACCGCATTTCCATGGAAGATGATCAATTATATGTGAATGGCAAGGCCGAAGCTGAGCCTTATTTGGATAAGAACCGCGAAATAGCAGAGCAGCAGGACCTTGCCCGGCTGACTGAGGATTTTCAGGAATTTACTGTACCTGCTGAATCCTATTATGTATTGGGGGATAACCGTTTAAACAGCATGGATTCCAGAGTTTTAGGTTTTATTTCCCAAGACTCCATCGTAGGTGAAGTGAAAATCAGGCTTTCTCCTCTAGATCATGTTGGGATTGTGGAATAAAGAAAAACAGTTAACTACTCGGAAACGCAAAAAGACAGCTACCCTAAAGTTGGGCAGCTGTCTTTTTGCGATTTAAAATAAGTTTAGTTTATCGATCCGGTCTATTGCTTCGATGATACGGGTTTCATCAACCAATAATCCGACACGGACAAACCCTTCTCCGCCATCGCCAAATCCACTGCCGGCAGCAACGGAAATATCTGCTTTCTCCAGAAGAAAGTCAGCAAATTCTACACTTGAAAATCCTTTAGGAACTGGCAGCCAGGAAAAGAACGAACCCTGCGGTGCGTCAATTTCCCAGCCAATGCGTGAGCATTCTGCAACGAGGACATTTCGGCGGTTCTCATAAAGGTCCACCAGCTCATCCACGCAATGCTGATCAGCATTCAGTGCTTCGGCTGCAGCCAGTTGGACCGCGGGGAATAAGCCGGCGAACAAATGGTCCTGGATCAAGTTCAGCGCTTCAATCATTTTGGAGTTGCCAACAGCAAATCCGATGCGCCAGCCAGCCATATTATAGGTTTTCGATAAGGTATACATCTCGATGCCGACTTCTTTGGCTCCTTCGGATTGTAGGAAACTTACCGGTTTTTTTCCTTCGTATCCGACAGCACCATAAGCGAAATCATGAACAACAGCAATGCCGTTGTCTTTTGCAAAAGCGACAGTCTCATCAAAAAACTCTTTACTCGCCACGGCACCTGTCGGATTGTTCGGGTAGTTGAGGTACATGAGCTTAGCCTGTGATCGGACGGACTCCGGCAGCTCACTGTAATTCGGCAAATAGCCATTTACCGGATCCAGACGCATCAGCTCATAGCCGATGTCGGCAAGCGGGGCGCCGGACAGGTAATCAGGGTAGCCAGGGTCCGGCAGCAGCAAGAGGTCCTGAGGATTCAGCAATGCCAGTGGCAATTCGACAAGGCCGATTTTTGTTCCTGCCAAGATGGCCACTTCAAGATCGGGATCGATATCGACGCCGTATTCGCGTTTGTAGAAATCCACTGCAGCCTGGCGCAGTTCAGCAATGCCGCGAAAAGGCGAATACTTATGGGTTTTGGGATCGGCCGCAGCCGTTTGCAGCGCTTTGATGATGTGGCCAGGCGTCGGCTGATCGGGATTGCCTTGGCCAAGGTTGATGACATCGCGCCCTTCAGCGATGGCTTTACTCGTTTTGGCAACGAGTGAAGCAAAAAATTGTGGGGGCAGGTTTTGCAGGCGATTTGAAAATTCCATGAGATTCTCCTTGTTTTCGAAATAATTGCACATCTAACCCAAATCTTATAGAGTTTAAGTTAACTTGTCTACTGGAGGAGAAAATATGAAAATTGCATGCGTACAGATGGATATCGCTTTTGGAGAACCGGAACTGAATTATCAGCGGGTCATGGACTATTTAAGGGAAGCAGCCGAAGGTGGAGCGGAAACCATCGTTCTGCCTGAAATGTGGAATACGGGATATGCATTGACAGAGCTCGGCACATTGGCAGACAATACAAACCGGACTGTGGAGTTGCTGAAGAGTTTTGCAAAAGAACATAAGGTCAATATTGTCGGTGGCTCTGTTTCAACGGAAAAAAATGGTGGTTTCTATAACACGATGTATGTCGTCGATAAAAGCGGCAAGCTCGTTTCAGAATACGATAAAGCACACCGCTTCGGCTTAATGGATGAGCACATCCACCTTGAAGAAGGCGAATCCCTTGGTACATTCGAGTTGGAAAGTACCGTCTACGGCGGAGTCATTTGCTATGATATCCGTTTTCCTGAGTGGATTCGTGCCCAGGCGCTGAACGGCGCAAAACTTATTTTTGTGTCAGCGGAATGGCCGGAAGCCCGGATTGATCATTGGCGCATCCTGCTGCAGGCGCGTGCCATCGAGAACCAATGCTTTATCGTTGCGGTGAACCGCATCGGCAGCGATCCGAACAATGAATTTGGCGGCAGCACGATGGTAATTGCCCCCTGGGGAGAAGTTCGTCTGGATATGAAGAAAGAAGAAGGTGTCGGGTATGTGGAAATCGATTTAGCTGAAGTGGAAGAAGTCCGGAAACGGATACCGGTTTTTGACGACCGCCGTGAGAAGTTGTACGAAAAGTTCGAAAAGTCGATTGACACTCCGTAATAATGCCTGTAACATAAAATTCAATCAAATAATATGAACTTATCAAGAGAGACCGAGGGTTAGGCCCTATGACGTCCGGCAACCCCCGACTGGGAAGGTGCCAAGTCCTGCGGAACGGAAAAACGTTTCGGAAGATAAGTCGAGAACTTAAAATTTTCGATGTCTCTTTCTTGATGAAAGAGGCATCTTTTTATTGCCGGGAGGACGCTATGATACAGATTGAGAAATTGACAAAGACTTACACAACTAAGCATGGCACAGTCACCGGAGTGGACAATGTTTCACTGGAAGTAGGAAAAGGCGAGATTTTCGGGATTGTCGGCTATTCCGGTGCCGGCAAAAGTTCCCTGATCCGATGCATCAATTTGCTCGAACGGCCGACCTCGGGCAGCGTTACAGTGGACGGCAAAGATTTGACCCAACTCAATGGGGATCAGCTGAGAAAAGCGCGCTTGAAAATCGGTATGATCTTCCAGCATTTTTACCTGATCAGCCAAAAGACGGTTTATGACAATATCGCTTTTGCGCTTCGGGCAGCAGGAACTCCTGCAAAAAGCATCAAAACCCGTGTGGAAGAGCTGTTGGAAATGGTCGGTTTATCCGACAAGCGGGATGTTTATCCAGCCCAGTTGAGCGGCGGCCAAAAGCAGCGCGTCGGCATCGCACGAGCACTTGCCAACAATCCGGCCGTGCTGTTGTGCGATGAAGCAACATCCGCACTCGATCCCAATACGACGTTATCCATTTTGCGTTTATTGAAAGACATCAACCGTAAATTGAATATCACCATTGTCCTCATAACGCATGAAATGAATGTCGTCAAGGAAATCTGTGACCGGATGGCCGTCATGCAAGGCGGACGCGTTATCGAAGAAGGCCAGGTTTATGATATTTTTGCTGATCCCCAAAAGGAATTGACCAAGGAATTCATTTCCAGTGTCGTATCATTCAATGTACCAGAGCATATCCTGAGCGAATTTACGGGTACGCTGGTGAAAGTGCTGTTCAAAGGCGATGTAGCAGGAGAAGGAGTGATTTCCGATATGCTGCAGAATTATCCGGTAAAAGGAAACTTTTTGCACGGAGCAATCGAGTATATTCAGGAACAACCTCTTGGCATTTTCATCATGGAACTGAAAGGAACTTCAACCGCTGTTATGGACGCATTAAAGTATATGGAAAGCAGATCAGCAATTGTGGAGGTGATTCCGAATGGGCATTGAATGGGGACGAATTATTGAATTGTGGCCGGAAATACAGACTGCCTTTTTTCAGACATTGACGATGATCGGCATTTCATTGGGTGTGGCGCTGATTGTTGGCCTGCCATTGGGAATCTTGTTATTCATTACAGACCGCGGCTTGTTTCTTGAAAATCAGCCGGTCAATGCTGTGGTTGGTTTTATTGTCAACATCGTGCGTTCCATTCCATTTATTATTCTATTGGTGGCACTCATCCCATTGACGAAATTCATTACAGGAACGACAATCGGCCCGATCGCGGCAAGTGTTTCTTTATCTGTTGCAGCGATTCCCTTTTTCGCACGGATTGTGGAAAACTCACTCCGTGAAATCGATAAAGGCGTTATCGAAGCCGCGATTGCAGTAGGGGCGACACCGTGGATGATCATTAAAGATGTTCTGCTTCCTGAAGCGAAAGCGAGCATTATCCAGGGTGTTACATTGACCATCATCAGCCTAGTCGCCTATTCAGCCATGGCTGGCGTTGTGGGAGGCGGAGGCATTGGAGATTTAGCCATCCGCTTCGGTTATTACAGGTACGATAACACCATCATGGTCGTCACAGTCGTCATTTTGATTGTGCTGGTCCAATTGATTCAACAGGCAGGAGATTATACAGCGAAAGCCATCGATAAACGATAAGGGGAGAATAACATGAAAAAATTAGGATTGGTATTGGCAGCGAGCGCATTGGTATTGGCAGCATGCGGCGGCGGAGAAGAAAGCGACTCTGCAGGAACGACAGAAGAAGCTTCGAAGGACATTAAATTAGGGGCAACCGCAGGACCATACAGCGATATGCTGAGCAAGGCAATCGTGCCTAGTCTGGAAGAAAAAGGATATACGGTGGAACTGGTGGAATTCAGCGATTACATTCAGCCGAACGTAGCGCTTGATGGCGGCGATATCGATGCCAACCTGTTCCAGCACACGATTTACCTGGAAAACTTCGAACAGGAGAACGGCATGGACCTGTCTGCACTGATTACTGTGCCGACAGCGCCTATGGGCATCTATTCAAATCAATTCGATTCATTGGAAGCTGTTGAGGATGGAGCGACTATCGCGATTCCAAACGATCCGGTAAATGGCGCACGCGCTTTGCTGATGCTGCAGGATCAAGGCTTGGTTGAGCTGGATCCTGAAGCGGAAGTTCTTCAAGCTTCGGAGAGAGATGTCGTCACAAATACAAAAAACCTGGAGTTTCAGCCAATCGAAGCAGGCCAGTTGCCGCGTGCGGTTGATGGCTCTGATTTAGCGGCTGTACCCGGAAACTTTGCAATAGCTGCGGACATGGATCTTCTTGACGCATTGGCACTTGAGAATATGCCGGACCAATACCGCAATGTTGTAGCGGTCAATGCTGAAAATGAAGAAAGTGAATTGGCGCAGGACTTAGTGGAAATTGTAGAATCGGAAGAGTTTGAAGCAGTAATCGATGCGGAATTTGAAGGTTTCGGTAAGCCTGAGTGGATGGCCGAATAATACTTCCCATACAGAAAGCCGCTCCAGAAAAATCTGGAGCGGCTTTTATCTATTTTAAAGGGTGTCACTAGCAAATGACGCTTTGTCCGCTTTTCGGGAAATCACTTTGACCATATGGTGGAAAGGCTCACCGATAATGGTCCACGGTTCGGAAATGGAATAGCCGAGGCGTTTGTACAGGCGGATGGCACCTTCTTTATCGATGTCGACATTCAGCGAAAGTTTGCCGCCTCCTTGAGAAAGAATCAGCTCTTCTGCAAAATCGAATAGCTTGGAGCCGATTCCTTGCCCCTGACAGGCTGGATCGACTGAAACGGTATCGATATACCATTCATCAGTATGGGCTTCAGGTTCAATTGTCCGATAATGCCCCTGCTTTTTGAGCTGTTCAATTAAAAAGCGGTCCAGGGCTGCGGCTTGATTGCCATGATAAAGCACCAAGGCACCGGCAATAGCCCCATTTACTGTGGCGGTATAAGTATAGCGGTGGCTATGGCGTGTGTGTTCCCCGCGGATCATACCCACTACTTTTTCCAGTACAGCTGCCGGCTCTTTTTGCGCCGTCATATGGTCAGCGATGTCGCCGATTGCATTGATAATAAGCGGTGCGATTTTTTCTGCATCTTCCGAACGCGCTTGTCGTATAATGACATCCATTGGGTGTTCCTCCTATTTGCTTGCGTTAATTCTACTGTGACTGAAATAATGAAAGAAGTAAATACTATTGAATGGAAGAGGGTTGCCTATACACATTGCTTCGCCCAACCCTACGCGACGTCAGCTGCATGACCCGCATCCTGCGGGCCCGAAAGCGGAGTTGATTTGCGGAATATCAGTAGGCGAAGATCATCAGTTCAACTTATATAGTTGGAATTACAAAAAACGAGTATATGAAGGAGAGAATGGATATGGCATTGCATAGTTTTCATTTAAAGGCGGATTGGCCTGGTCTCCGCAACGATGTGGGAGACATTGAAGTCGGCAGTTTAAAGACCCGAATTTCAATTCCTCCTGAAATGGATGGTCCGGGAATTGGCACGAATCCGGATGAGATGCTGCTGGGGGCTGCGGCGACCTGTTACATCATTACGCTTGCCGCTATGATGGAACGCAGCAAATTGGAAAAACAATCGCTGACGATGGAATCAGAAGGCATTGTGGAAGTGGAAAAAGGTGTCATTACCTATAAGCGCATCATCCATAAACCCACAGTGGTGCTGAAAGCTGACGCTTCGGAAAAGGACTTGTCATTGGCGCAGAAACTGGCCGAAAAAGCTGAAAGTTCCTGCATGATCACACGTGCAATCAAAGGCAATGTGGAAATTGAATTGCAGGCGGATATCAGAACGGAACTTTAAATTTCTTCAACTTACTTCATCCATTTCAAAAATGGATGAATTTTTTTGTTTGGGCGGTCTTAAAAACGAGCATTTTCTTTACACGAAGTGTGATAGACTCTAAATATTAAAAATTCAGTATTGTTTAGGAGTATCCAATATGCGGAATCTATCGCTTCAAGCGAAAATTATTTTATTGAGTATGTCACTCATCCTATTTGTCACCATTGTTTTTGGAGGAATTGTCATCTATAACGAAATTGGCGACACCAAAGAAAATGTCGGCACGCGTGCATTGGAAACCGCAATCGGCATTTCCGTGATGCCAAGTATCGTTAAAGCAATGGATGATCAAAATCCGGAAGATAGCATACAGCCTTTAGCTGAATATATGAGAAGGCAAGTTGGAGCGGAATTTATTGTAGTTGGAAATAAAGAAGGAATTCGTTATTCTCACCCCAATCCTTTGCAAATCGGCAAAAAAATGGTCGGGGGCGACAATGACCGGGCATTGGCAAACGCCGAATTTTATACATCTGAAGCCCGGGGTTCACTGGGTCCGAGTTTGAGGGGGAAAGCCCCAATCTTCGATGGCGATGGCAATGTAGTGGGATTAGTGTCGGTTGGTTATTTGCTGGAGGATGTTCAACAGTTGATCATCGGGAAAACTTTAGAGCTGCTGCAGTTCGTGTTGCTGGCATTGGCGATCGGGATAATCGGCAGCATCCTGCTGGCCAGGAATATCCGGAAAGAAACAATGGGGCTGGAGCCGCGAGAAATAGCGGCAATGTACCGGGACCGTGAAGCCTTGCTTTCTTCAATAGTCGAAGGGGTGGTGGCCATTGACAATCAAGGGAAAATCACAGAAATCAATCAATCTGCAGAAAGGATGCTTGGACTTACGCAAGCTTCGATCAATTCCGATATTGCTGAAGTCATACCCCAATCAAAAATGAAAGAAGCCCTGCAATCCGAGAGAACAGTCCGCAACGAGGAAATGTTGATCGGCAATAAGGTGCTTATCATCAACCGTACGCAAATCACGCATGAAGGCCAAATCGTTGGCGTGGTTTCAACTTTTCGTGAGAAAACGGATATTCAGGAAGTATTAGAGACTTTGTCGGAAATCCAGCAGTATTCAGAAGGGCTGCGGGCTCAAACCCATGAATATTCCAATAAGCTGTATGCGATATCAGGATTGCTGCAGCTTGGACAAAAAGAGGAAGCCATTGACTTGATTCAACGGGAAACCCGGATTCACGAAATCCAGACAAAACATATGCTGGACCATATTCAGGATAAAAAAGTTCAGGCCATTTTACTTGGCAAAATGGGAAAGGCTTCTGAAAACAAAGTAAACCTGATAATTGATGAAAATAGCTCACTAGAGGCACTCCCGGAACATTTCGATATTGCCAAGCTGATTCATATTTTAGGGAATCTGATAGACAATGCGATTGAAGAAGTAGCGCAGCAACCTACCAAAGAGGTATCCTTTTTTGTCACCGATTTGGGCCGTGATTTGGTCATTGAAGTAGAAGACACCGGCCGTGGCATTCAGTCTGAGCACATGAAAAACTTATTCAATCTGGGTTTTTCAACAAAGCTTGGGAAAAAAGACAGAGGCTATGGACTGGCAATTGTGCAGCAAGCAGTTGAGGAATTGAAAGGGACGATAGAAGTCGATTCGGAATTGAAGCGAGGCACCGTCTTCACAGTCTTTTTGCCGAAATAGGAAAGTAGGGAGATATGAATGATACACGTATATATTGCCGAAGATGATTTTCGTGTGGCAAATATCCATGAACAATTCCTGCAGAAAATCCCCGAAGTGAATTTACTCGGGAAAGCAGGCAACTGCAAAGAAACCTTAAAAGCGGTAAAAAAGCATAAAGTTGATTTGGTCATTCTGGACAACTATATGCCCGATGGCTTAGGCATCGATTTGATTGATGATATCCGTGCAGCGAGCCCCCACACCGACATTATCCTGGTATCAGCTGAAAATGATAAGGCATATGTTGAAACGGCTATCCGCAAAGGTGTAAAAGGCATCATCATCAAGCCGGCTACCTTGGAAAGGTTTGTTTCGACAATCATTAAATATATAGAAAATAAAAAAACGCTGCAAAACACCAGCGACATTGATCAGCATTTTCTGGATGATTTCTTTGGTGTTGAGCTTATTCAAAAACCAGTCGCTGGGGCAAAGGGAATCGATCCACTGACCTTGCAGAAGGTTAGAGAGGTGTTAACGGGACAACCATTGGGCATCACTGCTGAAAAAATGGGAGAGCAGATGGGTGCTTCCCGAACGACGGCCCGCCGTTATTTGGAACATCTTGTGGCCATTGACGAATGTTTTGCTGAATTGGCGTATGGGATTGTCGGAAGGCCAGAACGGCATTATTATATGAAAAAAGACTGATTCCAGCAATCAGTCTTTTTTTTTTTGCGTGAACTTTATGAACAAAAAGCATTCTAAACTCTTTATACAACTTATTTTGCAAACGGTTACATTCTGAAAATTCAAAGTTATACTCAGGTTAATTAAAAAACACGAGGAGGAAATTAAATGAAAAAGACTATGCTTACAACTATTTTAGCTGCCAGTGCTTTAGTATTCGCTGGATGCAACTCGGAAGAATCCACGAACGGGGAAACAGGTGAAAGTGGAGCGTTTGAACCTTCACAAAACATCGAAATGGTAGCACCCGCAGGAGCAGGTGGCGGCTGGGACACAACGGCCCGTGAAGTGGCAAGGGTCTTCGGAGAAACAGGAATCCTTGAAGAGAATATGACAGTCGTCAATAAAGAAGGTGGCGGAGGCGCGATTGCCTGGGCTTACATTCATGGACAAGATGACAGTCCTTACAATTTGTTTGTGTCATCTCCTCCATTGATGTTCGTCCCTTTAAATGGACAATCCGAGTTTGGCCATGAAGACTTTACACCATTAGCCAATATGATTGCAGATTACGGTGCTTTTGCGGTAAGCGCAGACAGCGAATGGGACGACTTGAATAGCTTGTTCGACCAGATGAAAGAAGATCCTGAAAGTGTGACGGTCGTCGGAACATCCGCACCAGGCAGTATGGATCACATGCAGTTTGTCCGCATCGCAAAAGCGGCAGGTGTTGACCCGACAAAGATCAAGTATGTGTCCGACCAGGATGGCGGGGCATTGACTTCAGTTTTGAACGGATCGGTTGATGTATTTTCAACAGGCGTAGGTGAAGTGGTTGAACAAGTGCGTGCTGGAAACATCAAAATTCTCGGCATAACAGCTGAAGAACGTTTGGAAGGTGAAGTTCTTTCAGACTTCCCTACAGCCATTGAACAAGGGATTGATGAAAGCTTCATCAACTGGCGTGGATTCTTTGGACCGCCAAACATGGACCCAGCGGCAGTAGAGTTTTACGAAGCGAAATTCCAGGAACTGAGTGAATCTGAAGAATTTGCTGAAGTGCGTAAGAAATATGGATGGAACGAAATGTACATGAATTCGGAAGAATATGAAGAGTTTCTGAATGCTGAGTATGAAGAAATCGAAATACTATTGGAAGAAATAGGTTTAGGAAACTAAAAGAAGCAGAAACCGAATAGTCATTATTCGGTTTCTCTCTTTTCAGTCTGAAGGAGGCGTTCCATTTGCTGTCAACAATAAATCAACGAATCGGTCTTATCCTATTTATCATTGCAGCCATTTACTTGTTCTTGAGCTTTCAGCTGCCCAATTATCCGTATGCTCCTATAGATGCAGATGTTATCCCAAAAGGCTTGGGTGTACTGATGCTTGTCCTTTCAGCTGCTTTGTTTTTCTCTAGAGTTATTGAGACTGAAGCTGAAAAAGAGAAGCGCAACATTCCAAAGAAAGAATTGCTGGTGTTATTGGCTGTCTTTGCGATGATTTTCTTCTATATTCTATTATTTGAACTAATTGGGTTCATCATTATGACAACTGTGTTTATTTTTTTCAGTTCCTGGTTTTTGGGTTATACCAAATGGAAAACAAATATCATCGTTTCAATTTTATTTCCTTTGGGCATGTACGCGATTTTTGTTTTTGCGTTAGGAATCTCGCTGCCTAGAGGCATTTTACCAATATAGGGGGTGTGGATTTTATGAATGCTTTTGACGGAATGATAACAGGTTTCCAAGTCGCTTTAAGCTGGGAAGGCATCTTGTTTGTTTTAATCGGTGTAATCGTAGGTACACTGATCGGGATGATGCCTGGCCTGGGACCAATCAGCGCCATCGCGATTATGATCCCCATCACATACGGAATGGATCCGGCACCGGCACTGGTAATGATGGCTGGTGTTTATTATGGAGCGGTATTTGGTGGATCGACCTCTTCAATCCTATTGAACGCTCCAGGAATATCAGGTACCGTTGCAACTGCTTTTGATGGTTATCCAATGGCCCAGCAAGGCAAGGCAGGGAAAGCGCTGGCTATCGCAGCGATAGCTTCATTCTTTGGTGGGACGGTATCGGTCATCATGCTGATGCTGTTGGCACCTGCTTTATCCAGTGTGGCAATTTCCTTTGGGCCACCCGCCTATTTCGCTTTGATGCTGATGGGGCTGACGGCCATCTCAAGTTTATCTGAAGGTTCTACTATAAAAGCCATGATATCTGCTGTAGCCGGAGTGATGGTTGTTACTATAGGGATTGACCCACAAACCGGTACACAGCGATTTACTTTCGGAAATGTAAACTTGTTTGATGGATTTGACTTTTTGATTATTGCACTTGGCTTGTTCGCCATTGCAGAAGTATGTATGCTGGTCCTCAACCGAAAAAATCGCAGTTTGAGTGATGACCAAAAGCTTGGAAGTCTGAAGGTAACACGAGCAGACTTGAAAGAGATGAGCGGTCCGATGACGCGCCAATCATTTGTTGGATTCATCCTGGGTGTATTGCCTGGAGCAGGTGCAACAATCGCTTCGTTCATCAGTTATATTTTCGAAAAACGGATTTCGAAAAATCCAGAGGAATTCGGAAAAGGATCCATTAAAGGATTAGCTGCTCCAGAAAGTTCCAACAACGCAGCAACAAGTGGCGCATTTGTGCCGCTGCTGAGTCTTGGTATCCCAGGTTCAGGAACAACAGCAGTCATGTTGGGAGCATTTCTGGTACTAGGCGTCCAGCCGGGTCCGCTTTTGATGACTGACCGTCCTGAAATCTTTTGGGGAATTATTGCAAGTATGTACTTAGGGAATATTTTTCTTTTGGTCTTGAATTTGCCCCTTATTCCATACCTGGCTAAAATCCTAAGTATTCCAAGACCTTTATTGATTTCATTGGTCATTATGTTCAGTTTGATCGGCGTCTATTCAATCAGCTTTAATGTGTTTGACCTCTATATGCTGCTTGTTTTTGGGGCATTGGGTTTTGCTATGCGGGTCTTTTCTTTTCCGGCTCCTCCGTTTATCCTGGCATTCATCCTGGGTGGCATGATGGAGCAGGCGTTCAGACAATCTATGACGATTTCAAATGGCAACTTAGCGATTTTTGTCAACAGCCCATTGCCTTTGTCGTTAATTCTCATTGCCTTCTTGTCGCTTGTTATACCGGGTCTTCTGAAATGGAGAGGCCGTCGCAGGCTGGCTAAAATGTAAGGAGGAGATCGTGTGAGTTTTTCTGGACTTCGACCATGGCTCTTAGCATGCCGCTGTTGGGTTTAGCTGCGTTCGGTCTCTTCTGTACGGATATGGGAGCTGCCTATTCGCTCCAACAGCAATCAACACTGCTGCTATTGGGGATTGCAATCTATTTCTGGACACTCAGTCCATTGCCAGTAGCGGCATCAAGCTTGTTGCTGATTGGGTTGATGCTGTTGTTCGGTATTGTAGAGGAGCCGGAAGAAGCCTTCAGGGGATTCCTGACGAATGCTCTTTACTTTATCTTAGTGCTGTCCCTTATTTCTGCCGCTTTAGTGAAAGCGGGAGTGGATGGGGTATTTGCCCATATCATCATAAAATTCAGCAGAGGCGGAATCCGGGCAATTTTACTCGGTCTGCCTCTGCTTATTTTATTTATGCCCGTCCTCCTACCGTCAGCCGTCGCACGGTTTCGTATACTCGAACCGATTATTGAACAGGTAAATGGGCGTTTTGGTTTTGGACAGCAAAGCCTGTTTCGCAAATACTGCATGTATGTGATCGGAATGCTCAATCAGAATTCGACAATGATTGTATTTACCGGCGGCGGATTTCCGATTCTGGCAGCGCAATTGCTGAAGGACTTTGGGGGCATCGAGATTTCATGGCTGGGGTGGTTTTTGCGCATTGCCCCTCCTTTATGGTTGGCGATGCTGCTTGTAAACTTTGGGGTCTGGTGTTACTTTAAGTGGAGCAGTGCTCCTCTAGTCGTTGTTCATCTGAAAATTCCGGAAATGGAGGATGGTGCACTTCCGCCAAGGTTTTGGTGGATCATGCTGCCTTTTGGCATCATGATCGTTAGTTGGATTGTCCTGGACCACCAGCAGGTTCCCCTGGTTTTGGCGCCGCTTCTATTGGTTGGCTACTATGCTATGCCGACCAATAGTCTGATAACGAATAAAACAGTGAGAAATTATGATTGGGAAACTTTTCTGCTTCTTGGCTCATCGTTTTCTCTGGGGTATATAATTGAAGAGAACGGGACTGCGTTTGTGCTCGCTGAACAGTTGATGGGTTTTCTGCCGGATGGGCTTGGTGATTTTGGGAATATGGTCTACATCGCTTGTTTTATCTTTGTCCTCCGCTTCCTGTTTGTCGTTCCTTCCACTTCAATGATCATTATTTTTCCTATCATTATGAACTACGCAGATATTCTGGAGTTGTCTGTCATGTCTTCTGCATTTTTAGTCATTATGATTATCGGTGGTGTCACCATTTTGCCAATCCACTCACCCACGACATTTCTGGCCTTTCAAAAAAACGCATTTTCCTTAAGGGAACAACTCATCGTCGGTGGCTATTCAAGTTTTGTCATTACTGCCATCGCAATTATTTGGGCATTGTTCGTTTGGCAATAAACGAAATTGTAAGAGAGTACAAGAAAGCTGAACCGGAGTGCAGTATATTCACAGCAGGATAGTGCTTATTCCACTAAGCAATGCCCCATATGTAATCTATCCTTGTGGAGAGCAATTTTTTTAATGTGTTTACCTCTATATATACGGGGTAGGGTACTTATAGAGCCAAAAAATAAGAGGAGGAATAATAGTATGTTTAATTACACGGTAGATACATCCAAAACAGTGAGTGAAGCCGTAGAGGCGTTAGAAGAAAATTTAAAGGCGGAGAAATTCGGAGTACTATGGAATTTCGACTTAACGGCAAAACTTCAGGAAAAAGGAGAAGATTTCGATACCCCCTATACTATTTTAGAGGTATGCAATCCAAAAGAAGCAAACCGTGTGCTGTCGGAAAATCTGATGATCGGTTATTTCCTGCCATGTAAAATCGTCGTCTATAAAGAAAGCGATGGAGTAAAAATTGGGATGCCAAAGCCCACTGCATTGATCGGCATGGTGGAAGATCAGAATATCAAATCGATTGCTGAAGACATTGAAGAACGTTTAATCAAATGTATTGATCAGTCTGCGTAGAAATAAGTAGAAAGCTCAGTTTCAATGGTTGCTGTCTGGAACACTCTCTATTGCAAGCTAATGTATTGACTTAATACCCTTGGGGGTATAATATAAGGGTAAGCAATATATCCTTTGTATTATAGGAGGCAGAATGAAGATGAAATACGATAAACTCGTCGAGAACCGATTGAAAAGAATAGAAGGCCAGCTTCGCGGTGTTATCAAAATGGTTGAAAATGATGGGGAGTGCAGAGACGTAGTCATGCAGCTGTCCGCAGTAAGAAGTGCGGTTGACCGAGCCATTGGTGTTATTGTCAGTGATAACCTGGAAACATGCGTACGTGAAAGCATCGAAAAAGGTGAAAGTACCGAAGGTATGGTAAAAGAAGCTGTAGATTTACTTGTGAAAAGCAGATAAAAAGAAATTTTGTTTGACAAGTAAAAAGATATGCTTTAGTATACCCTGTAGGGTATAAAGAAAGTGCGGCGCCACTATAAAACGCTATTTTTTTTCGTAAAAAAATATACCCCTGTGGGTAATATAAAATGGAGGCAATAAAATGGCACAAGAGCAAAAGAAAACAACGATCGTATTATTCAGCGGTGATTATGACAAGGCGATGGCAGCTTATATCATTGCCAATGGTGCTGCAGCATACGATCACGAAGTGACAATCTTCCATACATTCTGGGGATTGAATGCATTACGGAAAGAAAACCCGCCAGCGTTGAAAAAAGGGCGTCTGGAAACCATGTTCGCGAAAATGATGCCAAGAGGCGCAGATAAACTTGGTTTATCGAATATGCAGTTTGGCGGAATGGGACCTAAAATGATCAAGACGGTTATGAAAAAGCATAACGCATTAACTTTACCGCAATTAATTGAAATGGCAGAAGAGCAAGAAGTTAAAATTATCGCTTGCACAATGACGATGGATCTTCTTGGTTTGCAAAAAGAGGAATTGCTTGATGGCATTGAATACGCAGGTGTTGCTGCTTATCTTGGAGATGCGGAAGACGGCAACGTTAACTTATTCATTTAATTGGATATAAAGTGGAAGGGATAGGTGCAGCATGGAATGGATCATCTGGATTCTGATTGGAGCTGCTGTTCTTTGGATAGCATATCGCTTCACTTCTCCAGCTAAAGGAATCGAATCAATTTCTACCGAAGAAATGAAAACGCAGCTAGGCAAAAAAGATAAGCAGTATATCGATGTGCGGACACCGGCAGAATTTAAAGGGAATCACATTAAAGGTTTTAAAAACATCCCATTAAATGAATTGCCGAAACGCATGAATGAATTGTCAAAAGATAAAGAGGTACTGGTCATTTGCCAAAGTGGCATGCGCAGCAGCAAAGCCAGCCAATTATTGAAAAAGAATGGATTTGCCGCTATAACAAATATCAGAGGCGGCATGAGCAACTACCGCAGATAAAGGAGAGATCTACAATGAAAACAATGACAACTCAGCAAGTTCAGGAATTAGTGGAAAGCAACCAACCCACCAACTTGATCGATGTTCGGGAAACGAATGAAGTGGCAGCGGGGAAAATTCCGGGCGCCATCAACATTCCTTTAGGATTATTGGAATTTCGGATGAGTGAACTCGATAAATCAACGGAGTACATTATGGTATGCCGTTCAGGTGGACGCAGTGGACAAGCAACGCGGTTTCTTGAAAATCAGGGATACACAGTCACCAATATGGATGGCGGAATGCTGGATTGGGACGGCCAAACAAACTAATATCCTGTTAACGAACAGGCAGAACTCCAAGGAGGAACTTAAATGGTACAGACAGATTTAACATTAGATGCAAAAGGGCTGGCATGCCCTATGCCAATCGTCAAAACAAAAAAAATGATGAAAACGATGGATTCAGGCAAAGTGCTGGAGATTTTGGCAACCGATAAAGGATCAACAGCCGATCTTCAAGCATGGGCAAAAAGTTCGGGACATCTATACATCGGAACTGAAACGGAAGGGGATCTTTTGCGCCATTTTCTTCGGAAAGATGGAGCTGGAGCTCCTGAAGAAACTATTACTATACCGGAAATCCCGCTGGCTGATTTCTCCCAAAAGGTTGAAGGCAATGAGCGTATGACGATTTTGGATGTCCGGGAAAAAGATGAATTCGAAGAAGCGCACATTCCAGGAGCAATCCATATCCCTTTAGGCGAAGTGGATACGCGGATGGATGAGTTGAAAAAAGAAGAAGCGATCTATATCATTTGCCATTCTGGCAGAAGAAGCGGCATCGCAGGAGATATGATGGCCAAAAAAGGATTTGGCAGCCTTTACAACGTAGTACCTGGCATGAACAATTGGACAGGGAAAACGGAATAAAATTTTTTTAAAAAAATATACCCTTGGAGGTAATTTTAGAATGACTGTAACAGCAATGAAAGCAAGTGAAGTTGCAAAAAAAGTAGTGAATAACGAGCCATTGTTCATCCTGGATGTACGAAATGGTGATGCCTTTGCGGATTGGAAAATCGAAGGCGGAAATATCCAATACTTGAATACTCCTTATTTCGATTTATTGGACGGCGTCGAAGAAGTGGTTTCAGACCTGCCGGCAGATAGAGATGTCCTGGTAGTCTGTGCAAAAGAAGGCTCTTCTGTCATGGTAGCGGAAATGCTGTCAGAAGAAGGCGTTCATGCAGCTTATCTTGAAGGCGGTATGAAAGCCTGGAGTGAGCACCTGGAACCAGTGAAAGTCGGTGAGTTGCGTAACGGTGGCGAATTGTATCAATTTGTCCGTCTTGGCAAGGGATGCCTTTCGTATATGGCCATCTCTGATGGGGAAGCCGCTGTTATTGATGCAACCCGTATGGCAGATATCTTCTTGGACTTCGCGCAGGAAAAAGGCGCAGCAATCAAGCACGTATTTGATACTCATTTGCATGCCGATCACATTTCAGGAGGACGTGCGATTGCAGAAGCAACGGGCGCAAGCTATTACTTGCCGCCAAAAGATGCTGAAGAAGTAGTATTTGAATATGAGGACCTGGAAAATGGCTTGGAAATAGCGATTGGAAGCTCGAAAATTGAAATTGAAGCTCTTTATTCACCAGGGCACACGATTGGTTCTACGTCATTCATCGTGGACCAGAGCTATCTGATGACTGGCGATATTCTGTTTATTGACTCGATTGGGCGTCCAGATCTTGCAGGTCTTGCGGATGACTGGGTAGGCGATTTAAGAGAATCCCTTTACACACGCTACAAAGATCTGGCAGACGAGCTTGTTGTTTTGCCGGCCCATTTCATGATCATTGAAGAGTTGAACGAAGATGGCAGTGTCTCCAAAAAGCTGGGTGACCTGTTCGCGGAAAATCATGGTCTGAATATTGCAGACGAACAGGAGTTCCGTGACATGGTCACGAAGAACCTGCCGCCGCAACCGAATGCATATCAGGATATCCGCAAAACGAACATGGGTAAAATTACACCGGATGAAGAAGTGCAGCGCGAAATGGAAATTGGACCAAACCGCTGTGCAGTACGTTAAGTAAATAAGTAAATAGTAATAAAGTAAAATAGAGATAATTTTAAAGGAGAGATTTTGATGAACGCAGATAAAGTATTGGACGCAAAAGGGCTGGCATGCCCAATGCCAATCGTAAAAACAAGAAAAGAAATGAAGGCAATGGAAAGTGGACAGGTTCTTGAAATCCTGGCAACTGACAAAGGCGCGAAAGCGGATTTGGCAGCTTGGGCTAAATCAGGCGGCCACGAGCTGATGGATTCACAGGAAAATGGCGATGTCTTTTCATTCTGGATCAAGAAAGGCTAAGAGCTGGATGGAAGGGCATCGCTATGATGCCCTTTTCCCTTTTAGAAAGGTAAAATAAAATGAGTATGGACTTTATCATTGTCATTTTTATCATCGGCTTTATAGGTTCCTTTGTTTCAGGGATGGTAGGAATCGGCGGATCGATCATCAAGTATCCGATGCTGCTCTATATACCGGTGATGCTGGGTTACACGGCATTCAGTGCCCATGAAGTATCAGGTATCAGCGCCATTCAGGTCTTTTTCGCGACCATCGCTGGTGTTTGGGCCTACCGTGGCAGCGGCTATTTGAATAAAACCCTGATCGTTTATATGGGTGGTGCCATTTTAGTGGGGAGTTTTATCGGCGGCTACGGTTCGACTTTACTGTCTGAGCAGGCCATCAATATTGTCTATGCGGTACTGGCGACCATAGCGGTTATTATGATGTTCATGCCGAAAAAAAGCGTCGATGACATCCCGCTTGACCAGGTTACCTTCAATAAACGGCTGGCAGCAGGTTTGGCATTCATTGTCGGTATTGCCGCTGGAATCGTTGGAGCAGCCGGTGCCTTTATACTGGTGCCAATCATGTTGGTTGTATTGAAAATACCAACCCGGATGACCATCGCGACTTCGCTTGCGATTACGTTTCTTTCCTCCATCGGTGCGACAGTCGGTAAAATCGTCACCGATCAGATTTTGTATGGACCAGCAGCAGTCATGATTGTTGCAAGTATACTGGCAGCGCCTCTTGGGGCGAAGCTGGGGCAAAAAATGAACACGCAATACCTGCAATGGATTCTGGCTTTGCTGATTTTAGGGACAGCCATTAAAATCTGGGCAGATATTCTGTAATGCGAAAAAAGAGGGCGCCTTGTTAAAAGGCGTCCTCTTTTTTTTATCTGCCAGTGCTTTGTGCGCTTATTTTTTCAATCCGGTCGGATGGATAGGTATAGTTTCCAGTCCGCTCGATTTGAGCCACTTCATACATTGCCAATGCCACGTTTCTTGCTTCAACTGGTTTGTATTTTTTCATTTTTCCTCTCAGCAATTTGCTGATGGCCGGGCTTAGGACCGTAGCTGCTTTTTCACCAAGCCGGAATTCCTGGCGATCTCCAAGCAGCAAAGAAGGCTGGAATATGTGCAGCGCAGTCAATCCGACTTTCTTCAGGCGCACCTGCAATTGTCCTTTGATGCGGCTGTAGAACATTTTTGATTCAGCGTCCGCGCCCAAGGCCGTAATAATCAGAAAGTTCTTTGCCTGTTGGGACTTTGCCATTTCAGCCATCCTTAAGGGATACTCATAATCGACTTTTTTGAAGTCATCCTGTGATCCGGCTTTTCTGATGGTGGTGCCGAGACAGCAATAGACATCATCGACATCAAAGTGCTTGGCGTAATGGTCCAGCTTATCGAAATCCGTGATCACCTGTTCGAGTTTTTCATGTTCCATGTCCAATGGACGGCGAACTAGGATTTTCACCCCTCTGTAATGAGGGCTGTCTAAAAGGATATGGAGCAATTCGTTGCCGACAAGTCCGCTCGCACCTGCCAGTAAAGCAGTTTTGTTGTTCATAGTGAACGACTCCCTTTTCTTTGACTTCTTTCTGTTAAAACCTACTATACCCCAATATGCAGGGAATTGTCTTTTTGCTTTGAATCTTTGGCTGAAAGAGTACAATAAGAGTAAGAACGAAAGGAAAGGAAGAAGCGCATGAAACCAGTGATAGTCGCTGAAAAACCGAGTCAGGCCAAAGCCTATGCAGAAGCGTTCAAAACTATTAAACGTGACGGCTATATTGAAGTTGCACCTGATGCGATTTTTCCGCAAGGTGCCTATATCACATGGGGCATCGGACACCTTGTGGAATTAAAAGAACCAAAGGCCTATGATCCGAAATGGGGCAGGTGGTCACTGGCTGCGCTGCCGATTTTGCCGGATACCTACCAGTTCCAGGTGGCGAGAGGCAAGGCACAGCAATTTGGCATCATTAAGAAATTGATTTTTCAAACCGATACGGTCATCAACGCCTGTGACGTTGACCGGGAAGGGTCCAATATATTCTATAGCATCTATTACCAGACGGGTGCCAAAAACAAGAAGATTCAACGGTTATGGATCAATTCACTAGAAGCCGATGAAGTCAGGAAAGGTTTTCAGGAGCTTCGGGACAACCGGCAGGACCTGCTATTGTACCAGGAAGCCAAAGCCCGCCAAATCAGCGATTGGCTGGTTGGCATGAACGGATCCCGCTTGTATTCGCTACTGCTTCAGGAAAAAGGCATTCGCGAAGTCTTTGCCATTGGCCGTGTCCAGACGCCGACTGTATTTCTAATCTATCAGCGCGAAAAAGAAATTGAAGCGTTTGTTCCGGAGCCTTTTTATGAAATCGAAGGCGTTTTTGACGCGGAAAAAGACCGCTACAAGGGCAAGGCGAAGCTCCGTGCAAAAGAGTGGAAAGAAGCGGAAGAGCTCTTGGCTAAACATGCCATTGCCGCCAAAGAAGAAGGCATCGTGGCACAGGTCAAGACCACAGAAAAGCGCACACCGCCGCCACAGCTTCATTCCTTATCAACTTTGCAGGCAGCAGCCAACCGAAAATGGAAATACAGTCCGGCTAAAGTTTTGTCTGTCATGCAGGGATTGTACGAAAAAAAACTTGTCAGCTACCCAAGAACCGATACCCAGCACATTACGCCGGGCGAGTTCAGTTATTTGGCCGGGCAAGTTGAAAAATACCAGCAGCTGATCAACGCGCCGTTCCCGATTTCTTCCAAAGCTCCAAAAAAGCGGTTCGTGGACAGCTCTAAAGTCCAGGAACATTACGCCATCATACCAACAAAAACCATACCGACAGCCAGAAAACTGGAGGGGTTGGCAAAAGACGAGCGCAATTTATATGAAGAAGTATTGCGGACAACATTGGCGATGTTCCATAAAGATTACCGATATGCCGAAACCAAGGTGACGACAGACGTCAAAGGGCTGGCGTTTTTCACAACTGGCAAAACCGAACTTGAAAAAGGCTGGAGAGAGCTATTTCCTCCAGCCAAGGAAGTAAAGCAGGAGCCCTCTTTGCCTGAGTTGCGCGAACAGGAACGGGTGAAAAGCAAGATCGACATAAAAGAAAGCATGACAATGCCGCCAAAACCCTATACGGAGGGTCAGTTGATCGCCATGATGAAGACCTGTGGGAAGTTTGTCGAAGATGTGGAAGACACCGAGATCCTCAAGGAAATTGAAGGGCTTGGAACGGAAGCGACAAGAAGCGGCATTATCGAAACAATCAAACGCCATGGATACATTTCAGTCACCAAAAATATCGTTTCGATTACGGCAAAGGGGCGAATCCTCTGCCAATCGATCGAAGGAAACTTACTGTCCAGCCCATCGATGACCGCAAAATGGGAGACTTATTTGAAGAAAATCGGCAAAGGTGAAGGTTCAGCGGAAGTCTTTCTGGCGACCATCGCCAAGTTTATCCAGAAACTGCTCGATGAAGTGCCGGAGCAAATGCAGAGAAACGGCTTGCCGGAACAGATGCTGACGCCAGACGGCAAGGACGAAATCGCTCCGTGTCCGCGTTGCAAGACTGGCATGATCGTGTCACGAAGAGGCTCTTACAATTGCACAGAACACGCCAACGGCTGCAAGCAATCCTTTCCCGCTACTTTTTTGAAAAAGCGGTTGACGGCCAAGCAGATCGAGTACCTGTGCACAAGAGGGAAGACGCCGATCATTAAAGGCTTTGTTTCAAAGAATGGCAAGAAATTCAATGCCAAGCTGGTGCTGCAAGACGGTAAGTTAAAAATGGAGTTTTAAAATTATTGCTATATAAGTTGAACTAATTATTTATAATAGGTACTACTCTGCTGCGGATATTCCGCAAACCAGCTCCGCTTTCGGGCACACAGGAAATAGCACCTGCAGTTTCAGAAGCTTGATTGGTTGCAATGACCCGTGCCTTTCTTTAATAATGAAAACCGAAGGCAAAGCAAAACATCCAAGCGAAAGGGAGTTTCGTATGAAATATAATTTTGATGAAATTGTCAACAGAAGAGGCACTTACTCCATGAAATGGGATGGAGGAGAACTGATCAAGCAGTTTGGACTGACGGAAAGATACGATGAAGAAACCATTCCGTTATTTACTGCCGATATGGATTTACCGGTTCCCCAACCATTAGTTGAAGCTTTACATAAAACAGTGGACCATCGGATTTACGGGTATTCGGTTTTTCCGGATGAGTATTTTGATGCTATCCAATCATGGCTGCAAAAACGGCATGGCTGGAAAGTGGAAAAAGAGCAGATTGTCTACAGCCCGGGAACCGTTCATGCATTGAATATTGCTGTTAAGGCATTTACAAATTTGGAAGAAGGCATTATCATCCAACGTCCAGTTTATCCTCCTTTCACTTCAGTGATTGAAGGAAATGGCCGGAAAGTAGTGAATAACGCGCTGAAAATAGATGACGTTGGCTATTACTCAATCGATTTCGAGGATTTTGAAGCGAAAGCAAAAGATGACAATACGACAATGTTCATCTTGTGCAATCCGCATAATCCGACAGGGAGAGTTTTCAACGAAGAAGAGCTGAAAAAAATGGCTGCTATCTGCCATGAGAACAATGTATTGATTGTAGCCGATGAAATTCATGGAGATTTGCTTCGCCGCGGAAAGCATTTTATTCCGATGGCCAAAGCAGCCAATCAGATCGATCACATCATTACCTGCACAGCCATCAACAAAACCTTCAATGTTGCGGGGTTGCATTGTACCAATGTCATCATCACAGACGAAGAGCTGCGGACCAAGTTCGCCACAGAAATGGGCATGCAATTAGCATCTCCATTTGCCATTGCGGCTTTGATTGCGGTCTATAACGAAGGCGAAGACTGGCTGGAACAGCTGACCGATTATGTTGATGGAACAATGGTTTACATCAAAGAGTTTTTGGCTGAAAATATGCCTGAAGTGAAGGTATCCATTCCTGAAGGGACGTATATCATGTGGCTGGATTTTAGTGGCTACGGGATATCAGCAAAAGATATTCATGACCGCATATACAATAAAGCGAATGTCTTGCTGGAGGACGGTAGTATGTTCGGCGAAGAAGGGGAGTTCTACCAACGGATCTGTACACCTTCTCCGCGTCCGCTCATTCAGGAGGCAATGGAAAGAATAGCTGCTGAATTTGAAGATATCTCCCAAAAGCAGTTGGTGGAAAAATCGGACAATCAATAAGTTATCTGAAATAGCTCGCAGTTTAATTTTTATAAGTTCTTTACCTTCAGTTTGAGGTTTAGTATAATATAAGGACTTGGAAAACAGTAGCGTTTCCGACTTGGTATAAAATTCCATTCATCGATTATGAACGATGTCCATATGACATTTAATTTTATATCTTGGTTAAATATTTCAGACAATAGAGCTGATATAAAAGCCGAAAAGAATGCCTTGAACAGAGGCGTTTCTTTTCGGCTTTTTCTATTTCTGAAAAAGAAGGGAAGCGATTTTTTATGTATTACTTCGTGGATCACAAGAAAAAGAAGATTCATCAACGGCAATTTGCAGGAGACCGGTGCGGATTTGTAGAAACGCCTGTGGAAAAAAGAGAATTTACTGATCGTGCTGACTATATCGAACAGCTGGAGGAAAAGGATTCGTATGAATTTTGTCCCCATTGCCAACAGGTTCAAATCATTAGCTAGAAAAGCTTTTGCCTAACATTTAATGCGAAGGAATGAACGGTTAAGCTCTATACAAAAAAACAGAGACAGCTCAAATTACTTGAGTCTGTCCCTGGTCCGAGAAGTCAGCTGAGAGCTGGCTTCTTTTTGTTATTTAGCGATTCCCAGCAGCACGACAATATAACCTTTGTCCGTGATGAAGTTCCAGTCAAGAAAGACTTCCATAATTGGCTGCTTCAAAATGGCTTCAATGCGTGTCTGCAATAATAATCTGCGTTCCAAAGGACGCTTGACCAATTTCAATTCTTCAATAAAGCCTCCACGGATCAGCTCTTTTTCGATTTCGACAAAAATTCCCGACCGTTCGATCAATAGTGTGCGGTTGTTTAACCAGTACAACTCAGTCGATTCGGGTGTTTTTTGAGCTTTTCGGCTGGCCTCGTTCACTTCATTACGAACGCTCTCCACTTCAATGTCCGAGTCCCATTCAAACTCTTCGGCTGGCGACTTGTCAGCCATGACAGCCAAAATCATGCCTGTCTGATCGTCTAAGTTCCAGTCTGCGTAGACATTTTCGACTTCCAGTTTTCCGATTTTCCATAAATCCAATTTGATATCCGAGGCCAACTGATTCATCAGCAGGTCCCGCGTCTCCAGAACTCTTCGGTATTCCTGCTGTCTCAGCAGGATTTTTTCAGTAGGAGCCAAAAATCCGCGAAGATGGATGGAGATAAAAGGCGGTTTCACTGTGACGAATACCGATGTAGGGCCTTTTCCAAAATGGTCGCGCAATAAAGTGGAAATATAGCTGCCGACTTTAGTGTGTATTGTTTTTTCATTAGACATGATTAGGTCTCCTTTTAGTCATAGCTGCGGTCAATTTGGACTGCCAGCTTACAATGGTGCATATCCCTTTGCGCTCCATTTACTTAGTGGAGAAAGATCACCCAATCCTGCAACCAGAGAATAGCTTCAGTAAAAGACATCCAGCTTAATGGGCTTAATTATAAGGGGTTTTCGCTATTATATAAAGAAATGAACAAAAGATATTGAGGTTTTGATATTTGATTTATTTAGCAACAATAAGAAATGTGTGTAAAAAGAAGTAGTCCAATGGAATTAGACTGCAGGTTTTTCCTGCTGTTTTTTGTTTTGTACCGGTACAATAAGGGTATTATTTGGAAAAAAACTGCAATGGACTTGATTCGTCTTAAAACAGCCCATCCAACGCGAGAGGAGTATTCCATGCCTTCACATACGGTCAAAACTACTGACTATACAAAAGAAAGAAACCGGAGAGTCCATGCCAAAAGGAATGTCTGGTCAGGACTCTTATTTGGAATCGGCTTAGTGGCTTTCATAGATGAAGCGGTATTTCATCAACTGCTGCATTGGCATCATTTCTATGATAGGTCTACAACGGACGCCGGATTGGTTTCAGATGGTTTTTTTCATGCCTTCAGCTGGTTTGCGACCGTAGCTTCTTTGTTTCTTTTGGCCGACCTTCAGCGGCGCAAAGCCTGGTGGCCGAAGCGATGGTCAGGCGGCGTGCTGCTTGGCGCTGGAGCTTTTCAGCTTTACGACGGCGTCGTTTACCATAAACTATTGGCGCTTCATCAAATCCGTTACGGAGTGGATTTGCTGCCATACGATCTTACCTGGAATATAACAGCAGTGATTTTGCTGTTGATTGGCCAGATTCTGCTTTGGCAAACCCCGAACATACCAAAGCCCAATGGCCATCGGGAGTAAACCATCAGTTCACCAGATCATCTATAATAGGAGGTGCGCTCCACACTGGGCAAAGCCGAGTGGAATGCATATTTCATTTTTCATACTTGCCTTTTAATGGCACAAACAATACTTCATTCAATAGGGTGCTGTGCATCTTGCCCGTATCGTCTTTTTCAATCAATCGTAATTCCTGGCTGAAGGAACTGCCAACGGGAATGACCATCTTTCCGCCTCTATTCAATTGCTCAAGCAACTCTTTTGGCACTTCAGAAGCAGCGGCCGTGACCATGATCCGATCAAAGGGAGCTTGCTTTTCCCATCCCTCACTTCCATCACCCAACTTAAAATGGATGTTGTGGAATTCTAATTGGTCCAGCCGTTCTTTTGCGCGCTTCTGCAATTCTTCAATCCGCTCGATAGTGTAGACAGACCCAGAAAATGCCGCAAGCAAAGCGGTTTGAAAACCTGAGCCGGTCCCGAGTTCCAACACTTTCTGCCCGGGCTGAAGATCGAGTGCCAGTGTCATTTCGAGAACCAGAGATGGCTGTGAAATGGTTTGTTCAAATCCAATAGGCAGGGCTTGGTCGAATGTGGCCAGGTCTTTGTTGGAGTCCATGAAAAATCTGCGGTCCATCTGTTTAAAGTAGGAAATGATTTCTTTTCTTTGGCTCTTCATTTTATACACCTCTTTCTTTTAGAGTAGTTTGCCAAACGACAGAACTGAGCCATGCATTTTCCGTGGAGTCTTGTTACATTAATTTTAAGGAAATAACAGCAAACTGTATAGTAATTGCTACGGAATTTAGGGAGAAAGAAGAAAGGGTGATGATGGTGGATTTTCAGCAGATGGCCATTGATGAAATTGAAGAAGGCCTGCATCAAAATGATGGCCGATTGGAACTTGCCACTTTTGGAATGGGGTGCTTCTGGGGACCTGAGGCGCGCTTCGGCGGCATGCCGGGAGTAGTCAGAACCTGTGTCGGTTTCGCGGGTGGAAAAGAGCCAGCCCCCACATACAGGGAGATGGCTGACCATACAGAAACAATCCAAATCCAATTCGATCCATTGGTGATCAGTTATGCGGATGTGCTTCGGGAATTTTGGCAGAATCATTACCCGAACCGCGGTAATTATAAAGGGAGACAGTATATTTCTTTATTGCATTATCATACAGACCAGCAGCGCCAGACGATTGAGGCCATCCAAAAAGAAATGGAAGCGCAATTGGGTGAGGCCATCGAAACGGAAATTTCGCCCTTCAGCGAGTTTACTCTAGCCGAAGAACGCCACCAAAAATACTATTTGAAAAGATATCCGAAAGCATTGGAGCAGTTGTCAGGACTTTATCCGGAAAAAGAAATGCTGGTGGGCTCGACTTTCGCTGCACGATTAAACGGATTTGTGAAAGGCTACGGGACGAAAGACAGTTTGCGGGAAGAAATAGCACAATGGAGCATAGGAGAAATAGAAAAGGACTTTTTGACTAAGCTCTTTTCAAAAATGAAGTGGTAAAAACATAGAAAAGCTTTGCTTCAGGTAAGCCTAAAGAGTCAGGAGGAATATCATGGATTTACTTCCGACAGACCATGTGGAGATTGTCATCCGTCTGCTGGCAGCCGCTTTTTTAAGCGGCCTGATCGGCATTGAAAGAGAAGCGAAAGGCCAGCCGGCAGGCCTTCGAACGCATTTGCTGGTCGGAATAGGGTCGTGCCTGATGATGATTTTATCGATAACCGGTTTTGATTCCTTTATCAATAGCGAGAACAGCACCATCCGCTACGATCCGGCACGTATTCCTTCTTATGTTATCAGTGGCATCGGTTTTTTAGGCGCGGGGACAATCATTGTCCAACGCGGCTCTGTTAGGGGACTGACAACAGCGGCTTCAGTGTGGGTTGCAGCCGGCTTAGGATTGACTATTGGGGCCGGGATGTATTTTTCTGCGTTTTTGACAACCGCCATTGTTTTATTGACGCTTTATAGATTGTACGAGATTGAGAACAAATTTTTCAAAAGTCGCCTGCAGAAAAATGTGGCTGTAACTGCCGAAGACCGGGAAACCCTGTTTTCTGAGCTGGTTGCTGTATTTGAAGAATTCCAAATGAACATTCATGAATTTGGGATCGAAAATGCTGTATCCTATGGCGATAAAAGTTTTTCGACCTTTAATTTTGTCGTCAGTGAGGGTGAAATCAACAATGAAATTAAGGTGGCCCAAAAATTGCAGTCCATTGAAGGGGGAACGAAAGTCATCATGTGAAGAACGGACAAAACACCGAATGAGCACCACATTCGGTGTTTTTGCCTTTCGCAATAAAGGAAATAGGAGTGAATGCATAGAACATAGTCTAGTAAGATGTTTTCGGGAGAAATAAAAAGAGGTGATGTCTAATGGATCAAACAACGCTGGTTTTGGCTTTGCTGCCGATTCTCATCATTCAACTTGCATTGATGATTTTCGCTTTGGTGGACTTGATAAAAAACCCCAATCCCAATGGTCCCAAATGGATGTGGGGCATACTCATTGTCGTCGTCAACATCATCGGGCCCATTCTATACTTCGTTATCGGGAGGAGAAACTATTGAGCATAGTCGAAGTGGAAAGACTGACGAAACGCTATGGACAGGAAAATGCCGTGGAGGAGCTTTCATTTGTCTTGGAAAAAGGTACTGCAACGGCTTTAATTGGCCCCAATGGAGCGGGAAAAACGACAAGCTTGTCGATGCTGGCTGATTTATTGTCTCCATCGAGCGGTACGATTACCATGGCTGAAGGGCTGACCATCGGTTTTCTTCCTCAGCATCCGCAATATTTTCCTTGGCTGACTGCGCTTGAATTTACGGAGATGGCTGCGAGACTTAGCGGCATCGAATCTAAAAAAGCGAAGCTGCAGTCAACACGCACCTTGGAATTCGTGGGACTTGAGGCTGCTGTGAATAAAAAAATCGGTGCTTTTTCAGGGGGAATGAAGCAACGTCTAGGCCTTGCACAGGCAATTGTCCATCAGCCAAAACTTCTGTTGCTGGACGAACCGATTTCAGCATTGGATCCGACCGGCCGCAGAGAAATCATGAATTTGCTGAAAACGCTGCAGCAGGATACAACCATCCTATACTCCACTCATATTTTAAATGACGCGGAAGAAATGACTGACCAGCTGTTATTTATGAAAGAGGGGCGTTTGATTGAACAGGGATCTTTGAATGATGTCAAGAATCGGCATGCTGCTCCACAGATCCGAATACGGTTTCCGGACCATAACCAAGCGGCAGAGTTTATTGGGAAACTGTCATGGGAGCATAAAATTAAAGGAGATACAGTATTTCTCCCTGTTTATAAAAACGGACCAAGCATGCAACAGGTTCTTCAAATCCTGGCCTCTGAAAAACAAGACATCCTTGGGATCGATTTTCAAACAGCATCTCTGGAAGAAATTTTTCTGAAGGTGGTTGCTGCCAAATGAAACAATTCAACATTCTCATGCAAAAAGAGTGGCGGGAAAACACACGGAATTATAAGATTTACTGGATACCTGCCATTTTCATTCTTTTAGGGATCACTGAGCCTGTGGTGAATTACTTCCTGCCGCAAATTCTTGAGGCATCCGGGGGTTTGCCGGAAGGGGCAGTGTTTGAAATGCCGGCGCCAACACCCGAACAGATTTTAACTGCAGTCATGGAACAATTTCAAACCATCGGAATGGCCGTGCTGATTCTGGCTTATATGGGAACCGTTGCTGGAGAAAGAAAAAGCGGGACAGCCACTTTACTATATGTGCGCCCGCTCTCTTTTCCGTTCTATTTTCTCAGCAAGTGGGTGATGGCATCTGCCATTTCTTTGTTAAGTGTTTGGTTCGGATTTCTAGGGGGATATTATTACACCTTAATATTTTTTGACAAAGTTGAATGGAGCAAGCTTCTGCAAATGGTTGGAACTTATAGCATCTGGGTGCTGCTCATCGTTTCCATTGTCGTGGCGGCGAGTGCTGCTATGCCGAACGGAGGATTGGCAGCGGCCGTTACATTTGCTGTCTATCTTGTTCTTCAATTAGGTGACGGTTTATTCGGAACGAATTGGTCCATTTCACCCGTAAAACTGCCTCAATATGCAGCGGCTTGGTTAAGTGGAAGTCCGGACAGCGCTAGCCTGGGTGGCGCAATCGGAGTTGCCGCTCTTCTCATTTTTGTTTTGTTTGTTTTTGGCAGCTGGGCATCCCGGAAAAACAAAGCGAAAACTAAAGTTTAGTCTGGAAATGTCTGTGCATGCGGAAAAAACTGCCGCTTCACCAGCGCGTCGAATCTAAACGGCTTCTGCCATCCCTTGGATAAGCCTTTTTTCAGTAATGGGCACAGGGCTTTAGCTATAAGTCAGTTCCTCTCTATGTCATATTTGCCTAAACTGAGGAAAAGTTTCTTCAGAACCTGCATCACCGCAAAAAAACGGGACTGAATCATTTGGCGTTTCATGCGGATTCACACGCACAAGTGGACGAGATGACTGAAAAAATGCGACAATGGGGAGCGCGAGTGCTGTGTGAGGATATTCATCCTTTTGCAGGCGGTCCTGATTACTATGCGGTTTTTCTTGAAGGACCCGATCGCTTAAAGTTTGAGATTGCAGCGCCCGATGAAACGGCTGGCCATGTTTGAACAAGAAAATTGGATCTTTTTTGACTTGCCGTGCGTCAGGTAGCTTAGGGAAAATGTTGGGGAGCCTAAACCCACATGACTTAATAAGAATCGAATAGAGGTTAATTTTTCATGAAGAAACTCGCAGTATTTATACTGCTCATAGTATTGATATGGGGCGGAATCTGGATCAGTAATAAGTGGGTGCAAACCACTGAATATACCGTGGCATCAGAAGAGCTGCCTGAAGCTTTCAATGGTTCGAAAATTGTTCAGGTATCCGATTTACATAATGCGACTTTTGGAAAAAATCAATCGTCGTTGATTGAAAAAGTGGAAGCAGCTGATCCTGATGCCATCTTTTTGACGGGCGATCTTGTTGACAGCAACCGTTATGACTTGGAAGCGAGCTTAGTACTGGTGGATGCGCTTATCGAGATGAGCAGCGTGTATTTTGTGACGGGAAACCACGAAGTGGCTTCCAATCAAGTAGAGGAAATTACAGATGCTTTGCAGCAACGGGGCGTAGCGGTTCTGGCAGATGATTCTGTTGAATGGGAGAAAGACGGAGAGTCCATCCAAATTGCGGGAATCGATGACCCGTTGATGGAACCGGATATACATGAAGAGGAAACAACACGGCAAAGCCTTGATGATGCACAGCTGACAGACGACTTTACGCTGTTGCTGGCGCATCGTCCCGAACACTTTCCGATTTATGCTGAAGACAGAGTGGATGTTGTCTTCTCGGGACATGCTCACGGAGGCCAAATCCGTATTCCGGGAATTGGTGGTTTGATTGCGCCGGGACAAGGATGGTTTCCGAAAGTGACCGAAGGAATATTTGAAATAGATCAATCAAAAATGGTTGTCAGCCGTGGGCTTGGCAACAGTACTTTTCCTGTGCGTATTTTCAATTTGCCGGAAATTGTTGTAGTGACATTGGAAACAGAATAGGACTGTGGCACGACCATGTGATCTGCTGCAGTCAATTTTTCAGCCGATTTCTCTATGTCTGAATCCAATCCTTTATTGGGACACTGATTGTAAATAAGGAGGCTGCTCAGCATGATTAAGAAAAGGGAAGTGACATTGCACCGTTATTCCTCAAAAGTGTCAATTGACTATGATTTGCCTTCAAATCAGTTGGAATTTACCAGGTTGCCCACAGAAATCGTTAAAAAAGACGCCAAAGATCCATTAAAGCATTTTATCATCATCAAAGCACGTGGCGAAGATGCCGGTTTTTTTGAATTGGATGAGTCGGCAGACCGGAAGAAGTATTCAGATAACCCGAATGCTTTGCTGCTGAGAGGATTTTCTGTAAATCCGAAATTCCAAGGCAGAGGAATCGCAACTGGTTCCATCTATGCGCTGCCGGAATTTATGGAAGCGGAATTCCCTAACTTTGACGAGGTGGTACTCGGCGTCAATGCCCGTAACGTCCCGGCGCAGCGGCTGTATCAAAAAGCAGGGTTTAAAGATACCGGCCGACGGATTATGCGGTCCAAAGGTGAGCAATACGTGATGTCCCTGTATATCAAGAAAGCCAAGTAGGAGCTGCAATGCTCCCGCTTGGCTTTCTTGCAGTTATTCGAAATAAAGATGCTTGTGAAAATCGCATCCGGGATTGAAAGGCGAAAAACAGGCTGGGCAGGTTGACGCACAGGCTAAATATTCATGGATTGACAATTCATGGCCGCAAGCTCCACATAAAACTGCCTTTTCATGGAACCGGTCCTTTGGCCAAACCTGGTGCTTGCCGCAACCGACGGCTTCATGGCATTCGAAACACGGATAGTATTGCTGGCAGCAAAAAAACTTGATGGCAATCCGGTCGATGGGTGAATGGTAATGGGCACAACGTGTTTCAGCATCCACTCCAATGCCTTTTACGGCATGATGATGGGGCATATCAAACCTTCCTTTCTGAAACGGAACTGGATAGTAAAAGCTGAACTGACTTTCTCCGTACCGGTGCGGCGGGGAAAGCTGCGTTTTTAAGTTCAACTTATATGGTTCAACTTATATGGTTTATTTTCTTTCTATGCTACTATGGAAAGGACGAAACTACGAATCTAATTCTTCGGGGCAAGGTGAAATTCCTTACCGGCGGTGAGCGGGAAACTGCAAGTCCGTGACCCGGTGGGACGAATGCGGGCATAGGCCACTATGTTTTGCGCGTCTCAACGGTGGAGCTGGTGAAATTCCAGGACCGACAGTTACAGTCTGGATGGGAGAAGAATTCAGAGATCGGCTTCGTTATGTGCCTCTTCTTTTCAATGAGTTGAAATTGAAAGGAGGAATTTGTATGACCAAATACCTTTATCAGGGACTAGTCTCTGAAATCGCAAGACTACCGTCTTTAATCCTGCTCCTTTCCTCCAAGGAAAAAGAGCTTTTTCAAGGCACGAAAAAAAACCGGGAAACCGGCCATCTTGATAAAGAAGCAGGGCACATGCACAGAAAAACCTTCAGAACATTCCTTTCCTCACCACCCATACGCCCCATGGTGGAAAGCACCCAATTACCCGTACGACCCCAATTGAATATACTTTGGCGACCGGAACGGAGGAGTGTGCCAAAATGTTTACAGGTATAGTCGAAGAAGTTGGACACGTTGCTTCAGTCCGTGCTAAACCGCAGGCTATGGAGCTGACCATTTCCTGTGCACTGATCTTAGAGGACATCAAGCGTGGAGACAGCATCTCCATTAATGGAGTTTGTTTGACAGTCTCCACATTCAGCTCTCATACGTTCACGGTTGATGTAATTCCGGAAACGGTCAAGTCCTCGACAATGATCGGATTAAAGGCAGGCGCACGCGTGAATTTAGAACGTGCCATGCCAGCTAACGGGCGTTTCGGCGGCCATTTTGTCAGTGGACATATCGATGGCGTCGGCATGATTCGTTCAACAAAAAAAGAAGCAAATGCTGTGACCAAAACAATTGAACTTGAACCTCGGCTGATGAAGTATATGATGCTGAAAGGTTCCATCGCAGTCGACGGTACGTCGCTGACGATTTTTGCGCTTGGCCATAATACGGTGACCATCTCCCTTATTCCGACTACGCAGGAAGATTCGCTGTTAGGAGAAAAAGGCATTGGTGAAAAGGTTAATATTGAATGCGATCTATTGGCGAAGTATACCGAACGTATTCAGACAGCAGAACCAAAAATCAGCAAAAGCTGGCTGGCGGAAAACGGATTTTAAAGGGAGGCGCTGTAGAGATGTTCTACACTGTAGAAAAAGCCGTCGAAGATTTGAAAAATGGCAAAGCCATTATCGTCATCGATGATGAAGACAGAGAAAATGAAGGCGATTTTATCGCATTGGCTGAGTTTGCTTCACCTGAAATTGTCAACTTGATGGCGACTGAAGGAAGAGGCTTGATTTGTGTGCCTATTGCCGAATCAATCGCTCGTAATTTAGAGATCGGCCTTATGACGGATCATAATACGGATGAGTTTGGCACGGCTTTCACCATCAGTATTGACCATAAAGATACAACTACGGGAATCAGTGCTTTTGAACGTTCCCACACCATCACCAGTTTGGTGAAGCCAGGTGCAAAAGCATCGGACTTTAAACGTCCAGGCCATATTTTCCCATTGATTGCGAAAGATGGCGGTGTACTTGACCGTACGGGGCACACGGAAGCAGCCGTCGATTTAGCGAAGCTGGCGGGTTCGCCGCCAGCAGGTGTCATCTGTGAGATCATGAATCCCGATGGCACGATGGCGCGGGTGGACGATTTGCTGAAAGTGGCAGAGCGGCTTGGCCTCGGCATTCTAACCATTAAAGACTTGGTATCATACCAACAAAAAAACCAAAACACGACAGCTTACTAATCTACCAGAGGAGATGGAATTGCATGACTGTACATTTTGAAGGATATTTAAACGGCGAAGGACTCCGGATCGGCATAGTTGTCGGGCGTTTCAATGAATTTATCACAAGCAAATTGCTGGGCGGTGCAGAAGACGCGTTAAAGCGCCATGGCGTTGGAGAAGAAGATGTCTCAATCGCTTGGGTACCGGGAGCTTTTGAGATTCCGCTTGTTGCGAAAAAGATGGCAATGAGTGGAAACTATGATGCGGTCATCACGTTAGGAACCGTCATCAGAGGCGCTACGCCTCATTTCGATTACGTCTGCAGCGAGGTCGCAAAAGGCGTTTCAAGAGCCAGCGATCATGCAAATATTCCAGTCATTTTTGGTGTTCTGACAACAGACTCCATTGAACAGGCTATCGAGCGTGCTGGGACTAAGGCAGGCAACAAAGGCTGGGAATCAGCAGCAGGCGCCATTGAAATGGCGAATCTTATGAAAAAATTATAATACACGGCTCCTGGGCCTTAGCCCAGGAGCTTTTTTTGGGGGTTAAAACATGCGATTTGGGGAATGTGATGTATAACAGCACTACGGCTGTCGAATCATCTTTCTGTTTCAGACGGAAATTGCATTAAGTTTATCTTGGATAGCAGAGTTTGCTTATTAAACAAATAAAAAATAGTTCGATCAACATCCTTTGGATTTATTTACTCTTATATATTGGAAGGCAGCAGCTGCACAGTGAACCAGGAAATTTGCTTAGCCGCTTTGAAGTGAACGATAAATTGAATTAGGGTGGGGAATTATGGACAAGACGATTTATTTAATCAGGCATTGCCAGGCAACCGGGCAGGATCCGGATGCAGAATTAACCAAAGTGGGACAAAAGCAGGCACAGGAGTTAGCGGGATTTCTGGAAAGCCGGCAAGTGATTCATTTTATTTCCAGTCCGTTTACACGCGCCATCCAATCTATCGAACCAGCAGCAGACCGGCTGGACTTACCGATCGAAATTGATGACCGCTTGGCTGAACGCGTATTGAGTTCTGAAGACTTGCCTGACTGGATGGAAAAGCTTGAGGAATCATTTAATGATGCGGATTTGAAATTCGCTGGAGGCGAATCTGGAAAAGAAGCGACAGATCGTGCAATGGAAGTATTAAACGAAATGGAAGACAGAACCGCGGCGGTGACTCACGGAAATTTACTTGGCTTGCTGCTCAAGCAAATCGATGCTAGCTATGATTTTTCGGAGTGGAGAAAGCTGACAAATCCAGATGTCTATGAAGTGAAAATAAGAAGTGGTAATTTTTCTGCAGTGCGCGTATGGAGCTGATTCTACAAAAAAATCCGGCAGCATGTAATTTGCTGCCGGCCGGTTAGGTACATATTATTCAAGTGTGTTTCCAGTATTGGGAATCGGGTTATTCTTCAGCATGCCGGCTAAGTGATAAGTGTTGTAGGCAAGCCGTTGGATGGCTGATTTGGTGAACTCGTTGTCTCTTCCGGCATCCATATAAGAGTTACCGGGTCCTGCTTCGCCTACCCAATACGCATCCACATTCGGTGGGATGACAAAACCGATATGGGAAAGGCTGTAAAGAATGGAAGCGGCAGCATGCTTTGCTCCATCTTCGTTGCCGGTAATGGCGGCACCCCCAACTTTGTTATAGAAAATAGCCTGTCCTTTATCATTGGTAACACTGCTGCTGCCATAGAGGCGCTCAATGGCTTGCGTGGCTAATGAACTTTTTTCTCCAAGCCAGAGAGGTGTACCAACAATGACAATATCAGCAGCCAGTACTTTTTCCAGTATCTGTGGCCATTCATCCCCTTCCCCCATATCATCTTGAACACCATGGGCGATGGCGTAATCAGCTAAACGGATAACTTCAGATTCAACCCCCAACTGATTAAAATGGAATTGAACATCATGGATGAAGCCTTCCGTATGAGAAGGTTCTTTTGAACTTTTTAATGAAGTGTTCAAGAAAAGTGCTTTTAATGTCTGCATGGTATCGCTCCTTTTGAGTGGTCAGGCTATATAAGTTGATTTACTGAATTTCAGTTCAACTTATACAATCCTCTATTCCCGTTTGGAATAAATCTATGCAACATCCGATATGGCCTTTCGTCTGTAGAAAAGAGGTGTTTTAAATGAAAAAAACAGACGTGCTGCCGTATGCATTGATCTTTCTCTTCTTATTGATCAAAGTGAGTGTTTTTCGTGTGCTTATTTTTGATGCAAAATCGATTTTGCATATTGTATTGATTGAGTTTCCGATGTGGGCTTTCCTGTTATCGGTTATTTTGCTGCTGGCTAAAAAACAGCTGTGGTGGACAGTTTGGATTTTCAACTTGCTTACTTCCGTCATCTTCTTTGTAGTTACACTTTATATTCGCTATTATTCAACGATTCCTTCTTATTATGATTTACAGCAGCTGACGCAGTCGAGCTCTGTCGGCGGCACGATCACCATGCTGTCGACTCCATGGGATTTTCTGTTTTCCTTGACGCTGTGCTACTGATATTCATTGCCCGTCGCTGGAAACAGCCGTTGAGACCAGCAGCCATGAAGTATGTGGCGGTCAGCATGGTGGCATTGTGTACAGTGACAATTGTCTATGCGCTCCAGCAGCCAATTATCGATGTTTCTTATTTTGCGAAAGAAAATGGATTTTTACAGTCCCAGGTGGTTCAATTGTATAATCGTTCGACTGAAACCGCGCATGCCTCGTCAAGCAAACTGTCAGCCAAAGAACTGGAAGAGCTGAAAGGCAATAATTATATAGAGGTCAACGAGCAGGAAAGCTTTGGAATTGCGGAAGGCCGCAATCTGTTCGTCATTCAAGTAGAGTCGTTGCAGAATTTTGTGATTGACCGAACTTTAAATGGCCAGGAAATTACCCCCAACCTCAATCAATTACTGAGCGAAAGTGCTTATTTTTCAAATGTCTTCCAGCAGGTGGGAGCGGGAACAACTTCTGATGCCGAATGGATGACCAATACAGGGTTGTATCCGCAAGGGATGATTCCTACAGCAAACAGCCTTTCGGGAAAAGAGGCGCCATCTTTGGCGCGTACATTAAAGGAAAAAGGCTATGGCTCTGCGACTTATCATGCAGATGATGTAACGTTTTGGAACCGCGACGTTCTTTATCCGGTTCTTGGCTATGAAGAGATTTTTTCGATTGATGACCTGCCAGACATCAAAAAAGTCGGTTTTGGTCCTGCTGATGAAGTCTTGTTCAATTTTGCAGCAAATGAACTGCCGCGGCAGCTCGAAACCTATGAACGCATCTACGCCAATATTGTGACGGTCACCAGCCATACCCCATTTGAAATGCCGGAATCCATGCAGTATTTAGATCTGCCTGCAGAATACGAAGGCATGTATATCGGAAATTACCTGCAATCCATCCGCTATGCAGATGAACAAATCGGTAAGTTTATTCAGGAATTGAAAGATCAGGGGATTTATGACGAATCCCTAATTGCGATTTTCGGAGACCATTCCGGTATGCACGGCACGCTGGTGACAGAGGAAAATCAGCAGTTGTTGAGTGGCTTTTTAGGCCACGACTATTCCTTGAAAGAACAATACACCATCCCGCTGATTTTTACAGGCGGAAATCTTTTCGAACAAAGTAAAATGACGCGTCTTGGTGGGCAGACGGACATCATGCCAACGCTGCTGGCCTTGCTCGGAGCCGAACATGACGAGCCGATGATGGGCCATAATCTGTTCCAGTACAAAAAGAATTTATTGGGCATGCGTTATTATTTGCCCGGGGGATCCTATATTCAGTCGGAACAATTGTATAAAGCACCCGGAGCAAAATTGCCTGGAGTACTGTACGATTTGAAGAGCATGGAAGAACGCAGTAAAAACAGCGAAGCCAAAAAGCATATTGATGATACTCAAACCTTGATGAACTATGCAGATTTTTTATTAAAAGACTATATGGAGGAATAATTTCCTCAGGCAAAGAGAAACCACTATAATAGACAGTAAGTAAGAGAAAGGGGGAAGATGGTCTGTGGTAAAAGAATTTGAAAAAGAAGTTATGCAAGCGATGGACAAAATGTTTGAAAACGAAATGAAAAAAGTCAACGATGCACTGGATCAAGAGCTTTTGATTTCCTTAATTGGCGAAGTCAACGCCGGAAAATCTTCCACCGTCAATAAAATTATTGGAGAAGATATTGCCAGCACCAATCCGATGCCAGGGGAAACGGTCAGTGTAGATCCTTATAATATCCGTGGCCTTGAAAACATCAAATTTATGGATACGCCGGGATTAAATGATCCGAACGATGAAAATCCTAAAAAAACCTTGGAGTTTGTACAGAAATCCGATGTTGTGCTGTTTTTCCTGAATGCAGCAGGCACGGTGTTCTCGGAAAGTGAAAAAGAGAAGTTCAACGAAATCGAAAAACACAATAAAGATATCCTGATTGTCTTGAATAAAATCGATGCTGCGGAAAATATTCCGTCCATCGTCCAATTTGTTCAAGAGCACACGGGACATAAATACAAAGTCATTCCGATTTCTTCAAAAACAGAAGAGAATCTGGAAACCCTAAAGAAGGAAATTCTTTTTTTGCTCGAAAAGAAGGGTAAGGACCTGCTCTTCGCCAAAAGCATGAAAGAGAAATCTTCTGCCGCTACACGCTGGATTATCGGTGCCGGCGTTTCGGCCGGCGTCATCGGTGCATCGCCCATCCCGGGTTCGGATGTGCTGCCGTTGACCACGCTGCAAGTAGCATTGATCATTAAATTGTCTAACCTTTACGACAAACCGTTAACCAAAAAAGCGGCGAAAGACATGATTGTTATCACTGCGACGCAAACAATCGGCCACACCATTTATCGCCAGGCGCTTAAGTTTATTCCTGGAGCAGGATCTATCATCGGTGGAACTGTGGCTTCGTCCATGACATTGGCACTTGGCTACGGCGTGAAGTATGCATACGAAAACAATATCGCTATTGACTACGATATGATCGGTGACTTGTTTGAAAAGCTGAAAAAACGCGAGAAAAAAGCCTGATGATTGTCAAACCGCCCTTCCCATGCGGAAGGGCGGTTTTCAATTTGCTTGCGTCTTTCGGATTTGTCATTTACCTTTAGGAGAAAGATAGACGGAGGTGCGGGATGAAGATATTGGTTGTGGAAGATAACCCGAGTGTCAGTTCCATGCTCGAGCTGTTCTTCTCGAAAGAAGGCATCCAAGGTGATTTTGCAGCTGATGGGCTGGAAGGTTACCGGAAATACAAAGACGGTCTATACGATCTACTGATATTGGACTGGATGCTTCCAGGGATGGATGGCATCGCGCTATGCCGAAAAATCCGTGAAGAAGGAAACGCGGTCCCGATCATCATGCTGACGGCAAAAGACAGCGAGTCAGACCAGGTCATCGGCTTTGAAATGGGCGCAGATGATTATGTGACAAAACCATTCAGCCCATTGACTTTAATGGCGCGCATCAAAGCGGTTACGCGGCGCACGCAGAAGGCGGAACCTGTATCAGATCTAATCCAAACCGTCCATTTTACCGTCAACAAGGAAACGCGGGATATTTTGAAAGACGGACAGGAAGTCGACAACCTGACGCCCAAGGAATTCGATCTGCTGGTGTTTTTTCTGCAGCATCCAAAGCAGGTGTTCAGCCGGGAACAGTTATTGGAACAAGTATGGGGCTACCAGTTCTATGGCGATGAACGGACAGTAGACGTCCACATCAAGCGCCTCCGCAAGAAAATCAATGGCGGGGACAAGCTGTTCCATACGGTATGGGGAGTTGGCTATAAATTTGAAGAACACACGAATTAAGTATTTCTATCAGCTGATTGCCAGCCATATGAGCATTTTGCTGATCGCTTTTTTGATTTTAAGTATTTTATTCGTCCGCTACGTGGATGATTTTGCCTATAATGAAAAAGCGGAAGAGCTGGAGAACTACGGCGAACAGATTATTGCCGAGCTCGAACAGGCGCGTCCAGGCACCAATCTGCAGGCCTATGTCTCGATCCTCGCAGCCCAGAATATCAGTTTTATTGTTTTTGATCAGCAAAGCCGTATTTTGTATCCGGTGGCTGGTTCATTTCCTCCCGTGGAACTGACGCAGGAAGAATGGAACGTCATTGAACAGGGGGAGACGCTTGTCGTCAACCGTGACGTCGAACGATTCGAGTTCACGGTGACGTTTGTAGCCATGCCGTATTTCGAAAATAACCAACTGGCAGGCGGCGTCCTGCTTGCTTCGCCTGTGAGCGGCATCAGTGAAATGATCGCCGAATTGAATAAAACCTTGATCACCACGATCTTAATTGCGTTGGCGATTGCGCTGCTGTTCAGCCTGTGGCTGTCGAAAATGCATGTCAGCCGGATCCAGCGGATGCGAAAAGCGACTTCCATGATCAGTGAAGGGCATTATGATGTCAATCTGCCGGAATCGAATTTCGATGAATTCGGCGACTTGGCGCATGACTTCAACAAGATGGCCGCCAAACTGCAGCAGTCAAACGAAGAAATCGACCGGCTTGAAAACCGCCGCCGCCAATTTATGGCGGATGTCTCGCATGAGATGCGTACGCCTTTGACGACGATTGCCGGCATCATTGAAGGGTTGCGGAACAATATGATCGAAGAAAGCCAACAGGAAAAAGGCATCCGTCTGGCGAGTGAGGAAACAAAGCGGCTGATGCGCTTGGTCAATGAAAACCTGGACTATGAGAAAATCAGGTCCAATCAGGTGGTGCTGACAAAAGAGGAAATCGATGCAGACGAACTTCTGGAAATCATCCAGGAGCAGCTTTACCTGCAGGCGAAAGAGAAAGGCGATACGATCGTCATCAACACCAGTCCGGGCGATCTCATCTATGGAGATATGGACCGGTTGATCCAAATTCTCATGAATATCGTCAAAAATGCAATTCAGTTTACGGAGAATGGCACCATTTCCTTGACGACCCATTCTGAAATGGATCATATGGTGATTACAGTGGAAGACAACGGGGCAGGGATTGACGTGGAGGAAATCGATATGGTCTGGCGTCGATTCTACAAAGCCGATTTGTCGCGCGGAAGCGGCCAATTCGGATTGGGCTTATCGATCGTTAAGCAACTCGTGACGCTGCACGATGGAGAAGTCGGTGTAGAAAGCGAAAAAGGTCAAGGTACGAAATTCATAATCCGCCTGCCGCATAAAAAATGACTTGGGAGAGACAATCCTGAGTCATTTTTTTATGCACAAAACTTTCTACTTTTGTTAAAACTCTGGTCATAGTTTATTCATAATTGCTTGATAAGCTGTGTATAGCGACTTAGGAAAAGAGGAATAAAAAATGAAAAAACTTTTATACATTGCGATCGGCGTACTAGCGGCAACAGCTATTTTTATGATGGTTGCATTTGCTGGGGATGAAACAGTAGCTTCGGTAGGGGAGACGGAAATAACGAAAGATGCGTTATACGACAAAATGGTGGCTTCTGCTGGAGCAGCAACATTAGATACCCTGATTTCCAATGAGGTTGTCAATCAGGAGGCAGATAATGCAAACGTCAAGGTAACGCAGGAAGAGCTTGATGCAGAAATGGCAGTCTACGAAGAAAGCTACGGCGGTGCGGAAGCGCTCGAAGAAGCACTTGCAGCAAGTGGAATGTCGATAGCGGATCTGGAAGAGGAAATGGGGATCTACCTGAAGATTGAAAAGATCATCGGGCCAGATATTGAGATAACTGACGAACAGATCAGTGCATATTTCGATGAAAACAAAGCTTCGTTCGATCAACCTTCGCAGGTGGAAGCGAACCATATACTGGTAGCGACTCAGGAAGAGGCAGATAAAGTAAAGGACAAGCTGGATGACGGTGGCGACTTTGCCGAACTGGCTGCTGAATATTCTACAGATGCGGCGAATGCCGAGAGCGGCGGTGCACTCGGAGCATTTGGTGCAGGTGAAATGGCAGCAGAATTTGAAGAGGCTGCTTTCAGTATGAAGATTGACGAAATCAGCGACCCTGTCGAAACGGATTACGGATTCCATATCATACAGGTAACCGGAAAAACCGATGCCACAGAAGCAAATCTGGAAGACAACAAGGAACAGATTAAGGAAACTTTATTTGATGAGGCGCTGAGTACGAAATATGCCGAATGGCTGGCAGAAAAAACCGAATCATACGATATCGTCAACACATTGACAGAATAAAGGAGAGAATATAGATGGGATATTATAATTCAGCAGAACCGAAAAAGAACAAAAAAGGCTATTTTGCTTCCAGTTTTACGGGGATGATTGCAGGAGCGTTATTAGTAGGGGTAATTCTTCCAGGTGCGACAGATGCAGAGCTCGGAAGCGATAAACCTACTTCAACAACCGAGTCAGTCAGCGGTTTGCAGACAAACTCAACAGTTGTCACTTCAGATGTGACGGAAATCGTCGAAGAAACCACTGATGCAGTGGTTGGCGTTTCCAACTTACAGGCAGCACAGCAAAACCCATTTGCTTCACAGACCAGTAAAGATGCGGAATCGCAGGAAGCTGGTGTAGGGTCGGGGGTCATTTACAAAAAAGATGGGGACACAGCATATATTGTCACCAATAACCATGTAGTGGAAGGTGCAGAAGAAGTAATGGTCACTTTATCGGATGGAACAGAACTGGACGCAGAAGTACTGGGAACCGATATCTGGACCGACTTGGCTGTCCTGAAAGTTTCGGCTGACAGCATTACAACAGTAGCTGAATTCGGAGATTCTTCAGTATTGCAAGCAGGGGAACCGGTTATTGCTATCGGTAATCCATTAGGTCTTCAGTTTTCCGGTTCGGTGACCACAGGTGTTATTTCAGGAACGGAGCGCTTAGTGCCGATTGATGTAAACCAGGACGGCACAGAAGACTGGCAGTCAGAGGTTCTTCAAACTGACGCTGCCATCAGTCCGGGTAACAGCGGTGGTGCGCTGATTAATGCCCAGGGGCAAGTCATCGGCATCAATTCCATGAAAATCGCTCAGGATGCTGTAGAAGGCATCGGGCTGGCAATACCTGTAAACACGGCTATACCGATCATTTCAGACCTGGAAACAGAAGGATCTGTAGAGCGTCCGTCAATGGGCGTCGCCATTTTGGATTTGGCTGAAGTTCCAGCACAATACCGCAGCAGCCAATTAAACTTGCCGGCAGAAGTCGAAGGCGGGATTGTCGTTGAATCGGTGGTTGAAGGTTCTGGAGCAGCAGTTGCAGGGATGGAAGCCTACGACGTCATCGTTGAAATGGATGGAAAGGCAGTAAATTCCGTACTCGAACTTCGCCAATACCTCTACAATGAAACTAGAGTCGGCGACACGCTGAAAGTAAAAGCTTACAAAAATGGAGAACTTCAAAGCTTTGAACTGAAATTAACCGAAAGCATTTAATTAAGAAAAGCGGAAGC
>NZ_JAGGPX010000009.1 GCF_018613575.1 Planococcus sp. ISL-110
CAGAGTTATGAAATTGATTCATTATCTGTAAATTACAAATAATAAAGAGAAATACCCAAGTAAAATGCTTTCCCCTTTTAAACAATGCCTCTTGTTAACCAATTGAAAATAAAAAAACGTCCCTGAAATTTCAGGAACGTTTTCTAAATCATTAAACTGTTGCCACTTTTTTCTCTTTTTTGATTTGCTTGCTTCGCAATTGTCCGCAAGCTGCATCGATGTCGGCGCCCTGCTCATGGCGTACTCCGCAGTTGATGCCTTTCTTTTTCAAAGCATCGTAGAAAGCAGTGATTGCTTCTGGGGTGCTCTGCTGATACTGATCATGCTCATCAACCGAGTTGTACGGAATCAGGTTGACGTATGATAAATGGCGCTTGTCTTCCAGCAGTTTCGCCAATTGGTTCGCTTCTTCGACATGGTCGTTAACATCGCGCAACAATATATACTCAAAAGTGATGCGGCGGTTCGATTTCTCCAAATAATAATCGATGGACGCCATCAGTTTTTCGATGGGATAAGCTTTGTTGATTTTCATGATGCGTGTACGCAATTCATTGGTTGGTGCATGAATCGAAATTGCCAGATTCACCTGCAAGCCCTCGTCTGCGTAGTCATAGATTTTCGGTACGATACCACTAGTCGATACTGTAATATGGCGAGCTCCGATAGCCAATCCTTTTTGCGAGTTGACGATGTTCAGGAAGCCCATCAAGTTCGCGTAGTTATCGAATGGTTCACCGATACCCATTACAACGATATGGCTGACACGCTCTTCTTTTTGCTGTGTGTCAAAATGCGCTTGTACTTGCATGATCTGTTCAACAATTTCGCCCGCGTTTAAATCACGGCTCTTTTTCAAGAGTCCGCTTGCACAGAAACTGCAGCCGATGTTACAGCCGACCTGCGTCGTTACACAGACGGAATTTCCATATTTAAAGCGCATCAGTACGGTTTCAATCAAGTTGCCATCCTGCATTTCGAAAAGGAACTTGATCGTTCCGTCCGCTGATTCCTGTTTAACCGTTTCTTTCAATGTCTGGATTGCAAAGTTGTCTTCAAGCAACTGGATGCAGTCTTTCGAAAGATTGTTCATTTCTGCGAATTCCGTGACGCGTTTAATATACAACCAGTCCCATACCTGTTCAGCACGGTACTTTTTCTGGCCGTTTTCTAAAAACCATTCTTTTAACTGATCTATCGTTAATCCATAGATGGAATTTTTCATTTTAGAACCCTCATTTCAAATTTCACAATTGCTTATTATAATACTAAAAATATCGCTTGACAACAACTATTTTTGTTTAGACAGAAAAATCTGACTTGAACACTTGCTTATTTTCTTATCCCTAAGGGTACAGAATGATAGAAAGGAGTTGGTGTTATGAGCGCAATTACACATGTAGGACTGGCAGTTCCTGACTTGGAAAAAGCAATTGAGTGGTATAGAAAAGTATTAGGCTTCTACATTCTGGCTGGTCCATTCGACTTTGATGCAGCGGATGAAAATCCGGAAGCGATGACATTGAACCTGCAAGGGGATGATCTGAAAAAAATGCGCAATGTTCATTTGATGTCTTTAAGCGGTGTCGGCATCGAACTTTTTGAATTTCAGGACCCTACATATCATGCTGAACATTATGCACCCCATGCTGGATTCATGCATATTTGCCTGGTTGTTGAAGATCTGGTCGATACGATCGAAAAGGCTGTACAGCACGGCGGCAAACAGCGAAGCAAGATTTGGAACATCAATAAAGGCAAACCTCATTACCTGGTCTACACCGAGGACCCTTTTGGCCATATTATTGAGTTGTACACACGCAGCACCTCTGAAATTTATGGAAATCAGTAATTGAAAAAGTCTTCCCGCTTTTATTTCACTTCAAGCGGACGCGTTCCACGGGCACGGCTTCTGTCGCCGCCTTCTGCTGCTTTCAAGGAATGGAGTGTTCATTAAGCTTTGGAAAACCAGGGTTTGTTAGAGATTTCTTGACAGCTCGGAAAAAACCCAGGCCACCTTTTCAGGTGGCCTGGGTTTTTAAATTTATATAGCGCTTCCGCTTTTCTTATCGTCCAGACTCTAGCTGCCAGATTCTAGGGTCATAAGCTACTCTAGCTATGCGGCTAAAAAAACGCCGCTTCGCCAGATCGTCTTATGCCCGTCGGAGCTGTGCGGCCGTTTCCGCTTTTCTTATTGTCCAGACTTCAGCGCCCAGCTCTTCGGGTCATAAGCCAACCCAGCTGTGTGGCTGCAAACACGCCACTTCGCTAGTCTGTCTTATGCCCGTCGGAGCTGTGCGGCCGTTTCCGCTTTTCTTTAGATCAATTGTTCTTTTTTCTGAAGCATCGTGCCGTTTTTAGCTAAATCTGCATGCCATGAGAAAGCTTTTTCTAGAACATGCGGGGTTTGTCCGCCGCGCGTCAAGGCTTCATCATAATACTCACGCAATTGCGCACGGTACAATGGATGGACACAGTTTGCCAGGATGACTTCCACGCGTTCACGCGGAGCCAATCCGCGAAGATCTGCATAGCCCTGCTCTGTTACGACTACATCAACATCGTGTTCCGTGTGATCCACATGTGATACAAACGGCACTACACTTGAAATATTTCCGTTTTTGGCAATTGATTTTGTTACAAAAATCGCCAAGCGTGCGTTTCGTGCGAAATCGCCTGAACCGCCGATGCCGTTCATCATTTTAGTTCCTGAAACATGTGTCGAGTTGACGTTACCATACATATCGAACTCCAAAGCCGTATTGATCGAAATCAATCCGAGTCGGCGGATAATTTCCGGATGATTGGAAATTTCCTGTGGGCGCATAATAATCTTGTTGCGGTAATTTTCAAATTCGCCGAAGACCTGTTTCATTTTCGGTTCAGATAATGTAATAGAGCAGCAAGAGGCGAAGCTCACTTTCCCTGCATCGATTAAATCAAAGACAGAGTCCTGTAGGACCTCCGAATACACCTGTAAATCTTCGAATTCCGAATCGACCATGCCATGCAAAACAGCATTTGCAACAGAACCGATGCCTGATTGCAAAGGTGCCAATTTCTCTGTCAATCGGCCCTCGCGGATTTCAGAACGCAAGAATTCAAGCAAATGGTCTGCCATGATTTTTGTTTCTTCGTCCGGTGGTACGATATTTGAAGGTGAGTCCAATTGTTCGGTGAAAACAATGCCTCTGACTTTTTCCATGTCGATTGGAATTCCGACAGTGCCGATACGCTGATCGACAGCTGTCAATGGAATCGGTGAACGCTCGCCTTGTTTCCCAGTATCATAGATGTCATGCAAGCCTTCAAATAATTCAGGCTGCGCCATATTAATTTCTATAATGATGTTCTTCGCGTGCTTCGCAAACACAGCATTGTTCCCGACAGAAGTTGTCGGAATGATCATGCCGTCTTCCGTAATCGATAAAGCTTCTAAAATTGCAAAATCTATCGTTTCTGTGACTCCTGTACGAATCCATTCTGCCGTATGCGACAGATGATGATCCACGAACAGCATTTCACCGTCATTGATTTTTTTGCGCATTGCCGGTTCTGCCTGGAATGGCAAACGCTTGTTGACGATTCCCGCTTCCGCGAACAATCGATCGATGTCTGAGCCTAAAGAAGCCCCTGTGAAGACATTGACCTTAAAGCTTTCATTTTCCGCACGCTTGACTAATGCCAAAGGAACCGCTTTCACGTCTCCAGCACGTGTAAATCCACTAAGTCCAAGTGTCATGCCATCCTGTATCCATGAAGCCGCTTCCTCTGGCGTGGTCACCCGGTCCTGCAACTGTTTTGCTTTAATGCGTTCAAGTTTTTTTTCCATTCTTATCACTCTCTTCCGAAGTTAGTTTAGTAGTTCTTCTTTATTAATAAAGCGTTTTCATGAACGGTCGCTCGATAAAAAATCGCGTTTCACTTAAAAAAGGTAGAACTATTCATCATCTATCATCTTTTAATTATTAGATAATTTTAACTTATCCTGTTTCGGAATTGAGATTTTCAGAGTGGAAAAGAGTTAATTCCTGCGAAGCAGAGAAAAGGCTGTTTAAAGCAGCATTTTTATAACGAAAAAGTACTGTTTTCAGCGCTTTTCGGAGTTGGATGGCCGCTTTTCCTTTTTTTGTCTAGACTCCGGTGCCCAGATTCTAGGGTCATAAGCCAACCCAGCGGCGTGGCAAAAAACGCCACTCTGCCGGTCTGTCTTATGCCCGTCGAATCTACATGGGCCCCTTCGCTTTTCCTTTTTGTCCAGGCTCCGGTGCCCAGATGCTAGGGTCATAAGCCAACCCAGCGGCGTGGCAAAAAACGCCACTTTGCCGGTCTGTCTTATGCCCGTCGAATCTACACGGGCCCCTTCGCTTTTCTTTTTTGTCCAGGCTCCGGTGCCCAGATGCTAGGGTCATAAGCCAACCCAGCGGCGTGGCAAAAAACGCCACTCTGCCGGTCTGTCTTATGCCCGTCGAATCTACACGGGCCCCTTCGCTTTTCCTTTTTGTCCAGGCTCCGGTGCCCAGATTCTCGGGGTCATAAGCCACTCCGGCTGTGCGGCACAGAACGCCGCTTCGCCAGTGCGTCTTATGCCCGTCGAATCTACACGGGCCCCTTCGCTTTTCCTAGAACCCTAAGAGTTTTCTGAAGTAGCTGGAATAGGATTGGCTGACGGGGATCTGTTCCCCATTATTCATTGCCAGCACAAATGTGGAATGCGTATCCGGATAAATTTCTTCTATATGATGGACGTTGACGATGAATGAACGATGGCAACGGATAAACGATTCACGAGGCAATAGGAATTCGAATTCCTGAAGGGAGTTTTTATTGGTGCCCGAATAGCCTCCCGCATGAACATGGGTTTTGCGGTCTTTCACTTCCAAGTACTTAACTTCTGTGAACGGAATCGGTTTCCAGCCATCCGAACTTTTCACGGTCACTACCGACTTGCCTTCAGTAAATGCAGGATAGATGGCCATGACACAGCCTTGCAGCTTGCCGTCGTGGTCAAACGGCACCGCCATTCCATGGTACGGTACGCCAAAAAGCTCCCGATTGATGAATTCGGATGTTTTCTGATTTGCTGTCAATGCTTTGTGGGCAATGGTCCCCGGTTTTACCGGATCCCCGGCTTTTATCTTTAAATCCACACGTTTGCTTGGACGGTAGTAAATATATTCTTTTGTGTTTGTCACAGCAATCGAAATTTCATCAGAGAATAGTTCCCCCATGACATTCAATAGTGAACCCAGTGTAAAACTCTCCATAATAACCCTCCTGTTCAAGCTCAATATTTTGATTATACATGAAAAGCTTTTCTTCCATTAGAAAAACCAGCCCTCTAAAAAGACCGGTTTTGGAATTTCATTCGGATAACAGCATTGTACCCTTATTCGCCAAATTGGCATGCCAGGAAAAAGCTTTTTCCAGCACGTGTGGCGTCTGCCCACCCAGCAGCAGCGCTTCCTCGTAATACGCGCGCATTTGCTCCCGGTACATCGGATGGACACAGCGCTCGATAATTAGTGGAACCCGTTCACGCGGAGCCAGTCCGCGCAAATCCGCGTACCCCTGTTCGGTTACCACCACATCGACATCGTGCTCGGTATGATCCACATGCGTGGCGAACGGTACAACGCTCGATATGATGCCGCCTTTAGCAATCGATTTGGTGACAAATATTGACAATCGGGCGTTGCGGGCAAAATCGCCTGAGCCGCCAATTCCATTCATCATTTTGGTGCCAGACACATGGGTCGAATTCACATTGCCATAAATGTCGAATTCCAATGCGGTATTGATGGAAATCAGACCGAGGCGCCGAATCAGGCCCGGATGATTCGTAATTTCCTGCGGCCTCAAAATGATTTTATCGCGATAGGCTCCAAAGTTTCCAAATACCTGTTTCATTTTTTCCTGAGACAAGGTGATGGACGAAGCGGAAGCGAATTTCACCTTGCCTGCATCAATCAAATCAAAAGCGGCATCCTGTAGAACTTCCGAATACATTTCCAAGTTATCGAACTCCGAATCGATCAAGCCATGAAGAACTGTATTCGCCACCGAACCGATTCCCGATTGCAAAGGAGCAAGGCGATTGGTCAAGCGCCCTGACTCTACTTCCGAACGCAAGAAGTCAAGCAGATGCTGAGCCATCACTTCGGTTTCTTGATCCGACTGCAGAATAGTGGAAGGAGAATCTTGTTGTGCAGTAAAGACGATGCCTCGGACCTTTTCAAAATCAACTGGTATCCCAATTGTTCCAATGCGGTCATCGACACGGGTCAGCGGAATCGGTGAGCGCTGCCCCTGCATTCCGGGCTCGTAAATATCATGAACCCCTTTAAATAGTTCCGGCTGCGAAAGATTGATTTCGACGATGACATTTTTGGCATGTTTGACGAAAACCGAGGAATTCCCGACCGAAGTCGTTGGGATGATCATGCCATCTTCTGTAATCTCCAAAGCCTCAATCACAGCAAAATCGATTGGCTCAATGACCCCTGCCCGGATCCATTCAGCAGTTTGGGACAAATGGTGGTCAACGTAAAGCATATCGCCGTTGTTTATTTTTTTTCGCATAGCCGGGTCTGCCTGAAACGGCAAACGCTTATGGATGATGCCCGCTTCCGCCATTAATTTATCCACGTCTGAGCCTAAAGAAGCCCCAGTAAAGACATTCACTTTAAACTGTTCTGTTTCTGCACGGCGAACCAATGCATACGGTACGGCTTTGGCATCTCCTGCACGTGTAAATCCACTTAACCCAAGTGTCATGCCATCTCTGATCCAAGACGCTGCCTCATCAGCAGAGACGACCCGATTCTGTAATTCAATGGCTTTGATACGCTGAAGTTTATTGCTCAACTTTATCACCTTTCGGAGGCTTTAGTTTGTTTGCCTGTACATTTATTATACCTTATTTGCTGTCATTCAAATATAAACCAGGCTCTGGAATGGTGGATTTCATCAATTGCTTTTCACACCCCTGAAACAATATGGAATAGATATTCCCTTGGCCAAAGCTTTTTTCTGGCAATCAAAAAAGGCTTTTCATTTATGGTAAAAATCCTTAGCCCAGTGCGTGCAGCGCCAAAGCGCTTGGACTTTTGGCGTCAGTGGCTGGAGCGAAATCCTCAGCTTAAAGCCTTATTTTCACAAGACCATAATTCGGAAAATATATCCAGACAGTTCCGTTGACAGCAGGTAGCCGCTCAAATAATATAGAAAAGCTGAAGAAAATAAATTTGGATAAAACATTATAGAAGAATAGAGGATACCTGCCATGTCTGCAGACCAAAAAAAGAAGATTTCCATCCTGATGATCAATATGTTCATCGCTATCGCAAGCTTCGGAATAGTCATTCCGATTCTGCCTTCCTATTTGGTATCGATTAACCAAAGCGGCATGGCCGCAGGCTTGATGATTGCGATTTTCGCCGCTGCCCAATTCATTTTCTCGCCAATCGCCGGAAAATGGGCAGATCAATACGGACGCCGAAAAATGATCATTTTGGGGTTACTCGGCTTAACCATCTCCATGTTCGTTTTTTACGCTTCTGACTCCATTTGGATTTTGTATTTATCGCGCGTCATCGGCGGAGTGGGGGCAGCTATGCTGATTCCGGCAATCTTTGCCTATATTGCGGACATTACGACCTTCGACCAGCGTGCAAAAGGAACCAGCCTGGTTTCAGCTGCTATGTCTCTTGGAATTGTCGTCGGGCCTGGAATCGGTGGCGTTTTAGCTGATTATGGATTGAAACTGCCTTTCCTCGTATCAGCACTGGTATCTTTAGGAGCAGTCCTTTTTTCCGTCATCTGGTTGAAAGAACACGATGTCACAGATGCCGATCCTGCATTGGCTGCCAAGTTAACGGATGAAGAATCCATGTTCACCAAGATTGGCCGTTCCACCAAAATGCCGTATTTCATTCCATTGATCATCACGCTCGTTATGAGCTTTGGCTTGCTGGCTTACGAATCAGTGGTGGGTCTATATTTGGACAATCAGTTTGACTCGACCGCAAAAGATATTGCCTTTATGATTACCGCAACGGGAGTCGTCAGTGTCATCGTCCAATTGTTTATCGTTGACCGGATTGTTCGCCGCTACGGAGAAGTTGCCATCCTGATTTCGTTTCTCGGTGTAGCAGCATTCGGCTTCCTGATGTCTTTGTTTGCAGGAAGCTATGCCATGTTCTTTGCCGTTTCGCTGGTGATTTTCCTGGCCACTTCCATTTTGCGCCCTGTCCTCAACACCTTGATTTCAAAAATGGCTGACGGTGAAGTCGGCTTTGCAATGGGCATGAACAATGCCTATATGAGCATTGGAAATGTAATCGGCCCTTTGCTTGCAGGCGTCCTTTACGATATCAATATTGTATACCCATTCATTTTGGGTCTGATCATGCTGATGATCACCATGTTTGTCACAGTAGCTTGGCGGCGTTCACGAACCGCAAAAGCTTTTGCAGCTGTATAATGCCTAACGACTAACAGGTTCTTCCAGAATAGCCTGTTTTTCTTGTGCTTTTTATCGACCATTGGTTCCAGCTTTACGGGTTTGTTTATACGTTGTATAATATTTGTACAACAAATACCATAAATCTATAGAATGAAGGTAATGCTATGTATAATATTAAGGCAGCTGCCAAAGTCTTAGATATGCCGAAAGTGACCATCCGTTCCTGGGAAACGCGTTACAATGCAATCACCCCTGCCCGAACAGAATCTGGACACCGCTTGTATTCGGATCAAAATCTGGAAGATTTAAAATGGCTAAAAATACAAGTGCAGGATAACGGTATGAAAATCAGTGAGGCCGTAAAAAAACTGCATGCTTCACGCAAGCAGTTCTTTGCTCCAACTAAAGAAAATCCTCCAAAAGAAGCAATGGAATACAATGAGCAAATAAATCAACTTTTTCAGGCTGCGGCCGAGATGGATACCGAGCGCTTCAACTATTTGTTGGATCTGCATTTTTCTTTATTCCATCACCAGACAGTCTTTTTTCATATTGTCGCGCCGCTAATGGTGCGTATCGGAGAAGCTTGGGAAGACGGCATCATCAGTGTTGCCCATGAACACATGATCACCCATATTGTCCAACAACGCTTTAATCAGTTTTTCCGCATTTTTCCGGTTTCCCCAAAGCTGCCGAAGGTCATGGCGCTGAGCCCAAGTGGTGAGCAGCATCAGCTGGGCTTGCTGCTGTTCACTTTATTCATGCGGGAGAATGGTTTTTCCGTGGTTTATATCGGACCGGATACACCACTCGACGGCTTGGAGGAAATGGTCACTAAACAAAATTTTAAATTGATGTGCATGTCCATCGCTTCGCGCAAAATGCTGCCGATAGCCAATCAGTATATTGACGCTTTATCCAAGGCCAATCCGGAAATGCATTTCATCCTCGGAGGCCAGGGTGTCGATTGTGAACGAGCCGAAGGCAACCGCTGGTATTTGGGCAACGATGTGAAGATGTGGCAGCAATGGCTGGATGAACAGAACTTTTAACGGTATACAAAAACTCCCTCAATCTTAGATTGAGGGAGTTTTTGTATCGTTTTATTATAGTCTTATTCCCAATCAAGCTCCTGATAATCTTTTTGATAAGGTCCGTTGTCTGTTACTTCCGAATGATAGAGTGCTTTTAAGGCAAAGCCTTTTTCAAGTTCCATTTCTTTAATCAACACTTTATACCGTTTTTTCAATTCCGGATGATCGCTGACCAGCTGCTCCATTTTGGATTTTGTGTATTTCATCTTTATCCGCTCCTTTTGGATCTTCTTCTCTCATTGTACACTGCTATAGAAAAAAACGCACTTGCCTTGGCAAGCGCGTCACTGTTTATCCCGCTTTAACGGTCAGTAAGACTCCCACTGCTGCAAGCGGGAGCACTGACCGTAAAAGTCCGATTGGATCAACTAACAACCAGTGGGGGATGAAAAATCCCCACTGATTGAAGTTTCTCTTTATTGGCTTCAGCCTAAATAATGAAAAACGAAATTCGCCAGGAATAAACCGGCAATTACATACAGGGCCGGTGAAACTTCACGCCATCTGCCGGTTGCGATTTTCAGAACCGGATACAAAATGAATCCGATGGCGATACCGTCCGCAATGCTGTACGTGAATGGTATCAGTGCCACAATCATCAGCGCTGGAAAGCTTTCAGTCATATCCTTCATATCAAGGTTCTTGATGTTCTGCAGCATCAAGCCACCGATGATGATCAGGATCGGCGCAATGGCACTGTCCGGAATCAGTTTGATGACCGGAATAAAGAACGAAGCAACCAGAAACAACAATCCTGCCGTAATGGTCGTCAAGCCTGTCCGGCCTCCAGCTGTCATGCCGGCTGCACTTTCGACCGTAGCTACTGTTGGGCTGGTTCCAAAAACGCCGGATGTCATGGCTGACACGGAAGTTGCCTGAAAAGCACGGCCGAATTTCTCCGGATGCTCGATGAATGCCACTTGTCCGTGGACAAGCCCGATGTTTTCAAATACCAGTACCATCGTCAGCGAGAATACCGCAACCCAAAACGTCATGGACAGGATGTTGCCAAAGGACAGCGCTCCGAATACCGCAAATGCTTCTGTCGCATTGATTGACGACTCGCTCATACTGCCGAAATCAATCAACCCGAAAAACGAAGCGATGACCGTTCCCACCACAATCGTGATGAGGAAATTCCCTGGCACGTTGCGGATGAACAGCACAATTGCAACAAGGAAGGTCAGCACTGTCGCCAGCACCTGCGCTTCTGCAAGCGAGCCGAGTGCCAGGATCGAACTCGTCCCACGCTCAACGATGCCGCCTTTTTCAAGCCCGATCAGCATAAGGAATAAACCCAGTCCGACCGTAATCGCTTCCTTCAATGAATGCGGCACTGCCGCGCTAAGCATTTTCGCGAAACGCGTGAATGCCACCGCCACAAAGATCACACCGGAAACAAAAACGACCGCCAGCGCTTCCTGCCACGACAAGCCCATCGATTGGACCATCGTGTAGGAAAACAAAGCGTTGATTCCCATACCGGGCACCAGCAAGATCGGGGCATTGCCCCAAAACCCCATGATCAAACAGCCGAAGACCGACGCCGCAATTGTCGCGACAATCGCCGCTTCAAGCGGCATGCCTGCTTCCGACAGGATCAGCGAATTGACGGCGATAATGTACACCACCGTAAAAAAGCCAACCAAGCCCGCTGTCATTTCTCGTTTGACCGTTGTGCCGTTTTCCTGAAGACCAAAAAATCGATCCATCCAATTAAACATAGTCAGTACCTTCTATTAAATTAGCCCTCTCCCTACCCGCTCTGCCTATCGAAATAGGTAAGCCAAGATAGGAGTGTAATTCAAAAAGAGGGCGCTGTCAAGAGGATTTGCTTGATAAGAAAGCAAGTTTTCCACGAGCGACTGTAAATTTTTTTGAGCGACTGCAAATCCGACTGAGCGACCGGAAAATCGTTTGAACGGCCGGTAATCAGGTTTTTTTAACCATGTATGAAAATAGGATAGTTCTAGAGAGCAATGTAATGCTATAATTCAGTTAATTTATAGAAGGAGGGATTCATATAGGAAGAAAATTAGATCCATTGCCTCGAACGGAAGCATTGGAACTGTTGCTGGTGCGACTCAGCGAACAGCATCCGCAACGATCGTTTCTTGAGCGGGAGCTTCACTGGACAACTGCCGGAAAGAGAGGCGAGAGCCGCCTGCAGAAAAAGTTCAATGAATTCTATCTGGACGAAGAATTCCAGATACTATGGGACGTCAGCCTGAAAATCGCCAACTGGCCGGTTCAGATAGATGGCCTTCTGCTGACCGAGCGCTGCGCTATCATCATCGAGTCTAAAAACATCAATGGCCAGCTCCATTTCGATGAAAAGACGGGCGAATTTTTCCGCATTAATCCTGTGGGGGAAAAAACCGTCATGGAAGACCCCAGAGTCCAGCTGAATAAAAATATCCGCTTTTTGACACAGTTCTTCAAGATGAAAAAAATCAATCTTCCGGTAACCGGACTAATCGTCTTTACTGCCAAAGATTGCGAATTCGCATCCAAACCGCATGGCGCTTCTATCTGTAAAACTTATCAAATGATTGAGTTCCTCTTAAAGATTCTGCAGGCTTTCCCCCATGAAGCCGAACAGATTAAACTGTCTAAAATCAAAAAAATGATTTTGACAAATCAAACCCCTTATAAACAGTCTCCATTATGCACCTACTATTTCATTGACCCAAACGATTTGCGGCCTGGCATTTTTTGCCGTCAATGCAAGTCCCTATCGATGCAGCGGGACAAGCGCAGCTGGATCTGCAGCAGATGCGGCACGCGCGATTCCTCCGCTCATCTTTTGGCGATCCAGGAATATTTCACTTTTGTGGAACCGGAGATTACAAATCAAAAGTTCCGTGAGTTTTGCGGATTGGCATCTCCAGCCGTCGCTTCTCGCATACTTGCCAAGTTGGATTTGGAAAGCTCTGGCGCTGCGAAAAACCGAACTTATCATTATCGAAAAGAATGAGAATTGCCCCGCAAATTGCGGGGTTTTTTTTGGAAAATAGCTGAACGATTGCAAATCGATTTAAACGATTGCAAATTTTTTTGAACGACTGCAAATCCGCCTGAACGACTGCAAATCTTCTTGAACGTTTGCAAATCCGCCTGAACGCTCACAAAACCAAAAACGCAGCAAAAAAACCGCCTGAACCCTCTAAATACAAACCCTAAAAACCCACAATGCCCGCTTTCCGCAAGCGAAAAGCACTAAAACCAAAAAAGGGACCTGCAGCAGCTGCAGGTCCCTCTCCAATATAATGTTTAGACGAACATGCCGGCAATGGCTGCGCTCAATAATGACGCGAGCATACCTGCCGCAACGGCACGAATGCCGAGGCGGGCAATATCCGGACGGCGGCTTGGCGCCATTGAACCAAGTCCACCAAGCAAAATTGCGAGTGAGCTCAAGTTGGCGAACCCACAAAGGGCAAAACTGATAACCATTACTGTTTTTGGTGACAAGTTTTCGATTTCAGGAGCAAAAGCTGTGTACGCAACAAATTCGTTGAGCACCAATTTTTGTCCGATGAAACTGCCGGCCTGGACAGCTTCTGCCCAAGGCACACCGATCGCCCAGGCAAGCGGTGCGAAGATGACACCCAAAATACTTTGGATTGTCAGTCCTTCAAAACCGAACCAGCCGCTGATGCCGCCGAGCATGCCGTTCAATAAGGCGATTAACGCGATGAACGCAAGCAACATCGCACCAACATTTAACGCCAATTGAAGACCGTCAGATGCACCTCGCGCCGCTGCATCCACCACGTTGACCGAAGTTTGGTCTTTTTCCATTACAAATTCTTTTTCTTCGACTTCCTCTGTTTCTGGAATCATTATTTTAGCCATGATCAAACCGGCTGGTGCAGCCATGAAGCTTGCAGCAAGCAAGTATTCAAGCGGTACGCCGAGAAGCGCGTAACCCGCCAAGGTTGAACCGGCAACAGAGGCCAGTCCCCCGGTCATCACTGCGAACAACTCTGATTTGGTCATGCCTGCGATAAACGGACGGATGACAAGTGGCGCTTCCGTCTGTCCGACGAAAATATTCGCTGCAGCAGAAATCGATTCTGCTTTGCTTGTTCCAAGAAGCTTCGATAATGCGCCTCCCAGAAGTTTGATGATGATCTGCATGATGCCAAGGTAATAAAGAACTGAAATCAAAGAGGAGAAGAAAATAATGATCGTCAATACCTGGAAAGCGAAAACAAAACCAAATCCTTCTACATCAGCCGCTGGGCCGAATACAAAGGCGACCCCTTCACCAGCATAATCGATGACATTCTGGACTTTATTCGAAAGGCCCAACAGGAGTTTTCTCCCGAATTCCCATTCCAGCACCATAAATGCAAACGTCATTTGGATGGCTAGTCCACCGAGAATTGTCCGTGGCTTTATGGACTTCTTGCCGCTTGATAATAGGAAGGCGATTCCGAGAACAACGAATACGCCAAAAATGCCCCACAATAAATTCACAACTTCACCTCATAGATATTTTTTTATCCGGCTTTAACGGTCAGTAAGACTCCCACTTTTGCAAGTGAGAGATCCACTGACCGTAAAAGCCCGATTGGATCAACTAACACTTAGTGAGGAAAAAGAAAATCCTCACTAAGTGAAGTTTTTTATCAGAAAATTAAGCAAATAATTTGTTTAACTCTACTGTCGTCAGACATCTTACCAAATCTATTGAAAGAAGTAAATGACTATTGTGTGACAAGAAGACAACGCATTCATAAGTCCTATTTCCCGTTATACCGGGCTTTATCGGCCTACTCTCCCCTCTCTTCTATTCCAGGATCGGCTTTCCTGAGGAAAAAAGCCAAAACCACGCCAATAATACTCAAAACACCGACCACGAAAAACGAAATATTAACGCCGCGGATCAATCCCTGTACTCCATACTGTTCAGGATCGAGCGCAGTGCTGGTCATGATGGTCACCAAAAGCGCCGTCCCGATCGAGCCCGATACTTGCCGCATCGTATTGCTCATTGCCGTGCCATGCGGGATCAGCCGTTCCGGCAATTGATTGAGCCCGGCCGTCGTCACCGGCATCATGACCAGAGCCACACCAAACATGCGGATGGCATGCATGATGGTCAAATAAAGGAATGAAGTGGTCGCCGTCAGCACCGTAAACTGGAAAGTCGAGACCGTTACAATCGATAAACCGGTAACAGCCAGCCACTTGCCGCCGACCTTGTCAAAAATCCTGCCGGCAATGGGATTCATCAAACCCATAATGATCGCTCCCGGCAGCAGCATCAGACCCGATTCAAGCGCTGTAAAGCCATGCATATTCTGCATATAAATCGGCAGGATTGTTGCGCTGCCGATCATGGAAATAAAAACGATGACACTCAGCACCGTTGATAAGGTGAAAATGCTATAGGAAAAGACCCGGAATTCCAGAATCGGCTGGTCCAGACGAAATTGCCGGCGTATGAAGAACAACAGCGAAACGATACCAACCAAAATAGAGGCGGATACAGCGGGACTGTCCCAACCCAGCGAACCGGCACTCGAGAAGCCGTAAAGAATGCCGCCGAAACCTAAAGTCGACAGCACAATCGATAAGATGTCCAAAACGGGAAAAGTTTGCTTCGTGACATTTTTCAGAAAAAAATACGCCAGGATGAGATCCAGCAGCGCAATCGGAACGACGATATAAAACAGGGCACGCCAAGGGTATTGTCCGACGATCCAGCCTGACAGCGTCGGGCCGATTGCCGGGGCAAAGGAGATGACCAAACCGAATAAACCCATCGCCTGTCCGCGTTTTTCCACAGGAAAAATGATGAACAGCACCGTCTGGGTCAAGGGCATCATGATGCCTGCACCGGCCGCCTGCACAATCCGCCCGACCATGAGAACGGAAAAACCGGGAGCCAATGCACAAATAACGGTACCGGCCGCAAATAAACCCATCGCCACAAAAAACAAATTGCGCGTAGAAAATTTGCCGATCAGAAAAGCCGTAATCGGAATCATGACCCCGTTGACCAGCATAAAGACCGTAGTCAGCCACTGTGCTGTGTTGGCAGTGATGCTCAGATCGTCCATGATATGGGGCAACGCTGTTGCCAGCAGGGTTTGGTTGAGGATTGCTATAAAGACACCGGCCATCAAAACTGACAGGAAAGGACCTTTCGCAATATTGGTATCTTCTATTTTCTTCTGTTCGATTCTCTCCATTTCCCGTCCCCCCTGTCACCTTTACTTTATTGCTTACCCGCTCGACTTTTCAAATATTCGCCTGTTCAAACAAAAAACTGCGCAGCCCGAAGGCCACGCAGTTCCCATTTATTCTGTCACTTGATTTCTTCGGCGGTTCACGCGATAGAATACCAGATACAACGCTGGAATCATAACCAGTGTGAACAAGCTGGAGAACGCCAAGCCGGCAATGATGGTCACAGCCAATGGCTCAAACAACGGGTCTCCCGATAAGGCAACTGGCACGAGTGCAATGATCGACGTGATCGATGTCAGAAGAATCGGCTTGATGCGGGCATAGCCCGATTCGATGATTGCTTCCTTAATATCGAAGTTGCCTGACAGACGGCGCGCTTCCACAAAATCGATGAGGACGACCGCGTTCCGCACAACAATCCCTGTCAGGGAAACGATTCCCATAACGCCCAGGAAACTTAACGGTGTCTGTGTCAGGAACAAGCCGAGAATCGCACCGGAAATTCCCAAGTAAACGGCGATCAGCACTAGGAATGGCAGGCTGAACGACTTAAACTGGAAGGCGATGACCAGATAAACCAGCAGGAGTACGACCAGGAACAGCAAGCCAATTTCAGCAAAGAACGCTTCCTGATCTGAATTTTCTCCGCCCGTCGATAGTTCGTAGCCTTCCGGCAATGACTGGCGTTCAGCATCCACTACGTCCAGCATCTTATTTTCAAAGTCATCCACTTCGCCGAATGCACGAAGCGTAATGGACCGGTTTCCTTCTTGATGCGGAATTTGGGCCAATCGTGTCGCCTCTTCCCCCGTCAGCAATTCATCCATCGGAATCAGCTGCGGCGGGCCCTGTTCAGTAAGGGAAGGAACATCGAACTGAGACAGGTCAATCGGTTCGCCATCTACAATGCCTGATTGTTTCAAAGACACTTCGTATGGCATCTGGCCCTCATAAATCGTGTACAATGGCACGCCCTGTGTCAACAGCTGCAGCTGATTGGTCACTGTGCTGAGCGCTATATTGTTCGCCTGCAGAGCCTCTTGGTTCGGTACATATTCGATAGCTGGAACCGGATCACCCAGGTTATCAGCGACGATGTCTGCCCCATTTTCAAGCATCTGCTGTTTCAGCACATCACGAAGCGATTCCAATTCTTCAATGTCTTCACCTTTGATGGCCACGGTCACGGGAGCGCCAACAGGCGGGCCCTGGACTATCGTCTCCAGAAAAATCTCAGCTTCCGGGAAGCGATCGCGCAGCTCTGGCTGCCATTTGCTGATAAAGTCGGACGCTGTCGTGTTTTCACGGTCGATGCGGAATGCCACCTGACCCGTATTGCCGCCTGTATTGCCCATTGAAGCGGAGAACAGGTTTGGCAGGCCTTCACCGGTAAAGATGGCTGTTTCAGTGACCTGCTCATCTTCCGCTGCCACCTGCTCGGTCAAATCGGCAAGGAATGCATTTGTTTCTTGGATGGTCGTGCCTTCTGCAAGACGGACATCCATCGTCACTTCTTCCCGGTCAGCTGCCGGGAAAAATTCAAACGGTGTTAAGAGTGCAAGGGACAATAAGCCTGTCGCTACCAGCAAGCCGCCAATTCCTACAAGAAGCGGCCGTTTCAATACGCTGCGCAACACTTTATTGGAATAAAACAAGGCAATCTTCTCCAACGGTTTTCCTAGGAAACCCGGAGTGTCTGAAATTTTCTTCGCTCTTCGTTTTGTTTTCAAATACTGCATCATCGGCACCAGCGTGATCGACAGCACCGTTGAAGCCAAAATGGTGGTGATCAAAATACTCGGCAAGGCTTTGATGAAGGCCCCATTGCCTCCTGACAAGAGCAGCAATGGCGAAAATGTCACGACGATCGCCAAACTGGAGGAAATAATCGACGGATACACTTCACGGACGCCGGTGATGGCTCCATTGAGCGGTGAGTCGCCCAATTTATAGCGCCGCTGGATATTGTCGTTGACCACGATGCTGTCATCGACCAGAATACCGATGGCAATAATGAGCCCGATGACCGAAATCTGGTTCAAGTCGACACCCATGAACGGAATCGGAATCATGCCGATCAGCACCGAAGCCAGCACTGTCAAAGCAACCGCAAAAGCTCCATACAAGGTCAACCCAGCTGTAGTGACAATCAAGACTGCCAATACCGCAATGGCCAATGAAACATACAGGCTGTTGAAGATTTTGTTGACATTATCCGCTTGTGATTCGTATTTCTCTGCTTGCACACCAGCTGGCAAGGTTTCTGTAAATGCCTCAATCACTTCCGAGACATTGTCATCTACCGAAGGAACATCCTGCTCTGTCTGCAAAAAGACCGTATAGGAAATCGCCCGTTCCCCTTCGAACGTCACAATATCTACAGTTTCCTGGTCTACGGTTTCAATGGTCGCCACGTCAGCAAGCGGAACGGCTGCCCCGCCTACTTGAAGCTGCTCAAGCTTTTCGATGCCTTCGCTTTGCTGTACGGTAAGGCTGATTTGTTCATTGCCATTGTTATGGGTTCCGAGCGACAACGGCTGGTTTGCCCGCTGAAGCGATTCGAGCACTTCGAATGGCTGAAGGTTATTGGCTGCCAATTCTTCACTGTCCAGTTCAATAAGCACTTGCTGCGTATTCAAGCCTTTGACAGTAGTTCCCGCGACTCCTGATACCGCTTCCACTCTTTCCGATAAATCAGATAATCCACTTTCCATATTGGCTAACTCTTCTTCATCTCCATAAAACATATACGACACCAACGGGAAAGTCAGATCTAGTTTTTCAACTGTGGGTTCCTGAGCTGTATCAGGAAATCCTGAAGCTGCGCTGCCGGCCTGCTGCTGGATGCTGTTGATCAGTTCGTCCGGGTTCTCGCCATCCTCAATTTCCAGCGTAATGATGGAAGCTGAATTGGCAGAGATCGACTGCATTGATGCAATGCCATCCACTTTTTGGATTTCACGCTCCAGCGGATTGGTTATGGAGATTTCCACTTCTTCCGGTCCCGCACCCGGCAGTATCGTTGACACCAAAACCAGGTTCGATGGTGTTTCCGGAATTTCACGCTGAGGCAGCGTCAGGAACGTATAAGCTCCTATAATCGAAAAAATCAAAATCAGGAAAATAAATAATTTGCTGCGATCCAATAGATAGTTCATCGGCTTTGCCCCTTTACTTTTTTGTATAATAATTGTATAACTCAAACTTTGGAAACGCTAGCATAATGCATAGAAAAACCGGATGAAATTTCCATCCGGTTCTACAAGCTCTGCATTTTTTGCTGCTTCATCAAAAAAGCGGCGATAAACAGGAGCAACGGCAAGAGAATAGCCAAGCGGAACCAAATTCCTTGCCCATCCATCGAGATTAGAAGCGCGGGCAGAAGCAAAGCGACCCCGCTCCAAAAAAGTGCTTTCCAAGACCGTTTCCAAAGACCGATAAACGCCAGCACAACCGCAGCAATAACCAGAGACCAAAGCAAAATTCCCATCAGAAATAAGCCCACCGGTAAGCACCTCCTTATTTTTATGAATCTGTTATTTATCTATACCCTTTTTGAAAATTAAACATCACAAAGACATAAAAAAACGGACAGCTAAATTTCGCTGTCCGGTTAAAAACTAATTATAGATTTTGGAAAAACAAGCGAATGACATCTATACCGCCAATGACATTACCGGCTGCGGTCCCTAGATTGGTCAAAACAACGACCAACAAAACGCGCGTGACTTTATTGTCCCAAAATCCTTTGAGGGTGAAAACGTCTTTCGATAAGGTCTGAAAATCACCGACGTTCGGTCGGCGGATATACGCTTGCGCAAGTCCCGAAAACCAGCCTGCGGCCAGGAGTGGGTGCATGGCCCCGATCGGTCCGCCGACAAAAGCGGTCAGTATCGCGAGTGGGTGACCGAATGCTAAAGCGGCACCAATCGCGCCGAGGCAGGCCGTCCACAAAATCCAGCTGATGGTCTGATCAATGCCGGCGGCCGGGTTATTTATGAAGGTAATGGCAATCATCGCAACCAATGCCAATGGAATGGCCCAGCCGATGATTTTCGGCCACTTTGACTTTGGTGGAACTTTTGATAGTTCTTCCAGATCGTGTTCATTGTGGACTTCTTTGACGATCCCAGGAATATGGGCTGCGCCGAGGACCGCAACAATTTTTTTGCCAGGCGCTTTTTTAATTTTCTGCGCCAGGTATTGGTCCCGCTCATCGATAAGCGGTTTTTTCAGTTTAGGGAAGGACTGCGTAAAATCATCCATCACTGCGTTCAAAGTATCCTGTGATTTCATCTTTTCGAGGTCTTCTTCCGAGATCGTCTCTTTGCTGAAAATGCTGAAGAATACCGAAGTCAGCAGCTGCGCTTTGCCCATGAAGCCGATATTTCCCCAAATACGTGAAAATGTCACTTGAATATTGCGGTCGGCCAGCACCAATTCCGCACCGCTTTCTTTGGCCGATGCAATTCCCTGGATCATTTCCTGTCCGGGCTTGATGCCAAACTGATCTGCCAACCGATTCTGGAAAGAGGAGATAGCCAAGTTCATCAGCAGGAGACTGGCCTTCTTTTCCTTGATCACTTTGAAAATATCCGTTTCCTTCCACTTGCTGCCCTGCATCACCGATTCATAGCGCTGTGCATCCAATTCAATGCACACCGAATCCGGCTGCTCCGCTTCAATGACCGCTTTCACCTGCTCCGCACTGACTTTGGAAACGTGTGCCGTACCGATCAGGATCAATTCTTTTTCTCCGTATTCTATGCGTGTAATATTTTCATGCATCATGGTGTACTTCCTTTATAGAACTATATTTCTTTTCAACTCATTATGAAAAGACTGTCTATTCTTTATAATGAATCACAACAGCGAAAATATCAATGCCGCGCCCTTGTAAATCCGGCTGAAAAAGCGGATTGCGGTCACAGATCGGTCGCATTGAAGGTATTCCCTTCTTTCAGGTTGCCGGTTTGGAAGCCTTTATAGAACCAGCGTTTGCGCTGTTCCGAACTGCCATGAGTAAAGCTTTCCGGCACCACATAGCCACGCGAACGCTGTTGGATCGTGTCATCTCCTACTGCACTTGCCGCGGTTAACGCTTCTTCCAGATCTCCTTCCTCCAAGTAGCCCATGCCCTGCGCGTGATGCGCCCAGACACCCGACAAATAATCTGCCTGAAGTTCCAGGCGAACCTGCACTTTATTGTATTCTTCTTCACTCAATTGATTGCGAAGCGGCTGCACTTCTTCCATGACGCCGAGCAAGTTCTGTACATGATGACCCACTTCATGCGCCACTACATATGCCATGGCAAAATCACCTGGTGCCTGAAACTCGTTCTGAAGTTCATCATAAAAGCTTAAATCGATGTATAGCTTATAGTCTCCAGGACAATAAAATGGTCCGACGGATGCACCTGCCGTTCCGCATGCTGACTCAACGCTTCCGCTGTAAAGCACCAATGTCGGTTCGACATATTCCATGCCTTCTTCCTCAAATACTTCTGTCCAGACCTGTTCGGTATCTGCCAAAACGACCGATACGAATTCAGCTAGTTCCTCTTCTTCCGCAGTTGCTTCATACGGCTCGTTTGAAGTAGTCCCTGCCGATCCGCTTAATTGATCAAGGATGACACTCGGATCACCGCCTAAAAATGCCACCAGTAAGACAATCAGTATGCCTCCTATGCCGCCACCCGCAACCATTGCTCCGCCTTTCCCTCTCCGGTCTTCCACATTGCTGCTGGCCTTTCTGCCCTTCCACTTCATATCTGTTCCTCACTTCACTATTGTTTTTTAGTTTAAGCATACCCGTTAACACATTGGTTCTAATCCATTTTGGACAGCCGGTAAATTAAAAATTGTTCGCGCGGATCTTTATGGAAATCAGGCAGTGAAATTTCTCGCACCAATTGAAAGGCGGTGCTGCTTTCCAGGAAATCGCTGTAATCCTGGGATGCAAAAAACAAAATCACTTCCACCGTGCGCGGATCCGTTTCGGCTGAACGCAAAATTCCATTGATAAAATTGATGAAAACCTGCACGGAAAACGGATTGAAGAAATAAAACTTATTGTCCCGTGCCGCTATCGGATAGTCCTGCGCCAGGCAATTATAAAACTGGATGCTCTGCTCAGCGGCTTTATTCTTTTTTGTATACCGCTTTTTATTTTCGGTGGCTTCAGTAAAAAATTCCGTATTCATTTCGATCCCAGCACTTTCCGCTCTGAATAAATGGTGGACATAAAAATTCAGGCGCCCTTTCCCGCATCCGACGTCGACCAGCCTGTCTCCAGGAGACAGGCTATACCTCTCGAACAGCCTGTCCAGCAGCTCGTAAGGAGTGGGTTCATAGCGGTTATGATGCAGGGAGTCCGTAAAGCCCTTCTGGTTTCCTGCTGTTGAAATGTTCAGCCGTCGTTCATAAGCTTGCTCGTCCAACACGGATCACCTCTTTCTGATAAATTTTACGTTCTTCACCTTGCAATTGACAAGGGAATTTGTTATAGTACAGCTAATTAAATATTTCTTGCTCCAGCTTATATGGAGTAGGATAGAGGCGCAAAAACCATCAGTACGCAAAACGAGGATGATGAGATCCATTGACGTTTGCCGAAAGGGGTATTTGCCGAAGTGGCGGAAATCTCATATTTTCGTTCGCTGGGTCTGCATTCAATAAATGCAGGACTGTCATATAGGAAACTATATGGAGGGCTATCTGATGCACAGGAACGAATGGTAAACATTGTTTCTACTGCAGCAACGGGACCCCTCGTTGCTGCTTTTTTGTTCATTCCTGACTGGCCCCTTACCTCTAAGTTTCGAAAAAAAATTAGAAAAGGGTGTGTTTTTATGAATTTTGGCCAAATAGTTACAGCAATGGTGACGCCGTTCGACCAACATGGAGAAATTGATTTTCCAGCAACACAACGACTGATAGAGCATTTGATAGCAAACGGTTCAGACGGCCTTGTCGTCGCAGGGACAACAGGTGAGTCCCCGACCTTATCGGCAGATGAAAAAGTGAAATTGTTCCAGTTTACCGTCAACACTGTAGCTGGGCGGATCCCGGTAATCGCCGGGACTGGTTCCAACAACACACGCGCGTCCGTTTCATTGACGGGACAAGCGGAAGAAGCGGGCGTTGATGGCATCATGCTGGTAACACCTTATTACAACAAACCTTCGCAGGAAGGCATGTTCCAGCATTTCCAGGCGATTGCCCAGTCTACACGTCTGCCCGTCATGCTATACAACATCCCAGGACGCAGTGTAGTCAATATGTCTCCCGAGACGATTATCCGACTATCCAAAATCGACAACATCGTTTCTGTCAAAGAAGCGAGCGGCGACTTGGATGCAGCTGCAGAAATCATTGAAAAAACACCGGCATCGTTTTCTGTCTACAGTGGAGACGACAGCCTGACCTTGCCGATGCTGTCTATCGGCGGCACTGGCGTCGTCTCGGTTTCCGCACACATTATCGGCAACGATATGCAGGACATGATCACCAGCTTTAAAACGGGCGATGTAAGGGCAGCTGCTGCCATTCACAGACGATTATTGCCGACGATGAAAGCATTGTTCGCAGCACCAAATCCGTCCCCAGTCAAAGCGGCACTTAATATGACTGGCGTCCAGGCAGGCGGTGTACGCTTACCGATGATTCCACTTACCGAAGAAGAAACTTCAACGTTGCGCAAATCATTGCCGGACCTGCATTCAGAGGCTGTCACCAACTAAATTCATCAAAGAAAAAACGCTGAAGCCTACGGGCTTCAGCGTTTTTTTGTCAGCTGATCTTCATCTGGTCCAGAACACGCTTCAAACTGCCGCCGATCTCCAAATCCCTTAAATCCACTCCGATTTCTGCCAGCGTTCGGGCGATTTCCGGCCGGATGCCAGTCAGAATGGAACGCACACCGACCAGCTTCAGCGACTGGATGACTTTGATGATCTGCTCTGCCACCATCGAATCCACACGAACCACTCCCGAGAGATCCACAATCAGTACTTTGATTTTCAGTTGATTTGCCGATAGCAGCGTTTTTTCCAAAATGTAACGGGCCCGGTCAATTTCAATGCTGCCCACCAATGGCAAGATGGCGATCTGGTCACTGACAGGCACGACAGGCGCGGACAATTCGAGAAATTCTTTTCTAGCCATTTTCAATTTGCGTTGATACGAAGCTGTATAGGCTTGGGTATATGAATAAGCCGCATAATCCAATATGGAATGAAAAAGTTCCATGACCTCAAAAAGACTTTGAAGTTCCATCTTCTTTTGGATTGCTTCCGTTTTGATAACTGTCCCGATATGTTTGCGGTAAAGTGAGGTTTCTGCTAACGCATCTTCGAGCAACCTGCCGTTTTCAAGAAAAAAGTTACCTGTCGCTTCTCCCCACTCGTTAATATTCGCATAGACACTTTTCATGTCACAGCTATTGCTGATCGATTCTCCGATCAGCTCCACAAAATCGGTTCGAACTTTATTGACGATGCCGATAAAGGCTTTGTTCATTTGGAGCTGCTCCGCCGGAACATCCTTGACCGCTTCCTCATGGATCAATTGGGCGATTAGTTCCTTGTCCGCCAGCACCCGTTCAGCCAGTAACTGATTATCTTTTTCCATCGCAACCCCCAAAGATGAAGATATTTTTATCTGCCCCTATTATAGCCTTTGAACCACTGATTGCAATGGGTTTTTTTCTCCTGTTTTGCCATACTCAAAAGTACATCCGTCTTTGAGACGGGTGTACTTTTGGGCCTTCATTAATTTCCACTAACACGATTTCTGCCATTGGCTTTGGCTTTGTAGAGAAAACCATCAGCCCGTGACTGCAGATTTCCCACTTTATCTCCGGGCACATACGCTGCGACACCGATACTGACCGTGACGGGTACATGTTGCCAGGCAGCTAATGCTATGCGGGTGCACAAGGCATTTCCCATGGCCAACGCATCCTCAACAGCTGCATCGGGCATGACCACCACAAACTCTTCGCCGCCAAGACGAACCACTATATCATCAGATCCAACTTCTGCTTCCAGGCGGACGGCCAATTCCTGCAGCACGGCATCCCCCGTCTGATGGCCATATGTATCGTTGACTTGCTTGAAATGGTTGATATCCAAAATCAGGACATTATTGCGCTTTAAAATATCGCTCCCCATTACAATTCCCGCCTTTTGTGAACTTTTGGATAAAAGGGTCATTCCATTTACTTAAAAGTAAAATATAACCCAATCAAAGCATCAATAAATTGATTTTAACGCAGAATGCGTGAAAATTTTTATTCTATTGCCCCACCTTTTTATACAATAAAAACCAGCAGACATAAAAGTCTGCTGGCAGGTGATGCTTATGGAATAATCTAGTTGAACTGAGCCAAATTTTCAGCTTGTTTGCTTTTTTTAAAAAGAAAAGGGAATCTGAAGAAACCGTTTTACCAACTTGCCTTCTTAACACCCGGAATCTGGCCTTTATGCGCCAATTCCCGGAAGACAATGCGCGACATGCCGAACTTGCGCATAAAGCCACGCGGCCTTCCTGTCACCCCGCACCGATTGTTTAAGCGGACTGGAGACGAATCCTTGGGCAAATTAGCCAACGCCTGAAAGTCGCCCTTTTCTTTGAGTTCTTGCCGCAGCTCCGCGTATCGTGCGACCATCGCCTGCTGCTTTTTATGGCGTGCAACCTTTGATTTTTTAGCCATTATAAACCCTCCTAAAAGTAATTATTACGATTTGTATTTCACAAAAAATTATTTCGTCTCGCGGTGAATCGTGACCTTCTTGAGACGTGGGCTGTATTTTTTCAATTCAATGCGTTCCGGGTTTGTCCGCTTATTTTTCGTTGTGCTGTAATTCCGATCCCCAGTTTCTGTACACGCCAATGTTATATTGACTCTCATCGTTTTCCCTCCTCAAGAAAGTAATTGAAATCCTGGCAGCGGATCTAGGAATGTTGTCCAATCCTGTTCTGCCTCGCTATCTGTCAACAAACACAGATCCAGCCCTTTGACTATGCCTGACTGGTCCATATCGATGCCGATCATCACCAGCTCAGTCATTTTAACGCCATTTTCCAGGTCCCACCGGCCTGCATGCTCAATACCAAGCGATGGCCCGGCCTGTGACAATAAGACAGCCGCCTCAGTTCTTGTCGCCAGCCACAAAAATCCTTTGGCACGGACGACTTCCACTGGCCATTCCAAAATCCATTTCATCAGCCGTTCTGGATGGAACGGCTTCTGGCTGCGATAGACAAATGAAGCAATGCCATATTCTTCGGATTCGGGAACATGCTCTTCGTTCAGTTCCTTGATCCAGCCGGCGCTTTGACTCGATTTTTCAAAGTCGAATAAGCCCGTGTTCACTACTTTGTCCAACGCCACTTTGGAATGCATCGTTTCGATAATTTGCGCATCCGGATTCAAGGCTGCAAGCAGCTCCTTCAATCGGCTTTTTTCCTGTGGTGCTACCAGATCCATTTTGTTTAATAGGATGACATTGGCAAACTCAATCTGATCGATCAGCAAATCTGAAATTTCGCGGACATCTTCTGCAGTCGCCTCCTGGTTTCTTTCCAGTAGTGACTCTCCTGATGCAAAATCCTTCCAGAAAGCATAGCCATCCACTACCGTAACCAAAGTATCCAGACGGCAAATATTCGTTAAATCGATTCCGATTGCTTCGTCCTGGTATGTAAAGGTCTGCGCTACCGGCAGCGGCTCACTGATTCCTGATGATTCGATGACGATGCAGTCGATATCTCCAAGCTTCACAAGCTTCTCAACTTCCACCATGAGATCTTCTCTTAAGGTGCAGCAGATGCAGCCATTTTGCATTTGCACCAGCTTTTCCTCGGTTTGAGAAAAGCCTCCTTGCTGGACCAAAGCTGCATCTATGTTCACTTCACTCATGTCATTGACAATAACTGCCACTTTCAGGTTTTCCCGGTTATGAAGCAAATGATTGAGCAAAGTCGTTTTTCCGGCTCCCAGATAACCGCTCAGCACCGTAACCGGAACAAGTTTTTCCATGATGGCACAACTTCCTTTCTCTTTTTCTCAAATAGTAATGATTACGTTTTATATTGTATAAAAGAACCAGCTGTAAAGCAAGCTTTTATTTCTCAGTCTTTACTGTCATCTCAATCGGGATTTTGTACTTATTTTAAGTTTTATTTTAAGCTTAGATTATTAAACAACCGCTGAGACGAAATTATTGAACTCGTCTCTTCACATCCCGGATGATGGACAAACTTTAGTTTTGTAAGCGGATCGAAACGCAGCGTTGTGGATAATGAAAGCGAATAATGCAAAAAACCACCGGGGACATTGTGAGGTCAATGTTTCCAGTGGTTTTTCTAATCCTGTTTATAACAAGGCTGTCCGCTTTAGTGAGCCAGCTGAAAGATCACTTTATTCTTCATAAAGGAGTTTGTAATCAATAGAACATATCAAACCAGCCATTATTTATTGTTTGTTTATACCAATAGTAACTATCCTTTTTTGTTCGTACTAATGTGTTGAAATCAACATGAATTATGCCGAAACGCTTATCATAACCTTCTGCCCATTCAAAGTTATCCAGAAGAGACCAGGTTAGATATCCTTTTATATTCACGCCGTAATCGATGCTTCTCTTTATAGAGGTTAAATGCTGTTTTAAGTATTCAATTCTTCTTTGATCGTGGACTCTTCCGTTCTCTACTTCATCGTTATAGCAAGCCCCATTTTCTGTTATGTAAATAGGAATAGAGCCATATTGATCTTTTATTTTGGTTAACACTCGATAGAATCCTTCAGGATAAATAAACCAGTCGAAATCTGTTTTCTCAAATCCAATATCAATTCTTTCCAAATCAAACAGATCTTCATCTTTTTTATACCTTCCGACACTGCCCGTATAATAGTTGATACCCAAGAAGTCGATAGGTTGATTGATAATTTCCATGTCGCCTTCTTCAATTTGAAGTGTAACACCTTTTCCCTTAAACCAATCAACCATAAATGCAGGGTAGCTCCCTTTAAATACTGGGTCGAAAAACCACTCCATTAAAAATCCCATACCTCTGTCGCAAGCATCAATGTCTTCTTGCTTACTACTAAAAGGTTCGAGCCATTCAACGTTAGGGGCATACCCGATGCCGCCTTCAATCCCTAATTCTCTAAATCGACTGACTGCTTTTCCGTGAGCCAGCAATAAGTGATGCGAAATATTGGTTGCAAGCTGGAGATCGCGGTTGCCAGGTGCATGTATTCCGATAAAGTTAGATAAGAAAGATACACACCAAGGCTCATTTATGGTTATCCAACTTTTAATTTTTCCATTGAATTCTTTGAACATAAGCTCAGCGTAGTCAGCAAAGGCATCCACTGTTTCCCGGTTTTCCCAGCCACCTTTATCTTGCAGAGCTTGTGGAAGGTCCCAGTGATAGAGCGTACACATAGGCTCAATACCGTTGGCTAGCAAGGCATCAACAAAGTCATGGTAAAATTTCAATCCCTTTTCATTTACTTCGCCAGAACCTGTAGGGAAAATTCGTGGCCATGAAACAGAAAAACGATACGTATCGATGCCCAATTCTTTCATCAGTTGAATATCTTCTTCATAACGGTGGTAACTATCGACTGCGACATCACCATTATCTCCATTTAATACTTTGCCAGGTGTGTGTGAAAAAGTGTCCCAAATTGACGGGCCTTTTCCATCTTTAAAAGCAGCACCCTCTATTTGGTAAGCAGCAGTTGCAGCTCCCCATTTCATATCTTTTGGAAATTCCATAATTGCCATTCCTAATACCTCCAATAACCATTATTTACAGTTTACTTAATTTTTTTCTTTGTTTCGTGCCTTTGGTTTTATGGATGGGACTCCCACAGGATTCCCTGACAATCAGCTCTGAATCGATAAAAACCGGCTTTAATTCAGATTTGCCGTTTATTAAGTCATTTAACATATAAGCTGCCAGTTTCCCTAATCTTTCTTTGTCTTGCCTAACAGTTGATAGAAGAGGGGCGCTATAGCGACAAGCATCGATATCATCACATCCAACGAGACGAATGTCTTCAGGCACTCTTAGCCCTGCTTCCTTGATGGCCCTCAATGCGCCGAATGCCATCAGATCAGATGCTGCAAAAATCGCTTCAGGGTGCACCGGCGCTTCCAGGATTTTTTTCATAGCAGTATATCCACTATCTTCATAGTAATCTCCATATTCAATCCATTCTTCTCTTACTTCAAGCCCGAATTGATTCATAGCCTGTAAATAGCCTTGCCCTCTTAATTTTGTAACCTCAGAATCTTGCTGTCCCCCTATAAAGCCGATGTTCCGCACTGAATTCAGATAGAGATGCTGAATCACCTTAGCAGCTAAGGTGATATTATCTGTCATCACATAACTTGAATGCGGTCCATCTAATACTAAGTCAATGCCCATACAAGGGATTTCGCTATTGACCAAATCGTAAATAGAGTCTTCAATTTCCTCCCCTGTGATAATTACACATCCATCTACATGGAAATGCTTGCACCGGGCTAAGTAACTACCGTTATCTTGGGAGAAATTTTCATTTGAAAACATCAGGATGTCATAGCCTAATAAGCCGATATTTTTTTTGAATGCAGTGACAACTTCAACGAAAAAAGGGTGAGTAAATTCGACATTTACTTTTCCAGCGTAAATTAAGCCAATCAAATTGGATTTTTTCGTTGCCAATGATTTAGCTGAAAAGTTTGGTTGATACCCTGTTTGTTTGATAACATCTAATATTTTTTTCTTTGTGCTTTCGTTAACGCCGTGATAGTTATTTATTGTTTTGGATACAGTCGCCGGTGAGACCCCAGCCATTTTCGCGATGTCTTTTATTGTTAAACTCATTTGAACTCCTTTTATTGCCCCTATAGTAAAGATTATTATGATTAACATAACGAATCAGTAAGTTTTAAAGCAAGCTTAGCAACGAAATGATGCGATTATTTCACCGAACCTTCTGTAATACTGGAGATAAATAAACGGTTGAACAATAAGAAAATAATGATTAATGGTACAGTCGCCCAAAATACGCCAGATAAAATCATTCCAAAGTCAACATTAAATGTGTTGCTTAAAGAAGCTAATGCTACTTGGATTGTGTAATTTTCCGGGTCTCTCAGGATTGTGAACTGCCATAAGAACTCGCCCCATACAGCTGTAAAAACAATAATTCCTAGCGTTGCGAAGGCTGGCAATATGATCGGCAGCACAATGCTTCTATAGATTTTAAAGTTTGAGCAGCCATCTAATTTCGCAGCTTCAATTAACTCATCAGGTACAGAGTCGCTTATGTATTGTCTCATTAGAAAAATCCCTAATGGATTTAAAAAGAATAAAATCATAACACCTGCCAACGTATCAAGTAATCCAGCTTTTGCAATTAGAAAATACTGTGGAATTAACCCGAGTTGAGGTGGAATTATCATCGTTAACAATATTGTGATAAAGAGCAGATTTTTAGCCGGGAAATAAAATTTCGCAAAAGCAAATCCTGCTAATGAGCTTATAAACAATACGACAATGGTGACAATGGAACATAATACGAAAGAGGTCCACAATGCCCCAAAGAAATCAATTTGAAGTAAAACCTTTTGAAAGTTTTCGACCATCATATTTCCAGGTGTAATAGTAGGCGGGATTGAATTATAGGCAGAACTTGTTTGAGTTGCCATAACAAACATCCAATAAAATGGAAAAAGAGAAAGGATGGAAGCAAGGGACAGGAACAAGTAAACAAATATTTTACCTAAAGATAGTTTTCTTTTTTTAGTTGGCTTATGCATTAGTTTACCCCCTCTTTTTCTTTTTACCAATTCCGGATGTTAAATAAGTATTGATTGCAGCAAAAATGACAATGATAACTAATAAAATAATCGCTGTGGCAGATGCAGTCCCAAACGACTGAAGTCTAAATGCATCACGATATAGATACATCACAACGGTCATGGCTTCGTCTCTAGTAAAAGCTGCTGCTCCTAAAAATACAGTGGGTTCAGAAAACAGTTGCAATGCACCGACTGTCGAGAAGAAAACAGTTAAAATAATGAACGGTTTAAGTAAGGGCAATGTAATGTAGATTGCCTGTTGAATTTTATTTGCACCATCTATTGTGGCGGCTTCATAGACATCATTCGAAATACTTTGAATACCTGCTAGATAAATAATGGTGTTGTATCCAACCCATCTCCAAAACACCATGATTGATATGGCTATTTTCGTACCCCATTCTGAAGTTCCCCAGCTTACTGGATCAACACCAAATAGTCCTAGTACATAGTTTGCCAATGAAGACTCGTGGTCACTAAACAGAACACTAAAAATCAAAGCAACAGCAACCATTGAGGTAATATAAGGCATAAAGATCGTAACTCTGAAAAAACTTCTGAAACGGAGAAATGCAACATTTAGTAAAATCGCTAAAATAATACCTATAACGATTTGTGGGGCAGTACCTATTAAACCGATAATAATCGTATTGTATAGGGATTTCCAAAACAGCGGATCCTCCAAGACGATCCTGAAGTTGTCTAACCCAACAAAGCTCATATCACCTAATCCATTCCATTTTTGAAAAGCTAAATAGAAACTAAAAATGGCTGGATAAAGACCGATAACCCCAAAGATAATAAAGAAAGGTGCTATGTACAAATAGGCAGAAACCATATCTTTCTTTTTTTCAGACAATTTCTTTTTTTTGCCTTTTTTCCCTTTTTGATAAGCAGAGTCCATTTTCACTCCCCGTTTCAACTTAAAATGAGGATATGGCTTCCGTGAGGTCACCATATCCAATAAAAATGTTAGTTTTACCTACTGACTTATGAACGATCTACTAAGTCTTGAGCACGTTTAACGGCTGCATCCCATTCTTCTTCAGGATCTGCTCCATTTTGCACATTTTTCAAAGCATTTAATATTTCATTGTTCACAGGGAAGTATTTTACCCCTTTAAATACAGCAGTATCGATATCTTGTGCTGCTTCAGCGAATACAGATGATGTCACTTGGCCGCCGAAAAACTCATCTTCGCTGGCCTGGAATTCTTCCATTTCATAAACAGCTGGAGCTGACGGGAACAATCCTTTGCTTTGGAATGATTCCAACTGATTATCAGCAGAAACTAACCATTCAGCAAAATCATAAGCTTCTTGGGCATTTTCAGTTTCATTTGGAACAGCAATATAAGATCCACCCCAGTTTGCAGCGAACTCCGTAGGTAATGTAGCAACTCTCCATTTACCTACAGCATCAGGCGCGTTGCCTTCCATCCAACCCTTTAACCAACCTGCACCTAGCTCTACCGCAAAGTCACCATTGTTGACCGCGTTTGCCCATTCAGGTGACCACATTTCAAATTTCCCGACGACTCCAGCTTTATCAAGTTCAACTGCATAATCATAGGCTTTCTTAACGTCGTTGCCTTCTTCGGCGATTAACAATTCACCTTCAGGATTTAAGTATGTTTCTTCTGAAGCATCCAAATTAGCTCTAAAAGCCATTTCTATGCTATCAACAAAAGGTTTACCCGTTTCTTCCAAGACTTTCAATCCTGCTTCTTTAAATGCTTCTGGAGAATCAATTAATGCCTCTACCTCTGAAGGTTCGGTAGGTAATCCCGCTTCTTCAAATACATCAGCACGATAGTATAATGCTTTTGGTCCAATATCTGTAGGTAAACCGAATAGGAAATCACCTTCTTGGTTTGCACCAGCGTTCCATTTCCAATCTAAATACTGATCTTGAACATCTTCGGCACCAAGATCATATAGATTTTCAAAACTGCCTTGCGCTTCTTTAAATCTGTCGAACTGATCAACCTCTAGCATCGCGATATCAGGAGCTCCGCTTCCAGCAGATAAAGATGTAAATAATGCGTCATGATGTTCTGCAGTTTCTGAAGCTTTAAACTTAATGGTTACATTAGGGTTTTCTGCTTCATATTCTTTTGCTAACTCTTCGTAATTAGTAGCTCCAAAAGACCAAAAACTTAATGTTACTTCCTCATTGCCATCACCCGAGCTACCTGATTCCTCTTCTTCGTTGCATGCTGCAAGTGTTAAAGAAAGAGCCAACGTCGTCCCGAGTACAGACCATTTTTTCATGTTATTCAATGTGCTTCCCCCCTAAATTTTAAGTGATTCTCCTTAGCAAAAAATCTGAATATCATTTCGTGTTGAGTAAGTATTGCGCATTTTACCGAATAACGAAACCGGTTTCGTTATTCGGTAAAAAAAGAGATTTAAACCGCTTACAATTACAATATAAACGTAATTTTCGTATTAATCAATCTTTTATTTAAAAATTTATGTAAACCGGTTTCGTTAAATGGATTTATCTCGTTTGGTCCACGGCAGCTAGAAAGAACTATATACCTTGAACGAATGATCTTTTATTGCCGCTTTTCCGAAAAGCACGGTACATATGTAATAAAAAGGCAACACCCAGATAGCAGTGACCTCTTAAAGATACACTTTAGGAATGGCTTGCCCGAATTATCTCAAACCAGTTTTTTATCGATTTCCACTTTGCTGCCTTTCGGCTCTCAGCGCTTATTCCACCTTACTTTTTTCTCTTCCGCAGAAACTACGGGGTTTATTCTAAAAAACAACGGGGTAGATTATCATTACCTTACTTTACAGGTGATTTATCACTATTAGGAGGAATTGACAATGACAAACAAAGAAACAACTTTAATTCAAGCATACGACGTACAAGCGGAAGTTTTGCATAAAATCAGTGAACTGAAAGCACAAGGCTATCAAGAAGAGGATATGTATGTAATTGCCAAGCATGATGAGCAGCTGTCAATGGTCCAGGGCCAGACGGACGTTCATTTGAATACGCAGGAAGATGAAGATATGATGAGCAAATTCAAATCCTTTATTTCAGGAGAAGATTCCACTCGGGACGCCTTCACGCAAATGGGATTGGCAAGCAGCGAAGCGGACGAATATTACCGCCAAGTAGAAAACGGCAAGCTTGTGCTTTATGTCAACAGCGACTATGGCACATCCTATAAGCCATACAACGGCACTCAGTCCGGGACCGAAACGGCAAGTACAAAAACTGCCGGCAGCCATGAAGAGGAAGAACATCTGCGTCTCCACGAAGAGCGCCTGAATGTTGATAAAGAAAGCGTGCAGACAGGCGAAGTGAATGTCGGCAAACATGTGGTGGAAGAACAGCAAACCATCGAAGTACCCGTAGAACGCGAAGAGGTATACGTAGAGCGCCGTCCGGTAAACGAGGAAGCCAACTCTGGAACTGATGGATTGACGGATAAAGGCGTTTACGACGACGGGGAAACCATTCACATCCCGGTTTCTGAAGAACGTGTCGAGGTCAGCAAGAAAGACGTCGTCAGCGAAGAAATTGTTGTCGGCAAACGCAAAGTCCAGGACACTAAAGTGGTAAATGAGACTGTTCGCCGCGAAGAAGCGGATATTGATGAGCAGGTAACATCGAAAAAAGATGAACGCAACTCATTTTAATGAGCAGCAAAAAGCACAGCCGGACGAGTTTATCCGGCTGTGCTTTTTTCAGTCCCGTTGCCCAAAGGTTTATCCGGCACACGACTACGGGTAAATGAATTTAAACAACGTCAATCGATGCAACTGACATGGGAGGAATTGAGCATGGAGAAAAAAGGAAACAAACTCATCGGCCTTTTTGATGCGCAAGCGCAAGTGCTGATCAAAGTCGGCGAATTGAAAGCAACAGGATACGCAGAAGAAGAACTGTATCTGGTATCAGCACAGGATGAACAAATCAGCTTGCTGATCGATCACACCACTGTCCATGTCGACACGCAGGACCGGGATAATTTCAAAGGCAAGGTCATTGCCTTTTTAGCCGGCGAAGACATCACGAAAGATGCCTTTAACCGGATGGGATTGGAAGCGGAAGAAACAGATCATTATTTCCGGCAAGTCGAGAGCGGCAAACTCCTCCTGTATACGAACAGCGAACCTGCGTCTGCTTTCCAACCGGAAACAGCTTTGCCAGCTGATCGAAAAAGTGATTTCTCTGATGCTCCCCCAAATGTCGAGGAACAGCGGCTTGCCCTTCACGAAGAACGCCTGAGCATCGATAAGGAAAAGGTCCAGACCGGTGAGGTCCACGTCCAGAAACAGCTGCTGGAAGAGGATAGAGAAATTCAGGTGCCCGTGGAACGGGAGGAAATCGTTATTGACCGGCGCCCCCTTTCTGAAGAAACGGATGCCGAAAAAGATGAGCAGGTGCTGACGCCGAAACAAGCTTATGAAAAAGGCGATGCCATCTATATTCCACTTTCAGAAGAGCGGCTGGATATCGGCAAAAAGACAGTGGTACGTGAAGAGATCGTCATCGGCAAGCGCAAAGTCCAAGACGTCCAAGTCATCAATGAAACGGTTCGACGTGAAGTAGCCGATGTTGAAGAACACGGGACGGTCCATAAAACCAATTAATAAAGCAACAAGCAAGCTTATACCAATATGCAAATCAGCATTGCTTCTGGCAGTGCTTTTTTCATGTATAAAGTATGCGTTGTTTATTCAAGCACACCGGAATATAAATGTGAATGATAGGAAATAAAGTTATTTAGAGTTTAGAAATCCATCAGCAATAGCCACTTCCACGAGCGCAAGACCGTGATGACGCACTGCATAAAAAGTCCTATCCACCAATGATTTATTAGCCTTTCATCAATCAATCCCCCGCCGCCAGCCATGTTATACTGAAAAGACTCAATATGGAAAGGATGATCCTTTTGTCTGAACTGACTCATTTCAATGCCCAGGGCCGTGCCAAAATGGTCGATGTCTCTGATAAGGAAGACAGCGTCCGCACAGCCCGTGCCACCACGTCCATTCTGCTGAACAAAGCAATCTACCAGCAGATCAAAGAAGGCACCAATAAAAAAGGCGATGTTTTCGCCGTCGCGCAGGTAGCCGGCATCATGGCCGCCAAAAACACTGCCCAAATCATCCCGATGTGCCATCCCTTGGCGCTCAGCGGTGTCGATATCGAATTTCAATGGAACGTCGATGAAGACGCCAATCACTTTGAAGTCCTGCTGACAGCTGAAGTTAAAACGAAAGGACCAACGGGCGTCGAGATGGAAGCTCTCACAGCCGCTTCAGCCGCAGCTTTGACGATCTACGATATGTGCAAAGCCGCCGGCAAGGAAATGGTCATTGGCCCGACCATGCTGCTCCAGAAAACCGGCGGGAAATCAGGCGATTACGCTCGCGGCTGAAGAAGCTGAACTACGAGGGCCACTTCACCACTCCATCAATTCCGCAAAAAAAGCCTATGGATCCGTCAGTTGAGACGGATCCATAGGCTTTTGATTTTACTGATTGGTGAAGCTTCTTCTCGTCAGCCAACTAAGAGCGCGACTCACGATGCTTGGTCAATTCAGAGTAGATATGCTGGATTTCCGGCAGTATCAGACGCTCCATTGCCAGTTTTACGGCCCCACGGGAACCCGGCAGGACAAAGATGGCTTTATCATTGGCCACACCGGCTGCTGCACGGCTTAAAAGTGCTTTTGTGCCAATGTCTTCGGAAAAACTGACGTAACGGAAGAGCTCGCCAAAACCGTCAATTTCTTTTTCAAAAAAAGGTTCGACCGCTTCCAGCGTGACGTCACGTTTAGCGATGCCTGTTCCTCCGGTGGTGACGATTACATCAATGCCATCCTTCTCCAGCCAGTCGGACATGATGACGCGAATGGCTGCAATGTCATCTTCTACTACGTCATAATCCACGAGTTCCAGCCCTTTATCCAAGGCAAGCCGCTGCACAAGCTGGCCCCCGGTGTCCGTTTCCTTTGTCCGCGTATCACTGATGGTCAATACCGCCATACGCACCTGATGATCCGTTTGGAACGATTCCGACATACAAACTCCCCCTCCAGATTACCCGAATACTTGATGATATATTTTCCGTCCTTCTGCCACATTATGGACACCGTGAATCAGCAAACGGCCATTTCCGAACAGCACCATGCGGTGATGGAAGACCTTTAATTCGACAAAATAAGGCGTCCGCTTCACCCCAGCCTCCAGACGGTTGCCGACTTTTTCCGCATCGTCCAAGGTAATGGGGCGATTTGGGTCAGGCAAGATCTGCACCGCGTCACGGCCGCATAAAACAGCATAGGAGCTCACGCCCGTTTCGGTGAGCGATGGGAATACCGCGTCCTGTCCACAGGTTTTGCAGCCAGGATCTTTGATGCGCGCCACGCCGATATCCAGCTGGCTGTTGTCCCATAAATTGAAATGATGGATCTTTTTCCGCATCGCTTCGCGGTTGCCGCTCAGCCATTTCAATGCTTCTGTACACTGAAGCGCGGCCGTCACCTGAACCGCCGGTGAGATGATGCCGACCGTATCACAGGTTTCATTGATTGCCGGAAGCACCGGCAACAGGCAACGGAAACAAGAGCTTGCCCCCGGTATGAATGGAAAAACCACTCCCGAACTGCCGACACAGGCGCCGTAGATCCAGGGCACGCCATATTTTACCGATGCATCGTTGATCAATAGGCGGGTTTCAAAATTATCGGTGGCATCAAGGATCAGATCGCTGACAGCTGCCAGTTTCTCCATGCCAACTGCATCCAGATGCTCCAGATAAGTGAACAAACGCAAATCGCTGCGAATCGCTTTCAATCTTTGCTCTGCCGCTGCGACTTTCGGCAGCATCTGCTGGGCATCCTTTTCGGTGAAAAGCTGCTGGCGCTGGAGGTTCGATAGCTCTACATAATCACGATCGACCAAGTGTATCGTTCCGATGCCGGCACGTGTCAGCGTTTCAGCGATTGCCGATCCTAAAGCCCCGCAGCCGATGATGGTGACAGTCGATAAGGCCAGCTTTTGCTGGCCGGTTTGGCCAAGCGGTTTGAATAAGACTTGCCTTGAATAGCGTTCATCCACGTTGGTTCCCACTTTCTGTCGCTTGATCACTCAAGCCTTTTCTTCATTGCAATAAGTTTACCATTCGCGCCCCAAAACTGCAGTCAGCATTAGTATGCCGTCTTTTTAATCATCTGTCCGTTTTCTATCCGCATGACGCGGTCTGCCAGTTTTTCGGCATCCGCAATCCGGTGAGTCACAAAGATGATCGGGATTTGCCATTGCTCGTGGATCCGCAGCAGTTCATCCTGGCAGCGGTCACGGTTGGCATCATCCAAGGCTGAAAACGGTTCATCGAGCAGCAGGATATCCGGCTGAGCAGCCAAAGAACGCGTCAATGCCACACGCTGTTTTTCACCGCCCGAAATCTGATGCGGGTATTTGCCAAGCAGGCCAGTAATGCCGAGTATTTTCGTCAGTTCGGTAATATGCGATACATCCGCCCTCTTCGGCAGCGCGTACAGGATGTTTTGTTCGACGCTCAAATGCGGAAACAACGCGTAGTCCTGAAACAAATAGCCGACTTTTCTCTTTTGGATCTTCAGCGGCTTTTGCCCTTCGCTGTAAAAATCCCGGCCATTCAAGGAAATCATACCTGCATCCGGATGGACAATCCCCGCCAAGCAATTCAGCAGCGTGGTTTTGCCCGAACCGGAAGAACCGACCAGCGCCAGGATTTCCCGGTCCAGTTCGAATTGCATCTCCAAACTAAAATGATCTAATTGTTTCTGAAAATCCACTAAAAGCATGGGCTCACTCCCTCCCAATTCGTATAGCGGTCTTTTTACGCCAGTAGTTGACCCAGGTGATGGCGGCTACTCCAAGCGAGGAAATGATCAACACCCAAAACAAGGATTTCTCCATATTCCCTGCTTCATAGGCAAAGTAAATCGCCAGCGGAACTGTTTCCGTAACACCCGGGATGTAGCCGGCAATCATCAATGTGGCACCGAATTCGCCGATGCCGCGCGCAAAGGCCAGGATTAGGCCCGCGAGAATGCCCGACCAGGCCAGCGGAAAGGTGATGGTCCGGAAAATACGGCATTCGGATACCCCCATCGTCCGCGCCACGTTCTCCCAGCGCGGATCCACTTTTTCATAGGCGGCCAGGACACTTTGGTACATCAGCGGCAAAGACACTACGAACGAAGCGATGGCCGCACCTATCCAGGTGAAGACCACTCGAAAGCCGAACCATTGCTCCAATAAGATGCCCAGTGGGCCATTGGCGCCGAACAGGACGATCAAGCCGAAGCCGATGACCGTTGGCGGCAAGACCAAAGGCAGCAGAATCAAGGCTTCAACCAAACTTTTTCCGAAAAAGTCACGCCTGTTCATCAATCGTGCCAGTGCCAGGCTGACCACAAAGACAAAAAACGTGGAAATAATAGCGACTCTCAACGATAGCCAAAGCGGAGACAGATCATACGGCATCACGGCGTTGCTCCTTCTGGCGCCAAAAAGCCGTATTCCTCCAGAATGGCCTGCCCTTCTGGACCGGTGACAAAGTCCAGAAAAGCCGCAGCTTCCTGCTGTTTTTCTGAAGCCGCCACAACAGCCCCCGGGTAAACGACAGGATCCCTTTGTCCAGGCACCTCGAGCGTCCCTGCTATTTCCCGGGAAATAACGGCATCGGAAGAATAAATGATCCCAAGTCCGGCATTTCCGCTTTCGACATAAGTCACGACTTGCCGCGCGTCTTTGGCATAGATGAGGCGGCCTTCAAGCGGCTCCCACAACCCCTGGCTTGCCAGGGCCTGCTTTGTATAATCCCCAAGCGGCACGCTGTCCGGCTCTCCAACGGCAATGGTTTCCTGCGTCTTTAGTAACAATGACGCAACATCCGCCGTTTGCGGAAATTTCTCCAAAGAAGCCAGAACCAGGCGATTTTCAGCAAAAGGCACGATGCTGTCTGACTTTATGAGCTGTTGCGATTCGAGTATTGCCATATCCTTTTCGCTGGCCGACAAAAACAGGTCCGCGGGTGCGCCCTGCTCGATTTGGCTTCTCAGCTTGCTGGAGGAGCCGTAGTTAAAACTCAACTCGATATCCGGCTCTGCCTCATAAAACTTCTCTTCCATCTTTTTCATCACTTCTGTCAGGCTGGAGGCGGTCGAAACCAGCAGTTCGCCGTTATTTGCAGATGTATTGCTGCAGCCGCTCATGAGCATCGCCAGACTTATAAGACCGATCATTTTTTTCATTTCAAGGACTCCTTATTCGTCTAAAATAGAGCTTGCCCATTGCGGCAAATTCTCCACGTACTTCCAGTATAACGCCCGCTGGAGAGAAGCTGAATAATTTTCCGAATAATCTTGTAAGAAGCGGAGCGATTGGGTAAAATGAGGCATATAAAAAAAATAACGCATCACCTTATCAAGAGAGGCAGAGGGAATGGCCCGATGACGCCCGGCAACCGCCAGTTCACTAACTGGAATGGTGCCAAATCCACCAGAACCGCAATGTTCTGAAAGATGAGGAAGAGAATTTATTTACAGACAGCCACTCTTCCCCTTTTTAGCGGAAGAGTTTTATTTATTTAGAGGAGTGATGGCATGAAGCTGAGCAAAGCCGAACGGATCAAACGAACGCGGGTCCCTGTAGTGGATCCCTCATTGGCAGAACGTCTGCCCCCGGGGCAAGTCCTGACCGAACGCTTTCCTGTTCTTCACGAAGGCGAAGTGCCTGTATACGATATGGCCGCTTGGACACTGAAAATCTTTGGCCAGGTCGATAAGGAAGTCACCCTGCATTACGACGATCTATTAAAATTGCCGCAAACGACCGTGACCCGTGATATCCATTGCGTAACGCGCTGGTCCCGTTTCGATAATACGTTTACAGGCGTCCGCTTTATCGACTTGATGAAAGAATTGGGCGTCACGCCGAAAAGCGGTTACGTCATGCTTCACGGCGATTACGACTACACCACCAATGTCGCCCTGTCGGATCTCGACCGGGCGGACGTGCTGCTTGCCCATTCGCTTGACGGCGAGCCACTTACTGCAAAACACGGCTATCCCTTGCGCTTCGTAGTGCCCCATCTGTATTTTTGGAAAAGCGTCAAATGGGTTCGCGGTATTGAATTCATTGATGAAAACCAACCGGGCTTTTGGGAGCAGAACGGCTTCCACATGAACGGCGACCCGTTCAAGGAAGAGCGCTTTTCTGGGGAAGACCTGGAAATTCCAGATGATGAATGGGAGAAAAAAGATTTCGACTGATTCCGGCTAGTCTTATGATTCCAAGGCAACTGAACTGTCACTTTAAGAGATAACTTGCATCAATTTCGAACTTTATTTTGCTTATTATTTTAAAGAACCCATCAACCTTTTATGCGAGGGTTGATGGGTTCTTTAAATCATATATAAAATTTATGGCAGCTTCCGATAATCAACGATATGTAAACTGAGTACTTGATCAGAATTCTCTTCTATTTCATTTACACAAGATATTTTACGTTCTCCTATAATTAAAATTTAGCATTATAAATAAAGTTGGAAAGGTTAATTTACCTACTCTATCTTCTATTTTCTATCTCTTTAAACACTGGATAATGAATTCTCTGTTTAACCTAAATCGTTTCTCTCTTTTAACATCGTGAATCTTTCAGTTTTAGTATCAAAAGATATAGACACACTTTCAATTTTTTGATTTTGCTCAAGCGTAATAATTCGTTTTTTCTCGGTCAACCCTTCAGCTATCGTATTGAAGCAGTAAATCAGCAGCATGAAGACGAAAATCGGCGGGAGGATCATCCAGAATTGCTGGGTGACGAACGCCTCCCTGGAGATGGCAATCATTCCGGACAGCTCATAAATTTCTGGAATAAGTCGCCCGGGACCGTCCTGACTTGCTGCACCTCCCACGAAGATCGACAAGATGCCCAAATGTACAAACATCTGGAGCACTTGCACGACTTGCTGTGTCCAGTTCAGCACAAGCTTTGGCCACAACTGTGGATTGATGTGCTTAACCAAAATCCAAATCAGGGAACCACCCATCAAGACAGAGCTCTGCACATACTCTTTCTTCAGTGTTTCGTTCATTTCGTTGCCAATCGAGCTCATCGTGATCGGCAACACAATGAGTGACATGATCAATATTTGAATAGCGAGACGTTCAGGTAAGGTGGTGGTCCAATCTCCATGATTAATGAGGACTGGCACGAGTAACACAAAGACCAGCAGGCTTAAGGGCAGGAAATGCATCCCATCGGCAATCGAGGTCACGGCTTTTCTGATTCTATTGTTTAAATAGAAGACATAGATGAAGCCGAATACATAACCTGCAGCGATGCGGACCGTAGCAATGATGAATGTGATGGCAATGGTGTATTTGATGCCCACCAGCAATTGCTGGAAAATCGAATAACCATAAGGATCCGTTCCGAATGGAAGTTCGGAAGAAGGCGGATGTGGGGCACTGCTCAACATGCTGCCATCATCTGCATATAAGTATTGCGTTTGGCCGACCTGGTCATCGAAAAAGAGAAAGTAGAAGAGACTAATGAAGAACAGTCCTAAAACGATCAAGGATGGAATCGTGATTTTCAAACGCGAAAGGAAAACCGATCGCAACTTTGGAAAAATTTTCGTCGTCTCTTTTCTCTCTCTCCTGAAGATTGAGGAAATGAGTGCGCACATCTGAGTGACATCCAGTAAATGCAAATTAAACTTCCCAAAAACAGTATTCCGTTCGATACGTTCTTTATTGATCATCAGTTCAACGAATGCGTAAAAAAGAAAGAACGGCGTGAAAACCGTTGCGAGGATAAACGTGATCCCTTTCGGTGTGAAATCATTTCTTAGGTAATAAAGGATGCCCTCTATTCCAAACAGATGCTCGATGATGAGCAACGAAGAGATGGTGAGCCACACAATGGATTTCGACTGGAAGAACAAGCTTTTCAGTACATTGGAGGTGCAATGCTTCAGTAAAACCTCGGTATTTCCCAACCCTTTGCCTTTCGCAAGATCCACGTAAGGCTGCTTCCATTCGGCTTCAAAAAGAAGGACGAACAATTTGAAGAACAGCAGCGTCGGAAGAACCGACAAACAAAGGATCGGTGCCAAATAAACCAAATCGCCACCCAGGCTGTAGAAGTCGAGGACCAGGTAACCGGTTATTGCATAGATTTGGACGACCGCGATTTGAATCAGGAATATGTATGAAAAATCCGGGAACGACTCCAACACTTTTGCAGATTGCAAAATGATGGGTTTTGTACGTCCTTTTGACAGCATCACCAGCATTGCGAGTCCAAACGACAGCAAGAGTGCAAGGAGTAATGCAGCAATCAAAATTGGCATGGAATAAAGATAAGGACCGGTTAAATAGTGTGAAAAGGAGACATCAACCATATCGAACGTACCAGGAACACGGTAATTGAGCTGCCACTCGGCAGGGCGCAGCAAGGCAGTCAGTACTTGCCAGCATGTCTGGAAAAACAAGCGAATGTCGAACAATTGACCGGGTGAAAAGAGAACGGGAGCACAGCTGATCAACAGTATCCCGAGTAAGCCGAGTAAATATTTTAACGGGATGAGAACAATGTTTTTCAAGCAAATCCCTCCTTTCGGTGAGTGGATTTTGAATAACTGCCGTTACCCAATGAAATACTCCCTGTAAAAAACGAACGTCATAACGAGTGCAAAAATAAAATAAGTGAGAGAACCGAAAAAGACAAAAGAGGTAAATGCCGCCTTATTTTTTAACGGCATCCGAATACCGGTTTCGCCTCTCGTTTCCATGTCTGATTGACGGGTATACGGGCTGGTTCCACCTTTAAAGCTAAGAAGGGCCAACCCTGCGCAGACGACTCCGAAGGGAATGGATACGTCAACAAAGTTCATGTTAAATGTAGACGAAATCAACCAGTTTCCAATCCCAAGAACCAGGAGTGTTAATGTGAAAATAAGACCTGACTTCATAAAATTCCTCTCCTGTTTTTTTGATTTTGTGCTGTCGAAAGAAAGAAAAACTTCGATGAAATATTGGGAAATAAAAAGTCCTTCTTAAGTGTATACGGTAAAAAATACTAATAGTTTCAATTATTCGGAAAATATGTGTACCGCAACTATGCTTTATTAAGTTCCAGTCAATCTCCTTGCAATGTACGTAGGCCACTTTGTCTTAAATTAGCAACTAGAAGCTAGATATCATCTGACTTCTTGTTAAATGAACTTAGCTTCCCGTTTCAATATGTAGCTTACATGTCTTCAACCAGAAAGCAAGAAACGTTGCACCAGGTAAAACCGGCATGGAGAAGAGGTCCGGATGTTTTTAAAAAATCATCGTGTGAGATAGTTATGTTCTCGAATGAGTCAGCTACTTAGCAACTCAACTGCAAATTGTCAGAGGAAATTGAGTAGGCGGTACATCTATAACTATGGAATATATGCCGTAAAATCAAATGAGTTCCCTTTTATCATTAAGAAGGAAATATGGCTAACGAGAACAATACCTAAGATGTAAATATATATTTTATAATTAACTTTCTTGCAGAGTTCATTGCCTTACTCGATTTAGGCTGTTTCACTACTATATTGCTCTACCAACTTATAAAGGTTTTCTCCGCTTACTGGATGTCCTTGATTTAAAACCTTTCGATTATTTTTCATGTATATCATATGAGGAATCGCTTGAATCTTTAGATCTTGAAAAATATTTTCATTGATAGAAAAATCTATATCTTCGTTATTAAAGTGACGTAAATACTCTTTATTGTTTTCTAAAGATAAGTCATTAGAAATTACTAAAGTGTTTACACGATCAGAATTTATATTCCTCTTTATTTCTTTATAAATACTCTTACAGGCTCGACAACCGGGAGATAAAAACAATAATAAAAAATCTTTTTCTGTAGAATCATCAATCGTTAGTTCAATTTCCTGTTTTCCTATAGTTATAATTTTCATAGGTGGTATTTCTTCTATTAAATTTTGCTTGAAAAATGAAGGATTTTCTTTAATCTGCTCTACTAGCTGAATATATCTTCCTAAAAGTTTTAATATTTTAATATTTAAAATTACTAAAAATAATATGATGCCGTACGTTATTATAGCCAATACTAATAAAGTCTCACTCATTATTAAACACTTCCTCTTCCAAAAATCGTATTTTTTTCACTCGGTTTCTATATTCAACGTACAAGTAATAAGAAAGTGCAATAAGAAGACCTATAGTTAAATATGGAAGAATTTGTGGTATCTCTTCTACTGGATGTGGGAATACAATTAATATGATAAGGAGGGAGATCAAGACGCCATTTCTATAAACTGTTTCAATTGATAAATTTTCAGAATTTAACAATCCTCCGCAACCACAATTTATTTGTTCGCTACTCGTTTTAAGCTGATAAATGACAATTGATGTGTAGAGTACCAGAAGTGTTATTGAAGTAAAGATAGTCCAAAAATAATTGTAATTTAAAAGAAGACTTATAGAAATTAAAAATTCTACAAAAAACAAGCTTATCACAACAATCTTACCTGGTACGATGAAAGGTAAATTATAGAGAGATACGACCTTTAGATGTTCTTTAAAGTCTATAATTTTATTTAGAGAAGTCGATAGAAATATAATAATGATTAAGCTTTGTATAACTAAAGCAAGGTGAGTCATTTTCCGACCTCCTTTTCGCTGTGCCACTTAGCTTGCATATTATAAAGTTGCGCATATTCTTTATTAAGCGTAATCAACTCTTTATGAGTACCCTCTTCAATTAAATGGCCATCTGAAAAAACCAATATCCTATCTGCTATTTTTGTAGAAGCCATACGGTGAGAGATAAATATAGACGTTTTGTTCTCAGTTAAATTTTCAAATTGCTCATAAACTTTCATTTCAGCTTTCGGGTCTAATGAAGAAGTTGGTTCATCAAAGATAAATATTTCTCCTCCCTTATATAACGCCCTTGCAATTGCAATTTTTTGCCATTGCCCTTCTGACAAGTCTTCTCCATCTAAAAATATTTTCCCTAAAATAGTCTTAAGACCGAAAGGCAATTTGCTCACTATTGATTCTACTTCAGCTTTAGAAATTACTTTTTTTATTCTTTCTTGATCTACTTCCTTACTCAAAGTGATATTTTTTTCTAAGGAAAAGTTGTATTTTATGTAATCTTGAAAAATAATAGTTATATTTTTATGAAGTTCCTTAATATTAATTTTGCCTACATCAGTTCCATCGATTAAAATTTCTCCTTTGCTTAATGGATATAGACCCATCAAGCAGTTTATAAGAGTAGTCTTTCCTGATCCGTTTTCGCCTACTATAGCAATTTTTTCCCCATAGTTTATTTTAAAACTTACATTATTCAAAGCTAATTGCTCACTATAAGGGTATTTAAAAGAAACATTTTTAAATTCTAAGGAGCTTTTAAATGAAAATGATTTTTCTTTTATAGAAGAAGTTTTTTTCTGATTGGCATCGGTAAATTCTAAAAAATCAAATAAATCACTAATGTAAAGATTTTCACTATATATTTCTCCAATATTCGTAGCAATTTCTATTAAACTTTTTTCTACCATCTGAACACTCAACAAAATACTTACAAAGTCACCAATCTGCATCGCTTTGTTTCTAGCTATTAAAATTAAAAAAAGACTGATTATAAAATAGAGGATAGAAGACAGTACATTTATAGAGGTGTTCGCCTTTTCTCTAGATTTGACTAAATTCACTTGTTCTTTGCTTACTTTTTTAAAGAGAAAGGCCCATCTATCAAGAAAGTTGCCTTTTAAGTCAAACAGCCTTATCTCTCTGGCACTGTCTCTATCAGTTAGAAGAGCACTTAGATAAGAATGTTCTCTTGCTTCAGGAGTTTGAAAGACGTGCATGAGATATTGTTTCTTTCCAAACTTTATCTGAATATAAATAATAGGAAACACTACGATCACCACAATCACCATTAGCAACCAGTGGTATTGAACTAAATAAAAAGCTAAGCTAACCACAGTAATAATGGATCTAAGAATCTGAAAAGTTGAGTGTATAGGAGACATGAAACGGGCACCTTTGCTAAATTGAATTCTCTCTAAATGATTATGAAATTTATGATTTTCAAAATATGACAAAGGAGATTCTGCAGCTTTTTCTGATACTTTTTTTTCTAGTTCATAATCTATCTTCTTTTCAAACTTAACGTTCAGATAAGTTTGAAAGTTTGGGATACTTTTTTGGAAAGAGAACACCAATAGTTGTAAAATAAATAATTCTATTACAGTCTTACTATAAATAATCCCTTCCTCCGTTAATAAAAAAGACACTTCATTAACTATTTCTTTAGATAACCATACTGTCATTAAAGGGATTAGTCCGGTAACTATGGCCAAAAAAGAAGAAAATATAACCCACAATTTAGCGTGTTTATATATAAATCTAACTGCTTTTATGTAATATGAATTAGTCATTTTATCTCCAATTTTTACGGATTTTAAATAATGTATAAAGACGGATAATCAAATACAATTATCCGCCAGTTAAAAATTTTTTAAAATTACATAAACGAAATGCGTTTTACTTAACTGTACATTTTTACACAGTAACAAGCTTCTGATCCATCATAAGCGAGTCCGCACTTTTCATAATAACCACACGGACACGCAGGAACGCAAGGGGTTCTAGATATACCACTAAGGGATTTGGCAAAATTTTTCAGCATTTCTTCACCTCCTTTTTAAAAGAATATTAATGCTCCCTAATTTTTTATTAAAAGGGAACAAATCATGAATGAATATATTTTTTATATTTTCTAAAAAGTTGCGCAACTTATTTTTAATGATAAAGGACGGTGTATCGTTTGTAAATTTTGTCATATAACAAACAATTATTACCACATATGGAATAAAATTTGGAAATCGTATGTTATACTAAGTGAAACAACAAAATTATCAGTAATAATATATTTTTATCCTGTTTTTTTCCTGTAATTCATTTTAAGATTCAAACAAAATAATATTAATCATCCTTCTATGAAAAAGGAGAGGCTTTTTTTGAGTATAGGCAACAGAATTCGAAGAACAAGAAATCTTAGTGGTCTCAGCTCAGGAGAAGTTTGCGCAGGAATCGTTTCACCTTCTCATTTTAGTAATATTGAGAATAACCGATTTATGCCTGCAGCTGAAACACTATCGATGATAGCTGAGCGATTATCCGTTCCTCACAGCTATTTTATGTCAATTCATGAAGACGATAGTGAATTGGCAGAGCTGTTAAATGTATTGAATCAAAATATTGAAGAGGGAAATGTCGGAGGAATCCGACACTTCCTAAAGATTAATGAAAGCAAACTTTCATACATCTCATCTCTCAAGCAAGAAATGTACTTCAATCTTTTACAATTTTTTGCGTTCATAAAATTAAACTCTATCGATAAGGCAGTTTGTCTGTACCAAGAAAAAATCGTCTGTTTCAACATCACCACATTGACTGTTAATGAAGAACACCAACAAAGATACTATCATGTTTCAGGTTTATATTTTTTCTTCATTAAAGACTATGAGAAGAGCATTTATTTCTATAAAAAGGTATTGGAAATCCCTACAAGCCAATTGATTCATGCAAAAATATCCTTTAATATCGCACTTGCACTTTCTAAAATGCGTAAGTTCATTGAAGCTCTTACTTTTTCAGAAAGAGCTACAGATTTCTATTTCCACTTACACGATTGGAAAAGGATTGGGAATTGTTATAATTTATCTGCTTATATTGCACGCGAGCAGAAAAAATCGGATGACTCAGAAGCTTATATCCATAAGGGATTCGATATCCTCGACGAAAAATCGATTGCATTGAAGGCAATGCTTCTCCATAATTTAGCACTGATTCACAAAGACCGGGGTCACTTTGCTGAATCAATTGATTGCTTGAACTCTGCCATCCAGCTGAAATTGGAAAGTGGTCAAGCAGATTTGTTTCTTAGCTATCGAGTTAAGCTAGATGTCTTACTTGAAACAGAAGATTTACTTGCATTTAAAAAGCTGGCGGATGTCATTGAAGTCCACAGTCTGACAGCTATCGACCAAGCAAGTTTTTACTTTTTACTGGCCCAATACCATCATCTATTTGAGAGCTACGAACTTTATGAAAATTTAATGAAAAAGGCTGTTGATCTGCTCACAAAAGAACAGACAAATGAATGCCTTATTGCTGCTGCCGATCACTTCTCCCGATTTTACGAAAAGAACCATAAATATAAAATGGCTCTCCATTATCAAAAAATATGTACAGTTGCGCTAAAAAACTTTTAAGGAGGGAAATACGATGAAAAAGTTAATTATTTTGATTTCCGTTCTCTTAGCTGTGGTAGTAATCGAAACGTCAGATGTTCAAAGAAATGCTATTAATGGAGAACCTGGTATACCAGAAACTATCATAAAAGTTTGATGTATTATAAAATGTCTTACCATGAATCGACTAAGTGACTTTAAGGATTAAGAAGAATTTAAGTATTATTCATAGCACTCATATTAAATGCTGAGGACCTCCCATATAGACAGAACCCAGCTACTAACCGGTTTAATTTTTCTTATGTTACTTTAAAATTAATCCCGATATGGATGTTGAGTTTTTACCGCTGCATTACTATATATATTCAAGGCATATTTAGTTCTGCTAAATTTATACTCATACGAATTTCATAATGTGAAGAATCTTACTAAAAGACCCTGAAAGACAATAAGGAGAAGCACCAAGTTTCTAGTCTATAGAAGCTTGGTGCATTCTTAGTTGTATACTAATTTAGAAACTGTTTTGGATTTAGCCATATTATCGGCAAAATATTTTGAGAATACGATAAATGATAAAGATTTTTATAACTTAAAAGCCCCTTAATTTTTTTTACCTTTCATCGAATTTGTTTAAAAATGAATATTTAAATTTAACCGTTCGTAAAAGTACACCTTTCCGAACGCTTTAAAAAGGGCCAAAATACGATAAAAAAGAACGTCCGTAAAGGTGGCAACACACTTTACGGACGTTCGCTAAATTACATACACATTTACGAACACTTTTCCGGTGAGTGAAGGGAAACATTCATTTTACGGGATAAATTTTGTAACATCGTAAATTTGGCTATATACGAATTCTTTTTCTCTGTCCATTCCTTCTATCTGCATGATTGATTTTCCGCTTCATAGAGGAAAACAGTAACCCCTCCCTTTTTGGAAATCTGCGTTAGAATAGAAGATAAGTACATTACCTATCAGGAGGAATCGCAATGAGATTTGGCATTATCGGAACAAATTGGATCACCGATCGATTCATTAAAGCGGCAAAGCAGCATCCAGAATTTACGATTGGGGCAATTTATTCACGGACAACGGAAACTGGCAATGCGTTTGCGGCAAAGCATGACGTTGAAAACGTCTATACGGACATGAACGCGATGTTCAGCAGCGGGGACATTGAAGCGGTTTATATCGCCTCCCCCAACGCCTTCCATGCCGAGCAAAGCATCCTGGCCATGGAGCACGGCATCCACGTGCTGTGCGAAAAGCCTGCAGTAACGTCAGTCAAAGAAATGGACCGCGTCATCGAAGCTTCACATACCCACAAGATTACTTATATGGAAGCAATGAAATCCACGGTGACGCCGTCTTTCCTGAATTTGAAGAAGAATTTGGAAAAAATCGGACCGATCCGCCGTTTCGTTTTTCATTACAATCAATATTCTTCACGCTACGACAATTACAAGAACGGCGTCATCGAAAATGCCTTTAAGCCGGAACTGGGCAACGGCGCAAAAATGGATCTTGGCGTGTACGGCATCGCACCCGTTATCCATTTGGCAGGTGCTCCCGAATCAGCCATGAAAAATAATTATCTCCTGTCTACAGGAGCAGATGGACAAGGCAGCATGATTCTGAACTATGCCGGTCTGGAAGCCATCATCATGTATTCGAAGATTTCGGATTCCTTTATGCCGAGTGAAATCCAGGGCGAGAACGGCATCATCGAAATCGACCGAATCAGTGACCCGAAGCACATCACCATCAAATACCGGGATGGCGGGACAGAAGATTTGTCTATAGCACACGAATTCGATACGATGTATTACGAATTGGCAGAGTTCATGGACTGCGTGAAAAACGGGCAGCTGGAATCCGCCATCAATACGCACGCCATTTCACGCGAAGTGACGAAACTGCTGGTGTGAAGCTAAAGATTTGAGCAAACCGGGATATAGGTATTGGCTTTTTTCCATTGCTTTAGAGAATATAAGATGAAAAAACCGCTCCAGGCGGACGCTTTCCCGGGGTGCGGCTTCAGACGCTTCCCCCGCTTTGCTCAGTCCAGTGTCTTCAGCTCGTACTGCTCTCCCCCAGGAGCCGCCGCCTTCCGCTCTTTTTCTGAGCATCCTGTAACTCTTAGTAAACGAAAAACCGAATTGTATGTTACAAGTAAGATATGGAGCAAAATAGTACTCATTAAGAATGATTCACTCAACATAGATTATTCTTTTTCAAATTTAACTTGATGAAAATCACTACTTCGACAACAAAGGAAGTGCACTATGATAAAAGGAATCATATTCGATTTTGACGGGTTGATTTTTGATACGGAAACACATCAATACCGGATTCTCCAGGAAATGTTCAGCGAATATGGCAGTGAATTGCCGCTTGCGCTGTGGCAAAATGAAGTCGGAACAGACAGTGGATTTTCTCCGTTCCACTATATGGAGCAGCAGATCGGTAAACCAGTGGAGCATGCGCTTCTCGAAGAACAATACGAAAAAAAGTTTCTTTCAACTTTATCCCAGGAAAAAGCCCGTGACGGTGTGGAGGATTACTTGAAGATGGCGCAGGAGTTGGAGTTGAAGATTGGGCTGGCGTCCAGTTCCAGCTACCGTTGGGTCTCCAGCCACCTGAAAAACCTTGAGCTGTTCGATTATTTCCAGTGCATCCGAACCTCCGATCATGTGGAAAAAGTAAAGCCTGATCCCGCTCTGTATATTCAAGCGGCTCAAGGTTTGGATCTGCATCCCGAAAACTGCCTGGTTTTTGAGGATTCTGCTCATGGCGCAACAGCTGCTAAACGGGCTGGCATGGGCTGTGTTATCGTACCGAACAAAATAACCAGCACGATGGATTTCTGCAAGGTTGAACACCGGCTCGATTCCATGGCGGATATGCCGCTGAAAGATCTTCTTCAATATGTGGCTTCAGTGAAAGTAAAACGTTAATAATCGAAAAAGATGGTACTGGATAAATTCCAATACCATCTTTTTTGTTGTGGTGAAGCTCTTGTTATTTCTTCGCGGTATACTTCCTGATCGCCGGCAGAATCTCTGTGCCGATCAAATCGATGTTGCGTTTCAGGCGGTCGATCGGGACGCCGCCAAAATCCATTTGCGCGATATAGCGCTGGTGTCCGAACATTTCATGCTGGTACAGGATTTTTTCGATGATCTGCTGTGGACTGCCGATGTTCATGACGCTGTCCTTTTGTGCACCGTGCATAAACGCCGCTTGTGGATAACCTTGGCCATTGGTTTTGTGCATACCTTTGTCCACATGTGGATAAACTTCTTCCATTGCCTGTTGGGTGGTTTCGGCCGCATTAAAAAATCCGGCCGTCGCTACCGGCAGTTCAGAGGGACTAAAACCGCTTTCCTTGGCAGCGTTGCGGTAGGCGTCGATTGTGTACTGAAAGTTTTCTGCAGGACCGCCGAGCGTTGCAAGCATCATTGGCACGCCGGCATGTCCCGCTTTGATGGCACTCGCCGGATGGCCGCCGACTGCACGCCAAATCGGCAGCGAACCTGTCGTGGGACGCGGGATGACCTGTGCATCGCGGAGCGGCGCACGGAAACGGCCGCTCCAATCGACCGTTTCCTGGCTGTTGATCTGCAGCAGCAAATCGAATTTCTCTTCATACAATTCCTCGTAATAACGGATGTCGTAGCCGAGCAGCTCAAACAAGCCGACACGCGAAGCACGCCCCGCAATGATTTCTGCACGTCCGTTCGAAATCAAATCAATGGTGGCAAAATCCTCAAAAACGCGCACCGGATCCGATGTACTGATGATGGTAGAAGAGCTGGAAATCTTGATGTTTTTGGTCGCCTGGGCAATCGCTGCCAGCACAACCGTATGCGCCTGGGTCGCGAAATATTCCTGATGGCTTTCCCCAACGCTGAAGAAATCCAGCCCCGCCTGATCTGCCAGCTGCGCGAGCCCGATAATTTCCTGAATGCGCTCTCCTGCCGAAATCCGCTGTCCTGTATGCGGGTCGGGAAGATGATCTCCCAATGTATACAAGCCAAACTCCATGCCTTTGTCCGGGTTGATGCGGTATTGTTCCATGTCCATTGTCATTCCTTCCTATTGTCCACTATTTTACATAAGCCCAGTATAATCTGACGGATGAGCCGACTAGAACTAATATGCCTGACCAAGAAAAAAAGAGCAGTCTCCATAATAAAACCGGAACCGCTCTTTCTTTATTTATTTCAACTGCGTTGCGGCAATGGCGAAATAAGAACCCGGCTCTTCCGAAAATTCCACACGTTCAAAATGGGCTTGGAACCCCGCGTCCGCAAGCAGCCTCTCCCATTCCGGCATGGAAAACAAGCCGGCCTTGGCGCTGTCGTGTTCGTGGGTAATCTGTCCATTACTATCCCGCATGAGGTAAGCGTATTCCGTTTCCGTCACCCCATCTTCCGGATCGCTGTCGTAACTCCATTCCAAATACCGCATGCCCCGTCCGCCTTTATCGACTCCACCATGGTCTGTCCGTGGTTCGAAGGTCTCCATGTACTGATCCGGCATAATGAACAACAGGCCGTCCTGTTTTAAATGCTTTTTGGCATTCTTCATGACCGCCAGCAACTCGGCTTTATCTGTAAAATAGGAAATCGCGTCGTGGATAAACACAAGATCAAACTCGGTCCCGGCGGCAATCGTCCGCATGTCCCCTTGCATATGCAGACAGTCCGGATTCAGCTCGCGGCTGACCTCCAGCATGTCGGGCGACAGGTCCGTCAAAGTCATCGAAAAATACTTTTTCAGGTAAAAGGCATTGCTGCCGCCTCCTGAACCAAACTCTACCGCGTCCTTGATAGCGGGATGGTACTGCCGGATAATTTTCAAGAAAAGATGGGCTTCTTCCTCGTATTCCGTGTGCGGGGACATCAACGGCCACCATTTCGCCAATTCCTTATACAGCTTCATCTGGATCACCCTTCCGATTTTTCTTTTATTATATAGCGGTTGAGGAGAAAGTGCGGAAGAAAGTGCTCTATACTCCATCACAAGTAAACATAGACTAGTTAACCCAGGACTATTAAACTACAATAAACTTAACTAGAAATTTGCCCTTATCTATTCGAAAGAAGGAGATGAAAGATGAAAAAAGTTCTTTTATGGATTGCCGTGGCAATCCTTATTATCCATCTCGTGACCGGATACCACGCCACTCCAGAAGGTGCATTCGAAGAACTGCAGCAATCAACAGATGCCACCCTTATTCCTCTAGTGGATGAGGGGCATGTAATCCTACTAGATGAAAACGGAGGACTTTCCATTGCGCTCATGATTACCGAGCGCGGTTTCTTGGTTACCACCCTTTACACGGATTTTGAAACTTTCCCTACCAACTTGAATGTGTTTGATGTGGATCTGGATCATACAATTGCATTTTTAAACGCACCTGGGAATTGGGAGCATGCTTACGGCCTTGTTAAAAGTGAAGAGGTAAAATATTTGGCAAGTTCATGGCCCCTGGAATACGAAGACCCATTAACAGTCCACCCTTTAGCAGATTACATCCTCGACTCCGCTGCCGAAGATCTCGTTCTCTGGGACTTTCCTCAAGAGCTGGAAAAGGATACCCTGCAGTCTTCCTTCTATTTTCTGGATGCAAATGAAACATTGATTGAGAGAATTAAAAATGATTATAGAGTAGAAGAGTTTTTTGTTAGCGAAGACTCATAGAAATGGCAGAGAGTTACTAAAGTGACTCGGATAAAGAAGGCTAAATCCATTTGGTTTCTCACGCTGCACCAAACTGCATTTGGAATTGCGCTTTCACCTGAAAAAACACCGCTTATCGTGTTGGATTTCATTGTCCTCGCACCCATTTGCATGACGCCATATCACAACAGATGAATGCATCCGCTTCCCTATGGTAAAGTGATGGCATATGACAGGAGGGGGGAACGCGATTGAATATTAATATCGATTCTCTTGTTACTTTTTTATTTATATGGGGAACACCGCTCGTTCTGATGAGTTGGGCCTATTTAAAGATGGATGCAGATGACCGGAAATCAGCGATGAACGACTTCAAATCACGCCGCTTTATCGTGACCATCGGTTCGGTTACATTCGGAGCTTTTCTGATACATCTCGGAAGCGTGCTGTCTGTTCAGCTTTTGGAAACAATCGGACTTTTCATATTGGCTTTGGGCGGAATTTTTTCAATAATCACTACGTGGAAGAGCAGCAAAGGCCGGAGCCTGTTAATTTTCGCACTGATTTGCTTTATGATTTATCTCAACGTCAGCTGACTTGGCTGCCGGTTTGCCGGGAGATCCTTCCGGGAACCCATAGGTTAATGGATTAAGATGAAAAAAGGGGGATGAACATGATCTTTTTTATTATTTGGCTATTGCTGATCAGCTATGCCGTGTTTCTGGCACCCGGCGGCGATACTGATCCTATCATGTCAAACATATTCAGCGGCAATTTCGGGGAAATCGATCCGCTGGTGTTTGCCATCTTCAATTCACTCGGCTTGTTTCCGATGGTATTTTTGACCTTATTGCTGCTGAATGACCGGCAGAAATGGCCGGCGTGGCCGTTCGCCCTGCTATCGTTTGGCATCGGTGCTTTTTCGCTCCTGCTTTATTTCGCATTCGGTGACCGAAAGGCCGAAAAAAGGCTGCGGACTCCGGATTGGCTCGTGCGTTTTCTTGGCTCCCGCTTCTGGCTGATCCTCTTGATGGTGTCTTGGCTTGCCAATGGGCTGACGCTGCTGCAGGGCTTTTCGCTGGCAGCCTACCGGGAAGCCTTTTTCGCATCGAGTCTGGTCTCCGTCATGACCGTCGACTGGCTTGTGCTGTGGGGCTTGTCCGTCTATGCTGTCCACCGCTTCTACCCGCAGGCAGAACTCAAGGCCCTCGCCTGGATCCCGGTTATCGGACCGGTACTGGTGCTGTTCATCAATAAAAAAAACCAGACCCTATAAAAATACGGCCATTACGCTGAAATTTGCGGAATGGCCGTATTTATTTCTGCTTACTGAGCTGTCATGCCGCCGTCCACCACAAACTCCGAGCCTGTGGAATAGCTTGCTTCGTCAGACGCCAGGAACAACACCATATTGGATACTTCCTCCGACTGGGCGACGCGCTTTAATGGAATACATTTCGAAAATTCCTCAACAGCCGCCTTAGCGTCTTCCTGAACAACCATTGGTGTAGCAATAACGCCCGGATGGACGGGATCACCGTCTTCATGCCAAGGAATACCGAAACCTGATTGAATGCACCGTCCCCAAGTTCTTCTGCCAAAGCCTGGCCTTTCTTTTCGTTCAAATCCGTCAGTACGACTCTTGCGCCTTCTTCGATGAATTTCTTCGCATGGGATCCGCCCCTACCTTGTGCTCCACCGGTGATGAATGCGACTTTTCCTGCTAAACGGACCATATTCTGTTACTTCTAAAATTTTGCTGAAAATCGGCTTGTAAATAAACTGCGTTTGTAATTTAACAGATAATAATTCAGTTTGTCCATCTCTAAAGATTCATGTCATACTTAATTCACTAGCTTGTCCATTTTCCGGACACAACAGGAGGAGAACAACATGGACCCCACGGAAGACCGCCGCATCCTGCGGACCAAAAAAAAACTGAAAACAGCACTGCTGCAGTTATTGGAAGAAAAAGGGTTGCACGAACTGACCATCACGGAAGTCACTAAACACGCAAACTGCAACCGCGTCACGTTCTACTCTCATTACAAGGACTTGAACGAGCTGCTTGCCGCTATCGTTGAAGATCATCTGGACGGTCTCGTAAACCATTTCCGAAAAGGTTTTCAGGAACTGGAACGCTTTTCTTCAACAGATGTGCAGCGCCACCTGCCAATTTTCGCGTACATTTACGAACACCGGTTTATCTTCCGGCTGATCATTAAAGGCGAAGTGTTACCCGGATCTCAGAACCAGTTTTGCGAAAGCCTTGTGCAGGTAGCCGCTACTGAGCTGCGCCTGGAGGAAGAAAGCAACCTGGAAATTTCGGCGCTCAATTATTTCATGACCTATGGCAGCCTGGGCTTTTTCCTTTACTGGACCAAACAGGATTTTAAGGATTCTCCTGAAATCATGGCTGAAAAACTGGCCGCCCTGCACGGCAAAATGTATGAAGGCGCAGTTGTGGTCGAAGATAAAAAACAGTGAAAAAGGCATTCCCCGAAGGAATGCCTTTTTCATTGAGATGTCGTACGTATTCATGAATTTTCACTTTTCTTATTGTGCGATATATCCGCCATACGGCATGGATAGTTGTTCTCCTTACATAAGAAGTTGCTTTAGCGGTCAGACATGATTGCTTGAACGAATTCAGCCGGTTATCCCCAATTCACCAGCAAAAAATTTCATAAACGCAGAATCCCTTGATTTATCCAGTGGAATCTTGCATATGTGGATGATTTCAGCCCAAAACGGGGATAACCTTGCCGCTTCGTCATTCTTTTCCATTTATCCACATGTGGATAAAGTATGACTGCCACTTGTGGTTTCCCATCCACAAGTGACAGTCAAAAATCCATATTTTTCAGTTCACCCGATAAAGGAAGAGAAGTTCTGTAAGATCTAGGTATATAGAAAAACTCTTTCCTGCAATGACCAAATAAAAAGTTTCGTTGGTGTGAAAAATGGACTATCCGGGTATTTTAGGAGTATAAAAGAATACTGATTTCATGCAGCTGAATTTGAGAAAGAGGTGCAGGTGATGGAGCAGGAAAAAAACAAGAATGCATTAAGCCACGCGGCTTCCTGGTTTGCAAAATGGGTGCTGAACAATAAGGCCGTATCCATACTGATCATTATTTTGTTGATTCAGGTGAATTTGCTGCTGCTTCCCAGAATCAGTTTCATTTTCGAGCCGTTAAGCGCTTTTTTTAGTGTCATGGGGCTGCCGCTGATCATGTCCGGTGTCTTGTATTACCTGCTGAGCCCACTCATTGATTGGATGGAAACTAAAAAAATCAATCGGATAGCCAGCATTTTAATCGTTTTTGTAGTAGCTGCCGGATTTCTGGTCTGGGGCATCACGGCATTGATACCGATTATCCGCGAACAGACGCTGAGCCTTCTGAACAATTGGCCGGACTATTTAGCGAGTTTCATCGCAAAGATCGATGCCTTTTTCCAAATCGACTTGCTGTCGCGGCTGCAGATGCAGTTAACCGGTGACGGCGACAGCATCGCCACTTCCATTACAGACCGGGCAGAAGGGCTCTTCGGTACGACTGTTAGCGGTATCGGCAATGTGTTCGATGTTCTGTCGACGACCGTTCTGGCAGTCATCACGACACCCTTCATCCTGTTTTACTTGCTGAAAGACGGCCACAATTTGCCCTACCACATCATGAAGTTTGTACCTTCGAAGATGCGGGAAAATACTTATCTTCTGATGCGCGAGATGAACCTGCAGATCAGCCATTACATCCGTGGCCAGTTGCTCGTCGCCTTTTTCGTTGGGCTGATGTTCTGGATCGGCTTGAGCATCATTGGCCTTGAGTATGCGTTGACGCTTGGAATCCTGGCGGGTGCCTTAAACCTGATTCCGTTTTTGGGTACATTTATCGCCTTGTTGCCAATCGTCATCATTGCCATTGTGCTGTACCCTCCCCTCATGCTGGTCAAGGTGCTGATCGTCTTCGCCATCGAGCAGACCTTGGAGGGACGCGTAGTTCAGCCGCTCATTCTCGGAAGCAGTTTGAAGATCCACCCTGTCACCATCATCGCCGTCCTGTTGACTGCGGGCAGTCTTTTCGGTTTACCGGGTGTCATCCTCGGAATACCTGCCTATGCGATCATTAAAGTGATCCTGGTGCATCTATTCACCTGGTACCAGTCCTATACCGGACTGTACAAAGATGACTCTAATCCAGCGCCACAACCACGGATCTCTGACAAGAAAAAGAAAAAACAGCTAAGCTTGAAAAAGAAGCTGTGACGTCAGACGAAATCAGCCTGTATGATCGTATCCAACAGTTTCGTCAACACAGCCTTGTCGCTGTCCGACATATCTTGGAGAACTGTCCGGTTCAGCCCATCGGTCGCTGCTTCCACGTCTCTCTGAATCGCCATCGACTTTTGCGTAGTAGCCACCAAAATATTTCTGCGATTTTCAGGATCTACCGAACGTTCGATAAAACCCGCTTTTTGCATTTTATCCAAAATTCCAGATACAGTCGAAGCCTCTAAATGCATCAGTCCGCCAATCTGCTTTGGCGATAATTCCCCTTCGCTCCATAAACAATTCAAAACACCGTATTGAGCCGGCGTCAGATCATATTCTTCCAATAGCTTGCTGAAGTGTTTGAACACTTTGTTCTGGCTGACACTCAGCAAGAAGTTGATACACTCTTTTAATTCCATTTGATCTCCTCCATATTGACAGTATCCATCTTAGCATGTTAGGTTTTGTATTCAAACATTTTTGTCGCAGAACTATTCTGCAGAGAAAATGAACAGGAAGGGGCAATTTATTGTGAACTCATTTAAAGCCGTCAGAGTCAACGAGCAAGAAGACCAAGTAATATATGGGTTGGAAGAGGTCAATACAGATCAACTTTCCGAGGGAGATGTCTTGATCAAAGTCGCCTATTCTTCGATTAACTATAAGGATATGCTGGCCGTTCAGAAAAATTCAGGGGTAATCCGGAATTATCCTATGATCCCTGGCATTGATTTGAGTGGCACCATCGTCGATTCAAAAGACTCGCGCTTTACAGAAGGACAGGAAGTGATCGTGACAGGCTTTGCTATGGGCATGAGCCATACAGGAGGCTTTTCAGAATATGCACGGGTTCCTGCAGAGTGGATCGTGCCGCTGCCGGCTAATATGAGCTTGAAGGATGCCATGGTGTTCGGTACGGCTGGATTCACTGCCGCACTATCCATTCTTGCACTCGAGAAGAGCGGTATGGACGTGGCAGACAATCCGGCTGTATTAGTCACTGGCTCAACCGGCGGAGTCGGCAGCATCGCGCTGCAGATCCTGTCTAAAATCGGCTACAAGAACGTTTCCGCTTTGGTGCGGAAAGAGCATCAGGCCGAAGTCGCTAAATCATTGGGTGCAACGAATGTTATTTTTGCCGAGGAGCTCGGCGACGCCAAGAAGCCATTGGCCAAGACCCGATTCGACTATGTAGTAGATACGGTCGGCGGAGATGTGACTTCTGCATTGATCCCACAGATTTCTTACGATGGAAGCATGAGCATGTGCGGAAATGCTGGCGGACTTCAAGTAAGCACTACTGTGCTGCCGTTCATCCTCAGAGGCGTAAGCCTTCTTGGAATCGACTCGGTCAATGTGCCGATCGAGAAGCGCGGAAGCCTTTGGGAGAAGATGGCGGGCGACTGGAACATCACCGAAACGACGCTGGTAAACGAGATTTCACTTGAAGAGCTAACTGAAACAATTGATGCCATCAAAAATGGACAACATTTGGGACGAACTATCGTTAAGTTGTAACGGTCTTTCTCCAGGCAAAATACACAAAAAGCGGAAGGGCTGAAATCAGCCCTTCCGCTTTTTGCATTAGCATTTATTTTTTCCCCGCTTCTTTCCAATCATGCGACCCGCGGACCCAGCCGCCGATCACCGCGCCCATCGCCAGCATCGGCGAATCGAACTCGGTGTCCTCCATCAGCAGCAACTGATGCTCAAACGGCACAAGCAGCTTGTCCAGCACCAGGTTTTCCCGCAGTTTGACGTATTTTTTGGGACATTTCGGTGAAGTCGACGCCGCAAACTTGGAGCCCCGCTGCACCACGAATTTCTCGCTGCGGTAAAACCCGGTTGCATCCGCTCCGCGCTTCGAGGTGATAGAAAAGATGTCAGGCACAGCCTCGGTTTCCGGATAGAACTTTAGCATCCCCGATTCAAATGGATCAATGGTTTGTTCCTCACCGGTTTGGGCATCCAACTCCAGGAATTGATAAAGCTCGCCTTCTTGGGGGTGATAGATTTTCTTCACATAATACTCCTTCATTTTTCGTCCTCCTCTAAAGTAAGTTTGACTCTCGCTGGGATAGCGGGCGTCTGGTTACTGTAGAGATAGAAGAAGTTAGTGGAAAAGGATACAGGCAGGAAAAAATAAAGCAGACTAACAACCAAATCATAAAATTAACTTTCTTCACTGGAGATGTAATGATACAGCTTACTCTCCACCGTGTTTTCCAATGCTAACTGCATATGAACTACTGGAATATCTTTTGAATTTTTATCTTTCATTAACGCTTGTTCCACACTCGTCTTGTCCGGAAAAGCCTGCCCTAAATAGTAGAAATCGCCGCCTTCATCATCATCTTTTTTGATGAACAAATGAAGATCAATATTGTTTTCTGCAGCTCGAATAATTGTTTTTACTTCTGCAGACTCTAACGTACGGTTACTTCTTGTCGACCACGTGAAGATTTCCGGGCTGATAAAGCCTTCTGTGTATGCCACACTCGACTCAACTTCATCGTTTTTATGATAAGTAACGAAAATAGGACATGTACCATGCTTCGTTTTATACCCATAGATTGTCGAGCTTTCATCGCTTGTCCAATTCAATAGCCGGCAAGCATCTTTGCGAGTATATTTCTTATAGAGTGTCAGGGATTTATCGCATCTATAGCTTTTGCTTAATTCTTTTGCGCTCATGACAATATCCGTCAGCATCGCCTTGAAGCTTGGATTCCGCTCAATACTCTCTTGAATTTCTTCATTAAACTCGATACCAGTGGGTCCAAAGACCACAAGTGGTTTATTGCCATATTTTTTTTGAGACCCTTGATTGAAGAAACTCAAGTCCATGACCCGCTGCACCGAAGCTAAGGTTTCTGGATCAACAGAGCAATTATGAGCTCTTATAGATTGTTTAAATGCTTGCATTGTGACTTGGTCATTTTCCAGCAACAATTCGAGCAACAGGATTTCATGAAGTCGTTTACCATTCAGAATTTCCAAGGACAGCATCGTCAGCACCTGTTCTTCATAGACATTTACTAACGGATCAATCTCCTTAAGCTTCAATAAAAACTGATGGTAGGTTGTGTATTTTTGAACAATCACCAACGGATCGATTGAATTATTATGAATAAAATCCTGAAGCTGCGGGATCTTTCCGATTCTGTTTTTCAACTCAATATAAGCTTCGCGAAGAATCTTCATATCGCTTAAATTGCTCCTCTTAATCGCTGAGAACACGCGATTTTTCGCTACTTCTTCAAAATTTACAGTAGAAATCCCTTTGATGTAGCTTGTATCTTTCATTCGCCGGCGGATATTGTCTTTGTTGTGTGAGCGCTCACCAGACAAAGCGACAGGAATGAGGTAGTTATTCTTGTAATTCCCAATAAAATCAATGATCGTTACGAACTCTTTGGATCCATGCTTACGAAGTCCTCGTCCGAGCTGCTGGATAAAAATAATGCTCGACTGCGTTTGTCTCAGCATGACCACTTGATTAACGCTTGGAATATCGATTCCTTCATTAAAAATATCAACAGTCAAAATATAATCGATAATGTCATTTTCTAACCGTTCGACCTGCAGAATCCGTTCTTCCTGAGAATTTTGGCCGGTTAACGCGACCGTTTTTAATCCACGCCGATTCAGCTCTTCTGAAAGTTTTGTCGCTTCTTCTTTTCTGCTGCAAAACATGAGACCTCTTACTTTCTCACCCGAATGGCCGTAATAGTCGACCTTTTGTAGAAGATGATCAACACGTTCTTCTGTTATTAATTTCGAAAAAGCCGTAGCTTCGTCGATAACGCCTTCTTCATACTCCACATCCGTTACCCCAAAGTAATGAAACGGGCAAAGCATGTCTTCTTCTAGAGCTTCCTGCAAGCGAATTTCGTATGCCACATTGTAATCGAACAGCTCGTAAATATTGAAATCATCGGTGCGTTCAGGCGTAGCTGTCATCCCCATTAGAAACTTTGGTTGAAAATGCTCAATGACTTTCTGATACGATTTTGCTCCTGCTTTATGTACTTCATCAATTAGAATATAGTCAAACGCCTGCGGGTCTAGTTGACGGAGCGTTTCTTCCTTAGAAATCGTTTGAATGGTCGCAAACAAATAACGCGCATCCGTCTCCCTCAGGTTGCCCGATAGAATCCCAAAATCTTTCTCCATCCCACCTAATATTCGAATAAAGTCGGCTTTGGCTTTTTGAAGAATTTGTTCTCTATGAACGATAAACAACATTCTTTTTGGTGCAAAATCCCGTACGTCAAAAGCTGATAGGTAGGTTTTCCCCGTACCCGTCGCCGAAATCACTAAGCCTTTGTCATTCCCTGATTCTCGCACCGCTTTTATTTCTTGAAGAGCAGCTTTTTGCATTTTATTTGGTTTGATATGGATGGCTTCTTCTACCGGATTTTCTGTATACACTTCTGGAAATTCAGCCACGTTTACTAATTCTTTACGGTATTCGATTGGCACATATGATTGTTCATATCTTGTAATCCATTGTTCTGTCAGCGAGTGTGCGTTCTCCCACACTTCTTCAAATTGCTGATAGAAATGAGAAACCAATTCGCCGTTTTCATGCGAGCTCAACTTGACGTTCCACTCATAATTAACTTTTAAAGCTTGTGCTGTTAAATTAGAACTCCCAACGATCAAGGTTTGGTGTGTGTCATGAGAGAAAATATACCCTTTTGAATGAAAGCCTTTCATGCTCGATAATCGGACTTCCACATTGTTAATTTTCATGAGTTCTTTGAACACTTTTGGTTGATTGAAATTCAGAAAAGTCGAGGTTAAAATTCTTCCTTTAATTCCTTTCTGGTGAAGATCTGATAAATGGGTTTTTAAAGTCGCCAAGCCACTTTCAGTCACAAAAGCTACAGAAAAGAGAAACGATTGACAGCTGTCCAGCTCCTCAGTTATGGAATTCAATACCGTTTCATTTGTTTTCACATTATTGATCAGCAAAGTCGGCTTAAAGCGTTCACCGCTCGGTTTTGTTTGATCGATGAATCCTTTGTATATAGAGTCTTCTAAATTCTGTAGAAAATTCATTTCTGTCCCTCGCTTTTCTTAACTAACCCTATTATTTCTGGGCTTGATATGCCCGTTTTAATTTTTGAATCGCCGGTATATCTGCTGGTGCCCATTCTAGCTGCTCTAGTTGGTACGCTTCTAACCACCGAATTGCCATATGCTCTGTTAGCACCGGTGTGCCTTCGACTAGTTGGCAATAAAATGTGGTCAAATGCACAATTCCAAAATCGTATTCGTATACCGTGTGCTCTACTTGCTCCCCAATTTCCACATGGCAATGCATTTCTTCTTGAATTTCTCTTTGCAGCGCCTCTTCAGGCGTTTCCATTTTTTCAATCTTTCCACCGGGAAATTCCCACAGGCCAGGCAAGCTTTTTTCCATTCCTCGCTGTGCACATAAAATGTTGTTGCCGTCTGTAATTACTGCTCCAACTACATGTATATTTTTCTTCATAATCCTTCTTCACCTGCTTCTCGAAATTTAAAGTTACTCATAACAATTTAGCTTTTAATTCCCTTTATTCTAACATTTTCTCTTCACGAAGCATTCTTCTTTATTCATTAAATTGAAATATTTGTAAATACCCCTCTTAATGTGATGTGCTTTATCACCTGCAAAAATCTTTTAAAGATAAGGTTCTGATATCTCACACCCAAAAACCAATCTTCCTATTTCCCTGTAATATTCAATCTTTTTTGTTACACTTACAAAAAGGCCGAACTAATATGCCATTACCGAAAGGATTTTTTACTTTGAAGACCTACTGGCTTATCCTTGCCGTATTACTGATTAATCTATCTATACTTCTGGTCAATGATTATTTCCCGGGGACACTTGTTGAGCTTGGCATTCCTCAGTGGATATTGTTTGTAGTTATTGCGCTTATGGTCGTACTCAGTGCGTTCACACTCAAGCCGCAACGGGAAAAGAAACGTTATATGATCATTTTTCCCGTTCTGATGATTGTGGTGCCAGTGATCGTGCTGGCTGTCTTGACGGTGCTTGGCGGAGAATCCCATAATGGCATTTCGCTTACGAGTCCCTCCTTGTGGATCGCCGCTGCAGTGACGCTGTGGATTTTCTGGCTCGAATATGCCCGGACTTCCCCAAAAAAATCAGAGGATGTATAAGTTTTCTACTATCCATACGAAAAGGCCAAAGAAGCTTTGATCAGTTCTTTGGCCTTTTCGTATGGAGTTTTTGTTTTATCCGCCTGGTGGCGTGAAGGAAGCTAGCTACTGCGATGATCCTCCAACAGCCCCTGCAATTCCTTGACTACGTCTTGAGGAACTTTGCCTGTGACACCCGCGACCAGGTTCTCCGCCGCTTTCATAAGCATGGCTGCACGGGTTTTTTCGGTGGCCGATCCGATGTGCGGAAGCGCGACGACCTGCTCCATCTGCAAGAGCGGATTGTCCGGCGGGACCGGTTCCTGTTCGAAGACGTCGAGTCCCGCTCCACGGATTTCTCCCCTTTCCAAAGCTCTGATCAAGGCTTTCTCGTCCACCACTGCCCCTCTGGCACAGTTGATCAAAATCGCGCTGTTCTTCATCTTTTCGAATTGCTTTCTTCCCATCAGGTGGTGGGTTTCAGGCGTCAACGGCACGATCAAGACGACAAAATCGGATTTTTCCAAGAGTGGCTCCAGCTCGCTGTAAACAATGCCGTATTTTTCTTCGAGCGCGGGCTTCGGGGTCCGGCTGTTGTAAAGGACCTCCATTTCGAATCCGAACCTCGCTCGCCTGACAATCTTCTCGCCGATGCGGCCCATGCCGATAATGCCCATCGTCGCGTGGTGCACATCGATGCCGAATAATTGCCGGACATCCTTTTGTTTATCCCACTTGCCTTGTTTGACGTAGTTGTTGAGCTCCGGTACCCGCCTTGCAGTGGCAAGCACCAGGCTGAACGCCAGATCCGCCACCGTCTCATCCAGCACAAAAGGTGTATGTGTGCCAAGTACCCTGTACTGCTTCATGGCTTCCAGGTCAAAGGAATCGTAGCCGACTGCCGAATTGCTGATGACTTTCAACTCTGGTGCCCGCTCCAGCAATTCATGTGTAACAGGCGCATGCTGCACCAGCACCCCTTCCACATCCTTTATTTCTTCCATTAGGACATCCAGCGGGATCGCACCTTCCCCTTGCCATTTCCTGTAGTCACAATGCTCGCCGATGTATTCTTCCACTTCTTTTGAGACCTTTCGTGCAATATAAACTTTTGGTTTCATTCCGGGACCTCCTATTGAGTATAAAATCCAGTTTCCCTGTTCTATTTCAAGAATATTATAACAATGATAAAATGAAAGAAGTTACGAAAGGATGAGATGGATGGAAAAAGCCCCTAAATTCAAAGTAGCCGTCGTCCAAGCTGGCTCTGAAATCATGGACAAGGAAAAAGGCGTTTTGAAAACCGTTCGTTTGATTGAAGAAGCGGGAGCTCAAGGTGCCAAAATCATCGTCTTTCCCGAGGCGTTCATTCCCGCCTATCCGCGTGGCATGTCGTTTGGTGCAGTCGTGGGCAGCCGCTCCCCGGAAGGCCGAAAAGATTTTCGGCAGTATTGGGACAATTCCATCACCGCGCCAGGTCCTGAAACGGCAGTTATCGGCAAAGCAGCAAAGCAGGCGGGTGCTTATATCGTCATCGGCGTTATCGAGAAGGACGCTGCCGGCAGCCAAGGCACCTTGTATTGCACCGCCCTGTTTTTCGGTCCGGACGGTGAACTGCTCGGCAAACACCGCAAGCTGAAACCGACCGGCTCTGAACGGTTGATTTGGGGACAGGGAGACGGCAGTACACTACCAGTCTTTGATACGCCTTACGGACGCCTCGGTGCATTGATCTGCTGGGAGAATTATATGCCTTTGGCACGTGCGGCCATGTATGAAAAAGGCATCCAGATTTACGTCATGCCCACTGCTGATGCGCGGGACACGTGGACAGCGACCGTTCGCCACGTCGCTGCGGAAGGGCGCTGCTTTGTTTTGTCCTGCAACCAGTATTCGACAAAAGCCATGTATCCGGAAGAAATCTCGAACCGGGATGAATTCAAAGAGTTGCCGGAGGAAATGTCCCGAGGCGGCAGCTGCATCGCCGGTCCGTTGGGAGAACTGATTGTGGAACCGGTATACGGGGAAGAAACGATCCTCTACGCTGAACTCGACTTGGATCAGATCGCTGAAAGCCAGTTCGACTTTGACGTATCGGGCCATTACTCGCGTCCGGATGTTTTTCAGCTGTCGGTCAATGAGAAAGAGCAGAAGACGGTGGTTTGGGAAAAATAAACGAACGAAAAAGCACGGCCAAAACGTTGGTAATAAACGTTTCGGCTGTGCTTTTCATTTTCAACCCATATAGATGCCTCAGACTGTTCTAACCAATAACTGTTCAATGACCTGCTCCATTGCCTTGGGTTTCACAGTTGGGCCAAAACGATGGACCACATTGCCTTTTCGGTCGATCAGGAATTTCGTGAAATTCCACTGGATGTCGGAGCTTTCCAACATATCCCGATCTTCTTTCTGCCAGATCCCCGCATCGTCAAAGCCCTCATCTGCCGGAGCCTGTTCGCGTAGGTACTGATAAAGCGGATGGGCAGTTTCACCATTTACCTCAATTTTTTGGGCAAGCGGAAAGCTTACGCCATAGTTGATGGAACAGAATTCTGAAATTTCTTCATCTGTTCCCGGTTCCTGTCCGCCAAACTGGTCGCACGGGAAGCCGATGATTTCGAACCCGTTTTCTTTATGGGTGTTATACAACTCTTCCAATTCTTCATATTGAGGGGTTAATCCGCATTTACTGGCTGTATTCACAATCAGCAGGACCTCGCCCTGGAACTTCTCGAGAGGCAGTTCTTCCCTCTTCGATGATTTTGTGTGGAATGAATAAATCGACATGAATTTCCTCCTCTTTCATGGGCGCTGGACATCTCAGCTTTTTCCCTGGCATTGGCCGGTTCTGAAAAGCAGATGCTCCCATTTATCAATTGCTCTCTATAATTCTAGTATCCTTCTTTTTTGCAGCAGTTACAAACTTGATGTGTTGCCAGAGCAAAATCGACCGATAAATCCCTCACTATTCCTTATGCTGTTGGACAAAATATGCTCCATGTAATAGATCTGTACTCCGGTTTAATTTAATACCCCAAACATGCCCATTGCTTCGTGAATGATGAAGAGAGACAATTCTGTATGACCCCAAATGGCGTGGTTGTCGTTGGACGGGCACACGATATCGAATTTTACAGCTAATTTCTTCACCCTTGCGAATACTTATTTACAGACGCTCTACGAGTTTTCTGTCAAACTAAGTAAAACTGTCCTATAGCGTCTTTCAAAGGAGCCCTTTCCATGAAACCAATCATCCGCCCTCTCAGCACCCTGCTCATGGGTGGAACTTATTTGCTGTCTTTTTTTGTCCCTTTCCCTTACGCTACTTTCTTGATCAGCCTGTTCGCACTATTTGTGCTCGTTTCCTATTTTCCGTACCTTCCACGGACACCGAAGATCCTGATTTCGGTGTTGCTTGTTGCAGGTTTGTTGATGGATGCCAGTGGAGATGGATTGCGGGAATTTTTTCTCGCACTTCAGACCAACGCCAACCTTCTGGCGATTTTCATCTTTGTGCCCTTGCTGTCGATTCCGATTCAGCAGGGACAGTATTTGAAATACATAGAAGTTATTTTTGCCTACTATATCAAGAAAACGCATCACCTTTACCTGTTCACGACAGTGGCTGCCGGCAGTGTCGGTGCCGTCATGAACATTGGGACTCTTCCGATTCTCTACGATTTGACAGACACCCAATCGTTCAAGCCATTCGACGAAGTGCGCTTGAAGGCGTTGAGCAGAGGATTTGTGATGGCGTTTATGTGGTCGCCTTATTTCATCTCCATGGCCTTGGTGCTGTCCTATTTCGATGTCAACTGGCTGCAGCTTTTCCCGATCGGACTCGCTGTCACCGCCATCATGATGGGCATCGGATTTTTTCTGGAACGAAAAAACAGCAAGAAAATTCCCGAAGCCACCTCAGTCCAGAGTTCGGTGACTCTTGGGGCAGCCAAGCGAAAAGTGCTTGAGCTTGCCGTTATCCTGCTGGCTGTGACTGCCATTATTCTGTTTATCGAAAGCTTGGCGGATTTATCGGTGCTGACCATTATTCCGTTGACTGCGATTGCTGTCTCTGCCGTATGGTCATTGTTCCTTGGCACTCCGCGTGAACTTTTAGCGAGTTTTCAGGAATATATCCGCATCAAAGTCCCATCGATGGGGAACGAGTTGTCGATTTTCATCATTGCTGGCGCTTTTGGCACGGCACTCTTGAATAATGGAGCGGATGACTGGATCCGCTCTCTACTGGAAACCTTGAATATCACGCATGTCCTGATCTTGATTCCGGTGCTGGCCTTGCTGATGACCATTCCATCTTGGTTTGGCGTCCATCCAATCATTACAGCCGCCATTTTGGCCATCACCTTGAGCAATTCTCCGTTGTTTGTGGATGACCATCTGTATTTAAGCCTCGGCTTGCTGGCCAGCTGGATACTGGCCATTCTGACTTCTCCGTTTTCCGGACTGAACCTGTTGCTTGCGGCCATCAGCCGAAAGACGTCAGTCTATATCGCGTTTACGCTGAATTTAAAGTTCGCTTTATTGATCTGGATTGTCTGCTATTTGGTGATAGCAGCCCTGTATGCAATTCTTTGAAAAATGAGGAACCAATCATTTTGCAGCCTTGCTTGCGGACGGGGTGCCTTCTTTGAAGATCTTCTAACAGGTTCGCTAGCTGTCGATGGATACAAAAAAGGAAGAAAAGACGCCGTACAACAAGCGTCTTTTCTTCCTTTTTCTTATTTCTACTTTGGCCGTTCCAGCGAAAAGATCTCTCCAATTGCAGCATAGTTGGTTCCGGCCAAACGGCTGACTGCACCCAATCCTCTCGGGTCGATGCGGCCGTTTTCGTAAATGGCCTCATCCACATGGAACTGGACAATTTTGCCGATAAACAAATCGCTGCCGGGACCTTCGCCGCCGAGCTGCACGGATTCCACCAAGCGGCATTCCATGCGGATTTTCGATTCCTGGACACCCGGAACCGAAACCACTGCACTTGGCACCTGCGTCAGGCCCGCCATCTCCACTTCGCTTTCCGACGGCGGCAAAGAAGCCGCGGTTTCATTGATTTTGCCGACATTGTCACGGTCCACAATATGCACGACAAATTCGCCATTCCCATAAATATTGCGGGCTGTATCTTTCCTCTCGCCTGTGGGCCGCTGGATCGATAAGGAGACCATCGGCGGATTGGCAGAGACGATGTTGAAATAGCTGAAAGGCGCTCCGTTCACCACTCCTGACTCCGATTGCGTTGTGACGAATGCGATCGGCCGCGGGATGATCGAACCGACCAACAGCTTGTAGTTGTCGCGTTCCCCGTTTTGTTCCGGATCAATTAAAATCATATTTACCTGCTCCTTTGCTGATGGAATGTGTTGCATTAATAGTTTTCATTTGCCGATATTCCGCAAAACAGCTACGCTTGCCGCGGGCGTCTCCGCTATTTTGCTCCATATCTTTTATATAAACAGCGGAAATACACAAGCTCGCTTCTTTCTTACTACATTTCTCAGCGCCGGCGCGTCCATGGGCTAAGCGACGGATAAAAGCTGATTCTTTTATTTCCACTTATCTAATCCATTCCCTCTACATCCCCATTGTAGCTAAAAAAAACAGAATATGCGGGCGTTCCTGCACATTCTGTGATTGAGATCGAAAATTGGATTAGCGGATTGTTTTCAATGCGGTTGACCAAAGGATGACCTGATCCAGCATTTGGTTGACGGAATCTGCCTGGACAGGTGCCGCTTTAAGCTCCGCTCCGTTTTCAAAGTCCGTGAACAGCGACAATGCCGGATGTACGCGTACATCCGCAACGGACAATTCGCCCAGAATGCCGCGCAAATGTTCTGCAGCACGGGCGCCGCCGACTGAACCGTAAGAGACGATGCCGGCCGCTTTATTGTTCCATTCCACACGCAGGTAATCGAGTGCATTCTTTAATGCACCCGTGATGGAGTGGTTGTACTCCTGTGCGATAAAGACAAAGCCATCCTGTTTCGCGACTGCTTCAGACCAGGCTGCTGCGCCGGATGCGTCAACGCCAACTTCGCCAAGCAGCGGCAATTTGTAGTCTGCGATGTCGATGATGGTATAGTTCGCGTCTTCGCGTTTGTCTGCCAAGTCTTTGACCCAGTTCCCTACCTGCGGGCTTAAGCGTCCTTCGCGCGTTGACCCGAGAATAATGCCGATGTTCAGTTTTTCCACAGGTGGTTCCTCCTCTTGTTGTTTACCGAATAAGTTACTGAAAATGCTCATGCTTTTTTCCCCTTTTTACAGATATTCTTTTTCGATGGTGCGTGTGCTGCGTACGGTGTCGATCGGACGCACCAGCTTCTCAATCTGGTCACGTTTTGGCTCCAGGAATGGGGGCAAGGATAAATTTTCCCCTAAGGTTTCGTAAGGCTCATCGCCCATGAAGCCTGGCCCGTCTGTTGCCCATTCGAACAGGATGCCCTGTCCAACCCGGACATACAGCGATTCAAAGAAGAAACGGTCGACATAGCCGGACGTATTGAATCCAAGGTTTTGCATGCGGTCGATCCATTCCTGCAATACGCCCGTATCCGCTACACGGAATGCTGCGTGGTGAACAGTGCCAAAGCCCTGGCGTCCTGAAGGCAGCAATTTATTGTGCTCGACGATCACTTGCGCCCCGTTTCCGCCTTCGCCGACTTCAAACAGATAGAAGGATCCTGCTTTTGCGACTTGGCGCATGAGCATGGCTTTTTCCAACACTTCTTTAAACGACTCAAATTCCGCGATGCGGATATGGATCGGGCCCAGTCCGGTGATGGCAAACTCCAGTGGAACCGGGCCATTCTGCCACGGTGTGCCGGATGCTACGCCTTCGTTGTTTTCATCCGATACCAGCATGTACTGCTGATCGTCGAAATCGACAAACGACAGGGTTTTCTTGCCGAATACGTCCTGGATGCCTTTATGCTTTACTTCGTATTTATCAAAGCGTTTGATCCAGTAAGACAAAGCTTCGTCTGTCGGCACACGAAAAGCAGTCTTGTAGATTTCGTTGGTCCCGTGGATTCCTTTCGGGATGTTAGGAAAATCGAAGAACGTCATATCGGTCCCGGCAGAGCCTTTGTCATCGGCAAAGAATAAATGATAGGTCTGGATATCGTCCTGGTTGACGGTTTTTTTGACCAGGCGCATGCCCAGTACATAGGTGAAAAATTCATAGTTCTTTTCGGCGCTGCTGGTGATGGCGGTTACGTGGTGCATTCCTTTTAATTCGTTCATCAGTATCTCTCCTCATTTTTGGGTATAAATATAGTCATTGTCTCGAATCCGAGATATAGGATTAAAAAAATTTAAGCGTTCTGTGATCGGCAGCCAATCTTTTTGACGCTGCGGATCATCTCTTCAATTTCCTGCCGCTGCATTCCCTGAAAGACCTCATTAATCGCTTGTTCATGCTTTGGGAAAACCGTCTCCATCAATTGCTGGCCTTTGTCCGTCAGCTCCGCAAAGGTCACGCGCCGGTCTTCCGGACACGCTTTCCGGATGACATACTGTTTTGTTTCCAGTTTGTCGACCACGTAAGTGATGCTGCTGCTGGCAATCAAGACTTTTTTGCCGATCAATTGAATCGGCTGCTTTCCCCTGTGGTACAGCAATTCCAACACCGAAAACTCAGTCGGGTTCAACCCGTATTGTGCAACATCTTTTTTAATCAATTCGTGAAGAGCATCCGTGGCCCGAACCAGTACAGTCAATGCTTTCAAGTTAAGATTCGGCACTTCCATTCCGTCCACCTCATTTACTCTGAATTAATATATCTTTAATTCGAGATAATCATACCATGTGTTTTTTGCAGCGTCAACCATTTGCGTTGGGTTATCTTTTTATCCAGTTCCGACATACAAGCCCAATAAAAAAGGGGGGAACGGAGACTGATTTCTCCATTCCCCCCTGCAGCTATGGCATCATGTCCAAATCACCGTTGGGCTTTTTGTTCTTTTAGTCTGCTTTATCCGTGTCATTGAGCCGGTCCAATATCGTAATCGTTTCCGATAGCTGGTTATTGAAAATTTTCCTGGCCACATCCAATAATTCCTTAATCATTGGATCCCGTAAAGAATAAATTACCCGGTTTCCTTCTTTGGTTCCAGTGACGATGTTTTTTGCCTTTAAGACCGTCAGTTGCTGTGATACGGTCGAGCCCTCGCTTTCAACCAGTTGCTGTATTTCATTGACACTTTTATCCCCTTCAGCTAAAATTTCAAGAATGCGAATCCGAAGCGGGTGTGCAAGAGCCTTAAAAAATTCCGATTTAAACCGCTGCATCTGCATATCCAATATGTTCACCGTCCTTCCTCTAGTTGCTTTATGACTCTTTTATGGTCATCTGATTTCTCTTTTTGGAGTTCTATTCCAGCCGAAAGAGCTGTACATTCGTTGAAGGCAAAATGCTGGCAGCCCAGGCATTTATTTCTGTCGAGCTTATCCAAGGCAAAGTTGATGGCTTCACCGGTATGCTCAAAGAAATGCTCTTCTCCAGTATAGTCATACAACCCTGTTTTTTTCATCACACTTATGGGATGTGGTTTCATACCGGAGATCAGGACCGTACCGTGTTTTGAAAAATCCTTGATGATGTTGGACAAATACGTTTCACCCGTTGTGTCCATAAATGGGACTTTACCCATTCGGAGCAATAGTACTTTCGGTTTGTAATTGATGGTATTCATAATGGATTGCTCGAAAGCTTGAGCAGAACCGAAGAATAAGGGCCCTTCCACATTGTAGATGCTGATCTGTGGGCAATCGTGGATATCCGTCACCATATGGGTTCCCATTTTTTCATCTTTATGGGTCGGGTCCGGCAGTACTTTGGCTGTGATCAGCAGCTCACTCATCTGTTTGGTGAACAAAATGACGGCCAATAACAAACCAACTTCCACCGCGACTGTCAGACTGACAAAAACGGTCAATAAAAAAGTCGCAAGCAGAACGAGCGAATCTGCTGTTTTCATTTTCAGCAAACTTACAAATATATGTCTTTCACTCATATTCCAGGCAACGATCATTAGTACGGGTGCCATACTGGCCAATGGAATCACCGAGGCATAAGGTGCAAAAAGAATCAGGACTAAAAGAACAACTACACCGTGGATGATTCCTGAAAAAGGGGAAACTGCCCCATTTTTGATGTTGGTCGCTGTTCTGGCGATAGCGCCGGTAGCGGGGATACCCCCGAACAAAGGTGTGACCATGTTCGCGATTCCTTGGCCGATCAGCTCCCGATTGCTGTTATGCTTCTTGCCGCTAGTCATGCCATCCGCAACAACAGCGGATAATAGGGACTCAATTCCACCCAGCATGGCAATGACAAACGCCGGGCCGATCAGCAGCTGAATCCGTTCGAAAGTGATTTCGGGAAAATGAAACGCCGGAAGGGTGCTTGAAATTTCTCCAAAAGTCGATCCGATTGTCGCAACTTCAGTTGGGAAAAACACAGTTGCAACAATAGTGGAAACCAATAACCCGATCAGAGGTCCCGGAACTTTGGGGATGATCTTAGGCGTTAAGATTACTGTGGCAAGACACACGACAGCGGTCAAGACGCTGTAAAAATTGACCGTTTGAATGTTAAAGATGATTTCTTTAACATTCGGCAAGAAGGATTCATGTTTTTCTATGCCGGTCAATCCTAAAAAGTTAGCAATCTGTCCTACAAAAATAAGGACAGCAATTCCCGAGGTAAAGCCGATTGTCACTGGACGCGGGATAAATTTTATCAGTGAACCCAGCTTAAAAATGCCCATAAAGAGCAGGATGATACCGGCCATAAACCCTGCCAGCAGCAAACTTTCATAGCCGTAAGTGATGACTATGGCAAACAGAACCGGGATAAACGCTCCGGTGGGACCACCAATTTGAAATTTAGACCCACCGAAGATCGAAATCAAAATGCCTGCAATGATGGTGGTATAGATTCCGTATTCCGGATTCACTCCGGAAGCGATGGCAAAGGCCATTCCAAGAGGAATCGCGATAATGCCCACAACCAATCCTGACAAGAGGTCCTTTTTAAAACTTTGGAATGAGTAGCCCGCGTATCTTCCAGTGAAAATCGACTTCTTCTCCATTTTAAGACCTTCTTTTTCTTTTATAGTATATCTGATTATTTGAATACTGCTTAAATCAAATATACACCTGCCAGTTTGATTGTCAAATATTTTCGACGAAAGATAAATTTATGACATAAACCATCACTTATCTCAATGACTCCTGAACACTGGCGCTCAGTCCGCGGCTGTCTTTGGAAGTCAGGCCTAAAGCCGCCAAAGCTGTGGATGAAGTGATGATGCTCAAGTTCAACTCATGTAGTTTTTTTTTCAAAAAAAAAGAGCAGTCCGGAAATCCGGACTGCTCTTTTTCTTTGATAGCAGAATATTTTTCCTTATTTATTCCGCAGAGGCTCGAACGCGTTGGTCCAGGCATTGACTTGATCGAGCAATGTCTCAACAGACTTTCCATGCACATCTGCCGGCTTGAATTCACTCATTTTAACAAAGTCCGTGAACAGCGACATTGCCGGATGCGTTCTGACGGAAGCTACCTGCAGTTCCGCTAAGATAACGCGCAGGGCTTCAGCTGCACGGACGCCGCCTGACGAACCGTAGCTGACGATGCCTGCTGCTTTGTTGTTCCATTCCACATATAAATAGTCGATGGCATTTTTCAATGCTGACGTTACGCCGTGATTGTATTCCGGACAAATAAAGACATAGCCATCGAGCTCCGCAATTTTTTTGGCCCACGGAATTGCTTCCGGGGTTTGGTAATCCTGGCTGTAGGCCGCCGAAATCGGCTCTGCGTACATCGGCAAATTGTAATCTTTCAGATCCACGACTTCGTATTCCGCGTCTCCACGCTTGTCTGCGATGCCTTTGACCCATTCCGCGACCTGCAGGCTGTTGCGCCCCGGACGTGTGCTTCCTGTGATAATACCGATTTTTGTCATAGATAATTTCCTCCTCAATTTGTGATCCCACTTCAGCTCTGTGAACCTTCACTCATTGATGCCCTTTTATCATAAGACAAACAACTCTCAGTTTCAAACCAAATGTCTGAATATTCTTTTAAATATCACACATACAGTACTTTCCTACAAAACGGATTTTTACCACCACTTATATTGATCAGCCATCAACAGCTCATTCGCAACTTCCGGTCCTTCTGAACCTGCAGGATAAAAATGCAAAGGCAGCAAATCTTCTTGAAAAGCTTCCAATACCGGTTGAATCCATTCCCACGACAGTTCCACCTCTCTCCAGTCGGCAAAAAATGTGGAATTGCCACGCAATGCATCATAAAGCAGCAGTTCATAAGCTTCAGGCTGGCCTTCTGAATTCGTGGACAAATTGGTCCAAACCGGCTTGAACTGGTTGCTGGCAGCATCTTTTAAGTTTACGCGCAGTGAGATGCTTTCATTTGGGCTGATCTCAAGCATCACTAAATTGGGAGCTGCTCCTTTTAATATTCCTGAATCCATCGCATTGTTTTCAAATTCAATAACAATTTTTGTAGATTTTTCGTTCATTCGCTTGCCGGTTCGTATATAAAAAGGAATTCCCCTCCACGATGGATGGTCAATCGCGATTCGTGCGGCAACATACGTATCATTTTCTGAGAGAGCCGCGACTCCTTCTTCTTCCCGGTACCCGGCAACCGCGGATCCTTGAATCTTTCCAGGCTCGTACTGCCCACGGACAATGTTCTGATGCGCCTGTTCTTTCACAATCGGTTGAAGCGACTCAATGATTTCGGTCTTATTGACCCGGCTTGTACTTACCATAAGGTTATCCGGCAAATGGACGGCTGTCATCATCACCAACTGCAACAGGTGATTTTGGACCATGTCGCGAATTGCTCCGGCCTTGTCATAATAATCGGCTCGATTTTCTATCCCGACCGTCTCGCTCGCTGTAATTTGGACATTTGAAATTTGGTGATGGCTCAGCAACGAGCCCAACACCGGATTCGCCATAACCAAGGTTTTCAGGTTTTGAACCATCGGCTTGCCGAGGTAATGATCAATTCGGTAGATCTCCTCTTCACTGAACACTTTTATCAAATTAGAATTGAGTTCTCTTGCCGTCTCCAGATTTCGTCCAAATGGTTTTTCAACAATGAGGCGATTCCATCCGTCGCCTTGTGAAATCCCGCTTGCATCAAGATTAGAAGAAATCATATCGATTAAACCTGGGGCCACTGATAAGTAAAACAGGCGATTTTGTGGAATGCCCAGTTCATCTTCTCTTTTTTCAACAAGTTCATGCAATTGGTGATAAGCCTCTGTTTCGGTTGCATCAAACGTGCAATATCGGAACTTTTCTAAGAAATCTTGCAAAGATCCCGATTGAACGGATCTTCTGGAGTACGCATAGAGCGATTTTTCTACTGTTGATTGAAAGACCTCATCCGAATAGCTTTTTCTGCCCAATCCCACAATGGAAATCGTCTCTGGTAATTTTTCATCAAGATATAAATTATAAAGCGCAGGAAAAAGTTTTCGTTGTGCTAAATCCCCCGTTGCTCCAAATAACACAAAAGTCATGTCTTGCATTACCCATTCTTTTTTGATTTCAACCGGTTCATCTATAAAATTGTATCCTTCTGTCAGACTCTTGGTGACCATATGCAAAACCCTCCCGCTCTATCAATCATGGTTTTCAAACACACCTGATCATAAGCAACAGCTTTCATTATAGCCACTTGTATCACTTTATGTAAGTACGCAGTTTAAAAACACTTAGTTACAAATACTATACTGTCGAACTTAGCTAATAAGAATCTCTACTGCTTTGCTCTTTGTCTCGGCAAGTGGCATAAATAACAAAGTCATTCCCCTTCCATAGTTTGAAAATTCAGCACTCAAACTCACCCCTATGAACACTGACGGTATACTTTTTGTCAGTATGTGACTTCAAAGTGCGTACTTCACAATAAAGATAGTAGGACTTACACTGAGCGTGAGACAAAATAAGAATATGAGGAGATTCACATATATGAAATTACAATTAGCTTTAGATTTAGTAGATATTCCACAGGCAATCGAACTGGTTAAAGAAGTCGAGGCCTTTATCGACATCGTTGAAATCGGGACTCCCGTAATCAATAAAGAAGGCTTAAAAGCCGTTTCCGAGATAAAAGCAGCGTTCCCGAACCTGGAAGTTCTTGCAGATGTGAAAATCATGGACGCTGCAGCTTATGAAGTATCGAATGCTTCTGCTGCAGGCGCGGACATCATCACGATCCTTGCGCAAGCAGAAGATTCATCCATTAAAGGCGCAGTTGAAGAAGCCAAAAAACAAGGCAAGAAAATCCTTGTAGATATGATCGCTGTAAAAGATGTTAAAACACGTGCCGCAGAACTTGATCTTCTTGGAGCGGACTATATCTGCGTCCATACTGGATACGATCTGCAAGCAGAAGGCAAAGATTCTTTCGAAGACCTGCGCACCATCAAAAGCGTCGTGAAAAATGCACGCACAGCAATTGCCGGCGGCATCAAACTGGAAACATTGCCTGAAGTGATCAAAGCCCAACCAGACTTGATCATCGTCGGCGGCGGCATCACAAGCAAGGACGACAAAGCTGCAGAAGCTGAGAAAATCCAAAACCTGATCAAAGAAAGCGTGACCGCGTAACATGAACACCACAAGCTTTACAGGTGAAATCCTGGCCGAACTAGAACAGACCCTCACGCTCATCGATGACGAGCGTGCTGAGGAACTGGTCACCGGCATCCTGCAGGCCAAGAAAATATTTGTGGCAGGCGGCGGCCGCTCAGGCTTTATGGCAAAAGCATTTGTCATGCGCATGATGCACGTAGGCCTGGATGCTTATGTTGTCGGAGAAACGGTCACCCCGAATTTAGAACCCGATGATATTTTCATTGTCGGTTCCGGTTCTGGCGAAACCCAAAGCCTCGCAGCGATGACGGAAAAAGCAAAAGCCATCGGCGCAACCGTAGTGGCCATTACCATCAATCCTGAGTCCACGATAGGCCGTCTCGCAGACATCCAAATTAAAATTCCCGCTCAAGCAAAATCAGACAGCGCCAGCGGCAAGTCCATTCAGCCGATGGGCTCGCTGTTTGAGCAGTCGCTTCTCCTTTTCTACGATGCCGTGATTTTGCGGTTCATGGAGCAAAAAGGGCTGAAGTCTGATACTATGTATGGCAGGCATGCAAATTTAGAATGAAACGAATAAGTCTGAGCCTGAATTTATTTGGGCACAGGCTTATTTTTAATTGTTCCTTGAGCATGGGGGAATTGTGCATTGTCGTTGGCCCCCCATTAACTCAAGCGTTCTCACTGGACAGCCGCATAAATAACATGCCAAGCTGAACACACAGTATACTCCGCAGTAACGGAAGGGTTGGTTGGATGAAAATATATGATGTAACAGGTACAATCTTTGAAGGCATGGCCGTTTACAAGAACAAACCGGAAAAACAGCCGAAAATAGATCAGCGGACAACCGGCTATGTGACCGAAACAAGGCTGGAACTGGATGTCCATACCGGAACCCATATCGATGCTCCGCTTCACATGAAGGTTGACGGCGAAACGTTTGAATCGATTTCGTTGGACAAACTTGTGGGAACATGCAAAGTATTGGATTTGACTGGCGTAGAAAACGGAATTTCAAAAGCGGACCTGGAAGCGTTCGAGCTTGAAAAAGAAGATTTTGTTTTCTTTAAAACAAAAAACTCTTTTGACGAAAACTTCAATTTCGAGTTTGTTTTTCTTGCGGAAGACGGTGCCAACTACTTGGCCGAGCTGGGGATTCGCGGGGTTGGCATAGATGCGCTCGGAGTCGAAAGAAGCCAGGAAGGCCATCCGACACATAAAACCTTATTCGCCAGCGACATCATCATTATAGAAGGTTTGCAACTGAAAGAAGTCGAGCAAGGCGAGTACTTCATGGTGGCAGCGCCGTTAAAGTTAACCGGCACGGATGCTTCGCCTGCCAGAGTCCTGTTGTTTGAAGGGCTGAGCTTTTAAGCGCAGCATAAAAAGGAATTTCAAGGAGAGAGCTTATGTATAAAATGATCGCAATCGATCTTGATGGGACGCTGTTCACAGACGAGCTGACGATTTCGCCCAATACCGTGACAGCTATCCAAAAAGCGATTGAAATGGGAACAGTAGTCACGATTGCTACGGGGCGGATGTTTTCGTCCGCCCAACTCATTGCCCAGCAGTTAGGGATCCATGCACCGCTGATCACTTACCAAGGGGCAATGATCAAGTCTGCAGGTAAAGCAGATGCAATGTATGAACGCTCTGTCTCCCCTGGCATCGCAGAAAAGCTGATCGGAATCGCCCGCGAGAAAAACATCCACCTGCAAGTCTATCAAGACGACATTCTTTACGGTGCTGAGGAAACGGAGAAGCTGGTTGTTTATGCGGAAGCCGTCCAAGTCCCGTATGCGATAGAACCGGACCTGATCGGGCTTGCCCAAAAAGGATTTACGAAATTGCTCTTTATCGACGAACCCGATGTGCTGGATCTCCTGCAAAAGGAATTGCAATCCCTATTCGGCGAGTCCGCCTATATCGAAAAATCAAAAAAGAACTACCTGGAAGTGACCCATCCAGAAGCAAACAAAGGAAGTGCGCTTTTATTCTTAGCGAACATGCTTGGCATCAATCGTTCAGAAATCATTGGAATTGGCGATAATCACAACGATTTCGAACTTCTTAAAGCGGCCGGTTTCGGCATCGCGATGGGAAATGCCGTGCAGGCAGTAAAAGATATTGCGGATTATACGACCCTTACAAACAATGATGAAGGTGTGCTTCACGCGTTCGATAAGTTTATTCTGGAACCGGAAAATGCGGTGGCTACTACGGAAGGAAGCGAAGAACATGCCCAACTTGGGAGAAAAAAGCTTTAATTGCGAAAAGGAACTGACCCTTTCGATCATCGGCGGCAAGTGGAAGATGCTGATCCTGTGGCATTTAGGCAAAGAAGGAACCAAACGTTTTGGTGAATTAAAAAATCTGATGCCGGGCATCACCCAACGCATGCTTGTGACTCAATTGCGTGAACTGGAAGAACATTTGATTGTCCACCGCGAAATCTATCCGGTGGTCCCTCCAAAAGTGGAGTATTCCCTTACGGATCAAGGACACAGCCTGATTCCTATTCTTGACTCGATGTATGAATGGGGCAAAGATTATATGGAGCATAATTTGGATACGAAAGTAGAGAGCAGCTAAAAAGGAGTAAGAACAAAGCGGATTGCAGAAAAATGCAACCCGCTTTATTTTATGATTTCAAATTTTGCAGGTTAAAGTGATTTCCTAAAGGGTATTTGTGATAAAAGTGGACGGCAAACAAAAAAGGAGTCGCGGGTGCCCTATTTGGCATCGTTTTTTTGCACCTTGCCTCTGGCTCTTAACTTATACATATCGAAGGGAGTGCTCTAATGACACACAAAGTCTGGTTTCAAACAGCTGTTGCCATCATTTTAACTTTAGTGATTATTCGGTTATTCATCGAAGTGAAAGGTGTGTTCTCACCACTCTTCGTGGTTGCAGAAACGATTTTCCTGCCGTTGCTGATTGGCGGGGTACTGTTTTATTTAACGAGGCCCCTCCTCCATTTCCTGCAAAAGAAAAAGTTCCCCAAATGGGCAGCTATTTTGCTTATTTTTACGTTAATGGGCCTTCTTCTGTGGTTATTTTATATTTTTCTGGCACCGATTGTTTCTGAACAGGTAAATTCACTTGCAGATAATGGTCCGGAAATTATCGAAAGAGCAGAAGAATATGGACAATATCTTCTGAACCAACGTGAACATTTGCCGGATTCTGTTCGAGAACAAGTAAACGGACTGACTGGACAATTTACCGACTGGGCTTCCAATATCAGTTCCTGGGTCCTGACGTTCTTGACAGGACTGTTTTCGGGTGTGCTTGCGCTCATTCTCGTTCCTTTTTTCCTGGTTTATATCTTAATTGACCACCGGAAGTTTGCACCCTTTGTCGCCCATTTTTTCTCCGGGGAAAGAAAAACCTGGATCCGCAAAACTTTGCACGATGTGGATGAAACCTTAAAGTCCTATATTGTGGGGCAATTATTTGTCAGTTTGACTGTAGGGGCTATGTTGCTGGTCGGTTATTTGATCATCGGACTTGACTATGCATTCCTGCTGGCTCTTATCGGTGTCATGACCAATGTCATCCCATTCCTGGGACCATATATCGCTGTCATTCCAGCTATAATTATTGCGCTGGTCCAAGATCCGATCATGGCTGTGTATGTAGCCATCATCATGCTTGTTGCACAGCAGATTGAAGGAAACCTGATAACGCCGAATGTCATGGGCAATGCATTAAACGTCCATCCTTTGACGGTGATCACATTAATATTGGCCGCCGGGAATATTGCCGGCATCTGGGGCATCATACTGGCCATTCCTTTCTATGCTGTTGTAAAAACGGTGATCTCTAATTTCTACGCCAAACGAAAAGAAATTGAAGAGACAGCTACAAAAAAAGTTTAACGCAGGAAGACTTTCCAAAAAACGAAACCCAATTGGTGAACGGAAAGCTTCTGGGCTTCTGATTGCTCATGCAACTTGCAGTTCGAACGCAATGAAATACTTTAGCAGAAAGCGGTGGATCCAATGACTGTTCTGGTGACCGGTTTTACCGGCAATGCAGGCTATGAAGTTGCCCAAAGCTTAACGAGCAAAAACATTCCATTCAAGTGCGCTGTCCGCAATGTGGAAAAAGCCGTTATGCGCTATGGCGATAAGTATGAGTTTGTCCCGTTGGATTTTACGGATGAAGCAACTTTTGCGCCAGCCTTGAAAGACATCAATCAAATTTTTCTTATGTACCCGCCTGGAGGGGAGCTGCAATTCGCTGCCTTTCTGGAACAAGCAAAAAAAATGGGTGTGCAGCATATCACCTACCTTTCGGTAAAAGACGTCCAGTTTTTGCCGTTTATCCACCATTATAAAAACGAAAAATTGATTAAAAAACTGGGTATCCCTTATACATTTATCCGTGCTGGTTATTTTATGCAGAATCTGAACGATTTTTTATGCGAGGAAATCAAAGAGCGCCAACGCATTTATGTTCCAGCCGGCAACGGCAAAACCAGCTTTGTCGACGTGCGTGATTTGGCAGAGGTGGTTTCCCTATCCTTCCGGAATCCGCAGCTCCACGAAAACAAAGCCTATACTGTCACAGGCGCCGAAGCGCTGGACTTTTCACAGGTAGCGGAAAAGATGACCGGCATTCTGGGCAGTCCCATTTCCTATACGAATCCATCCGCCAAAGACTTTAAGCAATACATGCTAAGCCGCGGAAAAGACAAAGGGTTCATCAATGTCGTCATCGGCATCCACTTTCCCACCAAATTAGGCTTGGCCAAAGGCGTCACTTCCGATTATCAAAAAGTGACCGGCAAGCAGCCCCATAAAATCGAAACATATATTCACGATTACCGAAGTTTTTGGGAGTGATGCCGTGAAGCAATGTTCATAGCATCTATATAAGTTGAGCTAATGACCTTTCATTGCTGGTGTGCCGCAAAATAGCGGGCTGTCGGGCTCACAGGCGCCCGAAGCGTTGTCTGAAATGATGATTCTTAAGTTCAACTTTTAGGTTTTAAAAATTAATTCTTCTAAAGAAAGCCCCGGAGGAGATCACTTTGTAAAAGTGTTCTCCTCCGGGGCTTTCTTTGTGTGCTGGTAAATCGATTCCACAATAACCGCTCGTTTGATGGATGACGACCCACTAGTCACTCTTTGTTCCGATACAAATACATCGTCAGCGGCGCGAAAATCACTACAAAAACAGCGGACACTACAACCACCCAGCCGATCTGCTCCCACGTGCCGTTGCCGTGCATCAAACCGCGGACAGCGGTCGACGAAAACATTGCTGACAAATGTCAAAGGAAAAATGATCATAAAGCTCATCATCATCAAAGATTTTTCAGAACGCATCACAATGCCGGCAGCTGTCCAGATCCAGGAAAAGCTGAACGAAAACAATAGGATGACGAGAACGGCACCGAAAACTCCTATTGCCCCTCCTTCTGGCCGGAAGCCGAGCAGAAGCCCCAACCCGATCATAATGGCGGAAGCCAGTGAATAGCGGATGACGTCTACGAGCAATGCGCCAACCAACGCAGAAGGCAGCCAAATCGGCAATGTGCGGAATCGGTCGAATATGCCTTTTCGGATATCATTGTTCAGATCGATACCCATGTATATCGTGATTTGTGAGACGGTCATGACGAGTATTCCAGGCAGCAAAAATTGCAGGTACTCACCTGTAGACCCTGCAATGGCACCTCCGAATAAATACGTAAACATCAGCAAAAAGATGATCGGAAACACTGTAACATCAAACATCTGTTCAGGGACGTGCTTAATTCTCAAAAGCGCCCGCTGTGCAAACGCCATAGTCGAAGCGAAGGCATTCGGCGGGTCTGGCCGTCTGCCGGAAGCAATTGCATTCAAAGGATGGACGTCTTCTTCCTGAGTCGAGTTGTCGTGTTCCAACCGAATGCTCATAAGTTCCCCTCCTCCACGTTCGGTTGTTCGTCGGCGGATTGCCCGGTCAATGTCAGGAACACTCTATCCAGGCTCGGCCGGCCAAGCGAAAAATCATTGATGGCAATTTGCTCTCGGGCTAGCTCCCCGAGCGCTTCAGCGACAAGAGACGAATCTTGCACTTGTGCGCTCAGCGATATTGCATCCGAAGCCACGTGAACCGGCACGCCAAGTTTCTTCTCAAGAATGGCTATCGCACGCTTTTCTTCTGCAGCATGAAGCAGCTGAACATTTAAGATGCCGCTCCCGACCGAGGCCTTCAGTTCACTGCTCGTGCCTTCCGCAATGATCTTGCCTTGATGGATGACCGCGATCCGGTCTGCCAGCTGATCTGCTTCTTCCAAGTTTTGAGTTGTCAGCAACACCGTTGTCCCGGCCTTCACGAGTGCCCGGATAATATCCCACACTTGGTTGCGGCTCCGCGGGTCCAGTCCGGTCGTCGGTTCGTCCAGAAACAATAGATCCGGCGTCACCACAATGCTTGCGGCAATATCAATACGCCGCCTCATGCCGCCTGAATAGTTTTTCACTTGCCGTTTTGCCGCATTTTCCAAGCCAAATGCCGCCAGCAATTCCATGGCCCTCTTTTTAGCTTGCTTGCTCGTGTAGCCCATCAGCTTGGAGATCAGCACCAGGTTCTCAATGCCAGTCAAATCCTCATCAATGGAAGCATATTGGCCCGTCAAGCTGATGCGGCTTTTGATCGCGGCGCTTTCCTTCTTCAAGTCATGGCCAAAAATATAGGCATTCCCGCTATCCGGCTGAACGAGCGTCGCAAGCATGCGGATTGTTGTCGTTTTCCCTGCACCATTGGGCCCTAAAAAACCGTACACTGTTCCTTGCGGAATAACCAAATCCACACCATCTACAGCACGTTCTTTTCCGTATACTTTAACAAGCCCCTTCGCTTCTACAGCCCAGCCATTCGTCTGTCGCTTCAACTGTTCATTATCCATGATCCTCACCTCTTTCATTTTAAGGATTCACAAACCAGCGTTCTATTCTGACTTCTATTATAACGGATGCAAAGGGATATTTAACGGAATATTCCAACATTTAAATCCGGAATGAGGGAACAGAACATTGTCCGACAGACATCACCAATTGTTTTTACGAAAGCCGAGTTCTAACTCTCCTCCCACTCCGGAACAAACGTTCCATAATTTCAAGATTAATCGGCTCCGCCAAATACTTAAGAGATTAATAATAATGCAGTATGCCCGTCTTATTCGCCGAATTTTCAGTTAAAATAAACACAACTAAACTAAAACTCACAGTGGAGGTAGTTATGATGGGAAGCATAGCGAAGAAAATTACGATTTATTACAGTGGTGCCATCTTGTTTTCCTGGAGTTTGTGGATCGGAATCATGGTATATTCCAAGCTTACTGGCATGGAGCTCCTTTATAACGAAGGCTTCTATACCATTTTGACAGAAGGCGTGGAAAGTCTGCAGCAATTGCTGGCTTTCGTCTTCTTTACCGCCGCAGTATACGGCCCGCTTTTTGGTGTATTTGCAGCAGGTCTCTTGCTGAAGAACCGAAAAGAAGAAACGCTCGTGAAGCCACCCGTCAAAGTTCAGCAAACGGGCGTCCTTGGTTGGTTATTGCTCATCTTTTTCTATCCCATCATTCTCTTTTCAGCGGCGCTGCTGGTTACTTGGATCCTGTCCGGTTTCAGTGTGAAATTCAACTGGAATGGTCTGCCTCTCTGGTTTCTCCCTGTATTTTTCCTGTTTCAATGTTTCACGAGCGGCATGGAGGAATTTGGTTGGCGCGGGTATTTGCAGCCGCTGCTGCAGACCAGATATACAGCTGAAAAAGCTTGTTTTCGTGTAGGCTTGCTGTGGAGCATCTGGCATTATCCCATCATCATTTACATGAACTACCCGAACGGAATAACGGTGGTGCTGCTGTCGCTGATTGGATTTACCTTGCTGACCATTCCCCAAGCTTATGTTATCGGGTGGCTTTATAACAGCACGGGAAATGTATGGCTATGCGTCATCCTGCACGCATGGGCCAATACGGTATCCGCCTACTTGCTCGCTGCCTCACCGGTTCCGCTCCTGACGCCCATAGCCGTCGCAATCGGCACGTGGCTCCTGGCCAATTATCTGGTGAAAAAATACGGCAAGGAAAAGTTGAGCACCCGAACCAACTGACCGATGAGAGAGAACTGGTGCTGAGTCAGTTACTTAGTAAAAAGGGAGCTTATGTGTTCCATTCATACGGCTGAAACCTGGATCACCGATAATTAGAAAGATCGTTCGGCACACACTCCACGCGTTCAAGAAAGCAAAAAAATAAGGGGTGTGCATACGATTGAATTCATACAACGAAAAAGATGGAGTAGTCTTTGCATTTATTTCTTTTGTCATGTGGGGGCTTACTCCGATTTACTGGAAGCTTATTCAACATGTCTCTCCCGGAGAGATTTTAATGCAGCGTGTGCTTTGGTCATTCATCTTTATGATTGCTCTTTTAATTGTCCTGAATAAATGGCAGCTATACGTGAAGGCAGTGAAAGAAATTATACGGAAGCCAAAGTTATTTTGGTCGCTGTTACTTGCATCTGTTCTGATCAGTACGAATTGGGGCATCTTCATGTGGGCGGTAATTGAAGGGCGAATCGTCGAAGCAAGCCTTGGCCAATACATAAACCCTTTAACCAGCATGCTGATCGGGGTCATCGTATTAAAAGAGCGGTTAAACGGAACTCAAATTCTTGCTTATGTGTTAGCAGGAATAGAGGAATAGGGGTTCTGGTGTTAACGCTCTACTATGGTGAAATCCCCTGGATTTCTCTTAGTCTGGCACTTACTTTTGGGTTCTACGGCTTGGCGAAAAAAGTGATTAAAGTCGATTCCACCATTGGATTAGCCTTAGAAACGATGATCATCACTCCCTTTGCGTTAGTGTTTTTAGCGTATTGGATGTGTCAATCGCAAATTCAGTTTTTCGATTCCGTTTCAACCGCTGCACTGGTTATCGGCAGTGGCGTGGTGACCGTTCTCCCCTTGTTATTTTTTACGATGAGCACAAAAAAAGTGACCCTTTCGCTATTAGGCATTCTTCAATATATTTCGCCGACGATCGTCCTGTTAACAGGCGTTTTTCTCTACGATGAAAACGTGTCTCAAGCCCATGCCATTGCATTGATCTTCATCTGGCTGGCTCTGGCGCTTTTCACTTTTTCTTCTATTTCAGAGAACAGCAAAAAAAGAAGCGCCCTCTTTCTAAAGAAAGAAATGGAATAACATATTTTTTTATCGCTTAATAATAGTGATAGAAAAGCAAGTCATCTTGTTTCGTCACGGAGCGTTTGCATTCTATTCTGCAGGTTTCACCTTGCTTTTAATGGAATCCAGCTACATGACCGGACAAATTTGCAGCATAACCAGCGGAATGCCAACCGCTTAACCACAAATTTTACAACTGATTTACAGAAAAAGCTTACAGAACCGATTCTTTCGGCGCTGTAAGCTTTTTTTTTTTTTTAGTTGCGCTTCAATAAATTTCGAATTTCAAAGTGAGCGTGAAAACAAATTTTCATAGAAAGCTTTTCTCTTCCAATATTCATCCGTTCTTTATTTTCTCTTCAATAGCCGGTAAGCGATAAATCCAATTGCCAGCAATGCAACTACAAGAAAAACCGTAAGTAGCGAACTCCCCTCATCTTCTGTACTTTCGACAGCATTTTCTTCTGCAGCTGGTGTTGCCGTTTCAACTGTCGGCTCTTCTTCTGTTGCTACTTCGGGCTCTGCCTCTTCTGCTGCAGCTTCAAAGTTCGATTCGAATACTACTTCGCCTTTTATCGGATGGCCATCTGCTCCAATAATTTCCCATTGAATGGTGTAAGCAGCGTTTGGAAGCTCTTCCGCGAGGGTTCCAGTCATAACTCCATCTGAAAGTATGATCTCGTCAAATTCATAGGATACGCCTTTACTTTCCAGCGTCATGAGACTTCTCTGTTCAATGGCCGTCCCAAAAGTTAAAACTACCTCTTCAAGAGGTTCCACCACGATAGCCCTTTCTTCAGGTGTCGAGGAAGACAGTGTCGTATGTGCCTGTCCGATCAAAGGCATTGAAAAAATGGCTAATATGAGTAACGTTATAATCTTTTTCATCTTTTGGCCCACCTTCCAATTCTTTTGACTGTACTCATTTTTTATATGCTATAGCCAGGTGATGAAGAGCCTGAATCCGTCTCTTCCACAAATACCGTAGCCAAAATTCTTGCTTTCATGCCGTTTAAAAAAGTTTTTTCATTCGCTAATTCAGGAAGCTCATTCATCAACACCATAAGTTCCTGACACTCCCTACAAATCGACAAGTGCTTTTCAATTTCTTCTTTCCACTGTTTTTCAAATGGCAGAAATCCATTGATGTAATTTACCACAAGGTCGCATTCCATCTCCACAATTGAATGCCTCCTTTTGTATTCTTAACCGATTATCAAGTTATGAGCTGCTATTGCGGCAAACAAAAAGCTAGCCGGTTAGGCTAGCTTGAGCTTGTAGACAAAAGAATATTTATGGTATTCAAAGAATGAATACTCATTTTATCGTGTTTATACAGGATCCTCCGCTCCAGGCGGACGCTTTCCGCGGACGAAGCGCTGAGCCTCCTCGTCGCAAGCTCCTGCGGGGTCTCATCACTCCGTTCTACCGCAGGAGTCGCCGCCTTGCGCTCCAAATCCTTGAGTGAAGGGATTACTAGGCTTGTTGGGGTTATACACCGCTATTCGTTTTTATTAGACTTTGTCTACAGCCTGAAGCTAGCCGGTTAGGCTAGCTTTTCACTATCGTCAATGAAACTTACTGTTTGCGAGTGCGAACAGCAACTGCAGTGGTAAGAGCCGCAAGCATCAAACCAGCCAATACCCACATGAATGGGAATGATCCTGCATCTGCTGTGCCGCCCATGCCTGTCGCAGGCATTTCAGATGGCATTTCCGTTGCCCCGAATTCTTCCGGGAACTGGTCCACGATGGCCGCTGACAAGCCAGCTGCCGGCATGGTCATATGCGCATAGGCTTCACGAATCGAGCTGTACGCTGTTTCGTAATCGCCTGCTGCGTAGGCATCAAATGCCGTCAACAGCTGTTCAACGTGTGCCGTTAAGCCTTCTTCCAATGCATCCGCAGGAACACGGCCTTCTGTTGCCGAATCAAGGAAAGCGGCTTGGTCCACAATGTATTGATCCAGTTCAGCGCGTGCCTGTTCCTGGCCTTCCGTGTTTT